>NZ_JBIVLK010000001.1:0-490439 GCF_044751215.1 Streptomyces sp. NPDC088730
GTTGATAGGCCAGATGTGGAAGCCCGGTAACGGGTGGAGCTGACTGGTACTAATAGGCCGAGGGCTTGTCCTCAGTTGCTCGCGTCCACTGTGTTAGTTCTGAAATAACGAACGGCCGTGTTTATCTCCGGTGTTGGTTAATTTCATAGTGTTTCGGTGGTCATTGCGTTAGGGAAACGCCCGGTTACATTCCGAACCCGGAAGCTAAGCCTTTCAGCGCCGATGGTACTGCAGGGGGGACCCTGTGGGAGAGTAGGACGCCGCCGAACTCCTTTTAAAATAGTTGAGCCCCGTGCCCTTGTGGCACGGGGCTCTTCTGCGTTCCCGGACCAGAATTGGCCTGTGTTCTTGATCCGATCCCAGCCCGGCACGTCTGCCACATCGCGAAATACCGGACTCGGACCTCATCCACGGGGGTTGTGGCCCAGCTACAGACGACCTGCTGCTTTGAGAGCCAGATATGCGTCGGCCAGAGCCGGCGCGAGGGCATCGGGAGAGGCGTCGACGACAACAACTCCGTGTCGTTGGAGCCGATCTGCTGTTCTGCGACGTCGGGCCTTGGCCTGGGCAGCGGCAGCCGCCTCGTAGACCGCGTCCACCGTTCCTCTCGCGCCGGCCATTTCCTCAATATGAGGATCGCTGACAGCCGCCAGCAGCACGGTGTGCCGCCGGGTCAGGCGGGACAGGACTGGCAACAGACCCTCCTCCACGGGGGCCGAGTCGAGACTGGTCAGAAGCACGATCAGGGAGTGGCGAGGGGCGTTCGCCAGAGCCATGGCACTGAGGCCTCGCGCATCCGTTTCCACCAGCTCCGGTTCGAGCGGTGCCATCGCACCGACCATGGCAGACAGGACTTCTCCGGCTGCCCGGCGCTGAACTAGGGCGCGCACACGGCGGTCGTAGGCGACCAGGTCAACCCGGTCGCCCGCTCGGGTGGCCAGAGCGGTCAGGAGCAGTGTCGCGTCCATCGCCGCGTCCAGGCGAGGCACATCACCGACCCGCCCAGCCGATGTCCGCCCCGTATCCAGGACGACGAGGATGTGACGGTCGCGCTCGGGGCGCCACGTCCGGACGGTGACGGCAGACTGGCGGGCGGTGGCCCGCCAGTCGATCGAGCGGGTGTCGTCGCCCGGGACATAGGCGCGAAGACTGTCGAACTCCGTACCCTCGCCACGGGTCAGGACACTGGTGCGGCCGTCGAGTTCTCGTAGTCTGGCAAGACGGGACGGCAGGTGTTTGCGACTGGTGAACGGCGGTAGGACCCGGACCGTCCAAGGCAGTTGATGGTCGCCCTGGCGCGCCGCGAGACCGAGCGGGCCGAACGAGCGAACCGTGACCCGCTCGGCCCTTCGGTCGCCGCGGCGGGTGGGGCGCAGGAGCGTGGTGACACGGCGGCGTTCACCCGGTGGGACCGTCAGTCTGTGGCGGGATGCGGACTGTTCCGCGCCGGCTTGCCAGCTACTGGGAGGCCAGGCATCGCGGAGGTGTGCCCGCAGACGCCGGCGGGAAGGATTGACTACGGTGAGTTGCACTTCCGCGCCGTCACCAAGTCGAACGCTTGTATCACCGGATCGGGTGAACTGGAGCGAACGCACTGGCGCAGCCAGGGCGTAGTCGCACAGAATTGCTAGAGACAGCGGGGCATTGACCGCGAGCAAGCCCGTCCAGCTCGGGGCCAGGATGCCTACGGGGAGTGACCCCAGGGCGGCGAGCAGCACGGTTCGTCCGGTGAGGGCCATGACTCACCGCCTCATCGGGGTACGGGGACTTGAGCGAGGACCGCGGTGATGACGGAGTCGGGGGTGACACCTTCCATCTCCGCCTCGGGCCGGAGCTGGACGCGGTGGCGGAGCGTGGGGAGGGCCAGGGCTTTCACATCGTCCGGAATCACGTAGTCGCGGCCTGTGAGCCAGGCCCAGGCTCGTGCGGTGGAGAGCAGAGCAGTGGCACCTCGGGGTGAGACCCCGAGGGAGAGCGAGGGGGAATCACGCGTGGCACGACAGATATCTACGACGTAGCCGGCGATCTCGGGGGAGACGCTGGTCCTGGCGACGGCGGCGCGAGCGGCTTCCAGATCGGCCGGTCCCGCGACCGGGCGTATGCCCGCTGCTTTGAGATCTCGGGGGTTGAAGCCGTCGGCGTGGCGGGTCAGGACGTCGATCTCGTCCTCGCGGGACGGCAGAGGCACCGTCAGCTTGAGGAGGAATCGGTCCAACTGGGCTTCGGGGAGCGGGTATGTGCCCTCGTACTCCACCGGGTTCTGGGTTGCTGCGACGAGGAAGGGGTCGGGGAGGAGCCGGGGGGTTCCGTCGACGGTCACCTGACGCTCCTCCATCGCCTCCAAGAGGGAGGACTGGGTTTTGGGCGGTGTCCGGTTGATCTCGTCGGCGAGCAGGAGGTTGGTGAAGACCGGCCCCCGCTGGAAGGAGAACTCGGTGGTGCGGACGTCGTAGACGAGCGACCCGGTGACATCGCTGGGCATCAAATCGGGGGTGAACTGGACGCGTTTGGTGTCGAGTTCCAGCGACGCCGCGAGGGCACGGACCAAGAGGGTCTTGGCCACGCCCGGCACGCCTTCGAGCAGGACATGGCCTCGGCAGAGCAGTGCGACGACAAGGCCGGTGACCGCCGGGTCCTGCCCGACCACGGCCTTGGCGATCTCGGAGCGCAGGGCTTCCAGAGATGCGCGCGCCGTGTCGTCGGTCCGGTTGGTGTCGGCTGTCCCGGCGGGAACGGGGGGCGGGGCGGTCATGAGGTACGAACCTCCCTTTCGAGGGAGTCGAGTTGGTCTGCCAGAAGGACGAGCGCGGCATCGTCGGAAGGAGCCGAGCCGAAGATCAGTTCTCGAAGGCCGTCGTCGGCCGTGCTGAGGCGCGCGGAGACGGCGGGCAGGAGGGAGACGGGGGAGTGGGCGTCCCGCGGGGAGACGCCGACGAGAGGGGCGATGCGGGTGCGGGAGGCGTGACGCAGTGCGGCGGCCGCCCGGTCACGGGCGTTGGTCTTGCGGTGGAGGCGGGCGCGGCCCTCGGTGGACTCGGAGGCACGCACGGCCACGGGCAGCCGCTCAGCGATCACGGGGCCCAGGCGTCGTGACCGCCAGACGGCGGCAAGTACGGCGGCGAGCGCGAGTTGCAGGGCGCCCCACAGCCAGCCCGAGGGGATCAGGCTGATGAAGCTGCTCTCGCCGCCCGCGCTTCCGTCCCCCGTGCCGCCGTCATCGTGTTCGCCGCCGCTTGCGGCGGAGGGGTCATCGAGCGAGGGGAGGTACCAGACCAGATGCGGTTGGGAGCCGAGGAGTTGAAGGGCCAGCGAGGCGTTGCCCTGCTTGTCCAGACGATCGTTGTACAGGATGTCGGGGGAGCCGAGGAGGGCAGTGTCGCCCGCTGCGGGGTGGTGGAGGAGCAGCAGCGAGGGAAGGCCGTCGGCCGGGTAGCAGGCGAGAGCGTCGAGTCTGTCCGTGGAGTAGCGCAGCCCACCCGTTTCGGCGGTGCCGGCCAGCCGGGCCGCGTCCAGGGAGCATCCGGGGGCACGTGTGGTCACCGGTGCGGCGGATTTGGCTCGGACACCGGGGGCCAGTGCGTCCACCGAGGGAGGTCCTGGAGCGAGGAGCACGGTCCGGCCGACGGTGTCGGTGGTTGCCGTGCGGAGGATGCGCTGCTGGCCGGGCGTCAGCAGGTTGGGTGCGGTGACGAGCAGGGTGGTGTCGGGTCCCGCCGCCGACGTGGCGTCCTTGAGTGTGGTGACGACCCGGACGGAGACGCCGCGGTCCTTGAGGAGTTCGGCGACGGCCCGGCTGCCGTAACGGTCGGCGGAGCGGGGGTCGAGCCGTCCGTGCCGGTCGCCGGAGTGGGTGGCGGCCAAGGCGATGCCGGCGGCGACGAGCACGAGGACGGCGAGCAGCAGCCCTCGTGTGCGGATCCAGACCTGACGAGCGGTGGGGGAGGCCGAGGAGGGAGCGGCGGTGGCCACGGTCACCCGACGGCTCCCGGGAACGCACCGGTCAGCTGGGGCTTGGTGGATTCGAGCTCCAGGTCGAGGGCGACCAGGGTCCGGTACGCCTGCTGGCCGGCGGTGCGGCCGCCGTATGTGACGTCGTCGAACTGCCGGGCCGCCGCGTGCAGTCGCGTGGCGTGTGCGGGGAGCGGCCGTCCGGCCTCCGCGGCGGCTTCGTCGGCCGTGCGGCCGGGGCGCGGGTCCAGGAGGGCGCGTTCTTCGAGGGAGCGGACGAGGGCCCGCATCCGTTCCTGGACCGCTTGGTTCCAGCGGCCGGCGGTGGCGTGGGCCTCGGCGGCGGTGCGGTGTTCCGCAGCACTGCGGGGACCGCTTTCGAAGAGGGCGTCCGCCGGTCCCGGACCGCGTTGCGGGGTCCCCAGACGCCACCAGAGTGCGGCGGCCAGGGCGAGAACGATCAGTACCAGTACGACCAGCCCCGCCGGACCGCCGAGGGCGGCGTCCGAGGCGGACGAGAGGAGATCACCGACCCACTTCCACAGGTGGTCGAGAGCCCGCTGGAGGACGTTCGGGTCGTTCTCGTGGTACATCGGTTTGGACAGTTCGTGCCGTGCCGCCTCGCGGGCGGGCACCCGCGGGGTGTCCACGGGTATGCCGCCGCCGGCCCGGATCAGCAGCTCTGTGGCCGCCGTGCCGCCCGCCCCCGACACGGCGTCAACTCCTGTTGTCGTAGCCCGGCAGGCCGGCTGCCCTGGCGAGTTCGAGGTCGAGTGCCTCGCGCCGGATGCGCTGGTCCACGTAGAGCAGCGCCGTGACTCCCGCGGAGAGCGGGTAGGTGATCATCGCGACGACCACGTCACCGATTCCGGAGACGATCAGGAACGGCCAGCCGAAACTGTTGGCGCCATCGGTGAGGAACGCGCTCATCCCGCCACCGTCCACAGCAATCGCGATGAGGCCGAACGGAATTCCGATCACCACGGCCACGATGACAGTCAGCAGCCACGTGAGTGCCAGGATGCCGAAGGTCCGCCACCAGGCGCCCCGCACCAGTTTGGCGGAGCGTCGCATCGAGGCGGTGATCGACTGCCGTTCCAGCATCAGCGCGGGCGAGGCGAGGCAGAAGCGGACCATCAGCCAGGCCAGCACGACACAGGCGGCGAGAAGCCCGAGGAAGGCGAGACCGACACCTGCCGTGTCACCGAGCAGGAAGCCGGGGAGGAGCCCGACGGCCATGATGGCCACGGCCATGACAGCGAGCAGGAGTGTCAGGCCCAGCAGCGGGAGCAGGCGGGGCCGGGCCTCGGTCCACGCGTCGGCGAGGGTGACGGGGCGGCCGAGCACCGAGCGGCTGATCACCACGGTCAGCACCGCTGTGGTGAAGATGGTGGCGAGCATCGTGATGAGCAGGGACGGGCCAAGTTCCAGCATGCTGGCCTGGAACGAGTCGGCCGCCTGGCGCAGGGCCTCCGAGCCCGTGGCGTTCGCGTCGATCGACGGGGGCTCGGGCAGCAGATAGCGCTGTACGAGGATGATCGCGGTCTGCGCGATCACGGAGACGGCGAGCGTGAGGCCGAGGACCGTGCGCCAGTGGGCGCGCATGGTGGATACGGCACCGTCCAGGATCTCGCCGACGCCCAGTGGCCGGAGCGGGATGACGCCGGGCCGGGCCGCATGCGGCCTGCCCCAGCCGGGGCCCGGGGGCCGGCCGCCCCAGCCAGGAGCGGGAGGCGGTGCGCCGGGACCGGTGCCGGGACTGCTTGGTGGGGACCACTGCCCCGCGGGCGGCTGCGTGGAAGACCAGTTTCCCGCAGGTCCGCTGCTGTCGACAGGTTCGGAGGGCCGGGGGATCCCGGTCTCCTGGCCGTCGGAGGGGGCAGATCCGGGCGAGGCCCAGCCCGGAGTGTCGTTCATTCTCGCTCCTTAACGGTCCTGTCCGCTCATCGGGGCGGCAGGTTGGCAGCCATCGTGTCACGCGTCGCACCGGTCCGGTCCTGGTGTTCCGTCTCCTTCGTACCTTCATTTCTGGGCGGCTCACCGGGCAGACTGGGCGGATGGCTGATCAGGACGCGCAACCGCCGGTGGGCACCGCCCCCTCGGCCCTCTCCGTACTTCGCTGGGACGAGCCTCCGGAAGGCCCTGCGGTGGTGCTGCTCGACCAGACGCGGCTGCCCGCGGAGGAAGCCGAGCTGGTGTGCGCCGATGTGCCCGCACTGGTCGAGGCGATCCGGGTCCTGGCGGTACGGGGAGCACCGTTGCTGGGCATCGCGGGGGCCTACGGCGTGGCTCTCGCCGCGGTACGGGGCCAGGATGTGGAGGCTGCCGCGGAACTGCTGGAGCAGGCGCGGCCCACCGCGGTGAACCTCGGCTACGGGGTGCGGCGGGCTGCCGGGGCGTACCGGTCGGCGGCCGGGAAGGGGGCCGGCCCGGAGCAGGCGGCGGCGGAGGCGCTGGCGGAGGCCAGGGCCCTTCACCGGGAGGACGCCGCGGCCAGTGGCCGTATGGCGCGGTTCGGGCTCGCGCTCCTGGACGAGCTGCTGCCCGACGGCGGTCATCAGCTCCTGACCCACTGCAATACCGGGGCACTCGTCTCGGGCGGGGAGGGGACAGCCTTCGCGGTGGCACTCGGCGCGCACCGGGCCGGCCGGCTGAGGCGGCTGTGGGTGGACGAGACCCGCCCGCTGCTCCAGGGAGCGAGGCTGACCGCGTACGAGGCGGCTCGCAACGGTATGGCGTACAGCGTGCTCACGGACAACGCCGCAGGATCGCTGTTCGCGGCGGGCGAGGTGGATGCTGTACTCATCGGGGCGGACCGCATCGCCGCGGACGGATCAGTGGCCAACAAGGTGGGGAGCTATCCGCTGGCGGTGCTCGCGCAGTATCACCACGTACCGTTCATCGTGGTGGCCCCGACCACGACCGTGGATCTGGACACCGCGGACGGGGCGTCGATCACCGTGGAGCAGCGACCCGGGCACGAGGTGACGGAGGTCACATTCTCTCGGTCCGGCCCGGCCGGCCGGGAAACGGGCGGTGTGATCGTCGCACCGCAGGGATCCCCGGCGTACAACCCCGCCTTCGATATCACGCCGCCGGAGCTGGTCACGGCGATCGTCACGGAGGAGGGCGTAATCTCCCCGGTCACAGGGGTCGGGCTGGCAGAGCTGTGTGCCAGGTCATCGCAGATAACGATTAGCTAATGGGATGATGTCGATTATGAAGGGACGCGTCCTTGTCGTCGATGACGACACCGCACTGGCCGAGATGCTCGGCATTGTGCTGCGTGGTGAGGGATTCGAGCCGTCGTTCGTAGCGGACGGCGACAAGGCACTTGCTGCATTTCGTGAGGCGAAGCCGGACCTGGTTCTCCTGGATCTCATGCTGCCCGGTAGGGACGGCATCGAGGTCTGCAGGCTGATCAGGGCCGAGTCAGGTGTGCCGATCGTCATGCTCACTGCCAAGAGCGACACGGTTGACGTGGTGGTGGGCCTGGAGTCCGGGGCCGACGACTACATCGTCAAACCGTTCAAACCTAAGGAGTTGGTTGCCCGGATCAGGGCACGTTTGCGGAGGTCCGAGGAGCCGGCACCGGAGCAGCTCACCATTGGTGACCTGGTCATAGACGTGGCCGGGCACTCGGTGAAGCGGGACGGGCAGTCCATTGCCCTGACCCCGCTGGAGTTCGATCTGCTGGTCGCGCTCGCCCGTAAGCCGTGGCAGGTCTTCACCCGTGAGGTACTGCTTGAGCAGGTGTGGGGATATCGCCACGCCGCCGACACCCGGCTGGTGAACGTGCACGTCCAGCGTCTGCGCTCCAAGGTCGAGAAGGACCCGGAGCGGCCGGAGATCGTGGTGACCGTCCGGGGCGTCGGTTACAAGGCCGGACCGAGCTGACATGTCCTTGGGTAGCGCTGCTCCGAAGCCCGGGGAGCCGGGAGTCCGTGCGGAGCGGGCTGCCGGTTCAGGGCACGCGTCGTCACACGTCGGGCTCATCCTGCAGGGCGGCCGGTTGTTCCAGAACCGGGCGCCCGGCGGGCCGGTGCCCCGACTGGTGATGCGCTGGGTGCGGCGTCCGCTGCTGCCGGCCGTGCGGCTGTGGCGGCGCAACCTCCAGCTGCGGGTCGTCGCGGGCACGCTGCTGATGTCGCTCGGTGTGGTGCTGCTGCTGGGCCTGGTCGTGATCGGGCAGGTGCGCAACGGTCTGCTGGACGCGAAGGGCAAGGCGGCCCAGACACAGGCCGCGGGCGGATTCGCCGCCGCCCAGGAGAAGGCCAACGCACCGCTCACCCCCACTCCCGGCCAGGGCGGCGACGCCGCGGACGGCACCACGGCCAACAACTCCTGGCGGACCGAGCTGGTCGACCAGCTCGCCAGCGGCGGGAAGAACGCCTTCAACGTCGTGGCACTCAGCGCCGACGAGGGCTCCCGCGCACCCCGCGGCTCGGGCAGCGTCGAGGCCGCGAGCATCCCGCAGAGTCTCCGTGAGTCCGTGAACAAGGGCCCCGGAGCGTTCCAGACGTACTCCCTGATCCGGTACGCGAACGGACAGGATTCACAGCCCGGTCTCGTCGTCGGCAAGCGGCTGTACGACATCGACCGCAACCCCTACCAGCTCTACTACCTCTTCCCGCTGACGCAGGAGGAGAAGTCGCTGACCCTGGTCAGGGGCACGCTGGCCACCGCCGGTCTGTTCGTGGTCGTACTGCTCGGGGCCATCGCCTGGTTCGTGGTGCGCCAGGTCGTCACCCCCGTACGGATGGCGGCCGGGATCGCTGAACGGCTCTCGGCCGGACGGCTCCAGGAACGGATGAAGGTCACCGGCGAGGACGACATCGCCCGGCTGGGCGAGGCCTTCAACAAGATGGCGCAGAACCTTCAGCTGAAGATCCAGCAGCTGGAGGAGCTCTCGCGGATGCAGCGGCGGTTCGTCTCCGACGTGTCGCACGAGCTGCGCACGCCCCTGACGACGGTACGGATGGCCGCCGATGTCATCCATGAGGCACGCGTCGACTTCGACCCCGTCACGGCTCGCTCCGCGGAGCTGCTCGGTGATCAGCTCGACCGCTTCGAGTCGCTGCTCTCCGACCTGCTGGAGATCAGCCGGTTCGACGCGGGGGCCGCGGCGCTGGAGGCCGAGCCGATAGACCTGCGGCAGGTCGTCCGGCGAGTGATCGGCGGTGCCGAGCCGCTGGCCGAGCGCAAGGGCACCCGGATCCGGGTGGTCGGTGACGAGCAGCCGGTGATAGCGGAGGCCGACGCGCGACGCGTCGAGCGGGTCCTGCGCAACCTGGTCGTCAACGCCGTCGAGCACGGTGAGGGCCGTGATGTCGTGGTGCGGATGGGAGTGGCCGGCGGTGCGGTCGCCGTTGCCGTCCGGGACTACGGGGTGGGCCTGAAGCCCGGCGAGGCGACCCGGGTGTTCAACCGTTTCTGGCGGGCCGACCCGGCCCGCGCGAGGACGACCGGCGGCACCGGACTGGGGTTGTCGATCGCCGTCGAGGACGCCCGGCTGCACGGCGGCTGGCTGCAGGCCTGGGGCGAACCCGGCGGCGGCTCGCAGTTCCGGCTGACCCTGCCGCGCACGGCGGACGAACCGCTGCGTGGTTCACCGATACCGCTGGAGCCCGAGGACTCGCGGCGCAACCGCGAGAGCCGGGAGCGGGCCGCGGCGGCGCCCGCGCAGGCCGCGGGCAGCGAGCACCGGCTGATGGCGGTCCCCTCCCAGACGCCGGGCACGGACCGCTCACCGCTGCCGGTCCCCGCCCGCGCCCCCGCGCCCTCCCGGACCGCACCGGTCTCGGTGCACCCGGCCGCGCTGCCGGGCAACGGCGCACGGGTGGTGCCGCGCCCCGCCGGGGAGCGGACCGGCGCCAACGACTCCCCGGGACAGGATCCCGGGCTGGAGGACACGACTCGTGGGCACTGACCGTCATCAGGGCGGCCGCGGACGGGCGGCGGGGCTGACCGTGCTGCTGGGATGCGGCGCGCTGCTGCTCACCGCGTGCGGCTCGATGCCCGTCACCGGGGACGTCAAGGCTGTGGACGCCTCGCAGCCCGGCGACTCCCAGGTCCAGGTGTACGCGGTCGCACCGCGTGAGGGCGCCACTCCCAACGAGGTGGTCGACGGCTTCCTGGAGTCGATGACCAGCGACGACTCCGATTTTCAGACGACGCGTAAATACCTCACACCGAAGGCGTCGAAGTCCTGGAAGCCGAGTGCGCTCACCACGGTGCTGGCCAAGGCGCCGAACCGCAGCGACCGCCCGGTCCACGAGAGCGACCGCTCCACCACCGAGGTCAGCTACACCTTGTCCGGCGAGAAGGTGGCGACGGTCGACGAGCAGAACGCGTACCAGCCGCTGGCCCCGGCGGAGTACTCCGGCGCCCTCCATCTGGTGCGGCGGAACGGGCCGGACGGCAAGGAGTGGCGCATCGACACGGTGCCGGACGGTCTGGTGCTCGGGCAGTCGGACTTCAAGCGGCTCTACCGTTCCGTCAACAAGTTCTACTTCGCGACCGGGCTTTCCGAGGCGGAGTCCACGCTCGTCGCCGACCCCGTCTACATCCGTAACCGGACGGACCCCACCACCGGGATGGACACCGTCACGCAGGCGGTCCGCAGCCTCCTGGGGGGCCCGACCGACTGGCTGCGGCCGGTGGTCAGATCGCGCTTCCCCGCCGGGACGAAGCTGCGGAAGGACGTCATCTCGCTGACGCCCGACGACCGCAACGTGCTGAAGGTCCCGCTCGACAAGAAAGCGGACGGGGTCGGCCAGCGTTCCTGCCGGATGATGGCGTCGCAGGTGCTCTTCACTCTCCGGGACCTGACCTCGGCCCGGGTCGAGCAGGTGGAGCTCCAGCGCTCGGACGGTTCGCCGCTGTGCGTGCTCGGCTCCGACCAGGCGGAGGAGTACGCCCCGGACGGTTCCTCCGGCGGGCCCGACAGCCAGTACTTCGTCGATGCCAAGGGGCATGTGCAGCGCATCCCGGGGAGCACCCGGGGCAGCGGGGAACCGGAGCCGGTGCCCGGACCGTTCGGCGCGGGTCCGGCGCGGGTGAGCGAGGTCGGCGTGGCCCGAGACGAGCAGTTGGCGGCGGCGCTCTCGCAGCATCGCGACGCGCTCTACGTGGCGTCCATCACCGAGGACGGCCAGCTGCCGGCCCCGGCGGTGACGAGCGGCGCCAGTAGTGCCGACCGCCGGCTGACGGCGCCCAGCTGGGACGGCAGGGGCGACCTATGGGTCGCCGACCGGGACCCGGACAATCCCAGACTGCTGCGGCTGGCCGGTGGTGCGGGCAAACCGCAGGAGGTCACCGTGCCGAGTCTGAACGGCAGCCGGATCACGGGGCTGCGGCTGTCCTCGGACGGGGTGCGCATCGCGCTGCTGCTGAGGAGCGACGGCCATACGACGCTCAAGATCGGCCGGATCGAGCGCCACGGACCGCAGGACAAGCAGCGGATATCCGTGGTGGACCTGCGGCAGGCCGCCCCGCAGCTGGCGGACGTGACCGCGATGTCGTGGTCGGGCGGCAGCCGCCTCGTGGTGGTCGGCAAGGAGCAGGGCGGCGTGCAGCAGGTCCGCTACGTGCAGGCGGACGGCTCGACACCGTCCTCCGGCGTGCTGCCCGGGGTGAACCAGGTGCGGGCGATCGCCGCGGCGGACGACGAGCAGCTGCCGTTGATGGCGGACACCCAGGGCGACGGAATAGTGAAGCTGCTGCCCGGCGACAACTGGCAGACGGTCCTGAAGGAGGGCTCGGCGCTGGTCTACCCGGGCTGACGGCCTGGTCTCGCCGGGCTGACCCCTTGGTCCACCCGGGCTGACGCGGATACCGCGTGCGAGTCTCCGGGCTGGGCGCGCCGGCCGGTCCCGGGAGGTTTTCCACAGGGGTGGTCCGACGGCCCCGGCGGGGGCACAGTGGAGTTGTGCGCGGGTGGTGGCGGGAGATCAGCGGACTGGTTCTGCCGGTGGCCTGTGGGGGCTGCGGCAGACCGCGGACCGAAGTGTGCGAGGAGTGCGCCGTCGAGCTCCACGGCGGGCCGCCACGCCGGGTGCGCCCCGATCCCGAACCGCCCGGTCTGCCCGCGGTGCACGCCGCCGCCCGCTACGAGAACGCGGTACGTGCGCTGCTCCTGGCCCACAAGGAGCGGGGCGCGCTGGGCCTGGCGGGGACGCTCGGCAAAGCGCTGGCGGGTGCCGTGAGGGCCGGGGCGGGCCCGCCGTCCGTTCCCCGGCCGCTGCTGCTCGTGCCCGTGCCGTCGTCGCGCCGGGCCGTGGCTGCGCGCGGACACGATCCGACGCGCCGGATCGCGCTGGCGGCCGCGGCGGAACTGCGGCGTTCGGGCACCCCGGCCGGGGTGGCGGCGGTGCTGCGGCAACGGCGTCCGGTGGCCGACCAGTCGGGGCTCGGCGCGGAAGACCGCCGGGCGAACCTGGCGGGGGCGCTGCGGGTGGTGGCCGGAGGCGGTCGGCTGCTGGACACCGGGCGGGTGGTGCTGGTCGACGACCTGCTCACGACAGGCGCCTCACTGGCCGAGGCGGCACGCGCGATCGACCGGGCGGCAGGGCCGGAACGCACGGGTTCCGGGGTGCGCCAGGCGGCCGTTGTCGCAGTATCTCCGTCCGCCTTCGAAATAAACCGGAACTGGAACTGAACCTGCATCGTTGCAGGTAGTGAGTGGGTAAAAAGACCTGAACGGAGGTACGTGCGAGTAGCGGGTGCCGACAGACGGCCGAGCAGGCTATGTTCGGTTGTGAGGAATGGTGAATGCCAGACCTCGGCGAATGCACCACCAGGTTTCGGGCAGGTGACCCACCAGCGGTTCGGAATCCGGAAATTCGGTGGGGTGCAGACCTCACCGTCGGGGGAGGAGGAGGTCGAACCCACCGAGTCCGCGGCTCCGGTCACCACCGGGGCCTGGTGCAAAAGGGAGATGCTCCGCCATCGAGCGGAGCGATCCGGGAACGGAGTTCTGCGTGGACATCGTCGTCAAGGGCCGCAAGACCGAGGTGCCCGAGCGGTTCCGCAAGCACGTGGCCGAGAAGCTGAAGCTGGACAAGATCCAGAAGTTCGACGGCAAGGTGATCAGCCTCGACGTGGAGGTGTCCAAGGAGCCGAATCCCCGTCAGGCCGACCGCTCCGACCGGGTGGAGATCACGCTCCGCTCGCGTGGACCGGTCATCAGGGCGGAAGCGGCCGCAGGCGACCCGTACGCAGCGCTGGATCTGGCCACCGGCAAGCTGGAGGCCAGGCTGCGCAAGCAGCACGACAAGCGCTACAGCCGTCGCGGCTCCGGCCGCACCCCGGCCGCCGAGGTCGGCGAAGTGGTACCGGAGGCGGCTTCGTTCAACGGGGACGGCGAGCTGATCGCCGACGAGGGTACGAAGTCCGTGCCCACCACCAGGATCGGCTCGCTCGAGGTGCAGGGCGAAGGACCGCTGGTGATGCGCGAGAAGACGCATGTCGCGGCACCCATGTCGCTCGACCAGGCGCTCTACGAGATGGAACTGGTCGGACACGACTTCTATTTGTTCGTCGATTCCGACACGAAGGAACCGAGTGTCGTCTACCGGCGGCACGCGTACGACTACGGCGTCATCCACCTGAGGACCGACCCGCTGGCCGCCGATGAGGCGGGCGGCGCGGGTGGGGCGCTCGGCGGCTGACACCTCCGCTCCGTGGTGCCCCTGGAGCGCTTTGTGCGCCCCCGGGGCACCCGCGTGCGACCACTGGATCACCGCTCTGACGTCCAGGCATGAAATCATGGCGGCCCAAGCCAATCGGTGCTGGGTGAACTGCCGTTGGCGGACAGTTTGTGAACTTCAGGCCGTGGCCTTCAGGGGGAGGAACGATGGCGGACACCTTCGGGCCCGTGCGCGATGCGAACGATGCCGGCGCTGCTTCCGGTGCCCGCACCGGAACGGACGATGAGGGCGGTTCCGGCAAGGAACCGATCCGGGTCCTCGTGGTCGACGACCACGCCCTCTTCCGCAGAGGGCTGGAGATCGTCCTCGCGCAGGAGGAGGACATCCAGGTCGTCGGTGAGGCCGGAGACGGGGCGGAAGCCGTCGACAAGGCGGCCGATCTGCTGCCCGACATCGTGCTGATGGATGTCCGGATGCCCAAACGCGGCGGCATCGAGGCCTGCACCGCCATCAAGGAGGTGGCCCCCAGCGCGAAGATCATCATGCTGACGATCAGCGACGAGGAGGCCGACCTCTACGACGCCATCAAGGCGGGTGCCACCGGCTACCTGCTCAAGGAGATCTCCACGGACGAGGTCGCCACGGCGATCCGTGCCGTGGCGGACGGGCAGTCCCAGATCAGCCCCTCCATGGCGTCGAAACTGCTCACCGAGTTCAAGTCGATGATCCAGCGGACCGACGAACGCCGGCTGGTACCGGCGCCCCGGCTCACCGAGCGTGAGCTCGAAGTCCTCAAACTGGTCGCCACGGGCATGAACAATCGCGATATCGCGAAGGAACTCTTCATTTCCGAGAACACCGTGAAGAACCACGTCCGCAACATTCTGGAGAAGCTCCAGCTGCACTCCCGGATGGAAGCCGTGGTCTATGCCATGCGGGAGAAGATCCTTGAGATCAGGTGACCGGGCCGGGTAAAGACCTGGGAATGCCTGGAGCTATGCCAGGAGGCGGGCGATTTCCCGGGTGAGCGGTCCGTGCAGCTCCGGTGCGTCGACCCGCTCCAGGCGGACGTCCGTGCAGTCGACCCAGGAGGCCGCCTCGACCAGCGCCTCCGCCATCGGCGGCACGGCCTTCGGTCCCGCCAGGGACACCTGCCGGGCGACCAGCGTCGTGCCCTCACGCGCCGGGTCGACCCGGCCCTGGAGCTTGCCGCCCGCCAGCAGCGGCATCGCGAAGTAGCCGTGGACCCGCTTGGGCTTGGGGACATAGGCCTCCAGCCGGTGCGTGAAGGCGAAGATCCGCTCGGTGCGTGCCCGCTCCCAGACCAGCGAGTCGAACGGCGACAGCAGCGTCGTACGGTGCCGGCCGCGCGGCTCGGAGGCCAGCGCCGCCGGATCGGCCCAGGCCGGCTTCGTCCAGCCCCGCACCGCCACCGGCACCAGGCCGGAGTCCGCGACCACCGCGTCGAACTGCTCCGCCTTGAGCCGGTGGTAGTCGGCGATGTCCGCGCGGGTGCCCACGCCCAGCGACTGCCCGGCGAGTGCCACCAGCCGGCGCACGCACTCCGCGTCGTCCAGATCGTCGTGGAGCACGGAGGCGGGCAGGGCGCGCTCCGCGAGGTCGTAGACCCGCTTCCAGCCGCGCCGCTCCGTGCACACCACCTCGCCGTACATCAGGGCCCGCTCGACGGCGACCTTCGAGGCGGACCAGTCCCACCACTCCCCGCCGTTGTTCGCACCGCCCAGCTCCGTGGCCGTCAGCGGTCCCTCGGTACGCAGCTGTTTGATGACCGTGTCGTACGCGCCGTCCGGCAGGTCGTGGTGCCACTGCGGGCGAGCGCGGTAGGCGCGGCGGCGGAACGCGAAATGCGGCCACTCCTCGACCGGCAGGACGCATGCCGCGTGCGACCAGTACTCGAAGGCGCGGCCGCCCGACCAGTACGCCTCCTCGACCCGGCGACGGCCGACCGCGCCGAGGCGTGCGTAAGGAATCAGCTCGTGCGACCGCGCGAGCACCGAGATCGTGTCGAGCTGGACGGCGCCGAGATGCCGCAGCACGCCCGGCACCCCGGCCCGGCGGTCGGGCGCGCCCAGGAAGCCCTGGGCGCGCAGGGCGATCCTGCGGGCCTGATCGGCGGAGAGTTCGACTGCGGGAGGCTGCACAGGCGTCATGCCTCGAACCCTAGAGGGCGGCACTGACAACTCCCGCCCGGCCTCCGCGGTGCTCACGGACGGGCGGGGGCGTGCGCCGGAAGGTAGGCGCGGGTCCCCGGCAGCCCGAGGTCGGACGGGAGCAGCGCGCCGGTCCACGTATCGCGGCGCACCCCCTTGTTGAGCAGCCCGGAGCGCTGGTCGCCCTCCATGAGGAAGCCGGCCCGCAGCGCCACGGCCCGTGAGGGGACGTTGCCGGTCTCGGCCCGCCACTCCAGCCGGTCCCCGCCGAGCGAGGTGAAGGTCCAGTGAGCGGCGCGGCGGACCGCTTCCGTCATGTAGCCGCGGCCGCGGTGCTCCCCCGCGATCCAGAAACCCACCTCGTAGGTGCCCGGCTGGGTGCCCCGGTTGATGCCGAGGGCACCGGTCAGCGCCCCGCCGTCACGCAGTACGACGGCGAAGTTGTACATGGAGTCGTCCTGCCAGCCGGCGGGCGAGAACCGGCCGGTGAAGAGCTCCGCGTCGGTGCGGCTGTACGGCGAGGGGACGACCGTCCAGCGCTGGATGTCGGGGTCCTGACAGGCGGCGTACACCTCGGCCGCGTCGCCGGGGGCGAAGGGGCGCAGCAGCAGGCGGTCGGTGGTGAGGGTGATCGGTTCCATGTACGGATTCTGCTGACCGGCCGGGGCGGGAGGCGAGCACTTTTCGCCCTTCCCGGCACCTTCGGCGCCCTTCGTCCGTTGATCCGGGAGGGCACTGCGAGCTCAAGGCGGTGGCAGCCCTCCCGGCGCGGCGGGGTCCTCGCTTACGATGGCCGTTGCGGTGGGGCCCACCTGCCGTGCCCGCGCCAGAGTCCATAACACGACCCAGTGCCAGGCCCGACCGGCAAGGAGACCAGCCTCAGTGTCCGTCTTCAACAAGCTCATGCGTGCAGGCGAAGGCAAGATCCTGCGCAAACTGCACCGCATCGCGGACCAGGTCAGCTCCATCGAAGAGGACTTCGTCAACCTCTCCGACGCCGAGCTGCGGGCGCTCACCGACGAGTACAAGGAACGGTACGCGGACGGCGAGAGCCTGGACGACCTGCTTCCCGAAGCATTCGCGACCGTCCGTGAGGCCGCCAAGCGAGTCCTCGGACAGCGCCATTACGACGTTCAGATGATGGGCGGCGCAGCCCTGCACCTCGGCTATGTGGCCGAGATGAAGACCGGTGAGGGCAAGACCCTGGTCGGCACGCTGCCCGCGTATCTCAACGCGCTCTCCGGCAAGGGCGTGCACCTGATCACGGTCAACGACTATCTGGCCGAGCGTGACTCGGAGATGATGGGCCGGGTCCACAAGTTCCTCGGACTGAGTGTCGGCTGCATCATCGCCAACATGACTCCGGCCCAGCGCCGCGAGCAGTACGGCTGCGACATCACGTACGGCACGAACAACGAGTTCGGTTTCGACTACCTCCGCGACAACATGGCGTGGTCGCAGGACGAGCTCGTCCAGCGCGGTCACAACTTCGCGATCGTCGACGAGGTCGACTCGATCCTGGTCGACGAGGCCCGTACACCGCTGATCATCTCCGGCCCCGCCGACCAGGCCACCAAGTGGTACGGCGACTTCGCCAAGCTGGTCACCCGGCTGACCAAGGGCGAGGCGGGCAACCCGCTCAAGGGCATCGAGGAGACCGGCGACTACGAGGTCGACGAGAAGAAGCGGACCGTCGCGATCCACGAGCCCGGTGTCGCGAAGGTGGAGGACTGGCTCGGCATCGAGAACCTCTACGAGTCGGTGAACACCCCCCTCGTCGGGTACCTCAACAACGCCATCAAGGCCAAGGAACTCTTCAAGAAGGACAAGGACTACGTCGTCATCGACGGCGAAGTCATGATCGTCGACGAGCACACCGGCCGTATCCTCGCCGGCCGCCGTTACAACGAGGGCATGCACCAGGCGATCGAGGCGAAGGAAGGGGTGGACATCAAGGACGAGAACCAGACCCTTGCCACGATCACCCTCCAGAACTTCTTCCGCCTCTACGGCAAGCTCTCCGGCATGACCGGTACGGCGATGACCGAGGCCGCCGAGTTCCACCAGATCTACAAGCTCGGCGTGGTGCCGATCCCGACCAACCGGCCGATGGTCCGGGCCGACCAGTCGGACCTGATCTACCGCACCGAGGTCGCGAAGTTCGCCGCCGTCGTCGACGACATCGCGGAGAAGCACGAGAAGGGCCAGCCGATCCTGGTCGGTACCACCTCGGTCGAGAAGTCCGAGTACCTCTCGCAGCAGCTCTCCAAGCGCGGTGTGCAGCACGAGGTCCTCAACGCCAAGCAGCACGACCGGGAGGCGCCGATCATCGCGCAGGCCGGCCGCAAGGGCGCCGTCACGGTCGCGACGAACATGGCGGGCCGCGGTACGGACATCAAGCTGGGCGGCAACCCCGACGATCTGGCAGAGGCGGATCTGCGGCAGCGCGGGCTCGACCCGGTCGAGCACGTCGAGGAGTGGGCCGCCGCGCTGCCCGCGGCGCTGGAGAAGGCCGAGCTGGCGGTGAAGGCGGAGCACGACGAGGTCAAGGACCTCGGCGGGCTCTACGTCCTGGGCACGGAGCGGCACGAGTCGCGCCGTATCGACAACCAGCTGCGCGGCCGTTCCGGCCGTCAGGGCGACCCGGGCGAGTCCCGCTTCTACCTGTCGCTGGGTGACGACCTGATGCGTCTGTTCAAGGCGCAGATGGTCGAGCGCGTGATGTCGATGGCCAATGTGCCGGACGACGTCCCGATCGAGAACAAGATGGTGACCCGGGCGATCGCGTCGGCCCAGTCGCAGGTCGAGCAGCAGAACTTCGAGACGCGTAAGAACGTCCTGAAGTACGACGAGGTGCTCAACCGGCAGCGTGAGGTCATCTACGGCGAGCGGCGCCGGGTGCTGGAGGGCGAGGACCTCCAGGACCAGATCCGTCACTTCATGGACGACACGATCGACGACTACATCCGCCAGGAGACGGCGGAGGGGTTCGCCGAGGAGTGGGACCTGGACCGGCTGTGGGGCGCGTTCAAGCAGCTCTACCCGGTGAAGGTCACGGTCGTCGAGCTGGAGGAGGCCGCCGGGGATCTCGCCGGGGTCACAGCCGAGTTCATCGCGGAGTCCGTCAAGGACGACATCCACGAGCAGTACGACGAGCGTGAGAAGACGCTCGGCTCCGACATCATGCGCGAGCTGGAGCGCCGTGTGGTGCTGTCCGTGCTGGACCGCAAGTGGCGTGAGCACCTCTACGAGATGGACTATCTCCAGGAGGGCATCGGCCTGCGGGCCATGGCGCAGAAGGACCCGCTGGTCGAGTACCAGCGCGAGGGCTTCGACATGTTCAACGCCATGATGGAGGGCATCAAGGAGGAGTCCGTCGGCTATCTGTTCAACCTGGAGGTCCAGGTTGAGCAGCAGGTCGAGGAGGTGCCGGTGCAGGACTCGGCGGCGACCTCGCTGACCAAGGAGGACGCCGTTCCGGCGGCGCGTCCGGAGATCCGGGCGAAGGGGCTCGACGCTCCGCAGCGTCCCGACCGGCTGCACTTCTCCGCTCCCACGGTGGACGGGGAGGGCGGTGTCGTCGAGGGCGACTTCTCCAACGTCGACGGTGACGCGGTTGGTGCGGGGGCCGGTGAGTCCGACGGGCTTACTCGGGCTGAGCGGCGCAAGGCGCAGAAGAGTGGCGGGGGTGGGCGGCGCCGCAAGAAGTAGCGCGCGCTGACCGCTGGATTCTGGATGACGGCCGGGGCCGGGCACCGTTCGGGTGCCCGGCCCCGGCCGTTGTGTATGGCGGTGGGGTGGGGCGGATGTGGTGGGTGCGGCGAGTGGGGTGGGTGCGCCTGCGGCGGGCCTGTTCCCCTGCCCGCCCCTTCCCGTAACCGGGCTCCACCCCGGACCCCGGGTCGGGCCGGTCGAGGCCTGGTCCGACCCGCACTGAAGTTGACCGGGACCACCGTCGGCCCCGCCGGGACGCGGACCGAGCCACCCCCGAGCAACCCGGCGCACAACCAGGCCGACCCCAAGCCGGCCCACCCCAACCACCCTCACACCCCCGCCAAGGGCCCGTACGAGCCCGATCACACTCCTCGCCGTCAAACCAGCACCAGCGAGCCGCCACAAGCTCTCACAGGCCCGCATATCGCTCTTCCGACCCCCTCCGCCCCCTCTGCCCGCTCCCTTCGAGCCGGAGGGGGCGGGCAGAGGGGGCGGCTCCTTCGGTCAGGGGTGGCGGGCCGGGGTGCTGCCCAGTTCCACCGCTGCGCAGCGCCAGCGGAGGTCGGGGCCCTGTTCCAGGCGGAAGGCCATGGCCCGGACCTGTTCGCCCGCCGCGACGCTCGCGCAGGCCTCCACCACGCCCGGGACCGGCTGGGCGCCCCGGCACATGCGGATCACCGGGCGGGCGCCGTGGCTCCTGAGCGGTGTGGCGGGGGCCAGTTCGGCCAGCTGGTCGTAGGCCTCGCCGATGGTGTGGCCGAGCATCCAGTGGACGGGGCGCTGGCCGCTGAGGACGGCCAGGAGACGTTCCGCGAACCACTGGTGGGGGCGGACGCGCCGGGGTGTCCGGAGGCGTTGCGAGGGGACGGTCTCGGGCCTGCGTGCGTCGTGCCGTCCGGCGGGCCGGGTCCTGTTCATGGTCACTGCTCATCGCCCCCGTGCTTCAGAGGCCCGGCAAATACCGGGCGGTAACTTCTGCTGTGGACCTTCTACGGGGGCGGCGGACCGGCCGCAAGCGTCCGAGGGCGCGGGGAAGCGGGCCCGGAATTCACCTATCCGGGTGGCGGACCAGGTGTGGAGCGGAGAGCGGGGACGGGGCGGGCAGGGTGAGCGGCGGTTGCCGGGTGGACGGGGCGGGGCCCGTAGAGGTAATCCCAAAGGGGGATGCCGCACGTATCCTGAGGACGTCTCCGACTACGAAAGCGGCCACCCCATGCGCGTGTACGTCCCCCTGACCCTCTCCGGTCTCGCAGCGGCGCACCGGGCGGGCGAACTGGGCCCCGGCCCGCTCACCGCCTACGCGGTGACCCCCGGGCTGCGCGAGTGGTACGTGTCCGACGACATCGAGGAGCTGGAGTACGCGGCGCTCAACCGGGCCGCGTCCGCCTCGCTGCGGCTGATCGCGGGAGACCCCGGCGCCGCCCGCCGCCGGGTCGTCGTCGCGGTCGATGTGCCGGACGGGGACGCGGTCGCCGACCCGGACCACATCCTGGACGCCTCCTCGCTCGGTGAGGTCACGATCGCCTCCGCGGTGGCGCTGGCGAAGGCCGCCGCGGTGCACGTCGACTCGGACGAGGCCGACAAGGACGTCACGGCGGCGGCGGCCGCGCTGGGCGCGGCGGACATCGGTGACGACGACGCCCAGTTCACCGTGGACGGCGCGGAGGACCACGAGCTGCTGTGGTTCGGGATCCAGGAGATTCCGAACCTGATCGGCTGAGGGAGAGGCCGGGAGCCGCCGAGGAAGCGGCTGTCTCGCCGGTTGTCGGTGGCGGCGGGTATTTTTCTTGGCATGGGGACGCAGGGGAAACACCGCACACATCTGGTCTGGGACTGGAACGGCACGCTGCTCGACGACAACCTCGCGGTCGTCGGTGCGACCAACGCCGCCTTCGGGGAGGTCGGCGTGGCGCCGATCACCCTGGAGCAGTACCGGGAGATGTACTGCATACCGATACCCCGGTTCTACGAGCGGCTGATGGGCCGGCTCCCCACCGAGACCGAGTGGGACCAGATGGATCTGGTCTTCCACCGCCACTACACCGAGCAGCGCGCGGGCTGCGGGCTGACGGCGGGGGCCGCGGAGCTGCTCGCGCGGTGGCAGCAGGCCGGCCGGAGCCAGTCCCTGCTGAGCATGTACGGGCACGACGAGCTGGTCCCGGTGGTGCGCGGATACGGCATCGAGCCGCGGTTCGTGCGCGTCGACGGCCGCACCGGGCGCTCCGGCGGCAGCAAGGCGCAGCACATGGAGCGGCATTTCGCGGCGCTGGACGGGATATCCCCCGAGCACGCGGTGATCATCGGTGACGCGCTGGACGACGCGGTGGCCGCCGCCCACGTCGGCGCGAGAGCGGTGCTCTACACCGGCGGTTCGCACAGCCGGACCAGCCTGGAGGCGGCCGGGGTGCCCGTCGTGGACACCCTGGCCGAAGCGGCGGCCCTGGCCGAGCGGCTCGTCGCGTAGGAGCCGGCGGGAGCGGCGGCCGGGAGCGGCGGCGACGCCCGCGCGGCCCGTCGTCAGGCGATCGGGGTCTTCGCGCGGAGCACGGTCAGGAACTCACGCATCCAGGCCGAGTGGTCCGGCCAGGCGCGGGACGAGACGAGGGTGCCGTCCACCACGACCTCGGTGTCCTGGAAGGCGGCCCCGGCCGACTCCATGTCCGGTTCCAGCGCGGGATAGGCCGTGACCCGGCGGTCCTTCAGCGCGCCCGCCGCGGCCGTCATCAGCGGGCCGTGGCAGATCTGGGCCACCGGGCGGTCCGTGTCGAAGAAGGCCTTGAGGATCTCGCGCAGCCGGGCGTCGTTGCGGAGGTATTCGGGAGCGCGCCCGCCCGGCACGACCACGGCCACGTAGTCGTCCGGGTCTACCTCCGCGAAGGCCAGGTCGGCGGGCCAGGTGTAGCCGGGCTTCTCCGTGTACGTGTCGAATCCGGGCTCGAAGTCGTGCACCACGAAGCGGAGCGTCTTGCGGGTGGGGGCGGCGATGTGGACCTCGTAGCCCTCCTCGCGCAGCCGCTGGTACGGGTAGAGGACTTCGAGGGACTCGGCGGCGTCGCCGGTCACGATCAGGATCTTCGGTGCCATGGCTGGGCTCCCACGGGTCGTCGGCCTGTTCCGGTGCCGGTTCCGGTTACCTGTTCCGGGCTCCGGTTCCGGATACCAGGGTGCGGGACAGCGGCACGACGCGCTGTCCAGAGTGTCAAAGTCCGGGGCATTCTTTTGTACACATACGGCTCGTGACGGTTACCGGGGCGGGCGAGATAGCCTGGACCCCGTGATCAGCGCGATAGCCCTCGGGGGCAGCGAAGCCCCCGGCCTGCGCCCGGAGTGCCACAGCACCCGGGCCCCGACTGATCCCCTCAGCCCGGTCCGACTGCCAAAAATGGCCAATAAGGTCCCGGGCGTCTCTCATTGCGGCATAGCGTCGACTCAGACCGGAAACCCCGTGTCGTGGCGGTACGTCGTCTTTTTCACCTACGTCACGCAACGGCGCGCGACAGGAGCCAGAGGACATGCAGACCAAGCTGGACGAAGCCAAGGCCGAGCTGCTCGCACGGGCCGCCAAGGTAGCTGACAACAGTCCGGGCGGTGGTGTCGGTGGCCCGGGGGGTTCCCCCCGGGTGCACGTCGCCGCCACCGGGGCTGACAACGGCGACGGGGCCGGGCAGGAGCGTCCGGGCCAGGACGTACTGCTCGCCTACCTCCAGCGCTACTACCTCCACACCGCTCCGGAGGACATCGGCGGCCGGGACCCGGTCGATGTCTTCGGCGCCGCTTCCTCGCACTACCGGCTGGCGGAGAACCGCCCGCAGGGCACGGCGAACGTCCGGGTGCACACCCCGACCGTCGAGGAGAACGGCTGGACGTGCACGCACACGGTCGTCGAGGTCGTCACGGACGACATGCCGTTCCTGGTCGACTCCGTCACCAATGAGCTGTCCCGCCAGGGGCGCGGCATCCACGTCGTGATCCACCCGCAGGTCATCGTCCGCCGCGATGTGGCCGGCAAGCTGATCGAGGTCCTCACCGACGGCGCCGGCGTCTCCACCGGCCCCCAGAGCGGGCGCAAGAACGCCAAGGGAGCGAAGGACGCCAAGGCCGAGCTCCCGCACGACGCGCTCGTCGAGTCCTGGATCCACGTCGAGATCGACCGCGAGTCCGACCGCGCCGACCTCCAGCAGATGCAGGCCGACCTGCTGCGCGTGCTGTCCGACGTACGGGAGACCGTCGAGGACTGGGAGAAGATGCGGGACGCCGCGCTGCGCATCGCCGACGACCTGCCCGGCGAACCGCTCGACGACCTCGCCGACGACGAGGTGAACGAGGCCAGGGAGCTGCTGCGCTGGCTCGCCGCCGACCACTTCACCTTCCTGGGCTACCGCGAGTACGAGCTGAAGGACTCCGACGCGCTGGCCGCCGTACCCGGCACCGGCCTCGGCATCCTGCGCTCCGACCCGCACCACACCGAGAACGAGGCGCACCCGGTCAGTCCCTCCTTCGACCGGCTGCCCGCCGACGCCCGCGCCAAGGCCCGGGAGCACAAGCTCCTCATCCTGACCAAGGCGAACAGCCGGGCGACCGTGCACCGCCCCAGCTACCTCGACTACGTCGGCGTGAAGAAGTTCGACGCCGAGGGCAACGTCATCGGTGAGCGCCGCTTCCTCGGACTGTTCTCGTCCGCCGCCTACACCGAGTCCGTGCGCCGGGTGCCCGTCGTCCGCCGCAAGGTCGCGGAGGTGCTGGAGGGCGCGGGCTTCACGTACAACAGCCACGACGGCCGCGACCTGCTCCAGATCCTGGAGACGTACCCGCGCGACGAGCTGTTCCAGACGCCGCCCGACCAGCTGCGCTCCATCGTCACCTCGGTGCTCTACCTCCAGGAGCGGCGCCGGCTCCGGCTCTACCTGCGCCAGGACGAGTACGGCCGCTACTACTCCGCGATCGTCTACCTGCCGCGCGACCGCTACACCACCGGCGTACGCCTCCGGCTGATCGACATCCTCAAGGAGGAGCTGAACGGCACCAGCGTCGACTTCACCGCCTGGAACACCGAGTCGATCCTCTCCAGGCTGCACTTCGTCGTCCGGGTCGCCCCCGGCAGCGAGCTGACCACCCTCACCGACGCCGAGGCCGACCGCATCGAGGCCCGGCTCGTCGAGGCCGCCCGCTCCTGGGCCGACGGGTTCCAGGAGGCGCTGAACGCCGAGTGCGGCGAGGAGCGCGCGGCCGAGCTGCTGCGCCAGTACGGACACTCGTTCCCCGAGGGCTACAAGGCCGACCACTCGGCGCGTGCCGCCGTGGCCGACCTGGTCCGCCTCGAAGCCCTCAAGGAGGACGAGCGGGACTTCGCCCTCAGCCTGTACGAGCCCGTCGGCTCCGCCCCGGGCGAGCGCCGCTTCAAGATCTACCGGACCGGGGAGCAGGTCTCCCTGTCCGCCGTCCTCCCGGCGCTCCAGCGCCTCGGTGTCGAGGTCGTCGACGAGCGCCCGTACGAGCTGCGCTGCGCGGACCGCACGCACGCCTGGATCTACGACTTCGGGCTGCGGATGCCGCAGACCACCGGCAACGGCGGCTACCTGGCCGACGACGCCCGCGAGCGGTTCCAGGAGACGTTCGCCGCCGTGTGGACCGGCGAGGCCGAGAACGACGGCTTCAACGCGCTGGTGCTGAGCGCCGGTCTGAACTGGCGGCAGGCGATGGTGCTGCGCGCCTACGCGAAGTACCTGCGCCAGGCCGGATCGACCTTCAGCCAGGACTACATGGAGAGCACTCTCCAGAACAACGTCCACACCACCCGGCTACTGGTCTCGCTCTTCGAGGCCCGGATGTCGCCGGAGCGCCAGAGCGCCGGCACCGAGCTGACCGACGGACTCCTCGAAGAGCTCGACGGGGCCCTGGACCAGGTCGCCTCGCTCGACGAGGACCGGATCCTGCGGTCCTTCCTCACGGTCATCAAGGCCACCCTGCGCACCAACTTCTTCCAGCGCGCGGACACCGGCAAGCCGCACAACTACGTGTCGATGAAGTTCGACCCGCAGTCCATCCCGGACCTCCCGGCCCCGCGCCCGGCGTTCGAGATCTGGGTCTACTCGCCCCGGGTCGAGGGCGTCCACCTGCGGTTCGGCAAGGTCGCCCGCGGCGGTCTGCGCTGGTCGGACCGGCGAGAGGACTTCCGTACGGAGATCCTCGGCCTGGTCAAGGCGCAGATGGTGAAGAACACCGTCATCGTGCCGGTCGGCGCCAAGGGCGGCTTCGTCGCCAAGCAGCTCCCCGACCCGGCCGTCGACCGCGACGCCTGGCTGGCCGAGGGCATCGCCTCGTACCGCACCTTCATCTCGGCGCTGCTCGACATCACCGACAACATGGTGGCCGGCGAGGTCGTGCACCCCAAGGGTGTCGTCCGGCACGACGAGGACGACACCTACCTCGTCGTCGCCGCCGACAAGGGCACCGCGAAGTTCTCCGACATCGCCAACGAGGTCGCCGTCGCGTACGGCTTCTGGCTGGGTGACGCGTTCGCCTCCGGCGGCTCGGCCGGCTACGACCACAAGGGCATGGGCATCACGGCCCGGGGCGCCTGGGAGTCCGTGAAGCGGCACTTCCGGGAGCTCGGCCACGACACCCAGACCGAGGACTTCACCGTCGTCGGCGTCGGTGACATGTCGGGCGACGTGTTCGGCAACGGGATGCTGCTCTCCGAGCACATCCGGCTCGTCGCGGCCTTCGACCACCGGCACATCTTCATCGACCCGAAGCCGGACGCCGCCGTCTCGTACGCCGAGCGGCGCCGCCTCTTCGACCTGCCGCGCAGCTCCTGGGCCGACTACAAGAAGGAGCTGATCTCCGCGGGCGGTGGCATCCACCCGCGCAGCGCCAAGTCGATCCCGGTCAACGCGCACATCCGCGAGGCGCTCGGCATCGAGCCGGGAGTCACCAAGATGACGCCCGCCGACCTGATGCAGACGATCCTCAAGGCGCGCGTCGACCTGCTGTGGAACGGCGGCATCGGGACCTACATCAAGTCCTCCGCCGAGTCGAACGCGGACGTCGGTGACAAGGCCAACGACGCGATCCGCGTCAACGGCGAGGACCTGCGGGCCAGGGTCGTCGGCGAGGGCGGCAACCTCGGCGCCACCCAGCTCGGCCGGATCGAGTTCGCCCGTACCGGCGGCCGGATCAACACCGACGCGATCGACAACAGCGCCGGCGTCGACACCTCCGACCACGAGGTGAACATCAAGATCCTGCTCAACGGCCTGGTGCGGGACGGCGACATGACCGTCAAGCAGCGCAACAAGCTGCTGGCCGAGATGACCGAGGAGATCGGCCACCTGGTCCTGCGCAACAACTACGCGCAGAACACGGCGCTCGCCAACGCGGTCGCCCAGGCGCCCTCGCTGCTCCACGCCCACCAGCGCTTCATGCGCCGGCTCGGGCGCGACGGTGATCTCGACCGGGCGCTGGAGTTCCTGCCCACCGACCGGCAGGTCCGCGAGCTGCTCAGCGCCGGCAAGGGGCTCAGTCAGCCCGAGCTGGCCGTGCTGCTCGCCTACACCAAGATCACCGCGGCGCAGGAGCTCATCGGAACCAGCCTGCCGGACGACGAGTACCTGCAGAAGCTGCTGCACGCGTACTTCCCGCGGCAGCTGCGCGAGCGGTTCCCCGAGGCGGTCGACGGGCACGCGCTGCGGCGCGAGATCATCACCACGGTGCTGGTCAACGACACGGTGAACAGCGGCGGCTCAACGTTCCTGCACCGTCTCCGGGAGGAGACCGGGGCCTCGATCGAGGAGATCGTGCGGGCGCAGGTCGCGGCCCGCGAGATCTTCGGGCTCGCCAAGGTGTG
This sequence comes from Streptomyces sp. NPDC088730, assembly GCF_044751215.1. Lineage (NCBI taxonomy): Bacteria > Bacillati > Actinomycetota > Actinomycetes > Kitasatosporales > Streptomycetaceae > Streptomyces > Streptomyces sp. NPDC088730. The sequence goes on from NZ_JBIVLK010000001.1 coordinate 27,330, forward strand.
GGACGCCGTGGAGGCGCTCGACAACCGGGTGGCCGCCGATGTGCAGACCCGGATCAGGCTGCACTCACGGCGGCTCGTCGAGCGCGGTTCGCGCTGGCTGCTCGGCAACCGGCCGCAGCCGCTGGAGATCGCCGGGACGATCGACTTCTTCCGGACCGGGGTCGAGCAGGTCTGGGCCGAGCTGCCCAAGATGCTGATGGGCGCCGACCAGGAGTGGTACCGGTCGATCCTGGACGAGCTCACGGAGGCGGGTGTCCCGGACGAGCTGGCGCAACGCGTCGCCGGATTCTCGTCCGCCTTCCCGGCGCTCGACATCGTGGCGATCGCGGACCGGACGGGGACGGACCCGCTGTCCGTCGCCGAGGTGTACTACGACCTCGCGGACCGGCTGTCCATCACCCAGCTGATGGACCGGATCATCGAGCTGCCGCGGGCCGACCGCTGGCAGTCGATGGCCCGTGCCTCCATCCGTGAGGACCTGTACGCGGCGCACGCGGCGCTCACGGGTGACGTGCTGAGCGTCGGTGGCGACTCCGCGACGCCCCAGGAGCGGTTCGAGGCGTGGGAGGAGAAGAACGCGGCGATCCTGACGCGGTCGCGCTCCACGCTGGAGGAGATCCAGGGGTCGGACGCGTTCGACCTGGCCAACCTGTCGGTGGCGATGCGGACGATGCGGACGTTGCTGCGTACGCACGTGTAGCGGTGCGGTGGTGAGGCGAGGCGGCTGCCGGGTGCGGACCCGGTGGCCGCCTCGTCCTCAATCACCGGACGGGCTCGGGGGTGTCCTCAAACGCCGGACGGGCTTGAGAGGGCCTGGGCGTGGTGAGAGGGCTCGGGGGAGGGCTCGGGGGTGTAGTGGGCGCCTGGGCGTGGTGAAAGGGCTCGGGCGGCGTGAGAGAGCCCGAGCGGAGCGCGAGGGCCAGAGGGCTCGGGCGGGGGCGTTACTTTTTCTTGGTGAACTTCTCGTAGGCGGCGACGACTTCCTTCGCCGGGCCGTCCATCCGCAGCGTTCCCGCCTCCAGCCAGATCGCCCGGTCGCAGGTCTCGGTGATCGACTTGTTGTTGTGGCTCACCAGGAAGACCGTGCCGGCCTGCTGGCGCAGCTCGATGATCCGGTCCTTGCTGCGGCGCTGGAACTTCGCATCGCCCGTGGACAGCGCCTCGTCGATCAGCAGGACGTCGTGGTTCTTCGCGGCGGCGATCGAGAAGCGCAGCCGGGCGCCCATGCCGGAGGAGTACGTGCGCATTGGCAGGGTGATGAAGTCGCCCTTCTCGTTGATGCCGGAGAACTCCACGATCTCCTCGTAGCGCTCGCGGATCTCGGCGCGGGTCATGCCCATCGCGAGTCCGCCGAGTACGACGTTGCGCTCGCCGGTGAGATCGCTCATGAGCGCGGCGTTCACCCCGAGCAGCGAGGGCTGGCCCTGGGTGTGGACGCGGCCCCTGGTGGCGGGCAGCAGCCCGGCGATGGCCTTCAGCAGGGTCGACTTCCCCGAGCCGTTGGAGCCGATGAGGCCGATCGCCTCCCCCTTGTACGCGGCGAAGCTGACCCCCTTCACGGCGTGCACCTCGCGCACCCCGGGCGACTGCCGGCGCGAGGCGAGCCGGCTGAGGGCCGAGGTGGCGCTGCCCTTGCCGGTGCGGGCGCCGTTGACCTTGTACGTGATGTGGACGTCGTCGACGACGACCGTCGGTACTCCGGGCGAAGTGCTGTCAGCCACGTCCGTAACTCTCCTCTGCCTGCCAGAAGTAGATGAACCCGCCCACGCCGCAGACCAGCGCCCAGCCCGTGGCGACGAGCCACACGTGCGGGGGCAGCTGACCGCCGTCGAAGCTGTCGATGAGCGCGAACCGCATCAGGTCGATGAAGACGGCGGCCGGATTGACCTCAAGGGCCAGCTTCACCGCGTGCGGGACCCGGTCGCCCTGGAGCATCGTGCCGATGCTCCACATGACGCCCGAGGCGTACATCCAGGTGCGCAGGATGAACGGTGTCAGCTGGGCGATGTCCGGGGTGCGCGCGGCGAGCCGGGCCATGACCATCGAGATGCCGGTGTTGAAGACGGCCTGCAGGGCGAGGGCCGGCAGCGCCAGCAGCCAGGAGGGCTGCGGGTACTGGCCGAACACCAGCAGGATCAGCACCAGCGCGCCCAGCGAGAAGATCAGCTGCTGGAGCTGTTGCAGGGCCAGCGCGACCGGCAGCGAGGCACGCGGGAAGTGCAGCGCCCGGACGAGCCCGATGTTGCCGCTGATCGCGCGGGTGCCCGCGGTGATCGAGCTGCTGGTGAAGGTCCAGATGAAGACGCCGGTGACCAGGAAGGGCACGTAGTCGGGGACGCCGTGCTTCGTCTTCATCAGGACGCCGAAGATGAAGTAGTAGACCGTCGCGTTGAGCAGCGGGGTCATGATCTGCCAGATCTGGCCGAGCTTCGCCTGGCTGTACTGGGCGGTCAGCTTGGCGGTGGCGAACGCCGTGATGAAGTGCCGCCGCCCCCACAGCTCCCTTACGTACGCGGGAAGGGACGGCCGGGCGCCGCTCACGGTCAGCCCGTGCCGGGCGGCGAGGGCGGCGAGCTCTCCCGGCGCGTACACGGGAAGGGACGCGGCCGGCGGGGTGACCACCGGGGCCGCCGGGGCTGTTGTCTGGCTCACCACGATCGCTTTCGTCGAGGGGCGGGAACACACACGTGCGACGGGACGCAACCGTATCGTCGCAACGCCGAGGGTAGGACGCAGTGGCGTCGCAACGCAACCGTTTCGTCGTCACGGACTATGATTCGGGCCATGACCACAGAGCCGGGAAGCCGCCGCCGTGCCCCCGCCGGAGCCGCCGTGCTGCGCGAGGACGTGACCGACGCGATCCGCAGCGCGGTCTTCGAGGAGCTGGCCGCGGTCGGCTTCGCCCGGATGTCCATCGAGGGCATCGCCCGGCGCGCGGGCGTCGGCAAGACCGCGGTCTACCGCCGCTGGAAGTCCAAGCTGCACCTGGTGCTGGACCTGGTCTCCGCCGTCGCGGTGCAGGGCATGCCCGCCCCGGCCACCGGCTCGCTGTACGGGGACGTGCGCGCCGTGCTCGAACTGGCGGCCTACGCCCTGCGCCACCCGCTGGCCTCCCAGGTCATCCCGGACCTGCTCGTCGAGGCGGCCCGCAACCCGGAGATCTCCGCCACCATCAAGGCCGCCCTGCTCGACCCGCAGCAGGGCATCGCCGCCGTCGTCGTACGGGACGCGGTGGCGCGCGGGGAACTGCCGGAGGACAGCGACCCCGACCGCGCCCTCGACCTGATCGTCGGCCCGCTCTACTGGCGCCTCGCGGTGGTCAGGGGTGAGCTGCCCGCGGGATACCTGGACGACCTGGCGGTCTCGGCGGTGGCCGCGCTCACCCGCTGAATCCGGACCCGGGGCGGTGTTCGCACACGGGCCTGATGTCCCGTACGGGTGTCCCAGCACGTTTTTCAGGGGTCCCCGGCCATCCGCTACTGTGGTTGGCGGGCCGCCCCACCGGGCCTTCCGGAGCATGCGCCGAATGTGCTCCGGAGCCGTCCGGGCGAAGCCCCGGGCACGGCCGTCACCCCGATCGGCCATGCCCGCGGGGCAAGCGCGGGGCAGGCGTAGTCACTCGTTCGGGACCGTAACCGGTGACCCCCGACCGTATCCACGGTTGAGCCATACGGACAGCCAGGCCCCCGATGAACGGACGTGCTCAACATGCCGCCACGGCTCAGTGTCGTTGTCCCCGTCTATAACGTGGAACTCTTCCTGACGGACTGTCTGCAGTCCCTGGCGGAGCAGACCATGACCGACCTTGAGGTGGTGATGGTCGACGACGGGTCCACCGACGGCAGTGCGGCGCTGGCGGCCGAGTTCGCCGCGCGGGACGACCGCTTCCGTCTGGTGAGCCAGCAGAACGGCGGCCTCGGGCACGCCCGTAACACGGGTGTCCGCAACTGCGATCCGCAGAGCCGCTACCTGGCCTTCGTCGACAGCGACGACATCATCCCGCCGAACGCGTACGAACTGCTCGTCGGGGCGCTGGAGGAGACCGGTTCCGACCTCGCGTCCGGCAACGTGCTGCGGCTGCGCGCCAACGGCAAGCTCCAGCAGTCGCCGATGTTCCGCAAGCCGATGGCGACGACCCGGATGCGCACCCACGTCTCCCGCGATCCGGAGCTCCTCGGGGACCGGATCGCCTGCAACAAGGTCTTCCGCCGCTCCTTCTGGGACAAGCACGAGTTCGCCTTCCCGGTGGGCGCGCTCTACGAGGACATCCCCGTCGTGCTGCCGGCCCACTTCCTGGCCGGCTCCGTCGACATCGTGAAGGACCCCGTCTACCACTGGCGGGACCGGCCGGGCTCGATCACCACCAGCCGGGCCGTCGTCCGAGGCGTCCGCGACCGGGTCGCGCACGTCCAGGGGGTCTCCACCTTCCTGGCGGAGAACCGCCCGGCCGCCGACAAGAACCACTACGAGGCACACGCCCTCGCCAACGACCTCTGGTACTTCATGGAGGTCCTCCCCGACGGCGACGAGGACTACCGCGAAGCCTTCCTGACGCACTGCAACGCGTTCATCGACCAGGTCGACCCGAAGGTCCTGGACGGACTCCCGCTGCGGCTGCGCGTGATGTGGTACCTGGTGCGTGAGCACCGCATGGAGGAACTCCTCGCGCTGCTCACCTACGACAAGCGCGAGCCCGGTGCCTTCATCGCACGCGGCATGCGCCGCCGGCAGGCCGAGTACCCCGTACTGAAGGCGCCGGTGCCGGCCCAGGTGCTGCGCGTGGCCGACCGCGACCTCCCGCTCGCCGCCCGGCTGCGGGACGCCCAGTGGCGCGACGGCAAGCTGCACCTCACGGGGTACGCCTACGTCCGCAACCTGCCCGCCGGTTCGGGCCGCGGCGAGTTCCGGATCGGCTGGCTGCGGGCCGGCCGGCGCAACGTGGTGCCGCTGCGGCTGCGCAGGACCGACGAGCCGGAGGCCACCGCCCGCTCCCGGCAGAGCCTGCACGACTACGACCGAGCGGGCTTCGAGGCGGTCGTCGACCCGGCGAAGCTCCGCATCGGCGCCGACGGCACCCCCAAGCAGCTCAACTGGAACCTGGAGATCGGCGTCGCCAGGAACGGCCTGCTGCGCCGCTCCTTCCCCTCCGTCCGCGAGGCCACCGTGGCACCGCCCGTCCACCGCCCGGACGGCGACCACCGCATCGCCCCGGCCTTCGACGGCGACAAGCTGGTCCTGCACGCGGAGCGCATCGACGCCCGGTTCGAGACCCACCGCGCGGGCGACACCGCCGGCACCGTCCTCGTCTCCGGCATGGTCCGCGACCGCCTCGCCAAGGGCGGACTGCGGCTCGGCCTCACCCACAAGGCCACCGAGGCCGCCTGCGATTTCCCGGTCACGGTGGGCGAGGGCGCCGAGTCCTCGGCCGCCGGCTGGCGCCGCTTCACCGCCGAGATCCCGCTCGCGGCCGTCACCGAGGCCCGCCCGGCGGCGGAGGACACGCCGAAGAGCCTCGGCTACAGCGTCCACCTGGTCGGCCCCAAGGACCAGCGCACGCCCATCGACGTGCCCGGCCCGGTGCTGCCCGGCCGCTACCCGCTCGGTGACGGCGAGGCGGGCGTACGCCGCGAGCTCGCCTTCGTCACGAGCGCACGCGGGAACCTGCTGATCAGCGACCGCACCGTGCAGCCCCACGTCGAGCTGGCCGGCTGGACCGACGACGGGACCCTCCGCCTGGAGGGCACGTTCCCCGAGGACCGCGAACACCCCGTCGAGCTGGTGGTGCAGAACAGCGCTCACCGCGAGGAGGCGACCTTCCCGGTCGAGTTCTCCGGTGAAGGGGACGCCCGGCGCTTCCGTGCCGAACTGCGCCCCGACGCCGTCGAGGGACCCGGCGGCCCGCTCCCGCTGGGCGAGGGCAACTGGTATTTCTTCTTCCGGGCGAAGGGCGCGGCCGACGAGAGCGGCGACATCGCGCTGCGCATCCCCGCCTCCGCCTTCAGCACCCTGCCCGCCACCCGCACCCTCACCGGCCGCGACTACACCGTCGCGCGGCGCTTCGGAGACCAGCTCCTGGTCGTCTCCGCCCCGGTGCTCGCCGCCTCCGAGCGCGGCCCGCGCGCCAAGAAGCTGCTGAGCGACGCCTACGCACAGCAGCGCAGCGCGCCGCTGCGCGAGGCCGCCCTGTACAGCACCTTCGACGGCCGTCAGTTCTCCGACTCGCCGCGGGCGGTCTACGAGGAACTGGTCTCCAGGGGAGCCGAGCTGGAGCACCTGTGGGTGGTCCGCGACCAGCAGGCCGTCATCCCCGCGGGCGCCGTCGCCGTGGAGCACGGCTCGGCCGCCTGGCACGAGGCGCTGGCCCGCAGCCGGTACGTCGTCACCAACACGCAGCTGCCGGAGTGGTTCGAGCGCCGCGAGGACCAGACCGTCGTCCAGACCTGGCACGGCACCCCGCTCAAGCGGATCGGCCTGGAGCTCGCGGGCACGGTCCAGTCGAACGCCGCCTACATCAGCACGCTCAGGGGACGCGCCCGGCAGTGGAGCTTCCTGGTCTCCCCGAACACCTTCTCCACCCCCGTCCTGCGCCGCTCGTTCGGCTTCGAGGGCGAGGTGCTGGAGTGCGGCTATCCCCGTAACGACCTCTTCCACGCCGCCGACCGGACGAAGGTCGCGGAGGCGGTACGGGAGCGGCTCGGCATCCCCAAGGGCAAGCGGGTCGTGCTGTACGCGCCGACCTGGCGCGAGGACCAGCAGCTGGGCGGGGGGCGCTACTCGCTGGGCCTCCAGCTCGACCTGGCCGCCGCGGAGCGCGAACTGGGCGCGGACACCGTGCTGCTGGTGCGGCGTCACTACATGGTCACCGACCGGCTGCCGGACAGCGGCACCGGATTCGTCCGCGACGTCTCGCGCTACCCGGACGTCGGCGAGCTGATGCTGATCAGCGACGTGCTGGTCACCGACTACTCCTCGCTGATGTTCGACTTCGCCCAGACGGGCCGTCCGATGCTGTTCCACACCTACGACCTGGAGCACTACCGCGACACGCTGCGCGGATTCAGCTTCGAATTCGAGGAGCGTGCCCCCGGTCCGCTGATCCCGGGCTCCGAAGAGCTGATCGAGGCCCTGCGCGACCCGGTCCGGGCCATCGCGGGACACGCGGAAGCGTACGAGGCATTCAAGCGGGACTTCTGCGACCTCGACGACGGCCGTGCGACCGCCCGGGTGGTCGACCGGATGCTGTAGTCCGCGCGCCGCGCGAAACGCCGCCCCCGCGGGGCACATGTGCCCGGCCGGTACCCGTACCGGCCGGGCACCGGCGTGTGGTGAACCCCCGGACGCCGCCGCGGTGAGCGGAAACCGGCGTACGGACGGCACGGACCGTTTGAACCGTTCGGGTGATTCTCCGTTCCCGGTGTTTGCGCCGGCTCGCGGCACATTCGAGCCGTGCGCCGTAAAAGTGTGCTCATCGGTGCGTTGCATAGCGTCGCCGGGTTGCTACGTTCTGTTTTCATGGGTATCCGAATGCGATGCGAATCCTGGGACGTGCGACGCGCAAGAGCCGTTGTGCTCATTGCCGCGGCCGTCGGTCTCCTGACTCGCATGGTCATCGCGGCGAATTCGCCGGGCCCGGCCGATGTACGCATCTTCGCGGGATTCGCCAAGGCGGTCACCGTGTACGGACCCGTCCGGATCTATGGGCACCCGCTGCCCGGACTGCCCGTCTACAACCATCCGCCCCTGGCCGGCTGGATGCTGCTCGGTCTGAACGGTCTCTCCGAACTCGGAATGTCGTTCGCCACCCTCATGCGTTCACCCGCGTCCCTCGCGGATTTCTGCTGCGCGATTCTCGTCTTCGAGATCGTCCGGCGGCGGGCCGCCCGGACGACGGCGATGCTGTGTGGTGTCGGAGTCGCCGTCAGCCCGGTACTGATCGCCACCTCCGGTTACCACGGCAACACCGACGCGGTCGCCATCGCGTTCGCCCTGGCCGCGGCCCATCTGCTGGCCGACCGGAAGTCACCGCTGGCCGCCGGGGTGGCCGCGGCGCTCTCGATCAGCGTCAAGTTCGTTCCGGTGGTGGTCGTCCCGGCGCTGTTCGTCGCCGCGCTGCGCGGCGGCCGGCCGGTGCTGGTCCGCTTCGCCGCCGGATTCGGCGCGCTGTTCGCGCTGGTCTGGGGGCCGGCCCTGGTGACCGTGCCGCAGCAGCTCAAGGAGAACGTCCTGGAGTACGAGGGCGGCAGCTACCGGCTCTGGGGGCTCGTCCGGTTCGCGGACGTACTCGGGCTGCCGGAGTCCGTCATCACGTTCATGCAGGGCGGCGGCCACTTCCTCTTCGTGCTGGTCTGCGCGGCCGCCGGGGTCTGGCTGGCGTGGCTGCGGCCCGCGCAGCTGCCCGGGGTCGTCGCCGTCACGCTGGGCCTGCTGCTGCTCCTGTCCACCGCCTCCGGCCTCCAGTACCTGACCTGGGCGGCCGCCGGAACGTTCGTCCTCGGGTTCTGGGAAGGGCTCGCGTACAGCTGTGCGGTCGGGCTGACGACCGTCCTCGGCTACAGCGGGCGCTCCGCGGTGCGCTGGAGCGAGCCGGTGCTGGAGCTGGGCGCCGCCGGATGGATCGTCCTCGCGGCCGGACTCGTCACCGGCGTCCGCCGCATCCTCGCCACCCGGCCGGACACACCCGCCGGGCACCCCGCCGCCTGCCCGCCGCTCGCCGTTCCCCGTACGTCGCAGCGTTCCGGTACCGCCGTCAACTGACCGCGCACACCAGGGCCGCGGCCCCCCACACACCGACCTGTTCCCGACCCCAGCAACGAGCACCGAGCGCAACTGGAGAACGCCCCGTGAAGGAAAGCCCGAGTCCCAGGATCGGCATCCTGGTGGTCGCGTACAACGCGGAGACAACGCTGGAGAAGACGCTCGACCGGATTCCGGAGGATTTCCGGTCCAGGGTCGACGAGATTCTCATTCTCGACGACGCCAGCCACGACGCGACCTTCACCGCCGGCTGCCGCTGGTCGCAGGCGGAGGGAATGCCGCGCACCGTGGTGATGCGGCACACCAAGAACCTCGGATACGGCGGAAACCAGAAAGCCGGATACGCACTGGCGGCCGCACACGGACTGGACATCATCGTGCTCCTGCACGGCGACGGACAGTATGCCCCGGAACTGCTCCCCGAAATGGTCGCGCCCATCGAACGCGGCGAATGCGAGGCGGTGTTCGGGTCCCGGATGATGAAGTCCGGAAACGCCCTCAAGGGCGGTATGCCGCTCTACAAATGGCTCGGCAACCGCATTCTCACCCGGCTGGAGAACGGCCTCCTCGGCTCTCAGCTGACCGAATTCCACTCCGGGTACCGTGCCTACAGCGTCGAGGCCCTCAAGAAGCTGCCGGTCGACCGGAACACCGACGCCTTCGACTTCGACACCCAGATCATCGTCCAGCTGCTCGACGCGGGAATGCGGATCAAGGAGATCCCCGTGCCCACGTACTACGGCGACGAGATCTGCTACGTCAACGGCATGAAGTACGCCAAGGACGTCGTCAAGGACGTCCTCGAATACCGCCTGGCGGTCAAGGGGTTCGGCACCTGCGCCTGGATCCCGAAGCCCGTCGAGTACGCCTTCAAGGAGGGCGACGGCTCCTCGCACGCGGTCATCCTGGAGAAGATGCGCAAGCTGCCGCCCGGCCGGGTGCTGGACCTCGGCTGCTCCGGCGGACTGTTCGCGCAGCGGCTGGAGGCACTCGGCCACGAGGTGACCGGGGTGGACTTCGTCGAGGTGCCCGGGGTGCGCGAGAAGTGCACGTACTTCCACCTCGCCAACCTGGAGGAGGGACTGCCGCCCGAGCTCGGCGCCGACTTCGACTACGTCGTCGCCGGGGACGTCATCGAGCACCTCTCCCGACCGGAACGGGTGCTCACCGAGGTCGCCACCGTGCTCCGGCCCGGCGGCCAGGTGCTGCTGTCCGTGCCGAACTTCAGCCACTGGTACTCACGGATCCGGGTCGCGGTCGGCGCCTTCGACTACGACCGCCGGGGCATCCTCGACGAAACGCATCTGCGCTTCTTCACCCGGGCCAGCCTGCGCCGCACGGTGCGCGCCGCGGGCTACGACGTCCTGGACATCGCCTCGACGGGGGCGCCGTTCTGGTCACTACTCGGGCGCGGCCCGCTCGCGGCGGTACTCGGCGGTCTTTCGAGGCTGCTGACCCGGATCAGGCCGACGCTGTTCGGCTATCAGCACGTCGCACTGCTCACCCCGCATGCGGCCGAGACGATCATCGCTGGAGAGCACGTCGATGTACAGGACATCCTCAACCGACAGTACGTCCCCGCCGACCGGGTCGGCGTCTGAGGCGACCGTCCCCCCACCCACTACCGTCCCCCCACCCACCGCAGCCCACGCGTCCGAGAACCCGGCCGCCGCCGTCAGGAGCAAGGTCTTGTCCCTTCCCAGTCTGATGCTGCTGCTGTTCGCCGTGTTCTCGTCCGCGGGCGGCCAGATCATGCTCAAGCACGGGATGAAGGGCGCCGCGGCGGCCGCCGGGGAGCACGGCGGCTCCGTCGCCCTGCGGGCCGCCACCAGCCCCTGGGTGGTCGTCGGGATGGTGATCTTCGCGGTCTCCGCCCTCGCCTGGATGTCCACCCTGGCCAAGGTGCCGCTCTCCATCGCGTACCCGTTCAACGCGCTCGGCTACCTGCTGATCGTGCTGGCCGGGGCGACCGTGCTGCACGAGCGGACCTCGATGTGGACCTGGGGCGGCTCGGTGCTCGTGGTCGTCGGCCTCGCCACGGTCATGGCGGGCCAGCAGCGCTGAGGCCTCTCGTTCGGACCATGCTGGGCTCGCGTGCCCCGGCACCGCACCTCGCGGCGCTGCCGTCAGCCGACAACGCCCCGCGTTGCCCCGACCCTCCGCCTCGCGGCGCACGGCACCGGACCCCGCTCCCTGATCCAGCCCGATCCACACGGAAGACCCCGGCCGCGCACGGCGAAGGGCCCGCCACCGGAACGCTCCGGTGGCGGGCCCTTCGCCGTGCGCGGCGGCTCAGGCCGTGCCGGGCGCGGGCTCCTCGCCCAGGATGACGCGGCGCACCACGCGCTCGGCGGCGCGGCCGTCGTCGTACGGGCAGAACCGCTCACGGAACGCCTTCAGCAGCGCCTCGTTCGCCGGGCTGTTCCAGCTGCCGTCGGTGAACGCCCGCGCCAGCTCGTCCGTGGTCGTCGCGACGGCGCCCGGGGTCTCGCCGGGCTTGCCGGACAGCAGGTCGAAGACGACACCGCGGACCGTGCGGTACGTCTCCCAGTCCGGAGCGTGCACCACGATCGGGCGGTTCAGGTGCGCGTAGTCGAACATCACCGACGAGTAGTCCGTGACCAGCGCGTCGGCCGCGAGGCAGAGGTCCTCGATCCGGGGGTGGTCGCTGACGTCGATGATCTGCGGGTTCTCCGGGAGGCCCGCGCCGCCGTAGAAGTAGTGCGCGCGCACCATGACCACGGTGTCCGGGCCCACGGCCGCGCAGAACCGCTCCAGGTCGAGACGGCTGGTGAAGCCCGCCTCGTAGTCGCGGTGGGTCGGCGCGTACAGCAGGGCGCGCTGTCCCGGGCGGATGCCGAGGCCCTCGCGGATCGTGTCGATCCGCTCCTGTGTCGCCGTCGCGAAGACGTCGTTGCGCGGGTAACCCGTCTCCAGCGAGCGCGCGGCGCTCGGGTAGGCGCGGGACCACACCTCGGTCGAGTGCGGGTTGGCGGAGACGCTCCAGTCCCAGCGGTCGACCCGCTTGAGCAGCCGGTCGAAGTTGAGCCCCTGCGCGGCCGCCGGATAGTTCTGCTGGTCCATCCCCATGATCTTCAGCGGGGTGCCGTGGTGGGTCATCACGTGGATCTGACCCGGACGCTTGACCAGGTGGTCGGCGAAGTTGACGTTGTTGAAGAAGTACGTGGCGCGGGCCAGCACCGACCAGTAGCGGCGGGTGCCGGGCACCACGTAGTCGATGCCCTTCGGCAGCGAGTCCACCTGGTTCTTCGACACCACCCAGACCCCGTGCACATCGGGGGCCAGCTCCTGGGCCTTGCGGTAGATCGCCTCCGGGTTGCAGCTCACGCCGCGGTTCCAGTAGGCGGCGTAGACGGCGAGCTTCGGGTCGAGCGGAAGCTTGCGCTGCGCCTTGTAGTAGCGCGCGGTGAACGACTTCTTCGCCTTGGCCCGTGCCGTGGTGGGCGCCGAGCGCAGGCCGCGGCGGGTGGCCAGGGCCGTGTCCAGGGCGCCGAGCGCGGCGTACTTCCCGCCGCTCATCAGCTGCGGCCGGAGCCCCTTCGCGCCGCCCGGGAACGTGAAGCCGTCGGGGCGGTGGGCGCTGTGGAACGCGGCGACGGCGCTGACGTACTGCCTGCGGCGCTTGGTCACCGCCGGGTACGCGGACAGCAGCTCCTGGACGGCACGGTCGAAGAGCAGCGCGCGTACGGGGCTCAGGGCCGGCCGGGCCTCGACGGAGGTCATCAGGTCCCCGTACGCGTCGATCAGCTCCAGCGGCGTCGAGCCGGCCGTGGGCTCCGCCTCGTCCGCGAGGCCGGGCAGGTAGCGCTGCTGGCGGTGCTCGACACAGGCGGTGCCCAGCGTGGCGACGGAGCCGGCGACGGCGAGCGTCAGGAGCGCGTACATGCGCTCACCGTGCGGGCCGGGGCCGAAGGCCAGGCTCTCGCGCTCGGCGACGGTGCGGCGGACCGCCCGGTTCCAGGAGACGGGGGCGATGTCCAGCAGGTCCTTGCGCTCGGCCAGGGTGTGCGGGCCCTGGGGCATGCCGCTCAGCAGCTCCAGCGACCGGGTCGCCCGGGTCTTGCCCCGGAACGGGCGCTTGCGGTGGCCGAAGACCAGCACATCGGGGTCGCCGGTGGCGTCCAGCCGCTCCACGATGTCCCGCAGCGCGTTCGGCAGGTAGATGTAGTGGCCCTCCAGGAACAGGAGGTAGTCCCCGGTGGCCCGCTCGGCACCGGCGTTGCGCCGACCGTGGGCTCCCGCGCCCGCGGGCAGGTGGATCGCCCGGACCCGGTTGTCGAGCGCGGCGAACTCGTCCAGCACGAGCCCCGAGCCGTCCGGAGCGCCGTCATCCACACCGATCACCTCGATGTCCGTGAAGGACTGCGAGAGCACCGACTCCAGGCACTCGCGCAGGCTTCCCCGGGCGCGGCGGACGGGGATGATGACACTCAGCCGGGGCATACAGACTCTTTCTCGGACTGTGCGTACTGGGGCGCAGACAGATTACTGCGGAGTGCCCAGTGGAACGGGCATGGGGCTGGCAACGGTGCGAGCGGGGGAGGGGAAGGGTGGGGCCCCGCTGGGGCGGCCGCGGTGGTCGGCCGCGCGGCTGATGGAGGCCCCACTTATCATACTACGCACACCCTTAAGTGAACCTTGGGCCTCCCGGGGCGCACGGTGTGTGGTATTCCCGGTCCTCCGCCGGGGACCGAGGCGTCCCCGGCACGCGTACGGGGCAGTCCGTGGTGACCGGCCGGACTGCCCCGCGTTGACGTGCGCGCCCCGGGGCGCGGCTCCCGCCCGGTGACTACTTGACCGCACCCGCCATGACGCCGGAGACGAACTGGCGCTGGAAGGCGAAGAACACCGCGAGCGGAATCACCATCGAGACGAAGGCGCCGGGCGCCAGCACATCGATGTTGTTGCCGAACTGCCGTACCTGCTGCTGGAGTGCGACCGTGATCGGCGGCGAGTCGGAGTCCGCGAAGATCAGTGCGACCAGCATGTCGTTCCACACCCAGAGGAACTGGAAGATCCCCAGTGAGGCGATCGCCGGACCGCCCAGCGGCATCACGACCCGGGTGAAGAGCCTGATCTCGCCCGCCCCGTCGAGCCGCGCCGCCTCCAGCAGTTCTCGCGGGATCTCCGCGAAGAAGTTGCGCAACAGGAAGATGGCGAACGGCAGTCCGAAGGCGGTGTGGAAGATGATCACGCCGAAGGTCGTCTCGAAGATGCCGACCGTGCCGAAGAGCTTGGAGACCGGGATCAGCGCCACCTGAACCGGGACCACCAACAGCCCCACCACGACCAGGAACCACCAGTCGCGGCCCGGGAACTCCATCCAGGCGAAGGCGTATCCGGCGAGCGAGCCGATCACCACGACCAGAACGGTCGACGGCACGGTGATCATCACCGTGCTGAACAGCGAGTCGGTGATCGTCGAATTATCCAGCAGCCGCTGGTAGTTGTCGAAGGTCAGCTCGGACGGGGTGGTGAAGATCTTCCACCAGCCGGTCGCCGCGATCCTGTCCGCACTGCGCAGCGAGGACAGGAACAGCCCGATGGTGGGCATCAGCCAGAACAGGGCCACCAGGATCAGGACGACGCGCATCACGCCGCCGCCGGCCCGTGCCGCGATCCGGGCGCCGAGCGACCGCCCGGCCTTCGCCGTGCCGGTGTCCGGGGCGCCGCCCGCCCCGGCGGGCGGCGCCGTGGCCGTGGGTGCCGTCATCGGCGCGCCTCCTTCCGTATCCGCCTGATGTTGAAGAGCATCACCGGGACCACCAGCAGCAGCAGGAGTACCGCGATGGCGCTGCCGATCCCCAGGTCCGCGTCGGTGCCGAACGAGGACCGGTAGAGCTGGAGCGCCAGCACGTTCGCGTCGTCCTGCGAGGAGCCCGGCGCGATGATGAAGACCAGGTCGAAGACCTTCAGGACGTTGATCATCAGCGTCACCAGGACCACCGCGAGGACCGGGGCGAGCATCGGCACCGTGATCCGGCGGAACACCTGCCACTCGTTGGCCCCGTCGACCCGGGCCGCTTCCAGGAGTTCGCGCGGCAGACCCGCCAGGCCGGCCGCGATCAGCACCATGGCGAAGCCCGCCCACATCCAGACGTAGCTGCCGATGATGCCGGGCGTCACGAGGCTCGGCCCGAGCCAGTCGACGCCGTTGTACGGCTCCCTGAAGTTGGAGGCGGGGAGCCGGAGTTCGGCGCCGTCCGCCGCCGCGGGCAGGGTGAACGTGCCGTCGGCGCCCGCGGTGGCCGAGGCGACCACCTCGCCGCCCTTGACGGCCTCGACCTTGATGCCCTTGAGGCCGAGCTCCGAGGGGTCGATGACGTTGGGCTTTCCGCCGCCGCCCTTGGTGAAGTCCAGCCAGGCGGTGCCGGTGATCTTCCCGCCGTCCGCCTTCGCGGGGGTCCGCGCGGGCTTCGCGTCGCCGGGCATCTTCGCGGGCGCCACCCCGACCAGCGGCAGCTGGACCGGTTCCCCGGCCCGGACCGGCGTCCTGGTCACGAAGGACCCGCCGCCGGCCGCCTTGAGCGGGTGGACGGGCAGCGGATGCGCCTTGGGGAAGCCGGTCGACCCGCTGAACGTGTCGTGCACGCCCACCGCGACGGCGTTGGCGATCCCGCGCTCCGGCGCCTGGTCGTAGACCAGCCGGAAGATGATGCCGGCCGCGAGCATCGAGATCGCCATCGGCATGAAGACGATCAGCTTGAACGCCGTTCCCCAGCGGATCCGTTCGGTCAGCACGGCGAAGATCAGGCCGAGGACGGTGGAGACGGTCGGTGCCAGGACGACCCAGATCGCGTTGTTCTTGATCGCGGTACGGATGGTGTCGTCGGAGAACAGCGCCTTGTAGTTGTCGAGTCCGGCGAATCCGGTCCCCGCCTGGTCGAGGAACGACCGGTAGACGGAGTACACGATCGGGTAGACCACGAGCGCGCCGAGCAGGACCAGCGCGGGCAGCAGAAAGAGCGCCGCGAAGATCCTGCGGGTACCGGTCACGCTCTTGCGGCTGGGCACCCGGCGGACGGGCGGCTGCCCGTCCCCGGGCTTTCTGGGGGCGGGTACCGAGGTCCCGCCGCGGGATCCGGTGTCGGCGGAGGGCGCCTCTTCGGCGCCCCCCGCTGCGGCTGTCGTCATCCCGTCAGCTCTTGTACGCCTTGGCCGCGTCGGACTCCAGTTTGGCCTGGGTCCCCGCGATGTCCTTCGGGTTCTTGAGGAAGTCCTGGAGGCTCTTCCACTCACCCTTGCCGGGCGTCCCGCCGAACGACTGCGGGGCCTGGTCGGACATGTCGAACCGGACGGCGTCACCGGCCGCGATCAGCGCCTTCGCGATCGTGCGCTGCACCTCGTTGGGGTAGGCGGCCACGTCCAGGGCCTTGTTGGGCGAGATGAACCCGCCCTGCTCGGCCGCGATCTTCGCGGCGTCGGCGGAGGCCAGCCAGGTCAGCAGGGCCTGGGCGCCCTTGGTGTCCTTCAGCGCCACCGCCGCGTCCCCGCCGGTCACCACGGGCGACTCGGCGCCGACCGCGGGGAACGGGAACACCTTGGCGTCCGTACCGATCTTGGCCTTGGTCTGCTGGATGTTGACGCCTACGAAGTCGGCCTCGAAGACCATCGCGCCCTTGGGCTGGTCACCGCCGGTGAAGGTCTGGGTGACCGAGGCCGGGAACTCCGTCTGGAGTGCGCCGTCCGCGCCGCCCGCGATCAGGGAGGGCTTGCCGAACAGCTGCCCGAGCGTGGTCAGCGCGTCCTTGACGGACGGGTCCGTCCACTTGATCTTGTGCTGGGCCAGCTGGTCGTACTTCTCCGGGCCGGCCTGGGAGAGGTAGATGTTCTCGAACCAGTCGGTGAGCGTCCAGCCGTCCGCACCGGCCACCGAGACCGGGGTGACACCAGAGGCGGACACCGTCTCCGCGGTGGCCAGGAATTCCTTCCAGGTCTTCGCCTCCTTCGCCCCGGCGTTCTCGAACGCCTTGGCGTTGTACCAGATCAGCGACTTGTTGGCGGCCTTGAAGTACACGCCGTACTGGGTGCCGTCCACGGCCCCCAGGTCCTGCCAGACCTTGGAGTAGTTCTTGGTCAGCTGAGCCTTCGCCCCGTCCCCGGCGGGCTTCGCCCACTTCTTCGCGACGGCCTGCTGGATCGCGCCGACCTGCGGGATCATCGCGACGTCCGGCGGCTGACCGCCCGCGATCTTCGTACCGAGGAAGTTGACGATCGGGTCCTGCGCCGGGACGAAGGTGACCGTCGCCCCCGTGCGCTTCTCGAACTCCTTGAGGACCTTGACGAAGTTGGCCTGTTCCGGACCGGTCCAGACCGCCGCGACGGAGATCTTCTCGCCGTCCAGTTTCGGCAGGACGACGCTCGACGCGCTGTCCTTGCCACCTTCGGAGCCGCCCCCGTCGGCCTTGCCCTTTCCGCCGTCACCGTCGTCGCCACAGCCGGTGAGGGCCAGTGCTCCGATGGCTGTGAAGACCATGGCGGCCCTGCGAATCCGAAGCGTTGTGCGCATCCCTGCCCCGTCTCTCCTGTGCGCGTGCACCGATCGGAACCGCCGGACTCCGACGGTTCCGGTCACTCTTCACGTGGTCGTGTGCGCACAGTCCTACGCCCGGCATCCGGGTGCCGCAATACCGGGATCGGGCACAAGTCGGTGATCGTTGTGGGCTCGTGACGTCAAGTCAGTGACGGTATACGGAGATTGGGGACGACCGGCCCGTACCCGCGGGCCGGTCGCACTCAGGGGTGAACGGGCGCGAGCGGAGCCGGCGGCTGGGCGTTGACCGAACGAGCCGCCCGCTCCAGCGCGCTGGCCAGCAGCGCCAGGTCGGTCGGCCCGTTGCCCAGTTCGCGCACCGGCCGGCGGGTCGGCGGGTCGCCCATCCGCTCCCACTCCAGCGGTACGACCGTGGGGCGCAGCGTCGCCGTACGCGGAATGCGGCCCGTGACGCGGCCGCCCTGGAACGGTGTCACCCTCCCGTCCGGATGACCCAGCCGGCCCCGGCCCGGCGCCGGGGCGTCCGGCGAGGGCGGAACGGCGGGCGGATCGAGCACGACCCGCAGCCGGGCCCCGTGCGCCAGGTCGGTGTCCTGCGTGCGGTCCGGCCGTGCGGACGTCGCGACCAGGTGGACGCCGAGCCGGCCGCCCTCCCTGGCCACGGTCTCCAGCGCCCTGACGACCGAACCGGCGGCCGGCCGGCCCGGACTGCCGAGGGCGGGGGCGATCAGCGCGTCGAAGTCGTCCACCAGCACGACGAGCCTGGGCAGCGGTGACGGGCCCGGCTCCGGCGGCCGGGCCATCGGCCGCAGTTGCAGGGTGCCGGTCATCTGGGAGTCCACGTCGCCGTGCTCTCCGCCGGTCGAACTGGGCGGCCGCTGACCGGCGGACCGCCGTGCCGCATCCGAACGGCTGTGCCACTCGGCGAAGTCGAGCCCGCCGAGCAGCTCGGCCCGCCGCTTCACCTCGGCGCCCAGCGCCTGCGCGAACTCCCGCATCCTGACCGGGTCCGAAGCCACCAAGTGCGTGAACGCATGCGGGAGTTCGAAGCAGGGGCGCAGGCTCTCGCCGCGCTCGCCCCCGGCGCCGTCGACCAGCAGGATGCCGAGCCGGTCGGGCCGGGCGGCGGCCGCCAGCGACGCGGCGACGGCCCTCAGCAGTTCGGTACGCCCGCTGCCGCCGGGCCCCTCGATCAGGAGGTGCGGCCCCTCGTCGGCGAGATCCACGCTGACCGGGCCCCGGGGACCGGCCCCGAGCACCACGACGGGCCGCCCGGCGAACGCGGCGCCCTCGTCGGGACGGACCGCCGGGCGGGCACCGGTGTCCGCGGTGGCGACGCGGGGCGCGTCGCCCTGACGCGGCCCGCTGACCCGGCCGGAGGAGCGCCCGGAACCCGCGGACCGCAGGCTGTCACCGCCCCGCACATCCGCGGACCCGTCCCAGCCACGGGTGTCGGAGCCGGGCAGGGTGCGCGAACTCTGCGGCTCCCCGGCCCCCGCGTCATACCGCTCCCCGCCCACCCGGGGGTACGGGGTGCGGCCGGAGGTGCTGCCGTCGTACGTGCCGGAGCGGTCGGGGTACGGGGTGCGGCCGGAGGTGCTGCTGTCGTACGTGCCGGAGCGGTCGGGGTACGGGGTGCGGCCGGAGGTGCTGCTGTCGTACGTGCCGGAGCGGTCCGGGTACGGCGTACGGCCGGAGGTGCTGTTGTCGTGGGTGCCGGAGCGGTCGGGGTACGGCGTACGGCCGGAGGTGCTGTTGTCGTGGGTGCCGGAGCGGTCCGGGTACGGCGTACGGCCCGAGCCGGGGCCGTCCGTGCGGGCTGATTCGGAGCTCGTGCGCTGGGCGCCCACGCGTGGGCCCGGGGCGCGGGTGCCCGTCCAGCCGCCGGAGCCGCGCACCGTCGCGCCCGGCTGGTCGTCCGCCGTCGAGGCCCAGCGGGCCATCAGGGAGGCCGGGGTGGCGCGGGCCAGGCCCAGTTCGTCCAGGAGCCGGGCGGAGGGCGGGAGCGCCACCGTGGCCGGCCGGCCCGGCAGCCCGGACGGGCCCTCCGCGCGCAGCGGGGCCAGCGCCCTGCCGAATCGTTGCGCCCAGTGCGCGGAGACCGCGTCCACCGTGGCGACCGTGCCGTGGCCCGCCGCGCGCCCGCCCGCCGTGCGCAGCAGCCGCAGGGCCGTCGCCACGTCACCGCTGAGCATCGCCACGGCCCCGCACTCCCGGAACGCGATGGAGGCGTGGCACGCCGCTTCGTATGTCGCCGCGACCGGCGAGGTGGGGGTGGCGGCCGGGGTCTCGGCCAGGCAGATCAGGTGGATGCCCGCCGCCGCGCCCGCCGAGGCCAGCTGGGCGGTGCTCTCACGCAGTGCGGAGGAGCCGGGGTCGCCGTCCACGATCACCACCGTGAACGGACCCTCGTAGTGCCGGGAGGCCTCGGCGACCGTCGCGCGGTCCAGGCTCGCCCAGCCGGGGCCCAGCGGCCCGTCGTCCAGGCGGCGGACCAGCTCCGTGGTCCTGGCGGCGGCCTGCTCGCGGTCGTACGCGAGCAGCAGCCGGCAGTCCTGGCCGTGCATCGGGCGCAGATGCGGCAGCCAGCCGAGCCAGGACCACTCGCGCCTGCGCTCGTCGAGACCGCGCGCCCGGTCCGTGCTGATCAGCACGATCTCCAGATCGGCGGGGGAGTGCAGGGCGGCGAGCTGCGCCACGGCCGAGCGGGCGAGTCCGGACAGCCGGTCCCGCGGTCCGGCGAGCCCCAGTGAGCCCGCCTCCCGCAGTCCCACGGTCACCGGCACGGCCGGCAGCTCGGCCCGCTCCGTGGTGCCCAGCCGGACCACCAGCGCCTCCGGATGCGCGGTGTCGCGCTCCCACAGCCGGGGGCCGGGGCCGAGCGCGGTCAGCAGTACCGAGGCCGGATCGGGCCAGGTGCCCTCCGGAGCGGTGGGCAGCGCGGTGAAGGTGGCGGGGGCCGGGACCGGTGCGGGCGTCTCGTCGGGCGCGCTCTCGTGCACCGGATCGCCCTTGCCGCCCGTGAGCCGGCGGGCCCAGGCGCCTATGCCGCGCCGGGGCGGCTCCTCGTCCGGGTGGCGGCCGGCGGCCCCTGAGCCGGGCCGGGGCCGGGACTGCCCGCGCCCGTCGTCGTCCGCGCCGTGCTCGTGGCTGTGTCCGTGCCCGTGTTCGTGTCCGTGTCCGTGTGCATGTCCGTGTCCGTCTCCGCGTTCGTGGAAGGCGGCTTCGTCGTCGGAACCCGGCCCGCGGCGTGCGTCCGCGCCGTGCGCGTGGGCGGAGCCGTCCCCGTAACCGGGGCCGGCCGGGGCGCCGGCCACCCGCAGATGCCCCTCGCCGTCCGGCGCCGTCGCCAGTGTCGGCGTCCGCGCCCCAGAGGTCAGCCGGAGCGTCGACTCGCCCAGCCGCAGCAGCGCACCGGGCTGCAGCGGAAGCGGCCGGTCGCGGACCTCCGCGCCGTCCAGCGAGGTGCCGTTGGTCGAGCCCAGGTCGGCCACCGAGACCCGGCCGTCGTCGGAGACGGTCACCGCGCAGTGCAGCCGCGAGACGTCCGGGTCGTCGAGCGGCACATCCGCCTCGGCCGAGCGGCCGATCCGGATCTGCCCGCCGTGCAGCAGGTGGACCCCGCCCGCGTCCGGTCCGGCGATCACGTGCAGCCGCGCCGGAACGGTGTCGTCCGTCGACTCGTCCTCGCCCGGGACCTGGAGCGAGAGCACCGCTCCGTCGACCAAGGGCGGCTCACCGAGGGCGCTGCGCTGTGCGTCGAGCCGTTCCCGTCCGGCGAACAGCACCACCGCGCCGCTGCCGAGGGAGCCGTCCGGCCCGGAGACGGCCGCGGCCAGGCCGGACGCCACAGTGGCCAGCGCCGTCCCCACGGGGGCGGTGACCAGCACATCGCAGGCGCGCGCCGGGGTCTGGCCGCTGCGCGGCGCGAGGACGGTCAGCCGGATCTGCATCGCCGTCAGCGGTCCCTTCTGCGCGGGGTGCCCGGCAGGGGAAAAGCCCTGTGATTCCCCCCACCCGGCACGGACGCGTCGTCCGGTACAGGTTCGTCACGTACCGCGGGGCTCCCGACCCACGGTTCCGTGCTGGAGGCATCCTCGCACCTGCCACTGACAACACGCCCGGGGGTCACCGCTAAGTGATCTTGAAAGGTCTGCTGTGCGTACAAAAGTGCCTGCTTGGCCCGTTCCCGGCACGGCCGATCCGGTCCGCGCCGGAGCCCCGGGGAATCGCGCGCCCCCCCGGTGCGGCAACCATCCGTACGAAGTGGGCGTCTTCCTCCGCAACCGGTGCACCCCGGGGCGCCGAGACCCGCCCCCTCGGGGAATTCCGGACAAAGCGGCAACCAGGCGGAGCCGGTCACCCAGCCCCGGACAGGCTCTAGAGTGGGCCGGAAACTCCTGGAGGCAATCCGGGGGACCGCAAGCACCACGATCAGCAGGGAGCGCATGACGTGCGGCCGGTAGGCAGCAAGTACCTGCTCGAGGAGCCGCTGGGACGCGGCGCCACGGGCACCGTCTGGCGTGCCCGCCAGCGCGAGGCCGCGGGCGCCGAGGCGGCCGTCACCGGCCAGCCCGGCGAACTCGTCGCGATCAAGGTCCTCAAGGAGGAGCTCGCCAACGACGCGGATGTCGTGATGCGGTTCCTGCGCGAGCGCTCCGTGCTGCTGCGGCTGACCCACGAGAACATCGTGCGCACCCGGGACCTGGTCGTGGAGGGAGACCTCCTCGCCCTGGTGATGGACCTGGTCGACGGTCCCGACCTGCACCACTACCTGCGCGACAACGGCCCGCTCAGCCCGGTCGCCGCCTCGCTGCTCACCGCGCAGATCGCGGACGCGCTCGCCGCCAGCCACGCCGACGGCGTCGTCCACCGCGACCTGAAGCCCGCCAACGTGCTGGTCTCCGAGCGCGACGGCCAGATGCACCCGATGCTCACCGACTTCGGCATCGCCCGGCTCGCGGACTCCCCGGGGCTGACCCGGACCCACGAGTTCGTCGGCACGCCGGCCTATGTGGCGCCCGAATCGGCCGAGGGCCGCCCGCAGACCTCCGCCGTCGACATCTACGGCGCCGGAATCCTGCTGTACGAGCTGCTCACCGGCCGTCCGCCGTTCGCCGGGGGCACCGCCCTCGAAGTCCTCCAGCGGCACCTCAGCGAGGAGCCCCGCCGCCCCAGCACGGTCCCCGCGCCCCTGTGGACCGTCATAGAGCGCTGCCTGAGCAAGGACCCGGACCGGCGGCCCAGTGCGGAGAACCTGGCCCGCGCGCTGCGCACCGTCGCCGCCGGCATCGGCGTGCACGCGAACTCGGCGCAGATCGCCGCCGCCGACGGCGTGGCGGTCCTGCTGGCACCCGACCCGGCGCCCACCGCCGTCCCGGAGACGCCCGGCGCGGCGGACCCGACACAGGTGCTGCCGAGCAACGCCGGCTCGTACGACCCGAACGCGGCCACCAGCGTCATGCAGCAGAACGCCGGGCAGGGCGGCCACCCCGACCCGACCGCGGTCATGCCGCCCGTCCCGTCGCAGCCCGCGGGCGCCCCGCAGCCCGACGGACCGCACCCCTGGCAGTCCCAGCTCCAGGCCGCTCGCGACCGCAACGACCAGACGCAGGTCCAGTACCTCGACCCGAGCCAGGACCCGCTGCGCCGCCGCCCCCAGCGCCAGCAGCAACAGCACCAACAGCAACAACAGCAGCCGCGCGGGCAGCAGTACCCCCCGCAGAACCGGCAGCAGCCTCAGCAGCAGTACCCCCCGCAGCAGCAGTACCAGCCCCAGCAGCAGCAGTATCAGCCGCAGCAGCAGCAGTATCAGCCGCAGCAGCAGCGTCAGCGTCAGCAGTACGCGCCGCCGCAGCAGCCGCAGCAGCCGCAGCAGCCGCAGCAGCCTGCTCAGCGCGCGCCGCGCGAGCCCAGGCAGCGCAGCGCCAACCCGATGAAGATCCCCGGCCTCGGCTGCCTGAAGGGCTGCCTGTTCACGCTGGTCCTTCTCGTCGTCGCGAGCTGGCTGATCTGGGAGCTCACTCCGCTGAAGGACTGGATCGGCCAGGGCCAGAGCTACTGGCACGCGATCAGTGACGCCGCGGGCAAGATCAGCGACTGGGTCTCGGCGCTGGGCGGAGACAGCGGTAACTGACGGGAGCGGGGCGCCGCCGGTCCGACTGGACGCCCCGTCAATTCTGTAGCTATATCGACTTCTGCGAACCAATTCGCTGGCAATTCGTACGCAGAAGTGAAGGTTGGCGCCATCCAGGGCACGCAACCCCCCGATCGCCGCGTAACTTTGTCGACCGGGGGTTGTTGCGCGAGGGCCCAATCGCCAGCCGCTGAGGGAGCAGTCTTGGCACGGAATATCGGCAGCCGGTACACCGCCCACCAGATCCTGGGGCGTGGCAGCGCCGGCACGGTGTGGCTCGGCGACGGGCCCGAGGGGCCCGTCGCCATCAAACTGCTCCGCGAGGACCTCGCGTCCGACCAGGAACTCGTCGGCCGGTTCGTCCAGGAGCGCACCGCCCTGCTCGGCCTCGACCATCCGCACATCGTCGCCGTCCGCGACCTCGTGGTGGACGGCAACGACCTGGCGCTGGTCATGGACCTGGTACGCGGCACGGACCTGCGCACCCGGCTCGACCGCGAGCGCAGGCTGGCCCCGGAGGCCGCCGTCGCGATCGTCGCGGATGTCGCGGACGGCCTCGCCGCCGCGCACGCCGCCGGGGTCGTCCACCGCGACGTCAAGCCGGAGAACATCCTGCTCGACATGGAGGGCCCGCTCGGCCCCGGCAACTCCCACCCGGCGCTGCTCACCGACTTCGGCGTGGCCAAGCTGATCGACACCCCGCGGCGCACCAAGGCCACCAAGATCATCGGGACGCCCGACTACCTGGCGCCCGAGATCGTCGAGGGCCTCCCGCCGCGCGCCGCCGTCGACATCTACGCCCTGGCGACGGTGCTGTACGAGCTCCTCGCGGGCTTCACGCCCTTCGGCGGCGGCCACCCCGGCGCCGTACTGCGCCGCCATGTCACCGAGACCGTCGTCCCGCTCCCCGGCATCCCGGAGGAGCTGTGGCAGCTGCTGGTCCAGTGCCTGGCCAAGGCCCCGGCCTCCCGGCTGCGCGCCTCCGAGCTGGCGGCCCGGCTGCGCGAACAGCTCCCGCAGCTCGCCGGCATCCCGCCGCTGGACGTGGACGAGCCGGACGACGAGCCGGAGCCCCAGCCGCACGGGCAGAGCTACGACGAGCAGCAGTACACCCCGGCCGCCGAGGAGCCCCGCCGCCGGGGCGCGGTGCCGCTGGTCCCCGGTTCGTCCCCCGACTCCAACCGGGACACCCACACGAGCATGCGCGTACCGGCCCCCGACGAGCTCTCCGGCGGCCCCAGGGGCACCGCCCGCGCCCCGCGCGCCCCCGGCCGGCCCCGCCCCGGCTCGGCCCGCAACAAGTCGGCGGCCATCCGCAAGCGCCGCCTCACTCTGGGCGCGGTGGCTTTGATACTCGTCGCCGCACTCGGTGTCGGCGGCTGGCTGGCGATGAGCGGTGACGACGCGGGCGAGACCCCGCAGGACACCGGCAGCTCCGCCCCCGGCGCCCCTTGAGAGCCCCCGGCCCCCCTTGAGAGCCTCCGGCGCCCCCTGCGGAACAGGGCGGCGCCGGGCCGGGAAAGAAGGCGCGGCGGGCCGGGAAAGAAGGGGCGGCGGGCCGCGATCACGCGGCCCGAGGAACGTCCGCGCCGACAGCCGTTACGCTGGACCCGTGGCAGTCGTCGATATTTCCGAAGAGCTGAAGTCCCTCTCCTCGACCATGGGGTCGATCGAGGCCGTCCTGGACCTGGATGCGCTGAGGGGTGACATCGCCGTCCTTGAGGAGCAGGCTGCCGCTCCGTCCCTGTGGGACGACCCGGAGGCGGCGCAGAAGATCACCAGCAAGCTTTCGCACATGCAGGCCGAGGTCCGCAAGACGGAGGCCCTGCGCGGCCGCATCGACGATCTCGAAGTCCTCTTCGAGCTCGCCGAGGACGAGGGCGACGCCGACGCGCTCGCGGAGGCCGAGTCCGAGCTGGCCTCCGTGAAGAAGGCGCTCGACGAGATGGAGGTCCGTACCCTCCTGTCCGGCGAGTACGACGCGCGGGAGGCCCTGGTGACCATCCGGGCCGAGGCCGGCGGCGTCGACGCGGCGGACTTCGCGGAGAAGCTCCAGCGCATGTACCTGCGCTGGGCCGAGCGGCACAACTACAAGACCGAGGTCTACGAGACGGCGTACGCCGAAGAGGCCGGCATCAAGTCGACCACCTTCGCGGTGGAGGTGCCGTACGCCTACGGCACGCTCTCCGTCGAGCAGGGCACCCACCGGCTCGTCCGGATCTCGCCCTTCGACAACCAGGGCCGCCGACAGACGTCCTTCGCGGGCGTCGAGGTGCTCCCGGTCGTCGAGCAGACGGACCACGTCGAGATCGACGAGTCCGAGCTCCGCATCGATGTGTACCGCTCTTCCGGCCCCGGCGGCCAGGGCGTCAACACCACGGACTCCGCGGTCCGGCTGACCCACCTGCCGACCGGCATCGTCGTCTCCTGCCAGAACGAGCGTTCGCAGATCCAGAACAAGGCGTCCGCGATGAACGTCCTCCAGGCGAAGCTCCTTGAGCGCCGCCGCCAGGAGGAGCAGGCGAAGATGAACGCCCTCAAGGGCGACGGCGGCAACTCCTGGGGCAACCAGATGCGGTCGTACGTCCTGCACCCGTACCAGATGGTCAAGGACCTGCGTACGGAGTTCGAGATGGGCAACCCGGAAGCGGTCTTCAACGGCGAGATCGACGGCTTCGTCGAGGCCGGTATCCGCTGGCGCAAGCAGAACGAGAAGTAGCCTGCTCCTGTGAAGCGGTTGAGCCCGGACGGCGATCACCGTCCGGGCTCCTTCGTGTTCCGGCCGGGCAGTTGGGGGGACGGCGTGGTGACTGCGTCACAGTCCTGATGCCGAATGAAGGCCAATTGCCTTCAAAGCACCGCACATTGCACGGATCGGCCTTGACGTAGTCCTTAACTCTGGACAGGCTGCTTCAGCAGCATGCGTATGTCTGGGACGGGTGTGATCGGGGGCGGGCGGGACGGCCGCGGCACGATGTCGGCCGGTGCTCGGAGCAAACCCCGCAGGGCCGTGGCCCCGCATATGGCTGCTCCATTGACGAGAACAGCTACTGGGGGTAGCAGCACATGACGAAGAAGACGCGAGTACGCGTCGCGCGGATAGCCGCGGGTGCGGTCATTGCCGCAGGCGCCTCGCTCACCGCCGCGGGTGCGGCGCAGGCCGTTGGGATCGGCGTCGGCATCGGCGTCAACGACGCGGCCAACAACGACGTCGTGAACATCGGCGTCGGCGGCGAGGAGGACGGTGGCGGCGACGCCTCGGGCGGCGAAGACGCGGCCGGCGGTGGCGACGCGGCCGGCGGTGCCGACGTCGCGGGTGGCGCGGATGTCGCCGGTGGCGCCGACGTGGCGGGTGGCGGTGACGCTGCCGCTGGTGGTGAGGACGCCGCAGGCGGTGGCGACGCTGCCGCTGGTGGTGAAGATGCTGCGGGTGGCGGTGACGCTGCTGCTGGTGGTGAGGATGCTGCGGGTGGCGGTGACGCTGCTGCTGGTGGTGAGGATGCTGCGGGTGGCGGTGACGCTGCTGCTGGTGGTGAAGATGCTGCGGGTGGCGGTGACGCTGCTGCTGGTGGTGAGGACGCTGCGGGTGGCGGTGACGCTGCCGCTGGTGGTGAGGACGCTGCGGGTGGCGGTGACGCTGCCGCTGGTGGTGGCGACGCGGCTGTCGGCGGTGGCGACTCCAGCGGTGGCGGCAACGCCTCGGGCGGCGACACGACCACCGGCGGCTCCGGCTCCGGGACCGACGGTGGCAACGGCGGCGGCAACTGCACCGTCGACCTGAACGGTGCCGAGTGCGCCGACAACACCGACACCGACTCGGTCGGCAACCAGCCGGCCGAGCAGGGCAAGGGCAAGGACGAGCTCGCCGAGACCGGTGCGGCCGAGACCACGTTCCTGCTCGTCGGTGCCGCGACGATGATCGCCGGAGGCATCGGCTTCCGGATCCTCCCGCGCCTGGTGAACGGCCGCACGGCCGCCTGACGGTCCGCAAGCGGTACGTGTACGACGACTGGGACCCGGTCCGCCTCGGCGGACCGGGTCCCAGTGCGTGCAGTGCGTGTAGGCCCTTCCCCGCCCCTGAGGGCCCCTTCGGCGCGAGCCACCACGGAATCCCACGGAATCTGCCCACCGGCCTCCGTGCAGTGCCGCGACCGGTCGCGGAGGGCGTCCGTGCCGACCGGTCCGTACCGGTCTTCGGCGGAGTTCAGGTAATGGGAGGGGCGCTCTCGGTCACGCGGCCTGGTGCGCGAGCAGCGCCAAGGCGCACAGCAGCACCACCAGCAGGGCGATCAGCATCATGGGGTTCATCCCGCCGAAGGGACCCTGGCCCTGTCCCTGCTGCTCCAGCCGTGCCCGGCTGGCCCGGCAGACGGGGCAGCGGCCCTCGGCCACGGGCGCCGCACAGTTCGCGCACACCAATCGGTCATAGGTCATGCGCTTTCCTCCTCCCGCGCGGCGGAGCCGCACAAGCTGTCCCTCCGCACAACGCTCACGGAAACGCGACCGTTCCCCTACCACTGTGCCAGCTCGCGAGGATTTCGGCGCGGCCCGCCGGACAGGTAACGGAAGCTCCCGGTTCGCGTCCGCTTGCGTTCCGGCATAAATCACCCATCCCGGTACGCGCGCCTGCACGCGTCAGTCCGGTTCGCGTATGGTCACGCTCACCTACTCCCGGCCGACCGTGGTGCATCCGTGATCCGATTCGACAACGTCTCCAAGACCTACCCCAAGCAGAGCCGTCCCGCTCTACGGGATGTGTCTCTCGATATCGAGAAGGGCGAGTTCGTCTTCCTGGTGGGCTCCTCCGGCTCCGGCAAGTCCACCTTCATGCGACTCATCCTCCGTGAGGAGCGCGCCAGCCAGGGCATGGTCCACGTCCTGGGCAAGGACCTCGCGCGCATGTCCAACTGGAAGGTGCCGCACATGCGGCGCCAGTTGGGCACCGTCTTCCAGGACTTCCGGCTGCTTCCCAACAAGACCGTCGCGGAGAACGTGGCGTTCGCCCAGGAAGTGATCGGCAAGCCGCGCGGCGAGATCCGCAAGGCGGTCCCCCAGGTCCTCGACCTCGTCGGTCTCGGCGGGAAGGAGGACCGGATGCCCGGCGAGCTCTCCGGTGGTGAGCAGCAGCGCGTGGCGATCGCGCGGGCCTTCGTGAACCGGCCCATGCTGCTGATCGCGGACGAGCCGACCGGCAACCTCGACCCGCAGACCTCCGTCGGCATCATGAAGCTGCTGGACCGGATCAACCGGACCGGCACCACCGTGATCATGGCGACCCATGACCAGAACATCGTCGACCAGATGCGCAAACGCGTCATCGAGCTTGAGCAGGGCCGTCTCGTACGCGACCAGGCGCGCGGCGTCTACGGCTACCAGCACTGAGCACCGAGTACTGAAAGGACGCCATGCGCGCCCAGTTCGTCCTGTCGGAGATCGGCGTCGGCCTCCGTCGCAACCTCACGATGACCTTCGCCGTCGTCGTCTCCGTCGCCCTCTCGCTTGCCCTGTTCGGCGGCGCGCTGCTCATGCGCGAGCAGGTCAGCACGATGAAGGACTACTGGTACGACAAGGTCAACGTCTCCATCTACCTCTGCGGCAAGGGTGATGCGGAGACGGTGGTCCAGTGCGCCAAGGGCGCTGTCACCGCGCAGCAGAAGAAGGAGATCGAGGGCGATCTCAAGAAGATGGACGTCGTCGAGACGGTGACGTACGAATCGTCCGACGAGGCGTACAAGCACTACCAGGAGGAGTTCGGCGACTCCCCGATGGCCGGCAACATCACGCCGGACCAGATGCCGGAGTCGTTCCGCGTCAAGCTGCACGACCCGACGAAGTACAAGGTCGTCGCGACCGCGTTCGCCGGACGCAACGGGGTGCAGTCGGTCCAGGACCAGAGAAGCATCCTGGACAACCTCTTCGGCCTGATGAACGGCATGAACGTCGCCGCGCTGTTCGTGATGGCGCTGATGCTGGTCATCGCGCTGATGCTGATCGTGAACACCGTGCGGGTCTCCGCGTTCAGCCGACGGCGGGAGACGGGCATCATGCGGCTCGTCGGCGCCTCCGGCTTCTACATCCAGATGCCGTTCATCATGGAGGCCGCGTTCGCCGGGCTGATCGGCGGTGTACTGGCCTGCGTCATGCTGCTGGCCGGGCGCTACTTCCTGATCGACGGCGGCCTGGCGCTCAAGGACAAGCTGAACCTGATCGACTTCATCGGCTGGGACGCGGTGCTCACCAAGCTCCCGCTGGTACTGGCGATCGGCCTGCTGATGCCCGCGGTTGCCGCACTCTTCGCGCTGCGCAAGTACCTCAAGGTATGACGATCACCTCCCGGGGCGCACGGCCAACAGCCCGTGCGCCCCGGAGCCTTGTCCTAGGCTAGGCGACATGTCCGGCCCCGTGCAGCGTCCAGGGCCCCGCGGCCTCTGCCGCGGGGCTGCCCTGACATTGGTTTTCGCGAGTGTGCTCGCCACCGGCGCCGCCACCGGTTCGCTGCCCCGCGGCGACGGGCGGAGCCGGGACGCGGAGACCCGGTCCGTCGCCTCCGTCGCGGACCGCGACGCGGTGGCCGACGCCGCGGCCGACGCGGTGGCGGACGGCAAGTCCGGTACGGAGGCGGCCGAGGAGGTCGTCAGCCGCAGCGGGGACCGCTGGGGCGCGGTCTACGACGAGCGGGAGTACCAGGAGTTCGAGCGGGCCCTCGACGGCTCGTACACGGGCGTCGGGATCGCCGCCAGACGCTCCGCCGACGGGCTGGTCGCGGTCGCCCGGGTCCAGCCGGGCAGCCCCGCGGACCGGGCCGGTGTCCGCGCGGGCGACCTGATCCGCACGGTCGACGGCAGCCGGGTCGACCGGCGCCCGGTCTCCGACGTGGTGGCCCTGCTGCGCGGCGACCGCGAGGGCGCGCCCGAGGGGAGCGCCGTGGTGCTCGGGATGCAGCGGGGTTCCGTCAGCCGGACCGAGACGCTGCGCAGGGCCCGGCTCACCACGGAGGCGGTCACCGTGCGGCGGCTCGGGCCGGAGCGGCCCGACTCCGGCGCGGCCGTACTGATCGAGGTCGGCTCGTTCACCAAGGGCTCCGGCACCCGGGTCCGGGACGCCGTCCGGAAGGCACCGGCGGGCGCCGGTGTGCTGCTGGACCTGCGCGGCAACTCCGGCGGGCTGGTCACGGAGGCCGTCACCGCCGCCTCCGCCTTCCTGGACGGCGGCCTGGTCGCCACCTACGACGTGCACGGGGAGCAGCGCGCCCTGTACGCGGACGCGGGGGGCGACACCGAGCGCCCCGTCGTCGTCCTCATAGACGGCGGCACGATGAGCGCGGCCGAGCTGCTGACCGGCGCGCTCCAGGACCGGGGGCGCGCGGTCACGGTCGGTTCGCGCACCTTCGGCAAGGGTTCCGTCCAGATGCCGAGCAGGCTCGCGGGCGGTTCGGTGGCCGAGCTGACCGTGGGCCACTACCGCACTCCGGCGGGCCGCAGCGTCGACGACCGGGGCATCACACCGGACCTCGCGGTGAGCTCGGGGGCCCAGAAGAGGGCCGAGACGGTATTGAGTGGCCTCGGGGGTGGGTCGTAGTGCGAAAATGGCCGCACTATGGCTAAGGAAAAGGACCCAGAGCGCAAGATCATCGCGCAGAACAAGAAGGCGCGCCACGACTACACCATCCTCGACACCTACGAGTGCGGCCTCGTACTCATGGGGACCGAGGTCAAATCGCTGCGCATGGGCCGGGCCTCCCTGGTGGACGGCTTCGTGCAGATCGACGGCGGCGAGGCGTGGCTGCACAACATCCACGTCCCCGAGTACGTCCAGGGCACCTGGACCAACCACTCCGCCAAGCGCAAGCGCAAGCTGCTGATGCACCGGGCCGAGATCGACAAGCTGGAGTCGAAGGCGGCGGAGACCGGCCACACGATCGTGCCGCTCGCCCTGTACTTCCGCAGCGGCCGGGTCAAGGTCGAGATCGCGCTGGCGAAGGGCAAGAAGGAGTACGACAAGCGGCAGACGCTGCGCGAGAAGCAGGACACCAGGGAGACGAACCGGGCGATCTCGGCGGCGCGCCGCCGCCAGCGGGCCGCCTGACCGGGCCGGTCCCGGCGGCCGGCGGCCGGTCCGCCGGGAATACGCTGGCATCGGCGTACGTTGGTCACGTACGATGGCACTGCACCCCACGGGGTGTGTACCACCTTTGAAAAATCAACATGGGGATGATCGGTTTCGACAGCGGATGTCGAAGCAGGGGAAGCGAGTCGAGGAAGCGGCAATGATCTCGTTAACCATATGTCGCAACCAATAATCGCCAATTCCAAGCGCGATTCCTCCGCCTTCGCCCTCGCTGCCTAATTAGCAGCTAAGCGAAGACTCTGCGGAGTGTCAGCCCGGGGGTGATCCCGACCCGGATCCTGGCATCATTAAGGGATCTAAACTTCTAGGCCCGGTCACGGGGCCCTGAAGGAAATCAAACAGTGACTGGGCCTGTCGGAGGCTTGTTCGCGTGACCTCCGGGGCCGAGAAAAGCGTAGCGAACTGCACTCGGAGAAGCCCTGATTCCGCACCGTTGGACGCGGGTTCGATTCCCGCCATCTCCACAATTCCCATGTGAACGAGGACCCCGTTGCCACCGGCAACGGGGTCCTCGTTTCTGTGTCTGCGGGCAGGCCCGCCGCAGGCCATGGCCGACGTGCGGGGGCGTGCGGGGGCGCGTGTTCTGGCGCACGCGCGACGGGTACGCATCAGGTACACCCCTCTTGATGAACGACACCGGAGAGTGGGGTCACGGTCCCCTCGGGCTGAGCTACGTTCATCGCCCGGGTGAACCGTGGCAGGGGGGCGCGCGGACAGGGTGGGGGCCCGGTCCGGCGGCAGATAACCGGTCAGTTGCGCGCACCCGATCTTGAGTGGGGGAAGTGCGTACAACAGTGGAAACTTGGCGTGAAGGTGCCCATACGGGCCACACACACGAGCCGAACGAAGTCACCGTCCAACTTGACGGTCTCGGACGCCAGCTCTCCGAGCTGCTGCCGGAACCCGGCGCTCCGGAAGGCTCCGACGGCCCCGTATTCGTCGACGAGAGCGGGCGCCGGAGCAAGACGTTCCGGCGGTTCGGCTGGGTGGTCGCGGCGGTCTGCGTCTGCTTCGCGGTGACGCTCGTCGGCACCGTCCTCGGCGGCAGTTCCAGCGCCCCGTTCCTGCCGCTCTCCGGCCGGGAGGAGCACCGGAACGCGGACGAGGTCCGGGTGCCGCCCGCGCCGGCCGGGAGCGCGGACGTCTCCGCGGTGCCCGGCACGCCGGCCGGCTCCTCGCCGGCCGCACCGGTGGCCGGAAGCAGCGCCCCCGTACTGCCGGGCAGCTCCGCCGCGGCCGGCTCCACGGCCCCCGGCACCGGTTCCTCCGCACCCGCACCCGCCGCCGTCGTACCGGCCGGCGACCGCGCGGAGGCCACCACCGGTGGTGACGGCACCGCGTCGTCCGCCGGCACCACGGCATCGGCGCCGCCCGCCACCGGTACCGAAACGCCTCCCGCGGAGCCGGAGCCGGAGCCGTCGGACACCACCACGACGCCGCCTCCCGCCGAGTCCGCCGACCCTCCCGTGGCAGAGCAAGAAGGCGCCAACTAGATGACCACCCCCGTCACACGGGGCAGGCACAACCGCGAGAAGCGGACCCGGCGGCGCAGGCTTCCCATGCGCTATCTCCTGCCGTTCCTGCTCCTCGTCGCCCTGCTCGCCATGCTGATGCTGCGCGGCTACGTGCACAGCGAAATCCTGGCCGACCACCGGATCCGGCCACCGGCGGCGACCGGCACGGTGCCCGAGCAGGTCCTCGAAGGCGGACCCGTCATCGACGCGCGCAGCGCGGGCGAACCGGCCAAGTCCCTGCGCATCCCCGATCACCGCATCGTGCTGACCTTCGACGACGGCCCGGACCCGGAGTGGACCCCGCGCGTGCTCGACAAGCTCAAGGAGCACCACGCGCACGCCGTCTTCTTCGTCACCGGCACCATGGCCTCGCGCTACCCCGAGCTGGTGAAGCGCATGGTCGACGAGGGGCACGAGGTCGGGCTGCACACCTTCAACCACCCCGACCTCTCCTACCAGTCGCACACCCGCGTGGACTGGGAGCTCGCGCAGAACCAGCTGGTGCTGGCGGGCGCGGCCGGAATCCGCAGTTCGCTGTTCCGGCCGCCGTACTCCTCGTTCGCCGATGCCATGGACGACAGGTCCTGGCCGGTCACCCAGTACATCGGCGGCCTCGGCTACCTCACCGTCGTCAACAACACCGACAGCGAGGACTGGAAGCGCCCCGGCGTCCGCGCCATCATCGAGAACGCCACCCCCAAGCACGGCAAGGGCGCCATCGTCCTGATGCACGACTCGGGCGGCGACCGCTCCCAGACCGTGGCCGCGCTCGACCGCTTCCTGCCCGGGATGCGGGGGAAGGGCTACGAGTTCACCAACCTCACCGCCGCCCTCGGCGCCCCCAGCGCGCACACCCCCGTCACGGGGATCGCGCTGTGGCAGGGCAGGGCGTTCGTCCACGCCGTCGGCGTCGCGGACCACATCACCGATGTGATGGTGGCCGGTCTCGCCGTCATCGGGGTGCTGGTCATCGCCCGCTTCGGGCTGATGCTGCTGCTCTCCTTCGCGCACGCGCGCCGGGTCCGCGGCCGGGGCTTCGGCCGGGGCGAACCGGTGGCCCGCCCGGTGACCGTCCTGGTGCCCGCGTACAACGAACGCGAGTGCATCGCCAACACGGTGCGCTCCCTGATGGCAAGTGACCGTCCGGTCGAAGTCATCGTGATCGACGACGGTTCCACCGACGGCACCGCGGACATCGTCGAGGCGATGCGGCTGCCGAACGTGAGGGTGGTGCGCCAGCGCAACGCGGGGAAGCCCGCGGCCCTCAACAACGGCATCGCGCACGCCCGCCACGACATCATCGTGATGATGGACGGGGACACCGTCTTCGAGCCGTCCACCGTCCGCGAGCTCGTACAGCCCTTCGCGGACCCGGGGGTCGGGGCCGTCGCGGGCAACGCCAAGGTCGGCAACCGGGATTCGATGATCGGGGCCTGGCAGCACATCGAGTACGTGATGGGCTTCAACCTCGACCGCAGGATGTACGACCTGCTGCGCTGCATGCCCACCATCCCCGGCGCGGTCGGGGCGTTCCGCCGGGAGGCGCTGGACCGGATCGGCGGCATGAGCGAGGACACCCTCGCGGAGGACACCGACGTCACGATGGCCCTGCACCGGGACGGCTGGCGCGTCGTGTACGCGGAGAACGCCCGCGCCTGGACCGAGGCGCCGGAGACCGTGCAGCAGCTGTGGTCGCAGCGCTACCGGTGGTCGTACGGCACGATGCAGGCCATCTGGAAGCACCGCCGCGCGGTGATCGAGCGCGGCCCCTCCGGCCGCTTCGGCCGCGTCGGGCTGCCGTTCGTCGCCCTGTTCATGGTCGTCGCCCCGCTGCTCGCCCCCCTCATCGACGTCTTCCTGCTGTACGGAATCGTCTTCGGGCCCACCCAGAAGACGATCGTCGCCTGGCTCGGCGTCCTCGCGGTACAGGCGGTCTGCGCCGCGTACGCCTTCCGGCTCGACCGGGAACGCATGACGCATCTGATCTCGCTGCCCCTCCAGCAGATCCTCTACCGGCAGCTCATGTACGTGGTGCTGCTCCAGTCCTGGATCACCGCTCTCACCGGCGGCCGGCTGCGCTGGCAGAAGCTGCGCCGCACCGGTGTCGTGGAGGCGCCCGGCGCGATGACCGGCCAGCGGCGCGGCAGCAGCAACGACCGGAGGCCCGTCGCATGACCCACCCCAGCCATCCCTCCGCGTACCCGCAGCAGCCGCCCGGGGAGCCGCACACGGTGCCGTTCCCGGTGCGGTCGCCGTACCCGCCCGCCAAGCAGGGGCCGTACCCGCCCGCGGCGCAGGTGCCGCACCAGCCCGCCGGCGGCCGGTACGCGCTGCCTCCGGAGACAGCCGCGGAGGAGCCGCCGGGGGAGCGGCCGACGGAGCCGGCGGACGCCCCGGCGAAGGCGGACGCCCCGGCGGAGGCGGGCGGCCGTGACCGCTACCTCGATCTGCTCCGGGCCGTCGCGCTGGTCCGAGTCGTCGTCTTCCACCTCTTCGGCTGGGCCTGGCTGACCATCCTCTTCCCGTCCATGGGCGTGATGTTCGCGCTGGCCGGCTCCCTGATGGCCCGGTCGCTGGCCCGCCCCGCCCGGAGCGTCATCCGCGGCCGGCTGCGCAGACTGCTGCCGCCGATGTGGGCGTTCGCCGCGCTCGTCGTACCGATGATGTTCGTGATGGGCCTCAAGCCGGTACGGGACGAGGGCATCTGGTGGTTCCTGAAGCTCGGCTGCTACATCCTGCCGGTCGGCTCGCCGCCGTTCCCCTGGGAGAGCGGCTCCGAGAGCGGGTTCCTCGAACAGTCGTGGGCCGAGCAGGCGGCGGGCCCCCTCTGGTACATCCGCGCCTACCTGTGGTTCGTGCTGGCCTCACCGCTGCTCCTGAAGGCGTTCCGCAGGCTGCCCCGGGTGACGATGCTCGCGCCGATCGGCCTGACCGCCGTCATCGGCACCGGCCTGGTGACCGTGGACGGGGCGACCGGCGAGGCGCTCGTCGACTTCGGGACGTTCGGCGCCTGCTGGATCCTGGGCTTCGCCCACAACGACGGGCTGCTGAAGAAGGTCCCGCGCTACATCACGGTCTCCTCCGCCGCCGTCGTCATGGCCTTCGGTCTCTGGTGGGCGTCCGGACACCTCACGGAGGAGGGCTGGAACCTCGACGAGATCCCGCTCGCCCAGGCCACCTGGTCACTCGGCTTCTGCGCGATCCTGCTCCAGTACGCGCCCTCGTGGAAGCAGCTGCCCGGCCGGCTGGCCGACTGGGACGGCCCGATCACCCTCGCCAACAACCGGGCCGTGACGATCTACCTCTGGCACAACCTGCTGTTCATGGCGACGATGCCGATCATCGACCAGCTGTGGAACGTCCCGTGGGTCGGTGACCACCTCGGCACCTACATCGACGCGTCCTACAACGTGCTGATGCTGATCCTGATCTGGCCGCTGACAGGGGTGATGATCGTCGCGGTCGGCTGGGTCGAGGACGTCGCGGCGAAGCGGCGCCCCCGGCTCTGGCCCAACGGCCGGCCGGAGCGGACCGCCGGACGCGGCACACCGGAACCGGCCGGGCCCCCCGGGCGGCGCGGCCGGTGACCTCCCTCACCGGGGCGCCCGTGCCCCGGTGAGAGCAAGGTTGCGCACCGGTCACCTCACGGCACCACGCCGAAACGCGCGCTCCCTAGGTTCGGGACAACACCCCGACCCCCTGTGGAGGCGCGTGATGGCTGGCCGTTGGATCGAGCGGTGGGAGCCGGAGGACGAGACGTTCTGGCGGGAGAGGGGCGAGCGGATCGCCCGCCGGAACCTGTGGGTCTCCGTCCTCTCCGAGCACATCGGCTTCTCGGTCTGGACCCTGTGGTCGGTGATGGTCCTGTTCATGGGACCGGAGTACGGGGTGGACCCGGCCGGGAAGTTCTTCCTGATCTCGACCGCGACCCTGGTGGGCGCGGTCGTGCGGGTGCCCTACACCTTCGCGGTGGCCCGGTTCGGGGGCCGGAACTGGACCGTGTTCAGCGCGTTCACCCTGCTGGTGCCGACCGTCGCCGCCTGCGTGGTGATGGAGCCGGGGACCTCGTACACCACGTTCCTGGTGGTGGCGGCGCTGACCGGCGTCGGCGGCGGCAACTTCGCCTCCTCGATGACGAACATCAACGCCTTCTTCCCGCTGCGCGAGAAGGGCTGGGCGCTCGGGCTCAACGCGGGCGGCGGCAACGTCGGGGTGCCCGTCGTGCAGCTCGCCGGGCTGCTGGTGATCGGGACGGCGGGTGCCGGGCATCCGCGGATCGTGCTCGGCGCGTACATCCCGCTGATCGTCGCCGCCGCCTTGTGCGCCGCGTACCTCATGGACAATCTGGCGCCCGTGCGGAACGACACCGGGGCCGCCCGGGAGGCTGTCCGCGACCCGCACACCTGGATCATGGCGGTGCTCTACATCGGCACCTTCGGCTCCTTCATCGGTTACGGCTTCGCCTTCGGCCTGGTGCTCCAGACCCAGTTCGGCCGCACCCCGCTGGAGGCCGCCTCGCTCACCTTCCTCGGCCCGCTGCTGGGCTCCCTGATCCGGCCGGTCGGCGGCCGGCTGGCCGACCGGTACGGCGGCGCCCGCATCACCACGGGGAACTTCGTCGCGATGGCCGCCGCGACCGCAGTCGTCGTATACGCCTCCGGCATCGAATCGCTCACCGTCTTCCTGACCGGCTTCACCGCGCTCTTCGTACTGAGCGGCCTCGGCAACGGATCGACGTACAAGATGATCCCGGGCATCTTCCACGCCAAGGCGATCGCGCGGGGCCTGCGCGGTGAGGCGGCCGCGGCGCACGGGCGGCGGTTGTCCGGCGCGGCCATGGGGCTCATCGGCGCGGTCGGGGCGCTCGGCGGGCTCGGCATCAACCTGGCCTTCCGGCAGTCCTTCCAGAACGCGGGCACCGGGACGTCCGCCTTCTGGTCCTTCCTGGCCTTCTACGGGGTGTGTTCCGTACTCACCTGGGCGGTATACCTTCGCCGCACGGCTCCGGTGCCGGCGAAGCCGCAGCTCAGCTACGCCGAGGTGTGATGATGGCCCAGGGCCCTGCCGGGTGACGTAACGGGCGGGAAATACGGGCGAACCGAGCCTGTCACGCGGCGTTGACAGTCTCGGTCCTCCGCACCATCGAGCAGCGGGACGAGAGCCGGGTAGACCATATGCACGACGACGAACAGCACGGGCCCCTCGCGGGCTTCACGGTCGGCGTCACCGCCGCGCGGCGGGCGGAGGAGCTCGCCACGCTGCTGCGGCGGCGCGGCGCCACCGTGGTGCACGCCCCCGCCCTGCGGATCCTGCCGCTCGCCGACGACAGCGAACTCCTCGCCGCCACGGAGGAGCTCATCGGCAGCGTCCCCGACGTGGTCATCGCCACCACCGCGATCGGCTTCCGGGGCTGGATCGAGGCGGCCGACGGCTGGGGGATCGGGGACCGGCTGCTGGACCGGCTACGCGGCGTCGAGCTGCTGGCGCGCGGCCCCAAGGTCAAGGGCGCGGTCCGGGCCGCCGGGCTGACCGAGGCGTGGTCACCCGCCTCCGAGTCCATGGCCGAAGTACTGGAACGGCTGCTCGCGGAGGGCGTCGAGGGCCGCCGCATCGCCCTCCAGCTGCACGGCGAACCGCTCCCCGGCTTCGTCGAGTCGCTGCGGGCGGCGGGCGCGGAGGTCATCGGCGTCCCCGTCTACCGCTGGATGCCGCCCGAGGACATCACCCCGCTCGACCGGCTCCTCGACCTCACCGCCACCCGCGGCCTGGACGCGCTCACCTTCACCAGCGCCCCCGCCGCGGCCTCGCTGCTGCGCCGGGCGGAGGAGCGCGGCATGCTTCCCGAACTCCTGGGCGCGCTGCGGGAGGACGTCGTATCGGCCTGCGTCGGACCGGTCACCGCCCTGCCGTTGCAGGCCCACGGGCTCGACACCGTCCAGCCGGAACGCTTCCGGCTCGGCCCGCTCGTCCAGGCCCTCTGCCGTGAACTGCCGTCCCGCGTCAGGGCGTTGCCCATCGCGGGCCACCGGGTCGAGATCCGGGGCCATGCCGTCCTGGTCGACGACGAGCTGCGCCCGGTGCCGCCCGCCGGGATGGCCCTGCTGCACACCCTGGCCCGCAGGCCGGGCTGGGTGGTGGCCCGCGCGGAACTGCTGCGCGCGCTGCCGGGCAGCGGCACGGACGAGCACGCGGTGGAGACGGCCATGGCCCGGCTGCGCACCGCGCTCGGGGTGCCCAGGATCGTCCAGACGGTCGTCAAGCGGGGCTACCGGCTGGCCCTGGACCCGGCCGCCGACGCCAAGTACTCGGACTCCTGAGGGAGGTGGCGCACCGTCAGGGTGCGGGGCCCGCGGCGGGAGGGCCAGTGCCGCGGTGCACTGGAGCGCCCGCACGGCGGTCCGGGGCGGCCCACGCGTCCTCGAACCGGTCCCGCACGGTGGCCGGGCCGGCGATGCGCGCCGGGTGGCCGGCCCGCGCGAGCACGTCGTCGAGCGGGACGCTGACGCCCGAGGTGAGCGGGAAGGCGAAGGCGTACACCGCGAGCGCGGCGAGGAGCCACCCGCGCGGTCCGGGGAGCGGCGCCGCTGCCGGGCGGCCACCGCGGTGAGGACCAGCGCGCCGAAGAATCCGGCGAAGAACACCGGGTCTCCATGACGTCGTTGATGTTCTGCGTGACCTCGGTGAAGGCCCGGTCCTCGCTGCGGCCCAGCGCGGGCGTGACCACGCAGGAGAAGACGTGGAACGTGCCCGCGGGGAGTCCGGTGGTGCCGGCGGCGGCGCCGGGGACGAGGCGGCGGAGGGCGCGGTGCGGCCGGTCGGCCTGGCTGGTCGCCATGGTCCCAGACGGTTCGCGCGGCCGCTCCCGCTCCGTCGCTCAGGCGCGCGGCTCCCTGCGCGTGGGCGTCCGGGGCCGGGTTACCGTGCTGGGATGATCAATGACATCCACCGGCTCGACCCCGGGATACGGCTCCGTCCCGTCACCGAGTCCGACGCCGCCTCCCTCGCCGCGGCGCTGACCCGCAGCCGTACGTACATGAGCCCGTGGGAGCCCCGGCGGCCCGAGACCTTCTACACCGAGCAGGGGCAGCGCGAGCGGCTGGCCGGAATCCTGGCCGACCAGGCGGCGGGGCGTGCGCGGTCCTGGGTGCTGGCCGACGAGGAGGACCGGGCGGTCGGCGGATTCAACCTCGACGGCATCGTGCTCGGACCGTTCCGCAGCGCCACGCTCGGCTACTGGGTGGACGTCGAGTGCGCGGGCCGGGGCCTGGCCACCACCGCGGTGCGGCTCATCTGCGACCTGGCGCGGGACGAGCTGCGGCTGCACCGGATCCAGGCGGGAACGCTGCTGCACAACGCGGCCTCCCAGCGGGTGCTCACCAAGTGCGGCTTCGAGGAGTTCGCGACGGTCCCGCGCTATATGCACATCGACGGCGACTGGCGCGACCACCGGCTCTTCCAGCGCATCCTGCACGACGGCCCGGTCACCGGCGCACCGGCCGCGCCCGGCGCCTGAGCCCCCGCCCCGCGCGGCCCGTACGGTGTCCGCGCGGCGGCAGGGGTTACGGGCGGGGTCCCGGAGGGGCACTCTGGTGGGGACGTCGGGCCGGACCCAAGGCGGTGACATGCGCATGGCAACGCGCAAGGGATCGTGCGACTGGCGGTTCGACGCCGGGCGGCTCTGCCTGGACCTGGTGGCGACGGGGGCCGGCCGCGCCGACGCCCCCGACCCGCTGGACCGGCCCGAGCGGCTCGCCCACTGGCTGATGGCCTCCGGAGCCGTACCCCAGGGCACCCGGCTCACCGCCGTGGACCAGCACTGGCTGCTGCTCTTCCGCCAGCTGAGGACCGCCGTCGACCGGCTGCTGACCGCCCAGCTCGGCGGCCGCGGAGCCGAGGGAGCCCTGGAGCGCGTCAACGCGCTCGCCGCCGGGGCGCCGCCCGGAGTGCGCGCCGTGCGCACCGGGAGCGGCGCCCTGGTGCGCGGGCTCAGCACCGAACCCGACTGCCGGGCGCTGCTCGCCACCGTGGCCCGCGACGCGGTGGAGCTCCTCACCGACCCGGTGGCGCTGGGCGGCCTGCGCCGCTGCGAGGGCGACAACTGCCGCCGGATCTACCTGGACACCTCGCGCGGCCGGCGCCGGCGCTGGTGCTCCAGCGAGGTGTGCGGGAACCGCGAACGGGTCGCCCGGCACCGGCGGCGCAACGCGGACCCGGCCGGGCGGCCCACGGCGCCGTGACGCCCCTCCGGCCCCTGTCCGGGCACCGGCGAGATCACATGCTCGTGGCAGGTGCGCGACGGGCTCCGCGTCGCATAGGGTTGACGGCTGCCCAATGCACGTCAGAAGGGGGTCTCGGTGGCCGCGCAGGATGCCGCTGTCGATTCGTTGCGGGACCGGGAAATCGGTGTCGAGCAGGAACATCTCGACCGTGTGTACCACCGCCTTGAGGAGAAGATCCACGAGGCGGAATTTCTCATGAGTGATGCCGTCAAACGCGGCCAGGTCGGGACACCGGGAGCACTCGCGGAACGCGACGCCCAGGTGTTCCGGGCCGGAATCCACCTCAACCGGCTGAACAGCGAGTTCGAGGACTTCCTCTTCGGGAGGATCGACCTGCTGCTCGGCAAGGACGGCGAGCGCGGCCCCGACGGCGCCTTCACCTCCGTGGAGCCGGCCGACGACGCAGTACGGGAGGACAGCACCGCCGATATCGCGGAGACGCTGCACATCGGCCGGATCGGGGTCCTCGACTCCGACTACGCGCCCCTGGTCATCGACTGGCGGGCGCCGGCCGCCGCCCCCTTCTACCGGTCCACGCCGAAGGAACCGGGCCGGGTGGTACGCCGCCGCGTGATCCGCTCCAAGGGCCGCCGGGTCCTCGGCGTCGAGGACGACCTGATGCGCCCCGAGCTGACCGGCTACCTGGAGGGCGAGA
This sequence comes from Streptomyces sp. NPDC088730, assembly GCF_044751215.1. Classification (NCBI taxonomy): domain Bacteria; kingdom Bacillati; phylum Actinomycetota; class Actinomycetes; order Kitasatosporales; family Streptomycetaceae; genus Streptomyces; species Streptomyces sp. NPDC088730. The sequence continues at coordinate 69,310 of NZ_JBIVLK010000001.1, forward strand.
AGCTCCCCGTCGTCGGGGACGGGGCGCTGATGGCGGCGCTCGGGCAGGCCCGCAGCCACACCATGCGGGACATCGTCTCCTCCATCCAGGCCGAGCAGGACCAGGTGATCCGGGCCCCCGCCGCCTCGGTCACCGAGGTCTCGGGCGGCCCCGGCACCGGCAAGACCGCGGTCGCCCTGCACCGGGCCGCCTACCTGCTCTACCAGGACCGGCGGCGGTACGCGGGCGGCATCCTCGTCGTCTCTCCGACGCCGCTGCTGGTCGCGTACACCGAGGGGGTGCTGCCCTCGCTCGGTGAGGAGGGCCAGGTCGCGATCCGCGCGGTCGGCTCGCTGTCGGACGAGGCGGCGGGCATCGAGGGCGCCACCACCTACGACGAACCGGCCGTCGCCTGGATCAAGGGTTCCTCCCGGATCCTGCACGTGCTGCGCAAGGCGGCCCGCGGGGCGCTGGAGCAGCCGGTGGTCAGGCCGGCCGCCGGGGACGACGGCCAGCTGGCGTTCGGTGAGGAGGCACCGGAGGAGACCCCTCAGGAGGCCGCCACGCCCACCCGCCTCCGGGTGGTCGCCTTCGGCGCCCGGGTCGAGCTGAACGAGGACGAGCTCCGGCGCATCCGGAACAACGTCCTCAGCGGAACCGCACCGGTCAACCTGCTGCGCCCGCGCGCCCGCAAACTGCTGCTGGACGCGCTGTGGAGCAGGTCGTCCGGCCGGGGCCGCTACACCGATCCGGAGCTGGCCGTCGAACTGCGCTCGTCGTTCGACGAGGACGTCTCCACCGAGGCGCCGTTCATCGCGTTCCTGAACGCCTGGTGGCCCGAGCTGACCCCGCGCGGGGTGCTCGCCGCGATGTCCGACGAGAAGCGGCTCGCCCGCTGGGCACGGCGGACCCTCAACCAGGGCGAGGTGCGCCGGCTCGCGCGCTCCCTGAAACGCCTCGACAGCGCGGGCCAGGGGCCGTTGTCCGTCCACGACGTGGCGATGCTGGACGAGTTGCAGCACCTGATCGGCACCCCGAACCGGCCCAAGCGCAAGCGGGAGTTCGATCCGCTGGACCACCTCACCGGTCTGGAGGAGCTGATGCCGCAGCGGGAGGAGACCCAGTGGGAGCGGGCCGAGCGGCTCGCGGCGGAGCGCACGGAGTACGCGCACGTCATCGTCGACGAGGCGCAGGACCTCACGCCCATGCAGTGGCGGATGGTCGGCCGCCGGGGCCGGCACGCCACCTGGACGATCGTCGGGGACCCGGCGCAGTCCTCCTGGTCCGACCCGGACGAGGCGGCCGCGGCGCGCGACGAGGCGCTCGGCAACCGCCCGCGCCGGAATTTCACCCTGACCGTCAACTACCGCAACCCGGCGGAGATCGCCGAGCTGGCCGCCAAGGTCCTCGCGCTCGCGATGCCCGGCATGGAGTCACCGGCCGCCGTCCGGTCCACCGGCGTGCGGCCGCGCTTCGAGACCGTACGGGACGGCGATCTGGCCGGGACCGTGCGCGAGGAGGCGCGGCGGCTGCTCGGCGAGGTGGACGGCACCGTCGGCGTCGTCGTCGCGATGAACCGGCGGGCGCAGGCGCGCAAGTGGCTCGCGGAGCTGGGCGAGCGGGTGGTCGCGCTCGGCAGCCTGGAGGCGAAGGGCCTTGAGTACGACGCCACGGTGGTCGTCTCGCCCGCGGAGATCGCGGACGAGTCCCCGGCGGGGCTGCGGGTGCTGTACGTCGCGTTGACGCGGGCGACGCAGCAGCTCACGGTGGTCTCGGGGGAGCGGGACCTGCCCGACGAGGACGGGGTGCCGGACCTGCTGAGGGACTGACGCCCGGCGGCCCTCTTCGGAGTCAACCCGCGCGGAGGGAATCACTTCTCCGGGGTGTTTGTTAGCCTGGAGTCGGCATCGGCTCGATCCAAGCCCCCGGGCCCAACCTTAGTCGCTTCGAGCGACCACTTGCCGCGAGGCGAGCATGGCGGGCCGGTGCCGCTTAACCGAAGAAGACAGACCCGCGTCACCCCCCGGTGACGTGGGTCTGTTTCTGTTTACGGGCCCACCGGCATCCCGGAGGTGCGCCTTCAGGGGTTCCGCTGGACCCCTCATATCTCGTATGGTGGAAACAACTTTCCGAAGTGCGGCAGTCATTACCGGCTACCCACCGGTAGGTGCGAATATCTGAAGGCGTGTGCGGGTCTGTTCCTGATTTCGGACCCGGCCGCGTAGCAATGAAGCTAAGGAAAGCGAAGGACTCGGCCATGGCAACGGCGCCCAGCGTCTCGTACTCGATGACGGTCAGGCTGGAGGTGCCCGCGAGCGGCACAGCGGTCTCCCAGCTCACCACGGCCGTGGAGTCCTCCGGTGGTTCGGTCACCGGCCTCGACGTGACCGCTTCCGGTCACGACAAGCTCCGGATCGACGTCACGATCGCCGCCTCCTCCACCTCGCACGCCGACGAGATCGTCGAAGGCCTGCGCGGCATCGACGGCGTCATCCTCGGCAAGGTGTCCGACCGTACGTTCCTGATGCACCTCGGCGGCAAGATCGAGATGCAGTCGAAGCACCCCATCCGCAACCGTGACGACCTCTCGATGATCTACACCCCCGGTGTGGCCCGGGTCTGCATGGCGATCGCGGAGAACCCCGAGGACGCCCGCCGGCTCACCATCAAGCGCAACTCCGTCGCAGTCGTGACGGACGGCTCCGCGGTGCTCGGCCTCGGCAACATCGGCCCGATGGCCGCGCTCCCGGTGATGGAGGGCAAGGCGGCCCTCTTCAAGCGGTTCGCCGGCATCGACGCCTGGCCGATCTGCCTGGACACCCAGGACACCGACGCGATCGTCGAGATCGTCAAGGCGATCGCCCCCGGCTTCGCGGGCATCAACCTGGAGGACATCTCCGCGCCGCGCTGCTTCGAGATCGAGGCCCGGCTGCGCGAGGCCCTGGACATCCCCGTCTTCCACGACGACCAGCACGGCACCGCCATCGTCGTACTGGCCTCGCTGACCAACGCGCTGCGCGTGGTGGGCAAGGCCATCGGGGACGTACGGGTCGTCATGTCCGGTGCCGGGGCGGCCGGCACGGCCATCCTGAAGCTCCTCCTCGCCGCGGGCGTCAAGCACGCGGTCGTCGCCGACATCCACGGCGTGGTGCACGCCGGCCGCGAGGACCTCGTCTCCGCCGACGCCGACTCGCCGCTGCGCTGGATCGCGGACAACACCAACCCGGAGTCCGTCACCGGCACCCTCAAGGAGGCCGTCGTGGGCGCCGACGTCTTCATCGGCGTCTCGGCCCCGAACGTGCTGGACGGTACCGACGTCGCGGCCATGGCGGACGGCGCGATCGTGTTCGCGCTCGCGAACCCGGACCCCGAGGTCGACCCGGCGGTCGCCCGCGAGACGGCCGCGGTCGTGGCCACCGGCCGCTCCGACTTCCCCAACCAGATCAACAACGTCCTGGTCTTCCCCGGCGTCTTCCGCGGACTGCTGGACGCCCAGTCCAGGACCGTCAACACCGAGATGATGCTCGCCGCCGCACGCGCCCTCGCCGGTGTCGTCGCGGAGGACGAGGTGAACGCGAACTACATCATCCCCTCGGTCTTCAACGACAAGGTCGCCGGCGCGGTCGCGGGAGCCGTCCGGGACGCCGCCAAGGCGGCCGGCGCGACTGTGACGGGCCCCACGTCCGTCTGATGTCCGGCGCGTCGCGGGTCGCGGCGCCCCAAACGCCCCTTTAGGGTGGGCGGGCGACGCGTCCCGTAGAGCCCCGCAACCGCTGCGGACCGCTTTCGGGGAGTCGACGGAACGTCACCACGACGAGGCAGTGGCGCTTTTCGTGTGACTCCGGAGGGTGCCGGATTGGCTTTCCCGCCGCAGGTGGGGGCAGGATACTTTCCCAAGGACTTCGTCCGGGGGGAGACCCCCACGGGGCGCGAGGGTTCTCACACGGACCCGAGTCCGGGGACTGTCCGAGGGCCCTGGCAGCATCGGCTTCGATCTCACGCCTCACAGGCAAGAAGAACACGGGAGTAACAACATGAACCGCAGTGAGCTGGTGGCCGCCCTGGCCGACCGCGCCGAGGTGACTCGCAAGGACGCCGACGCCGTGCTGGCCGCCCTTGCCGAGACCGTCGGCGAGATCGTCGCCAAGGGCGACGAGAAGGTCACCATCCCCGGCTTCCTGACCTTCGAGCGCACCCACCGTGCCGCTCGCACCGCTCGTAACCCGCAGACCGGCGACCCGATCAACATCCCGGCCGGCTACAGCGTGAAGGTCTCCGCGGGCTCGAAGCTCAAGGAAGCCGCCAAGGGCAAGTAACAACCCCCTGGTACGACGAAGGGCGGTCACCCCGACCAGGGTGGCCGCCCTTCGGCGTACGGGCCGCAGAAGGGCCGTTCTGTGCCTTCCACGGCACACCGGCCGATTCCGGGCTACCGGAGCGGCGGCGGCGCCCCTACATTGAGCCCCCGGCCCCGGACGGGGGCTCAATGTAGGGGCGACCGTGTCCAGACACACCACGCTGCACATCCGCCGCCGGACCGCACTGCGCTACCTGGCGATAGGGGCCGCCGCGTCACTCGTCTCCGCCTGCGGGGGCAACGGGGCCGACGGCGGGCCCAGGCGGCAGGCGGTCAAGGCGTTCGTCGTGGGGAGGTGGCACTACCGGGCGCAGGGCACCAGCGCCGACGCCACGCTCACCGTCCACAAGGACGGAACCTGGGAGAGCGACCAGTGGGACGGCATCACGGGAACGTGGGACTCCGACGGCGACGGCGTGTCGGTGGACGCGCCGAACGGCTTCGCGGAGTCCCGTGAGGAGATGTCCGCACTGTCGGTCAGCGGCTTCCCGGGAGCGATCCCGTCTGACTTCGACGGCGACTGCGCGTACGCGCCCGGCTGGGACGGGCTGTCGGCGGACACCCTCCACATACGCGTGACGGGACGCGACGTCCGGCTGACGCTGTCCAGGGGCGGCGGCAAAGGCTCCGTGATCAACTGCAAGCGCCTCTGAGCGGGGGGCGCCCCGACGCGCCGGGGCCGGTGACCGAGGACGTCGCCTCCGGTCACCGGCCCCGGTGTCTGCCAGGTACGCCGCTCAGACGAGTGAACCGCCCGGCAGCTCCACCTTCGCGCCGAGCTTCTCCAGCTTGTCCATGAAGTTCTCGTAGCCCCGGTTGATCAGGTCGATCCCGTGCACCCGGGACGTCCCCTGCGCCGCCAGAGCGGCGATCAGGTACGAGAAACCGCCGCGCAGATCGGGGATGACCAGATCCGCGCCCTGCAGCTTCGTCGGCCCGGAGACGACCGCGGAGTGCAGGAAGTTGCGCTGGCCGAAGCGGCAGTCGGAGCCGCCCAGGCACTCGCGGTAGAGCTGGATGTGCGCGCCCATCTGGTTCAGCGCGGAGGTGAAGCCGAGCCGCGACTCGTACACCGTCTCGTGCACGATCGACAGGCCCGCGGCCTGCGTCAGCGCCACGACCAGCGGCTGCTGCCAGTCGGTCTGGAAACCGGGGTGCACGTCCGTCTCCAGCGCGATGGCGTTCAGCGCGCCGCCCGGATGCCAGAACCGGATGCCCTCGTCGTCGATCTCGAAGGCCCCGCCGACCCGGCGGAAGGTGTTCAGGAACGTCATCATCGAGCGCTGCTGCGCCCCGTGGACGTAGATGTTGCCCTCGGTCGCCAGCGCCGCGGACGCCCAGGAGGCGGCCTCCAGGCGGTCCGGGATGGCCCGGTGGGTGTAGCCGTCCAGCCGGTCGACGCCGGTGATCCGGATGGTCCGGTCGGTGTCCAGGGAGATGATCGCGCCCATCTTCTGCAGTACGCAGATGAGGTCCTCGATCTCCGGCTCCACGGCCGCGTTGGACAGCTCGGTGACGCCTTCGGCCAGTACGGCGGTCAGCAGCACCTGCTCGGTGGAGCCCACCGACGGGTACGGCAGCCGGATCTTGGTGCCGCGCAGCCGCTGCGGGGCCTCCAGGTACTGGCCGTCCGCCCGCTTCTCGATCGTCGCGCCGAACTGGCGCAGCACGTCGAAGTGGAAGTCGATCGGCCGGCCGCCGATGTCGCAGCCGCCGAGCCCCGGGATGAACGCGTGGCCCAGCCGGTGCAGCAGCGGGCCGCAGAAGAGGATCGGGATGCGCGAAGAGCCCGCGTGGGCGTCGATGTCGGCGACGTTCGCGCTCTCGACGTGGGTGGGGTCCAGGATCAGCTCGCCCGGTTCGTCACCCGGACGGACGGTCACGCCGTGCAGCTGCAGGAGCCCGCGCACCACCCGCACATCGCGGATGTCGGGCACGTTGCGCAGCCGGCTGGGCCCGCTGCCGAGCAGCGCGGCGACCATTGCCTTCGGCACCAGGTTCTTGGCGCCTCGGACGCGGATCTCGCCCTCCAGCGGGGTTCCGCCGTGGACAAGCAGGACATCGTCTGTGCCGGTCATGAATCTCGCGTTCCGGAGTGGTCGGGCAGGGGGCCAATCGAAAGGGTAATGGCCGCGCACCCCCCTTCCGTAAGAAAGCGGGGGGTACGCGAACGTCATGAATCCGCCACAACACGCTCCGCGTCCTGGATCTTGCGGAGGGTTACCGTCCGGATGGGTGCCCGGACGTGCGCTCCCCGTGCACCCGTGCGCCCTGAGCTGCGCTCGGGCGGCCAGGGCGACGGCCGGGCCACTTCGCCCCCACGAACGCCGAAGATGCGGGATCATTTCTGGCATGACCGAGGTGTCCTCGCTCACAGGGCGGCTGCTCGTGGCCGCACCCGCCCTGGCGGACCCGAATTTCGACCGCGCGGTGGTGCTGCTCCTCGACCACGACGAGGAGGGCTCGCTCGGCGTTGTCCTGAACCGCCCGACCCCGGTCGGCGTCGCCGACATCCTCATCTCCTGGGCCGGGCTGGCCGGCGAACCCGGTGTCGTCTTCCAGGGCGGCCCGGTCTCCCTCGACTCGGCGCTGGGGGTGGCGGTGATCCCCGGTGACGAGGGCCCTTCCCCGAGCTCCCGGCCGCGTTCGAACAGGGGGGACCCCATCGGCTTCCGCCGGGTGTACGGGGCGATCGGCCTGGTGGACCTGGAGGCGCCGCCCGAGCTGCTGGCCCCGGCCCTCGGCTCGCTGCGGATCTTCGCCGGGTACGCCGGCTGGGGGCCGGGGCAGCTGGAGGCGGAACTCTCCGAGGGCGCCTGGTACGTCGTCGAGTCGGAGCCGGGGGATGTCTCGTCCCCGCGCCCGGAGGGCCTCTGGAGGGCCGTCCTGCGCCGTCAGCGCAGCGAACTGGCCATGGTCGCCACGTACCCGGACGACCCTTCGCTGAACTGATCCGCCGGGCTTTCAGTACGCTTGGCGGTTATGAGCACTCTTGAGCCCGATCGCGGGGCAGGTACGGGAACCCTCGTGGAGCCGACGCCACAGGTGTCGAACGGCGACGGCGACCACGAGCGCTACGCCCATTACGTCCAGAAGGACAAGATCATGGCGAGTGCCCTGGAGGGCACCCCCGTGGTGGCGCTGTGCGGCAAGGTCTGGGTACCGGGGCGCGACCCCAAGAAGTACCCGGTGTGTCCCATGTGCAAGGAGATCTACGAGTCCATGGGCGCCGGCGGCGACAAGGACAAGGGCAAGGGCGGCAAGGACAAGAAGTAGTCCGCAGCAGCAGAACCGACCTCCCGGGAGAACCCCCGGGGCACGCAGCCGCGCGCCCCGGGGGTTCTTCGTCGTCCGGAGCGGGCCGCGTTGCACGGGCTGCTTCCCCGGGTCACAGAGTGGTTGAGACCACTTGTCGGAGACTTCGTCTAGACCTACCCTCCTGCCAGTTGTGCAGAACGAAACGCTCGTTGCGTATGTTGCAACGCTTACCGGTAGGGGTCCCGGATGAAGCTTTCTGCCCGAATTGCCGCCCCGGCTGCGGCGCTTGTACTGGCGGGTCTCACCGCCACCGCCTGCGCACCGCAGACCTCCGACACCGGGGCCAAGGGGGACGAGAAGACCGGCACACTGCGCGTCTGGCTGTTCCAGGAGGTGGGCAACAAGCCCAAGGAGAAGGTCGTCGACGCCGCGGTCGCGGACTTCCGGAAGGCCCACAAGGACGCGAAGGTCGAGATCGAGTACATACCCGTCGACACCCGCGCCCAGCGCGTCAAGGCCGCGTTCAACGACCCCAAGAGCGCCCCGGACCTGATCGAGTACGGCAACACCGACACCGCCGGCTACGTGAAGGACGGCGGACTGGCCGACGTCAGCGCCGAGTTCGGCGCGTGGGCGGACGCCAAGGACACCGACCCGACGGCCAAGCAGTCCGTGACGGTCGACGGCAGGATCTACGGGGCCCCGCTCTTCGTCGGCGTCCGGGCGCTGTACTACCGCACCGACGTCTTCAAGGACCTGGGGATCGCGGCGCCCAAGTCCCAGGCGGAGCTGATCTCCACCGCCAAGAAGATCCACCAGAAGAAGCCCGACCTCTACGGGCTCGCGGTGGGCGGCGCGTACACCTACGGCGCGATGCCGTTCATCTGGGCCCACGGCGGCGAACTGGCCACGGGCGGCGGGACTTCGTACAAGGCGGCCATCAACAGCGAGAAGGCCCGCAAGGGCATCGCCGCCTACACCTCGCTCTTCGGCGCTGCCAACTGCCCGGCCGCCAAGTGCGCGGCCATGGGCGGCAACGCGACCGTCACCGCCTTCGCCTCCGGCAAGGCCGCCATGGCCATCGGCGGCGACTTCAGCCACGCGGCCGTCGAGGCGGGCACGGTGAAGGGCGCGTACGCGGTCGTGCCGCTCCCCGGCGTGGCCGAGGGCTCCGTCGCCCCGGCGTTCGCGGGCGGCAACAACATCGGCGTGCTGAAGAGCAGCAAGCACCGCACCCTCGCCGTCGACCTGATGAAGTCGCTGACCGGCAAGGAGACCCAGGCGAGGATGTTCGACGCGATGGGCTTCCTGCCGACGTACACGGACGTGCTCGCCGCGGCCGCGAAGAAGGAGCCGTTCGTCGAACCGTTCGTCAGGACCCTGGGCGCGGGCGCCAAGTTCGTCCCCGCCTCGGCCGCCTGGGGCCAGATCGACTCCTCGCTGATCCTGCCGACGATGTTCCAGGAGATCGTCAGCGGCCGCAAGGACGTGGCCGGCGCCTCGGACGACGCGGCGAAGAAGATGGACGCGGCGTTCGCCGACGCGGGCTGACGATGACGGCGAACAGCACGGCGTACAAGGCGCCGGGCGCACCCGGCACGGGCGGAGCCGTCCCCCGCCCGCGCCGGCGCCGCCCCCCGGCCTCCCCGGCCCGGCGGTCCGGCTGGACCCCCTGGCTCTACCTCCTGCCCGCGCTCGTCCTGCTGGGCGGGCTGCTGGTCTACCCGATCTACCAGCTCGGCCTGATCTCCTTCCTGGAGTACACCCAGGCCCAGGTGAGCGGCGGCGAACCGGCCACCTTCCAGGGGTTCGGCAACTACGCGACGCTCTTCCAGGACAGCCAGTTCTGGCAGGTGCTGGCGGCCACCGTGGTCTTCGCGGCCCTCTGCGTGCTCGCCACCCTGCTGGTCGGCTGCGCCCTGGCCGTCCTGCTGACCCGGATACGGGCGCTGCCCCGGCTCGCGCTGATGATGGCCGCGCTCGGCGCCTGGGCGACCCCGGCGATCACCGGCTCGACCGTCTGGGTCTTCCTCTTCGACCCCGACTTCGGACCGGTCAACCGGGTACTGGGGCTCGGTGACTTCTCCTGGACGTACGGGCGCTACAGCGCCTTCGCGCTGGTGCTCCTCGAAGTGCTGTGGTGCTCGTTCCCGTTCGTGATGGTCACCGTGTACGCGGGCATCCGGGCGATCCCCACCGAGGTGCTGGAGGCGGCGGCGCTGGACGGCGCCTCGCAGTGGCGGATCTGGCGGTCCGTCATGGCGCCGATGCTGCGCCCGATCCTCATCGTCGTCACCATCCAGTCGATCATCTGGGACTTCAAGGTCTTCACACAGATCTACGTCATGACCAACGGCGGCGGCATCGCCGGACAGAACCTGGTGCTCAACGTGTACGCCTACCAGAAGGCGTTCGCGTCCTCGCAGTACAGCCTCGGCTCGGCCATCGGTGTCGTGATGCTGGTCATCCTGCTGGCGGTCACGCTGGTCTATCTGCGCCTGGTGAGGCGCCAGGGGGAGGAACTGTGAGCCTGCCGTCCCTGTCGCGCGTCCGCCGGCCCGGCCGGCTCGCCGCCGAGGCGGCGGCGCTGCTGATCGCCGCCGCCGTGGCCTTCCCGCTCTACTGGATGGTGCTCTCGGCCTTCAAGCCGGCCGGTGAGGTCCAGTCCGCGCACCCGAGGCCGTGGACGCTGTCGCCGTCCCTGGACTCCTTCCGCCGGGTCTTCCAGCAGCAGGACTTCGGGCGCTACTTCCTCAACAGCCTGATCGTCGCGGGCACGGTCGTCATCGTCTCCGCGCTGATCGCCTTCCTGGCGGCGACGGCGGTCACCCGGTTCCGGTTCCGCTTCCGCACCACCCTGCTGATCATGTTCCTGGTCGCGCAGATGGTGCCGGTCGAGGCGCTGACGATCCCGCTGTTCTTCCTGATGCGCGACTTCGGCCAGCTGAACACGCTCGGCTCGCTGATCCTGCCGCACCTGGCGTTCTCGCTGCCGTTCGCGATCTGGATGCTGCGCGGCTTCGTCAAGGCGGTCCCGGACGCGCTGGAGGAGGCGGCGTACATCGACGGCGCGAGCCGGGCCCGCTTCCTGTGGCAGATCCTCTTCCCGCTGGTCTTCCCGGGACTGGTGGCGACGAGCGTCTTCTCGTTCATCTCGACCTGGAACGACTTCCTCTTCGCGAAGTCGTTCATCATCAGCGACACCTCCCAGTCGACGCTGCCGATGGCGCTGCTGGTCTTCTTCAAACCCGATGAGAACGACTGGGGAGGGATCATGGCAGCCTCGACGGTGATGACCATCCCCGTGCTGGTCTTCTTCGTACTCGTACAGCGACGCCTGGTCTCGGGACTGGGCGGAGCGGTTAAGGACTGACCTCATGGACATGGATCTGATCCCGGCCCCCGTGCGCGCCGGTGGCCCCGGTGAGCAGGGGAGGTGCGGATTCGTCCTGGACGCGTCCACCACCATCAGCGCGGCACCCGGCACCGAGACCACCGAACGATGGCTGCGCGCCACGCTCGGCGCCGCCTTCGGCCTGTCGCTCGCCCCGGCCGGCGAGGGCGCGGAGCAGTCCGTCCGGCTGCTGACCGATCCCGCCCTGGAACCCGAGGCGTACCGGCTGACCACGCTGCCCGGCAACAGCGTCGCGATCACCGGCGGCAGCCCCGCCGGGGTCTTCTGGGGCGCCCAGACGCTGCGTCAGCTGCTGGGCCCCGAGGCGTTCCGCCGGGCGCCCGTGGACGGCGCCGCCCGGCCCGGCTTCGGGTTCACCGACATCGAGGACGCCCCGCGCTTCGGCTGGCGCGGCATGATGCTCGACGTGGCACGGCACTTCATGCCCAAGACCGACGTCCTGCGCTACCTCGACCTCCTCGCCGCCCACAAGCTGAACGTCTTCCACTTCCACCTCACCGACGACCAGGGCTGGCGCGTCGAGATCAAGCGCTACCCGCGCCTCACCGAGACCGGCTCCTGGCGCTCGCGCACCAAGCACGGCCACCGGGCCTCCGAACTCTGGGACGAGACCCCGCACGGCGGCTTCTACACCCAGGACGACATCCGCGAGATCGTCGCGTACGCCGCCGCCCGGCACATCCGGGTCGTCCCCGAGATCGACATCCCGGGCCACTCGCAGGCGACCATCACCGCCTACCCGGAGCTGGGCAACACCGACGTCGTGGACACCACCGCCATGACCGTCTGGGACGACTGGGGCGTCTCCCCGAACGTACTCGCCCCCACCGAGCAGGCCCTGCGCTTCTTCGAGGGCGTCTTCGAGGAGCTCCTCGAACTCTTCCCCGCCACCACCTCGCCGTTCATCCACGTCGGCGGCGACGAGTGCCCCAAGGACCAGTGGAAGCGCTCGCCCGCGGCCCAGGCCCGCATCAAGGAACTCGGCCTGGCCGACGAGGACGAGCTGCAGTCCTGGTTCATCCGGCACTTCGACAGCTGGCTCACCGCACGGGGGCGCCGCCTGATCGGCTGGGACGAGATCCTGGAGGGCGGACTCGCCGAGGGCGCCGCCGTCTCCTCGTGGCGCGGCTACGGAGGCGGCATCGCCGCCGCAGAGGCCGGGCACGACGTGGTGATGTGCCCGGAGCAGCAGGTCTACCTGGACCACCGTCAGGACGGCGGTCCCGACGAGCCGATGCCGATCGGATACGTCCGCACCCTGGAGGACGTCTACCGCTTCGAACCCGTTCCGCCGGGCCTCTCCGCGGAGGCGGCCCGGCACGTCCTGGGTACCCAGGCCAACGTCTGGACCGAGGTCATGCAGAACCGGGCCCGGGTCGACTACCAGGTCTTCCCGCGCCTGGCCGCCTTCGCCGAGGTCGCCTGGTCGACCCTGCCCGACTCCGAGGACCGGGACTTCGCCGGCTTCGAGCGGCGGATGGCCGCGCACTACGCGCGACTCGACGCGCTGGGTGTCGACTACCGCCCGTCGAGCGGCCCGTTGCCGTGGCAGCGGCGGCCCGGCATCCTCGGCCGCCCGCTTGAGGGAACGCCCCCGCGCGTGTGAGACCTCACCCTTCCCGGTGCTCCAGGACTCTCCCGCTGAACACTTCCGTTGAACTCTTCCGTGGAACGGAATAAGTCGTACAAGCTCGCTGAATAGTGGCAATTCGTACTCTGCTCAGAAGAGGTGCGAATCGGGATCATCCCCCTGGCCAGGGACGGATACTCCCTTCGCGGACCCTCGCGTCGGGCCGGTCCGAAGATGTGCCAGAGTTGCCACGTCCAGGCTTTGAGCACGTACCGTACGGCGAAACAGACGGGACAGCCGGGACACCGGGAAGGGGCAGCTGGGTTGACCACGCAAGCACCGCAGGCGACGCAGTCCGTCACGCTGCCTGCCTCGCTGGACGAGGCAGTGGCGGCACTGGGCGCCATGCCTGCCGCCGTCCCCGTGGCGGGCGGCACGGACCTGATGTCGGCCGTCAACAAGGGCCTCCTGCGCCCCTCCGGACTGGTCGGCCTCGGCCGGATCAGCGAACTGAGGGGCTGGCACTACCAGGACGGCCACGCCCTCCTCGGCGCCGGACTCACCCACGCCCGGATGGGCCGCCCCGACTTCGCCGCCCTCATCCCCGCCCTGGCCGCCTCGGCCCGCGCCGCCGGCCCGCCGCAGATCCGCAACGCCGGGACCCTCGGCGGCAACATCGCCACCGCCGCGCCGACCGGTGACGCCCTGCCCGTCCTGGCCGCGCTGGAGGCCGAGCTGGTCATCGCGGGCCCCGGCGGCGCCCGCCGCGAGATCCCGGTCTCGCACCTGCTGGCCGGCCGCGAGATGCTGGAGCCCGCGGAGCTGATCGGCTTCGTCCGGGTGCCCCTGCTGCACGCCCCGCAGGTCTTCCTCAAGGCCACCGGACGCACCGGCCCCGGCCGTGCCACCGCCTCCGTCGCGATCGTCCTCGACCCGGCCCGGCGCGGAGTGCGCTGCGCGGTCGGCGCCATCGCGCCGATGCCGCTGAGGCCGCTGGAGGCCGAACGCTGGATCGCCTCGCTGATCGACTGGGACGGCGAACGGGGCCTGGCGCCCGACGCGCTGGCCGCCTTCGGCGAGTACGTCGCCGCGGCGTGCATCCCGGACGAACCACCGCCCGCCGACGGGGGAGAGGCGCCACCGCTGACCCCCGCCGTACTGCACCTGCGGCGCACCGTCGCCGCGCTGGCCCGACGCGCGCTGGGGAGGGCACTGTCGTGAGCAACGAGGACCACACCGAACAGCACGGGGGATGGGAGCCGATCCCCCAGAACGGCGACTACGACGGCGAGTCGACCGCCTTCGTCCACCTGCCGCCGGAGGACCTGGCGAACATCCCGCTGGCCGCGCCCGGCCAGGGCTACGTCCCGCCGATGATCCTCCCGCTGACCCCGGCCGCCGGGATCGACCCCGCGGCCACCGGCAGCTGGGCCGTCCGGACGCCGGACGGGCAGGACGGGCAGAACCACGCCCCGGACGCGGAGCGGCCCGCCCCCGAGGCGGTGCACTGGCCCGACCCGAACCAGCAGCAGGCGCCGTACGGATACCCGCAGACCCCGTACCAGCCGCACCCGCCGGGTGAGCAGTACCCGGACCGGTACCGCGAGGACCGGGCCGCCACCGGCCAGTGGAACTTCGCCGAGTCCGCCGAGTCCGCGGAACCGGCCGGGCACACCGGCCAGTGGCAGATCCCGGTCGCCGACGGCGATCTCCCCGAGGAGTCCGGCGAGTTCTCCCCCTCCGCGGCCGCCGCCTGGTACGCGGACCGGACCCCGCCGGCCACCCTGCCCGGCGGTGCGCCCGCCCCCTGGGCGACCCGCGAGCCGGAGCCCCCGGCCGGGGACAGCGCCCCGCCGCAGGGGCCGGACCACGACGGGACACCGGACGCGCCGGACGCCGGGGCGGACGCGCACGACGTCCCGCCGGAGGCAGCCCTCCAGGACGCGTCGCACCCCGCCATGGAGCACCCCGGACCGGCCGGACCGGTCGCGGAGCCGGACCCGGAGCCGGTGGCAGAACCTGCTGCGGACCCTGCTGCGGACCGGGTCGCGGAGCCGGTTGCCGAGGACGCGCCGGACACCGGGACCACGGATGCCGAAGCGGCACCGGACACCGATGTCCCGGCGCCGGACGCGACGGACACGTCCGCGGAAGCCGACGCCACGCCCCCCGGAGTCACCGGCCCCGACGTCACCGCCCCCGGAGTCACCGACCCCGGCCCCGACCTCGCCCCCGACGTGACCGACTCCGACGTCACCGACTCCGGCGCCGATCCAGACTCCGCCGGCCCCGAGGCCGCCCCGGCCCCCCGGCTCGACCTGCCCAGCGAGCACCCCTCCGTCTCGTACGCGCTGCACGTGAACGGCGTCGACCGGCCCGTCACCGACGCCTGGATCGGTGAGTCGCTGCTCTACGTGCTGCGCGAGCGCCTCGGCCTCGCCGGGGCCAAGGACGGCTGCTCGCAGGGCGAGTGCGGTGCCTGCAACGTCCAGGTGGACGGCCGGCTCGTCGCTTCCTGCCTGGTCCCCGCCGCCACCGCGGCGGGCAGCGAGGTGCGGACCGTGGAGGGCCTGGCCGTCGACGGCGAACCGTCCGACGTCCAGCGGGCGCTGGCCGACTGCGGCGCCGTCCAGTGCGGCTTCTGCATCCCCGGAATGGCCATGACCGTCCACGACCTGCTGGAGGGCAACCACGCCCCCAGCGAGCTGGAGACCCGGCAGGCACTCTGCGGCAACCTGTGCCGCTGCTCCGGGTACCGGGGCGTGCTCGACGCCGTGAACGAGGTGATCGCGGGCCGTGAGGCGGCCTCGGCGTCCGCACCGGAATCCGCGGAACAGTCCGCGAAACAGGACGAGGCACGCATCCCGCACCAGGCGCCCCCCGGCGCGGGTAGTGTGCAGGCCCATCTGCAGGACGGAGGCATGGCGTGAGCAACGACGCAGCCACCGCGGGCGGCGCGACCCACACGGCGATCAGCATCCCCTCACTGGACGGGTCCGACGGCCCCGGGAGCGAGCAGCCGGTGTTCGGCCTCGGCGCCTCGCTGCCGCCGGCCGACGCCCGCGCCAAGACCGAGGGCACCTTCCCGTACGCCGCCGACCTGTGGGCAGAGGGACTGCTCTGGGCGGCCGTGCTCCGCTCGCCGCACCCGCACGCGCGCATCCTGTCGATCGACACCTCCGCCGCCGTCGAGATGCCGGGCGTCCGCGCGGTCGTCACCCACGAGGACGTCCCCGGCGAGAGCGCCTACGGACGCCGCGTCGTGGACCGCCCCGTCTTCGCCGCCGAGCTGGTCCGCCACCACGGCGAGCCGATCGCCGCCGTCGCCGCCGACCACCCCGACACGGCCAGGCTGGCCGCCGCCGCCATCGCCGTCGAGTACGAGGTGCTGGAACCGGTCACCGACCCGGAGAAGGCCTTCGCCGCGGAACCGCTGCACCCCGACGGCAATCTGATCCGCCACATCCCGCTGCGCTACGGCGACCCGGAGGTCGTGGGCGAGGTCATCGTCGAGGGGCTGTACCGCATCGGCCGTCAGGACCCGGCGCCGATCGGTGCGGAGGCCGGGCTCGCCGTACCCCGCCCGGACGGCGGCGTCGAGATCTACACCGCCTCCACCGACCCGCACACCGACCGCGACCTCGCCGCCGCCTGCTTCGGCCTCGAACCGGACCGGGTGAAGGTCGTCGTGACCGGCGTCCCCGGCGCCACCGGCGACCGCGAGGACCCTGGATTCCAGCTCCCGCTGGGGCTGCTCGCCCTGCGCACCGGCTGCCCGGTCAAGCTGGCCGCCACCCGCGAGGAGTCCTTCCTCGGCCACGCGCACCGCCACCCGACCCTGCTCCGCTACCGCCACCACGCGGACGCCGAGGGCCGGCTGGTGAAGGTCGAGGCGCAGATCCTCCTCGACGCGGGCGCGTACGCCGACGACTCGTCCGAATCGCTGGCCGCCGCCGTCGCGTTCGCCTGCGGCCCCTACGTCGTCCCGCACGCCTTCATCGAGGGCTGGGCCGTCCGTACGAACAACCCGCCGTCCGGCCATGTCCGGGGCGAGGGCGCGATGCAGGTCTGCGCCGCGTACGAGGGCCAGATGGACAAGCTGGCCGCCAGGCTCTCCATCGACCCGGCCGAACTGCGGCTGCGCAACGCCCTGTCCACCGGCGACATCCTGCCCACGGGGCAGACCGTGACCTGCCCGGCCCCCGTGGCGGAACTCCTGGGCGCGGTGAGGGACTTCAGGCTCCCCTCGCTCCCCAAGGACTCCCCGGAGGACGACTGGCTGCTGCCCGGCGGCCCGGAAGGCGCGGGCGAACCCGGCGCGGTGCGGCGCGGGGTCGGCTACGCGCTGGGCATGGTCCACATGCTCGGCGCCGAGGGTGCGGACGAGGTCTCCACGGCCACGGTCCGGGTCCACGACGGGGTCGCCACCGTCATCTGCGCCGCCGTCGAGACGGGCCAGGGCTTCTCGACCCTGGCCCGCCAGGTCGTCCAGGAGACCCTGGGCATCGAGGAGGTGCACGTGGCCTCCGTCGACACCGACCAGCCCCCGGCGGGACCGGCCACGCACGGCCGTCACACCTGGGTCTCGGCAGGAGCCGTCGAACGCGCCGCGAAGATGGTCCGCACCCAGCTGCTCCAGCCGCTGGCCCACCAGTTCGGCATGTCCACCGAACTGCTCCAGATCGCCGACGGCAAGATCACCAGTTACGACGGGGTGCTCTCGACGACCGTCATGGAGGCGATGGACGGCAAGGAGCTCTGGGCCACCGCCCAGTGCCGCCCCCACCCCACGGAACCGCTGGACGAGTCCGGCCAGGGCGACGCCTTCGTCGGCCTGGCCTTCTGCGCGATCCGTGCGGTGGTGGACGTCGACATCGAGCTCGGCTCGGTCCGCGTCGTGGAGATGGCCGTCGCCCAGGACGTCGGCCGGGTCCTCAACCCGTCCCAGCTGGCGACCCGGATCGAGGCGGGCATCACCCAGGGCATCGGCACCGCCCTCACGGAGAACCTCCGCACCGCCCGCGGCCTCATCCGCCACCCCGACCTCACGGGTTACGCCCTGCCGACCTCCCTCGACGCGCCGGACATCCGCATCGTCCGACTCGTCGAGGAGCGCGACGTGGTGGCCCCGTTCGGCGCCAAACCCGCCTCCGCGGTCCCCGTGGTGACCTCCCCGGCCGCCGTGGCCGCCGCGGTCCGCTCGGCGACCGGCCGCCCGGTCAACCGCCTCCCGATCCGGCCGCAGGCAGCGGTGGCGGCGACCAGGTCCTGAGCCCTGCGGGGCACGGAGCCCGCGCCCTCACGGGGGCACGGCACTTCGCGACCGTTCGTCCCCGGTCCTGAGTACGTGTACTCAGGACCGGGGACGAACGTGTCTCTAGCCTGTGGATCGCCAGCGACCAAGCGACCAAGCGACCACGGGGGGAACTCATGTCCACACCGATCGGCGGTGCGACGCGAGGGTTATGGATCGAACCGAGCGAGGTGCACAAGGCGGCCGAGGCCGCTCGCAAGGTTTCCCACGACCTACCGGAAGACGTCAAAGCCCTGTTCACACCGACGGATACGGCCGTCGCCGGGCTGATGGGTTTCCAGTCCGCCCAGGCGATTGACGACTGCCTGGAGGCGTGGACGAAGGCGCTGCGGTCACTGGCGGGCATGGTGGGAAGCGCGGCGGACGCGGTCAGCGGCTCCGGTAAGAGCTTCACGGACGAGGACCAGGAGCGTCGCAAGGCGTTCCGGGGCCCCTACGCTCCGGGCGCCACTCCGCCGAGCCGCTACTCCGCGAACGGGGGCTACTGAGCATGCGGGTCTCGGAACTCCGTGATGCCAAGCCACTCCTGCTGACCGACGCGGGCGATGCCTGGGACGCGTTGGCGGAGCAGTTCACCACTCATGCCGGTGACTTCGGCAAGTATCTGCACCGCCCCCTCACCCAGGAGGGTGCCTGGGGCGGTGTCACCGCTGAGTCGGCCGCCGACCGACTCGGCCGGATGCAGCGGGACTTGAACATCGCCAAGCAGGAACTCGACGGTGTCGGCGAAGTGTTGAGGGCCTGGGGCGAAGCGCTCATGACCTACCAGGGCCGACTCGCGGACGCCGTCGCGGACGCCACGGACGCCGGATACAAAGTCGCCGACGACGGCACGGTCACCGCCCCGACCGTCGGCGCCGACGGCATGATGCCGGGCGACATCGCGATCATGCACCGGGACCAGGCCGCTCGCGCACAGGGGTACGCCGACCGGATCGGTGACGCCTGGCACGCGGCGCAGGCGGCGGACAAGGAGTACACGGCGGCGATCGAGCTCTTCACCGAGGCGGCCAACCGGTGTGCCAAGGGGGACTGGAGCGCCGGCCTGCTGGAACTGGCGACAGCTGACGCACTCAATACCGAGCTGCTGTCCGAGCTCGGCATGCCGGACGGAAAGGCGTCGCCCGATGCCGTACAGGCGTGGTGGGCGGGGCTCTCCCCCGGCCTCCAGGCCGAGCTGATCCAGGACTACCCGCAGGAGATCGGCAACCGGGACGGCGTACCGATGGCCGACCGGGACCGGGCCAACCGGACCTACCTGCCGATGCTGCTGAGCAGCCTGGAGTCCGACTACGCATCCGCGACCGGGGGCGAGGCGGCGGCCCTCAAGGACAAGATCGACGGCGTGAAGGGCATCCAGCAGCAACTGGACCGGGGGCGCGAACCCCGCCCGTACCTGCTCGGCCTCGGCTCGCAGGGCAACGGCCGCGCCATCGTCTCGTTCGGCAACCCGGACACTTCGAAGAACGTCTCCGCTTATGTGCCGGGCCTGAACACGAAGCTGAGCGGGCACTTCGCTTCGGCGGATCTGAAGCGGGCGAGAGATGTGGCAGACGCCGCGAACGGAATGTATCCAGGTACTACCAGTGCCTCCGTGGTCTGGCTCGGCTATGACGCACCGCAATTGGATGGTGTCAAGTGGTCGGCCACCGACGTCATGAGGGACGATGACGCCAAGGCCGGAGCCCCGGCGTACAACAGTTTTCTGAACGGAATTCGGGCCACCCATGAATCCGGGTCACCGCATGTGACGGCCATTGGCCACTCGTACGGCTCCTTGACCGTGGGTGAGGCAACCCAGCAGCCCGGCGGAATCCCCGCCGACGACGTGATCCTCGTAGGCAGTCCGGGTGTCGGCGTCGACAGAGCCGCTGACCTCGGCGTGGGCGCCGAACACGTCTACGTCGGAGCGGCGGAGAACGACCAGGTGAGCAACCTGCCCACGGGTAACCCTCTGCGGTACGTCGCGCCGGGCAGCGAGTACGGCCCCAAGGAGAACTGGTTCGGCACCGATCCGGCCGACGACCATTTCGGCGGCCATCACTTCAGTGTCGCCCCCGGAGAGGACACCGGCCTCACGGGGCTCGTGACCGGCGATCTGCCCGCGCATTCGATCTACTTCGACAAGGACGCCGGCGGCGATTCCCTGAACAACATTGCGAGCGTTGTGGCCGGTCATGGCGACAAGATCACGACGGTGGACCCCCGGTGATGCCTGTGAGTAGACCGGTGCGATTGCTGGGTTGTGTGCTGCTGGTGGTGGTGCTTGCGGCTTGTCAGGACAACAAGGAAAAGGAGAGACCCACGATGGATATGCAGCAGGCCGGGCAGCGTGCGGAGGTGATTCTCGACGGCACGATGGCGGCGATCCACCCGTCGGTGAAATGGGTTCACGGTACCACTTCGGAAACGGCATGCAGTACCGGTCTCAACCGGCCGACCGGCACCACGACCGTATTCCGCAGCAGGAACATTCTCACCGTGGTCTCGAAGGAGCGGCGTGGTGAGTTGTTGGAGCAGGTCCGGCGTTACTGGGAACAGCAGGGCGCCCGGGATTTCAGCGTATTTTCAGACAGGGATGTGCCACGGCTCCGGGCCAGGACCGCTGACGGATTCGCCGTCATCCTGCAAGTCGGCAGTATCGGCAACGTCTTCGTCGAAGCGGGGGTGAGCTGCGTCGAGGACTCCGCGATGACCTATCCGCCCGGGACACCCGGCCAGCCCGGGGGCCCGAACAAGGCAGAGCTGACGCCGAGGGAGCAATCGGAATTCTGGTCCTCCGGCGACCCGCGTCGGAAGTAGCCCGGAGCGCTGCCCCGTAGTGACCGGGGACATGGCAGGTCGTGGTGGTGCGGGGCGACTATGGGCGGATGCACATCTCAGAGACGGACCGGCCCGACCCGGGTCCCACGCTGGCGCAGCTGCTCGCGCTGATCGCCGCCGGGACGCTCGATGTCGTCGTGGCGCCGTGCGGCACCGGCGTACCCGTGTCCGATGTGGTGCTGCACGATCCCGGTGAGGAGGGGGACGAGGACGCCTGGGCAGCCGTCGGGCTGGTCCTGCTCGCGGTCGGGGTGGAGGTCGCCTCGCCCGAGGCGGTCGACGTGCTGCGCGCCGCGGACCGTGCCGGGGCGGCGGCCGTGGTGATGCGGCGTGGTGCGCGGGGCCCGCGGGCGGCGCTGCTGGAGGCGGCGGAGCGGGGGCGTACGGCGTTGCTGACCCGGCGGGCCGGGCAGGGCTGGACCGAGGTGCTCGGGCAGTTGCGGACCGCGCTGGTGCACAGCGTCCCGGACCGGTCGGGGAGCGCGGCCGGGGTGGACGGGCTGCGGCTGGGCGATCTCTCGGGGCTGGCCAACACCGTGGCGGACCTCGTCGGCGGCGCGATCACCATCGAGGACCCGCAGTCACGGGTGCTGGCCTACTCGCGGATGGACCACGAGCCCGACCCGATGCGGCGGCTCACGATCCTCGGCCAGGAGGTGCCCCGCTGGCGGGTCGTCCAGCTGCGGGAGAGCGGCTTCTTCCAGGCGCTGTGGAACACCGACGACGTGGTGCGGCTCCCCGCCGACGAGCGGTACGCCGAGCGGCTGGCCGTCGCGGTGCGGCACGGTTCCGAGGTGCTCGGCTCGATCTGGGCGGCGGGGGACGGGCGGCCGCTGGCCGAGGACGCGGTGGCGGCGCTGCGGACGGCGGCCCGCGCCGCGGTCCCGCATCTGTCGCACCACCGGACCTGGGGCCGGGCGGCGGCCTGGGCCCGCGAGGGTTCGGTGCACGCGCTCCTGTCGGGCAACGGGCAGGCGGCGCACGACGTGGGGCTCGTCCGGGGGCGGCCGTACGCCGTGCTGGTGGCGGAGGCCTACGACGGGCCGGAGCCCGCGCCGGGTGATGCCGGACAGCGGGTGCAGCGGGTGCTCGACGTTCTGGCGCTCCAGGCCGCGGCCTACCGTCCCGGGTGTGTGACCGCCCGGTCAGGGCAGCGGCTGTACGTCCTGGTGCCGGCCGCGGACGGCGAGAGCGACCCCGCGCGCACCCTGCTGGCCACGGCCCGTTCCGTGCCCCGGGGCGTGGTCTTCGCCGGAGCCGGGCCCGTGGTGTCGGAGCCCGCGGAACTGCCCGCCTCGCGGGACGCCGCGGAGCTGGTGGTGCGGGTGCTGCGGGAGCGCGCCGCGCGGCTGACCCCGGCCGGGGCCGGGTCCGCGGTGGCGTCGTACGCGGAGGTCGTGGCCGAGGCGGCGGTGCTGCGGCTGCTCGACCGGGTGGAGCCGCTGTGGCAGGAGATATCGGGGCCGGTGCACGCGATGCTGGAGCACGACCGGTCGCACGGGGCGCGGTACGGCGAGTCCGTCGCCGCGTACCTCGACGCCTTCGGCGACACGGCCGCCGCCGCGCGACAGGTCAACGTGCACCCGAATACGCTGCGGTACCGGCTGCGCCGGGCGCGGGAGCTGTTCGGGGTCGACCTGGCCGATCCGGCGGTGCGGTTCCTGGCGGAGATCGGTCTGCGTCTCGGGCCCGCCCGGCCCCGCTCCTGATTCCGGACCGAACCCCCTTGATGATCGTTTAGCTGTCGGAGCGGACAGGAACACCGGCCGGTCCTGGTCCTGGGCGACGAAGACATGCCGGGCTCCGCGCACCGAAGCTGGGCACAACGGCCCGCGGTCCGACGGGCCGCGGTGCATGAGCGACCCATCACGTAGGAGTGTGGTTCAGGTGACTTCCGGTCCGGCCCCCCAGCGCAAGCGCGCCCGTGAGGCGGCGCTCGCCCGTGCCGTCGAGGACGGACTGCTCGGCCCCGGCTCGCCCCTGGTCGGCCTGCTCGACGTCGACGGGGTGCTGGCCGCGGTGGACGCGCTGAACGAGGCGTTCGAGGGACCGGCCACGGTCCACCACACCTTCGCGGCCAAGGCGTGCGGACTGGTGCCGGTGCTCCGGCTGCTCGCGGAGGCCGGGATGGGCTGCGAGGTGGCGTCGCCCGGCGAGCTGGAACAGGCCCTCGCCGCCGGGTTCAGCCACGACCGGCTGGTGTTCGACAGCCCCGCGAAGACCGTCGAGGAGCTGGAGTTCGCCCTTGAGCACGGCATCGCGATCAACCTGGACAACTTCCAGGAGCTTGCGCGCGTCGACCGCCTGCTGGCCGGCCGGGAGCCCGCCGGACCCATCGGCCTCCGGGTGAACCCGCAGGTCGGGGCCGGGGCCATCGGGGCGATGAGCACCGCCACCGCCACGTCCAAATTCGGCGTCGCGCTGCGCGACCCGGGAGCCGTCGACGCGGTGATCGAGGCCTTCACCACGCGCCCCTGGCTCAACCGCCTGCACGCGCACGTCGGCTCCCAGGGCTGCCCGCTGCCGCTCATCGCGCAGGGGGTCGGCGCCGCGTACGAACTGGCGGAACGGATCAACACCCTGCTCGGGCACGCCCGGATCACCGGCCTGGACATCGGCGGCGGCCTGCCGGTGAACTTCGACAGCGAGGACGATCGCCCCACCTACACCGACTACGTCACCGAACTGCGCGCCGCCGCCCCCGGCCTCTTCGACGGCCGCTACACCCTCGTCACCGAGTTCGGCCGCTCGCTGCTGGCGAAGAGCGGCACCATCGGTTCGGTCGTCGAGTACACCAAGTCGGCCGGCGGCCGGCGGATCGCGGTGACCCACGCCGGTGCCCAGGTGGCCACCCGCACCGTGTTCATGCCCGACTCCTGGCCCCTGCGCGTCGGCGTGTTCGACTCCTCGGGCCGGCCCAAGGAGGGGCCGCTCCAGGTCGTGGACATCGCCGGGCCGTGCTGCTTCGCCGGGGACCTGACCGCGAGCGCCCGCGAACTCCCGGCGGTCGAGCCCGGGGACCTGGTCGCGCTGTACGACACCGGGGCGTACTACTTCTCGTCGCACTTCTCATACAATTCCCTGCCCAGACCCGCTGTATACGGGTATCGCACGGATTCGGCAGGTCAGGTCCGCCTCGCCCTGGTCCGCGAGGCCCAGAGCGTGCGCGAAGTCGTCGAGGAGAGCGGCCTCTCCCACGCGGACGCGCTCGTGGCGCTGCGCGCGGACGGCCCGGGGCAATGACCGGAGAAGGAGGTGGCGGGGTGAAGCGTGTTCTCATATCCGCCGACATGGAAGGGGCGACGGGCACCGTCTCCCCGGCGGACGTCAAAGCCGGTACACCGCGCTACGAACGCTTCCGCCGACTGCTCACCCAGGACGTCAACGCCGCCGTCGCCGGGTTCGCGGACGCCGGCGCGGACGAGATCGTCGTCAACGACGCGCACTGCGGCATGGACAACGTCCTCATCGAGGAACTCGACCCGCGCGCCGTCCTGATCGTCGGCCGGCACAAGCCGCTCGGCATGCTGGAGGGCCTGACGGACGGCCCCGACGCGGTGGCGTTCGTCGGCTACCACACCGGCGCCGGCGAACAGGGCGTCCTCGCGCACACCTACCTCTCCCACAGCATCCTCGGCGTCCGTATCGACGGCGAGCCCGTCGGCGAGGGCGGGTTCAACGCCCTGGTCGCCGCCGAAGCAGGCGTCCCGGTCGTCCTCGTCACCGGGGACGACGTGACCTGTCGCGAAGCCGCCGGGTACGCGCCCGGCTGCCGGACCGTCACCGTGAAGCGGGCGATCTCCCGGCACGCCGCCGTCTGCCGCACCCCGGCCGTCACGAGCGCCGACATCCGGCGCGAGGCCGCGGCAGCCCTCTCGGCGCCCCCGCCCCGGCCCGTCGCGCGCCCCGTGCCGCGCGTGGTCGAGGTCGACGTGGACAGCCCGCACCTCGCGGACCGCGCGGGCGCACTGTCCGGAGTCGAACTGTCCGGCCCCCGCACCGTCCGTATGGACACCCCGGACGCCATGACGGCGCTGCGCCGCTTCCGGGCGCTCAGCTGGGTGATCGGCGGCGGTCGCGAAGGCGACTGGACCTGAGGACCCGGCGGTCCGGTGCCGGTACCGCCCGAACGCCGCTCCGACGGCGCGCACGCCCCCGCCCCCAGGGGCTTCCCACGCCTTGTACGACGTTGCCCATGACCTGGAGCTGCCATGACTTCCTCCGTACCGCAGAGAACGCCGCGGAAGACCCAGCAAGAAACGCGGCAGAACCCGCAGCCGGAACTCAGCCGTTCGCTGCGCAACCGCCACATGTCGATGATCGCGATCGGCGGCGCGATAGGCGCCGGACTGTTCGTCGGCAGCGGCTCGGTGATCAAGACCGCGGGGCCCGCCGCGATCGTGTCCTACTGCCTGGCCGGCGCACTCGTGCTGTGCACCATGCGGATGCTCGGTGAGATGGTCGTGGCGAGGCCCTCCTCCGGCTCCTTCGCCGACTACGCCCGTACCGCCATCGGGCCGTGGGCGGGCTTCACCATCGGATGGCTGTACTGGTACTACTACGTCATCATCGTGGCCGTGGAGGCCGTCGCGGGCGCGGCGATCCTGCACGCGTGGATCGGGCTGCCGCTCTGGGTGCTGGCCATGGGCCTGATGGTCGTGATGACCGCGACCAACCTGCTCTCCGTGAAGTCGTTCGGTGAGTTCGAGTTCTGGTTCTCCTCCGTCAAGGTCGCCGCGATCGTGGCGTTCCTGATCGTCGGCGGTCTCTACGTCTTCGGCGGCTGGCCGGGCTCGTCCTTCGACTTCTCCAACCTGACCGCGCACGGCGGCTTCGCGCCGAACGGCTTCACCGCGATCTTCTCCGCGATCGTCGTGGTCATCTTCGCGTTCGGCGGAGCCGAGATCGTCACCATCGCCGCCGCCGAGAGCAAGGAGCCCGAGCGTTCGGTGGCCCGCGCCACCACCGGGATCATCTGGCGGATCATCCTCTTCTACGTCGGCTCCATCGTCCTGGTCGTCACCATCGTTCCGTGGGACAGCGCCAAGGTCCTGGCCAGCCCGTACGTCGCGGCCTGGAAGATCATCGGGCTACCGGGCGCGGGCGTCGTGATGGACATCGTGATCCTCACGGCCGTACTGAGCGTGCTCAACTCCTCGGTCTACGTCTCCTCGCGGATGCTGCGGGCGCTCGCCACCCACGGCGACGCCCCCACCTGGCTGGTGGCGACGAACAAGCGCCAGGTCCCGGCCCGCGCGATCCTGGCCGGCACCGTGGTCGGCTGGATCTCGGTGCTGCTGGCCTACCTCTCGCCGGACACCGTCTTCACCTACCTGGTGAACTCCTCCGGTGCGATCGCCATCTTCATGTACCTGATGATCGGGGTGTCCCAGCTGCGCATGCGGCGCCGGATGGAGCGCGAGGAGCCCGAGCGGCTGACCCTGCGCATGTGGCTCTTCCCGTATCTGACCTGGGTGGTGATGGCCGGATTCGCCGCGGTACTGGTGGCCATGGCCGTCATCGGTGACCAGCGCACCCAGCTCTTCACCAGCCTCGGCAGCCTGGCCGTCGTCCTCGTCGCGTACGCGGTGCGCAGGGCGCGCGGCAGCCGTCCGGTCCCCGACGCCGGGGTCACCGGCTGACCCGTCACATGGAACCGCCCGCCCCGCGTCTTCAGGACGGGGCGGGCGGTTCTCGTATACCGAGGCCGTGACCGGAATCGAACCGGTGTAACTCGAGTTGCAGTCGAGCCCCTAAGCCTCTCGGGCACACGGCCGTGCGTTGTTCCGGTACCGACCGTAGGCGCCCGTGACCACCGCCGCCAAGGGTGCGGGCCGTCCCGCAACGCGACTGCCACACCCCGTTCACGAACAGCCGTCCGGTCCTACGACCAAGGGACCAGAACGGGAGCGACCCGCGACAGGGGCCAGGGTGGATTTTGCCCCTTACCCTAGGGTTCATGACCGCCCTGGAACCGCGTGACGCCGAGGTCTCGGCCCGCCCCGAAGACATCGACGACCCGCACGGGACCGCGGTCGCGGGCACGCCGGAAGGGGTGCTCGGGCGGACCTACCGGGCGCTCAGTATCGGCATCGTCTCCGTCGTGTTCCTGATCGCCTTCGAGGCCACCGCCGTGGGGACCGCGATGCCGGTCGCCGCCCGTGAGCTGCACGGCGTCCCGCTGTACGCGTTCGCGTTCTCGGCGTACTTCACCACCAGCCTCTTCGCCATGGTGCTCTCCGGCCAGTGGGCCGACCGGCGCGGTCCGCTGGGGCCGCTCGCCGCCGGGATCAGCGCCTTCGGGCTGGGCCTGCTGCTGTCCGGGACCGCGGGCACCATGTGGATGTTCATCGCCGGAAGGGCCGTGCAGGGGCTCGGCGGCGGGCTGGTGATCGTCGCCCTGTACGTGGTGGTCAGCCGGGCCTACCCGGAGCCGCTGCGGCCCGCGATCCTGGCCGGGTTCGCCGCGAGCTGGGTGATCCCGTCCGTCGTCGGGCCGCTGGCCGCCGGGAGCGTGACCGAACACCTGGGCTGGCGCTGGGTCTTCGTCGGCATCCCGGTCCTGGTGGTCTTCCCGCTGGCGCTCGCGCTGCCCGCGATCCGGCGGATGGCGTCCGGGTCCGCGGACCCGGCGGCGCCCGTCGAGCCGTTCGACCACCGGCGCGTCGTGCTCGCGCTGGGCATCTCGCTGGGCGCGGGGCTGCTCCAGTACGCCGGGCAGGAGCGGAACTGGTTGTCGCTGCTGCCGGCCGTCGCGGGTATCGCCCTGCTCGTTCCGGCGGTGCGCGGTCTGCTGCCCCGGGGCACCGGCCGGGCGGCGCGCGGGCTGCCCTCCGTGGTGCTGCTGCGGGGGCTGGCGGCCGGGTCTTTCATCGCCGCCGAGTCGTTCGTCCCCCTGATGCTGGTCACCCAGCGCGGACTGTCCCCGACGATGGCCGGGCTGTCGCTCGCGGCCGGCGGCGGGACGTGGGCGCTGGGCTCGTTCCTGCAGTCCCGGCCGCGCCTGGAGCCGCACCGCGAGCGGCTGATGGTGACGGGCATGGTGCTGGTCGCCGTGGCGATCGCGGCCGCGCCCTCGGTGCTGATCGACGGGGTGCCCGTCTGGACGGTCGCGGTGGCCTGGGCGGTCGGCTGCCTCGGCATGGGCACGGTGACCGCGTCGACCAGCGTGCTGCTGCTGAAGCTGTCCGCCCCCCACGAGGCCGGGGCGAACTCCGCGGCCCTGCAGATCTCGGACGGGCTCTCCAACGCCCTGCTGCTGGCCGCCGGCGGCGCGGCGTTCGGCGCGCTCGGCGGGGGAGCGGTGGGGGCCGTGCACGAGGCCGTCGAGGCGGGAGCCTCCGCCTCGCACCCGGGGGCGTTCGCGGTGGTGTTCCTGCCGATGGCGGGGGTCGCGCTGGTGGGAGCATGGGTGGCTACGCGGGTGCGCGAGCGGTGAGTGGTACCAATCCGGCCCCACGTAGTGGTGCCGGATTGGTGGTGGCCAAGTGGGGCGAGCTCATGGAGCGGCTCAGGTGAGCTGTATCCGCCTGTCCTCCGAAGACGTCCTCGTCATCGCCGGACACGCCCGCCCCGACATGCGGATCGTGGTCCGCGACGCCGGGCTCCTCGTCGGCCGCCCACCGGCCGTCCGCGGCCATGCTCGGTGAGGAGGCGTATCCGGACGTCGTGGACAAGGTGGACGCACTGTTCCAGTCCCTGGCGGTCAAGCGGCCGCTCTTCGACGGCGACAAGCGCACCGCCCGGCTGTCGTGCGTGCCTTCCTCGCCGTGAACGGCGTCGGTCTTCGCCCCGGCATCGATGCGGCGGAGCGCCTGGTCATCGCCGTCGCCACAGGTGAAACGGACGAGGTGAAGGCCATCTCCCGGGGGCTGCGCGACCTGGTCACCGGTCACGTGTGAGAGCCGTCGCAATTCGCCCCGGGGTCGCGGCGTCCAGGGCGGATCGCACTCCGCCCCCCGGTAGGGTGGCCCGGTTGTCGTATCGCGTGCGTGCCTGTCCCGGCCCGTGCGGACAGCACTCCACGCACCCGAGAGACCCGAACCGGAGACCGTGACTACTACCGCCTCCCACCACCTCTCACCCGCCTTTCCCGGCCGCGCCCCCTGGGGTACGGCCGGGAAGCTGCGAGCCTGGCAGCAGGGCGCCATGGAGAGGTACATCCAGGAGCAGCCGCGCGATTTCCTCGCCGTCGCGACCCCCGGCGCCGGTAAGACCACCTTCGCGCTGACCCTCGCGTCATGGCTGCTGCACCACCACGTCGTGCAGCAGGTCACCGTCGTGGCACCGACCGAGCACCTCAAGAAGCAGTGGGCGGAGGCCGCCGCCCGGATAGGGATCAAGCTCGACCCCGACTACAGCGCCGGCCCCGTGAGCAAGGACTACCACGGGGTCGCCGTCACGTACGCGGGGGTCGGGGTCCGCCCGATGCTGCACCGCAACCGGTGCGAGCAGCGCAAGACCCTGGTGATCCTCGACGAGATCCACCACGCCGGTGACTCGAAGTCCTGGGGCGAGGCCTGCCAGGAGGCGTTCGACCCGGCGACCCGCAGGCTCGCGCTCACCGGCACGCCGTTCCGCTCCGACACCAACCCGATCCCCTTCGTCGTCTACGAGGAGGGGAACGACGGCATCCGGCGGTCCTCCGCCGACTACACCTACGGCTACGGCAACGCGCTGGCCGACGGCGTGGTCCGCCCGGTGATCTTCCTCAGCTACAGCGGCAACATGCGCTGGCGCACCAAGGCCGGTGACGAGATCGCCGCCCGGCTCGGTGAGCCGATGACCAAGGACGCCATCGGGCAGGCCTGGCGCACCGCGCTCTCGCCCACCGGCGACTGGATCCCCAACGTGCTCAGCGCCGCCGACAAGCGGCTGACCGAGGTCCGCAAGGGCATCCCGGATGCGGGCGGCCTGGTCATCGCGACCGACCAGGAGTCCGCCCGCGAGTACGCCAAGATCCTCAAGAAGGTGACCGGCGAGAAGGCCACCGTCGTCCTCTCCGACGAGAAGGCCGCGTCCAAGCGGATCGACACGTTCACCGAGGACGGCTCCCGCTGGATGGTCGCCGTCCGGATGGTGTCCGAGGGCGTCGACGTACCGCGCCTCGCGGTCGGCGTGTACGCCACCACCATCTCGACGCCGCTCTTCTTCGCCCAGGCCGTCGGCCGCTTCGTGCGCTCCCGCAAGCGCGGCGAGACCGCCTCGGTCTTCGTACCGACGATCCCGATGCTGCTCGACTTCGCCAACGAGATGGAGGTCGAACGGGACCACGTCCTCGACAAGCCCAAGAAGGGCAGCGACGAGGAGAACCCGTTCGCGGAGGAGGACAAGCTCCTCGCCGACGCGGAGAAGCTGGAGGACGAGGAGACCGAGGAGCAGCTGCCCTTCGAGGCCCTCGAATCCGACGCGGTCTTCGACCGGGTGCTGTACGACGGTGCCGAGTTCGGCATGCAGGCGCACCCGGGCAGCGAGGAGGAGCAGGACTACCTCGGGATCCCGGGGCTGCTGGAGCCCGACCAGGTGCAGCTGCTGCTCCAGAAGCGGCAGACCCGGCAGATCGCGCACAGCCGCCAGAAGCCGGCCTCGGAGGCCGATCTGCTGGAGAAGCCGGCCGGCGACCGGCCGGTGGTCACGCACAAGCAGCTGCTGAGCCTGCGCAAGCAGCTGAACACCATGGTGTCGGCCTACACGCACCAGAGCGGCAAGCCGCACGGGGTCATCCACACCGAGCTGCGTCGGGTGTGCGGCGGGCCGCCGAGCGCGGAGGCCACCGCCGGGCAGATCGAGCAGCGGATCAAGAAGGTCCAGGAGTGGGCCACCCGCATGACGTGAGCCCACCGGAAACGCACGGGCACCGGCCCGGGGCACAGGACAGCCGTCCTCGCCCCGGGCCGGTGTCATGAGCGGACCGGCTTCAGCGGGCTGATGCCGGTGTCATGAGGAGGCCGCCGCTACCAGACGAACGGTGCGGACTGGCTGGTCGTCGCCACGCACGGCACGGTGGCCGACGTCGGGGACGAGGCCACGATCTGCAGCGACCAGTTGGTGGTGCTCGGGGGAGCGGGTAGCACCGTGGAGTTGGTGCTGTTCCCGGACGCGAGTGTGCCCGAGGTCAGCTTCAGCGGACCGAGGGTGATCGGATTGCCGCCGCTCAGACCGGGGTTGGCCTTCGCGGAGAACTGGACCTGACTGGTGACGCCGCCCGAGGTCTTGGTGAGCTTGAGCGTCGTCGTGATGCTGTTCGGGTCGGCACTCGTGCCGGCCGGCATGGTGATCGCCGTGGAGGTGATCTTGATGGTCTTGTTCGTGCCCGAGTCGGCGGCGGTCAGGGTGGCGACGCCGCTGCCCCAGCTGCCGCAGTTGTAGCTCGCCGTCGCGGTGAGCGGGGCGACGGCCGAGGCGGTCGGGGAGGACAGCGCGAGCATCGCGCCGACCGCGGACGCCACGCCCACCACCAGCGGCAGGCGTCTTCGGCTCCGGGTGGAGCGTGAGGAGATCGACATGACGGGTGGAACTCCTTCCGGTTGAATTCCGCAGATTCGCTGGATCGGTACCAGCCTGCGGATCTGCTTGCCGGGCCCGGCATGTCGGGTGCAGTGAAACGGTGATCTTCGAAGATGTCAACGGATGCGCCGAAAACGCGTGCTGAAATGCTTTTCGGGCATTTCCGAAAGGATCAATTCGGTCTCTCTTGACTTCTCTGCACCAGAGCTCCTCAATGTGCGCAATCAATGGGCCATGAAAGGGTGTCAGGTGATCCGACGTCGAAGACCCGGGGTGACCGGTCTGCTCGCAGCCTGCTTCGTACTGTCGCTGGGCTGTGTCGGGGCCGCCGCGCCGCTTCCCCCGCACCACACGGCGGCGGCCGCGGCCGGCACGGTGAACCCGACCGTCCACTGCACCCTGCCCGCGGGCCAGGGCGAGGCGACCGGTCCGCAGGAGATGAACGTCGAACTGTCGCCCGAGGTCGTCGCCCCGGGCGGCAAGGTGCACGCCAAGGTGACGCTCGGCGCGTCCCCCGCCACCAGCGCCATCGCCCTGGACGACGTGCCGACCATCCCCAGCCTCGACCTCGCGATGTCCGGCGGGGCCACCGGCACCGTCACCGTGCGGGGCGCCGAGTTCACCATGGACGTACCGGCCGGGCAGCCCATCGAGATCCCCGCGTACGAGGGCGACTTCCTGGTCCCGGTGGACGCCTCCGGCGAGATATCGCTCGCCCCGGTCCGCACCCTCACCCAGACCAAGGTCCTCGGATCGGTCTTCGAGACGCCGTGCGACGTCGTCGGTGAGGTGGGCAGCGTCGGCACCGTCACGGCGGAGGGCTCCACCTCCGAGCCCGCCACCCTGACCGCCCCGGCCGATCCGGTACGCCCCAACACCGCGGTCAAGCTGCGCGGTTCGCAGTGGACTCCGGACAGCACCCCCGTACCGTCGCTCTGCGCGGCGAGCGGCGGCGGCTGCGACCCGCTGAAGTTCACCTCCAACACCCTGCGGATCGACTCCTACGGCACGCTCACCGGCACCGCGACCCTCGGTGAGGCCGGTGCGGTGCCCGACGGCACGTACGAGGTGAAGGTCAACGACGGCACGAAGGAGGCCACCGCCCCCCTCACCGTCAAGGCCGTCGCGGCCGGCAACCGGGAGATCTCGCTGTCCGCGGACAGCGGCCCGGTCGGCAGCGTGGTCACCGTCAGCGGCCGGAACTACAACCCGGACCGCTGGATCAACGTCATCGGCCTCGACGCGGCGGGCACCGGGCTCGACGACAGCGCGGTCTACGTCAAGAGCGCTCCGGACGGCACCTTCGCCGTCGAGTTCACCGTCATCTCCGACGCCGTCGTCGCCGTCCAGGCCGACGAGGGCAACGACCCGGCGACCGTCCGCACGGCGCCCTTCACCGTCACCACGGAGGGCGGCGGCGGGGACGACGGCGGCACGACCGAGCAGCGGCTGGCCACCGAGGTCAGGGCCGGGACGCTGTCCATGACCCAGGCCGGTGACACCGTCGACTTCGGCACCACGGTCCTGGGCGCGGACACCGGTGCGCAGCGGGCCCGGCTCAACCGCGTGGAGGTGGAGGACGCCCGGGGCGTCAACAGCGGATGGTCGCTGACCGCCACCCTGAGCCGCTTCACCAATGCCGACGGGAACATCATCCCGGCCTACGCCGTGCGGTGGACCCCGGCCTGCTCGGCACAGGACGGAAGTGTGGGGACACCGGTGGCCGGAGCGCCCACGGCGCTAGGGAGCGAGGCGGCGAGCCTCTGCCGGGTGGATCCGGACGGATCACGTCCGTTCACCGGCGGGAAGTTCGACGCCGACGCGGATCTCGCCCTCACCGTTCCCGAATTCGCCCGTCCCGGAGATTACAGCGCCACCCTGACCCTGACCCTGCTGTAACTGGGGTCACCGGGAAAGCCCTTCCGGACGCCCGCCCGCTCCATACGGCAATGGAGCGGACGGGCGTTTCCCGTTCCGCGTCCGCGCCATTCAGTCCATTCAGTCCATTCCGTCATTCCCATTCCGCTTCCTTTGGAGGAGCCGCATGTTCGCGCATCACAGATCCGCCGGTACGAGAAGACCGGGTGGCTCGGCATTACGCCGCGCCGTCGCACTCGGCGCCACCACCCTGCTCGTCTGGACCGGCGGATCCGCCGCCCTGACGCCCCTGGCGCACGCCGGCACGGTCACCCCGACCGTGCACTGCACCCTGCCGGCCGGCCAGGGCGAGGCGACCGGGCCGCAGCAGATGAACGTCGAACTCACCCCCGACGTGGTCGACCCGGGCGGCAAGGTCCATGCCAAGGTGACGCTCGGCCCGTCCCCCGCCACCAGCGGGCTCACCCTCAACGACGTGCCCACCACCCCGAGCCTCGACCTCGCCATGTCCGGCGGCGCCACCGGCACGGTGACCGTCACCGGGCCCCAGGTCTCCCTCGACATCCCGTCCGGGAAACCCATCGAGATCCCGCCGTACGAGGGGGACTTCATCGTTCCCGCCAACGCGAGCGGACCGGTCTCCTTCACCCCGCTGCGCAACCTCACCCGTACCAAGGTGCTCGGCGGCACCTACGAGACGGCGTGCGTCGTGACCGCGGGCGGCGGGTCCGTCGGCACCGTGACCGTGGAGGGCAGCGCCGGACAGCCGGCCACCCTGATCGCCCCCACCACCCCGGTGCGCCCGTCCACCGCGGTCGCCCTGTCGGGCAGCCGCTGGACACCGTCCGCCACCCCCGTACCGTCGCTCTGCGCGGCGGACGGCGGCGGCTGCGACCCCGCCAAGTTCGCCTCCTCGACCCTCGCGATCGACGGCTCCGGGCAGCTGACCGGCAACGCCGTGCTCGCGGAGGCAGGCGCCGTGCCGGACGGCTCGTACCTGGTGAAGGTCGGCGACGGTACGAAGGAGACGACCGCGCCGCTGACCGTCCGCGCCTTCGTTCCCGACGGGCCCCGCGCCATCGCGCTCTCCCGGAGCAGCGGACCGGTCGGCAGCGTCATCACCGTCACCGGCAGCAACTACTTCCAGGACCGGTGGATCAACACGGTCGCCCTCGACGCGAGCGGGGCGACCCTCGACGACACCGCCGTCTACGTGAAGAGCGGGTCCGACGGGAAGTTCCGCGTGGAGCTCACCGTCTCGGACCCGGCGATCGCCTCGGTCCAGGTCGACGAGGCCAATGACCCGGCGACCGTACTCACCGCGCCGTTCACCGTGACCGAGGCCACCGCGACACTCTCGGCGGGCACGGCCAAGGTCAAACCGGGCGGGTCCATCGGTGTCTCCGGTGACGGCTGGCCGTCCGGCGTCACCCCGGCCGCCGAACTGTGCGCCGCCGACGGCACCGGCTGCGACGCGGCCCGGATCAGCGGCTCCACCCTCCGGATCACCGCCGACGGCAAACTGGCCGGCACCGTCACCGTCGCCGGCTCCACCCCCCGCGCCGTGTACGCGCTCCGCGTCACCGCCGGCAGCTCGCAGGCCCTCACCCAGCTGACCGTCTCACCGACGTATCTCGTCCTCACCCCGGCGGCCGGGCCGAAGGGCACCGCCGTCACCGTCCTGGGGCAGGGCTTCGCGAAGGTCGCGACCGTGTCGATCGTCGGACTGCGGGCGGACGGCTCACAGACCTCCGACCCGGTGCGGACCAAGGTGGTCGGCCTCGACGGGGCGTTCTCGCAGACGTTCACCGTCAAGGCGGCCGACACCGTCGCGATCCGGGTCCGCGAGGTCCTCATCAACCCGCGCACCGAGACGGCCGCGTTCACCGTCCAGGACGGCACGGTCCCGGCCGGACCGTCCTTCGCGCTCTCCCCGCCCGAAGGACCGGTCGGCACGGTGGTCCAGGTGACCGGCCGGGGCTTCGCACCCGTCGCCACGGTCGCGGTGACCGGACGCACCGCGGACGGGAAGCAGACCTCCGACTCCTTCGTCACCCGGATCATCGGACTCGACGGAACCTTCGCCCTCAACTTCACCGTGCGCGACCCGGCGACGAAGTCGATCCGGGCCTGCGAAGTGCTCGTGAACGGAAAAACCGTCCAGCAATTGTTCACGGTGAGTTAACGCTGGTTCACAACTGATGTACGGAGCGTCGCGAGGGAGTCGGCCGACATGGACGCGCGTAGATCCGCGCCATCCGGCCGGCGCCCCGCTGACCGGCGCTTATGCTCGCGACGCACAAGCGCTTTTCCGCAGGCGCCCGGATTCTGGACGAGGTCTTCCGCTGAGCGGACTGGCTCGCTACTGTCCCAAAAATGTGAACGCCCCGTGGCAACGCCGCCGCGGAGCGCAGCCGGTGCCTTGGCCAGGCCGGCGGCCTCTCCGTGCGTCGCCGCTGGGACCGGTGACGCACAATCCGTGGGAACCAGCCGCCGCCGCTCACCAAAGAGGAGAGGGCGTCGTGACCGCGGAGACCTCGCAGACGCTCGACCGGGGACTGCGTGTCCTCAAACTGCTTGCCGACACCGACCACGGACTGACGGTCACCGAGTTGTCGAACAAACTCGGCGTCAACCGCACCGTGGTCTACCGTCTGCTCGCCACCCTGGAGCAGCACACCCTGATCCGCCGCGACCTGGGCGGAAGAGCCAGAGTCGGGCTCGGCGTGCTGCGCCTGGGCCGGCAGGTCCACCCGCTCGTCCGGGAGGCCGCGCTGCCCGCGCTGCGCTCGCTGGCGGAGGACATAGGGGCCACGGCCCACCTCACGCTCGTCGACGGCACGGACGCGCTGGCCGTCGCGGTCGTCGAACCGACCTGGACGGA
Source organism: Streptomyces sp. NPDC088730 (assembly GCF_044751215.1). Taxonomy (NCBI): domain Bacteria; kingdom Bacillati; phylum Actinomycetota; class Actinomycetes; order Kitasatosporales; family Streptomycetaceae; genus Streptomyces; species Streptomyces sp. NPDC088730. The sequence continues at coordinate 105,294 of NZ_JBIVLK010000001.1, forward strand.
CTACCACGTGGCGTACCGGGCCGGCTTCCGCCACCCGCTCGACCGGGGCGCCGCGGGCCGGGCGATCCTCGCGGCCCGGCAGAAGCCGGTGGGCGAGACGGCGTTCACCCTCACCCACGGTGAGCTGGAAGCCGGGGCGAGCGGTGCGGCGGCCGCGCTGATGGGGGTGACGGGGGTCGAGGGCAGCGTGGGCGTGGTGATGCTCGCGGACGCGGTCCCGGAACGGGTCGGCCCCCGAGTCGTGGACGCGGCCCGAGAAGTAGCGGACGCGCTTCGCTGACGCCGGGCCCTTGAGCGGGCGGCAGCGGGGTTCCTGGGCTCAGGGGCCCCGGACCTGGCCCCTTTCCGGGGTGCGGGTGCTCCGCGTTGCGCTGGGGTGCGCTTGCCCCGGTGGGTGGGGGTTCGGGGTCCCTCCGGGGCGTCTCCTCAAAAACTGGCGTGGCGACCGGAGACGTAGCGGGGGCCGGGTCGTACGCCATTTTTCTGCGGGGACGCCCCTGCACGCCCCCGAACCCGGCCGTCGCGCGTCTGCAGGCGCGAGTGATGCAGGGGTGGGGACGTGCAGGGGGGTCCCCGCAGGGAATGGCGTACGACCCGGGTCCCTCGCGTACCCGGGTGAACACGCCATTTCCGAGGAGACACCCCGGAGGGGCACCACCCCCCACCCACCGGGGCAGGCGCACCCCGCAGCGGCGGAGCACCCCGCACCCCAGCCGGTCCGGCGATTGAGGACGGAACCCCGCACCACGGAACCCCGCACCAAAGAACCCCGCACAGGCCGGTCCGGTTAGATTGGGCGGGTGCTCACACGTCTCTCGCGCCCCCGCACCCTCGCCCTCTGCGCCCTGCCCGTGCTCGCCCTCTTCGGCGTGGCCGCCTTCGCGCCGCTGCCGTTCACGCTGGCGCAGCCCGGTACGACGGCGAACGTGCTCGGGGACGACAAGGGCGCCCCTGTGATCACCATCGAGGGCACTCCCACCCGGCCCACCAAGGGCCAGCTGCGGATGACGACGATCGTGGCGACCGGGCCCGACGCCGATGTCGGGATCGGTGACGTGATCGACAGCTGGTTCCGTACGGACCGGGCGGTCATGCCCCGGGACTCCGTCTACCCGACCGGCGGCTCCGAGAAGGAGATCGAGAAGCACAACCTCGACGACATGGTGGAGTCGCAGGACTCGGCCGTGGACGCCGCGCTGAACTACCTCGGCAGGAAGCCCGGCTCCGTCGACGTCACCCTGCACCTCGCCGACGTGGGCGGCCCGAGTGCGGGACTGTTCTTCGCGCTCGGGATCGTCGACAAGCTGGACGGCGACGGAGCCGGGGGCGACCTCACCGGCGGCCGCACCATCGCGGGCACCGGCACCATCGAGGCGGACGGCAAGGTCGGCGCGGTCGGCGGCGTCTCGCTGAAGACGCAGGCGGCCCGCCGGGACGGGGCGAGCGTGTTCCTCGTGCCGAAGGCGGAGTGCAAGGAGGCGCACGCCGAGCTTCCCGACGGGCTCCGGCTGATCCCGGTCACGACCCTGAAGGGCGCGGTCTCCTCGCTGCGGGCACTGGATCACGGGGGCAAGGTCCCGAGCTGCTGACCGGCCGCTCCGGGGGGCCCGGAGCCTCGTCCGGACCGGCGCCCGGTTCGTCGTCCATCGTCCGCCAGGCCGGGAAGACGAGCGGGCTCAGCGTCGCGAGCAGGTAGCACCCGCCCATCGCCAGCAGCGCCCCCGGGGCGCCCGCGCTCTCCACCAGCAGCCCGGCCGCGAGACCGCCCACCGGCATGGCCAGCTCGCAGCCGGCGGTGATCGCCCCGGAGACCCGGCTGCGCAGCGCGTCGGGGACGCTCCCGTAGATCACCGTCGCCAGGATCGGGTTCAGCACGCCGCCCGCGATCCCGCTGAGCACCATCGTCACGGCCAGCGGCGGCGTCGTGCCGGTCAGCGCCGCGACCAGGAACCTCGGCGCCCCGCACAGGATCACGCAGACGCTGAACACGGCCCGTCGTGAGTACCGGTGCCCCACCGCCCCGTACAACAGGGCCCCGGTCAGGCCGCCCGCCCCGAACAGCGCGGTGAGCAGTCCCAGATCCCGGGCCCCGCCGAGTTCGGCCGAGGCGTGGACCGGCAGCAGGACGGCGTTCCAGCCCTGGTCGGTTCCGTTCATGAACAGGACCATCACCACGACGCCCAGCAGCAGCCGGTTGCCGAGCAAGTAGGCGTATCCCTCGCGCAGTTCACGCTTGTAGGTGGGCAGCGAGACCGGTTCGGCGGTCCTGACCGGCTCGGCCGCGCGCACGCCCCGTACCCCTGCCGCGATGAGCGCGGCGGAGGTGAGGAAGGTGGCCGCGTCCAGCAGCAGTACGGTCTCCGCGCCGACCAGTGCGATCAGCACCCCGGCCAGCGCGGCGCCGACCATCCTGGCCCCGCGCGAGACCGCGTCGAAGAGGCTGGCGGCGCGGGGGAGTGTGGTGCCGGCGTGTTCGGCGAGGTCGGGGACCAGGACGTAGCGCGCGGTGTTGCCGGGCGTGTGGAACAGCCCGTTGACGGCCATCAGGGCGCAGAGCATCCAGAAGCTGAGGGCGTCGGCGTAGTGGAGCAACGGCACCGCGGCGACGGCCAGTCCGCACGTCGTGTCGGAGGCGACGGAGACCCGGCGGCGGCCGATCCGGTCGATGACGGGCCCGCCGATCAGGGCGGAGACGACGATCGGGAGCGTCGCGCAGAAGGCGACGAGCCCGGCCCGGCCGGCGCTTCCCGTGGTTTCCAGGACGAACCACGGAACTCCGATGAGGGTGAGTGAAGTACCGGCGGTGGATATGGAGTTGGCGGACAGGGTGGCGACGAGCGGCAGCCGGTTCCGCGGGTTGTTCCCCCCGTCCACGGACTACGCCGTTCGGGCGGCGCGGGACGGTGCGGCGGCCCCGTCCGGCAGCAGCCGCAGCCCCAACTCGACGATGGTCAGGCCCAGTCGGGTGCGCAGGCCGGTGCCCGGGGCGTGGGGGCCGGTGGCGGTGTCGATGCCGGCCCGGGGGTGGGTGAGGCGGAAGTCGGCTGCCTGGTGCAGGAGTTCGGTGGAACGGATGGTGTGCAGCTGAAGGTGCGTCTCGGGATGCATGGCGTGGTGGTCCCCTCGGTCGGTCGGTCCGGTCGGTCGGTCGGTCGTTGACGCGGTCTCCCGGCGGGTCATTCGGCAGGGCGCGGGAAGACGTGCAGGTGGGTGCGGACCAGGGCGGAGCCCTCGGTGCCCTCCGGGACCCGTCCCCAGTAGCTCTCGATGAGCTCGTGGACCTTCTCCGCCATTTCCAGGGCGAGTTCGGGCGTGAGGCGCATCTTGAAGTCGCTGAGGTCGGAGGAGCGCACCCACTCCTTGGGCCATTCGTGCGTGGTGCCGAGCCAGGTGTTCAGCTCCTGGGCGTGCCGGGTGGCGCTCTCGTGCAGGACGACTCCCATGGCGCCTCGGATCTCCGGGTCCGGGTCGCGGAGGAAGTCCGCGCTGTGTTCGAACGCCATGCCCCCGTGGACGGCCCTCCACCACCGCTCGCGGCCCTTGCCGCGCTCCGGGTCGTCCTCCACGAAGCCGTACGAGGCCAGCTGCCGCAGGTGGTAGCTGGTGGCGCCGCTGGACTCGCCGAGCCGGTCCGCCAGGCCGGACGCGGTGGCGGGGCCGAACTCCCGGAGGGCGGTCAGCAACCGCATCCGCAGGGGGTGGGCCAGTCCGCGCAGGGAGCGGGCGTCCACCGTGTGCAAGTTGGGGGCGCCGTCCCGGCCGGCCGCTTCCCCGGCCTCTTTCTCTGTCATGCTCCAACCATAGAGTTGCAAAGGAAGCTTTGCAACAGGTTCTTTGCATCGCTTTCTTTGTAACTCCGGATGGGTCGATGTACGAGTGGACGGGTGGACGGGCCGCCTCCGCTCATCCCGTCTTGATGAACCCCTCCGCGACCAGCCAGTCCTTCGCCACCTGGTGCGGGTCGTCCCCGTCGACGTCCACCTTGGCGTTCAGCTGCTGCGCGACCTCCGTGGTCAGCCGGGCGCTGAGCGGGTCCAGCAGGGCGGCGATCACCGGGTACTTCTCGAAGGTCGGGGTGTGGATGACGGGCGCCGCGTTGTAGTTGGGGAAGAAGTGCTTGTTGTCCGTCAGCACATCGAGGTCCATCGCCTTGATCCGGCCGTCGGTGGTGAACACCTCTCCGAGCAGGCAGGAGTTGGACTTCGACACCTGGGTGTAGACGATCCCGGCGTCCATCTTCTTGATGTTGCCGCCGGGGATGGACATCCCGTACGCCTTCTCCATGCCCGGCAGTCCGTCGTTGCGGGAGGCGAACTCGTTCTCCACGCAGACCGTCACCGCCGCGGGGTTCTTCTTCGCCAGCGCGGCGACGTCGGAGAGCGTCTTCAGGTGGTACTTCGCGTTGTTCCGCTTGCTGATGGCGAGCGCGTACGTGTTGTTCAGGGTGGACTGCGGCAGCCACGTCACCCCGTTCTTCCGGTCCGCGTCGCGCACCGCCTCCCACTGCTTCAGCGGGCTGGTGATCGGCTTCGAATGACCCAGATAGGTGATCCAGGCAGTGCCCGTGTACTCGTACATCGCGTCGGCGTCGCCCTGGCGGATGGCCTCGCGTGCGCTGATCGATCCGGGCAGGTTCGTCCGGTCGAGCACCTCGGCCCCGGCGGCCTTGAAGATCAGGCCGATCATCTGGCCCAGGATGATGTTCTCGCTGAAGTTCTTCGAGGTGACGGTCAGCGAGGCGCCGTCCAGCGGCTCGCCCTTCCCCACGGACCCCGGCTTCACGTCGTCGACCATCGGGGACCCGCTCTTCAGGCCGCACCCGGAGAGCACCAGCGCCAGGGCGGCCGCCGCCACCGACGCCGTACGCATCCGCCTCCTCCTCATTCCCCCGCCTCCAGTCCGCGCGGTGTCAGCACGACCTCGACCAGCGACGCCAGCCAGTCCACCAGCAGCGCCAGCACCACCGTCAGCACGGAACCGAGCACCAGCACCGGCATCCGCTGGGTCTGGATGCCCGAGGTGATCAGGTCCCCGAGCCCGCCGCCGCCCCCGAACGTCGCCAGGGTCGCCGTGCCCACGTTGAGCACCAGCGCGGTCCGCACCCCGGCCAGGATCAGCGGCACCGCGAGCGGCAGCTCGACCTTGGAGAGCGTCCCCATCGCGGACATCCCGATCCCGCGCGAGGCCTCCACCAGGGTCGGTTCGATCGCCTTCAGGCCGGCGACGGTGTTGGAGAGCACCGGCAGCACCGCGTAGATCACCATGCCGGTGATCGCCGTCGAGGGGCCGATGCCCAGCCAGATGACCAGCAGCGCGAGCAGCCCGATCGCCGGGGTCGCCTGGCCGATGTTGGCGATCGCGGTGACCACCGGGGCCGCCTTGTCCAGCCCCCGCCGGGTCAGTGCGATGCCCACCGGAATGGCGATGATCAGCACCCAGAAGGTCGAGATGGCGGTCAGCCTGACGTGCTGCCACCAGCGCAGTTCGACCGTGTCGCCCGCGAGGGAGTTCTCCGCGATGGCGTCGAGATGGACGTTGTTGATCCATACGTAGGTGACGATCAGGACCACCGCGAGCGCGAGGGGCACCGTCACCAGCTTGCGCCAGGTGATCCGGCGGGCCCGCCGGGCCGCGGCGGGCGGCGGATCCTCCTCCTCGTCACGGAAGGCGTGGCCCTTGACGTCGTGCTCGCCCGGTGGGCGGTCCCGGTCGGACGCGGGGTCGGAGGGGGAGCGGGGGCCGGGAGTCATACGTCCGCACCGCCCTCCAGCTCCTGCACGGTCTGGTGGCCGCGCAGCTCCTGGAGCTCGTGCTGGTGCTCGATGGCGGTGAGCCGGTCGGCCTCCAGCAGTTCGTGCACGGAGTTCATCAGGGTGTGCATGTCGACGACCCCGATGAACTCGCCGCGCCGCCCGGTCACCGCGACCCGCCCGCCGCTGTCGGTCAGCACCGCCTCCAGCGCGTCGTGCAGCGTGGCGTCCCTGGTCACCGTGTCGTGCACGAGCTGCCCGGCGCGGGCCAGTGAACCGCGGGCGCGCATCAGGTCACCGCGCCGCAGCCACTTGTAGGGGCGGTTCCTGCGGTCCAGCATCAGCAGTTCGTTGTGCGGTCCGCCGCCCAGCTTGTTGAAGACCGACTGGAGCGGGTCGTCGACCGTCACCGTCGGGAACTCGGCGATCTCCACGTCCCGTACCCGGGTGAGGTTGAGCCGCTTCAGCGCCGCACCGGCCCCGACGAAGCCCGAGACGAAGTCGTCCGTCGGGTTGGTCAGGATGGCCTCCGGGGTGTCGAACTGCGCGATGTGCGAGCGCTCGCGCAGCACGGCGATCCGGTCGCCCAGCTTGATGGCCTCGTCGAAGTCGTGGGTGACGAAGACGATGGTCTTGTGCAGTTCGTGCTGGAGCCGGATCAGCTCGTCCTGGAGGTGGTCACGGGTGATCGGGTCGACCGCGCCGAACGGCTCGTCCATCAGCAGTACCGGCGGATCGGCGGCCAGGGCCCTTGCCACGCCCACCCGTTGCTGCTGACCGCCGGACAGGGCACGCGGATAGCGCCCGTGGTACTCGCGCGGGTCGAGCCCGACCAGGTCGAGCATCTCCTCGACCCGGTCCTTCACCCTCGACTTCGACCAGCCGATCATCTTCGGCACCAGGGCGATGTTCTCCGCGACCGTCATGTGCGGGAAGAGCCCGGACGACTGGATCGCGTACCCGATCTTCCGGCGCAGCTTCACCGGGTCCATGTCGGTGACGTCCTCGTCGTTGATCCGGATGCGGCCGGACGTCGGCTCGATCAGCCGGTTGATCATCTTCAGGGTGGTCGACTTCCCGCAGCCGGACGGGCCGACGAGGATCACGGTCTCGCCGGCCTTGATGTCCATCGAGACGTCGTCCACGGCCGGGCTCGGGTTGCCCGGGTAGAGCTTGGTCAGGTTCTCCAGCTGGATGGTGGCGCCGGAGGTGGCGTTGACGACGGGTTTCTCCCCGGCTTCCGCCTCGGTCTCAGACACGGATCCCCCTCGGGATGGTGAGCCGCCCCAGCAGTACGTACGCGGCGTCGAAGAGCAGGGCGAGGACGACGATGCCGAGCGTGCCCGCGAGCACCTGATTGATCGCGTTGGCGCTGCCCAGCGAGGCGATCCCGCGGAAGATCTCGTTGCCGAGCCCCGGCCCGGAGGCGTACGCGGCGATGGCGGCGATGCCCATCAGCATCTGGGTCGAGACCCGGATGCCGGTGAGGATCGGGGGCCAGGCGAGCGGCAGTTCCACCTTGCAGAGCCGGGCGATCCGCGACATCCCGATGCCCTTCGCCGCGTCCACGAGCGCCGGATCGACACCGCGCAGTCCGACGATGGAGTTCCGGACGATGGGCAGCAGCCCGTACAGCGTCAGCGTGATCACGGTCGGCGCCACACCGAGTCCGACCAGCGGGATCAGCAGACCGATCGCGGCGAGGGACGGAATGGTCAGGATCGCCGCCGTCGAGGTGATCGCCAGGGAGCCGCCCCAGCCGCTGCGATAGCTGACGACACCGATCAGGACGCCGAGCACCGTCGCGATGACCATGCACTGGAACACGGCGCTGACGTGCTGGAACGCGTCGGTGAGCAGCTGCTGGTGCCGATTGCCCAGATACTCCCAGAAGCTCAACTCGGCACTCCTCGGCTCAGTCGATGTCCTCCGCCGCCTGTTCGACGAGGGGGATGATGCGCAGGGGTACGGGGTTCTCCATGACGATGGCCGTGGAGGCCCGGACAATGCCATCAAATCCGACAACGAGGTCGATCACCCGCTGGAGGTCCGCGTTGGAGCGGGCCACGAGCCGGCAGAACATGTCGCCCTGCCCGGTGGTGGTGTGCAGTTCAAGTACCTCCGGTACGCCGCTCAAGTGGGCCCGTACGTCGGTCCCTTGGCCCTGTTTGATCTCCAGCGTCGCGAAAGCGGTGACCGGGTAGCCGAGGGCCGCCGGGTCCACGTCCGGGCCGAATCCTCGGATGACGCCATTCGACTGAAGGCGGTCGAGGCGCGCCTGCACCGTCCCGCGCGCCACGCCGAGCCTGCGCGAGGCCTCCAGGACCCCGATCCTGGGCTCACGCGCCAGCAGCACGATGAGCCGCCCGTCCAGGTGATCGATGGCCAAGGTCTGCCTCCGGGAAGTCGTCACGATGGTCAGCATGTACAGATAGCCCGCCCATCATGGCCAACCACTGCACAGACTGCCCAGTGATTCCGCAAACTGTTGCGCACCTTGCGAAGCGGGGAGAACCTTCGGATATGACTGAGACGATGCACAGCACCCCCGACAGTGCACGGCAGGCCGATCCCTTCCCGGTCAAGGGAATGGACGCCGTCGTCTTCGCCGTCGGCAACGCCAAGCAGGCCGCGCACTACTACTCGACCGCCTTCGGCATGAAGCTGGTCGCCTACTCCGGACCGGAGAACGGCAGCCGCGAGACGGCCAGTTACGTCCTGACCGCCGGTTCCGCCCGCTTCGTCTTCACCTCCGTCATCAAGCCGGCCACGGACCACGGCCGCTTCCTGGCAGAGCACGTCACCGAGCACGGCGACGGCGTTGTCGACCTGGCCATCGAGGTCCCGGACGCCCGCGCCGCGTACGCCTACGCGGTCGAGCACGGCGCCCACGGCCTGACCGAGCCGCACGAGGTGAAGGACGAGCACGGCACGGTCGTCCTGGCCGCCATCGCCACGTACGGCAAGACCCGCCACACCCTCGTCGAGCGCGGCGGCTACGACGGCCCCTACCTCCCCGGCTACACGGCGGCCGAGCCCATCGTCGCGCCGCCCGCCAAGCGCACCTTCCAGGCCATCGACCACTGCGTCGGCAACGTCGAGCTCGGCCGGATGAACGAGTGGGTCGGCTTCTACAACAAGGTCATGGGCTTCACCAACATGAAGGAGTTCGTGGGCGACGACATCGCCACCGAGTACTCCGCGCTCATGTCCAAGGTGGTCGCGGACGGCACCCTCAAGGTCAAGTTCCCGATCAACGAGCCGGCCGTCGCCAAGAAGAAGTCCCAGATCGACGAGTACCTGGAGTTCTACGGCAGCGCCGGCGTCCAGCACATCGCGCTCGCCACGAACGACATCGTCGCCTCCGTGAAGGCGATGCGCGCGGCCGGCGTCCAGTTCCTGGACACCCCGGACTCGTACTACGACACGCTGGGCGAGTGGGCCGGCGAGACCCGGGTGCCGGTGGAGACCCTGCGCGAGCAGAAGATCCTGGTGGACCGCGACGAGGACGGCTACCTGCTCCAGATCTTCACCAAGCCGGTCCAGGACCGGCCGACGGTGTTCTTCGAGATGATCGAGCGCCACGGCTCGATGGGCTTCGGCAAGGGCAACTTCAAGGCCCTGTTCGAGGCGATCGAGCGCGAGCAGGAGCGCCGCGGCAACCTCTGAGCGATGCCGTAGGACGACGACGGGCGGGCCGGATTCCTTCCGGCCCGCCCGTCGCGGTCCGCGGGGCGGCCACCTGCGTGTCAGCTCCTGCCCGATGCGGTGCTTGAATGGACCGTCGTTCCTGATCCCGCAAGGAGATGCGCTGTGCCCCTGGTGTCTGTAGTGATGCCCGTGTACAACTCGGCCGCGACGCTGGGGGCAGCGATCCGGTCGGTGCTCACGCAGACCCATAGCGATCTGGAACTGCTGGTCACCGACGACCAGTCCTCCGACGGCTCCATGGACCTGCTCCGCGAGTTCGCCGCCCAGGACGAGCGCGTCCTGCCGGAGACCGCGCCCGAGCGGGGCGGTGCGGGCCGCGCCCGCAACCTCGCGATCGAGCGCGCCCGCGGGGACTACGTCGCCTTCCTCGACTCCGACGACATGTGGCTGCCGGAGAAGACCGAGAAGCAGCTCGCCTTCGCCGCGGAGGGCGCCGCGCCCCTGACGTTCACCTCGTACTTCAAGATGGACGCCGACTACGCGGGCGACAGCACCGACTGGGTCCCGAACGGGCGGGTGATCCCCGCGCGGGCGCACGTGGACTACCGCGCGATGCTGGTCAAGGACTACATCGGCGCCCTCACCGCCATGTACGACCGCAACGCCCTGGGCACGCGGCTGATGCCGGAGATGCGCAAGCGCCAGGACTACGCCCTGTGGCTGTCCATCATGCGCGACGGCGCCGACGCCCGGGGCCTCACCGAGCCCCTCGCGGTGTACCGGGCCCACCAGGCGGGCTCGCTGTCCTCCAACAAGCTGTCGCTCGTCCCGTACAACTGGAACCTGTACCGCGAGCACGAGCACCTGTCGGTCCCCCGGGCGACGCGGGCGCTGGCCGGCGCGGTGTGGCAGTCGCTGCGGAACTCGCGGATCTGACCCGGGGCACGGGCACGGGGTACTGAGACGGGCGGGCCGGAGCTCCGGCCCGCCCGTCGCGGGCTCAGCGGGCCTGCTTGGCGTCCTCGACGAAGGCGGCCCAGGCCCGGTTGCCGAGGATGAGCGCGGGGCCGGTGGGGTTCTTGCTGTCGCGGACGGCGGTGCGGGCGGTGAGGCCCGCGACCTCTATGCAGTCGCCGCCCGACGATCCGCCGCCGCTGTAGCTGCTCTTGCGCCAGACGACAGTGCCGAGTTCAGGAGCGAGCATGGTGGGTACCTCTTTCTGGCGGTTACAGCTTGAGCCTGATCCGGTGGATGAGGTCACGGCTGTCCACGGGGCTCAGCGCCGCCGATCTCAATGAGTCGAACGCGAGCGTATAACGGGCTGTTTCGTCGGGGGTCTCCATGTGCAGCGTGCCGGTGACGTGCTCAACGCAAACGACGTCGGAGAACGTGGGAGTGGGGAAACCGAACACGACGAATGCCCCGACGAGCCCGGCGTGGGCTCCCGTGCTGAAGGGCATGACCTGGATCTCGATGTTCGGGCGCTCGCCGAGTGCCAGGAGCTGATCGAGTTGAGGCCCCATCACGGAGGCGCCGCCCACCTCGCTCCGCAAGGCTGCCTCGCCCTCGATGACGCAGATGCGTGGTGCCTGCTCGCCCGCGAGCACGTCCTGCCGCTGCATCCTCATGCCGACGAGTTCCTCGACCCGTTTGGAACTGAGCATTTCAGGGTTGGCTCGGTACAAGGCTCTCGCGTAGTCGGGCGTCTGGAACAGCCCTGAAACCAGAAGCGGTTGAAACGACCGGATGTAGTTCGACGTCTGCTCGTAGTCGATGTGATCCGCGTACGAAGGCAGCGTCGTGCCCAGGTTTCGTGTCCATCCGCGTTCGTTGCGGCGTCGGGCAAGGGTGACCAGGTCCTCGATGAGTACATCGTCCTGCACCCCGTAGAACGTCAGAAGGTCGCGTAGTTCACCGAGAGAGATGCCGAGGTGGGCGTTCTCGATACGACTGATCTTCGATCGGTGGCACCCGATTCGGTCGGCGGCCTCCTCCGGTGATTTTCCTGCTGCTTCACGGAGTTGGACGAGTGTCGTGGCGAGCCTTCGCCGTCGGACAGAAGGCCGGGAATCGACCATGCGTAGCCCCCTCTGTGATGGTGACAGACCAAGGGTAGTAGCCATAAAAGATCTTGGAACGGTTTCTTCCTGATTCGGTTGCGATAAGGACGGGTTCCAGGGCACTCTGGGGTCATAACGCACCGCGATTTTCCAATCGCGCAAGGTGACTGCCTGGCCATACGAAAGACCCCCGCGACCTGCACCGGTCCGGGGGCGTGGCCCACGCCCTCCAGGAGCGTCGACATGAAGCATGTTATCGACTGGCTGTTTGGTTCGCTGCGGCGATCCATGAAGCCGCCCCCTCAACTCCGCCCCCTCCCGCCGCCCTTCCCGGTCAGGCCCCGGTCCGGCGTCATCGCGCTGGCGGACGCGCGGCTCGCTGCCGCGCCCGGCCCCTACTCGCCGGCCGCCTGGGCCCGATGGGAGCGTGCCGCGAACCGGGAGCGGCGGGCGCGGCGGACCGTGTGGTGGCTGGCCGAGCACGGTGCCCGTGCGAGGAAGGGCCTCATCCACGGTGTGGTGGTGGGACGGTGACGCCGGATCAGGTGGTGCGGCGGTGGAGCCGGCATCCCCGGCAGGTCGGCCGGGCGCGCGCCGAACTGCGTACGGCACTCGCGGGTTGGGCCCTGGTCCCGGTCACCGACACCGCGTTGCTCGTCCTGTCGGAGTTACTCACCAACGCCGGGCGGCACGCCCGGGTGTCGCCGGGCCGGGAGATCGAGACCCGCTTCGTCCGACTGCCGGACGGGGTGCGGATCGAGGTGCACGACGCCTCGTCCGTCCGCCCGGTCGGCCGGGAGCCCGCACTGGAAGCCGATGACGGGCGCGGGCTGTTCCTCGTCGACGCACTCGCGGACCGGTGGGGCATCGCTGACCGCAACGGCCCGGGGAAAGCGGTCTGGGCGGAGTGCAGGCTGCCGTCACAGAACGGAGGCGGTCCGGATGCCGTCTGAACAGCTGCGGTGCGCGGTACGGATCAGGCGCGGCGACCTCGTACACGTACAGGGGGAGTGGCATGAGGTATGTGCCGTGCGGCTGGAGCGGTACGCGACCGGCGGCACGGCCGTGGTGCTGACCTTCGCCGGAGGGGGCCGCCCGCTGCGGGTGCCCGCCGATCACCTGGTCACCGTGCCGCTGCCGAAGCCGCCGAGGCCGCCGGGCTGGGTGTTCGTCGAGGACGCGTCCGACAGTCCGGCGGTGCACGAAACGGAGTGCACCACGTGTGGGGAGGGCCCGGAGCCCACCGTGTCCCAGGACGTTGCCGTACGGCACCTGTGGTGCGCCGAGCACGCGGCCCGGACGGGGCACACCGGGTTCCTGGCCCTGCGCGTGGGGCTGCTGAGGGCGGTCGCGGTGCACGAGGTCCGCCACTGACGCGGTGTTTGCCAGGCCATGAGGGCTGCTGGTGGCCAGCAGGGTGACCGCGCCCTCCTGGAGGTCCATGTGCGACGCCACCATGGACCAGCCGCGCTGTTTGAGGACCACTCGGGTCTCGCCGACCGCGTCCGCGCCTTTGAGGTTCTTCCGGGGCGGCCGCCAGTCGCGCTCGCGGAGCTCGCTCACCACCTTTTCGAACTGGGTGAGGCCAACGGGCGTGGTCCTGGTGCCGAATCCCTTGAACGCGACGCCGCACGACGCCAGCGAGTTGTCCGTACGTTCCTCGGCCGAGCGGGCGAACTCCGGAGCGTTGTTCGGAACGCCCGCGTTCGCGGCCGAGGAGTCGAGGTCTGCCCGGACGACCTTCTCGGGGAGAGGGCCCGTGCCCTTGGACCGGGGCGCCGCCGGCGACGGGGCGGGGGCTCCGGTGCCGGCGTCGTCCGTGCCGCAGCCCGCGGCTCCGACAGCTATGACGGCCGGCGCCAGAGCGGCCCGCTTCATCCTGTTCATCTGTCCCCTCCCAGGTCGCGGGCGCGTGTGTCCCCCCGCGCGTTCGAAGGGAGTGAGTCATGCCGCGCCTCGCGTCCTCGCGCTGCGCCGGCGCTACGCCGGGAGCATGGCGCGGCGTCCCGGCGCGGCGGACGACTGAGCCGTCATCCCGCCGTCCACCACGAGGAGCTGGCCGGTGAGGTAGCGGGACTCGTCGGAGGCGAGGAAGACCATGGTGTGGCCGATGTCCTCGGGGGAGCCGAGGTAGGGGAGGGCGTTGCCCCGCTTGAGGCTGTCGACCACTTCCTGGGGGAGGTTGTTCTCCAGGGCGGGGGTCATCACCGCGCCGGGGGCGATGGCGTTGCAGCGGATGTTCTGCGGGCCGTACTGGGTGGCGACCGACTTGGTGATGCTGACCACCGCGGCCTTGACCGCGCCGTAGGAGGTCTGCAGGACGTCGCCGACGAGTGCGGCGACGGACGCGGTGTTGATGATCGAGCCGCCGCCGGCCCGGATCATGTGGGGGATCGCGTGCCGGGAACCCAGGAGGGTGCTGCGCATGTTGAGGGCGACGGCCCGGTCGAATTCGTCCATGTCCATGCGGAGCACGTCGAGGTCGGTACGCGGGTTGGTGCCGCCGACGTGATTGCACAGGACGTTCAGGGCGCCGTACTCGTTCACCGTGGCGCTGATCATGTCCGCGATGGAGTCCTCCTCCATGACGTCCACCGTGAGGGGCAGCGCCTGACCGCCCGCCGCGCTGATGAGGGCGGCCGTCTCCTCGGCTGCCCGGGTGTCGTGGTCGGCGACGACGACGCGGGCGCCCTCCTTGCTCATGAGTTCGGCGGCGGAGCGGCCGATGCCACTTCCGGCTCCGGTGATGACGGCGACTTTGTCGTGCAGACGGTTCATGTTCGCTTCCTCTGGTGCATTCCCCATGCTGTGCACTATGCACGCTGATTTCACGGTACACATCGTGTGCACTGTGCACAAACAAGAGTGACGGTGACCTCGTCCGGACCGTTGCTGTCCTCGGTCGTGCTCAGCAGGACTCGCTCTGGAACCGTCAGCAGGTGTCCGACCAGCTCCGTTCGCTGCTGCGGGAGGACTGCCCGGCCGTCTTGGCCAAGCAGTACGGACGCGACGACCGTGATGATCCCGGGCAAGAAGATCGATATGACGGGCTGGGATTCCGGTTCGGCGAAGGCCGCGTCGGTTCAGGTGGGGGTGAAGCCGGGGACGGTGACGGGTACGAGTCGGTTCCTCTCGCACGCCGATCAGCGGCGGATCAGCAGCGGATCAGTCCTCTTCGGCGAACTCATCCGACGCGGTCCTCAGCGGCCGGTCGAGGCGGGCGGACGGGTGGGCCGGACCGTCCACCCGCCTGCCATGAGCGGGTGCCCCCGGTGGACGTCAGCGGCCCTACGCAGCCCCCGCCGCCGGCGCCCCCGCCGCGCCCTGCTTCGGGGGCGCGGGGGACGGGGCCGGGACCTGCGCCGGGGCCTGGGTCGGCGCCGGGGCCTGCGTCGGGGCCGGCGGGGGCGCGGGCTGCATGTCCCGGGGGCCGCCCGCCGGGGGCAGGCCCAGGGTGTCCAGGGCCTCCTGTGCGCTCGGGGCGTCCAGGGGCGAGAACTGCGGGTTGGTGCGCAGCGCGTCCTCCAGGTTGCGGCGGGCCGGGCCGAAGTCGTTCAGCGCGCGCTGGACCATGCCCAGGTGGTACGCGTACGAGGCGTTCTGGCCGCCCGTGTCGACCGCCCTGCGCGCGTACTCCAGAGCCGAGTCCGAATCGCCTGAGCGGTGCAGCGCCCAGCCCAGCGCGTCCGCCACCGCCGCGCTGCGGTGACCGAGCTCCCACTCCGCGCGCAGCTGCTCCACCGCGGCGTCCGCGTCACCGTGGGCGGCCTCGAAGCGGCCGAGGAGAAGGGCCTCGTCCACACCCTGGGTCCCGGCCCGGGACAGCGCCTGACGCAGCCGGGTGTACTGGGTGACGGAGTCGCCGTCCAGGCCCAGCGACTCGTACAGCTCGCCCAGCTCCAGCAGGTACTCCGGCCGCGGGGACTTGGCCAGCGCGGCCTGGTAGTCCCGCTGGGCCTCCTCCGTGCGGCCGAGGGCCGCCAGCGCACGGGCGCGGCCCGCGAGGGAGGCGTGGTGGGCGCGGTCGGTGCGCAGCGCAGCCCCGTACTGGGCCACGGCCTCCTCCGGTTCGCCCCGCTCCCAGGCCAGATCGCCCAGCCGGGAGAGGCAGGCGGCCTTCTCCGCGGGTGCCTCCGCCCGGTTCGCCGCGTCCTGGGCGGTGGCGAGCGCGTCCTCGCGCCAGCCCCGGTCGCGGTACATCTCCGCAGTCCGGCCCAGCGACGGGACGCCCGCCCGCAGCGCGGCGTACTTCTCCACCGCCGCGGCCGACGACTTGAGGTCACCGAGGCCGTTGTACGCGTCGATCAGCTCCGGGTACACCGTCCACTGCTTCGGCTGCCTGCGCCGTACCGTCTCGCCCCACTTCTTCGCCGTCACGTAGTCGTGCCGGGCGTTGGCGAGCGAGGCGAGCCCGACCCAGGCCGCCTCGTTCCCCCGGTCACCCGGCTGCACGTTCAGCGACCGCTTCAGCGCCTGCTCGGCCCGGGTGTAGTACGCCGCGTCCGCCGCCCGCCGCCCCCACTCCACGTACGCGGACCCCAGCACCGCCCACGACCGCGCGTCCGAGGGATGGGTGCCCACCCACGCCTGCCGGTCCCCGATCAGGGCCGTCAGATCGGAGAGCGAGGCGGGGGAGCCGGCCACCGTCGCGGTCAGCGCGCGGGAGACCGGACCGGACACCGGCGGCGCCGCGTCCTTGTCCTCCTCGGGCACGGCGACCACCGCACCCGTCACCAGCACCGCACCCGCCACCACACCGAACGCGGCCCGGCGCAGCGTCGTGCGCAGCGAGGCGGGCGGCGGCTCGGCCAGGGACACGTGGTCCGGCGGCGGGGCCGGTGGGGATTCGCAGGGCGGGGCGTAGGCGGTGTCGGGGGTCACCGGGGGCTCGGGGGAGTGGTCCGGCCGGGGGGCCGCCGGGGGCTGCTGCGGAGTGACGTCCATGGCGATCACTCTGCGTCAGTACGAAGATCGCACCGCGTCTTGGGATGGCAGGCGCATACGGGTTCACACCAATGGGCCCGGGTGCGAGTCTTGGATCATGGACGATCTTCTCGAACTACTGCGTGCGGGGCTCCCGGCCGAGGCCCTGATCACCGATCCGGACGTCACCGCCTCCTACGCCAACGACATGGCGAGCTTCTGCGAGGCGGGCACCCCGGCCGTCGTCGTGCTCCCACGCAACGTCGAGCAGGTCCAGCACGTCATGCGCACCGCCACGGCCCTGCGCGTCCCGGTCGTCCCGCAGGGAGCCCGCACGGGCCTGTCGGGCGCCGCCAACGCCTCCGACGGCTGCATCGTGCTCTCCCTGACCAAGATGGACCGCATCCTGGAGATCAGCCCGGTCGACCGGATCGCCGTGGTGGAGCCGGGCGTCATCAACGCCGTGCTGTCCCGCGCGGTCGACGAGCACGGGCTGTACTACCCGCCGGACCCCTCCAGCTGGGAGATGTGCACCATCGGCGGCAACATCGGGACCGCCTCCGGCGGCCTGTGCTGCGTCAAGTACGGGGTCACCGCCGAATACGTCCTCGGCCTCGACGTCGTCCTCGCGGACGGGCGCCTCCTCAGCACCGGCCGCCGCACCGCGAAGGGCGTCGCCGGATACGACCTCACCCGGCTCCTGGTGGGCTCCGAGGGCAGCCTCGGGATCGTCGTCAAGGCCGTGCTCGCGCTCAAGCCGAAGCCGCCCCGGCAGCTCGCGCTGGCCGCCGAGTTCCCCAGCGCGACCAGTGCCTGCGACGCGATCTGCGCGATCATGGAGCGGGGTCACACTCCGTCACTCCTCGAACTGATGGACCGTACGACAGTCCGAGCCGTCAACAAGATGGCGAACATGGGCCTCCCCGACTCCACGGAGGCGCTCCTGCTCGCCGCCTTCGACACGCCGGACCCGGCAGCCGACCTGGCCGCCGTCGCGGAACTCTGCACGGCCGCCGGCGCCACCGAGGTGGTCCCGGCGGAGGACGCGGCCGAATCCGAAATGCTGCTCCAGGCCCGGCGGATGTCGCTCACCGCGCTGGAGACCGTCAAGTCCGCCACGATGATCGACGACGTGTGCGTACCGCGCTCCAAGCTCGGCGCCATGCTGGAGGGCACCGCCGCCGTCGCGGAGAAGTACGGCCTCACCATCGGCGTCTGCGCCCACGCGGGCGACGGCAACACCCACCCCGTCGTCTGCTTCGACCACACCGACGCCGACGAGTCCCGGCGGGCCCGCGAGTCCTTCGACGAGATCATGGCGCTCGGCCTCGAACTCGGCGGCACCATCACCGGCGAGCACGGCGTGGGCGTGCTCAAGAAGGAGTGGCTCGCCCGGGAACTCGGCGAGGTGAGCGTGGAACTGCACCGGGGCATCAAGCAGGCCTTCGACCCGCTGGGACTCCTCAACCCGGGCAAGGTGTTCTGACCCGGCGTTCGCGACCGGGACAAGGGTTCCGGCCGGCGTCCCCCCGCGGCGACCGCTCAACTCTCCCCGTCCTGTGCGTCGTCCGACGGCCAGGGATCGCTCATCCACAGGTCGTCGGCCGGCAGGGGCGCCAGCAGTTCCGCGAGGCCCTCGTCGATACCGAGCCGCTCGGACTCTGTGCCCGGCGGGACCACCCGCAGCGTCCGCTCCACCCAGGCGGCCACCGCGGCGGACGGCACCTCCAGCAGGGCGTTGCCGTCGGGTGAGGTCAGCGCGACACAGATGACGCCGTGTCCGTCGACCTTGGTCGGCCAGATCCGTACGTCCCCGTGCCCGCATGGCCGGAACACGCCCTCCACCAGCAGATCGCGGGCGAACGTCCAGTACACGGGGGCGTCCGAGCCGATGTGGAAGGTGATGTGCACGGCGTACGGGTCCTGGGTCCGATACGTCAGCCGGGCGGGCACCGGGATGCTGCGCTCGGGCGACAGGACCAGCTTGAGCTCCAGTTCGCGTTCCACGACGGTGTGCATGAGGCGTCCCTTCGAGACCTGTGCGCCGGTCCCGCGACCGGCCTTCACAGGGAGAGAGCGCCCTCCCCGTCATCCATTACGCGACTTCGGGGAAAAAAGATTGGCGTGACCGGAAAGTGGCCCAAACACCCGGACCGGCACGGGGGTACGCGGGTGTCTGGTAGATGTGGACCCTTGTACTGACACCCTTGTACTGAGACTCGAAGAGATACGGGACCACGGTGATGAGCGCCCCAACCCCGGCACCCGGTGACGAAAGCCCCCGCGAGGGGTACTACCCCGATCCGTCCATCCCCGGATACGTCCGGTACTGGAACGGCGCCTCCTGGGTGCCCGGCACGAGCAGGCCCGCCCCGCAGAGCGGCGAGGCGATGCCCTCGGTACCCGACCCCGAACCGGCCGGTCCGCACCGGCCCGCCCCCGCGCCGGTGGACGAGACCGGTCCGATGTTCTTCGACGAGGAGCCGCTGGACGAGGCCCGGCCGGAACCCTCGCCCGCCTGGCAGGCCGACGTCTCCCGGCAGAACGGCTTCGGCGGCGAGCGCGACCGCCGCGTCTCCTGGGGCGGTCAGCCCGGTCAGCCCGGTCAGTCCGGTCAGTCCGGTCAGCCTGGTCCGCAGCCCGGTCCGCAGTTCGTGCAGCCGTCGCAGCCGGGTGGGGAGCCCTCGCAGCAGGGTGGGCAGCCCTCGCGACAGCCTCCGCAGCAGGGTGAGCAGCCTTCGCGGCAGGGTGAGCAGTCCGTGCAGCAGGGTGAGCAGCCTTCGCGGCAGGGTGAGCAGCCCGTGCAGCCCGCACCGGGTCCCGATCCGCGTGCGCGCGAGGGCAGTTCCCCGGCAGCCGACCCGCCCGGAGACCGCGGAGACCGCTCGCTGGTGCTGCGTTCCTCCGGTGACCGCTCGCCCGCCGTCCGGCGGAGGGCCGACCTCACTCCGGTGGACCCGCGCCTGCCCGTGCCGCCGGGCCCGGACGCGTCCTCGGGCCCGGCGCCCGGCCCGGCCGCCGGTGCGCTGCCGGGTATGCGGGACGGCGGCGACCGGGCGGAGAACACCGTCGCCATCCGGGTCGACCGGTCCGGCCGCTCCGGTGGTTCGGGCGGCTCCGGAGGCGGCAGCCGCGGCGCGCAGGAGCCGCCCGCCGAGGGCACGATGACGATCCGTGCGATCGGCCCGGCCGTCCCTGCCGTCCCGGCGGCCCCACAGACCACCGCGCCGGGCCCCGCGCAGCACCAGGGGCCTGCGTTCCCTCAGCAGGTTCAGGGACCTCAGCAGGCTCAGACACCCCGACAGATTCAGGCGCCTCAGCAGGCCCGCCAGCCTCAGCAGACCCACCAGCCCCCGCCGCAGGCCCATCAGCCTCAAGCTCAACAGTCCCTGCCGACTCAGCAGCCCCCGCTGCCCCAGACGCCCCACCAGGCTCAGGGGCCCCACCAGGCTCAGACACCCCACCAGGCTCAGGGTCCCGACCAGCCCGTCGTGCCCTGGAAGCCTCCGGTGAACGACCACTTCCAGCAGCTGGCGGCGGCTCAGTCGGCCGCCCGGCCGGCCGCGCTCGGCAAGAGGTTCGCCGCCCGGCTCATCGACACCGTCGTGCTGGGCGCGCTCGTCGGCGCCGTCGCCTTCCCCCTCGCGACCCGGGCCGCGGACCACATCAACGAGAAGATCGACGCGGCCAAGCTGTCCGGCGAGACGGTCACCGTGTGGCTGCTGGACTCCACCACCGCCGGCCTGGCCGCCGGGGTCCTCGTCGCGTTCCTGGTGCTGGGAGCCCTCCTGGAGGCGCTGCCGACCGCGAAGTGGGGCCGTACGCTCGGCAAGAAGCTCTGCGGGCTCGGCGTACGGGACATCGAGTCCGGCTCGTCGCCCACCTTCGGTGCCGCGCTGCGCCGCTGGCTGGTCTACGGCGTGCTGGGGCTCCTGGTGGTCGGCGTGTTCAACGTGCTGTGGTGCCTGATCGACCGGCCGTGGCGGCAGTGCTGGCACGACAAGGCGGCCCGCACCTTCGTGGCCGGCTGAGGGACCCGCACGGCTGACGGCCCATCGGGTGATGGGCCGTCGGGCGGTTCCCGTTCCCCCGAAAGCACCTCAGCCGTTGCGGGCGCCCGTGCGGCGGGGTGCACTGCCCCCATGAGCAACGATCAGCCGACGTCCGGCCAGCCGCCAGAGGACGACCCGTTCCTCAAGAAGCCGCACGAGCCCCAGCCGCCGTCGGGTTCGCCCTACGACAGCGCGCCACCGCCTCCGCCGTACGACCCCGGCCCCTACGGCGGAGGCGGGTTCGGGGGCGCGGATCCGCTGGCGGGCATGCCGCCGCTCGCCGAGCCCGGAAAGCGCGTGCTGGCCCGGCTGATCGACTTCCTGATCATCTCGATCCCGCTGTACCTGATCTCGCTGCCGTGGGGCGGCGCGGTGGAGGTGTCGAACGACAACAACGGGAACGACGGCGTCGGTGACATCTTCGCCCAGACGTACAGCGGCCATCAGCTGATCTGGTCGCTCATCGGACTGGTGATCTACGTCGGGTACGACACGTACTTCACGCACAAGGACGGCCGTACACCGGGCAAGCGGCTGCTGAAGCTGCGGGTCGCGATGCTCAACGACGGCAGTGTGCCGGACACCGGGAGCTCCTTCCTGCGGGCCGTGGTGCTGTGGCTGCCGGCGCTGCTGTGCTGCCCGTGCCTGTGGTGGCTGATCAACATCGTGCTGATGTTCACGGACAAGCCGTACCGGCAGGCCCTGCAGGACAAGGCGGCCAAGACGGTGGTGGTGACCACCAACGGCCGCAACACGGCATGAGGCAGCCGGAACCGGGCCCGGGACGGACGCCGTCAGTGCCGCAGCGAGTGCTCGCCCACCCGCGCGGAGGTGCGGGCGGCCGGGATCGTGCGCTGCACCTGGTCCACGGCGCGGTCCCCGGACTCGTGGGCGGCGCGGGTGTCCTGGTGCGCGGCGGGCGCGGGACCGGTGGGCGATGTCCCGCGGCGCGCGGGGACGGTGACGGCCACCAGCAGGCCGAGCGCGAGCCCGGCCGCGGCGATCGCGACGATGCCCAGGTCCGAACTCGTCCGGAACAGCAGCAGCATGGCGAGCGTCGAGAAGACGACGGTGACCGAACCGTAGGAGAGCTGTGCGGCAGTAGGACGCGGCATGGCGTTATCCGTCCTCGGGACGTCGGATGGGCGGTCTCTCAACACGGTCGCACTGTCAAGCGACTCTACGACGGTGGATGCCCTCGCGGAACGGGTAGTAAGCATGACCTAACCCATAGTGCCGGTGCACGGGGGGCGCACGGAGTCATTCTCTGCGCCAATCGCGTTCGTCGGCGCGCCGGTTGAGTGTGACGCGATCGTCCGGATAGCGGAAATGTGCTCCTGCATAGTGCACTTGGTCTGTCCAAGTCAAGGTCTGTCTTTTCTCTCGCAACTCCGGTCGAATGTCGTCACTTGTGACGCGTTTCCGCGCGCGGCCCTCTCACACTCCCAGGCCGCAGTCGCGGGCGCCGGGGAGGACTGCATCACGTGATCATTAACAGACGGGCGCTTCGCACCGGAGCGGTTGTCGTGGCCATGGCCGCGACCGCCGCCACCGCATCCGCCTTCGCCACCGCTCAGGCTGATGACAAGGCGTCGGGCGCCACTGCCTCCGCTGTAGACCGCCGGGACCCGGGGTCGAACGAGGGCAACGCGCACAACCTGGAGGGCCCGTTCAGCAAGCAGCAGGACGCTCAGCGTCAGGCCGCCCTTGAGCAGGTCATATCCGGCGACAAGAAGGTGTCGACGCGCGGCGGCTCCAAGGTCGTCAAGCTCGACGACAAGAAGTACGTCGAGCTCGGCCGCGAGAAGACCGACAAGATCTTCACCATCCTGGTGGAGTTCGGCGACAAGGTCGACAACACGACCATGTTCGACCCGGACGGCGACGGCCCCAAGCCCGCCGTCCCGAAGTACGGCGGCACGCCCGGACCGGCGCACAACAAGATAGCCAAGCCGGACCCCAAGAAGGACAACAGCACCGCCTGGCAGGCCGACTACAACCAGGCCCACTTCCAGGACCTGTACTTCGGCACGGGCGCCGGCAAGAACTCGCTCAAGACGTACTACGAGAAGACGTCCTCCGGGCGCTACTCGGTGGACGGCGAGGTCTCCGACTGGGTCAAGGTCCCGTACAACGAGGCCCGCTACGGCTCGAACTGGTGCGGTTCGACCAACTGCGCCAACGCCTGGGACATGATCAAGGACGGCACCAACGCCTGGGCCGCCGACCAGAAGGCCAAGGGCCGTACGCCGGAGCAGATCAAGGCGGATCTCGCCCAGTACGACCAGTGGGACCGTTACGACTTCGACGGTGACGGCAACTTCAACGAGCCCGACGGCTACATCGACCACTTCCAGATCGTGCACGCCGGCGAGGACGAGTCCGCGGGCGGCGGCGTCGAGGGCACCAACGCCATCTGGGCGCACCGCTGGTACGCCTACGGCACGGACGCCGGCGCGACCGGCCCGGCCGAGAACAAGGCCGGCGGCACCCAGATCGGTGACACCGGCATCTGGGTCGGTGACTACACCGCGCAGCCCGAGAACGGCGGCCTGGGCGTCTTCGCCCACGAGTACGGCCACGACCTCGGTCTGCCGGACCTCTACGACACGACCAACACCGCCGAGAACTCGGTCGGTTTCTGGTCCCTGATGTCGGCCGGTTCCTGGCTCGGCACCGGCAAGAACAGCATCGGTGACCTGCCCGGCGACATGACCGCCTGGGACAAGCTCCAGCTGGGCTGGCTCAACTACGCCGAGGCCAAGGCCGCGACGAAGTCCACCCACAAGCTGGGCGTCTCGGAGTACAACACCAAGGACAAGCAGGCGCTCGTCGTCACGCTGCCCGACAAGGCCGTCACCACCGATGTCACGGCGCCCGCGGAGGGTGCCAAGCAGTGGTGGAGCGACATGGGCGACAACCTCAACAACACCCTGTCGCGCCCGGTCGACCTCACCGGCAAGTCCAAGGCCTCCCTCGACCTCGCCGGCTGGTGGGACATCGAGGCGGACTACGACTACCTCTACACCGAGGTCTCCGACAACGGCGGCACCAGCTGGACCGCGATCGACGGCACCGCCGACGGCAAGGCGATCCCGCGCGACGCCAGTGACAAGCCGGCCCTGACCGACGTCTCCGGCAAGTACCAGAAGCTCTCGTACTCGCTGGACGCCTACGCGGGCAAGAAGATCGACATCCGGTTCCGCTACGCCACCGACGGCGGCGCGGGCGGGGTGGGCTTCGCGGCCGACACCATCGCGGTCAACGCCGACGGTGCCGCGCTCTTCACGGACAACGCCGAGGGCGACGACAACGGCTGGACCGCCAAGGGCTTCTCGCGGGTCGGCGCGTCGTTCACCAAGGACTACCCGCAGTACTACCTCGCGGAGAACCGCCAGTACGTCAGCTACGACCAGACCCTCAAGGTCGGCCCGTACAACTTCGGCTTCGCGAAAACCCGTCCGGACTGGGTCGAGCACTTCCCGTACCAGAACGGTCTGCTCATCTGGCTGTGGGACACCTCGCAGAAGGACAACAACGTCTCGGTCCACCCGGGCAAGGGCCTGATCCTGCCGGTCGACGCGCACGCCAAGCCGCTGAAGTGGGCGGACGGCACGGTCATCCGCAACAAGATCCAGCCCTTCGACGCCCCGTTCAGCTGGTACCCCACCGACGGGTTCACGCTCCACAACGGTGACGTGGCCACGAGGATCAAGCCGCAGCTCGGCCTGCCGGTCTTCGACGACCACCGGGGAACCTACTGGTACAAGGAGAACAAGACCGGAAGCGTGCAGGTCGCTGACACCAACACCCGGATCACGATCATCAGCGAGCCGCTCAGCGGCTCCACGATGACCGTCCGGGTCGGTGCCTCGCACAAGTAATCCGGTAACACCGCAGGTCAGAGCATGATCGGCCGTCGCCCTCTAGCGGGCGGCGGCCGATCGTGTTTAGGTGCCTCTTGTCCTGTTTCTTATTGACACGATGTCTCACGGGGGAGTGCGGAGTATGGCCGGCGGAGGATTCAGCAAGTTGCCGAACGGAAGCGTGGTCATCGCGATCACGCTGTCGAGCCCGGCGCAGAGCGTGGGGCCGGACACCCCCGTCCGCGTCCTGGTGCACGCGCCGAACCGGGCCCGCGCACTGACCCGGCTGCGCAATCTGGGCCTGCGCGCCGTCTACCTCCGAGGCAACGCGGAACCGCCGACCCCGGACGAGATCACCGCCGTCCTGCACCACCCCGACGGAGTTCTGTGGCGCGCGAGACCCGAGCGGGCCCAGGAACTCTGGCACCCGATCCGGGCGCTCCTGAGGCCCGCCCTGCCGGCCCGGCAGGGCTGACCGGCTCCCGCTACACCACGGGCTTGCCGGCGAGCACCACGCCCGCCTCCCGCAGCTCCGCCAGCGCCCGGTCCGTGGTCGCCTCCGCGACGCCCGCGGTCAGATCGAGCAGTACGTGCGTGCCGAAGCCCTCCCGGACGGCGTCCAGCGCGGTGGCCCGGACGCAGTGGTCGGTGGCGATACCGACCACGTCGACCGACTCCACCCCGCGGTCGCGCAGCCACTCGGCCAGCCCCACGCCGTTCTCGTCCAGCCCCTCGAAGCCGCTGTACGCCGCCGCGTACGCTCCCTTGTCGAACACCGCGTCGATCGCCCCGGAGGCGACCGCGGGCGCGAAATTGGGGTGGAACCCCACCCCCTCCGTACCGGCCACGCAGTGCGGCGGCCAGGAGTGCTCGAAGTCCGGCGCCGAGGAGAAGTGACCGCCGGGGTCGATGTGGTGATCACGGGTGGCCACCACATGCCGGTAGCCGGGCTGGGCCTCACCGATCAGGTCCGTGATGGCGGCGGCGACATCGGCACCCCCCGCCACCGCGAGGCTCCCGCCCTCACAGAAGTCGTTCTGAACGTCCACGACGATCAAGGCGCGGTGCATGGCGAGTGTCCTTAGGTGGGGAAGGCGGAAGAGCGGCGGTCACGGGGATGGCCCCGGGTCCGGAGATCCGGGGCGTTACGGGGATGGCCCCGAGCCTAGAGACTCGGGGCCCACAATCAAGCCCGGCCGCACCTCATACGTACTCGGTGGGAAGAACCGGCTCGCCGCGCGACAGCTGCATCGCGGACATCGGCAGCCCCGCCCGCGCCGCGATGTGCCGCTCCCGGGCCGCGTCCAGCGGCTCCCGCGCGACCACCTCACCGCCCCGGACCAGCTCCACCAGCAGCTGCCGGTCGGCCAGCTCCGGCGGCACCGGGCCGGTCCCGATCACCTCGGCCTCGGCCACCCCGTCCTCGTCCAGCCGGCGCGCCGCCCACTTGCGGCCGCCGATGGAGGTCTTCGCGCCCAGCGACTTCTTCGCCACCGGGCGCAGCGGGTCCGCCGGATCGGCCGAGGCCGCCCGCGCCACCAGCTTGTAGACCATCGAGCAGGTGGGCTGCCCGCTGCCGGTCACCAGCTGCGTGCCCACCCCGTACGCGTCCACCGGCGCGGCGGCCAGCGAGGCGATGGCGTACTCGTCCAGGTCCGAGGTCACCACGATCTTCGTGTCCGTCGCGCCCAGCTCGTCCAGCTGCTGGCGCACCCGGTGCGCGACCAGCAGCAGGTCACCGGAGTCGATCCGGACCGCGCCCAGCTCGGTACCGGCGACCTCGACCGCCGTACGGACCGCCGCCGTCACGTCGTACGTGTCGACCAGCAGCGTCGTGTCGCGCCCCAGCGAGTCGACCTGGGCCCGGAACGCGTCGCGCTCGGAGTCGTGCAGCAGGGTGAAGGCGTGGGCGCTCGTCCCGACGGTCGGGATGTTGTAGCGGAAGCCCGCGGCCAGGTCGGAGGTGGTGTCGAAGCCGCCGATGTACGCCGCGCGGGCGGAGGCCACCGCCGACAGCTCATGGGTGCGCCGCGCGCCCATCTCGATCAGCCCGCGGCCGCCCGCCGCCGACGACATCCGCGAGGCCGCGGCGGCGATCGCCGAGTCGTGGTTGAGGATCGACAGGATCACCGTCTCCAGCAGCACGCACTCGGCGAAGGAGCCCTCGGCCCGCAGGATCGGCGAGCCGGGGAAGTACACCTCGCCCTCCGGGTAGCCCCAGATGTCCCCGCTGAAGCGGAAATCGGCCAGAAAGTCGAGCGTCGGGGCGTCGACCACGTTCTGGTCGCGCAGGAAGGCGAGCATCTCGTCGTCGAAGTGGAAGTTCTCGACCGCGTCCAGGACCCGCCCGGTGCCCGCGACGACGCCGTAGCGCCGCCCCTCGGGCAGCCGGCGGGTGAACGCCTCGAAGACCGAGCGCCGGTCGGCGGTGCCGGCCTTCAGCGCGGCCTGCACCATCGTGAGCTCGTACTGGTCGGTGAAGAGCGCTGTCGAGGGCACACCGACCCGTCGCCCAAGGTCCGCAGAGTTCATGCCGGGGATGCTACCCCTATTTCGTCAGAGTGACGAGATGGGGGTGGCGGGCCCGGCGCGGTACCGGGCCCGTTTGTGCGATGCCCCCTCCCGGGTGGCAGCATGGGGTAGGTGAGTGTCGCCCCCGTAGAGATCGAACGTCCAGAATCGGCCGAGGAGAACCTCGTTGTCCCCGAGCCCGACGTCCCCTGGGTGACGCTGGTCCACAACGACCCGGTCAACCTCATGAGCTACGTCACCTATGTCTTCCAGGCCTACTTCGGCTATTCGAAGGACAAGGCCCACAAGCTCATGCTCGACGTCCACCAGAAGGGCCGCGCCGTCGTCTCCAGCGGAAGCCGCGAGGAGATGGAGCGCGACGTCCAGGCGATGCACGGCTACGGGCTCTGGGCCACACTCACCCAGGACCGCAACTAGCGCCGAAGCACCTCCCGCCCCGCCCGCATGCCCGACCACCATCGGAGAAAACCCATGGCCGGCCACTTCGAGGCCACCCCCGGCGGCGGCGCGGCCGTCGCGCTCGACGAGGTGGAGGTCGCGATCCTGCGCTCCCTCGCCGTCCAGCTGCTGGAGCTCATCGGCCCCGGCGACGAACCCGTCGAGGGCGAGGACCCGCTCGCCGCACTCTTCGCCGAGGGCCCCAGCGAGCCGCCCAGCGACCCCGCCCTGGCCCGGCTCTTCCCCGAGGCCTACGGCGACAAGGACGACGAACTGCGCGCCGCCTCGGCCGAGTTCCGTCGCTTCACCGAGAACGACCTGCGCACCCGCAAGCGCGACGACGCCCTCGTGGTCGTACGCACCCTGGACGGGCTCTCGCCCGTCGGGGACGGCGGGGCCGTGCTCCGGCTCGACGCCGGGCAGTGCCGCAACTGGCTGGGGACCCTCAACGACCTGCGCCTCACCATCGGCGCCCGGCTGGAGGTCTCCGACGAGGACGGCGGCGAGGAGGGGTCGCTCTACCGGCTCCCCGACAGCGACCCGCGCAAGCCCATGGTCATGGCCTACCTCTGGCTGGGCGGCCTCCAGGAAACGCTCGTCGAGACGCTGATGCCGTAACGCGGCACCCCGGGTCCGTCCGGCGGACCACCGCATCGTGTTCGCTCAACGGACGCTCAAATCCGAATAACGATCGCGTCACCTGATCGGCCTTTTTTGCGATGCCTGAACACCGATGTCCGCTTCTTCTTGTGGTATGCGCCACATGATGTCCGACGAGCCCCCGTGATGCCCGTGATAGATCTTCACGACCACTCGGGGACGCCACCCCTGTCCCCGACGGCGCTATCGACCGGTCACCACCGGCGGCACTCCATCCATATCCGGGGGGATCAGGACCTGATCCGCAGTCGCGAGGCGCGGATCAGCATGGAGAAAGGCGCACCACATGACATCGGCGAAGGTCGACAAGGGACCGGAAGAATCACCGGCCGCAGCCGCGGACACCACCTCGGCCGAGGGCTACCAGCGCGCCCTCGGGGCGCGCCAGATCCAGATGATCGCCATCGGCGGGGCCATCGGCACCGGCCTCTTCCTCGGCGCGGGCAAGGCCATATCCAAGGCCGGCCCCAGTCTCGTCCTGGCCTACGCGATCGCGGGGCTGGTGATCTTCTTCATCATGCGGGCCCTGGGCGAACTCCTCATGTACCGACCGGTCGCGGGCTCCTTCTCCGAGTACGCCCGCGAATTCATCGGGCCCTTCGCGGGCTTCGTCACCGGCTGGACGTACTGGCTGTTCTGGGTCGTCACCGGAATCACCGAAGTCACCGCCGCGGCCCAGTACATGACGTTCTGGTTCGACATTCCGCAATGGGTCTCCGCACTGATCTTCACGGTCATTCTCTACGGCGTGAACCTCATCTCCGTGAAGCTCTTCGGCGAACTCGAATTCTGGTTCTCGATGGTCAAGGTCACCGCCATCGTCGGCATGATCCTCATCTGCGCCGGAATCCTCACCCTCGGCTTCTCCGACGCAGGCGACACCGCGTCCGTCACCCACCTCTGGGCCGACGGCGGCTTCTTCCCGCACGGCATCAAGGGCACCCTGATGACCCTGCAGATCGTGATGTTCGCCTTCCTCGCGGTCGAACTCGTCGGCGTCACCGCGGGCGAGTCCAAGGACCCCAAGACCGTGCTGCCCAAGGCCATCAACACCGTGCCGTGGCGCATCGCCGTCTTCTACATCGGCGCCCTCGTCATGATCCTCTCGGTGGTCCCCTGGACCGAGTTCTCCCCGGACGTCTCCCCGTTCGTCGAGGCCTTCCAGAAGATGGGCCTCGGCCTCGGCGCGGGCATCGTCAACTTCGTCGTCCTGACCGCGGCGCTCTCGTCCTGCAACTCCGGCATGTACTCCACCGGCCGCATGCTGCGCGACCTCGCGCTCAACGGCCAGGGCCCGAGGGTCTTCACCCGGCTGACCAGGAGCGGCACCCCGCTCGTCGGCACCACCGTCTCGGCCGCCCTCATGCTCGTCGGCGTCTGGATCAACTACCAGTGGCCCGGCGACGCCTTCACCTACGTCGTCTCCTTCGCCACCATCTCCGGCATGTGGGCCTGGATCATGATCCTGATCAGCCAGCTCCGCTACCGCCGCCTGGCCGACCGCGGAGTCCTCCCGCAGTCCGGTTTCAGGGCCCCCGGCGCCCCGTACACCAGCGTCTTCGCGCTCGCCTTCCTCGGCCTGGTCATCGTGATGATGGGCATCGACAAGGACGCCCGGATCTCGCTGTACTGCGCCCCCCTGTGGGCCCTGATCCTCGGCGTCTCCTACCTGGTCCTCAAGGCCCGCAACCCCGCGAACAAGGCCTTCACCGGCCGCTGAGCCGTAGGCCCGTGCGCCGGGCGCTTCCACGATGCGGGCCGCCGCGTACCACCCCTCGGTACGCGGCGGCCCGTCGTCCTATCCTGGGCGCCATGCTGACCATCACCCAGGCGCTGTACGACCAGATCGTCGCGCACTCCCGCGCCGACCACCCCGACGAGGCGTGCGGCGTGGTCGCCGGGCCGGCCGGAACCGGCCGCGCCGAACGCTTCGTCCCCATGCTCAACGCGGCCCGCTCGCCCACGTTCTACGAATTCGACTCCGCCGACCTCCTCAAGCTCTACCGCGACATGGACGACCGCGACGAGGAGCCCGTGATCGTCTACCACTCGCACACCGCGACCGAGGCCTACCCCTCCCGCACCGACGTCACCTACGCCAACGAACCCGGCGCCCACTACGTCCTCGTATCGACCGCCGACACCGACGGGGCCGGGCCCTTCCAGTTCCGCTCGTACCGGATCGTGGACGGCGAGATCACCGAGGAGGACGTCGAGGTCGTCGACGCCCACGACGCCGCCTGAGCCGGGGCCACCGCTACCCGCAGCACCGGCCGGACAGGGCCGCCGCCCGGCCCTGTCCACCTGGCGAACACCAACCATCCATCAGCTGAGATCACATTCCGGATTCCGGACCGGGAATCGATACGATGAGCGCATGGTTCTCCATGACGTGAGCGACAAGACGCCGGGCATGCTGCTCGTGGCGCGCCTGCACGTCGATCTGTGCCGGCTCTCCAGCGCGATCTGTACGAACCGCCGCCCCATCGGCCGCGAGGCCTGACCGGGCCGGGGCAAGGCGCCGCCGGGCCGGGGCGCCACCGCACACGCACCGCCTCGCACACGTCCGGCCGTCCCACACGTACCGCCCCACACACGTTCCACCCCCTCGCGGGGGCAGCGCCGCGTGCCCCACGCCCACCGTCACCACTCCGCTTCGACAGGAGCCCACGCCATGGCCATCGAGGTCCGCATCCCGACCATCCTCCGCACCTACACCGACGGCGCCAAGGCCGTCGAGGCCAGCGGAGCGACCCTCGCCGACCTCTTCACGGACCTGGAAGCCCGCCACACCGGCATCCGTGAGCGCATCGTCGACGGCGACCAGCTGCGCCGCTTCGTGAACGTGTACCTCAACGACGAGGACGTCCGCTTCCTCGACGGCATCTCCACCAAGCTCAGCGACGGCGACAGCGTCACCATCCTCCCGGCCGTCGCCGGCGGCATGAACTGATGCGCTACGACAGCCCGCTCGCCGCAGTGGGCAACACCCCGCTCGTCCGCCTGCCGCGGCTGTCACCGTCGGACGACGTCCGCATCTGGGCCAAGCTGGAGGACCGCAACCCCACCGGCTCGATCAAGGACCGCCCCGCGCTCCACATGGTCGAGCAGGCCGAGAAGGACGGCCGGCTCACCCCCGGCTGCACCATCCTCGAACCCACCAGCGGCAACACCGGCATCTCGCTCGCCATGGCGGCGAAGCTCAAGGGCTACCGCATCGTCTGCGTGATGCCGGAGAACACCTCGCAGGAACGGCGCGACCTCCTCACCATGTGGGGCGCCGAGATCATCCCCTCCCCGGCGGCGGGCGGCTCCAACACCGCCGTCCGCGTCGCCAAGGAGCTGTCGGCCCAGCACCCGGACTGGGTGATGCTCTACCAGTACGGCAACCCCGACAACGCGGGCGCCCACTACGCCACCACCGGCCCGGAGATCCTCACCGACCTCCCCTCCATCACGCACTTCGTGGCGGGCCTCGGCACCACGGGAACGCTCATGGGCGTCGGCCGCTACCTGCGGGAGAACGTCGAGGGCATCAGGATCGTCGCCGCGGAGCCGCGCTACGACGACCTGGTCTACGGCCTGCGCAACCTCGACGAGGGCTTCGTCCCCGAGCTCTACGACGCCTCGGTCCTCACCACCCGCTTCTCCGTCGGCTCGGCCGACGCCGTCACCCGCACCCGCGAACTCCTCCAGCAGGAGGGGATCTTCGCGGGCGTCTCCACCGGCGCCGCGCTGCACGCCGCGATCGGCGTGGGCAACAAGGCGGTCAAGGCCGGTGAGCGCGCCGACATCGTCTTCGTCGTCGCCGACGGCGGCTGGAAGTACCTGTCGACGGGCGTCTACACCGCGCCCACGACGGAGGCGGCGATCGAAACGCTGCACGGCCAGCTCTGGGCGTAGCCGCCCGCGCTCTGCCCCACCCCGGACGCCGGGGGCCAGGACCCGCATCGGTCCGGGCCCCCGGCGTCCGCCGTTTCCGGGGGCGCCGCCCCCGGGCCCCCGCTCCTCAACCGCCGGAGGGGCTTGATCTCGCCCTTCGCCGCGGAAGCAGCCGCAGGCCGGAAGACCCAGCCTCACCGGCGTCTGAGGCGCGGGGGCCGGGGCGGAGCCCCGATTGCGGGGTGGGGCGGGGCGGGGAACAGGCCCGCCGCAGGCGCGCCCCCCAGGCGCACCCCCAGCCGCCCCCCCCAGGGGCGCCCCGCTTCCATCGAACCGGTGACAGCACAGGTGAGTTCCCCCACAACGGCCCGCCGCGAAGGAGCGACCAGCTCTTTCGCGCCTTACGCTCAACAAACCGCTCCACGAATCGCACGAACCCTCCCCGTTCCCACGTCTCGGAGGTTCACGCTCCATGAAGCTCACCGTCGTCGGATGCTCCGGCTCGTTCCCGTCCGCGGGATCAGCCTGTTCGAGCTACCTCGTAGAGGCCGACGGCTTCAGGCTGCTCCTCGACATGGGCAACGGCGCCCTCGGCGAGCTGCAGCGCCACGTCGGTCTCTACGACCTCGACGCCATCTTCCTCAGCCATCTCCATGCCGATCACTGCATCGACATGTGCGCGTACTTCGTCGTCCGCTACTACCCGCACGTCGGCAGACGCCTGGCGCCCCTCCCGGTCTACGGACCCGACGGCACGGAGCAGCGGCTCACCACCGCCCACGCCGACACCCCGTCCGACCACGCGATGGGCGAGGTCTTCGACTTCCACACGCTGAAGCCGGGCTCGTTCGAGATCGGCCCCTTCTCGGTCCGCACGGAGAAGCTCCGCCACCCCGTCGAGACGTTCGGCATCCGCGTCGAGCACGGCGGCAGCTCGCTCACGTACTCCGGCGACACCGGCACCTGCGAGTCTCTGGACGAGCTGGCCGAGGGCGCCGACCTCTTCCTCTGCGAGGCGTCGTTCGTCCACGGCAAGGAGGACATCCCGGACCTCCACCTCAACGGCCGCCAGGCAGGCGAGCTCGCCGCCCGCGCCGGAGTGGGGCGCCTGGTCCTCACCCACATCCCGCCGTGGACCGACGCGAACCGCAACCTCTCCGACGCCCGTGAGGTCTTCGACGGCCCGAGCGAGCTGGCGGTACCGGGCGCGGTCTACGAGATCTGACGGCGCGGGCCCGTACCCCGCGCACGACGGAGCCCCCACCTTCCGCCGGGAAGGTGAGGGCTCCGTCGTGTACCGACCGGGCTTACGCCTTGGTCAGGTCCTCGACCTCCTCCTCGGGCTCACGGCCCGGGGTGGTGAGGTTGAACTTGGTGATCGCGAAGCGGAACAGCACGTAGTAGAGGGCTCCGAAGACGAGACCGATCGGGATGATCAGCCACGGCTTGGTCGCCAGGTTCCAGTTCAGCGCGTAGTCGATGAAGCCCGCGGAGAAGGTGAATCCGGCGTGCACGCCGAGCGCCCAGGTGACGGCCATCGAGATGGCCGTCAGGACGGCGTGGATCGCGTAGAGCACCGGCGCGATGAACATGAACGAGAACTCGATCGGCTCGGTCACACCGGTGACGAACGAGGTCAGCGCGAGGGAGATCATCATGCCCATCACGGCCTTGCGGCGCTCGGGGCGAGCGGCGTGGGCGATGGCGATGGCAGCGGCCGGGAGGCCGAACATCATGATCGGGAAGAAGCCCGACATGAACTGGCCCGAGGTCGGGTCACCGGCGAAGAAGCGGTTCAGGTCGCCGTGCACGACGGCGCCGGTGGCGTCCGTGAAGTCACCCAGCTGGAACCACGAGACCGTGTTGACGAACTGGTGCATGCCGACGGGCAGCAGCGCGCGGTTGATCAGGCCGAAGAGTCCGGCGCCGAAGGAACCGAGACCGGTCATCCACTCGCCGAAGTCGGATATGACGTCGCCGATGGGCTCCCAGACCAGGCCGAAGAACACACCGAAGATCACGCCGACGAAGGCCATGATGATCGGGACGAGACGGCGGCCGTTGAAGAAGCCCAGCCAGTCGACCAGCTTGGTGCGGTGGAACTTCTGCCACAGGACCGCCGTGACCAGACCCATCAGGATGCCGCCGAGGACCCCGGGGTTGTTGTACGTCGCCGGGGTGTCCGCGCCCTTCTGGATCACCGCTTCGGTGACCGGGAAGGCCTTGAGGACGTTGCTGTAGACCAGGAAGCCGACGAGACCGGCCAGCGCGGTGGAACCGTCCGACTTCTTCGCGAACCCGATGGCCACGCCGATGCAGAACAGCATCGGAAGGTTGTCGAAGACCGCGCTGCCCGCCGTGGCGAACACGGACGCGACCTTGTGCCAGCCGAGACCGTCGTCACCGAAGACGTCGGGCTGACCGAGGCGGAGCAGAATGCCCGCGGCAGGCAGCACGGCGATCGGCAGCTGGAGGCTGCGCCCCACCTTCTGCAGGCCCTGGAACAGGCCGGAGCCCCGCTTCTTCGCGGGGGCCGCCGTAGCGGTGGCCGTACTCATCAACTTCCTCCAGTAGGCAAGGCGCCGCCAGGGACAGGGTGTTTTGGGTGGGCGACGACTCGAGAAACGCGGCAGAACGCCACGTGGTCTGGACCACTCAGTGGTGTAGACCAGTTTTAGCACGGTGAGGGTTAGATAAGGAACCTGCAATTTGCGACTACTTCGCAGCAGCCATCGCACACGCAACGTGACATGCCGAAGGCCCCCGGACCGAGTGGTCCGGGGGCCTTGGCGGTACGGGCTACAAGCCCTTTCCGGCGGCTACTTCGTGAGGTTGCTCTCGATCTCCTCCTCCACCTCTTCGGGCTCCCGGCCCGGGGTCTGGAGGTTGAACCTGGTGATCGCGAACCGGAAGATCGCGTAGTACACCACGGCGAAGCCCAGGCCGATCGGGATGATCAGCCATGGTTTGGTGGCCAGACTCCAGTTGATGACGTAGTCGATCAGGCCCGCCGAGAAGCTGAAGCCGTCCTTCACCCCGAGCGCCCACGAGAGCGCCATCGACACACCCGTCAGCACCGCGTGGATCGCGTACAGCACGGGTGCGACGAACAGGAACGAGTACTCGATGGGCTCCGTGATTCCCGTCACGAACGACGTCAGGCCGACCGAGATCATCAGACCCCCGACCGCCTTGCGGCGATGCGGCTTCGCGCAGTGGTAGATCGCCAGCGCCGCCGCGGGGAGAGCGAACATCATGATCGGGAAGAATCCCGTGGTGAACTGCCCCGCGGTCGGGTCACCCGCCAGGAACCGGTTGATGTCACCGTGCACCATCGTCCCGTCGGGCTTCGTGTAGTCACCGAACTGGAACCAGACGAACGTGTTCAGGAACTGATGGAGACCGAACACCAGCAGCGCGCGGTTGGCCACACCGAAGATGCCGGAACCCAGCCAGTTCAGATCCACCAGCCACTCGGAGAAGCTGGTCAGACCGTCACCGACCGGCTGCCACAGCCACGCGCACAACGCCGCGAAGAGCAGACCGACGAACGCCATGATGATCGGGACCAGCCGGCGGCCGTTGAAGAAGCCCAGCCAGTCCACCAGCTTCACGCGGTGGAACCGCTGCCAGAACCAGGCGGACATCAGACCCATCACGATGCCGCCGAACACGCCGGGGTTCTGGTACTCGGCCGCCGTCACCTGCGCGTCGTCCGTGACACACGTACCGAACCAGGTACCGCCCGAGACGAACGTCGAACCGCTGCCGCAGTCCACCGGGAACGCGTGCAGCACCGCGTAGTAGACGAGGAAGCCCGTCACCGCCGCCAGTGCCGTCGAACCGTCCGCCTTCTTCGCCATCCCGATCGACACACCCACGCAGAACAGCAGCGGAAGGCCGAGCCCCGAATCAAGCAGCGCCCCGCCGGCCGCCGCGAACACCTTGGCGAGGTTGGTCCAGCCCAGACCGTCGTCACCGAACACGTCCGGCTGGCCGAGCCGGTTGAGGATGCCCGCCGCGGGCAGCACGGCGATCGGGAGCTGAAGGCTGCGCCCCATCTTCTGCAGGCCCTGGAACAGACCGTTCCACCACCGCTTCTGTGGGATCGCTGCGCTGCTGGAGCTCATCGGCGTCCTCCCGGAACAAGGCACGATTGGGGGCTGTTGCACACTGGTGTAGACCAGTTGCGGTACGGTGCGGAGCCCGCCCGGAAGACAGGGCACCGGTGATCGTCATCATTGGTGATGGCTCGGCTGCCCGCCCGCGAAGTTGGGCCAACCGTGCGTTACCGTGACGAAACGGACCCATGGTGGGCCGTCACATGTACGTGAAGAACCAGGGAGAAGGCCATGGCCAGCAAGGCTGAGAAGATCGTCGCCGGGCTCGGCGGAATCGACAACATCGAAGAGGTCGAAGGCTGCATCACCCGCCTCCGCACCGAGGTCATCGACCCGAGCAAGGTCGACGAAGCCGCGCTCAAGGCCGCCGGCGCCCACGGCGTCGTCAAGATGGGCACCGCGATCCAGGTCGTCATCGGCACCGACGCCGACCCCATCGCCGCCGACATCGAAGACATGATGTGACCCACCGCTGAACCTTCCGGGCCCACCGGCCCGGCGCCCGCAGGCCCCGCCCCACCGGGACGGGGCCTGCGGCGTGCGCACGACCTCGCTCCGCCCGCCGGATAGGCTTCCGCCCATGTCTCGTATCGACGGCCGCACCCCTGACCAGCTCCGCCCCGTCACCATCGAACGCGGATGGAGCAAGCACGCCGAAGGATCCGTACTCGTCTCCTTCGGCGACACCAAAGTCTTCTGCACCGCCTCCGTCACCGAAGGCGTCCCGCGCTGGCGCAAGGGCAGCGGCGAAGGCTGGGTCACCGCCGAGTACTCCATGCTGCCCCGCTCCACCAACACCCGCGGCGACCGCGAATCCGTCCGCGGCAAGATCGGTGGCCGCACCCACGAGATCAGCCGCCTCATCGGCCGCTCGCTGCGCGCGGTCATCGACTACAAGGCCCTCGGCGAGAACACCATCGTCCTGGACTGCGACGTCCTCCAGGCCGACGGCGGCACCCGTACCGCCGCCATCACCGGCGCGTACGTCGCCCTCGCGGACGCCATCACCTGGGCCCAGGGCAAGAAGATCATCAAGCACGGCCGCAAGCCGCTGACCGGTACCGTCTCCGCCATCAGCGTCGGCATCGTCGACGGCACCCCCCTCCTGGACCTCTGCTACGAGGAGGACGTCCGCGCCGAGACCGACATGAACGTCGTCTGCACCGGCGACGGCCGCTTCGTCGAGGTCCAGGGCACCGCGGAGGCCGAACCCTTCGACCGCGACGAACTGAACGCCCTCCTCGACCTCGCCACCGCCGGCTGCGTCGACCTCGCCGCGTTCCAGAACGACGCCCTGGCCCGCACCCTCGGCGCCTGACGGCCCGTCCGTCCGGTCAGGTAAAGAAGCAACCAAGTCCCCATCGGCAGCGTCGATACGAGTACGGGCGCACGGGTCGAACCGTGCGCCCGTCCGCGTATCCGCACCCGGGGAGGGACCACACCATGGCCGCGCGCCACCGACGCCACCGCACCGCACTGGCCATCACCACCGCACTGCTCGCCGTCACCGCCGCAGTCGGCTGCGGGGCGCTCGACAAGGCGATCGACTGCGTACAGACCGCCGACGCCATCGCCACCAGCGTGAACAACCTCCAGCAGGCCGTCACCAACGCCTCGAACGACCCCAGCCAGGCCTCCGAAGCCCTCGACGACATCGAGAAGGAACTCGGCAACCTCGGGGACAAGACCGACAACGCCGACCTCAGCAAGGCCGTCGACGACCTCCGGGACGGCGTCGGCAACGTCCGCGACTCCATCGACAAGGGCGACGAGACCCCCGACATCACCCCGGTCACCGACGCGGCCAAGGAGATCGGCAAGGTCTGCACCCCGTAATCAGGGATGCCGGCGGCGGCGATAATCGACCCATGACCCGCCTCATCCTCGCCACCCGCAACGCCGGGAAGATCACCGAACTCCACGCGATCCTCGCCGACGCAGGCCTCACCCACGAACTCGTCGGCGCGGACGCGTACCCCGAGATCCCCGACGTCAAGGAGACCGGCGTCACCTTCGCCGAGAACGCCCTCCTGAAGGCCCACGCCCTCGCCCGGGCCACCGGCCACCCCGCGATCGCGGACGACTCCGGCCTCTGTGTCGACGTGCTCGGCGGCGCCCCCGGCATCTTCTCCGCCCGCTGGTCCGGCACCCACGGCGACGACCTGGCCAACCTGGACCTGCTCCTGGCCCAGCTCTCCGACATCGACGCCCCGCACCGCGCCGCCCACTTCGCCTGCGCCGCGGCCCTCGCCCTCCCCGACGGCACGGAACGCGTGGTCGAGGGCCGCCTGCCCGGCACCCTGCGCCACACCCCGTCCGGCACCCACGGCTTCGGCTACGATCCGATCCTCCAGCCGGACGGCGAGACCCGCACCTGCGCGGAACTGACCCCGGCGGAGAAGAACGCGATCAGCCACCGCGGCCTGGCGTTCCGGGCGCTGGTGCCGGTGGTGCGGGAGCTGGTGGGGTGACACAAGAGGGAGTACTGCCTTCGAAACGAAGGCAGTACTCCCTCTGTGCTTGTGGGCCCGGTGGGATTCGAACCCACGACACACCGGACCTAAACCGGCGCCCTCTAGCCAGCTGGGGTACGGACCCGCGCGCACCACTCTACTGTGCGGTGTTGCGGCGCTTCGAGAAGGTTTCGGTCTGGCTGTGGCAGGACGGGCATAAGTACCGCAGGTTCTCCAGGCGGTTGTTGAGCCGGTCTCCGTCGACGTGGTCGATCTCCAGGACCAGCCGTCGCCCCTGCCATACAGTGCCGAGGCCGCACAGGCGGCAGGTGTGGGGGATGCCCGCCTCGTCGAGCGCTCGTCGCAAGAGCCCCGTCTTCATGCGCGACGAACCAGCTGGGAACTGCCGCAGAATCTCCTCCGCTCTTCTACGGGTGGGTGAGACGCGATCGGCGTTGTGGCCCTGTCCGGTGAAGTGGGCTGTCGAGAGGCCGTAGACCGCGATGTCCTTCTTGGCCCTCGCCCTTGCCGCGCCGTTGTAGGGGTGCTTCCCGAGCGTGCGCATCACGGCGGCCATGCTGTGGGACGTCGCGACGGCCCGCATGAGTTCCTCCCGCGGGAAGGGGGGCTTGGTCATGACGTGGACGATCGCTTGCGACCGCGGTAAGTATCCGTAATCGCATGACAGTTGGGGCACAGTAAGCGCAGGTTGTCCGGGCGGTTGTCCCACCAGTCGCCGTTCCGGTGGTCCACCTCAAGCCGGAGCGGCAGGTCGTTCCAGACAGTGCCCGTGCCACACACAGCGCATCGTTCCTCTACTCCGATACGGATGAGCTCTCGACGGAGCCGCTTGCCGGGTGTCCTTCCAGCCATTGGAGTGCTCAGAACCAGCAGACCTCCGGGCTGTCCTTTCGGGCGACGAGGTGGCGCTGAGAAGTGCGTAGTGTCGATGTTCAGCGCACGGATCCTGCGGCTGATGTGGGTTTGATTGCCGCCGACCGGACTGATGTCAAGACGTCGGAGCACCTCTTTGAGTGTGACGGATTGGCTGACCACCTCGCGAAGCCGAGTCTCGCTGTGACGGATCCTGCCCGTCGCGAAATGCGAGATGTCCACGCCCCACTCGGCCATCTTCTTCCGCAGATAGCTCCGGCTCCCCGGCGTAGGCGTCCCTCCGCACCACCGCACAGCGTCATTCGCGTTCGTCGTCTCGCGCGCCGCCTCTTCGAGCAGCTCGCGCGTATACCGAACCGGCACGATCCCCTCCGCATCCGGCCGCACGTTCGCAGCCTCGTACGGATCAACGAACCGTTTATCGGAGAGTCACGTCCGGTATCCGACAAGATGCGGAATGGCCCGTCCCGCATCGGCGGTAACCGATGCGGGACGGGCCATTCCCGTAGGCGTGGGGTCAGAACTTCGGGTCCGGGGTCTGGTTCGCGACCAGCTCTTCCATCTCCTCGCTCGTCTCCACCGAGGGGGGCGAGCCGTCCAGGGGCTTGTTGGCCGTTTCCTTCATGCAGGCCACCGCGATGACGCCGACCACGGCCGCGCCCATCGCGTAGTACGCGGGCATCAGGTTGGTGCCCGAGACGCTGATCAGGGCCGTGATGACGAACGGGGTGGTACCGCCGAAGATCGACGCCGACAGGTTGTAGCCCACCGACAGGGAGCCGTAGCGGACCTGCGTCGGGAACAGGGCCGGGAGGGCGGCGGACATGGTGCCGAGCATGCAGACCAGGGAGAGGCCCAGCATCAGCATGCCGAGCGCGACGGCCGGGATGCTGCCCTGCCGGATGAGCAGGAACGCGGGGAGGGAGAAGACCAGGAAGCCGAGCATGCCCGTCATCAGGAGCGGCTTGCGGCCGAAGTGGTCGGAGAGCTTGCCGACCTGGCTGATGATCAGCATCAGGAAGATCATCACGCCGAGCAGGATGAGCAGACCGTGGGTCTCGCTGTAGCCGAGCTCGTCGGAGAGGTACGTCGGCATGTACGACAGCAGCATGTAGTCGGTGATGTTGTACGCGCCGACCAGGCAGATGCAGAGGATCAGCGTCGGCCAGTAGTCGCGGAAGATCTTGGCGAGATCGCCCTTCGCGGTCACCTCGACGCCGTCCGCGGCCTCCGTGGCGTGTGCCGTGCCGCCCTCCAGCTTCTGGAAGGCGGGGGTCTCGTCGAGGCGCAGTCGCAGGTAGAGGCCCACGAGGCCGAGCGGACCGGCGACGAGGAAGGGGATGCGCCAGCCCCAGGTCTCCATCTGGCCGGTGTCCAGGAGCGCGTAGAGCAGGGTGACCAGGCCCGAGGCGCCCACGTAGCCGGCGAGCGTGCCGAATTCGAGGAAGCTGCCGAAATAGCCGCGCCGCTTGTCGGGGGCGTATTCGGCGATGAACGTGGAGGCGCCGCCGTACTCGCCGCCCGTCGAGAAGCCCTGGAGCATCCGGAAGAAGATCAGCAGGACCGGGGCCCATACGCCGATGGAGCCGTGCGAGGGGATGAGGCCGATCGCGAAGGTGCCGATCGCCATCATGATCATGGTGAGGGCGAGGATCTTCTTGCGGCCGACCTTGTCACCCATGGGCCCGAAGAACATGCCACCGAGGGGGCGCACCAGGAAGGCGACGGCGAAGGTCGCGAAGGAGGAGAGGAGCTGGGTGGTGTCGCTCCCCGAGGGGAAGAAGACGTGGCCCAGGGTGGCGGCCATGTAGGAGTAGATGCCGAAGTCGAACCACTCCATGGCGTTGCCCAGCGAGGCCGCCTTCACGGCGCGCTTGACCGCCTGGTCGTCCGTGATGGTGATGTCCGTCCGCCGCAGCTTGGGGTTCTGCCGCTTGCGGATGGCCCGGAAAAGGGCGGGATGGCGTTTGACCGCTTCGGGGTCGGCCGCCTGATGGGGGTCGGAGGCCGCCATGGCCGGGTCCTTTCCTCGGTGGGTCTTCCAGGGAAGGCTTCTGCGCGGTCATGGCGGTCGCAAACCGAATCGGCGGGGGATTGGGATGTCCATCACATTTTTTCGGCCATTCGGCCCAATCCCCGGCCGTCGGACGCGGTCGTCAGATCCCGAGGTCCCTGATGATCTTCGCGACGTGGCCGGTGGCCTTGACGTTGTAGAAGGCGTGCTCGATCTTGCCCTCTTCGTCGACGACGATCGTGGAGCGGATGACGCCCGTCACCGTTTTGCCGTAGAGCTTCTTCTCGCCGAAGGCGCCGTAGGCCTCCAGGGTCTCCTTGGCCGGGTCGCCGACGAGCGTGACCTTGAGGTTCTCCTTCTCGCGGAACTTGGCGAGCTTCTCGGGCTTGTCGGGGGAGACGCCGATGACGTCGTATCCGGCACCGGCCAGCAGGTCGAGGTTGTCGGTGAAGTCGCAGGCCTGCTTGGTGCAGCCGGGGGTAAGAGCCGCCGGGTAGAAGTAGACGATGACCTTGCGGCCCTTGTGGTCCGCGAGCGAGACGTCGTTCCCGTCGGCGTCGGGGAGGGTGAAGGCGGGGGCGGTGTCGCCGGGCTTGAGTCGCTCGCTCATGGTTCTCCTCGTTGGTACGCGGGGTGTACGGGACCGAGAGTAATAGGGGTGCCGCCGGGTGCGGGGGCGGCCGAGCTGACAGACTGTCGATGAAGGTTTACCGGACGAGGACCACGGAGGCGGCGCAGTGTCGGATGCCAGGAGCCCTGCGCAGATCGAGGCGGACATCATCACCAGGCGCGAGCAGCTCGCGGTGGTGCTCGATGAGATCGGGGTGCGGGTGCACCCGAAGACGATCGTTGGTGACGCGAAGGCGAAGGCCGCCGAGGCCGTGGACCGGACGGCCGGGCGGGCGTTCGTCGCGGTGAACCGGGCGGTCTCTGACGTGAAGGCCCAGTTCGTCACGGAGGACGGTGCGCCGAGGCTGGAGCGGGTGATTCCGGCGGCGCTGCTCGCGGTGGGCGTGGTCGGGCTGCTCACGGTGTCCGCGCGGCGGAAGAAGCGTTGAGCCCCGAGGGCGCGGGGAGGCGGCGCGGCCAGGTAGGTTGCGGGGCGTGAGCGACAACACCGACGACAAGCTGCCCATCCGGATGCTGCACGACCGTGTGCTGGTCCGGTCCGATTCGCCCGAGGGTGAGCGGCGTTCCGGCGGCGGCATCCTGATTCCGGCGACGGCCGCGGTCGGCCGTCGGCTGGGCTGGGCCGTGGTGGTCGCGGTGGGGCAGAACGTGCGGACGGTGGAGCCGGGGGACCGGGTGCTGTACGACCCCGAGGACCGTGCCGAGGTCGAGGTGCGGGGCGTGGCGTACGTGCTGATGCGCGAGCGGGATCTGCACGCGGTGGCGGCGGACCGGTTCGAGGGCTCGGTGGATTCGACCGGTCTGTATCTGTAGCCCCGGATAGTGGTGCGAGGCCTGGTGACCGTTGTCACCAGGCCTTTTGCCTGTTCTTTGCTAGGCTGGTGGGACCCCGACGAGACGCGCCGTACCGGGCTTCGCAAAGACGACGCACCCCGTGTTGTTCATGTGTCGTGTGACGTCGGAGGTGCTGTCATGGCATGGGTTCTGCTGGTGATCGCCGGTCTGCTGGAAGTGGCCTGGTCGATCGGGATGAAGTACACCGAGGGGTTCACCCGGTTGTGGCCGAGTGTGTTCACGGGCCTCGGGATCGTCGCGAGCATGGTGTTGCTGTCCCATGCGGCGCGGACGCTGCCCATCGGTACGGCGTACGGCGTGTGGGTGGGTATCGGTGCGGCCGGTGCCGCGGTGCTGGGCATGGTGGTGCTGCATGAGCCGGTGACGGCGGCCCGGATCTTCTTCGTGTGTCTGCTGCTGGTGGCCGTCGTCGGGCTGAAGGCGACCTCGGGTCACTGACGGCCGCTGAAGGTCACTGACGGGCCGGTCCCGGCCCGTCGGCGCCTCTGCCTCTCAGAGGCGTCCGGGGGCGCGGGTGCCTCTGGCGCCCTCCAGGAGGCCGCCGGCGGTGCCTGCGCCGTTGTCCGCCCCGCCGTTGTCCGTGCCGCCGTCGGTGCCACCGCCTGTGCCGCCGTCGGTGCCACCGCCTGTCCCGCCGTCGGTCCCACCGCCCGTGCCGCCGTCAGCCCCGCCTGTGCCGCCGTCCGTGCCGCCCGCGGTGTCGGTGCCGCCGGTGGGGGTGCCGGTGGGCGGGCTCTCCGGGGTGGACGGGGTGGTGGGCGGCGTGCTGGACGGGGTGTTCGAGGTGGTGCCGGACGGGGTCCGGGACGGCTGGCCGGTGTCGCCGGGTTCGCTGCTCCGCGCGCTGGGCAGCCCGGTTTCGTCGGTGCCGCCCTCCAGGTCGAGCGTGAAGTTCTTGACGGGGGTGCCGCGCAGGGCGGCTCCGGTGTACTGGGCCCAGGTCTCCGCGGGGGCGCCGCCCCCGTTGATGCGGGGCAGCCCGAGC
Source organism: Streptomyces sp. NPDC088730 (assembly GCF_044751215.1). NCBI lineage: Bacteria > Bacillati > Actinomycetota > Actinomycetes > Kitasatosporales > Streptomycetaceae > Streptomyces > Streptomyces sp. NPDC088730. Next base: position 149,060 of record NZ_JBIVLK010000001.1, read on the forward strand.
GCGCCGTAGAGCGGTTTCTGCACCCCGGTGTCGGGGTCCTGGCCCATGACGGCGATGACGGTGGCGAGTTCGGGGGTGTAGCCGGCGAACCAGGCGGCCTTGTCCTCCTCCGCGGTGCCGGTCTTGCCGGCGGCCGGGCGGCCCGCGCCCTGGGCGGCGGTCCCGGTACCGCCGTCGACGACGCTCCGCAGGATCGAGGTGGTGGTGTCGGCCGCCTGGCGGCTGACGGCCTGTTTCGTGCTGCGGTCGGGGAGCTTGACCGCCGTACCGTCCTTGGTGACCTTGTCGACGAGGACGTGGGCGCCGTGCCTGCCGTGGCCGGCGAGGGTGGCGTAGGCGTCGGCCATGTCCAGGACGCTGGCGGTGGCGGGGCCGAGCGCGATCGACGGGGACGCCGTGAGGTCGGGGGTGTCCTCGGGGATGCCGAGGTCGACGGCGGTCTGGCGGACCTTGCCGGGGCCGACGTCCTCGGCCATCTGCGCGTAGACGGCGTTGACGGACTTGTCGGTGGCGGCGCTGACGGTGATGGGCCCGTAGCTGACGTCGTCCTCGTTGGCGGGGGAGTAGCCGGTGGGTCCGTCGGGGCCCTGGACCATCCGTTTGTTGGTGCCGTCGTAGAGGGTGGTGGGGGTGATGCGCCGGCCGTCCTGGGTGGTGGAGTCGTTGGCGACGGCGGAGGTGAAGACGAACGGCTTGAAGGTGGAGCCGACCTGGTAGTCGGTGCGGGTCGCGTTGTTGACGTACTGGCGGGTGTAGTCGATGCCGCCGTACATGGCGACGACGTGACCGGTCGCGGGGTCGATGGAGGCGCCGCCGACGCGGACGTTGCGGTCGGCCTTGTTCTGTTTGCTGGTCTTGGACATGACGTTGTCGTCGACGGCTTCGACGAGGGCGTCCTGTTTCTTCCTCTCCAGCGTGGTGGTGATCCGGTAGCCGCGGGCGGCGAGGGTCTTCTCGTCGAGGATGTCGTTGCGGACGAGGTAGTCCTCGACGGCCTGGACGATGTAGCCGCGCTGTCCGGAGAGGCTGTTGGCGGGCTTGACCCGGCCCGGCGGGGGGAAGGTCATGGCGGCGCGCTCGCCGGCGCCGAGCCAGTCCTCCTTGACCATGCCGTCGAGCACGTAGTTCCAGCGGTCGACGGCGGCGCTCTTGTTCTCCGGGTGGGTGATGACGTCGTAGGCGCTGGGCGCGTTGAGCAGGGAGGCGAGGTAGGCGCCCTCCGCGGTGGTGACGTCGCCGATGTCCTTGCTGTAGTAGGCCTGGGCGGCGGCCTGGATGCCGTAGGCGTTGCGGCCGAAGTAGCTGGTGTTGAGGTAGCCCTCGAAGATCTGGTTCTTGGATTCCTCGCGGTTGAGCTTGATCGCGATGAAGAACTCCTTGATCTTGCGGCCGACGGTCTGTTCCTGGCCCAGGTAGTAGTTCTTGACGTACTGCTGCGTGATGGTCGAGCCGCCCTGTTTGCCCTTGCCGGTGAGGGTGTTCCAGCCGGCCCGGAACATCGCCTTGATGTCGACGGCGCGTTCGGAGTAGAAGTCGCGGTCCTCGGCGGCGAGGACCGCCTGCTGGACGGTGCGGGGGACCTGGGCGAGCTTGATGTTCTCCCGGTTGACCTCGCCGTCGCGGGCGATGACGCTGCCGTCCTTGTAGAGGTAGACGTTGGACTGGGCGGTGGCACTGGCGTTGGCGGAGGGGATGTCGACGAGCTGGTACCCGGCGATGAAGCCGCCGATCAGGACCAGGGCGATGAGGAGGATGCCACCGAGCACCATCCGCCAGGTGGGGACGGCGCGGCGCCAGCCCTTGCGCTTGGGGCGTCTGGGCTTCTTCTGCTTCGGACCGTCCGGGCTGCTCGGGCCGTTCGTGCCGGCCGGCCCGGTCTCTTCGCCGGCGGCGTCTGCGGCCGGGGCGCCCTGGCCTCCGGGGGCGGCGGCGTCGGCAGGCAGGTCTCTCGGGGTCCAGCCCCTGCGGTCGGGGTCCCCGTTCCGCTGCTGTGGCTCGTCGCTCATGTCGGTGCAGACTCCTCGGCCGCGGTCAGTTCCCCCATAGTGCCCTTTTCTCCGGTATAACCACTGGATCCGCCCCGAAAAGCGGTCGCGGCGGCTGCCCCGACTGGACTAGGCTCGTGCGCTTTGGTGCCGAATGCCGGTCGGCGTCACGGGCAGCGGGGGGTGGGGTGCGGTGCGGCTCTATGCGGTGGTGGTGGCGGGCGGGTTCCGGCGCTACGCCACGTACCGGATCGCGACGGTCGCGGGGGTCTTCACCAACACCGTCTTCGGTTTCATCATGGCGTACACGTATGTGGCCCTGTGGGACGAGCGTCCGCGGCTCGGCGGCTACGACATGCCGCAGGCGCTCACGTACGTATGGCTGGGGCAGGCGCTGCTGATGACGTGCGCGATGATGGGCGGCGGCTTCGAGGACGAGCTGATGGAGCGGATCCGTACCGGCGATGTCGCGGTCGATCTCTACCGGCCGGTCGATCTCCAACTGTGGTGGCTGGCAGGCGATCTGGGGCGGGCCGCGTTCCACCTGCTGGGGCGCGGCATCGTGCCGATGCTGCTGGGCTCCATGGCCTTCGAGCTGGCGCTGCCCACGTCGCCGGGGATCTGGCCGGCGTTCCTGGTCTCCGTGGCGCTGGGGGTCGTGGTGAGTTTCGCGATCCGCTATCTGGTGGCGCTGTCCGCGTTCTGGCTGATGGACGGGGCGGGGGTGGCGCAGATCGCGTTCCTGGCCGGGATGTTCTTCTCCGGGCTGCTGCTGCCGCTGAACCTGTTCCCCGGGCTGCTGGGCGAGGTGGCGCGGGCGTTGCCGTGGTCGGCGCTGCTCCAGGTGCCGGCCGATGTGTTCCTCGGCAAGCGCACGGGCTGGAGCCTGGTGCGCGCGTACGGGTTCCAGGCGGGCTGGGCGCTGGCGCTGCTGCTCGTCGGGCGGCTGATGCAGTCGGCGGCGACGCGGAGGGTGGTGGTCCAAGGTGGCTGAGACGCTGGAGACGGCAGTGGCGGAGCCGCCCGTCGTGGTGTTCGAGCCCCGGTCGCGGATGGCCGAGGGGGTCAGGGCGTACGGGCTGATCGCCGCGATGTGGCTGCGTTCGACGATGGCGTACCGGGCGTCGTTCGTGATGACGGCGTTCGGCAACTTCGCGGCGACGGCGTTCGACTTCGTCGCGATCATGCTGATGTTCTCGCACGTGGACGTGCTGGGCGGTTACACGCTGCCGGAGACCGCCCTGCTGTACGGGGCCGCGGGCACGGCGTTCGGTCTGGCGGATCTGGTGATGGGCTCGATGGACCGGCTGGGCCGGCGGGTGCGGGACGGGACGCTGGACACCCTGCTGGTGCGGCCGGTTCCGGTGCTGGCGCAGGTCGCGGCGGACCGGTTCGCGCTGCGCAGGCTGGGGCGGATCACGCAGGGGGTGCTGGTGCTGGGCTATGCGCTGGTGACCCTGGACATCGACTGGACGTTCGCGAGGGTGCTGATGGTGCCGCTGATGCTGCTGAGCGGGGCGGCGATCTTCGGGGCGGTGTTCGTGGCGGGGGCGGCGTTCCAGTTCTTCGCGCAGGACGCCTCCGAGGTGCAGAACTCCTTCACGTACGGGGGCAACACGCTGCTCCAGTACCCGCCGACGGTCTTCGCGAAGGACCTGGTGCGCGGGGTCACGTTCGTCGTGCCGCTGGCCTTCGTGAACTGGCTGCCGGCGCTGTACGTGCTGGGCCGGCCGTATCCGCTGGACCTGCCGGACCGGGTGGCGTTCCTGCCGCCGGTGGTGGCTGCGCTGTGCTGGGTGGTCGCGGGGCTGGCCTGGCGGGCGGGGCTGCGGGCGTACCGGAGTACGGGAAGTTGACGATCATCGAGCGGGGCGGGGCATCGGACATGGGCGGCAGCGGCACTGGCACTGGCACTGGCACCGGAGGTGATACCGGCGGCGGCTTCATCGAGCTGGACGGCCTGGAGAAGGTGTTCGACGTCCGCCGCCGGACGGGCTTCCTGCGCAGCGAACGCCGCGAGGTGCGGGCCGTCGACGGCATCAGCTTCCGGGTGCAGCGCGGTGAGATGGTCGGCTACATCGGCCCGAACGGGGCGGGGAAGTCCACGACGATCAAGATGCTGACGGGCATCCTCACCCCGAGCGGCGGCTCGCTGCGGGTGGCGGGCATCGACCCCTCGCGGGAGCGTACGAGGCTAGCGCACCGGATCGGCGTGGTCTTCGGGCAGCGCACCACGCTCTGGTGGGACCTGCCGCTGCGCGACTCGTACCGGCTGGTCCACCGGATGTACCGGGTCCCGGACGCCCGCTTCCGGGACAACCTGGAGCGCTGCGTCGAACTCCTGGACCTGGAGCAGCTGTTGGAGGTTCCGGTGCGGCAGCTCTCGCTGGGGCAGCGGATGCGCGGCGACATCGCGGCGGCCCTGCTGCACGATCCCGAGGTGCTGTACCTGGACGAGCCGACGATCGGCCTCGATGTGGTGTCGAAGGCCAAGGTGCGTGGATTCCTGCGGGACTTGAACGCGGAGCGCGGTACGACGGTGCTGCTCACCACCCATGATCTGACGGACATCGAGCAGTTGTGCAAGCGGGTGATGGTGATCGACCACGGCCGTCTGATGTACGACGGGGCGCTGTCCGGCCTGCACGAGGTGGGGGAGAGCGAGCGGACGCTGGTGGTCGACCTGGAACGCGAACTCCCGCCCATCCGGCTGGAGTCGGAGCCCGCGGTGCGTACCGTGAAGGTGGAGGGGCCGCGGCAGTGGCTGGCGTTCCCGGCGTCCGCCTCGGCGGCACCCCTGGTGGCACGGATCGCCGCGGAGTACCCGATGGTGGACCTCTCGGTGCGGGAGCCCGATATCGAGGCCGTGATCGCGAAGATGTACGCCTCGGCCAAGGCGCCGGCCGAGGGTCCGGCCGAGGACCCGGCCGAGGACCCGGTCACAAAGGCGCCTGCTCCCGGCCGATAGGCCGGTGACGGAAGCTCGGGCGTTCAATAGGCTGCGCGCTATGAGTAGCGAACTTCCGGACATGCGCGCCTCCGACGCCGAGCGTGAACGCATCGCCGAGATTCTGCGCGAGGCGGTGGCCGAGGGCCGGCTGGAGATGGAGGAGTTCGAGCAGCGCCTCGACGCCGCCTACAAGGCCCGTACGCACGGGGAGCTGGAACCGATCGTCCGCGACCTTCCGGCCGTCGGCGCGGCGGCGGCGCCGGTGGCCGCGGGGCAGGCCGGAACCGGTTCGACGGCCCGCTGGTCGGACCGGGTGGGCACCCCCGCGACATCGGGCGGCGCCTTCGCGTTCTGGGGCGGGTTCCGCCGCCGGGGCAACTGGACGGTCGGCCGGAAGTTCACCGCGTTCGCGATGTGGGGCGGCGGTGAGATCGATCTGCGCGAGGCGAACTTCGAGGACCGTGAGGTGGTCATCCGCTGCTTCGCGATCATGGGCGGTATGCAGGTGACGGTCCCGCCGGACCTGAACGTCGAGGTCCGGGGCATCGGCGTGATGGGCGGCTTCGGTGAGAACACGAAGGACGAGGGCATCCCGGCCCCCGACTCGCCCCGGGTGCGGATCACCGGCTTCGCACTGATGGGCGGCGTCGGTGTGGAGCGCAAGCGGAGCAAGGCGGAGAAGCAGCGGCTGCGGGAGGCGGAGCGCTCGCGAGGGCGGCTGGAGAAGGGCGACGGGGGCAGGGGAAGGGGCAGGTAGCCCCCATCAGCCCCATCAGCCCCATCAGCCCCATCAGCCCCGGCGTCCGCCCTCGCCCGTCCGGCCCTGCCTGTCCGCCTCTGTCCGTCCGGCCCTGACGCCCGTTCCAGGCCCGCCAGGCCCAGGCCCGCCAGGCCCAGGCCCGTCAGGCCCAGGCCCGTCAGCGCCGGGTCCGCCCGGCGCCGGCGTCCGTCCCCGTCTCGCTATGCCGTCTCCGTCCAGCCGTCCCTCACAGCGCGTCGGACGACGGCCGGACGCTCACCAGGTCGGCCAGGTTCACCAGGGAGCCCAGTCGCCGGTAGCCCGCGTCGTTCAGGTGGAGGTGGTCACCGGAGTCGTAGGCGGGGTGCAGCCGGTACGGGTGGCCCGGGTCGCGCATGTCGCGGTCGAAGTCCAGGACCTGGTCGAAGACCCCGCCGGCCCGGATCGTCTCGTTGACCCGGTTGCGTACGGCGTCCTGGGCGGGGGTCCAGCTGCGGTAGCCGTCGTAGGGCATCAGGGTCGCGCCGACGACCCGCATTCCATGCGCGTGGGCCCGCTGCGTCATGCCGCGCAGGGCGTCCGTGATCCGCCGCGGGTCCGTCTGCTGGGGGAAGCCCTGCACGTCGTTGACGCCGAGGGCGATGATGACGGTCTTCGCGCCGCTGATGTCCAGCACATCGCGCTGGAAGCGGTCCAGGGCGCGCGGCCCGATGCCGTCGCGCAGGATGCGGTTGCCGCCGATGCCCTGGTTCACCACCGCGTAGCGGCCGTTCAGCCGGTCGGAGAGGATGTCGGGCCAGCGGCTGTTCGCGTCGGTGGTGGAGCCGGTGCCCGCGGTGAGGGAGTCACCGAGCGCGACGACGGTGCCGGTGGCGGTCGTGCTGCGCACGTCCACGGCGGTGAGGTAGCGCCAGGAGGTGCTGCGCCAGGTGCCCCGCTCGGTCTCCACGTAGGAGGTCTGGTGGCTGTTGGGGTGCGCGGTGACCGGGCCGCTCGCGGTGGGCGTGCGCAGGGTGACGACGAGGTCGGCGTCGGCGGCGACCGGGACGACGACGGGGTCGCTGACGATCTTCGCGCCCGGCGCGACGGTGGTGGCCGGGGCACCGCGGAACGTCACCGGGCGGGTGTTCACGGTGACGTTGTCGATCAGCAGCGGGTGCGTACCGAAGAGGTTGGAGAGGGTGACGCGGGCCGCGTTGCCGCCGATGCTGGTGTGAACGACGTTGCGGATGGTGCGGTGGGGCAGATTCTGGTCGTGGTTCGGGTCGGGAGCGCCGAGGACGGGCGCGGCCGTCCAGGTGGCGAGCCAGAGGCCGGCGGAGCGGGCCGGGGCCGCGGGCGGCCGGCCCGTGCTCTGCGGCGCCGCGGACGCGGAGGCCTTCGCCCGGGGCCCGGAGAACAGCAACGAGCCGGTGAACGCCACGACGGCGGCGAGCACGGCGGTGCCGGTCACGAGAGCTATGAGCAGGGCGTACCCCTGGCGCCTGGGCATGGGCGGTGTTTCTCCTCTGTTCGTGGGCCGGTTCCATGATGCGGCAGGGCGCGGGGAACTCAACGTGCGGCCCGGGAGTAGGTCGGGTAAGGACAATGCGTACGGTGCGTCGGGGGACGATGCGTACGCGGACGGGTGGAGTGGATGGAACGGATCGAAGGCACCGGACCCGGCGAGCGGGAGGCCGCGGCACAGGCGGACGGGAGCGCGGGCGTGGGCGCGGGGGGCAGGGGTGCGGGCAACCGCCGCCCGGCCTCCCTGGCCTCGTTCTCGTACACCGCCGCGGACGAGGAGAAGCGGCGCGGCGTACGGCGGATGAAGACCACGGCCACGGGCCTCCTTCTGCTGGTCGCGCTGGTGTACGTCCTCGCCACCTGGGCGAAGAACGAGGGGGTGGGCGGCTGGCCGGGCTACGTCGCCGCGGCCGCCGAGGCGGGCATGGTGGGTGCGCTGGCCGACTGGTTCGCCGTCACGGCGCTCTTCAAGCGTCCGCTCGGCCTGCCGATTCCGCACACCGCCATCATCCCCACGAAGAAGGACCAGCTCGGGGCCTCACTCGGTTCCTTCGTGGGCGAGAACTTTCTTTCGGGTGACGTCGTACGGGACCGGATCCACTCCCTCGGCATCGGCGGCAGGGTCGGTGCGTGGCTCGCGGAACCGGAGCACGCGGACCGGGTCACGGCCGAGCTGTCGACCGCGCTGCGCGGGGCGCTGACGGTGCTGCGCGACTCGGATGTGCAGGCCGTGGTGGGTGAGGCGATCACCCGGCGGGCGAACGCGGCGGAGATCGGTCCGGGCCTCGGCAAGATGCTGGAGAAGGTCGTCACGGACGGCGGCCACCGCAAGGTGGTGGACCTGCTGTGTGTCCGGGCTCACGACTGGCTGGTGCTGCACGGCGACTCGGTGATGGACGCGGTGCAGGGCGGCGCGCCGGGCTGGACCCCCCGGTTCGTGGACAAGCGGGTGGGGGAGCGGGTCTACAAGGAGTTGCTGCGCTTCCTGACGGAGATGCGCGACATGCCGGGGCACCCGGCGCGCGGCTCGATCGACACGTTCCTGACGGACTTCGCGGCGGACCTCCAGACGGACTCGGAGACCCGGGCCCGCGTGGAACGGCTGAAGTCGGAGGTGCTGGGGCGCGGCGAGGTACAGGACGTCATCGCGTCCGCCTGGTCCTCGGTCCGCACGATGGTCATCGCGGCGGCCGAGGACGAGCAGAGCGAACTGCGGCTGCGCGCCCGTGCCTCCCTGATGTCCCTGGGCGCCCGCCTGGCGACGGACGGCCGCCTCCAGGCGAAGCTGGAGGGCTGGCTGGAGGACGCGGCGGTGTACGTCGTGACGACGTACCGGACGGAGATCACGTCGCTGATCAGCGACACGGTGGCCGGCTGGGACGCGGACCAGACATCGAAGAAGATCGAGGCGCACATCGGCCGCGACCTGCAGTTCATCCGCATCAACGGCACGGTCGTGGGCGCACTGGCCGGCCTGGCGATCTATTCGGTGTCCCGAGCGCTGGGAGGCTGAGCCGACCCGCCGGGGGGCGGCTCGGGCCCGTCCGGCGGGTCAATCAAGCCCGTCCGGCGATTGAGGACAACCGGCTCCCCGGACGCACCCGGGGGCCCACCCGCGCCTCGCCCCGTCCGCCCCGGGGCCCGGCCCGCACCTGCCCCGGGCTCGTCCGCGCCCCCCGGAACGCGCCGCTCAGGCCCCGCGCCGCGTAACCGCCCAGGACGCGGCGGCCACCGTGCCCGCCACGGTGAAGACCGCGGGCCAGGCGCCGATCCGCTTGGCGAGCGGGTGCGACCCGGCGAAGGCGGCGACGTACGCGGTGGTCAGCCCGACGGCGGCACGCTTCCCGGACCGCCGGTTCCACTCGTAGGCCGCCGCGGTGCCCGCCGCGGCGAGGGCGACGCCGCCCAGCGGCCGCTTCCTGGTCCACCGTGCGACCGCGTAGCCGCCGACCAGCCCGCTCGCCGCCACTGCCGTTGCCGGAATCCTCGCCATCGCCGCCACCTTCACCTTCGCGTCCGTCGTCCGGTGCCGCTTCTCGGGCCCGGTCCCGGATCCGAGGCTAACGCGGCATTCCTGCGTCCCGTCGCCGAGGGGGTGTACGTGCGTTTACCCTGGTACTCCGGAGGGTGAACGCACGTACACCCCTGCCTCGCCGCCGAGCACCGTACGGAGAGCCATGCCCGCGGACATACCTGCCCCAGCCGATTCCGCCGCCCCCGCCGTCCAGGCCCCGCACCCCCGCTTCGCCGTCGGCGTGCTGGCGTTCTGCGGTGTCGTGGTCGCGGTCATGCAGACGATCGTCGTCCCGCTGCTGCCGCACATCCCCGAGCTGACCGGCGCCACCCCCGCCGCCGCGAGCTGGCTGGTCACCGTCACGCTCCTCACCGGCGCGGTCTTCACCCCGGTCCTGGGCCGGGTCGGAGACATGTACGGCAAGCGGCGGGTGCTCGTCGCCTCGTTGGCGGTGCTGGTGGTGGGCTCCGTGCTCTGCGCGGTCAGCTCGCACATCGGCGTCCTGATCACCGGCCGCGCCCTCCAGGGTGCGGCGATCGCCGTCGTACCGCTGGGCATCAGCATCCTGCGCGACGAGCTGCCGCCCGAGCGCGTGCTGTCCGCCGTCGCGCTGATGAGCTCCACACTCGGGATCGGCGCGGCCGTCGGCCTGCCGATCGCCGCGGTCGTCGTGGAGAACTTCGACTGGCACACGATGTTCTGGGTCTCCGGCGTGATCGGACTCATCGACATCGCGCTGGTCCTGCGCTGGGTGCCGGAATCCCCGCTGCGCAGCCGGGGCCGCTTCGACGCCGTCGGTGCGCTGGGCCTGTCCGCCGCGCTGGTCTGCCTGCTGCTCGCGGTCACCCAGGGCGCCGACTGGGGCTGGGGTTCGGTCCGGACGGTGGGCCTGCTCGTCACGGCCGTGGTGGTGGCGCTGCTCTGGGGCGCGTACGAGCTCCGCGTCGCGACGCCCATGGTCGACCTGCGGGTCTCCGCCCGCCCGGCCGTACTGCTCACCAACATCGCCGCCCTGCTGATCGGCTTCGCGTTCTACGCGAACTCGCTGGTGACCGCCCAGATGGTGCAGGAGCCGAAGGCCACCGGTTACGGGCTCGGCGCCTCGCTCGTCGTCAGTGGCCTGTGCCTGCTGCCCGGCGGTGTGGCGATGGTGGCGCTCTCGCCCGTCTCGGCGCGGATCTCCGCCAGGCGAGGCCCGAAGGTCAGCCTGGCACTGGCGGCCGGGATCATCGCCGTCGGTTACGGGGTGCGCTACTTCACCAGCCACAGCCTGTGGCTGATCATCGCGGGCGCCACGGTCGTCGCGTCGGGCACGGCCATCGCCTATTCGGCGCTGCCCGCCCTGGTGATGCGCGGGGTCCCGGTCAGTGAGACCGGGGCGGCCAACGGTCTGAACACCCTCATGCGGTCGATCGGGCAGGCCTTCTGCAGTGCGACGGTGGCCGCGGTCCTGGCCAACATCACCTTCCGGGCCGGGGGCCGTACGGCTCCGACCCTCCACGCGTACCAGTTGGTCTTCGTGATCGCGGCGGGGGCGGCGCTCGCCGCGCTGGTCGTCACGCTGTTCCTGCCGGGCCACAGGCGGGCCGGGGCGGGTACGGTCGGGGAGAGCCGCAAGGCGTCGGGCATCCGCGAGGGCGGTGTACGGCCAGCACAGATCCAGGAGGGCGCATGACCGGCGGCCAGGCCACCGCACCGGCCACCGGGTCCGCGGACGCGGGCACCGGACGGAGCGCGATCCTGCGCGCGGCGCGGCGGGCGTTCACGCAGCGCCCGTACGCGGAGGTGACGATCCGCCAGATCGCCGCGGACGCCGGGGTGAGCCCGGCCCTGGTGGTCAAGCACTTCGGCCGCAAGGAGGAGCTGTTCAACACCGTGGCCGACTTCGGCCCGGCCGCCGCGGAACTGTTCGACGCCCCGCTCGCCCGGCTGGGCCGCCACCTGGTCGTCACCCTGGTGACCCGGCGCCGCGAGCTCAACTCGGACCCGCTCCTGCGCGTGGTGTTCTCCCTCGGCAACCAGGACGAACGCTCGCTGCTGCGCGACCGGTTCCACGAACAGGTGACCGACGCCCTGACCGCCCGGCTCTCCGGCCCCGACCGGGTGCTGCGCGCCGAGCTGCTGGCCGGCCATCTGCTCGGCCTCGGCGCCACCCTCAGCCTGCACCGCGAGGGAGCCGGCGCCCTGGCCACCCCGGAACACATCGCGGACCTCTACGCACCCGCGCTCCAGAAGCTGATCACGGGCTGAGCGGTCCGGGATCTCCACCTGCCGTCCCCGGAGCCGGCGGTATGGTCGGGGCCCTCCGCCGAGGGGGCCTCCTGTGACTGAACGTATCCACAACCATGCCCGCGGACATGCGGCGGCACTGGTCGTGGCGGCAGCCCTGGCGGCCGCCCTGGTGGCCGCGCTGGCGGGCTGCTCCGAGGCGACCACGCCGCAGGGACCCGGAGCCGGTGTCCCGCGGGTGGCCGCGTCGGTGTACGAGTCGGCGGAGGCCGCCGCGGAGCCGGTCGGCGACGAGGCGGGGGACGCGGAGGCGGGCGGTGAGGCGGCGGGGTACACGACCCCCGGACCCGAGAAGGTGCGGGACGCCTTCGCCGGCCTCCGGGCCACCCTCTACGACACCTGCACCCCCGGCGCCGGGGACTGCGCCTACTTCCTGGGCCGGGTGAACGACGAACTCACCGGCATGGAAGCCTCGATGAAGGCGGACCCGCAGGGCCCCGGCCACTTCAAGGAGCCCCTGGAATGGACGGCGAAGCTGCGCACCACGCTCGCCGGTGACACCTCCGCGGCCAGCTGGAGGAGCACTTCAAGGACCTGGTCGGCATCCGCGACCGCGTCAACTCCTGGATGCGGGGCCACCCGGAGGACTACCGCTGACGGCCCGGGGTCACTTGCCCAGCTTCGCCGCCAGCGCGGCGCGCCGGGCGAACGTCTCCTCCCTCGCGGCGTCCATCTCGCGCAGGGCCGTCTTCCGGTCGCGCTGGGCGAGCCGGTCCAGATAGAGGTGGCCGCGCAGGTGGTCCGTCTCGTGCTGGAGGCAGCGGGCGAAGTAGCCCCGGCCCTCGATGACCAGCGGATTGCCGTCCTTGTCCCGGCCGCGTACGACGGTACGGTCCAGCCTCGCCACCATCCGGTAGGGGCCCGGGACGGACAGACACCCCTCGGACTCCTCGACCAGCCTGCGCTGTTCGGGCGGCACCTCGTCCAGGACGGGATTGGCGATGTGCCCGACGTGGCGCACCCCCCAGTCGTCCGTGATGTCCCACATGAACAGCCGGAGGTCCACGCCGACCTGGTTGGCGGCGAGTCCGGCACCCTCCGCGACCTGGTTGGTGGCGAACATGTCGTCGACCAGCCGGGCGAGCTCGGGGGTGCCGAACTCGGTGACCTCCCGGCACGGGCGGCGCAGGATCTCCTCCCCGACGACGGTGATCCGGCGCACCGAGCCCCGCTCGGTCTCCGGCGCGAACCGGGGAAAGGAGTCGACGGGTACGCCCTGCACGCGTACCCGGCGGTCCTGCGAGGTGTCATCGAACCGAGCGGCCATGGGGATGATCAACGCCTTCCGCGCACAGGGGAGTCGGCCGGGGCGGCCGCGACGGCCGGGGGATGGCCGGGAAGGCCGGGCGGCCGGTTTGACTGAACGCTTTGCAAAGTAGCACCCTTTGCAAAATGAGCGATGAAAAGCGTCAGGCCGGGTCCACGGGCCCGCTGCCGTACCGGGCCCGCAAGCCGCTCCCGGACCACCCCGTCCGGGTAGCCCTGCTCGACCTGCTCGCGGAGGCCGGCACGGTGACGTCCACCGAGGCCGCCGCCCGCCTCGGCCACAGCTCCGGCCTCTGCTCCTTCCATCTGCGCCAACTCGCCGCGCACGGCCTGATCGAGGAGGCCCCGCACAAGGGGGGCCGGGTGCGTCCGTGGCGGCTGCGCTGGGAGACCCCCCGCGAGCCGGGCCGGGAGGGCGCGGCTGAGTTCGACGCGCTCGCACGCGGACTGGAGGACGAGAGCTACCAGCACTGGCTGAGCCACCGCGACCGGGCGCCGGCCGAGTGGCGGCAGGACGATTCGTTCAGTGCCGTCATTCATCTCACCCCGGCGGAGATGGCCGAACTCGCGTCCTCCGTGCGCGACTTGCTGGCTGTCTACCGCGAGCGCGAGGTACACCCGGGGGTGCGCCCCGCAGGCGCCGTGGCCGTGGCGGCGGTCACCAGGCTCTTCCCCCTGCTGGCCGACAACCCCGGTCGCCCGCACCCGGCCTGACGGCCTGCTGATTAAGCCGTATCGCTATCGCTATCGCTATAGATATCCGCGTCCGCGTCCGCGTCCGCGGCCGAAGCGGATTGCGCCAGCACGGCGAGCACCCTCGTGAGCTGTTCCCGCGCCCCCGCCTCCGTGAAGACCCCGTCCGGAGCGGCCGCCCGCCGGTCCACCGGAATCCGCACGCAGGCGGCCTCGACGACGGTGGCGCCCGTGTATCCGAGCACGGTCCGCAGTGTCGCCTCTGCGCCAAGGCCGCGCCCCGGGGAGGCGGCGCTGACCCAGGCGACCGGCTTGTCGCAGATCTCGGTCCCGCCGACCGTCCAGTCCAGCAGGTTCTTGAACGCCCCCGGCAGGGTCCCCGCGTACTCCGGGGTGCAGATCAGCAGGGCGTCGGCCGCGTCGATCGCCGCGCGCAGCCGGGCCACCGGCTCCGGCAGCGGCTCGGAGTCGTCATCGGGGTTGAAATGCGGCAGTACTCCGGGCCCCTCGTGGAGCACGGTCCGCACCCCAGGGGGTGCCACGGCCCGTGCGGTGCGCAGCACTGTCTCGTTGGAGGAAGCGGACCGCAGGCTCCCGGACAGCAGAAGGATCACGCGTGGCGTCGGCATGCACGGACAACCGGGCGGACCCGGCGGCTCATTCCCGTAGCTGTACGGAAGCGCCGCTCATCCCCGTCTCCGCATGGGCCCGGCCGCTCAGTCCCGTATCCGCACGGGCCCGGCTGTCAGCTCCAGCTCGGCCACCACCTGGTCGCCGCTCAGTTCGCCGGTCGGCCGGAATCCCAGCTTCCGGTAGAACTCCTCGGGCCCGTGCGCGCCGGGCACGTACGAGACGGTCGTACGTGTCTGCCCGCGCCGCCGCAGCTCGTCGTTGACGGCCTCCACCGCGAACCGACCGTAGCCCCGGGCCTGTTGTCCGGCGTCGATGTTCAGCCGCCAGAGCCCGGAGCGGGGCCGGTCGCCGGGCTGTCCGGGGTTGAAGCGCACGTCGAGGAAGGCCATCACGAAGCCGACGATCCGCTCGCCGTCCACGATCAGCCGGGGCCACGCGGTCTCGGGCGAGACGTAGGCCTGGGCGAGCGACCAGGCGACCGGCTTCACGAGCCCGTCCTGGTCGGGGCGGACCCGCAGGGCACAGGCCTCCTCGACGTTGTCCGAGGTGACGGTGGTGAGACGGGGTGAGAAGGGCATCCCGCAACCTACCTGCGCGCGCCGGCCGGGCACCAGCGGATATCGGCCGCACCGCCCCCGTACCGCCCGGAGCCGGATCAGCTGAAGACGACCGACCGGAGCTTGAGCCGGCTGGAGGCGTTGCCGCCGTTGGGACGCAGGGTGTAGTGGTCGCCGGTGCAGTCCGGGCCGGTGAAGACCGTCGCGGTCGCATCGGTGTTGTTCCAGGGCTTGTCGGCGGGGTCCGAGGTCTTCGGGTCCGCGACTCCGGGCAGGGTGACGCAGTCCCGGCTGGGCGGCGCGAGCAGGGCGACCGCCTGCCGGTGTCCGAGCGGGGTGGTGTACGTGTAGGCGAACTCGCCGTCGGCCGCGCTCGCGGAGCCGGGGAGGCTGACGACGAGCGCGAGGGCGCCGAGGGCGGCGGCCGCAGTGGTACGAAGTCGCATGGTGGGGGCACTCCTTGTGGGTTCGCCGCGCGGTTCGTTCGAGCCGCTCGGGTTGTTCGGGCCGTTTCGAGGCCGGGGCGGAACGCTGCAAGATCGTTCCGCCCCGAGTCTGTCCCGGCACCGGCCCCACCGGGCCGCCGGTTCACCCGCTCGCCGTACGGCTCACCCGAACGGGAACCGCCGAATCGGTTCGCCGACCGCCATCTGGGTCACGCTCCCTGACCGGGCAGCCCGTGGGCCCGGCCGTGTTGTGCAACGCGCACGGCCGCGTCAGGATCGGCGGAGCCGCAGCAACCGCGCACGCCGCACCGAACCCGACCCGGAGGCCCCGCCGTTCATGAGTGATTTCAGCATCCACCGCGGACAGGTGCACCACGCCTGGGACCGGACGGTCAAGCCCGTCGCCACGCTCGCCCCCGGCGACGAGGCGGTCCTGGAGTTCCAGGACGCGGGTGGCGGTCAGCTGACCGCCGCGTCGACCGCCGCAGACCTCCCCGAGCTGGACTTCGGCACCCTCAACCCCGTCACCGGCCCCCTGTACGTGACCGGGGCCGAGCCCGGTGACGCGCTGGTCGTCGACATCCTCGACGTACAGGTCGGGGAGTGGGGCTGGACGGCCTGCCTGCCCGGGTTCGGGCTGCTCACCGACGACTTCCCCGACCCGTACCTGCGCATCTCGACGATCACCGGCGGCTACGCCGAACTGCTGCCCGGCCTGCGCATCCCGGTGGTGCCGATGATCGGGACGATCGGCGTCGCGCCGCCCGAGCCGGGACCGCACTCGGTCATCCCGCCCCGCCGCTGGGGCGGCAACATGGACATCCGCCACATCGGCCCCGGCGCCCGGCTCATCCTGCCCGTCGGGGTGCCGGGCGCCCTGCTCTCGGCGGGCGACGCACACGCCGCGATGGGCGACGGCGAGGTCTGCGGTACGGGTGTGGAGACGGCGGCGACGGTGCGGCTGCGGGTGGACGTCCGCAAGGGCGCGGCGCCCCGTACCCCGGTGATCGAGACGGACCCGGTGAGCGCCAGGACCGGCGCGGCCCTGGCCACGACGGGCATTGGGCCGGATCTGATGGCGGCGGCGAAGGACGCGGTCCGCGCGCTGATCGACGAGATCTCGGCCCGGACGGGCCTCGTGCCGGAGGACGCCTACCTGCTGGCGAGCGTGGCGGCGGACCTGAAGATCTCCGAGATCGTGGACGCGCCGAACTGGGTGGTGTCGGCCCACGTGGAGCGGGAGCTGCTGGGCGGGGCGCAGGCGCGGAGGTAGCCGGCAACGCGGGTGAGGGGCGAGCAGGGAGGGCCCGCCCCGCCGCCCCTCACCCGCTCGCTCAGCTGTCCGCGTTGCGCCAGACGGTCACGTCCACCGTCATGTAGGTACTGGGCGAGTCCTCCGGCGAGTGGCCCTGGTACGTCAGGAGGCCCATGTGTCCCGTGCCCGTGATGATGCAGACCTGGCGCCCCTTGGTGAGCTTCTCCAGGGGGATGTTCTTCGCGAACCGGGTGTCCGCGCGGCAGACGTCCAGCGAGCCCTCCTGCCCCGGGTTGAGCAGGATCAGCTTCCCCTCGTCGCTCTCCGCGTCGAGGTACCCGCCGCTGTCGTAGGACAGTTCGTATCCCGCGTCCTCGCCCTCCTGGGGCCGGAGGCCCTCGTCGCCGAGCGTCAGGTGGTAGCCCTCGGTGAGGTTGATGGACTTGTACTCGGCGGGTTCGGGGTCGGCCTGCGGGGTCGGCTCGGTACCGGGCTCGCCGCCCTGGCCGCCCGCCGCTGAACCGGTCGCGTCCGGCGATGCGTTGTCCTGCGCGGAGCTGTTGTCCTCGGGAGAGGCGCTGGTCTTCGGGGAGGCGTTGTTCTGCGTCTCCTTGCCGTCGTCCTTGAGCGCGTAGTACGCCGCTCCGGCGCCCGCGACGGCGAAGACCAGCGCGGCGGCGACGGCGATGGCGGCGATCCGGCCGCGCCGGTTCTTCGCGGGCTGGTGTGTGGGGTGGGTCTGCGCCTGCGCGGGGTACGGACCGGGCAGGTGGGCCGGGGTCTGGTGCTGGGACTGCGGCTGAGGACCGGTGGGGTACTGCAGGCCGGGGTGGGCGGGCTGAGTCGGCTGCGCGTGCGGCGGCTGGAGGGGATAGGAGCCCTGGGACGTGTCGGCGTACTGCCCCGGCGGCGGCGTGGGAGCCGGGCCGAACCCCGGAGGCGGGGTGCTCGGCGCCGCCGGAGTGGTCGGTGAGTACCCGGCGGCCCGGCCGGGAGGCGTGGCCGGCGGCGGCGGGGTCTGGGCGGGGGCCGGGGCCGCCGCCCGTACGGTGATGTCGGCGGCGACCGGCTTCGGCAGCCAGTCCTCGGGGCGCCGCAGCACCGTCTCCGCGTTCGCGGTCTGGCACAGCTCGATGACCTCGGCGACCGAGGGCCTCGCCTCCGGGTCCTTGGCCAGGCACCGGCTGACCAGCTCCATCAGCCGTTCCGGGACGCGGCTGAGGTCGGGCTCCTCGTGGACGATCCGGTAGAGCACCCCGTGCGAGGTCCCCTCTCCGAAGGCGGGTGCTCCCGCCGCCGCGAAGGCCGCGACCTGGCCGAGGGCGAAGATGTCGGTGGCCGGGGTGACCCGGCGCCCGGCGGCCTGCTCCGGGGCCATGAACGACGGGGTGCCGATGGTGACACCGCTGCCCGTGAGCGAGGTCGCGTCGGCCGCGTACGCGATGCCGAAGTCGATGACGCGGGGCCCGTCGGCGGCGAGCAGCACGTTGGACGGCTTGAGGTCGCGGTGCACGATGCCCGCGCCGTGGATGACGTGCAACGCCTCGGCCATACCGGCGATCAGCAGCAGCACGGCCTCGACCGGCAGCGCCCCGTGCGCGACGACCGCGTCGGCGAGCGAGGGCCCCGGTACGTAGGCGGTGGCCAGCCACGGCTGCGCGCCGTTGGTGTCCGCGTCGATGACCGGCGCGGTGAACAGCCCCTGCACGCGCTGCGCGGACTGCACCTCCTGGGTGAACCGCCGCCGAAACTCGGCGTCCTCACCGAACTCCGGCCGGATCACCTTGATGGCCACGGGCCGCCCGCCGGGCGTGTACGACAGGTACACCTTGCCCATGCCGCCCGCACCGAGCTTGGCGGCCAGCCGGTATCCGGCGATGGTGGCCGGATCATCGGCTGTGAGTGGCTGAAAGACCTGGGAGCCGCTGCCCCCGCCTGGTTGCTGACCGCTCATGAATCCGTATCTCCCCCGAAGAGCGCTGCTGTCGAAACGGCACCTTATCCAAATCCCGGCCGGGACAGCCCTCGTGGAGCTCCGGAGCTTTCGGGCCGAGCCGGGCCCGGGCAGTTGCCCGGCGGGCTCCGGCTGTCCCCGGCGGGCTCCGGCTGTCCCCGGCTGTCCCCGGCTGTGACAATTCCCCTCATGCCGTGCCTGGTTGCTCCCGCGATGCCCGTCGGTGCGCCGGCCGTGACCGGCCGTCCCACCCTGCCCGTCGCCACCGAGGCCGTCCTGCGCCCGTGGCTGCTCACCGACGCCGACGCGGTACGGGAGGCCTTCAGGGGCCCGGCGGTCCAGCACCGGCACGTGCAGGGTGGTTCGGCCGAACTCGCCTACCGGGCCGCTCCGTCGGCCTGCTGCCATGGCCGGTGCTCTCGGAGGCGGTGGGTGTGGGCGCCTATGGGGGGCGGGGCCGGGGCCGGTCCGGCTGCTACTGCGGCGGGTTGAGCTTGCGGAAGTACGTCCAGCTGGTCTCGTTCGGCTCGCTCCACTTCTCCGGGGCGTGGGCGAACTCCGGGTGGTGGGCGGCGATGTAGGCGCGGGTCCGCTCGGGGACCTCGGCATACGAGCCGAGCTTGCGGCCCCGGCAGTGGTAGGTGAGGCCACCGGGCCGCTGACCGCGTGCCATCCACGGGAGCCACGGGGACATCCGGGTCCACGACATGGTGGCCGGCACGCTGGGTGCCGGACCTGCCAGATCCGCGCGGCCGGCGAAGAACTGGAAGAGCTCCAGGGCCTTGTACGTGTCACCGGCCGAGTGGACGGGGTACTCGGCCACCGGCAGCGGCGACGGGTAGGCGAGCGGGATCTCCAGGCTGAAGCAGACCTGCTCGCCCAGTTCGGTCACGGGGACCGGGAAGGGGCGCCACTTCTGGTTCGCCGGGTCGTTCCAGACGTGCACCACGGGCAGGTCCTGCCAGGTCTCCAGGATCTCGCGGCTCGTGGGGTCCAGGTAGAAGGCGGCCTCACGGGTGAGCAGTTGGTAGGCGTCGGGACCGGCCCCGGCATCCTGGACCAGGCGGGAGACATTGAGCCCTTCGAAGCCGAAGACGCGCTGGTAGGGCTCGTCGGGGGACCAGGCGTACACATCGCCGGACCACCAGTACGTGACCTCCTCGCCGTCGAGCGAGGCGCGGGTGCGGGCGAAGGACCGGAGCAGCTCTGCGGGTGTCGTCATGCGTACTACTCTGCGCGGCCGCCGCCCGCACCGGGCGGGAAACACCCGGACGGGCCCGAAGCGGCGGCATCGACCCGACGGCGGTGGGGAGGCGTCGGGCAGGGGTGGGGAACACGTACCGCACGCCCGCCGCCCGTTCCGAGCGCTCCCACAGCCGGGGGCCGGTCGCGGCGTCGGCGGCCCCGGCGGACAGCTCCACCCGCGTCGGTCTGCCGCGTGGTTCCGCCTTGCCGTCCGGCCCGATGAACTCACCGCCCGCCACGCTCGGGCCCGTGACCGCGCAGCTGCGGCAGCGCGCCCCGGTCCGGGGCCCGGGCGAGGGGGTGCGACGACGAAGACCCGCCCGGTCCGGTCCGGGATCCGGTCGGAGGTCCACCGCTGCCGTTGCCGAATCTTCCCTGTCCCTGTCCCTGTCCCTCCCTGCCCCTGCCCCTGCCCTTTGCACGCCGTCAGCGTCCCCCTCGCGGCCTGCGCGCCGGCCACGCCGAATCGGACAGGGCGCTGTGCGTCGTCCAGCTGATCCCGCGCACCCCCGGTCTGCTCGCCCGCTTCCTGGAGCGCCAGGCGCAGTGGTGGGACGACCTGGCGGAGGAGCTGGCCCGGCGCCCGGTCCGGAGGCGGAATCCGGCCTCTGTCCGAGGCCGGCCGCCGGAATGGCACTGAACGCCTTTGACGCCGTACTGGACCGGTGGAGACCGCACCGGTGGAGCGCGAGTGACGGGGTGGAGGACCCGGCCGACCCCATCGTCCGGGCCTTCACGGTGATCGCCCCGGCGCTGGACGGCTCGCGAGGACGGCAGGAGTCCTGAACGTCCCTCGCTGTCCGGAATCCACCGCTCTTATTGCACGCTCGTCGAAACACGGGCCGAGGGCGAGGCGGTGGCCCCAGGCTTGACGCAGTCACTGACCGACCCGAGCAAAACGGGGGACACCATGCTCACGCTCAAGAACCTCAGCCGACTCGCCGCAGGCTCCGCGCTGATCGCCGGCACACTCGTCCTCGGGAGCCCGGCGGCCCACGCCGCCAGCTGCTCCGGGGGCAGTTCGGGGATGAACTGCGGCAACTACGCTCCGACCGCCCTGCTCAACCACCCGTGCACCGAGCCCTCGGCCACCTGCGGCAACCGCATCACCCAGGTGGACACGCTGCGCACCACGTACAGCTGGTTCAAGTGCTACGTGCGCGGCGAGAAGCACAGCGGCGGCAACACCGTCTGGTACTACACCAGCGGCGACGACCACGGGGCCTACGGCTACATCCCGGCGTCCCGCGTCTTCACCAGCGTGGACCCGGCGCCCGGCCTCCCGCACTGCTGAGGGCCTCGCGTCCGCACCCCGCCCCGGGCACAGGGAGTGCCCGGGGCGGGGTGCGCGGAAGCCGCGAATCTCGTTGCCCGGCGGCCGGGTTCGTCTGATCATGAACGCTGAGGACCGCCCGCCCCGAGGCGGCCGCCGTGGACGAAAGGCCCTCCGTGCGCAAGCTCGTGTACTACATCGCCGCCACCCTGGACGGTTTCATCGCCGGTCCGGACGGTGCCGACCCCACCGGCCCGGACGGATTCTGGCCGGTCCCGGAGGACTACATCGCGCACATGATCGCCGAGTACCCGGAGACCCTGCCCGGCCCGGCCCGTACCGCGCTGTCCATCTCGGCGCGGGGCACGCACTTCGACACCGTCCTCGAAGGCCGCAGGTCCTACGAGATCGGCCTCAAGGCCGGAGTGACCGACGCCTACCCGCATCTGCGGCACATCGTGTTCTCCCGCACGCTCGGCGAGAGCCCGGACCCCGCGGTGGAGGTCGTGGCGGACGACCCGGTGGCCCGGGTCAGGGAGCTGAAGCGGACGGAGGGCAAGGGCATCTGGCTGATCGGCGGCGGGGAACTCGCGGGCGCCCTGTACTCCGAGATCGACACCCTGATCGTCAAGCTGAGCCCGATGACCATCGGCTCGGGCATCCCGCTCTTCTCCGGAGGGGCCACGTTCAGCCCGAACGCCTGGACGCTCACGGATCACCAGGTGCTGGAGAGCGGGGCGATGTTCCTGACGTACGACCGTGCCGCTCACCCGCGCTGAATCGCTCGCGTCCGGACAGAACCGCCCGCCGCACGGCACGTCCTCGGCTATGCCTGAGCGCCGATGCGCCTATTCTCGACGGCGTTGAACCGGCCGCCAAGTGGCACTCCGGCCACATGAGTTCGGGGGCTTACCAGAATGAGCGGGGCGAACGGGGACCGCGATCTGAAGCCCTCGAACGTCATGCTGACCGTGGACGGGACCAGGGTCATCGGCTTCGGGATCGCGCGGGCCGTCGAGACCTCCGTCGAGGCGCTGCTGACCAGCACGGGGATGATCAGCGGCTCGCCCGGATTCATGGCGCCGGAGCAGCTGAGCGGGCGCGGCGCCGTGCCCAAGAGCGATGTGTTCACCGTCGGGTGCGTGCTCACGTACGCGGCGACGGGACAGCTGCCCTTCGGGCAGGGGGCCACCAACCACCACGCCGTCATGTACCGGATCGTGCAGGAGGAACCGGAGCTGGAGGCGGTCGGGAACCCGGCTCTCCGGGCGCTCATCGCGCGGTGCCTGACGAAGGACGTCGAGCGGCGCCCCGGAGTGGACGAGCTGCTCGCGGACCCCGCCCGGGTCGGCCCGGTGGCGGCCGGGCGGGCCTGGCTGCCCGCCGACGTACTCACCCACATCGCCCAGCAGCTCAGCTGCTCGACGCCGAGGTGCGCCCGCTGCGCGAGGAGCCCGTGGACCGGGCGACGGTGGGCCTGCGCCCGGAGACCGAGCCGGGCGCGGTCGTCCCGCCGCCCGGCGGGGACACCGGGACGGGTACGAAGCCGGATACGGAGCCGGTTCCTGAGCCGAAGTCCAAGAAGGAGAAGGAGAAACAGCGTGACAAGAGCCCGCGTCGGCGCAGGACCAACATCGCGCTGCCCGTCTGCATCGTTCTCGGCGTCGAGGGAGGCACGGTGGCCGTCCTCCAGCCCTGGAGCGGCGGCGGTGGCGGGGTGCACGCGCAGACGCCCGGCGACAGCGTGAGCCCCACCTCCGGCGGCGGCGGCTCGCCGGGCGGGCAGGGCGGCTCCCCTTCCGGGAAGGCGAAGGAGAAGGGCTAAGGGGAGCGGGGGAGGCAGGAGCAAGCCCTCGGGCCACTCGCTACGACATCCACTACACCAACAAGGGGAGCAACTACACCAACAAGAACGTCGACACCGTCTACTCCACGGGCAGCACCAGCTACACGGTCAAGGGCCCGTACTCCGGCGACCAGATCTGCCTCACGGTGCGCGCGGCCAATAGGTACGGCGCCTCGGCCTGGGCGGAGACGTGGTGCGGCATGGTGGATTACTGAGCGCCGCCCCCTGAGCCCCGAGCCCTGAGCCCCGAGCCCTGAGCCCCGAGCCCTGAGCCCCGGGCCCTGGGCCCCGAGCCCTGAGCCCCGGGCCCTGGGCCCCGAGCCCTGAGCCCCGGGCCCTGGGCCCCGAGCCCCGAGCTCCGAGCTCCGAGCTCCGAGCTCCGATCCCGCGGATCCGGTCGGTCAGTCGGTCCCGGCGACCGACCCCGCCCCGCCCCGCACTGCCCTGCGCCGTACCGTCCCGCCGCTCAGCCGATTCGGGCCAGGAACCCGGCGATCAGGTCGTGCAGCACCGCGGGCCGCTCCAGGTGCAGGTCGTGGCCGGTGCCGGGGAGGCAGGCGGCCTCGGTGGCGGGGCGCCGGCGCAGCATCTCGTCGACCTCCCGCGACGGTACGAAGCCGGTCTGGCCCAGGACGAGCAGGGTCGGGCAGGTGACGGCGTCCCACTCGTCCCAGAACGGGCGCTTGGCGTTCTCCGTGATGGAGCCGACCATGACGTCCCGGTCGAACCGTGGCCACCAGCCGCCCTCACGCTCCTCCAGTCCGCCCGCCCAGCCCTCACCGAGCGGCCCTCCGCCGAAGAACCGGACGGCGGCTTCCCGCGAGGGGAACGGTGTCGGCCACGTGTCCAGCCAACTGCCGATCCGGGAAGGCGTGTTCGGGTCCGCGGCAGCCGGACCCGCCTCGACGAGGACGAGCGCGCGTACGCGGGCGGGGTGGGCGGCGGCGGTGAGCATGGCGGTATGGGCGCCCAGGGACTGGCCGATGAGGACGGGCTGTCGCAGTCCGAGCTGATCGGCGACGGCGACGACGTCCGAGACATAGGCGGCGCGGGAGACATCCCGCGGACGGCGTTCGGCGGCGCCGTGCCCGCGCTGATCGACCGCGACGATCCGGAGTTCCGGGCTCAGGTATCGGGCCACGGGGTCCCATTCACCGGCCTGGCCCGCCAGCCCGTGCAGCAGGATGGCGGGCTGCCCCGGCCCGCCCCGGTCCCGGCAGACCAGCCGGACACCGTCCCGCGTCACGGTGCGTTCGGACCAGGGCATACGGGCCTCCAGTACTCGGGGTCGGGGCTCACATCGCGCCGGGCGCCGCGCGCCGGGTGTCAGTCGGGGCGTCAGCGTCGGGGCCGCGGGCCGCCGTCCAGCGCGGCGAGTCCGCGGCGGACGGCGTCGGCCGAGATCCCTCCGGGCCCGGGGTCCGAGTCCCGAGCAGTAGATCAGGAGCGTCGGGGGAGGGGCCAACAGGTTTCGCGGGCCGGCCGGCCCGGGGCGGCCCCGGGCCGGCCCGCCGGCGGGGAGCCGGCCGCGTCAGGCTGCGGAGGAGGCGCAGGGGGCACCGCTGAGGGTGAAGGAGGCCGGGGCGGTGTTCGTCCCGTTCCGGGCCCCGGTGAAGCCGATGGTGACCGACCCGCCGGCGGCGATCGTGGAGGTGTAGGAGGCGGGGGTGACGCTCACCGAACCGCCGGTCCTGGTGGGTACTCCGCCCCACATGTTGGTGACGGTCTGGCCGTCGGTGAAGGCGAACCCGAGCGTCCAGCCGTCGATGGCCGTGGTGCCGGTGTTGCGGACGGTGATCTCGCCCTGGAAGCCGCCGGGCCACTCACCGACGACCCGGTATCCGACGGAGCAGCCGGCTCCCGGTGTCGTACCGCCCTCGTCCGTGGTGAAGACCACCGTGGCCGAGCGCGCCGAACGGTTCCCGGCCGCGTCGCGTGCGTACACGGCGAAGGTGTACGCCGTACCGGAGTCGAGGCCGCTCACCGTGACGGAGGCGGTGGTGGTGGAGGCGACGGCGGTCTCCGTGTCACCGCTGACGCGGACGACGTCGTAGCCGGTGACGGCGACGTTGTCGGTGGCGGCCGGCCAGCCGAGGGTCGCGGAGGTGTCCGTCACGGCGGCGGCGGTCGGGGTGCCGGGCGCGGTCGGGGCCTCGGTGTCGTGCTCTGCGGCTCCGCCGTAGACCGTGGCCTCGCGGGAGGTCCGGGCGATGCCGTCGGCCCCGTGGAAGACGCGCTCGCCCCAGGAGCTGAGCCGCGTGGGGTCGAAGCCGATCGTGAGGTCGAGCACCGGGTCGGTGTTGCCGCTCCACGACCAGGCGATGTAGCCGAGCCCCAGCTGCTCGGCGGTGGCCATCATGGTGTCCTCGTCCGGATCGCCGTACTGGTCGGCGGGGCCGCCGAACTCGCCGATGACCAGCGGGAGTCCGGCGTCCACGAAGGCGTTCAGGTAGTCGGTGACCTTCTCGGCGGTGTTGTAGACGCTGTACATGTGGATCGAGAAAATCAGGTTGCCGGTGGCGTCGGCGTCGTAGACCGCCTGCGCGTTGTCCCGCATGACGCCCTGCCAGTCCTGCCCCCAGTTGGGCGCGTCCACCATGATGGTGTGCGCGAATCCGGCGGCGCGGAGCTTCTGGATCGCGGCGGTCGTGGGCGCGGTCCAGCCGGCGGGATCGGTGTTGCCCCAGGGCTCGTTGCCGATGTTGATGACGACGTAGTCCTCCTGGCCGGCGAGGACGTCCTTCAGTCCGATCCAGTAGTCGGCGGCGTGATCGAGCGTGCCGGCGGCGGAGTCCTCTCCGTAGCCGGTGGTGTCGTGCACCTCAAGTACGCAGATGAGCCGGTTGGCCTTGCACTGGGCGATGACGGCGGCGACGTCCGCCGGGCTGTTCTCGCTCCAGCGGAATCCGTCGGAGAGCACGACGCGAACGGTGTTGGCGCCGGTCGCCTTGATGTCGGCGAGCGACTGCGTCTCGCCCGGATACCAGGCGTGGGCGTGGTTGACCCCGCGCATCACGAAGTCGCTGCCGTTGCCTTCGAGCAGCCGGCCCCCACTGATGTGGAGGCCGGTGGCGGCGGCTGCGGGCCGCGCCTGTGCGGCGGCCTGTGCCGGGGCGAGACCGCCGAGGGCGAGTAGTCCGAGGAGGGTGGTCAGGACGGTCAGGAGGACGGTGACGACGGGACTCCTGCGCGCTGGGTTCTTCGCCGTGCCTTGTGCTGTTCTCACTGCGGCTCCAGGGGTGGGCGGGTCAAGAGCTGAGCTTCGACAGACGTTCCATGGCTTGACGGTGCGAAGTGGGAGCGCTCCCACGGCATGCGCTCCTATGAAGCCATTTAGTCAGGGGCACGTCAAGAGTTCGGACCGGTCCGGGTGTGCGCGCGGAGAGGCGGCGCGGCCGGGGTGCGGAGTGGTGGCTCGATGTGAGCGGTGGTCCGCAGGCGAATTATCGTTCCGGTTTGTCCTTTGAGGTCCAATACGCATAGATTTCCGCCACGTTGTGCGCCGGCTGTTTCCTCCGGGAACGCTGTGAACGCTGTTCGCCCCCGGAACGTGGCCGAGCGGCGGCGCGACCCGTCATCCTCGGCTGGGAGGGCTCCGCCCACATGTCCGGAACCGTCGACCGGTGGACCACAGCACTGCGCAGAGCCTGGAGGACCGGCACGCTGTGGCCGTGGTGCCTGGCGGCCGTGGCAGCGGTCTGCGGCTACGCCGTGGCAACCGTCTTCCACCCCGGGTACCTCAGCGCGGACAGCAACACCCAGCTGTGGCAGGCGCTGGGGGACGAGCCGGTGAACGACTGGCACCCCCCGGTGATGGCGCTCCTGTGGCGAGTCCTCATCCGGATCACGGGCGACTTCTCGGCCATGGCCGCGCTGCAGGCCGCGGTGCTGTGGGGGACGCTGTGGGCCCTCGCCCGGCTGGTGTGGAAGCGCTCCGGCAGCCGAGCGCTCTCCCTCGCGGTGCTGGCCGTGGGCCTCGCGCCGCACATCGTGAACTTCACGGGAGTGGTGTGGAAGGACGTGCACCTGGCGTACGCGCTCCTCGCCGTCCTCGCGATCGCGCTCACCTTGCGTGAGCTGCCCCGCGAACGGACCGTGAGCCGCTGGGCCCTTCTGGTCTCGGGCCTGCTGTTCCTCGCGTACGCCGCCCTGGTGCGTAAGAACGGCGTCCCGGCCGTGATCCCGGTCTTCGCCCTCCTGGTGCCGGCCGCGTGGCCCGCCCCGGGCCGGCGCCGCTGGCTGGCCGCCACCGGTGTCTTCGCCGCTGTCGTGATCGCCTGCGGTGCCGGTGTGTCCGCGGCCACCACTCCGCTGGCCACCCGGGTGTACGCGGTGATCCCGGTGGACGACCTCGCGCACGTACTGACCCCGGACCAGATGCGCTCTGCCGCGGAACAGGCCCACGCGGGGCCGGACCTGCGGGACCGGCTGGTCGCCACCGCGGTGAACTGCCAGAAGCGGCACATCGCCTCGGACGCGTACCTGCAGTGCTTCCCGCACACCAAGCCCTTCGACGTCACCTACTTGGATCGGCACGCCGATGTCATCGTCCGGATGTGGGCCCGGCAGATGCCACGCCACTGGAAGGGCTACGCCGAGTACCGGGGCCGGGTCTTCACCAAACTGCTCTTCCAGAGCAACCAGACCTTCTGGGACGGCACCCGTGCCAACGCCGGTGCCCGACTGCACCCCTCGGTGCGGAAGGAGCCACTGAACGACACGCTGAGGTTCGCTCTGCAGAACTACGTGACCGGCTTCACCCGCGATCTGCCGATGCTCTTCCAGGGCTGGTTCTGGCTGGCCGTCTCGCTGGTGCTCGTGCTGCGTCGCCGCCGGGCTGGTCCCTACTCCCGGGAAATCCGCCTCCTCGGGGCGAGTTCGCTCCTGTACATCCTCGCCTACCTGCCCACGGCGCCGGAGTCCAACTACCGGTACGTGTACTGGCCCGCGCTCGCCGGGACCGTCGCCCTCGCACTCGTCGCGACCGGCTTCGTGACACGCCGCCGCGCGGCAGCGGACCGCGCGGCCGGTGTGCCGGACGACCGCCTCGCCGTGCCACCGGCCGGCCGGGCGCCCGACGCCGCTCCGGCAGGGCCGCGCGAGGACGCCGGGGCCGCGCTGTGACCGTCCGGAGCGCGGAGTGAGCCCCGGCCCGCAGGCGTGACGGACGGGGACACCCCCGCACCGGTCAGTCCTGCGCGAGTTCGCTCCGGCATCGTTCGCTCCTGCACCGAGCACTTCGGCATCGAGCACTCCCGCACCGAGCACTCCCGCACCGAGCACTCCCGCACCCAGCCCTCCCGCACCCAACTCCCGCATCGAGCACTCCCGCACCGAGCACTCCTGTGCCGATCGCCCTTGCGTCAAGCGCCCCTACATGGAGCACTCCTGCATGGAGCGCTCCGGCGTCCAACAGCCCTGCGCAGAGGCCCCCGAGGTGTCGTAGGGCGCCACTAGGCTGTGGATCATGTCGGACGACTCCCCTCTCATACAGAGCCTGCGCACCGCGGTCGCCGCCGCGCCCGCCGATGTGCCCCTGCGGCTCCACCTGGCCCAGCTCCTGCTGGCGGCGGACCGGTCCGACGAGGCCGTGGCCGAGGCGGCCGTGGCTCTGCAACACGCGCCGGGCGACGCCCAGGCCCGGGACCTGATGGCCAGGGCGATGGGCGCGCCGGCCCCGGCAGCCTCCCAGCCCCCGGCAGCCTCTCAACTCCAGCCCAGGCGCACCGGGTTCGACTGGAAGGCCGCGGAGGAGCAGGTCGGGGACGCGGTGCCGCCGCGGTTCACCGAGGCGCCGGTCCGGGCGGACGGGCAGGACGACTCCGCGGGCGCCGACGCGTGGGACGTGGAGGACCCCGGCACCGTCCGGCTGGCCGACGTCGGCGGCATGCAGGAGGTGAAGGACCGCCTGGACGCCGCCTTCCTCGCCCCGCTGCGCAACCCCGAGCTGCGCAAGCTGTACGGGAAGAGCCTCCGCGGCGGGTTGTTGCTGTACGGGCCGCCCGGCTGCGGCAAGACGTTCATCGCGCGGGCGGTGGCCGGCGAACTCGGCGCCGCGTTCCTGTCGGTGTCCGTGAACGACGTGCTCGACATGTGGATCGGCAACTCCGAACGCAACATGCACGAGGTCTTCGAGACCGCCCGCCGGCAGGCGCCCTGCGTGGTCTTCCTGGACGAGCTGGACGCCCTCGGCGCCAAGCGCAGCCGCACCGGGCACAGCGGCATGCGCAACGTGGTCAACCAGCTGCTCAGCGAGTTGGACGGCATCGACTCCGCGGCGAACGAGGGCGTCTTCGTCCTGGCCGCCACCAACGTGCCCTGGGACGTGGACAACGCCCTGCGCCGCCCCGGCCGGCTGGACAGGACGATCCTCGTACTCCCGCCCGACGGACCCGCCAGGGAGGCGATCCTCCGCTACCACCTGCGGGACCGGCCCATCGAGAACGTGGGGCTCGGCAAGCTGGTCAAGATCACCGAGGGTCTGTCCGGCGCGGACCTGGCCCATGTCTGCGAGGCGGCGGCGGAGCGTGCGCTGCTGGACTCGGTGCGCACCGGAACCGTGCGGATGATCGGCATGAAGGACCTGCTGGCCGCCGCGGACGAGGTCGTACCGTCCGCCGAACCGTGGTTCTCCTCCGCGCGCAACGTGGCGATGTTCGCCAACGAGGGCGGCATGTACGACGACCTGGTGACGTACCTGAAGAAGAGGCGCAAGCTGTGACCACGACCCTGCACCCCGCGGTGGAGCGGGCCGATCTGCTCATCGACCTCAAGCGGTACGAGGAGGCCAGGGAACTGCTGGCCCAGCGGCTCGCGGAGGACCCCGAGGACATCAGGGCCTGGGTCGAGCTCGCCCGGAGCCATGTCGAGGACGGGGAGGACGGCGCGAAGGCGCTGGAGGCGACCGAACGGGCGCTGGCCCTGGACGCCGAGGACATCGGGGCGCTCCACATGCACGCGCGCGCCCTGCGCGTGGGCGGCCGCTTCCCGGAGACCGAGGGCGTACTGCGCGAGGCGATCCGGCTGGCGCCCGACTACTGGTTCAGCTACGCACGGCTCGCCGACTGGCTGTGGCGCATCAGAATGATCACCGCCGGACGGGCCCACGGCGGCCAGGTCCGGCGCGAGGACATGGAGGCCGCCCTGCGGGAGGCCGACGCCATCGCCCAGGAGGCCATCCGGCTGGCCCCCGAGCAGGTGTACGGCTACGAGGTGGCCTGGCTCATCGCTGACATGTCCGCCAACCGGAGCGTCGCCGCCCGGATGGACGAGGCGATCCTCCGGCTGGACCCGCAGCACGAGCAGGCCCTGGCCCGCCGGACGAAGGCCGCGGCGACCGCCCCCGGCGTCAAGGCGACGGAAGCGGCCACCCTTTACGCCGACGCACTGGCCGCCGCCCCGGACTCCGCCCCGATGCAGCGCGGACTGGACGCGGCCTCCTACCGCCTCCTGCGCGGCCTTCGCTGGCTCGCCCTGCTCTGCCTGGCCCTGGCCGCCACGGGCATCGACCTGTTCGCCACGGACGGGGACACCCAGCGGGAGCTGCCGCTGCCCCTCGGCCAGCGCCTGTGGGACCTCGTCCCGATGGCGGTCATCTGGGCCCTGGGCGCGCTGCTCCGCTACCGCCGCCTGCGGGCCGGCATCCGGGTCAACCTGCGCTCCCTCATCCGCCGCCTGCCCTGGTCCCGCATCGTCTTGGGCCAGGCGGCGTGGGCCATGCTCTGCGCGCTGCTGATCACCCAGATCCCCTGGACGGACCGCACGATCCCGCTGGTGCTCTTCTGGACGGGCCTGGTGCCGTCGGTGGCGACGATGTGGTTCGACCGCCCGAAGGCTGCTTGAGCCGCGTGATGCCCGGTCGGCGGGCACCACGACCTGGACTCAGTACCTCAGCAGTGCCACCGGTCCACGCCGGCCCGGCAGCCGCACGTGATCTTCAGTCCGGCCGCGTCCGTGGTTGTCGCCCCGACATCGGCGTTCCTGCGGAACCGCCCGGCGTGATAGCAGTTGTCGGCGCAGGAACGGATGCTGCAGACCCGCGTCGCGGAGGATCCGCCCCGCCGCCGTACTCCCGCCCGAACTGGTGCTGCCGCCGGACGAGAACGACCCGCAACCACTGGACGTACCGCTGGAAGGGGTGCGCCGCGGATGCGCACACGACTCGTCCGGTTCTACGATCCTGAACGAGAGCTTGGCGGAGGTGCTGTAGGTACCGGTAACGACTGAATTCCGACCGCAACTTCATGCCTTTCCAGGCCTCTCCACCGAGTCCCGGGCAGGATATTCAGCGGAGTTTCTCGGTCACGGCCGGCGGAGGCAGCCGGACGGCCCGGCGGATGAAGGATTCGTCCAGCTGCTCGCCAGCCCGGTGCATCTCCCGGACAGCCTTCTGTCACCGGGAGATGGTGCGCGGATCGTCGAAACGGATCCCGCCCGTGAGTTTCTCGTCGTCGTCATACAGCACCTCGTACATCACCGAGGAGCCGAGGACCACGATCTCCGGAAGCGGCGCTGCGCTTCGTACCGGAGGATGCCATCCCGGCCGAGGACTCTCGTGTCCTTCCCGCACAGGCGGAAGCCTCCCAAGACGCGCGCTAGCCTAGCCGCCGCCCCGCCAGTACCTCAACGCGCAGCTTCGTAACCGGATGGCCGCCGCTCCGGACGAGGCGGCGTCGGCTGAAGCCCACCTGGACACCGCCGGGCCCACCGGTAACCCAGCGTGGCGGGCATGGCTCCGGCAACGCGCCACGGCAACGGAATTACGCGAGCCGGAGCGCACCGACGATGACCGCCGCCACGCCCACCTCTACGGCTGGGACCGCTGGACGGAGGTTGCCGACCATTACGCCACGGACCCCGAAGACGCCCTGGACCTCTACGGCGCCCGTCTGTGCGCCTACGCGGTCAAAGACGCTTCGGGTTGTTGGCGGGGACCGTGATGCGGGCGCGTCGTGCCACCCCACCGCTGGACTTCGCGGCAGCCCTGGGCCGGACGGGACGGCAGTGCACATGCATTCGACGCTGTCATGATCAGCCCGGCGCGAGTCCGGTCGTTGCGGCCGGCCAGCCTCGGGCAGCTTCACTGTGATCCGCCCGCTGTGTCCGGTCGATGCAGCGGGACGAGCTGTTGTGTTCCGGTGGCCGGAAGTCACTGCCTGACATTGTGCCGGGCGTGATCTCCGTTACCTTCGGGGGGACTGAACGGAGAGCTGTGATGACTCGGGGCTGGGAAGCCGATCGTTCTTCGCCGCTGGTGCGCCGCTTGGGTAAATCCCCCACCGACCTGGGGACCACGGGCGGCGAGCAGGGGTGCCCGGACATCTGGGAGCTGGAGAACGGTGACATCGCCGTCGTTGGCCGCGACCTCACCGATTCCTACCTGCCGAGCCTTCCGCCCGGCCTCGTCATCGCCCCGGACGAGCGGATCGTCGTCATCCCCCGCAGGACAGCAGCTGCGGCGAAGGAGGACCTTCCTGATGCTTAGCCCACAGGCCGACGGCTCCGGGCAGCACACGGGACTTGACGACTATTCCGAGGACTTCGGCCGCCACTTCTGGAGTTCCGGCCCCGATGGATTCTGGAAGCTCGAACGCCAGCAGAGCTTCCAGGAGCCTGGGGTGGACCTTCAGTAAGGGACACTGGGACAAGTCCCTGGCGCTGATCGAGGGACAGCGGGGTCATGGGAAGTGCTTCCGGCGGATCGCTGGAAGCGGGTTCGCCTCCACCGTGTGCGCTGTGTGGAGGAGCCCATCTCTCCGTACCTTCAGTGGAACTCCATCTGCTGCACCTGACGGCCCAGTATGGGGAGGGGCAGCGTTGGGATGGAGGTGCGTGTCAAGCCACTCGACGCGCTCGGATATCCCGCCGGGTGGTGTGGCCACCCCAGGCTGCAAGATGCGCGCGTTCTTAACCGTTCTGTCCATCGGCTGCCTATGACTGGCCCTGCATACGAGGCTCGCTACTGCGCGGTTCACCATGGCAGACCTAAGGCGCAATCGCAGCTCTCTGTCAGCACAACCTGCTATCGCGCACCTATCCGACAAATTCAGCCCAAGCTTCTGGGCTGACGTGGAACGGGCCGCCGCTCGGCTGCTTGCTGTCGCGTACGGAGGCGCCGATGGCAGTGAATGCGGCTTCAACGCACTCAGTGCCGCTGCCCCCTCTGTAGGACGACTTGAACCACCGGGCGCCCTCGTGATCCATCACAGCTCCTCGCAAACCTGGTTCAGGAGCGCGGCAGAAGACTGGAGATCCAGTGCTTGTGCGCGCAAGTACTCGAACGCCAACTTATAGCGTTCGAGTTCCTGCGGCTTCTCCATGAACAGGCCACCACACCGTCGATGATGTCCACGTAAACCACGTCCAGTTCGGGGGTTGCCCGGCCCAAGATGACAAAGCTGCCCACCGCCGCGGCATGTGCACCAGCTGTGAACGGCAGGATCTGAACCGTAATGTTGGGCTGGCCCGAGACGGTGACCAAGTGCTCCAGTTGCTCGCGCATGACGGATCGCCCTCGCTGCCCGGTGGGGCGTGATCCTTCGTGGCGACTCCAAAGTCACATGGTGCGAGCCCGCCACTGGTCTACTGGCAGCTGACGGTCACGTGCATGGCCTACAGGTGGCGAAGGCTGAAGCGCTCCTAGGGCTGTGTGGCCTGGGGGAGCGTGTGGGGCCCTCGCGTCACGAACTGGTGAGTGCCACGGAAGGTGCTCAAGTGGCGACTGGCCTGATCGCTGACCTTCTTCACTGGTTGCGGGCGCATGGCTTCGACGTCGATGAGGCGCTCGACCGGGCGCAACTCCACTTCGAAGCCGAGGTCGAAGGGGACTGGCCATAGCCCCTCGCTAGTTCTCCGATTGCATCAAAACGGACACTTCGGGGCGCATTGTGATGAGAATCGGCCATGATCGGCCAGAAGTGTTGATCGGTGCCCGGGAATCGGCAGCATGTTCGCATGTCGCCCTCGAAGCCCATCTTCTTTGGATCGCCTCTCGGTGTAACCGAGGGGCAGTGGTTCCCTACGCACGATGCGCTCTATGCCGCTGATGTGCACAGGTTTCGAGGTCGAGGTATCTCCGGTACCTCGCACGAGGGTGTCGACTCCATTGTTGCCAGCGGTGGCTACGCGGGCGACGAGGACCTGGGTGACGTCATCGTTTACACGGCACAGGGCGGGGCTCCTGATGAGGGCGGCTGTCTCACGGCAGACCAGGAGCTGACTGGGGTCAACGAGGGGATGTTGATCAACTATCGGGAGGGGTTGCCCATCCGGTACGTGCGGGGTCTAGGTATTAAGCGAGGTAAGGCTACTGAGGGCTACCGGTATCGCGGCCTGTATCTCGTCGAAGGCTATTGGAGTGTGCGAACCGATCGCGGTCACCTCATGTGGCAGTTTCGTTTGGCGAAGGCGATGGCCGGTGAGCGTTGGGATTCGGGCGACGTAGGCGACGTCGTTGGGGATGAAAGGGCAACGCCGCTACAGCAGGCAGCTGCTCGGTACGTGAGTACTCAGCGGCGGGTGCGTAATACGGCAGAGGCGCGCGCCATAAAGTCTCTCTACGGCAACACCTGTCAGATGTGCCGCGTACCTGTGGTGGTAGACGCCCACGGTGCGCGATATAGCGAAGGTGCCCACATACATGCGCTTGGTAGGCCGCATGGTGGTCGTGATGTGAGGAGTAACATTCTCTGCTTGTGTCCGAATTGTCACGTACTTTTCGATAATGGGGCACGCCTTATTACGGACGACCTTAAGGTCGTGGACCCTCTCACGCGAGAGGTCCTTGGTGATCTCTACGTGGAACCGGATCACCAAATCGACCCGGCATGTGTGCATCAACACCGCACTCGGTGGGCGGACCGCTCGCAGGACCTTTAGGGTGGTTAACCCGCGGCGATTGCTGAATACGTCAACACGTCAGCAGGCACTTCGTGACGAAGTTTCCACGTGATGCCCATCGGCTTGCTTCCCTTGTGCTCGACGTACTCGGCCGGGCCCAGCAGTATCCAAGGTTGCGGGCCGCCGATGTCTGTCTTCTTGTAGCGACGGACGAAGAGCAGCACGTGAGATCCGCTCTCCTTGTGGGTCTGGTAGCGAAGGCCCGTGGGAGACGTCTCGGACGTCTGGTTCTGTGACTCCCAGTGGAACAGAGTTTCGTTCAAGGCATAGTCCTTGTAGCGCGTCTCCGGGGAGAAGTCCTTTTCGTCTTTCTCTAGGGTGATGAGTAGTGCGTCCGTCTGGATGTTCTCGCACCATTTCACGCCCTCTCGGAAGTGTCCAGGCATGAAGCGGTCCACTGTGGATTGGCCTAGCGCGGGAAGGATTTCTTCGCGGCTGTATGAGGCGTGGACGGACAGCGGAAGGCCGGCGTGCGTGTCGAGGAGCGGGATCGGCAGGTGGTCGGCCTGATTGAGGACATGGGCCAGGACCTGGCGGAGTTCGTCCCGGAAGGCCTGTTGACTTGCGAGAGTGTCGAAGCCCTCTTGGTAGCTCGCAAAGTCGCCGCCCAAGGGCCACAGGGAGAAGAAGAACATGCGGGCGTATAGCTGTTCTTGGGCGGTCAATTGGTCGTACGTGGGAGCTTCGTCGCTGAGAAGCTTGGTGTACGCGGAGACGCGGGTTGGGTCGTCGACGTGGAGGAAGGCCGATACCCGCTTCAGCAGCGCTGCTTCACCGTCGGGTTCGGTCTGAGCGAGGAGCTTGGCTCGGCGTAGCAGGCCTGTCCATGAGTTTCCGTTCCCACGGTAGAGCTCCTTGAGTTCTCGACCGCTCTCCCTGAGGTAGTCCGCCAGCCGCGGCTCTGCATACGCGGCTACCTCGCGGGCGAGCTGGGTGACGTTGACGCCAATCTGGTTCCTGATGTTTTCGATGATCAGCGCCTTGGCCTTCGGCTCAAGGATGATCTGGCAGCCAGAGGGGAGTTGAGGGAAGTCGTGCTCAACGTTTGTCAGTAGACGGTTGCGCGTCAGGTTGGTGAGGGCCCGGAACTGTTCCTCGAAGCGGAATTCCTTGCGGTGCTGTCCGATGAAGTCGAGGACCGTGAGCACGGCCTTGTCCTCCGTGCGGCGGAGGCCACGTCCCAATTGCTGAAGGAAAACCGTAGCGCTTGAGGTCGGCCGGAGCAGGAGCAGGGTGTCGACATCTGGGATGTCGAGGCCTTCATTGAACAGGTCCACAGAGAAGATGACCTGGAGTGCGCCGGAGCGCAGCTCATCGAGTGCGGATTTACGCTCCTGCGGTGACGATTCACCGGACAGGGCTACGGCGTTGAGACCTGCGCGGCGGAAGTACTCGGCCATGAAGTGGGCGTGTGCGACTGAGACGCAGAAGCCCAGAGCGCGCATCATCCCCGGGTCGGTGACCTTGTCCTGTACGGCTTTGATGACGAGCCGGGCCCGGGCGTCGTTGCCCGTGAAGAGGTTGCTGAGGGCGCCTACGTCGTACGCTCCCCGCTTCCACTTGATGGCACTCATGTTGGTGTTGTCTGTGACGCCGAAGTAGTGGAACGGGCTCAGTAGCTCGTTCTCAAGAGCCTCCCAGAGCCGCATCTCGGCTGCGATTCGGCCGTCGAAGAACTCATCCTGAACGTTCAGCCCGTCCATCCGCTCGGGGGTGGCAGTGAGGCCGAGCAACTCCTGCGGCGTGAAGTGGTCAACGATCCGTCGATAGATGGGTGAAGTGCCGTGATGGAACTCGTCGATCACGATGACATCGAAGTGGTCTGGGGCCAGGCGCTCCAGGGCACGCGCATTCAATGACTGGACACTCGCGAAAACGTGGTTCCAGTCGGCTGGGACTTCACCGCTGTAGAAGAGCTCGCCGAAGTTCGCATCGACCAAAACGTTCTGGTAGACGCGAAGCGACTGCTCCAGGATCTCCTTGCGATGGGCCACGAAAAGCAGACGAGGGTCCCGCCCGAGCTTCTGTCGGAGGTGCTTGTAGTCCAGGGCTGCCATCACCGTCTTGCCCGTGCCGGTGGCGGCGACGAGCAGATTGCGGTTCCGCCCGTGGACGGTGCGCTCGACTTCAAGGCGTTCAAGCATGTCGCGCTGGTGTGGGTACGGGCGGACGTCCAGACCGGAGAGCGTGATGATGTTGCGCCCCTGCGGACCGGAAGACCCACTGGCGTGGGAGAGGGCTTCATCCAGTCGTTGTGCGTCACGGTCGGGGTCGTACGTCTCAAAGGAGCGCTCGCTCCAGTAGGCGTCGAAGGTGGCCTCGAACTTGCGAAGGACTGATGGGGTCGCAACCGACGACAGGCGTACGTTCCATTCGAGCCCGTCTAGGAGCGCGGCCTTCGACAGGTTGGAGCTGCCAACGTACGCGGTGTCGAAGCCGCTCTCGCGGCGGAAGAGCCATGCCTTGGCGTGCAGGCGCGTCGACCGGAGCTCGTAATTGACCTTTACCTCAGCGCCGAACTCGCGAACCAGCCGGTCGAGCGCCCGACGTTCTGTGGCACCGATGTATGTCGTTGTGAGGACTCTGATAGGGACCCCGCGGTCGCGAGCAGACATCAACGACTGTTCGAGTACGCGTAGACCGTGCCACTTCACGAAGGCGCACAGCAGGTCTACGCGGTCCGCTGTCGCTAGTTCGGCACGGAGCTCGAAGCCCAAACTGGGATCTTCGGGTGAGTTCGTGATGAGCGCGGTCTCGGAGAGCGGAGTCGCGGGACGGATGGCGTAGACGCCAGGAGCCTCCTGCTCCGCGACAGCGAGAAGCTGTCGCGGTCCCTCGACAATCAAGTCGACCCACTCGGAAGCGCCTTCAAGAGTGTTGAGGGATTCCAGGATGTGGTTGGCGGTGAGCACCTGCTCCGCTGGTGTCAGCCCCTGAAGCACACGGCGCACAGTGTTCGCGATGTGGCGAGACAGAACGTGAGGCGTGGATTCACCTCCCACCACTTCATCGATGGCGTGCCAGCCCGAGGCATCGAGCTGCTTCATGCGCTCTTCGAGACGCCGGGTGATCAACGTCTCGTACAGCCCGGCAACCGGTCCCGCTTCCCCTGCAGCTTGGCTGGGCATGGCCGAGTCCCCCCATCGCGATGTCTATATGCGTAGTTCTACCAAGGGAGACTGACAAACCCTGACCACGTGGCAACGATCAGACCCCCGGTCCGGCGGGCGAAGTGGGTGTTCGGTGCTGCGCTCAGGCCTCTGGCGGTGATCACGGGCTTGAGTCGAGCGACAGCTACGGTCGTCCGCCCGTGGTGTCGCCGCCCGCCGGGTTCACCGCGACCGCCTTGAAGAACGTGTAGTGGAAGGTCCCGTGGGCCAGTGCCGTGCGGTGCAGGTCCGTGATGCCCTGGTTCCAGTCGGGCTCGGTCATGAGGCCGGCGGCCAGGGCCTCGTCCCGGACCGCTTCGACCATGGCGATGAACGTGTTGCGGGTGAAGCCGTCGACCAGGGTGGGGCGGGTCTGGTCGGCGTACACCGTGCGGGGGCGGACCACGATGTCGTCGTATCCGGCGCGGGCCAGCAGCGGATGTAACTGGCGGCCGATCAGGGCGTCTCCGCCAGCGGCCGACTGCAGTTGGACCTGGCACTCGATCACTGCTCGGGCCAGGGTGCTGGCGGGGTGGAAGAGTGCGGAGCCGTGATCCCCCTCGACCACGGTGATGGTCCCCCCGGGGCGCAGGACCCGGCGCAGTACGGCCAGTGCCCGCCGGGGGTCCGGCAGGTGTTCCAGGACGAAGCAGACGAAGACGTGGTCGAACTCCGCGGGGGAGAAGGGGAGGTCGAACAGGTCGGCGTGGTGCCACTCCACGTCCGCCCCCGGTGCGTGGTCCGCGACACGGGCGCGGGCCTGTGAAAGGGATTCCGCGGAGTGGTCGACCGCGGTGATCCTGGCCTCCGGGGCGGCCTGGGCCAGGTGGACCGTCTGGGCGCCGACCCCGCAGCCTATCTCCAGCACCCGGCTGCCGGCCGGGTAGGCCGTTCCCGCGTGCAGGAGTGCCGCCAAGGTGTCCGCCTGGTCGCCGAGCCGGGCCGCCTCGCGGTCGGAGTACCCGTGGACGTAGTCGGGCGTCGTCATCGCCTCAGGTGATGCCATTGCCCCATTCTTACGGCAACCGGGTGGCGATTTCGGCCCGTCGGGCAGGTTCGGCCGGACCTGCCCGCCGCTTCAACTCGCCTGCCCGGACTACTGGTTCATGGTTACTGCGCTGTCGGTAGTTCCCGTACGTACGCCAGCCCCCGCTTTCCGCTCAGCAGCACCTCCTCGCCCGTGGGGACGAAGCCCGTCCGCGTCAGGACCGCCCGGGACGCGGTGTTGGTGACGGCGGCCGAGGCGCGGAGCGCGGTCAGCGCGTACGCGGTCGTGCACAGGGTGAAGAGGTGGTGGACCGCCGACGTGGCCAGGCCGCGGCCCGTCGCCTTCTCGGCCAGGCGGAAGCCCAGGTCCGCGGTGCCGTCCGCCACGTGCGTCAGGTTGAAGCGGCCCAGCACCTCGCCGTCCTCCGCGACCAGGAGGTGGAAGTGGTCGGTGCCGGTGGCCTGTTCGGCCAGCAGGGCCTCGTGGCGGGCGGCGAACCGGGCGAAGTAGTCGTCGCCGCGGTCCGGCACCGAAGCGGCGAAGAAGGCGCGGTTGGCCCGCTCGAACGCGAGGAGGGCCGGGGCGTGGTCGGCGCGCAGCCGCTGGAGTCCGGGCATGGCGGGACCGTACCCGGGCGGTCGCCGCCCCCGCATCCGGTAATCGGGCGGCGACCGGCAGGCAGAGCGGGTGCCCCCTTACAGCGCGCCCCCGTGGCAGTCCCGGTACGACCGCCCCGTGCCGCACCAGCAGGCCGCGCTCCTCGCCGGGGGCCACGGGACCGCGCGGCCCCGGGCCGCGAGGGTGGTGGCGTACTGGGGGAGCAGGTCCGGGTCGGCGGGGGAGGCGGCCTCCGAGGCGGCGAACGCCTCGTACGACGGGACCGTGCCCGTCACGATGCCGAGGTTCGGGGTGCCCGTCGCATGGAGGTCGCGCAGGGCCGCCTCCAGGCGGGCCAGGTGGTCCGGGTGGGAGGCGTACTCGCTGCCGAGGCCCGGGTACGCGGTGAGGAGCTCGTCCAGTTCGGCCTGCGGCCAGTGCAGCACCGCCACCGGGAAGGGGCGGGAGAGCGCGGTGCGGTAGGTGCCGAGTTCGGCGCGCAGGCGGGTGATCTCGGCGCGCAGCTCGCCCGGGTCGGAGGAGCCCAGGGCCCACAGGCGCTTCGGGTCGTGGAGTTCGTCCAGCGGGACGGCCGCCGTGTGCAGGGTGTCGGCCAGCTCGTCCCAGGCGTCGTGCCGGACGCCCATCAGCCGGCGGACCCGGTGCCGGCCGGTCAGCAGCGACTGGGTGGCGTACGGGACCTCCTCGCCCGGCGCGATGAGCAGGGTGAGGGCCGTGGAGAAGTAGTCGTGGGCCGCCTCCAGCTCGTCGTGGGCCTCCAGGGTCTCCGCCGCGATCTCCCAGGGGGCCGCCTCCAGCGGTCCCGCCGCGCGGATGCCGTCGATGATCGCGCGGGCCTCGGCCTCGTGGCCGTACTCCCACAGGTTGGCGGCGTTGAGCGCCTTGACCAGGTGCGGGTGCTCGGTGCCGGGAGCGCTGAGCAGTTCGTCGTAGAGCGCCGTGGCGCGGGCGCGCTCGCCGGCGAGCTCCAGATGGGCGGCGGCCTGGAGGAGCAGCGGCTCGTGGTCCTCCGGATACCGTGCCGCGGTGCGCAGCAGGCGCTCGGCTTCGGTGGTGTGGTCGGCAGGCGTGTCGGGGCGCATGAACCACACCGTACTGCGGTAGGGCCGCGGGGCGGAGAGTTGTTCGGGCTCTGGAGAGTTACGGGGCTTGGCCCTATCGTGCGGGCCGTGCGTGAGCGGATACCTGTGGTGGTGCAGCGGAACTCGCGGGGGCGGCGGGCCGCTGTGCGCGGGCTGTGGACGAGCGCCGAGGTGGTGGTGACCCTGGGCGTCGTCCTGCTGCTGCTCGTCGCCCATCAGCTGTGGTGGACCAACCGGCAGGCCCGCGCCGGTGCCGCCCACACCGTGCAGGCCCTCCAGCGGGACTGGGCGGAGCCGCCGCCCGAGCCTTCGCCGTCGGTGGTGCCCGGGGAGCCGGCGGACGACAGTCCCGCCGTTTCCACGGGGGAGGAGGGGGAGGCCGACGGCACGGCTCCGGCCGTCACCGCCACCGCGCCCCGCCGGTCCCAGGCCTATGCCGTCATCCGGATCCCGCGCATCGGGCTCACCGCGCCC
Source organism: Streptomyces sp. NPDC088730 (assembly GCF_044751215.1). Taxonomy (NCBI): domain Bacteria; kingdom Bacillati; phylum Actinomycetota; class Actinomycetes; order Kitasatosporales; family Streptomycetaceae; genus Streptomyces; species Streptomyces sp. NPDC088730. Next base: position 189,920 of record NZ_JBIVLK010000001.1, read on the forward strand.
GTCGCCCAGGGCATCAGCAGGAGCGGCGTCCTCGACAAGGGGTACGTCGGCCACTACCCCGGCACCGCGCAGCCCGGCGCCTCCGGGAACTTCGCGCTCGCCGCCCACCGCAACACCCACGGCGAACCGTTCCGCTACATCAACCGGCTGCGCCGGGGCGACCGCGTCACCGTGGAGACCCGGGACGCCGTCTACACCTACACCGTCGACAAGACCCTCCCGCAGACCGGCGCGGGGGACGGCGGAGTGGTGGCCGCCGTGCCGCGCAGCAATGTGAAGCCGTACATCGGGTACCGGGCGGCCGGGTCCTATGTGACGTTGACGACGTGCACGCCCGAGTTCACCTCCCGCTACCGGCTGGTTGTGTGGGGGAAGCTGACCGGAGTACGAGAGCGCTGAGGCGAGGGGCGCGCGGTACTGCGCCGGGCGGTGCGCCGACGTACGAGAGCGCTGAGGTGAGAGCGCGCTGTGCCGCGCCGGGCGGTGCGCGTCGGTGCCGTGCGTGACAGGGGTCCGGTGGGTGTGGGGCCGGCGGGGCAGCCGGGCCCCGTCGGCCGAGGAAGAGGAAGTGGCGCTCGGCGGTGTCGCGCACGCCCGGGGACTCCGCGCTCGCACCGCACCATGACCGAGCCGGTGTACGCCGTGCTGGTCGTCGGCCGGCCCCGACGGATCCGTGCGCATCTGCTGTCGCTGCCGCCCGCCTCGCCGCTCGCGCTCCTGCTGACAGCGGGCCGGACGGATACCTGGCAGGGCGTTCCGGTGCGGTGGGTGAGGCGCGCCCCTGGGACGCCATGGCCGGGCCTGCCTGCCGCTGGCCGGAGGTGCCGGTGTGTTGCTGTCAACGCTCGCCACCCCGACGGCCGTTGGTCCCACGGCTCTGGCCGGACTCGGCAGGCTGACCTTCGCGGGAGCGGTCAACACGAGTGTCTCGTCGCGCTGGTTCGGGCGTCCGGCCTTCGAGAACGAGAACGAGAACGAGAACGCCGCGCCGCTCCCGGCGGCCCCCTGGTGCACCGTCCCGCGATCGCGTCCGGGTGGTGCGCGGCAGGGAACCCACGGTCCTGTCGCGCACGACGCCGTAAGGTTCTCCGACGTGCTGAGACGACGTCCGCAGTTGCTGTGGTTGCTGGTTCCCTACGTGCTCTACCTGGGGGCGCTGCCCTTCGTGAACCGGGTCCGTCCCGTCGTTCTCGGGCTGCCGTTCCTCTTCCTCTGGCTGCTCGGGGCGACCGTGCTGACCCCCGTCGCCGTCTGGCTGACCCGGCGGGGGGACCGCCGGTGAACGCCGCCGTCGCGACCTCCGTCTTCGGGGTCTTCATGGTCGTCACCGTGGCCCTCGGGCTGTTCGCCGTGCGCGGGCGGCGCGGGGCGAGGGGCGGCGGGCTCGCCGAGTGGTCGGTGGGCGGGCGCAGCCTCGGGACCGTCTTCATCTGGGTGCTCATGGCCGGTGAGGGCTACACCAGCTTCAGCTACCTCGGCGCCGCGGGCTGGGGCTACAACTACGGGGCGCCCGTCCTCTACGTGGTCGCGTACATGTCCTGCGGCTACGCCGTCGGCTATGTCGTGGGGCCGATGCTCTGGGCGTACGCGCGCAAGCACGGACTCGTCGGGATCACCGACATGGTGGCCCACCGCTTCGGCCGGCCCTGGCTCGGGGCGCTCACCGCCGTCCTCGCGACCGTCTTCCTGCTCCCGTACATCCAGCTCCAGATCACCGGCATGGGCGTGGTCGTCTCGACGATCTCCTACGGCGCCATCAGCCTGAACTGGGCCTACTTCATCGCCTTCGCCGTCACCACCGGCTTCGTCGTCGTCAGCGGGCTGCGCGGCAGCGCGTGGGTGTCCGTGCTGAAGGACGTCATGGTGATCGCCACGCTCGGCTTCCTCGCCGTCTACGTACCGACGCACTACTTCGACGGATACGGGCCCTTCCTCGACCGGCTGGTCACCGAGAAGAGCGAGTGGCTGACCTTCCCCGGGCACGGGAACAGCGGGATGGGACAGGCCTGGTTCATCACCACCTCGTTCCTCAACTCGCTCACCGTCGTGATCTTCCCGACGACCGTCGCCGGCTACCTCGGTGCCAGGAACGCCGACGTGCTGCGGCGCAACGCCATGTGGCTGCCCGCCTACAATGTGCTGCTGTTCGTGCCGATGCTGCTCGGTATGGCGGCCCTGTTCGTCGTCCCGGGGCTGGTCGGGGCCGAATCCAACCTGGCCCTCTTCAAGCTGGTCGTGGACTCGCTGCCGGCCTGGTCGGTCGGGGTCATCGGGGTCGCGGCCGCGCTCTCCTCGATCGTGCCGATGGCCGTCTTCATGCTGGTCATCGGCACGATGTGGGGACGCAGCGTGCTCTCCCTCGTACCGCGCTGGAAGCAGCGGCAGAAGGGCGCGGCCCAGTTCGTCGTCGTCATCGCGGGGAGCCTGGCCCTGCTGCTCACGTACACGGCCCCGAACACCCTCGTACGGCTGTCGCTGATCTCGTACGAGGGGATGGCGCAGCTGCTCCCCATGGTGTTGCTGGGGCTGATGTGGCGGCGGTTGACGCTGCTCGGGGCGATGAGCGGGCTGGTCGTGGGGGTGGGCGTGGTGTGCGGGTTCGTCTTCACGGAGAACGATCCGGTGTGGGGCGTGAACGCCGGCATCATCGCGCTCGGTGCCAATCTCGCCGTCGCGCTGGCGGTGACGTACGCGGGCCCGCGTGAGCGCGACGAGCGGCCGGACGAGGACGTGCTGGCGCGCGACGAGATCGAGGACCGTCCATCGGGTCCTGGGGCGGTCGACGCCCATCGTGTATAACGGTTAAAGGTTGAAGTGCCGCTGTACGCCGCGGCCGCGGGAGCGCGAGAGGGGGAGGATCCATGGACGCACGTGCCATGAACCGCTTGCGCGGTGGCCTCGCCCGGCTCCTCCGCCCCGCCGGGCTGCTGCTCTTCTTCCTCACCGAGGTCCTGCTCGCGGAGGGCGGCAGCCTCTCCGCCGCCGTCGCGCTCGCCGCCACCGCGGCCGCCGGTACCGCACTCGTCGCCTGCTCGGTGATCAGCGCCCGCTGCGCCGTCCCGGTGCCCCGCACCCGGGTCCGTACCGCCATGCGCGACCGGGAGAAACGCACCGCGTTCCTCCCGCAACGAGACCCCGACGCCAAGGGGCGCCGACGCCCCCGAGCCCCCGGCCGTGTCCTCCTGACGGCCGCGTAGGGCTCCCGCTCTCCTCCCTCCTTCGTCCAGGTGCATACGCCTTATGCGTACGTGCGGGCGCCCCGCGCGGATCGTCATGCCGAAGCTGATCCACTTCCCGGCACGACGAGACCCCCGGAGGGCTCCTCCATGTCCGCCTTCATGTCCGCTTTCGCCAGCCTGGTCGGCGCCTTCGCCGATCTGCTGCACCCGTTCTTCCAGTCCGCGTCCACCGCCGCCGCGATCGTGCTGTTCACCGCGCTCGTACGGCTCGCCGTGCACCCCCTGTCGCGGGCCGCGGCGCGCGGGCAGCGGGCGCAGCGCCGGCTCCAGCCGCAGATCGCCGAACTCCGCAAGAAGCACAAGAAGAACCCCGAGCGGATGCAGAAGGCGATCATGGAGCTGCACAAGGAGGAGAAGGTCTCGCCGCTCTCCGGCTGCCTGCCCAGCCTGCTCCAGATGCCGGCCTTCTTCCTGCTCTACCACCTCTTCTCCAGCCAGAAGATCGGCGGCGACGCCAACCAGCTCCTGGGCCACCAGCTCCTCGGCGCCCCGCTCGGCGAGCGCTGGCGCGACGCGCTCGCGGACGGCGGGATGTTCGGCGCCCACGGCCTCGTGTACCTGGGGCTGTTCGTGATCGTCGCCGCCGTCGCCACGTTCAACTACGGGCGGACGAAGCGGCAGATGGCGGCCAACCCCGTCACCCCGGCCACCGGGCCCGACGGACAGCCGATTCCGGGCATGGGGGCGATGACGAAGGTGATGCCGCTGATGTCTTTCTTCACCCTCTTCACCGTCGCCTTCGTGCCGCTGGCCGCCGCGCTGTACGTCGTCACCAGCACCACCTGGACCGCGATCGAACGGGCCTACCTGTACCGCGACATGCCGGCCACCGGTGCCGCCATGGCCACCGCGGCGTAATCGCGGACGCGAGTGCGCCGGTCCAGTGTGTGAACAGGGTCTTGCGGAGTGATCGGATGTCTTGGAGGATCGGACAAGCCTGCGATGGCCGCAACCCATCCGACGGGCCCGATCTCGACCAAGGGGAGACAGACCGTTGAAGCTGCTTCGTGTGGGTACGGCAGGCGCGGAACGACCGGCGCTGCTGGATGAGGACGGCACCCTGCGTGACCTGTCGGGAGTCGTCACCGACATCGACGGCGCGCTGCTCGCCGACGAGGACGCGCTGGCCCGGGTCCGGGCGGCCGCGGCCGCGCCCGGCGAGCTGCCGGAGCTCGACGCCGAGGGGCTGCGGGTGGGTCCGCCGCTCGCCCGGATCGGCAAGATCGTGTGCATCGGGCTGAACTACCACGACCACGCCACGGAGACCGGCGCGCAGATACCGGCGGAGCCGATCCTGTTCTTCAAGGCGCCGGACACCGTCGTCGGGCCCGAGGACACCGTGCTCGTGCCGCGCAACAGCTCGAAGACCGACTGGGAGGTCGAGCTCGCGGTCGTCATCGGCCGCACCGCCCGGTATCTCGACTCCGCGGAGGAGGGCCTTGCCCACGTCGCCGGGTACGCGGTCGCGCACGACGTCTCCGAGCGCGAGTTCCAGATCGAGCGCGGCGGCACCTGGGACAAGGGCAAGAACTGCGAGACGTTCAACCCGCTGGGCCCGTGGCTGGTGACGGCCGACGAGGTGGCCGACCCGCAGGCACTGCCGCTGAAGCTCTGGGTCAACGGTGAACTGAAGCAGGACGGCACGACGGCCGAGCAGATCTTCCCGGTCGGTGAGGTGGTGCGCTACCTGAGCCACTTCATGACGCTGTACCCGGGCGACGTCATCAACACCGGTACGCCGGCCGGGGTCGCCATGGGGCAGCCGGAGCCCAAGCCGTACCTCCGGGCGGGGGACGTCGTGGAGCTGGAGATCGCGGGGCTGGGGCGGCAGCGGCAGGAGCTGAAGGGGGCGTAGGGGGCTCGGGCTCCGGGGCCGGATGCGCCCGGGGGCCTTGTCCGCAATCGCCGGACGGGCGTGAGCCGGACGGGCTGGAAGGGCGTCCTCAATCGCCTGACGGGCTCGACCGGAGCGAGCTCGGTTTGATTGTGCCGGGCGCGGCTCGTACAAAGATCGGAGGGGTGGGGGCTGTCGGCGGCAGCTCCCACCCCTCCGGCCGGTCAGCCGCCGATCGTCGTCGCGAACTGTTCCAGGGCCTCGACCACCAGCGCGTGGTCCTCCGCCTGGGGCAGTCCGGAGACCGTGACCGAGCCGATGACGCCCGCGCCCTCGACCGAGATCGGGAACGAGCCGCCGTGCGCGGCGTACGTGCCCGGGTTCAGCCGCGAGGCCTCGTCGAACGTCGTCCCCTTGGCCCGGAACCGCGTTCCGACCAGGTAGGAGCTCTCTCCGTAGCGCTCGACGACCCTGCGCTTGCGGTCGATCCAGGCGTCGTTGTCCGCGCTCGAACCCGGCAGCGCGGCGTGGAAGAGCTGCTGCGCACCGCGCCGGATGTCGATCGCGACCGGTGCGTGCCGCTCCCGGGCCAGGGCGACGAGCAGGCCGCCGAGCGCGTACGCGTCGTCGTAGCCGAAATGCGGCAGCGTCAGCCTGCGCTCCTGCGCGATCAGCTCGGAGATGGTCGGAGCGGTGGGGTTCATGCGGGGTGCTCCTCTGTGACGGGGGCGGTGGCGGGGGACAGAGTCGTGGGCAGGGTGACCGTGACGCCCTCGCGGGCCGAGCGGCGGGCGGCCTCCAGTACGTCCAGGGCCGCGGCGGCCTGGAGCGCGGTCACCGGATTCTCGCCCTTTCCGCGCAGCGCGTCGGTGACCGCCGCGTAGTACGCGGGGTAGTCGCCCGGCAGCGTACGGACCGGGGCGCCGCCGCCCGTGAGCGGGGACTCGCCCGAGCCGAGCCGGCCCCACAGCTCCTCGGCCTCCTCGCCCCACGGCTCGTCCGCCGACGGGCGGGCACCCTCGCGCAGGGCCGCCTCCTGGGGGTCGAGGCCGTACTTCACATAGCCGGCGGTGGAGCCCAGCACCCGGAACCTCGGGCCGAGCTGGGCCGTCGTCGCGCTCACGTACAGGTGCGAGCGGACCCCGTTCTCATGCGTGATCGCCAGGAACGTGTCGTCGTCGGCGGCCGCGCCCGGACGCCGCACGTCCGACTCCGCGTACACCCGCACCGCCGGGCCGAACAGGACCAGTGCCTGGTCGACGACATGGCTGCCCAGGTCGAACAGCAGCCCGCCGATCTCCTGCGGGTCGCCCGACTCGCGCCAGCCGCCCTTCGGCCGCGGGCGCCACCGCTCGAAGCGGGACTCGAAGCGCTGCACCTCGCCCAGCGCGCCGTCCGCGAGCAGCGAGCGCAGAGTGAGGAAGTCGTTGTCCCAGCGGCGGTTCTGGAAGACCGAGAGCAGCACCCCGTGCTCCTCGGCCAGGGCCGCCAGCTCCCGCGCCTGGGCGGCCGAACCGGCGATCGGCTTGTCCACGACCACCGGCAGACCGGCCCTGATCGCGGCGGCGGCGATCGGGACGTGCGTCTTGTTCGGCGACGCGATCACGATCAGGTCGAGTTCGTCCGCACGCTGCCACAGCTCGTCCGGCGAGGCGGCGAACCGCACGCCGGGGAATTCGGCGCGGGCCTGCTCCCGGCGCTCCTCGTTCGAGGTGACGACCGTGTCCAGGACGAGGCCGTCGGTCGCGGCGATCAGCGGGGCGTGGAAGACGGAACCCGCCAGGCCGTAGCCGACGAGTCCGACGCGCAGGGGGGTCCCGGACGTGCCGGAGGTCTCGTGAGTCGCGTGGGCAGTCATGCGTTCCACTTTGGCAACGCTGTTGCCAAAGTGCAAGCGGCAGCGACAATGGGTCCGTGAACAGGAGTAATAGCGGCGCCAACCTGCCGACGCTGCGGGGCCACAACGCGGCGCTCGTGCTGGACCTGCTGCGGGTCGCGGGCGAGCGCGGGATCAGCCGGCTCGAACTGGCCGAGCGGACGGGGCTCACCCCGCAGGCCGTCAGCAAGATCACCGCACGGCTGCGGGCCGAGGGGCTGGCCACGGAGGCGGGTCGCCGCGCCTCCACGGGCGGCAAGCCCCGGACCGTGCTGCGGCTGGTGCCCGACGCCGGCCACGCGGTGGGGCTGCACCTGGACCGCGACGGGCTGACCGTGGTCCTCGTCGACCTCGCGGGCACCGTGGTCACGAGCCGTACGGCTCCGCTGGACTTCGGCGCCCCGGCCGACGAGGTGGTCGCGGCGGCCGCCGGGGCGGTGGCGCAGGTGCGCGGGGACGGGGCCCGGCCGGTGCTCGGGGTGGGCGCGGCGGTGCCGGGGCCGCTCGACCACCGGGACGGGGTGCTGCACCGTGTCACCGGATTCCCGCAGTGGGACGGCTACCGGCTCGGGGACGCGCTCACCGCGCGGACCGGGCTGCCCGTCGTCATCGACAAGGACACCAACGCTGCCGCCCTCGGGCTCGCCCTCCAGGCACCGGGTCCGGCCGACTTCGCCTACCTCCACCTCGGGACCGGGCTCGGCGCGGGGCTGGTCCTCGGCGGGGCGCTGCACCGGGGGGCCCGCACCGGAGCCGGTGAGTTCGGCCATCAGACCGTCCAGCTGGACGGTCTCCGGTGCGGCTGCGGCGGGCGCGGCTGCATCGAGGCGCTCTGCCTGGCGGCGGTGGCCCGCGGCGATGTGGCCGAGGCCGCGCGGGTGCTCGGCACCGGCGCCGCGAACCTGGTCGCGCTGCTCGACATCGACCGGGTGGTGCTGGGCGGACGCACCGTCGCGGCCGACCCCGACGCGTATGTACGAGGCGTGCGCGCGGTGCTCGACGAGCGGGCCCGGCGCGGAGGCGGCGTGGGCGGGGAGCCGGTGCCGGACGTCACCGCCGGCGGAGGCGACCGGCCGGTGGCCGAGGGGGCGGCGCAACTGGTCCTGGCCCCGCTGTTCGGCCGGGTCGGCGGCAACGACGCGGAGCGGGACGCCAGGGACGGAGTGAGGGGACCCGAACGGGGCGGCGGGACCCGTACGGGGGCGGACCCGTCGCGGCTCGGCTGATCGAGGGGTTCCGTGCCGCCGGCCGGGCGGTCCCTCGGCAAGTCTGCGCGGGGGCGCTCCGAGGGGCGTGGCAGCGTCGCGGGACCATACCGGTGAACTCCGGGTCCGGGGCGAGCCGACCGTTTCCGCGAGCAGCGAAGGCCGCCCTCATGCCCCCCACACCGCCCCCGCCCGCCACACCGCCGGAGCACCCCGCGCCGCCGCCCCCGCCCACCGGGCGGCCCCGGCACGGGCTGGTGCTCGGGCTGGCCGCGGCCAGTGTCGTCCCCGCCGTCGTGCTCGGCGGGGCGGCGAACGCGCCGGCGGCGCCCCAGCGCAATCCGGCCGCGACCCCGGCCACGCCACTGGCCCCGGCCCTGGCGGTTTCGGCCGCGGGGCCGGCTTCGGCGTCGGTTTCTGCCGCTTCGGCGGCCGGCGCACCGGTCGCCGTCGCCGCCGCATCCGCGGTCACCGCTGTCGCGGCGGAGCAGCAGCCCGCCTGCGGTGATCCGGAGTCGGCCGACTTCCCGATCGACACCCGGATCCACGGCGGTCCCGACACCTACGCGTCCGGCGGCGGCTACGGCACCTGGTTCCTGGACCTGACCAACACCACGTCCCGGGCCTGCCGGTCCATCCACCCGGTCCTGGTCCTCACCGACGAGGACCGCAAGCTGACCTCGGACCAGATCCAGCTGAAGTTCTCCGAGCGCGCCCATCCGGACGTGGAACACCGTGTCACCTGGGAGACGACCGACCGGGACGAGCACATCGGCGTCTTCGGCGGCACCGGAGCCGACGCCTTCGAGGGCTTCACCGTGCCCGCCGGCCGCACCGTCACCGTCCAGGTCCGGCTCGCGTTCACCTCCGACACCAGCCCCGGCCGGATCACCGCCAACGCCGCGATCGTCCAGCGCAAGAACCCGGCGGGCGGCAGGAGCGACAACGGCGCGGGCGACACCGGCACGGCACCGAAGGGCAGCGACGGGGAGTGGGTCGGTGAGTCCGGTGACTACCCGTTCACTGTGGTCGAGGACGGCGCCGGGGCGGGCGTGGACAGCGACGGCACCGGCCGGGAGAGCGACGGCACCGGCGAGGTCGGCAAGGGACACGAACCCGGCGGCACCGGCCGGGACAACGACGCCACCGGCCGGGACAGCGACGCCACCGGCCGGAAGCACGACACCACCGGCCGGGAGAGCGACGGCGCGGCCGACGAGTCCGGCCGTCTCCCCGGCGGCGCCCGGCCCAGCCCCCGCCCCAGCGGCGCCGCCACCGGCACCCCGCGCCCCGTCGCACCCGGCCGGGACCCGGCAGGAGTGCCGGAGCTGGCCAGGACCGGCATCCCCGTGGCACTGCCCCGGCCGGTCCTCACCGTCTCCGGTTTCCTGATCGGCGGCGGAGCGATGGTGGCCTGGTCGCGCCGGACGCGCCGCGCCCGTCGTTGACGTCGTGCCGCTGACGTTCCGGCCCTGACGTCCCGGCGCTGACGGCGTGCCGGTGACGTCCCGGCGTTCACGTCCCACTGTTGACGTCGTCCCGGTGACTTCCGGCCGCCGAGTGCGGGAGCGTTCCCCGGTGTTCATGTCCGTCTGCCACCATCGGGCCGTGGACTACCCGTACGACCAGGCACCTGGCGCACCGATCCGCTCCGGCATCCCGGAGCACGGCCGTATTCCCAAGTACTACGCCGTGAAGGCCCATGTCTCCGCTCTCATCGAGGAGTTGGGTGAGGGCGGCATGCTCCCGCCGGAGCGCGACCTCGCCCTGCGCTACGGGGTGTCGCGCGAGACCGTGCGCCAGGCGCTGCGCGAACTGCTCCTGGAGGGGCGCCTCGCCCGGCAGGGCCGGGGCACGGTGGTCGCGGGCCCCAAGCTGGAGCAGCCGCTCTCCCTCGCCAGCTACACGGAGGGCGTACGCCGGCAGGGCCGCACCCCGGGGCGCCACCTCATCGGACTGGAGCGCTTCCCCTGCCCGGAGGCGCTCGCCGCCGAGATCGGGGCGGAGCGCGGGGAGCCGGTCTGGCACCTGGAGCGGGTGCTGCTCGCCGACGACGACCGGGTCGGGCTGGAGAGCACCTACGTCAGCGTGGCCCGGGTGCCGGACCTGGCCGAGAAGTTCGACCCCGACTCGTCGTTCTACGCCTACCTCCACGACCGGCTCGGAATCTCCTTCGGTGACGCGGACGAGCGGATCGAGACCGTGCTCGCCACCCCGCGCGAGGCGCTGCTCATCGGTACGCCGCCCGCGCTGCCCATGCTGCTGATCCACCGGGTCTCGCGGGACGCGGGCGGGCAGCCGCTGGAACGGGTGCGGACCCTGTTCCGGGGCGACCGGTTCTCCTTCACCGCCCACCTGAGCGGACGCGGCTGACCCGTCCCGCGAGCGGACGGCAGGCCCCACATCGTCGGCGGCGGACGGCAGATCGACTCACTCCGATAACGGGAACGTAACGGGTCTAGGCCAGGTTTGGGGCTCAGTTCACCCTCCCGTTGCCGTACCGATCCGTACGGGTCACCCGTTCCGAGGAGCGTTGCCGTCGTGAGAGTCATCGTCGTAGGAGCCGGCGTGGTGGGAACCATGCACGCCTGGCACGCAGTCAACCGCGGCCACGAGGTCGTACAGATCGAGCGCGAGAGCGAGGCACGCGGAGCGTCACTCCGTAATTTCGGACAGATATGGGTCAGCGGCCGGGCCGGCGGCGAGGAGCTGGAGACCGCGCTCCGCGCCCGTGAGCTGTGGGAGTCCATCGGGGAGCGGGTGCCGGACCTGGGCTTCCGCGCCTGCGGCTCGCTCACCCCGCTGCGGACCGAGCGGGAGAGCGCCGTGGCCGAGGCGGCCGTCGCCCGCCCCGACGCGGCGGCCCGCGGCTACAAGCTGCTCACCGCCGCCGAGGCCCGCGCGGTCAACCCGGCGCTGCGCGGCGACTTCCGCGCCGCCCTGTGGTGCGAGCGGGACGCGGCCGTCGAACCGCGCATCGCCCAGCTCGCCCTGAAGCGGGAGCTGCTGGCCTCCGGCCGGTACACCTACCTCGGGGGTCGCGAGGTGCGCGAGGTGGTCGGCACCGCGTCCGTGCGCGACGACCACGGCGACGTGCACACCGGCGACGCCGTCGTCCTGGCCACCGGTGCCTGGCTCGGCGGGCTCGTCCGCGAACTGGCCGGCCCCGACCTGCCGGTGCGCCGGGTCCGCCTCCAGATGATGCAGACCGACGCGCTCGGGGAGAAGCTCACCACGTCCGTCGCGGACGCCGACAGCTTCCGCTACTACCCGGCCTACCGGGGCGAGGCGCTCGACGCCCTCAACGCCGGACAGCCCCAGGCCGCCACCGCCGCGGAGCACCGGATGCAGCTCCTGATGGTGCAGCGCCGCGACGGCGGACTGACCATCGGCGACACCCACGAGTACGAGCACCCCTTCGCCTTCGACACCGTCGAGGAGCCGTACGAGCACCTCACCGGCGTCGTCGAGTCCTTCCTGGGCCGCCCGCTGCCGCGCATCCGCCACCGCTGGGCCGGGGTCTACGCCCAGTGCACCGACACCGGCCGCGTCGTCCACCGCCAGCAGGTACGGGACGGCGTCTGGCTGGTCACCGGACCGGGCGGACGCGGCATGACCTGCTCTCCCGCCATCGCGGAAACGACCGCCAACGAACTGGGCTGGTGAAGAAGTTGACCACGAACAACACCCACGGCACGAGCAACACAGACAGCACCCGCAGCACCCACGACCTGATCGTCCTCGACATGGCGGGCACCACCGTCGCCGACGGCGGCCTCGTGGAGCGGGCCTTCTCCGCCGCCGCCGAACACCTCGGCGTACGCCCCGGCTCCGACGACCACGCGGCGAAGCTCGACTACGTCCGCGCCACCATGGGCGAGTCCAAGATCACCGTGTTCCGGCACCTCTTCGGCGAGGAGGCCCTCGCCCAGCAGGCCAACGCCGCCTTCGAGGAGGCGTACGGGCAACTGGTCGACGGCGGCCTCATCGCCCCCGTCCCCGGCGCCCCCGAGGCCATCGAGCGGCTCCGGACCGAGGGCCGCACCGTGGTGCTGTCCACCGGATTCGCCCGCACCACCCAGGACGCGATCCTCACCGCGCTCGGCTGGCAGGACCTCGTCGAACTGACCCTCTGCCCCGCCGACGCGGGCGGCCGGGGCCGCCCCTACCCGGACATGGTCCTCGCCGCGCTCCTGCGCACCGGGGCGGTGGACGACGTCCGCCGGACCGTCGTCGCGGGGGACACCTCGTACGACATGCTCAGCGGCGTACGCTCCGGGGCCGGGATCGTCGCGGGCGTCCTCACCGGCGCCCACGACAAGGACCGGCTCGTCCGCAGCGGCGCCACCCACGTGCTCGGCTCCGTGGCCGAACTGCCGGACCTGATCGCGCGGGCCGAGGCATGACGGGCGGGGCCACGGCCGTCCGCAGCGGCATCAGGTTCGACCGGGTCAGCGTCGCGTACGGCGGGAACACCGTCCTGGACGGCCTCGACCTCACCGTCGAACCCGGCGAGGTCATGGCCCTGCTCGGGCCCTCCGGATCCGGCAAGACGACCGCCCTGCGCGCCGTCGCCGGGTTCGTCCGGCCGGTCTCCGGGCGGGTGTTCATCGGTGACCGCGACGTCACCGCCCTGCCGCCGCACAAGCGCGGCATCGGCATGGTCGTCCAGAGCTACGCCCTCTTCCCGCACCTGCGGGTCCAGGACAACGTCGCCTTCGGCCTGAAGGCCCAGAAGGCCGACAGGGCCGAGATCCCGGGCCGGGTCGCCGAAGCGCTCGAACTCGTCGGCATGGCCGGGTACGCCCGCCGCTACCCGCGCGAACTCTCCGGCGGCCAGCAGCAGCGCGTCGCCATCGCCCGCGCCCTCGCCATCCGCCCCGGCGTCCTGCTGCTCGACGAGCCGCTCTCCGCGCTCGACGCCCAGCTGCGCTCCGGGATGCTCACCGAACTGGCCCGGCTGCACCGGGAACTGCCCGACGTCTCCATCCTGTACGTCACCCACGATCAGGTCGAGGCGCTCACCCTCGCGGACCGGATCGCCGTCATGGACCGGGCCCGGCTGCGTGACTGCGACACCCCGCAGGAGCTGTACCGGCGCCCGCGCACGGAGTTCACCGCCTCGTTCGTCGGCAACGCCAACCTGCTGCCGGTCACCGTCACGAAGGCCGGCGACACCGTGGACTTCGCCGGGCACGCCCTCGCCGTACCCACCGGCGAGGTGGCCGAGGGCGCCACCGCCACGCTCTGCGTCCGGCCGCACCTGGTCGGGCTCGGCGCCGGACCCAACGCGCTGACCGGCACGATCTCCGAGGTCCAGTGGCGCGGATCCACCCACCGGCTGTACGTCGATATCGACGGGCACCGCATCAAGGCGGATGTCCGGGAACTGCGGGAGACGCCCGTACTGGGGGACAGGGCGACGCTGCACTTCGCGGCGCGGGACGCGGTGCTGCTGCCCGCCGGGGCGGGGGTGACCCGTGGCTAGCGCCGTGACCGGGGACGTCAGGACGGCCGCGTCCGGCAGCGGGTCCGTCCTCAAACGCCGGACCGGCCGGAACCTCTGGTCGCTGCCCCCCGTCGCCGTGCTCGCCGTCGTGTTCCTCTATCCGCTCCTGCTCGTCGTCCGGCAGTCCTTCAGCCCCGACGAGGGCGGTACCTCCTTCGCCCCGTACACCGAGGTCTTCGCCTCCGCCTCCTTCCGCTCGGCGCTCACCACCACCGTGTGGCTCGCGGCCGGTGCGACCGTCGGGTGCCTCGTCCTCGGCTTCGTCCTCGCCATGGTCATCGCCTTCGTACCGTTCCCCGGCGGCAAGGCCGTCGCCCGGTTCGTCGACGTCTTCCTCTCCTTCCCGTCCTTCCTGATCACGCTCGCCCTGCTGTTCATCTACGGCAACTCCGGCATGGCCAACGGCCTGTGGACCGGGGCCACCGGGGCGGCCGACGGGCCCTTCCACTTCCTCACCACACCGTGGGGCGTGCTCCTGGCCGAGATCACCTACTTCACCCCGTTCGTGATGCGCCCGCTGCTCGCCGCCTTCTCCCAGCTCGACACCGCGCAACTGGAGGTGGCGTCCTCGCTGGGCGCCGGACCGGCCCGGATCGTGCGCCAGGTGATCCTGCCCGAGGCGCTCCCGGCACTCGCGGCGGGCGGCAGCCTCGTCCTGGTGATGTGCCTCAACGAGTTCGGCATCGTGCTGTTCACCGGCGCGAAGGGCGTCACCACCCTGCCGATGCTCGTCTACAGCAAGGCGATCCTGGAGTCCGACTACCCGGCCGCCTGTGTCGTGGCCGTCGTCAACATCGCGATCTCCGTCGGCCTCTACAGCCTGTACCGGGTGGTGAGCCGACGTGCTGGTGCATAGCCGTACCGGGAAGTGGGCCACCTGGGCCGTCTTCCTGCTGCTGTTCGTCCCGCTGTTCGCGGTGCCGCTGCTGGTCGTCCTCGCCGCCTCGTTCGCCACGAACTGGTCCGGCGCGTTCCCCTCCGGGCCGACGCTGGAGCACTACGACGCGGCGACCGCGGGGGACTCCCTCCAGGCGCTCACCACGAGCCTGGTCACCGCCGTCACCGCCAGCCTCCTCGCGCTGCTCGTCGGTTCCTGGGCGGCGCTCGCCGCGGCCTCGCTGGGGCGGCGCGGGAAACGGTTCCTCGACGCGCTGTTCATGCTGCCGGTCGCCGTGCCGTCGGTCGTCGTCGGGCTCGCCGTGCTCGTCGCGTTCAGCCGGCCGCCGGTGCTGCTCAACGGGACGCGCTGGATCGTGATCCTCGCGCACACCGTTCTTGTCACGGCGTTCGCCTATTCGTCGGTTTCGGCCGCGACAGTACGTCTCGACCCGATGTACGAACAGGCCGCCGCCAGCCTCGGTGCCCGGCCCTCGTACGTCCTGTGGCGCATCAGGCTTCCGCTCCTGCTGCCGTCTCTCACCGCGGCCGCCGGGCTGTGCTTCGCCCTCTCCATGGGCGAGCTGAGCGCCACGATGATGCTCTACCCGCCGGACTGGACACCCCTTCCGGTGCAGATCTTCGCGGCCACCGACCGCGGCTCGCTCTTCACCGGAGCCGCCGTCGCCGTGGTCCTGATGGCGACGACGCTGCTCGTGCTGTTCGCGGTCTCCCGCATCCGCACCAGGGCCTCGTACCGCTGACCTCCCCCGCTCTGACACGCTTTCCAGGAGATACGAATCCCATGCGCAAGAACCACCTCAGGCCCATAGCCGCCGTCACCGGCGCGCTCGCCCTCGCCGCCTCCCTTTCCGCCTGCGGCGGCTCCTCCGCCGCCTCCGACGCGAAGGTCGTCACCGTCTACAGCGCCGACGGCCTCAAGGGGGAGAACGGCGACGGCTGGTACGACAAGGTCTTCAAGGACTTCGAGAAGAAGACCGGCATCAAGGTCGAGTACGTGGAGGGCGGCTCCGGCGAGATGGTGCAGCGCGCCGTCCGCGAGAAGACCAACACCCAGGCCGACGTGCTGGTCACCCTCCCGCCGTTCATCCAGCAGGCCGACGCCAAGGGACTCCTCCAGTCGTACGAGCCGGCCGGCTCCGACCAGGTGGCGGGCGCCGACAAGGCGTCCGACGGGAAGTGGACCTCGGTCGTCAACAACTACTTCGGCTTCATCTACAACAAGAAGGAGCTGACCACCCCTCCCGCCACCTGGGAGCAGCTGCTCGACGGGACGTACAAGGAGAAGGTCCAGTACTCCACCCCGGGCGTCGCGGGTGACGGCACCGCCGTGTTGATCAAGGCCGTGCACGACTTCGGCGGCAAGGAGCCGGCCATGGCCTACCTGAAGAAGCTCCAGGCCAACAACGTCGGTCCGTCCGCCTCCACCGGCAAGCTCGCGCCCAAGGTCGACAAGGGTGAGCTCCTCGCCGCCAACGGTGACGTCCAGATGAACTACGCCCAGTCCAAGGACATGCCGAACCTCGGCATCTGGTTCCCGGCGAAGGCCGGCTCCAAGCCCACCACCTTCGCCCTGCCGTACGCGGCGGGCCTGGTCACCAAGGCCCCGCACAGCGCCAACGGCAAGAAGCTGCTCGACTTCATGCTCGCCGAGCAGGCCCAGAAGGACGTCAGCGCGGTCGGCGGCGGCTTCGCGGCCCGCGAGGACATCGAGGCGGGCGACCCCAACGCGGTCGCGCTGAAGAAGCTGATGGACGGGGTCGAGGTCTTCGAGCCGGACTGGTCGGACATCGCAGCCAACCTCGACTCCTACGTGGACGCCTGGAAGTCGGCCACCGGAAGCTGACCGTTGCCGGACCGTTCACCGCGGGGGTCTGGACCTCCGGCGGATCATCGCGAAAAGATAACGGGTCTAGGCCCAAGTTCAACTCCCCGCGCGAAAGCGGGGAGTTGAACGGGTCTTCCGTGAGCCCCCACCACTCCGACGGAGGATCTCGTGACCTCAGGTATGTCCCGCCGCACACTCCTCATGAGCGCGGCCGCCGTCGCCGCCGCAGCACCGCTCGCCGCCGCGGGCGTCGCCGGTGCGGCGGCCGCCCGTACCCCCAAGGTCCTGGTCATCGGCCTGGACGGCGCACTGCTGAACAGAATCAAGGACGCCGACGCACCCCACCTCGACGCGCTGATGGCCGCCGGACTCACCTCCGTCAGCCCGCTCTACGCCGACCCGATGGCCCCGACCCTGTCGGGCCCCGGCTGGTCCACGATCATCACGGGCGTCTGGCCCGACAAGCACCACGTCAAGGACAACGCCTTCACCGGCAACGCCTTCGCGCGGTACCCGGACTTCCTGACCCGGATCGAGACCGCGAGGCCCGCGCTCTCGACGTACGCCGTGGCCTCCTGGAACCCGGTCACCGACACGATCTTCTCCTCGAAGGTCGACACCCGGGTCTCCACCCCGGACGCCGAGTACGACACCGGCACCACCAGCCGGGCCGCCGCCGAGCTGGCCAACGGCAACCGGGACGCGGTCTTCGTCCACCTCGACAACGTCGACCACGCGGGCCACAGCTACGGCGCCGCCAGCAGCCAGTACCTCGCCGCGATCCACGGCGTCGACACCCAGGTCGGCCAGCTGGTCGCGGCGGTGAAGGGCCGGGCCACCTACGGATCGGAGGACTGGCTCATCATGATCACCGCCGACCACGGGCACACCGACGCGGGCGGCCACGGCGGGGCCAGCGCGGCCGAGCGGCAGACCTTCCTCATCGCGACCGGCGGCTCCATCACCGCGGGCTCGACCCGGTACGACATCAAGATGCCCGACGTCGCGGTCTCCGCCCTCGCCCACCTCGGCATAGCCGTCGACCCGGCCTGGGGCCTGGACGGGCGCCCCCTCCAGCAGCCCAGGCCCGACGCCTTCGACGCGCTCCGCCCGAAGCTGCAGACCCGGGTGGACGAGACGGGTACCGGAGCCGCCGTCCTCGGCTTCACCCACACCCCGCCCGCCGGATGGACCATCGACAACAGCGCGATGGGCACCGGCGGCGTCACCGAATGGCGCGGCTGGACCTTCACCACCGACGAGTTCTGGACCGCCGCGGAGCGCGGTCAGTGGCGCGAGACCAACGTCCGGGCCCGGAACGTCTTCGCGGTCGCGGACGGCGACGAGTGGGTCGACAAGAGCTACACCGGCACCTTCGACTCCACCCTGGTCGGCCCCGCCTGGCCGGTCACCGGCGGCCGCACCGCCACCCTCGCCTACACCACCCACTACCGCCAGGAGGCCCCGCAGAAGGGCGAGGTCCTCGTCTCCTACGACGGCGCCGCACCGGTCTCCGTCAAGACGTACACCTCGGACACCGTCTCCACGAACGAGTCGATCGCCCTCAAGGTCCCGGCCGGAGCCTCCACCGCCCAGGTCCGGTTCCGCTACACCGGGGGCAACAACTGGTTCTGGGCGGTCGACGGTGTGAGCGTCACGTCGGGCTGATCCGGAGCCGCGGCCGGAACGCCCGGACGCGGACCCTCTAAAATCGGGTACGCCGGCGCTGCACAACGCGGTGCCGCCGGCGTCCCGCACCCGGCGTACGGCACATCAGGAGTCCCGCATGGCAGAGCGCAAGCCGATCTCGTCCTGGCTCACCGACATGGACGGAGTCCTCATCCACGAGGGGACCCCGATCCCCGGCGCCGACGCCTTCATCAAGCGGCTGCGGGAGTCCGGGCTGCCCTTCCTGGTCCTCACCAACAACTCCATCTACACCGCCCGCGACCTGCACGCCCGGCTCAACCGGATGGGCCTCGACGTGCCCGTCGAGAACATCTGGACCTCCGCGCTCGCCACCGCCCAGTTCCTGGACGACCAGCGGCCCGGCGGCACGGCGTACGTCATCGGCGAGGCCGGGCTGACCACGGCGCTGCACGACATCGGCTACGTCCTCACCGACCACGATCCCGACTACGTGGTGCTCGGCGAGACCCGTACGTACTCCTTCGAGGCGCTCACCAAGGCGATCCGGCTGATCAACGGCGGCGCCCGCTTCATCTGCACCAACCCGGACGAGACCGGCCCGTCCGCGGAGGGCCCGCTGCCCGCCACCGGGTCCGTCGCCGCCCTCATCACCAAGGCCACCGGCAAGGCCCCGTACTTCGCGGGCAAGCCCAACCCGCTGATGATGCGCACCGGGCTCAACGCGATCGGCGCCCACTCCGAGTCCAGCGCCATGATCGGTGACCGGATGGACACCGATGTGCTGGCCGGCCTGGAGGCGGGCATGCAGACGTTCCTGGTGCTCACCGGGCTCACCACGGTCGAGGACATCGACAAGTACCCGTTCCGGCCGTCCACCGTCGTCGACTCCATCGCCGACCTCGTGGACCTGGTGGACCTCGGCTGACCACGGGCGGGGAGGCCGCGCTCCGGCGCCGCCTCCCCGCACTCCACCGGCCCAGCGCAGGGCCCTCTGCGGATGCGGAAACACGCCGCACGCGTGAACCTTCCATAAGGAGGTTCACGATGCGTTCCATACCCCTTACGTTCTGTGCCGCAGCAGCCGCTGCGGCGACCCTGATGCCCGCTTCCGTCGCACTGGCCAGTTCCGGTTCTGACCACGGCCAGGACTCGCGGTCCCGGGCCACCCTCTCGGTCTCCCCGTCCTCCATCGCACCCGGCGGCGAGGTCGACCTGGAGGTCGGCGGCTGCAAGGGCAAGGAGGCCAAGGGGAACTCCGATGCCTTCGTCTCCGAGGCGCGCTTCTCGCCCGGCGACGACCGGACGCTCTTCGCGGAGGCCCGGATCCGCTCCGACGCCGAGGCCGGCGACTACGACATCCAGGTGGTGTGCAAGGACGACAAGCACACCAAGGTGTCCGGCGTCGTCACCGTCGTCCACCGCAACCGGCCCATGCCGGTCGCCCCCGTCCGCGCGGGCGGCGGCGGCACCGCCGTACTCGCGGACCAGGCCGCCCACCAGGAGGGCCCCGGCACCGTCCACGCGGTGGTCGGCCTCGCCCTGGCCGCCGTGGCCGCCGTCGCGGTCGCCTTCCGCAGCGCGCGCCGTCGCCGTCCGGCCCTCGACTGACATGTCCTCCTCCGACCATTCGACGGGGCACGGCAGGCTGCTCACCGGAGTGGCCTGGGCGGTACTCCTGCTGGGCCTGTGGCTCTGGGGCCGCGGCATCACCGACGGCTCCGGCATCGGCTCCGCCCCGACCACCGGGGACGTCGCCGCGGTCGGACGCCCGCTCGGCGTACCGCTGCCCCCGGCGCACGAGCCGATCAAGGGCGTGACGCCGAGGAGCGTGGAGATCCCGTCGATCGGCATCCGGGCCCCCGTCGTCCCCCGGGGCCTGGACGCGGACGGCGCGATCGCGCCGCCGTCCTTCGACACGCCCCAGACGGTCGGCTGGTACGGCGGCGGCAGCGAGCCCGGCGCCAAGGGGCCGGCCCTGTTCGTCGGGCACGTCGACACCGAGACGAAACCGGCCGTCTTCTACGGGCTCAGCGCGGCCCGCCCCGGCGCCAAGGTCGAGGTGACCCGGACCGACGGCACGGTCGCGGAGTTCACCATCGACGACGTCCAGATCTTCACCCGGGCCCGCTTCAATGCCCAGAAGGCCTACGGGCCCCGCAAGGACGGCCGGGCCGAGCTCCGGCTGATCACCTGCGGCGGTACGTACGACCGCGCCTCGCACTCGTACACCGCGAACGTGGTCGTCTCGGCGTACCTGACCGGTGAGGAGCCGGCGCAGAAGGCGGCACAAGCGGCGCAGGGCGCCGCGGGTCCGGCGGTGTGATCAGGGCAGGACCGCCAGGCCGTTGAAGTAATGGCCTTCCTCGATGTCCTGGACCAGCGGGACGTGGGCGGGCCGCCAGTCCAGGAGCTCCCGGGTCACGGCGCTCGACGCCGCGCTGTCCAGCGCCACCAGCGGGGCGAGGAAGCCGGCGAAGTGCCGGCCCGCCTCCTGCGCGGTCAGGCCGGCTGCCGGGAGCCCCAGCCGGCGGCCGATGGCCCCGGCGATGTCCCGGAAGGGCACCCCGTCCTCGGCGACCGCGTGCAACGGCGCACCGGCAGGGGCGGATTCCAGGGTCAGCCGGTACAGCACCGCCGCGTCGAGCCGGTGCACCGACGGCCACCGGTTCGCCCCGTCACCGACGTACGCGGACACCCCCGTCGCACGGGCGACGGCGATCAGGGCCGCGACGAATCCGCGTGCGTCGCCCCGGCCGTGAACGGTCGGCGCCAGCCGGACGGAGGACGAGCGCACACCCAACTCAGCCAGCGCGAGGACGGACGACTCGACGGCGAGCCGCGGGGCCGGGAGCATGCCCGGGTCGGTGGTGGTCTCCTCGGTGAGCAGCCGGCCCGGCGCGCGGCCGATGACTCCCGAGGTGACGACGAACGGTCTGCCGCTCCCCTTCAGCTCCGCACCGATCGCCTCGACGGCGGCTCGCTCGACCCGGGCGCGTGCGGCCGGGTCCGCGGTCTCGGTGATGTGCTTGTTCGCGGCGAAGATCACGCCGTCCGCATCCGCGGCCCCGGCACGCAGACTGCCCGGCTCGTCCAGATCGCCCCGGTGTACCTCCGCGCCCGCCTCCGCCAGCGCGGCGGCGGCCTGGTCCGAGCGGGCGAGACCGACCACCCGGTGCCCCGCTCCGAGGAGTTCGCGCACGACCGCGGATCCGATGTACCCCGTCGCGCCCGCAACAAATACCCGCACAGTGACTCTCCCCCGGTGATTCGGGCCGGCCCGGCACCGGACGGCGGCGGGCCCGTGCCCACGCTAGGGACGGGCCCGCACGGCTGTCCAAGTCCGGTGCCGCACCGCGTGATACGGCACAGGCATCACGCCAGGCCGACGGGATGTTCCGAGGCGGCTCCGGGCACCGCCTGCCTGGCTACCATCGGGGCATGCCCGACTCGCCCTCCCCGCCGGCTGACCTGGACCTGCGCCTGGTGCGGTACTTCACCGTCGTCGCCGAACACCTCCACTACGGGCGGGCGGCCGCCGCTCTCCATATCGCGCAGCCGTCGCTGAGCCGGCAGATCCGTGGCCTCGAACAGCGCCTGGGCGTAAGACTGCTGGACCGTGATCCGCAGGGCAGCCGGCTCACCGAGGCCGGAGCGGCCTTCCTGCCCGGGGCGAAGGCCCTGCTGCGTCTCGCCGAACAGACCGCGGCCCACGCCCGCTCCGTCGCCGAGCCCCGCCGGATCACGGTCGGTTTCACGCGGGGCCTCATCGTCACCCCGGTGGTACGTGAGCTGTGCCAGCGGTACCCGGAAGCCGACGTGCGGGTCCTGCACCTGGCCTGGAACGAGCCGCCGGAGGCCCTTCTCGCCCACCGGGTGGACGCGGTGGTGACCCGGCTGCCGCTGCGGGCCGACGGGCTGGATGTGACGGTGCTCCACGACGAGCCCCGGGTGCTGGTGGTGCCCCTCGGTCACCGGCTGGCCGGCAGGGAGTACGTCACGCTCGACGACATCTCCGCCGAGCCGCTGCTCCGGGTGTCCGACCCGGCCTGGAACGCCTTCTGGCGCATCGACCCCCGGCCCGACGGAAGCCGGGCGCCCGACGGCCCGCTGGCCGAGGACTTCGAGGACAAGTTCGAACTCGTCGCCTCGGGGAAGGCCCTGGCCGTCACGGCGGGCACCGGCGGGCTCGGCATCCGCCCCGACCTGGCCGTCGTCCCCCTGCGCGGCGTCGAACCGAGCCGTGTCGTGCTGGCGGCGCGGGCCGGTGACCGCGGCCGCCTGGTGGCCGCCTTCCGCGCCTGCGCCCTCGTCCACCTCACGGGCGCTGTCGGCGCCTGATCCCGGCGGTACACGGCCCGGCCGGCCACCCGGGTTCTCCGGGCGCCGGCCGGGCCGGTCCTCGACCGCGGGGCGCGGGCCGCGGGAGTGGCCCGGCGCGGACACGGGAGGTCGTGGGCGTCCGGTCCGCCGCACGCCCACTGTAGGACGCCGAACTCGCCCTGGACAGTCGAGTGCTGACGGAACGTCGATAACCAGTCACACTCCGCACCCGGTCGAGTCAGACTGGGCGTGGTGAATCCGCGCTAACGGCTGAGCGGTGAAGCGGTGAGGGGCCGGGCCGCTCCCGGGTGCTGTGCTGGGGTGGGCGGCGATGCGACAGTGCGCCGCCGTCGCGCCCTTGCGGCGAGAGGGCGCGAGGGTACCTGGGGAGGTGGTCGGAGTGCTCGCGAAGGGGTCCGCGCCTCCGTGTGACCGGCTGATTACCGTGCGTCGGGCCTGGGCAGACTGTGCGTGAGCAAAGAATTCACTGTGCGGCACCTGTGCGGGATGCCGGAGAGCTGCCCGGGGGTGGGCCGGAGAACAGTCAAGGCCCCCTCGCGCGTGGTGAGGGGGCCTTGACTTCGCGTGCGCCGCCAGGGACTCGAACCCCGGACCCGCTGATTAAGAGTCAGCTGCTCTAACCAACTGAGCTAGCGGCGCCTGCTGACCTGGAGAACTCTACCCGATCCGGTGCGGTGCTCCCGACCATTTCCGGCCCGACCCGGCCTGTCGGATGGTCGTTTTTTCTCTTCTATCCGTCAAAATGCGATATGTCCGGAGAGTTGAGACACTGACGCCCGTACAGATGCTCCCAAAGATCTTGACAACTGCGGAGGGAATCGCATGACTGTGCCGGCCTTCGAGGAGTACGTACCCGCCATCGACTGCACCTGTGCGGGGTGCGCCGTACGACGGCGAACCGCAGCCGCGGCACTGCCGACGCGGCAGGGAGGACATCCGGCCGCGCACGGCGCGCGGCGCGCGCTGGTGCTGGTCACCGCCGCCGGGGTGGTGCTGAGCGCCGGTCTGGCGGAGGCGGCGACGGCGGCGGCAGAGCCCGCCCCGGTGACCGATCCGACCCTGCCGGGCGACCCGGAGCCGGGGGCCGGTCCGGCTCCGGCCGCCGGCGCGGTACCGGCGGGGCTGGTCCTGCCCGCCGAGCCGGCGGACGCGGCCGATCCGGCCGACCCCGGACCGGAGAGTCCGCAGGGCGGGCCGGGCCCGCTCCAGGGTGCGGGGGCCTCCGGGCCGCCGGCCTCGCAGACGGGCACACCCGCGCTGCGCACGACCAGCCGGGCCGACATCATCAACCGCGCCAAGAAGTGGATCACCGCGCAGGTCCCGTACAGCATGAGCAAGTACTGGTCGGACGGGTACCGGCAGGACTGCTCCGGTTATGTGTCGATGGCCTGGAACCTGCCGGGCAACGAGTGGACCGGCAGCCTCGCCTCGTACGGGACGCGGATCGCCCGGGAAGATCTCCAGCCCGGCGACATCCTGCTCTTCCACAACCCGGCCGACCCCTCGAAGGGCTCGCACGTCACGATCTTCGGCGGCTGGACGGACTACACGCACACCCATTACACGGCGTACGAGCAGACCACGCCGCACACCCGCAAGCAGACGACGCCCATGGCGTACTGGTCGAACTCGGGCAGCTACGTCGCCTACCGCTACAAGGGCCTGAGCAGCGGAACCGGCGGCAGCGGCTCGACGACGGGGTTCCCGGGGGCCGGGAAGTTCGGTCCGGGCGCCAACAACGCCTACGTCACGCAGCTCGGCAAGCTGCTCGTCGCACGCGGCGGCAAACGCTTCTACAAGGTCGGCCCGGGGCCCGCCTGGGGCAGCGCCGACCGGCGGGCGACCGAGGCGTTCCAGAAGGCCCAGGGCTGGAAGGGCAAGGAGGCCGACGGCATCCCGGGACCCGACACCTGGCGGCTGCTGACCGGCGGCACCGGCCGCAGCATCCCCGCCGCGGGCCAGAGCGGCCAGAGCGGCTCGACGACGGCGCCCGCCTTCCCCGGGCGGGGCTATTTCCGGACGGGTCAGTCCAGCGGCCATGTCGACAGGCTCGGGAAACAGTTGGTGAAGAAGGGATACGGCAAGTACTACCTCTCGGGCCCCGGACCCCGGTGGACCGAGGCGGACCGGCGCAATGTCGAGGCCTTCCAGAAGGCCCAGGGCTGGCGGGGTGCGGAGGCCGACGGCTATCCGGGTCCGGAGACCTGGCGGCGACTCTTCGCGTGACACGACGCACATGACGGAGGCGGGAATGCGATCCACGGTGCCGGACAGCTCCGGGAACCAGGAGCACGGAGAGAACGGGAGCCCGGGAAACCCGGGGCACGGCGAGGAGAGGTACGGGGCGCTCCCGGTGCGGGAGTGGGCCGCCCCGGACCGGCCGGAGCGGGCGCCGGGTCCGGACGGGCCCTACGACTGGTCGGCGCCGGAACCGGGGGAGCGCGGGACCGGTCCGGTGGCGCGGTCCGGGCCGGACTCGGTGGTCGACCTGGTGCTCGACCTGACTCCGGGCGCGGGCGAACGCGGGGGGTCCGCCTTCGGCGCCGCCTCCGCCTCCGCCTCGGTGTCGGTTCCGGGCGCGGCGCCGGCTCCGGACGCGGCCGCCGATCCGGTCGTACGGGCGGACGCGAAGGTGCGCGAGGGCGCGGGTGATCCGGGGCAACCGGCCCTGGCGGCGGGGCCGTTCCTCCCCGGACCGGGGCTCGCCCCGGCCCGCCGGGACCCCGGGCCCTCCCTCTCGCTGTCCTTCGGCGACGGCGGCACGGGCGAGACGCGCACCGGGACGCGCACCGAGGTGCGGGTGGACACCGGACGCCATCAGTCGGTCATCGCCAACGAGCGCACCGCCTCCATCCCGGTGCACCTGCTCTTCCGCGACGACCCCGAGGTCGCCTCGGACGCCGCCGCACTGCCCGCCACCGTCGTCCGCGGGGCGGCCGGGAGCGAGCGGCCGGCCGGTGTCCGGCGGCCGCCGCTGCCCCGGTCACCGCAGGTGCGGCCCTCCACCCGGCCCGCGCCGGTCGCGGACCCCCGGCTGAACGAACGGCCGGGACCCGAGCTGCCCGGCTGGGCCGCGCTGCTCGCCGCCCTCGGCTCACTCGCCGCGGCGGCCGGGGTCCTGTGGTGGACGGGTGCGCTGCCGGGCGGGGTGCCGGCCCGGTTCGGGCTGGGCCCGCGTCCGTACGACGGCATCGGCCTCGGCGCCTGGGCGGCGCTCGCGCTGGCGCTGACCGGGGTGCTCTTCGCGCTCGGCGGGCTGACCCGCGGCCGGGTCGGATACGCGTGGGTGCTCACCCTGTTCGGCCAGTACCGGGGCAGCGTGCGGCGCACCGGGCTGATGTGGGTCAGCCCGCTGCTGCTGCGCCGCCGGGTCGATGTCCGGCTGCGGCACTGGCGCAGCGAGCCGCTGCCCGCGGTGGACGCGAACGGTACGGCGCTGCGGGTCGTCGTCCTCGTCGTGTGGCGGGTCGAGGACACCGTGCGGGCGACGCTGGGCATCGCGGACCACGAGGAGTACCTGCGGGAGCAGGTGGAGGCGGCGATGGCCCGGGTCCTCTCGCAACTGCCCGCCGACGCCTTCCACGAGGACGCCCACACCCTGCGCAACGCCGAGGCCGTGGGCGACGCGCTGACCCGGATGCTGAAGGCGGACTGCGAACCGGTCGGCATCGAGGTGTACTCGGCGCAGCCGACCGGGATCGAGTACGCGCCGGAGGTGGCCGCGGCCATGCAGCGGCGCCGGATCGCGGCCATCGACGCCAAACACCGGGACAGCGTGCTGACTTCGGTGGTGGACGCGGTGGACGACACCGTCAGCCGGCTGACCGCCCGGGGGCTCGTGGAGCTCGACGACTACGAGCGGAAGTCGCTGGTGAAGGACCTGACCGTGGCCTTCTACACCGGACGCGGTGGTGGGGACAGCGTCTGAGGCGGCCCGGGAGACCGGTGCCGAGTGAACCGGAATCCAACTCACATTGGTCTGGACATGTTCATGATCCGTCAATAATCTAGGACTTGGTCTAGACCGCACGACCCGCGCGCAGCAGTGCTCATGGAACCTCCCCCACGTACTCCGAGGAGCGTCAGCAATGCGTAAGAAGACAAGTGCGGCCCTGGTGGGCCTGGCAGTGGCGGGCGTCTCGATGTTCGCGACCAGCAGCGCCAGCAGCCACGGCTACACCGACAACCCCATCAGCCGTCAGAAGCTGTGTGCCAACGGCACGGTGACCGGCTGCGGCAACATCCAGTGGGAGCCGCAGAGCGTCGAGGGCCCCAAGGGCTTCCCGGCGGCCGGCCCCGCCGACGGTGCGATCTGTTCCGGTGGCCACGGCGAGTTCGCGCAGCTCGACGACCCGCGCGGCGGGAACTGGCCCGCCACCCACGTCACCGCTGGTCAGGGCTTCAGCTTCCGCTGGCAGTTCACCGCCCGGCACGCCACCACGGACTTCCGCTACTACATCACCAAGAACGGCTGGGACCCCACCAAGCCGCTCAAGCGCTCCGACCTGGAGTCGCAGCCGTTCATGACGGTGCCGTACGGCGGCAAGCAGCCGCCCGCCACGCTGACCCAGCAGGGCACCATCCCCACCCAGAAGACCGGGAAGCACATCATCCTGAGCGTCTGGAACATCTCGGACACGGCCAACGCGTTCTACTCGTGCTCCGATGTTCAGTTCTGACGTTTAGTCAGTTACCGTGCGGCGCCATGAGGAGCGCAGGCACCGTCGCGGAGCTCGTACAGCGCCAATGGGGCGACCACCGGCCGGGATTGCGGCACGAGGACACCGTTCTCAGCCACCACCAGGTCGCCTCCGGCGCTGCCGCGCGGGCCGCGCTCCTGGCGGATCTGCTGCCGGCGGGCGGCGAACCGCACCTCGGGGTGCTGCTCGACAACACCCCCGAATTCCCCATGTGGTTGAGCGCGGCGGCCCTGGCCGGGGCCGCCGTCGCCGGCATCAACCCCACCCGCCGCGGCGCCGAGCTGGCCCGCGACATCACGCACACCGAATGCCGGGTCCTGATCACCGAGCGCGCCCATCTGCCGCTGCTCGACGGCCTGGAACTGCCCGGCGTCCGGGTGCTGGTCACCGACACCGAGGCGTACACCGAACTGCTCGCCCCCTACGCCGGGGCCGAGCCCGGTGACACGGTCATCGCCCGTCCCGGGCCCGGAACCCGGATGCTGCTCTACTTCACCTCCGGCTCCACCGGCGCCCCGAAGGCCGCGCTCTGCACCCAGGGCCGCCTCGCCGCGGCCGGGCACTCGCTCGTCGAGCACTTCGGCACCGGCCGCGAGGACGTCCACTACATCTGCATGCCGATGTTCCACGGCAACGCGGTGATCGCGGACTGGGCCCCGGCGCTGGCCGGCGGCGCCGCCGTGGCACTGCGCCGCCGCTTCTCGGCCTCCGGTTTCCTCTCCGACGTACGCGCCCACGGGGCCACCTACTTCACCTACGTCGGCCGTGCCGTGCAGTACCTGCTGGCCACCCCGGAGCGCCCCGACGACCGGGAGCACCCGCTGCGGATCGGCTTCGGCACCGAGGCGGGCGCGGTGGACGCGGCCCGCTTCCGGGAGCGGTTCGGGGTGCGGCTGGTCGAGGGCTACGGCTCCTCCGAGGGCGGCGCCGCGATCCAGCGGACCCCGGACACCCCGCCCGGCGCGATCGGCCGGGCCGCGGACCGCGACGACCTCGCGGTCCTCGACCCCGAGACGGGCCGCGAGCGCGTCGCCGCCGTCTTCGACGAGGGCGGGAGGCTGCTCAACGGCGCCGCCGCGATAGGGGAGCTGGTCAACCGGGGCCGGACCCCGTTCGAGGGCTACTGGCGCAACGAGGAGGCGGACGCCGCCCGGCTGCGCGGCGGCTGGTACTGGACCGGCGACCTCTTCTTCCGCGACCCCGACGGCTTCCTCTACTTCGCCGGCCGCACCGAGGACCGGCTCCGGGTCGACAGCGAGAACCTGGCCGCCGCGATGATCGAGAACATCCTCGCCCGCTGGGCGGACGCGGCCGCCGTCGCGGTCTACGCGGTGCCCGATCCGGTCGCGGGGGACCAGGTCATGGCGGCGCTGGCGCTGCGGGAAGGGGCCGGGTTCGATCCGGCCGCCTTCGCCGCCTTCCTCCGGGACCAGCCCGACCTGGGCACGAAGATGGCACCCCGGTTCGTGCGGATCGTGCCCACGATGCCGGTGACCGCGACGAACAAGGTGCACCGGGCCGGGCTGCGCCTGGAGGGCTTCCGGGCGGGGACCGCTGTGTGGCACCGGGACCAGGAAGGTGCCTACGTTCCGTTCGGGGAGGAACAACTGATTTCCCTCACTGCCGAGTTCGAGGAGCACGGCCGGGCCGGTCTGCTGTCATCGGACACCGGACGGGCCTGAGAGGACCGCCCGCCGCAGCTGCGTCACCGCGAGGACCGCCCCCGCCAGCAGGAGCAGCGCCCCGGCCACCGACGCGTAACTCATGCTGTGCACGAAGGCCTCCCGGCCGAGCGATATCAGCGAACCGTCGCCGGTGGACAGCGCCCCCGGCAACGTCTTGCGCGCCACGTCCGGCGCCGAGTCCGGCATCTGGGCGGTGTACACCGCGGTCGCCACCGCGCCCAGCAGTGCCATCCCCATCGCCCCGCCGAACTCCTGCCCGGTCTCCAGCAGGGACGCGGCCGAACTCGCCTTCTCGGGCGGGGCGGTGGACAGCGCCATGTCCGAGACGAGCGCCATGACGGTCACGATTCCACTGCTCATCACGGCCGATCCGACCAGCAGCAGCCACAGGGAGTCGGTGCCGGACAGGGCGAGGACGCCGAAGCCGGCCGCCGCGATCACGAACCCGGCGCAGACGACACGGCTCCGCTCGACCCGCTGGGCGACGGCCGTGGCGGCGGGCGCCGCGGCGCCGACCGCCAGTGACGGCGCCAGGCTCCACAGCGAGGCCTCCATCGTGCTCATGCCGAGCACCGACTGGAGGTACTGGGTGGTGAAGAAGGCGGAGCCCATCATGGCGAAGGAGGCCAGCGCGTTCAGCCCGATCCCGGCGGCGAAGCCGCGGCCGCGGAACAGCTCCCGGCTGATCATCGCGTCGCTCCGGCCGCGCTGCCGGCGGACGAAGAACCAGCCGATGACGAGCCCGGCGACGATGAGCAGAGCGTTGCGTGGGTCCATGCCGTGGGCGGCGGTCTCCTTGACCCCGTAGACGACCGGCAGCACCGAGCCCATCGACAGCGGCACGCTGAGGAAGTCGAAGCGGCCCGGTTCCGGGTCCTTGAACTCCGGCACCAGCACCGGCACCAGGACCAGCAGCAGCACCATCGCCGGCACGTTGATCAGGAAGACCGAACCCCACCAGAAGTGCTCCAGCATGACGCCGCTGAGCACCGAGCCGAGCGCGATCCCGCCGGCCATGGCGCCGGACCAGATGCCGACGGCTCGGCTGCGCTGCGTCTCGTCGCGGAACATGTTCCGCACCAGGCCCATCGTCGACGGCATCAGCGTCGCACCGCCGATCCCCAGCACGGCACGGGCCGCGATGAGCATCTCGGGGCTGGAGGCGTAGGCGGCGCCCACCGAGGCCGTGCTGAAGGCGAGGGCACCGATCAGCAGCAGCTTGCGGCGGCCGATCCGGTCGCCGAGCGAGCCCATCGTGATGAGCAGGCCGGAGAGGGCGAAGCCGTACACATCGAAGATCCAGAGCTGCTGGGTGGCGCTGGGCGCGAGGTCCCGGTCGATGGACGGGATCGCGAAGAAGAGGACGGAGACGTCCATCGAGACCAGGAGGAGGGGGAGCAGCAGGACCACGAAAGCGGTCCACTCCTTGCGGCCGGCGCGCTCGCCGGATGCGGTGGTGGTGCGCGTGGGTGTTGTCATGCCAGGGAATATACGAGCGTGTAAAACAGTTGTCTAGTACGACTGTATAAAACGCTTGTACATGTCGAAGGGCAGCACAGAACACACGAGGCGGTCTCCGTTGAACGGAGACCGCCTCGTGTGTTGTCCGTGCGCCGCCAGGGACTCGAACCCCGGACCCGCTGATTAAGAGTCAGCTGCTCTAACCAACTGAGCTAGCGGCGCCTGCTGACTCGAAAATAATACCTGGTCCTCAGGGGTGCGAATGACAACCCCTGGCGGACCCGGCCGCGGGCCCGTTCGCGGGCCCTTCCTAGAGGGCCAGGGACAGCAGCACCGGGGCCGCGCGCCGGTTCAGCGTGTCCGCCGCCTCGCGCAGCCGGTGCGCGTCCTCGACGGGCAGCGAGAGCGCCAGGCATCCCGCCGACGCCCCGGCGGTCAGCGGCACCGCCGCGCACACCGTGCCGACCGCGTACTCCTGGAGGTCGAGCACCGGGACCGTCGCCGGCTGGCTGTCCAGCTTGGAGAAGAGGACCTGCTCACTCGTGATCGTCCGCGACGTCAGCCGGGCGGTCTTGTGCCGGGAGATGTGGTCGCGGCGCCCGTTCTGGTCCAACTGGGTCAGCAGGCACTTGCCGATGGCCGAGGCGTGCGCGGAGGACCTGAAGTCCACCCACTCGTTGACCGCCGGGGTGCGCGGGCCGTCGGCGTACTGGGTGACCCGGATCTCACCGTCCACGTACCGGCTGATGTAGATCGCCGCGCCGACCGAGTCGCGCAGCTGCACCAGCGCCTGCTGGAGCCGGGCCTCCACGGCCTGTCTGCGCGCCGCGCCGGAACCGAGCAGCACCAGTGAGGCGCCGATCACGTACGCGCCGTCGGCGATCTGCTCGACGTACCCCTCGCGGCGCAGCATCAGCAGGAGGGAGGCGAGGTGCCCGACGGGCAGTCCCGTCTCCCGGGCGATCTGGGTGTCCGTCACGCCGTTGCCGTGTTTGGAGACCGTTTCGAGAACACGAAGGGCGTACTGCACCGAATGGAACGGCGCGGTCGGTTCGGGCTTCAACGCCACGGTTTCCCCCCTACCAGGTTGTGACCGCAAGCTCTGCCCTCACGATAGCCGCCAATGGCCGGTTCGGGGGCTGGTGTTGACGAGTCGGCTGTGCGCCCCGGCTCCGCGAACTGGGGCGCACGCACCTGGCATATGCCAGGGTCAAGAGTGGACGACGGATGCCGAGGTCACAGCACCGCGTTGAGGAATTCGCGCGTGCGTTCGTGCTCCGGGTCCGTGAAGATTTTTTCCGGCGAACCGGACTCCACGACCCGCCCGGCGTCGAACATCAGCACCTTCTCCGAGACGTCCCGGGCGAAGTTCATCTCGTGGGTCACGCAGAGCATGGTGATGTCGGTGTTGCGCGCGATATCGCTCAGCAGCTCCAGGACGCCGGCCACCAGCTCCGGGTCGAGCGCCGACGTCACCTCGTCCAGGAGCAGGATCTCCGGCTCCATCGCCAGCGCCCGCGCGATCGCGACCCGCTGCTGCTGGCCGCCGGAGAGCTGGGAGGGGTGGGCGTCGACCTTCGCGGAGAGCCCGACCAGGTCGAGCAGCTCCCGGGCCCTGGTCTCCGCCTTGTCCCGGTCCATGCCCAGCACGTTGACCGGTGCCTCGGTGATGTTCTGGAGCACCTTCATGTTCGGGAAGAGGTTGAACTGCTGGAAGACCATCCCGATCTTCTTCCGCGCCTCGCGCAGGTGCTTCTCCGAGGCCGGCCTCAGTGAGCCGTCCGCCGCCGCCATGTGCGTCAGCGGATCGCCGTTGATCCGGATCACGCCGTCGCTGACCTTCTCCAGCGTCATCAGCAGCCGCAGGATCGTGGTCTTGCCCGAGCCGCTGGGCCCGATCAGGGTGACGTGCTCGCCGCGCTCGACCGTGAAGTCCAGCTGGTCGAGGACGACATGGTCGCCGTACTGCTTGACCACCTTGTCGAAGCGGACCAGCGGATGCCCGGTGTCCTTGGAGGTGGAGACCGGCACGACGTCCTCGGGCGCCGTGGCCGCGGTCTTCTGTACGGGGAGCGGTTCAGTGGCCAAGGCGCTTCTCCAGTTTTCTCATCAACAGCGAGGTCGGGTAGCTCGCGACCAGGAAGAGCACCCCGGCGAGCGTGAACACCTCGGTGTACACGAAGTGCTCGGCCCCGTACTCACGGGCCTTGAAGACCATCTCCTGCACCGTGATCACGGCGAGGAACGGGGTCTCCTTGAACATCAGGATCGCGTAGTTCCCGAGGGCGGGCAGTACGTTGCGCACCGCCTGCGGCAGGATCACGGCCTGCCAGGTCCGCCGGGGCGACATGGACAGTGCCCGGCAGGCTTCCCACTGCCCCTTCGGGACGCTGTCGATCCCGGCGCGGTACACCTCGGAGGTGTACGTGGCGTAGTGGATGCCCAGCACCACGATGCCGACGTACAGCGGTTCCACCGAGCTGAACACGGCGGCGGCGCCGACGAGCTGGATCAGCAGCGGGGTGGAGCGGATGAACTCCATCACCGCCTTGACCGGCACCGTCACGAACCGGCTCGGAGCCCGTCCCGCGACCGCGATCGCCAGCCCGAGCACCGCGGCGACCACCGTGCCCAGCAGGGTGGCCAGCAGGGTGATCTTGAACCCCTGCAGGAGCAGGGGCAGGGCCTCGCCGACGGCGTCCCACTTGAATCCCTCGTTCACCGGGCACCTCCCGCGGCGGCGGCGGTCACGGCGCTGCGGGACTTCAGCAGGCTGCTGCCGCCGGTCTCCAGGCCGAGCTTGCGCTTGGCGGACCGCTCCAGCAGGTTCATCAGCAGGGTCAGCGCGTACGCCAGCACGAAGTAGCAGGCCAGCAGGGTCACATACGCGGTGAGGGTCTCACCCGTACGGCTGCGCAGCTTCTCGACCGCGGTCATCAGGTCGGCGGCCGATATGAGCCAGAGCAGCGGCGTGCACTTCAGCAGCTGGATCAGCAGGTTGGTGAGGGGAGGGAGCATCTGCACCCAGGCCTGCGGCATGATCACCTTGCGCATCCGGTGCAGCGGCGTCATGTTCAGCGCGATCGTCGCCTCGTACTGGGCGCGCGGAACGGAGTTGATCGCCCCGCGCACCACCTCGGCGCCGTACGCGCCGTAGTTGAGGCCGAAGGCGAGGACGCCGCACAGCAGCGGGGACAGTTCGTACCCCGTGAGCGGCGGCATCGCGTAGTAGAACCAGAACAGCTGGACGTACAGCGAGGTGCCGCGGAAGAACTCCACGACCACGCGGGAGACGCCACGCGACAGCAGCAGCCGGCTGATCGACATCAGACCGAGGACGAACGACAGCACCAGGGCCACCAGCGCACCCAGGATCGTGGCCTCCAGGGTCACCCACAGCCCCGAGCGCAACTGCGGGAGATCGTCCATGAAGGCGGAGAAGAAATCACTCATGCGGTGGGTTCCGTCCCTGTCAGCCCTTGCACAGATCGGCCGTCTTCAGGTTGGCCGGCGGAAGCTCGCTGGCTCCGAAGCCGTAGTCCTGGAGCAGGCTCACATAGCGCGACTTGTCGGAGACGATCTTCTTCAGTTCACGGTTGAAGGCGTCCCGCAGATCCTCGTTGCCCTTGCGGAAGACGGCGCCGCCGGGGCTGTACTGCTTCTTGCCCTTGAGCTCCGGCAGGAAGGCCTCGGTGACCTCGGTGCCCGCGTTGGTCTTGGCGAGCCAGCGCAGCGAGATGCCGGTCAGCAGGAACGCGTCGACCCGGCCGCCCTTCACCGCGTCCGCGCCGTCCTGCGGCTTCTGCAACGTCTTGATCTTGCCCTTGGAGATGCCCGCGCCCTCGGCGTACGAGCCCTCGACCGCGCCCGCCATCACACCGATGGTGATCCCGGCCGCCTTCGCGGACGCCAGGTCGGTGATCTTCTTCGGGTTGCCCCTCTTCACCATCATCGCGGTCGGCGAGATGAACTCGGGCTCCGAGAAAAGGGCGTTGGCGCAGCGCTCGGGGGTGATCGCCATACCCGCGCTGACCACGTCGTACTTCTTGGCCTGCAGGCCCGGGATCAGCCCGTCCCACTCGGAGAGGGTGGGCCGCAGTTCGTCGACCCCGAGGGCCTTGAATATCTCGCGGTGCAGCGCCGGTGCCTCGCCCTTGAGCTGCTTGCCCTCCATGTAGCCGTACGGGGCCTCGTCGGCGTACGCGACCCGGACGAAGCCCTGCTTGCGGAGCTTGTCGAGGGCTCCCTCGCCGTCCGCGGAGTCGGCGCCGGTCTTGCTGCACGCGGTGAGCAGGCCGGGCACGACGAGCAGACCGCCCACCGCTGCCGATCGGTTGAGAAAGCCCCGGCGGGACAGGTTCGGGAAATCAGCCATGGTTCGCGGTCTCCTGGAAGGTCGAACAGTCCGGACAGGGTGAACGCCTTCCCGCTCCCGTACGTCTATGCAGCGGGAGATCGCATGTAACCGAACGGTGGCCGGAGGGTGACCTTCCCGTGTCCGAAGTTGGGCGGAGTGCGACGAGATGTGCGCAGGGTGTATTTCCCTGCGGGTTGCGGCGGATGACGGGGTGTTATCAGGAGATGTCCGCAATGGGGTGGTGAAGTCGGTATGCAACGGGCCGGGTTGGGCTCACTCGTCCAGATCCGTCCCCGGGATGTAACCGAGCCGCTTGTCCACCACGTTCGGCAACGGCTTCCCGGCCGCCCGCAGTTCGTACATCGCGACGAACTGCTCACCCAGCCGGTCCCGCCAGCCCACCGTGTCACCGCTCATGTGCGGCGACACGATCAGTCCGGGCACGTCCCACAGCGGGCTCCGCGGGCCGAGCGGTTCCGTGCCGAACACGTCGAGTGCCGCCCCCGCGATCCACCGCTTGCGCAGCGCGTCCACCAGATCGCCCTCGACGACCACCGGGCCGCGCCCCACGTTGATGAACCGGGCCGACGGCTGCATCAGCCCGAAGAACCGGCTGTCGAACATCCCGTGCGTCCGAGGGGTCAGCGGCGCCGCGCAGATCACCCAGTCGGCCCGCGCCGCCAGCGGGTCCAGATCCTCCGCCCCGTGGATCGTGCGCCGGGCCGTACGCCCCACCAGCGCCACCTCGACGCCCAGCGCCATCAGCAGCCGGGTGACCGCCCGCCCGACCGGCCCGGCGCCGACGACCACGGCACGCGTGCCGGAGACCGGGAGGCTCTCGCGGTGCCGCCACCGTCGCGCCCGCTGGAGCTCCAGGGTGCCGGGGAGGTCCTTCGCGAACGCCAGCACCAGCCCCGCCACGTACTCGGCGATCGGCTGCTCGAACACGCCCCGGGCATTGGTCACCACCGTGTCGCACTCCACCAGCTCCGGGCAGAGCAGCCGGTCCACGCCCGCGCTCGCCGTGTGCACCCAGGCCGGTCGCTCCCCGTCGCCCGGCCAGGCCTCCCGTACCGCGTCGGAGGCGAAGTCCCAGACCAGCAGGGCATCGGCGTGGGGGAGCTGTGCGGCCAGACCGGCCGCGTCGGTGTGCCGGACCGCGACCCGCCCGGCCAGCCGGCCGAGCCGGGGCGGTGGATCGGCGTCCAGTACGAGCAGAACGGGCTCCGGCATGGGGGACGGTTCCTCCCGCGTCGGCCCGGGGCCCGTCGGCGGGCCCCGGGTGGGCTCCGGGCCCACGCTCGCAGCCGCCCCCGCCCCCGTCAACAGCTCGTAGCGATGAGCCGGGCGGATGGGGGAATACTTGAACGGAGACGGGGGAGCTCCGGAAGACAGCCGGACAGCGGACGGACAGCTGCCGGCGCACAGGAAGGGTGGACATGACGACCGTCGGATTCCTCTACCCGGGCCATTTCGCGGCGGGCGACTTCCCGCGCATGGAGGTCCTGCTCGACAGCACCATCAGACTCGTCGTCCAGCACACCGAGTGCCCCGACGACGCCTACCGCGAGGACGCCCTGCGGGCCCTGGGCACCCCCGAGCGGCTCGCGGCCGGGGCGCAGGAGCTGGTGCGCTCCGGGGTCGAGTCCGTCGTCTGGGCCTGCGACGGCGGCAGTTTCCTGGACGGCCCGCAGGGCGCGCACGCCCAGGCCGCGACGCTGGCCCGTGCGCTGGGCGTGCCCGTCTCCAGCACCTCCATCGGCTTCGTCCACGCGGTACGGAAGCTGGACGCCGCCCGGGTCGCGGTGGCCGCGACGTACCCGGAGGGGATCGCCGCGCGCTTCACCGCGTTCCTGACGGCGGAGGGCGTCGAGGTGGTCGCCACCCACGCGGCCGGTGCCGCCACGGCAGAGGAGGCCGCCGGCTGGGGCCTGGACCGCGTCAAGGAGCTGGTCACCGCCGCCGACCGCCCGGACGCGGAAGCGGTACTGCTGCCCGACACCGCCCTGCACACGGTCAGCCACCTCACGGAACTGGAGGAGCTGCTCGGCAAACCGGTCCTCACCGCGAACCAGGTGGCCGTCCGGGAGGCGCTGCGCCTGGCCGACCGCCCCGCCTGGGCCGCGCGGCTCGGCACGCTCTTCGCGGCCCGCGAGGCGCCGCCGGCCCCGGCCGAGCCACCGGCCCGGCGGGTCTGGGGCAGCGGCCGCTCGTACGCGCACGGCGGCGGCACCGGCCGGGCCCCGGAGTAGCCGGGCCCCGGGACGACAGCGGGGCTGCGGAGCGGGGGCGGGCTCCGGAGCGACCTGGCCCGGAATAAACGGAGTCATCCTCCTGTTTGCTCTCTCCGGACGTACAGAGGGATATCAGAGCACCATCGGAGAGGTCAGGACGTGGACGAGATTCGAGGCGACGAGATCCGTGGCAAGGCGGAGGGAACGGCACCCGTTCCGCTCTCCGTGCTCGATCTGGTGACCGTGGGACAGGGCAGCACCGCGAGCCAGGCCCTGCGCACCGGAGTCGAGATCGCGCAGCTCGCGGAGCGGCGCGGCTTCCACCGCTACTGGGTCGCGGAACACCACTCGATGCCCGGCGTCGCCTCGTCCTCACCGGCCGTGATCCTGGCCCACACGGCCGCCCGCACCGAACGCATCCGGCTCGGCTCCGGCGGCGTCATGCTGCCCAACCACGCCCCGCTCGTCATCGCCGAGCAGTTCGGCACCCTGGAGGCCATGGCCCCCGGCCGCGTCGACCTCGGCCTCGGCCGCGCCCCCGGCACCGACGGCGCCACCGCCGCCGCCCTGCGCCGCACCGAACGGCTCAACGAGGGGGCCGACGACTTCCCGCAGCAGCTGGCCGAGCTGACCCGCTTCCTGGACGACGACTTCCCCGACGGCCACCCCTACGCCCGCATCCACGCGGTCCCCGGCCCCGTCCAGGCCACCTCCGAGGGCGGCGTCCAGTCCCCGGCCCGGCCGCCCCTGTGGCTGCTCGGCTCCTCCGGTTTCAGCGCCCGGCTGGCCGGGATGCTCGGCCTGCCCTTCGCCTTCGC
The DNA here is from genome assembly GCF_044751215.1 of Streptomyces sp. NPDC088730. Taxonomy (NCBI): domain Bacteria; kingdom Bacillati; phylum Actinomycetota; class Actinomycetes; order Kitasatosporales; family Streptomycetaceae; genus Streptomyces; species Streptomyces sp. NPDC088730. The sequence goes on from NZ_JBIVLK010000001.1 coordinate 227,554, forward strand.
CCACCACTTCTCGGCCCAGAACACCATCCCGGCCCTGGAGCTGTACCGGGAGTCCTTCCGGCCGTCCGCGGTGCTGGACGCCCCGTACGCCCTGATCGGCGTCGCCGCCCTGGCCGCACAGGACGAGCGCGAGGCCCGCCGCCAGGTGCTGACCGGCGCCCTGTCGATGCTCCGGCTGCGCTCGGGCCGCCCCGGGCTGGTCCCGACGCCGGAGGAGGCGGAGGCGTACGCCTTCACCCCGATGGAGCGCGAGTTCGTCGACAGCTGGCTCGTCAACATCGTCCACGGCACCCCGGACGAGGTCCGCGGCGGCCTCGACGACCTGGCCAAGCGCACCGGCGCCGACGAGCTGATGATCACCGCCAACGCCCACGGCGGCGAGGCCCGGCTGCGCAGCTACGGACTGATCGCGGACGCCTACGGGCTGCCGGGAGCCTGACCCGGCTGCCGGGAGCCCGGCCCGGACCCCGGCGGGCCGCCGGCTCAGGCCTCCAGGGCGCGGGCGCCGAGCAGTTCGGCGATGCGCTCCGGGGCGACCGCGCGTGAGTAGAGCCAGCCCTGCCCGGTGTCGCAGCCGATCCGGCGCAGCCGTTCCGCCTGGCCGGCCGTCTCCACGCACTCCGCGGTGACGGTCAGGCCCAGCCGGTGCGCCAGCTGGACCATCGCCTCGACGATCGTCTCGTCGGCGGGGCTGGGATGGCTGCCGTCCTCGTAGCGGAAGCCGCGTACGAAGGCGCCGTCCAGTTTGAGTACGGAGACCGGCAGCCGGCTCAGGTAGGCGAGGTTGGAGTAGCCGGTCCCGAAGTCGTCGATGGCGATCCGGACGCCCATGTCGCTCAGTGCCTGGAGGGCCTGGAGCGGGCGGCCCGCGGAACCCATCACCGCGGACTCGGTCAGCTCCAGCTGGAGCAGCGCCGGGGCCAGGCCGGTCTCCGCGAGGATCTCCGCCACATCGGTGACCAGATCGGAGTCCCAGACCTGGCGGACCGCGACGTTGACGCTGATGAACAGCGGCGGCTCCGCCGGGTGGTCGAGCTGCCAGCGCCGGGCCTGACGGCACGCCGCCCGCAGCACCCAGCGGCCCAGCTGCACGATCGAGCCGTCCTCCTCGGCGATCGCGACGAACCGGTTGGGCGAGAGCATGCCGAACTGCGGATGGTTCCAGCGCACCAGTGCCTCCACCCCGCGCACCACCCCGTCGGCCATGCCGACCAGCGGCTGGTACTCGATGGTGAACTCGCCGCGCTCCACGGCCGGCCGGAGGTTGGACGAGAGGGCCTGACGCGTCATCCGGTGGGCGTTGCGCTCCGGGTCGAAGAGGGTCCAGCGGTCCTTGCCGTCGGCCTTCGCCCAGTACAGCGTCGTATCGGCGGCCTGCATGAGGCCGGTGGCCGAGGTGCCCGCCACCGGCCGCTCCACCACCCCGATCGAGGCCGAGACGGAGAGCCGCTGGCCGGCCAGGTCGAAGGGCTTCTGGAGCGCCGCGAGCACGGTGCGGGCGAGCTCGGTCAGCTGCCGGGTGCCGGTGGACTCCTCGACCAGGATCGCGAACTCGTCCCCGCCGAGGCGCGCCACCAGCGGGGCGCCCCCGGGGTGCCGGCTCTCCTGCTCCGCGCAGTCGGTGAGCCGGCCGGCGACGGCGGCGAGCAGCCGGTCGCCGATCCGGTGCCCGAGGGTGTCGTTGACCGCCTTGAAGCCGTCCAGGTCCAGGTAGCAGAGCCCGATGCGGCCGCGTCCGGGACGGGTGTCGTCCTGGTACGGCGGGGTCTCCAGGGCGGCCGAGAGCCGCTCGAAGAACAGGGTGCGGTTGGGCAGCCTGGTCACCGGGTCGTGCATCTGGAGGTGGTGCAGCCGCTTCTGCAGCTCGCGCCGGTCGCTGACGTCCGCGACGGAGAGCAGCACCTGCCGGTGCGCGGCACCGGTCTCCGGCTCCCGCGCCCCCGGCATCGGCACGACGGTGATCTCGGCCCACAGGGAGCGCCCGTCGGGGTGCTTGAGCCGGCGGGTGCAGCGGAAGCGGGAGCGCCTGCCGTGCAGCACCTCGCGGTACGCGTGCCAGGTGCGGCCGTCCGCCGCGAGGTCGACCAGGTCGGAGGCCGACTGCGCGGTGAGCGCCGGGGCTGCGATGCCGACCAGGGCGGACAGCGCCTCGTTCGCGGTGACGATCAGGCCCTCGTGGTCGACGACGGCCATCGGGAGGGTGGCGGCGAGGAACGCGGCCCGGTAGTCGTGCGGACCGGAGACCGCCGTATCCCCGCACGCGCTCGCGGGCATGGCCCCGGCGGGCCATGAGTCATGACGCTCCGTGACCGATGGTCGTGCGGAAGAGGGGGCTGTGCCTGCCGGGGGCCGCGGCCCATCGGAGGTTGCGCTCACCGTTCGCTCCCGCCATGCAGTTCTGTCCCGGACAGGTCTGGTCGGACTGGCCCGCCGCGTGGAGCGCCGTTGTCAGGGGCGGAAATCGCGGAGGAAAGCGAGGTGAAGCATAGAGGCTGGTGGCTCGGCCGTTCCAGCGCCCCGGCTGTTCCGGGCTCCGCGCCCGATGTGCATGGGCCATTCGCGCGCAGTTCCGGTTTGCCCATGCCTGATCGTTTCTGTGCGGCTCCGTTCTTTCCGGTTGCGCCAGTGATTGATTGTGACTGTCTGTGAGGCGAGTGCGTGGTTGGGGCGCTGACCCGACTGGGGCAGCTCAACAGGACGTAACGCCCGAATCGCCACAGGGTGGTCGGGAGGGTGCTGAAGATCCCAGGCGTCCGCACCCCGCACCCGGAGGTAGATGTGCCGCGTCAGCACGGACCCGGAGGAGTGGTGAGGCCGGGTCCGCGCGCCGTGACGGCCGGCCTGGTCTCGCTGCTGGCGGTCGCCGCCACCTCCCTCGTCGCGGGTCCCGTCGCGGCCGCCACCGGTGCGGCCGCCGCCTGCGCGCTGCCCCGGACCGCGGCCCACCACTCGCTGGGCCTGGACGAGTGGAACGGCGCCTATCCGCGCCCCGACCATCCGCTCGACGCGGTGATGATCTTCCTCTCGTTCCCGGACGCCCGGCCCGTCACCACCCCCGCCGAACTCACCTCCGACTACTTCCCCGCCACCACCAGGTTCTTCCAGCGCGCCAGTTACGGAAGGTTCACCCTGCGCCCGCACCCGCAGAAGCGGTGGATCCAGATGCCCGAGCCGTCGCTCCGCTACGGCATAAGGCGTGACTGGTCCAGCGACCGGCGCAGCGCCTATCTGCACGACGCGATCGACGCGGCCGACCCCGAGGTGGACTTCTCGAAGTACGACATCGTCTACCTCGTCGCGGACCCGGACGCCCCGGGCGTCGACTCCGACGCCACCAAGGTCGTCAACTTCGATCAGCCGCTGCACGCCGACGGTACGGACATCAGGCGCGTCGTCACCGTCTTCGAACAGCACCCGCCGGACCACAACGTGCTGGCCCACGAGACCGGACACGTCTTCGACCTGCCCGACCTCTACCACCGGCCCTCGGACGGCAAGGGCGACTGGGACACCTATGTGGGCGACTGGGACGTGATGGGCAGCCAGTTCGGGCTCGCGCCCGACCTCTTCGGCTGGCACAAGTGGAAGCTGGGCTGGCTGGACGACCGGCAGGTGGTCTGCGTCCAGAGCGACCGGGTGCTCACCCTGGAGCCGATGGCCGCCGTGCCGGTGCCCGGCGCGTCCATCGGGACCCGGCTCGCGGTGATCAGGACGGGCGAGGGCAGCGCCGTGGCGATCGAGGCCCGCAGCGCCACCGGCAACGACCGGTCGACGTGCGGCGAGGGCGTGCTGCTCTACCGGATCCGCAACGAGACCCCGTCGGGCGGCGGGCCGGTCGACGTCATCGACACCCACCCCGGCACCGAGGCCTGCTGGGAGCAGTCGGTCTATCCGCCGCTCGCGGACGCCCCGCTGCGGGTCGGTGAGACGTTCTCCGTACCCGGCGGGCACACCACGGTCGAGGTCGCCGACCGGACGCCGTCCGGCGCCTGGACGGTCCGGATCACCACCGGAACGTGAGGCCATGCCCGACCTCGACGAAGAAGCCCCCTCGCTCTCGCGAGGGGGCTTCTTCCGTCTGTGCGCCGCCAGGGACTCGAACCCCGGACCCGCTGATTAAGAGTCAGCTGCTCTAACCAACTGAGCTAGCGGCGCCTGCTGACGTCGTAGACCTTAGCACCCTGATCGGCGGGAGGAAAAATCGAAATACGGGGCCCCGACGAGGGCACGGAGCGGGCCACCCGCACACACGCCCAGAGCAGTACGTCGGGTCCGGGCAGCCAGGGGCTGCGGGTGTCGGGGGCGACCACCCAGCGGGGGCCCGAGGCGTTCGGTCCGCAGGTCAGGGGCGGCACGGTCACCGCGTCCCCGGTGCCGTGACAGAGCAGCGGGGGTACCTTCCGGTCGCTCTCGTCCCGGTCCGCGGCACCCTCCGCGGACCGGTCCGCGGCACCCCCGCCCCACTCCTCCCAGTCGAGCAGCGAGGGCAGCCGCTGGGCGGTCCCGGGGGAGGCGAAGAGCAGCATCCGGCCGCGGTGCGTGGCGACCGGTCCGGAGCCGGGCCCGTCCGCCCAGAGGTGTTCGAGCATCCGGCGCCCGAAGAGCGTGGGCACGTTCACCACGTCGAAGGACGAGCCGCACGGCAGCACGCCGGGGGCGGACGGGTGCGACTCCCACTGGCTCAGGGCGCTGCGCGGATACGCGGCCGCGCCGGCCAGCCAGGCGGCACCGGCCGCCGTCACCTGGGCCGTCTGGTGACCGGCCTGCTCGCGCAGGACGGCGAACACGTCGGCGGCCCGGTCTTCCCGGTAGGGGCCGTTGCCGTGATGCAGGGTCGTTTCGTCTGGCAGCCATGCGGTCATGTACACAGGTCTACCGGGAGTGATCAAGCGGATTCCGAGAGTTGCCGGAAACCGGGACAGGCCGGGGTGGCGAGGAGTATCTTGCCCCCAGGCATATGCCAGTGGTTCTACCCACAGTCAGCGTCGGCCGGTGCCCCGGCGTATCGGCCCGCTCAGGATCTGGGCTCGTTCAGCAGGCTCCGGCCGTACTCGACCATCTTCGTCGCGTAGTCCTCCGTCCACTCCGCCCGCTGTGCGATGTCCGCCGTGGTGAGCCGGTCGAACCGGCGCGGATCTGCCAGCTGGGCGGCCGCGATCGCCTGGAACTCGACCGCCCGGTCGGTCGCGGCGCGGAACGCCAGGGCCAGCTCGGTGGAACGGCTCAGCAGCTCCTTCGGATCCTCCATCGACTCCAGGTCGAAGAAGTGCTCCGGATCGGCGACCGACGCCGACGGCTCGAAGAGCAGGGGTGCGGGGCGCAGCCGCTGCCGCTCGTTCCGCTCGGGTTGTGCCATGTGGTTGTTCCTCCTCCGGTGGGCCAGACGGCCACCCTCTATTGTCCAGCCCGACGCAAGGGCGCCCGGAGCGTACCGGGGGGAGTGCACGGAACCGCCTCGCGCGCCCCCGGGCTCAACGCCCCCACCGCACCCGGTGTTCCGCCAGGTGCGCCAGCACCCGGTGGTTGGCCTCCCAGCCGTCCGGGAACTTCACGGTGACGCCCAGCTGGACCGGCTCCGTCGACGGGTGCTCGTCGAGCAGCTCCGCCACGCCCGCGCGGCAGACCACGATGCAGGCGTGCCGGTGGCGCGAGGCCAGCACACACAGCCGGCCCGTCTCCAGATGGAACGCGGTGGCGTCCGGCCGCCCGGACAGCGGGTGCAGCACCACCGTCACATCGAACTCGCGGCCCTGGAGCCGGTTCGCGGTGTCCACCGCCACGCCCGTCACCCCCAGCTCCGCGAGCGCCGCCCGCACCGCCGCCGCCTGGTCGCGGTGGGCCGTGCCGACCGCCACCCGGTCCGCCGTCACCGGAGCCGGGTCCGGTGAGCGCTCGCTGGTGGCCGCGCCGCCCCGGTCGAGGAGCCGGCGCACCACCGTGGCCACCGCCCGGACCGCCTCCGGGTCGGTGCGCGGGGTGTGCCGGGCGGGCAGCTCCAGCAGCCCCCAGCCGGACTCCGCGGCCTCGTCCAGCACCCGGTCGGCCGCCGAGCCGTCGGACCCGACGCCGAACGACAGCAACCGGTCCCCGTGGTCCGTACCGCTGCGGAACGGGGTGTACGGGTAGAACGCGTCCGAGACCAGCTGCGCGGCCGAGGCGGGCAGCCGCCAGGAGACCGGCAGCCGGCGCTGCGGCAGCTCCGGATTGTGCGCCAGCAACGTGGAGACCGCGCTCGCGGACGGGTCGTAGCTCAGCCCCGCCCACTGGTCCGCGCCGACGATCGAGAACGGGTCGAGCTGGCCCGGATCGCCCACGAACAGCGCCCGCTCGAAGAGCCCGGCGACGGCCAGCAGCGCGTCGGAGCGCATCTGGTACGCCTCGTCGACGATCGCGTGCCCCCACGGCTCGACGTTCTTCACATGGGCCCACTTGGCCGCCGTCGAGATGACGATGTCCAGCCCGGCCAGATCCGCCGCCTTCGCCGACTTGCGTACGTTGTCCAGCCCGTCCAGCACCTTGTCGTACGGGTCGGAGTCGCTGCTGTGCAGCCGGCCGACCGGGAGCCCCGGATCCTTCTCGGCCAGCCGCACCACCAGGTCGTCGACCTGGGCGTTCGTCTGCGCGACGACCATCAGCGGGCGCCCGGCCGCCGCGAGTTCGAGCGCGGCGCGGACCACCAGGGTCGACTTGCCCGCGCCCGGCGGGGAGTCCACCACGATGCCGCGCGCGGTGCCGTTCAGCGTGTCGTCCAGGATCTGGGCGGTGGCCCGGCCCGCCGCCGCCCCGGGGTCGAGTCGCTCGCTCACAGCAGGTCCTCCGGGGTCACGGGATCGGGGCTCTCGGCCGTCGCACCGGCGCACGGCGGACCGCCGTGCGTCCACGGGGTCTCCTCCGCGTCCGGCAGCTTCGGGCCGCCGCGCTGATCGTGCTCGAACAGGGTCCAGGCGATCCTGTCGCCCGGCTCGGGGACGGACCCCGGCGCCGGCTCCTTGCCCCGGCCCATCCGGTCGGTGATCCGCAGCACCAGCGCGGCCGGCTCGCCCTCCTCCGGCGGCCCGTACCCGGCGAACTCGGCGGTCTGCGGCTTGCCGTCCAGCGAGCGGTAGACCTTGACCCGCTCTCCCAGCTGCGGCCGCTCATCGGTCCGGACGGTGACCAGCGGTCGCGGCGAGGGGCGCTTCGACTCGGTGTACGCCATCTCCACCCCGGTCACCTCCCCGAGGAACGCCTCGCCCGCCAGCCGCCGGCCGGCCAGCACCAGCGGATCGTCCAGCGCCTCCTGGGCCTCCAGCTGCGCCTGGGCGGTCTCCCGCGCGGCGAGCTTGCGGGCCGCCGTCACCGCGTCGTCCCGGCGCGGCTGCGGCGGCTCGCCGGACCGCACCCGGTCGCGGTGGCCGGTGAACGACCAGCGGTCGCGGGTCCAGCGGTCCTCTGCCCTGGCCCCCTCCGGCAGCTCCCGCAGCAGGTCCAGGCCCCGCCACACGGCGTCCCAGGTCGGCCGCAGCACGCCCGCCAGCAGCGCCCTGATCTCCCGCTCGGCGCCCGTCAGTGCGGCCAGCCCGGCATCGGCCGCCAGCCCGTCCTCCGCGGCGGCCAGCGCGGTGCGCGCCCGGTCGTACCGCTCGATCGCGGGGGCCAGCAGCCGGTTGTCGAAGTCCGGGTCGGTGGCCGGTCCGGCGGGCGGGCACAGCAGCTGCCCCGCGTGGTCCCGGGCCAGCTCGGCGCGGAGCGCGGCCTCGGCCCCGGACTCGCCGGCCGGCGGATCGACCCAGGCCAGCAGGGCGCCCAGGTGCTGGTCCTCCAGGCTGGACTGGCCGCTCGCCCAGTGCCGGTTGAGCAGATCGGTGCAGGCCAGCAGCAGCGAGGAACCCGGAACCCGGGCGCGCTCGCCGTAGTGCGTGAGCCACCGGCCCAGCAGCGGGACCCGGGCGGGCGCCGGATACGGGGTGTCGGGGTCGTCCTCCGCGGTGCGCCGGAACCGCATGGAGCGGCCCAGCAGCCGGACGAACTCGATGCCCGCCCGGCTCGGCACGATCAGCTGCGCGGCGTCCGTGCACAGCTCGGTCTCGACCTTGACCTTCTTCCCGGTCGCCGGGTCCGTCTCGCTGCGCTCCGCGGGCTCGATGACATCCGCGTACGACTCGATGTGCGGCAGCACCGCCTCCGCCAGCTCCGCGAGGAACGCGAACCGCAGATCCCGGTCGCGCGGCTGGGCCACGACCAGCAGCCGGGGCGCGTCCCGTTCCGAGCCGACCAGGGCGCCGAGCGGGGCGCCCGCCTCGCCGGACGTGGTCAGCGGCACCAGGACCAGCGGCCGGTCCGTGAGGCGGCGGTGGCGGACCGTGGCCAGCGGCTGCGCGCGGCCGCTGTCCACGGCCTCCAGCCTCGCCAGGGTGGAGATCAGTGGCATCCGGACCCGCTCTCCAGCGCCTCGGCACGCAGCGCGGCGGCGCGGCGCAGCGCCGAGACCGTCGGGTCCGCCGGATCGCCCTCCTTGCCCGCCGCCGCGGCCAGCACCGCGCCGACCGTGGTCAGCCCGCCGAGCTCGCCCCGCACACTGCGCCCCAGCGCCTCCACGGCACCGGTGGAGCGCGCCCTTCCCCGGCAGTGGAAGGCCAGTTCGCAGGCGGCCAGGCACTCCGGCGCGTACGCGGCGGCGACCGACTCGACGGCGCGGTCCAGCTCCTGCGGGGAGCGCTCCGGGTCGAAGGTGGTGCCCTCGGGCAGCGCCGCCGCGATGTCCTCGATCCGGGTGAGCCGGATGAGCTGGCGGCGGGTGACCGCACGCTGTTTGCGCACGTCGACGACGGACGCGGCCGGCAGGTTGGAGAAGTCCTTGGGGCAGACCAGCAGCACCCGGTGGCCGACCTCCGCCCCCTCGGTGGCGGCGGCGATCCGCTCCAGCGCCAGCACGTAGACCGCGGACTGGCGGGCGGCCGCGCCGACCTTCGCCGCGTCGGCGGAACCGTCGATCATGGGGAAGGACTTGATCTCGACGACCGTCCAGGTGCCGTCGGGGTGCACCACCACCGCGTCCGGCTCCAGATAGGCGGGCGAGCCCGCCACCTCCAGGGCCAGCATCGGGTGGTCCAGGAGCGCCCAGCCGCCCGTCCCGGTCGCCTCCCGCAGGGCCAGCGCGGTGCGCGCGGCGCGGCCCTCGGGGCCGGCGGCGCTCAGATCGGGCACCGCGACGTCGCGCGGGGGTTCGCCGGGCTCACCGAGCCGCTCGTGCAGCAGCCGCATCAGCTCCGTACCGCCGTCGGCCTTGACCCTGGCCTCGAAGGCGTTGCCGCGCATGAAGGCGAACTGGGACTGGCCGAAGGGGGCCGGTGAGCCGAGTGCGGTGGCCAGGGCGGTCTTGTCGACACCCGCCCCGTCGAGCAGGGCGCGCCGCTTGCAGCCGGGGTTGGCGGCGAGGGCGGCCAGTGCGCGGGCGTCCAGCGGACGGGGTGCGACGGCCGGTCCCCTCAGCTCAGCGAGCCGCTGCCGCAGTGTCACCGCCGACGGTGCGTCCGGCCGCGCTTCCCGCCGGGGCGGGGACGTCGGCCGGGGCAGGTGGACCGGCCGGTGCCGGGGCATCGGTGGGATCTGCGGAGGAGGTCCGCTGGCCGGGGATTCGCTCACCCGCGGAAGTCTTGCATCCGGCACTGACATCCGGGGACTCCGCGGCCGTACTCACCCGTGCGAAGCGGGCCTTGGCCGCGTCGGCGACCTTGTTGGCGAGCCGGGTCACGGGCCGGCCCAGCAGGGCGCCGAGACCCATCACGGCGGCACCGGCCACCGCGTCGAGGAAGTAGTGGTTGGCGGTGCCCATCACCACGAAGACGGTGATCAGGGGATAGGCGACGCCTGCCGCCCGTACGAGCGGGTGGCGCCCGTGGCGCCAGATGAGGATGCCGCACCACAGCGCCCAGCCGACGTGCAGGCTCGGCATCGCCGCGTACTGATTGGTCATCCCGCCCATGCCGCGCGGGGCGGACGCCTCAGTGCCCCACCAGCCGTACGAGCTGTACTGCGCCATCGTGTCGACGAAGCCGTGTCCGGCGGCCAGCAGCCGGGGCGGGCAGGTCGGCATCAGGGTGAAACCGATCAGGCCGAGCATCGTGGAGGTCATCAGCCAGGTGCGGGCCCTGCGGTAGGCCTGCGAGTGGCGCCGGAACATCCAGATGAGCACGGCCGGGGTTATCAGGTAGTGCAGCGACGCGTACGCGAAGTCGGCGGGTATCCCGATCGAGGAGTGCGCGGTGAGCAGCCGGTTCAGGGGGTGCTCGAAGTTGATACGGAGCGTCTGTTCCAGGTCCAGGATGCGCAGCCCGTGGCCGACGGCCGTCGTCACGTCCCCGCGCACCAGCAGTCTGCCGCCCGAATACGCCGCGTACACCAGGGCGAGCAGCGGGAGCTCGGTCCACCAGCGTGGCCGGGGGCGCTGCGCGGGCGCGGTGGTGGCAGGCGGCATCCGGAAGTTCTCCATCATGTGTTCATGCGGCCGACGGCGGACGTTCAACCGTACGGTGCGGTGCGGCCGGGATTCCCCCAGGGGTGCCCCTCGGCACCCCTCAGCCGCTCTGTTCGGTCTGCGATGAGAGGGACGCTCGTACGGCCCCCGGGGTTGCGTCACGCGCGTCTGCGAGATGATGGAAAACCGGACGTTCCGTTCCCACCCGTTCACCCGTAGCGTGTCGGACAGTTGCGTCCCTGTCGATGTCCAAGATCTCAGATCCAGCGTCAGAGGTCTCAGTTTCAGGGAGAGCCGTCACATGGCACCGCGAATCCTGCTTGCCCGGCACGGCCAGACGGAATGGTCCGTCAACGGCAATCACACCGGCAGGACGGACATCCCCCTGCTCGACACCGGGCGTGAGGGCGCCAAGCTGCTCGGGGAGCGGCTGCACCGGGGGCCGTGGGCGGATCTGCCCGGTCTCGAGGTCCGGACCAGCCCGCTGGTACGGGCCTCGGAGACCTGCGAACTCGCGGGCTTCGGCGAGCTGGCCGAGCCGTGGGACGCGCTGATGGAGTGGGACTACGGGGCGTACGAGGGGATGACGCCGGCCGCGATCAAGGCGACCCGCCCGGACTGGTTCATCTGGCGCGACGGCGTCCCGGAGGGGGAGACCCTGGCCGAGCTGTCGGCCCGTGCCGACGAGGTCGTCGAGTGGGCCCGCTCGGCCGACCGCGACGTCCTGGTGTTCGCCCACGGCCACATCCTGCGGGCGCTGGGGGCGCGGTGGCTGGGCGAGGACGTGTCCTTCGCGGCGCGCATCCGGCTGGAGCCGACGTCGCTGTCCGTCCTGGGCTGGGCCTACGGAACCCCGGCCCTGGAACGCTGGAACGACACGGGCCACTTGGAGCGGTAGGCCCCGCTCCGGCGCCCCGGCCCGTCCAGCGCCCCGGACCCCGCGCACCCGGCCAACCCCAGCCCGTCCGGCGTTTGAGGACGGACCCTCGCACCCCAGGGCCCGCATCCCAAGCCTGTCCGGCGTTTGAGGACGGACCCCGCACCCGGTCGGGGCGGGCCGGTCTTCGTGCCCGGGTCCGGGCGGAGGGTTCCGTCCTCAGGCGCCGGACGAGCCGGCCCTCGCGCCCCGCCCCCCGGAGGGCTCCGTGCCGTGGCGGTCGAGGAAGTCCGTGATGTCGACAGACCCCCGGCCCCAGGGCCTCAGCACCGCCACCGCGCCCGCCAGCATCGTCCTGATCCGGGAGGACCGGACCTGGTCCAGCAGGTCCAGCACCTGGTGACCCGTGGCCGCCGCCTCCTCCGCGAGGCCCGCGCGGGCCAGGTCCGTGGTCAGCTCGGCCCGGTACAGCGCCAGGTTCCGGGTGAAGTGCGGGTCCTGCAGCCGCGTCGCACGCCGCGCGTGCCTGGCCGCACGCGACCAGTCGCCCAGCGCCGCCCAGCACTGCGCCTCCAGCATCTCCAGCTCCGCCTCCCGGAAGAAGCTCATCCACTCCGGGTCCGACGGGGCGGGCCCCTGTCCGAACGAGGTGTGCGCCCGGCCGAGCGCCCGCTCGCAGCCGGTACGGTCCCCGAGCCCCGCCCGGCCGCCCGCCTCCCGCAGCGAGAGCAGCGCCATCAGCCGCGGTGAGCCCAGCGGCCGCGCGGCCCGCAGCCCCGCCTCCGCGGCCCGCACCGACTCGCGCGGGCGCCCGGTGTCCCGGGCCAGGAACGACGCGTTGCAGAAGGCGTGCGCCTCCAGCGCGTGGTCCCCGGCCACCCGCGCCGTGGCCAGCGCCTCCGCGTAGTGCGAGCGGGCGTCCTCGAACCGGCCCGAGTCATGGGCCAGCCAGCCCACCGAGATCGCCAGCTCACCGGCCCCCGAGTGCAGCCGGTCCGCCGTGGAGCGCCGGGTCGCGGTTCCGGAGTCGAGCAGCGCGTACGCCGCCCGCAGCGGCTGCGAGGCCCGGCGGTACAGGCCGTCGCCCCCGTGCCGGTCGTCCAGCAGACGGATCTGCCGTACCGCCTTCTCCACGGCGTGCACCTCCGCATCGCCCACCCGGCGCTGCGCGGGCAGGGAGACGGAGGCGGACATGCCGCCCAGGCCCAGGCTCAGGGACGCGGCCGCCATGGTGGTGGAGCCGCTTGTCATGAATACGCGACGCAGCACGTCGCACTCCTCGTCGGTGTCGCTGCGGAGCAGCGGCGAAGTCGGGGACGAAGGGGCGTCCGCGGCGGCCGGCGCCCCCCGGCCGCGTACCGATTCACGCGGTGAGAAGCCCAGGTCCACCAGGTTCGCCCCGGGGAACATGTGCAGGAAGACCCGCTCGTACGCGTAGTTCGGGCAACGGATCTCGCCGGACTCCACGCGCCCGATGTACCGGGCGTCGCACGCGACCTGCTCGCCGATCTCGCGGGCGGACCTGCGTACCGCGGCAGCGAACTCCCCGGCGGAGCGCTGTCCGCGCAGCCGTCGGAAGGCGAGGTTCGGAACTGCCCGTGTCGACACCATGGCGGGGCCCTCTCTGGCGCGAGCCGGGCGATTGTTTCCGGTGTCCCGGCGGAGCAAGAACGTACCTGTCGTGACAACTCCCACACACTGCGTTTACTGACAAAACGGGTATCTCGCCCACGATCCGCCATGAACTGCCACCCTTTGAAGCGGTGTGGGGCCGTAGCCCTTGACGTGCTCCGCGCGTTGGTCCATGTGGCGACGGAGTCCGGCTCCGCCCGGCGATGAGAGGAGAGGTCCCTTGTTGCACACCGACATGGCGACCGGCTCGCGGACGACCGCGACGACGGCCGCACAGACCGCGACGACCGGCCCCATGGCACCCGCGAAGGAGCTCGCCGCGACCGGCCCGCTTCCCGGCGCGGAACCCTGCGACCTGGTGACCGTTCCCGCCCGTCAGGGCCTGGAGGCCGCGGACATCCTGCGCCGGGGCGCCGATCAGGAGGCGGTCGGCCCGGTCCTGCACGACGGCCCCTGCGCCACCGTCGGCTTCCTGGTGCCGCCGGGCACCGCCGAGGCCTGGGACGTACCCGGCAGCGCCTGTACGAGGACCGACGGGCGGGGGCTGCGCATCCCCGCGGAGCCGCCCGTCTCCGGCAGCGGCTGGCTGCTGCCGCCCGGCGACATCACCTCGGTCACCGACCCGGCCGCGCTGCGGGCCGCGCTCGACCAGGCCGCCCGGCTGATCGAGGCGGCCGACAACTGCCGCTGAGCCCATAATGTCCGCGGGGGCGGTGAGCGTGACCGCCCCGCCCGGCCGGAACCGGCCGGTGCCGGACCCTATGAGCGGTGAGCAGGTACGAACGGCAGTGGCACGTCGAGGAGGTTCCGGCGGAGCGGGCGACCGCAAGCAGCGCGCGGACCGCAGGACCGACCGCAAGGCTGCCCGCGGCTCCGGTCAGCCCGGGGGCGACGTCTCGGAACCGGTGGACGGCGGCCTCGCCGAGCTGGTCCCCGACCGGGAGCGCAGGCGGGCCTGGACGCTGACCATCGACGGCGCCCCGCAGTCCCATGTGGACCTCGAAGACCCGGCGTACCTCTCCTTCGAGTACCAGCGCCGGATCGGCCACATCGCGGACCTGGCCGCGCCCGCCGGGCAGCCGCTGCACGTCGTGCACCTGGGCGGCGGGGCCTTCACGCTCGCCCGCTACATCGCGGCGACCCGGCCCCGCTCCACCCAGCAGATCGTCGAGGTGGACGCGGCGCTCGTCCAGCTGGTGCGCCGGGAACTGCCGCTGGACCCGCAGGCCAGGATCAGGGTCAGGACCACCGACGCCCGCGCCGGGCTCGGGAAGATCCAGGACGGCTGGGCCGATCTGGTCATCGCGGACGTCTTCAGCGGGGCCCGGACCCCCGCCCACCTCACCAGCACCGAGTTCCTCGCGGAGGTGCGCCGGGTCCTGAAGCCCGGCGGGACCTACGTGGCCAACCTCGCGGACGGCCCCCCGCTGGCCCATCTGCGCGGCCAGATCGCCACCGCCGCCACCGTCTTCCCCGAGCTGGCGCTGGCCGCGGACCCGACCGTGTTCCGCGGCCGGCGCTTCGGCAACGCCGTACTGCTCGCCTCCGACGTGGTGCCGAAGCTCGCGGAGCTGACCCGCCGGGTGGCGACCGATCCGCATCCGGGCCGCGTCGAACACGGCCGGGCGCTCGCGGACTTCACCGGGGGCGCGGCCCCGGTGCACGACGCCGACGCCCGGCCCTCGCCGCCGCCGCCCGCGTCCGCCTTCGACTGACCGCCCGCCGCACCGCCGTCACGTCACGATCTCGACCTTCGGCGGATAGCCGTTCCACGTGCAGAACACCGAGACCGTCGTGCCGTCGTCCCGGGCGAAGTTGACCCGGATCCAGGCCGGTTCCGTCCACACCCGCATCGACCAGCCCTGTTCCGGAGTCGCGGAGACCAGTTCGGCGCTGTCCGCGCCCAGCTCGAAGACGACCCGTCCGCCGTCCGTCGCGTAACTCCTCGCCGTCCCGGCGGGGGTGGCCGTGGCGGCGGGCCGAGACGTGCCCGCCGAGGCGTGCGGGCGTGCGGGGGAGGGACTCACCGAGGTCACGGACGGCTTCGGGGCGGAGGCGGGCCTGCCGCCGCCGGACGAAGGAGACGGGGACCGGGAGGGCTCGGGGCGGTGCGTCGAGGACGACAGCGTCTCCGTGGTCGCCCGCGCGCTCGCGGAGATCGCCACCGCACGCGGCGGGTCGTACGCCGTCCCCGCCATCACGGTGTGCACGCCCCACCACGAGAGCGTGACGGCGGCGCCGGTGGCGAGCGACCACGCGAGCCCGTGTACGAGTCCTCGTTGCATCCGGCACATCCTGCACCATGGGGGCCGCCGTCCGGATCCGGGCGGACCCCGGGGTGCCCGATGGCGTACGGTGCCGCCCATGCCAAGTGTGCTTGTGGTCGAGGACGACCAGTTCGTACGTTCCGCCCTCATCCGGCACCTGACCGAGGCGTCGCACACCGTACGGAGTGTCGGCACCGCGCTCGAAGCGCTGCGCGAGGTCGCCCACTTCCGCTTCGACGTGGTCATCCTCGATCTCGGGCTGCCCGATCTCGACGGCTCGGAGGCGCTCAAGATGCTGCGCGGCATCACCGACGTGCCCGTCATCATCGCGACCGCCCGGGACGACGAGAGCGAGATCGTCCGGCTGCTCAACGACGGTGCGGACGACTACCTGACCAAGCCCTTCTCCGTGGAGCACCTCGCCGCGCGGATGGCCGCCGTGCTGCGCCGCTCGCGCGCCTCCGAGGGCCGGTCGGCCTCCCCGCGCGTCATCCGGGTCGGCGGGCTCTCCATCGACCCGCTGCGGCGCCTGGCCGAACTCGACGGCACCGACCTCGACCTCACCCGGCGGGAGTTCGACCTGCTGACCTTCCTGGCCGGCCGGCCCGGCGTCGTCGTCCCGCGCAAGGAACTCCTCGCCGAGGTCTGGCAGCAGTCGTACGGGGACGACCAGACCATCGACGTCCATCTGTCCTGGCTCCGCCGGAAACTGGGCGAGACGGCGGCCCGGCCCCGCTACCTGCACACCCTGCGCGGCGTCGGCGTGAAACTGCAGCCGCCCGCCGCGCCCCCGGAGCGGCCCGCATGAGATGGGCGCTGGTCAAGGTCTGCCTGGCCGTCACCGCGATGGTCGTGATCGCCTTCGCCGTGCCCCTCGGTCTCGTCATCAGGGAGATGGCCAGTGACCGGGCCTTCTCCGACGCCGAACGGCAGGCCGCGACGATCGGCCCCACGCTCTCCATCACCACCGACCGCGCCGAACTCCTCAAGGCCGTGCTCACCACCGAACCCGGTGCCCACGACCGGATGGCCGTCCACATACCCGCCGCGGCGGAGGCCGACCGGCAGGCGGTGGAGATCGGCCGCCGGCGCGCCACCCGCAAGGACCTGGAGACCGTACGGGCATCGGGCCGCGCCTCCATCTCCGAGGTACCCGGCGGCTCCGCGCTCCTCCAGCCCACCGCGCTCGGCGCCGGGGGCACCGCCGTCGTCGAGGTGTTCGTGCCCGAGGACGAGGTCTCCAACGGGGTCACCACCGCCTGGCTGATGCTGGCGGGCGTCGGCGTCGCGCTGATCGTCGGCTCGGTCGCGGTGGCCGACCGGCTCGGCGTACGCATGGTGGAGCCCGCCCGTCGCCTCGCGGGGGCCGCCCAGGACCTGGGGGAGGGGCGGCTCGGGACCCGGGTGCCGGAGGAGGGCCCGACCGAACTGCACTCCGCCGCCGTCGCGTTCAACTCCATGGCCGACCAGGTCGTCCAGCTCCTCGCCAACGAACGGGAACTGGCCGCCGACCTCTCCCACCGGCTGCGCACCCCGCTCACCGTGCTGCGGCTCAACGCCGCCTCGCTCGGAGAGGGCCCGGCGGCCGAGCAGACCCGGGCGGCCGTCGAGCAGCTGGAGCGCGAGGTCGACACGATCATCAGGACCGCCCGGGAGCAGCGCCCGCAGACCCAGGGGCAGGGCGGCGGCCCGGGAGCCGGCTGCGACGCCTCCGAGGTGATCCGCGAACGCATGGCCTTCTGGTCGGCGCTGGCTGAGGACGAGGGCCGCGAGGTGCGCCTCGCCGGAGTGGACCGTACGGTACGCATCCCGGTGGCCCGCCCCGAACTGGCGGCGGCGCTGGACGCGCTGCTCGGCAACGTGTTCCGGCACACCCCGGAGGGCACCGCCTTCGCCGTGGACGTGCACCACAGCGGCGAGGCGGTGATCGTGCTGGTCTCGGACGCGGGCGGCGGCATCGCGGACCCCAGGGCGGCGCTGGCGCGCGGCGGCAGCGGACAGGGCGGCGCGAAGGGCGCGGTGGGCTCGACCGGGCTCGGCCTCGACATCGTCCGCCGGGTCGCGGAGTCCACCGGCGGCGATGTGCGGATCGGCCGCTCGGTGCTCGGCGGCACGGAGGTGCGCATCTGGATCGGGCTGGGCGGGCAGCGGCCGAAGGGGCGCGGGCACCGGGTCGGACGGCAGCGGCGCGCGGTGGGCCGGCGCAGCGCGGGGAGTCGATTCCGCTCCGGCGCGGGCCCGAACCTTTAGACCGGCCGATGCGCTCCTTAAGCCCACCCTAAGAACATCAACTCCTGCCCGAAGTGCCGCATTTGCCGGGCCCGGTGCCGCTAGCGTCTTCTCGCATCCCCCCACTTCCGTAGGACGAGGCAGGAACGCGATGGGCACCAGCACGCACCGGCGCACGGCGAGCACCCGGACCAAGGCGATCGGCGCGGTCGTCGCCGCGGCCGTGATCGGCGGGACGGTCTTCGCCCTCACCGGCACGGCCCAGGCGTCGGCGGTCGGTGCCGCCTACACCAGGACCAGCGGCTGGACGGGCGGCTACACCGCGCAGTACGTCGTCACCAACGACACGGACAGCGCCAAGTCCGGCTGGACGCTGGAGTTCGACCTGCCGGCGGGTACGAAGCTCAGCTCCCTCTGGAACGGCGAGCACACCGTCGACGGCAACCACGTCACCGTCAGGCCTTCGAGCTGGGACAAGGAGCTGGCCCCCGGCAAGTCCGTCACCATCGGCTTCGTCACCAGCTCGGACGACAAGGCGGCCGACCCCACCGGCTGCGTCGTCGACGGCACCAAGTGCTCCGTCGACACCGGCGCCACCCCGGAGCCCAGCGGCCGCCCCACCGGCACCGCGACCCCGACATCCGCCGCCACTCCCACCGGCACCGCGACCCCCACGTCCGCCCCCACCCCCACCGGGTCCGCCACCCCCACGCCGACGCCCACCCGGACCGGCGCGGGCTCCGGCAGCGGCGGTACGGCGAGCGGGGCGGGCTTCGCCCCGTACGTCGACACCTCCCTCTACCCCGCCTTCGACCTCACCGGCACCGCCGCCAAGACCGGCGTCAAGCAGTTCAACCTCGCCTTCATCACCTCCGGCGGCGGCTGCGCCCCGCTCTGGGGCGGCGTCACCGGCCTCGGTGACGACCAGGTCGCCTCCCAGATCGACGGCCTGCGCGCGGCGGGCGGCGACGTCCGGGTCTCCTTCGGCGGCGCGTCCGGTTCCGAGCTGGCACTGAACTGCACCTCGGCGGCCGACCTGGCCGCGGCCTACGGCAAGGTCGTGGACACGTACAAGCTGACGAAGGTCGACTTCGACATCGAGGGCGGCGCGCTCCCCGACACCGCGGCCAACTCCCGCCGCTCCCAGGCCATCGCGCAGCTCCAGAAGTCCCACCCCGGCCTGGACGTCTCCTTCACCCTGCCGGTGATGCCGGAGGGCCTGACCCAGCCCGGGGTGGACCTGGTCGCCGACGCGAAGAAGAACGGCGTCGGCGTCGGGGCCGTCAACATCATGGCGATGGACTACGGCGCCTCGTACAGCGGTGACATGGGCACGTACGCGATCCAGGCGGCCACCGCGACGCAGGCCCAGATCAAGGGCGTGCTCGGGCTCTCGGACGCGGAGGCCTGGAAGGCCGTCGCGGTCACCCCGATGATCGGCGTGAACGACGTCAGCACCGAGATCTTCAAGGTCGAGAACGCCACCCAGCTGGTGGAGTTCGCCCGGGAGAAGGGCCTCGGCCGGCTCGCGATGTGGTCGGGCACCCGGGACAAGGAGTGCGAGGGCGGCGCGAAGCCGGCCGCCGACGCCTCGTGCAGCTCGATCGCCCAGGAGCCGCTCGCCTTCACGAAGGCGTTCGGCGCCTACAAGTAGCCACCCTCCCCCCGCGCATCCCGGCCGGTCCCCACATCCCCCCACGCCCGGCCGGGGTGCGCCCCCAATCCGCCGGGCTACCGCGCCCGGTTGACCGCCGACAGCACCGCCGCCACCGACGACGCGAGCGCGGACGCGTCCTGGCCCGCCCCCCAGCGGACCTCGCCGTCCACCCGGCACTCCGCGTACGACGTCACCGTCGACCACGCCGCGTCCGCCCCGTGCTCCGAGAAGTCGAGGATCGTGACCTCCACCCCGGCGGCCGCCAGCGCGTCCGTGAACGCGGACACCGTGCCGGCGCCCGTGCCCTCGTAGTCGCCCTCGCACCCGTCCACCCGCAGCGAGCAGACGAACCGCTGGCCACCGGCCGGATCGCGCTCCGCGGACCAGGACGTCACGGCGATCGACCCGTCCCGGCCCGGGACCAGGTACGTGGCCTCGAACAGCTCCCACAGGTCCTTCGCCGTGGCCTCCAGACCACTGTCGTCCGTCGCCTCCTGCACCGTACGGGAGAAGTCCGCCCGCATCCGGGCCGGCAGGTCCACCCCGTAGCCGCCGCGCAGCAGATGGGCGATGCCGCCCTTGCCGGACTGGCTGTTGACCCGGATGACGGCCTCGTAGCTGCGTCCCACGTCCGCCGGGTCGATCGGCAGGTACGGGACCGACCACACCTCGGAGCCGCTGCTCTCGTGGTGTGCGAAGCCCTTGCTGATCGCGTCCTGGTGGGTGCCGGAGAACGCGGTGTAGACCAGGTCACCGCCGTACGGATGGCGCGGCGGCACCGGCAGCCGGTTGCAGTGCTCGACCGTGCGGCGGATCTCGTCGATGTCCGAGAAGTCGATCATCGGGTCGACGCCCTGCGCGTGCAGGTTCAGCGCCAGGTTGACCAGGTCGACGTTGCCGGTGCGCTCCCCGTTGCCGAACAGGCAGCCCTCCACGCGCTGCGCCCCCGCCAGCACCGCGAGCTCCGCGCAGGCCACCCCGGTACCGCGGTCGTTGTGCGGGTGGACGGAGAGGATCACCGAATCGCGCCGGTCCAGGTGGCGGTGCATGTACTCGATCTGGTCGGCGTAGACGTTGGGCGTCGCGATCTCCACCGTGGCCGGCAGGTTGTGGATCACCGGGCGGTCCGGTGAGGCGTCCCACAGCTCGGTCAGGCTGTTGCAGATCTCCAGTACGTAGTCCGGCTCGGTGAGGATGAAGACCTCGGGCGAGAACTCGAACCGGATGTCCGCGCCGGGCCTGGCCCGCGCGAGCCGCTCCATCCGCCGCGCGGCGTCCAGCACCACCCCGTGCACCCCGGCCCGGTCACGGCCCAGGACGACGTCCCGCCAGACGGGGGCGGTCGGGATGTAGAGGTGGACGACCACCCGGTCCATCCCCGCGACGGACTCGAAGGTCCGCTCGATCAAATCCGCCCTGGCCGGGGTGAAGACGACCACCGTCACGTCGTCCGGCACCGCCCCGCCGGCGGCCAGGTGCCGGACGAAGTCGAAGTCGGTGCGGCTCGCGGACGGGTAGCCGATCTCGATCTCCTTGAAGCCCATCGCGACGAGCAGATCGAACATCCGGCGCTTGCGCGGGGTGTCCATCGGCTCGGCCAGCGCCTGGTTGCCGTCCCGCAGGTCGACGGGCACCCAGAGCGGGGCCCGCTCCATCCGGGCCTGCGGCCAGGTGCGCCCGGTCAGCGGGATCTCCACGCGGTCGAAGGCGGACCGGTAGCGGTGCGACGGCATCGAGCTGGAGCGCTGCCGGTTCCAGCCGGGCGCGGCGGAGGGCACCGGGCCGCGCGGGGTGCAGATCGTGGGGAAGCCGTGCCCCGGTGACAGGGCGTCGGACACGGGCTCGGCCGTGGAGGTGGACGCGGCCGCAGACGTGGCCGCGGACAGGGTCTCTGGCATGGACTCGGGCATGAGCGGTATCTCTTCTCGCATCGCCGGACGCGACCGGCACAGCACGGCACCCCGCGGCGGGGTGCCGATCGCTTCAGGCCCCGCCGCGGCAGCCGAGAAGAAGGAGACCGCGGTACGTCATGGCCGGTACAGTAGCCAGAAACCAAGTCCTCAGACAACCTGACAGGTGAACTCGTGTCCTCGCTCGGCCCGCTCAGCCCCAGCCCCCTGGTCGACCAGGCCGCCAGCCATCTGCGCGCGCAGATCACCGAGGGGCACTGGCCGGTCGGCACGAAGATCCCCGGCGAGACCACCCTCGCGAGAACCCTGGGCGTGGGCCGCTCCACCGTCCGCGAGGCGGTGCGCACCCTCGCCGCGCTCGGCCTGCTCCAGTCCCGCCAGGGGGCCGGGGTCTTCGTCATCGCGGACCACGCGGCGGAGGACTGGCCGGTCCGGCTGCGCCGGGCCGCGGTCGCCGATGTCTACGAGGTGCGCATGCTGGTCGAGGTGCAGGCGGCCCGGCTGGCCGCCCGGCGCCGCACCGACGAGGACCTGACCGCCCTGGACGCGGCGCTCACGGCACGGCGGGCGGCGGGCGCGGGGCCCGACGACGGCTTCGTGGACGCGGACATCGCGCTGCACCGGGCCGTCCTGGCGGCGGCCCACAACCCCGTGCTCACCGACCTCTTCGCGGAGTTCGCCCCCGCGCTCCGCCAGGCGCTCATCGACCTGGTGGAGCTGACCGGCCTGCGCCGCGAGGACCCGCACCACGGCGACGCGGCCCATCAGGCGCTGGTCACGGCCGTCGTGGCGGGCGACGCCGAAGCGGCGGGCCGGGCCGCCCAGACGGAGCTGGAGAAGACCCTGGCCCGCCTGCGCGCCGCCTGACCGGCCCGCGTTGCCTCCGTGTCCGGTGCCGTCCCGGCTACGCGGTGCCCGCCCCCGAGTCCCGCCACTCCTGCGCGTACTCGTCGAAGATCGCCCGCAGCTGGTGCCCGATCTTCAGGTAGTCCAGGTCGTCCAGATTGGCCAGCGAGACCCGGACCGACCACTCGGGGCCGTCGAAGCCGCCGCCGTTCAGCAGCACCACGGACGTCTGCTCGGCCAGCCGGAAGAGCGGGTCGACGGGCTCGTAGTTCTGCTCCAGATAGTCGGCGAACTCCTTGCCCAGGGTGCGCTCCGCCTCGGCCAGCAGGTCGAGTTCGATGTAGTACGCGGCCCGCTTGGGGTCCTCCGAGATCTTCATGTGGGCGCCCTCCAGCAGGAGTTCCAGGCGCTGGCGCACGATCGAGCGGATCCGGGCCTTGTACGCCTGGCCCTCGTCCAGCATGTCGAACAGTGAGAAGAGCGTCATCATGACCTGCTGCGGCAGCGACAGGCCCGCCGTGTGGTTCAGTGCCACCTGCCGGGAGTCCGCGACCAGCCGGTCGATGAACCGGATCTTCTCCGGCTCCAGGGACAGCGTTCCGTACCGGCTGTGCAGCCGGGCCTGCTGCGCCGCGTCCTGCGCCCGCAGCATGTCGTCGATGACGTTGTCGTCGTGCAGCCCGATGACGCCGAGCCGCCAGCCGGTGGCGCCGTAGTGCTTGGAGTACGAGTACACCAGCAGCGCGTTGCGCGGCAGGTCCGCGGCCAGCGAGCGGAAGCCCTCGACGAAGGTCCCGTACACGTCGTCCGTCACCACGATCAGGTTCGGGTTCCGGTCCGCGACGATCGACACGATCTGCTCGGCGACCTTCGGCGAGAGCGCGAGCGAGGGCGGGTTGCTCGGGTTGACGCAGCAGACCAGCCTGACCGAGGGATCGGCCAGCTTCTCGATCTCCTCCGGCGGGTAGCGCCACTGCCGCACGCCGGTCTCGGTGAACAGGTTCGCCTCGACGCGGACGACGTCGAAGCCGTACGTGTCGAGCTCGGGGATCTCCAGGTACGGCGTGAACACCGGCACCATCAGGGCGATCCGGTCGCCCTTGTGCAGGATTCCGTTCTTCATCAGCGAGTCGAAGATGTAGCACATCGCCGCCGTGCCGCCCTCGGTCGCGAACAGGCTCAGGTGCTGGCCCTCCGGCGGCCGGTGATCGAACATCTCGTCGGCCACGTACCCGCGCACGATCTGCTCCACATGCGTCAGGATGCGCCCCGGCACCGGGTAGTTGTCCCCGATCGAGGAGTCCGCCAGCTCGTGCACGAAGGAGTCGGGCACGAAGCCGAACCGCTTGACCGCCAGGTCGATGCTCGCCTGGAGCAGCTCGATCCCGGGCAGCTCCGGATGCGTGCGGACGAAGGTGGCGAAGCGCTCCGCACAGCCCGCCTCCTCCGGCATCCCGCCCAGGTTGTCGGCCGTCCAGACCCGGCGGGACTCGGAGAGCGCGAAGTAGCCGAGTGCGTGGTACGCCTCCCGGGGGCCGGTGGCGATCCAGTTGGGGTTGCCTCGGCCCGCGTTGAGCATGGCGCGCATCGCCTTGCCCTTCTGGCCGGGCTTGTCGCTCTGCTCGGCCTGGGCGATGCTGATGAACTTGTCCTTCAGCTCGAACGGGCTGAGCTGGGCGAAAGAGCGGATCTCGGCACGGCTGAGGGTGGCCTTGGGCATGTCTGCGCTCCCGTGTTCAGGTTCGTTGGTCATGAGGACGATCACGTTCAGTGGTTGAGGATCACGATCACGGCGCCCCACACGGTCAGCAGCACATTGCCGACGGCGTACGGGATCGTGTAGCCGAGCGTGGGGATCTGCGATCTGGAGGTCTCGTTGATGGCGCCGATCGCCGCCGTGGTGGTCTGGCCGCCGGCCAGCACGCCCATCAGGATCGGGAATCTGATCTTCTGGATGTAGTGGCCCACCAGGAAGCCGACGAGCAGCGGTACGACCGTGGCGACGGCACCCAGGAGCAGCAGCCCCCAGCCCGCGGACGACAGCCCGCTGGTGAAGCTGGGGCCGGCGTTGATGCCGACCACCGCGACGAACATGCACAGCCCGAGGGTGTCCATGAACCACTGGGCGCCCGGCGGCACGTTCCCGTACGTCGGGTACTTGCCCCGGATCCAGCCGAAGACCAGCCCCATGATGAGGCCGCCGCCCGAGGTGGAGAGCGAGATCGGCACCCCGCCGGCCGTCAGCGCCGGAATGCCGATGCAGCCGCCGAGGAAGATGCCGAGGCCGACCCAGACCATGTCGGTGGCGAAGCTCGTCGGCACCGGCTTGCCGAGCTCCCGGCCCGCCGGGCCGACCAGCCGCTCGGGACCGGTCAGCACCAGGGTGTCCCCGCGCTCGACCGGGGTGGAGAGCCGGAAGGGGAATTCGGCGCCCGCCCGGTAGATCTTCTCGATGTAGACACCGGCCATGAACGGCTCCCGGCGCAGCTCCGCCACCGTCCGCCCCAGCCGGGCCTTCTCGGACGCCACCACGTGCAGGGTCTCCGTCCGGTACCCGAGCAGCGCCGCGTCGTCCGCCTCCGCGCCCACGTGGGTACGGGCGTCGAAGTCCACCAGGTCGTGCCGCAGCGCGCTGACCGCGACGGTGTCGCCGTCCCGCAGCACCAGCGTCTGGGCCTGCGGCAGGATCGTTCCATCGCGCCGGACCTGGGTGATGTAGACGCGCCGGCCGAGCGCCTGCTGCTGGCTCTCGAAGTCCCCGATGCTGCGGCCGACGAGATCGGGGCGCTCGACCCGGTAGGCACGCAGCACCGTCTCGTAGTACCCCTCGCCCTCGTCCGGGTTGTCGTCCGGCGCGTCCAGCTCCGCGGCCAGCTCGGCGCTCTCCCGGGCCAGGTTCCTGCGGTAGAGCCGCGGCAGTACGTTGGCGAGCAGCATCGCGCACAGGATGGTGCCGAGCGGATACGTCACCGCGTAGCCGACCGCCACCAGGTTCTGCTCGGACTTCACCTGTGCGGCGGAGAGGCCGGGCAGGGTGCCGATGGCGTCCTGGGCGACACCGATGGCCGCCGACTGGGTGAGCGCGCCGCTCATCAGGCCGGCGCCGAGGCCGGGCCCGTAGCCGAGCACGACGGCGAAGAGCCAGGAGACCAGCAGGCCCGAGACGCAGACGACGACCGCGTTGACGACCTGCGGCAGTCCGTCCTTGCGCAGCCCGCGGAAGAACTGCGGGCCCACCCGGTAGCCGAGGGCGAACAGGAACATGATGAAGAAGAGGTTCTTCACCGTCCCGTCGATCTGGACCTTGAACTGCGCGCCCAGCACCAGCCCGGCCACCAGACAGCCCGTCACCGCGCCCAGCGCGATGGCCTTGTAGCGGATCTTCCCGATCAGGAAGCCGAACGCGACGACCAGGAAGACCAGCAGCTCGGGATGGGGAGTGAAGATGTTGCGGTTCAGGAAGTCGATCATTGAGGCCCCCTATGCGCCCAGGACTCCGACGAGGATCGGTCCGGTGAGTGGCAGCAGGAAGTTCGAGAGCGCGTACGTGATCGTGTAGCCGAGCAGCGGTACGGAGCTCTGTGCCACCTGGGTGATGGAAGTGATCGCCGGGGTCGAGCACTGCTGTCCCGCGATGGCCCCGATCAGCAGCGGTTTCTCGATCCGCAGGAGCTTCAGCCCGACGATCAGCGAGATCGACGCGGGGATCAGCACCATGGCGATGCCGGCGAACGGCAGCAGCGCGCCGTACTCCTTCAGCAGCGGCCAGGCCTGCGGTCCCGCGGTCAGCCCGGTGCAGGCGATGAAGACGGCCAGGCCCAGGTCCTTCAGGGTGTTCGCGGCCTGCGGCGGGAAGGCCCCGAAGGTCTGCCTGCGGGAGCGGAACCAGCCGAAGAGCAGCCCGGTGACCAGGCAGCCGCCGCCGGTGCCGAGCGACAGCGGGATGCCGCCGATCCGCACGACGACCTGGCCGAGCAGTGAGCCCGCCGCGATGCCGAGGCCGAGATAGATGTAGTCGGTGGTGTCGTTCTTGACGACGGCGCCGATCTTCGCGACGAGCCGGTTGAGCCCGGCACGGGCACCGACCAGCGTCAGTACGTCACCGCGCTGGACCGTGGTCTCGGCCGAGGCGGGCAGGTGCTGGTCGTTGCGCAGCACGTCGGTGATGTAGACCCCGTCCTTGCGGAACTCGGGATGGGTCTGTTCCAGCCGGGCGATGGTCGAGCCCGCGGTGGCCTTCTCGGTCACCGCGACCTGGGTGGTGGCCAGGGGGGTGTCGAGCCCGGGTACCGCCGGTGTCTCGGGGCCGATCTCCCGGCCGGCCGTGATGATGGCGGAGCGCCGTCCGACGACCTGGACCAGGTCGCTCAGGGTCAGTTCCAGATC
The DNA here is from genome assembly GCF_044751215.1 of Streptomyces sp. NPDC088730. Lineage (NCBI taxonomy): Bacteria > Bacillati > Actinomycetota > Actinomycetes > Kitasatosporales > Streptomycetaceae > Streptomyces > Streptomyces sp. NPDC088730. Next base: position 253,814 of record NZ_JBIVLK010000001.1, read on the forward strand.
GGGGGAGGGGTCGAGCACCTTGCTGCCGCGCTTGACGCCCTCGACGGTGACGGCGTTGTCGAGACCCGCCTCCAGCTCCCCGATCCGGCGGCCGTCCGCGAGCGTCACCAGGAAGGTGCGGCCGACCGTCCCGGGCAGCGCCTCCCGCTCGTCGTCCTCCAGGCCGGGGGCCCCGCCGCGCATCTTCTCCCACAGTTCGCGCGAGGCGTCGGCGAGGTTGATGCGCAGCAGCATCGGCATGATCTGGCTGGTGAACAGCACGATGGTGATCAGGCCGAAGAGGTAGCAGACGGTGTACGCGGTGGCGACGTGCCCCTGGTACTGGGTGATCTGGCTCTGGCTCAGGTTGTCGAGCTTGCCGATGGCCTCCGTGGCCGTGCCGACGACCGCGGACTCGGTCGCCGCGCCCGCCAGGATGCCGGAGGCGGTGCCCACGTCGAGGTCGAACGCCTTGGCGATGCCCAGGGCGATGCCGAGCACGCAGACCAGCTCGATCAGGCAGAGGGCGAAGAAGCGCAGGCTCCTGCGGTTCAGGTTGGCGAAGAACTGCGGCCCGGCCAGGTAGCCCAGCGAGAAGATGAACAGCGCGAAGAAGACGGTCTTGACGTCGTCGTTGACGCTGACGTGCCGGGTGCCGATCAGCAGCGCGACGATCAGCGTCCCGCAGATGCCGCCGAGGGTGATCGGGCCGACGCGGATCTTGCCGACCAGATAACCGAGGGACAGGCAGAGGAAGAGCGCGAGCTCGGGATGGTCCCGGACGACTCCCATGCGGCCTCACCCACCCGAGCGAATATAAAGGATCAATAGGTACATAGCGGTGAATTTAACAGGGCGTGAGGTGTAAGGCATTTCCGGCCAGTTGTCCGTATGTCGGCCACCCTGCAGCCGCCCGGCGGTTGACCGCGCACCCCGGCGCGCCGCCCATCGGATTCGGGGAAAGAACGCGGAGGCGGTCCGGGCCGCCCCCGCGAGGCGGTGTCCCGTTCACCTTCCGTCGGGCCCTGGCGGCCCGACCGGGGCGGGGGCGGCTGTTTCCGGATGGCTCCGGAAATCCGGGCCGATCGGCTTGGATCCGCCCCCCCTGCTCCGCTGATCCGCCCCCAACACCCCTTTCACCTGCGGGTATTCGGGAGGCGCGGGTTCCGGTTTCCTCGTCCACGCGCTTTGGCAAGCCCTTGGCCGGACACGGTCTCGTGACTTGCAGGACACGCTCGCGCAACGGAAGCGTCTTCAACTCTTGACACCCACCCCTCCCAGGCAGGAACCTTCCGACATCGACGCATGGGAGCGCTCCCACATCGCGGGAGGATTTCTCGCGCGAACGGCACTGCCCGTGTCCTCCCCCCTGAACCACCCGGCGCCCGCACCCACCGGCGCGGAACGCCACGCAGTCAGAACGCCAGTCCCACCCTGGAACAAGGAGTAGTGGAATGCGTATCACCCGCACCGTCGCCGGCCGAAGCCGCAGAGCCGCGGTTCTGGTCACCACGGGCCTGACAGCCTCGGCCCTGCTGCTGACCGGCTGCAGCAGCGACTCGGACTCATCGGACACGAGCTCCGATGCGAACGGGAAGATCACGCTGACCGTCGCCGACTACGGGCAGTTCGGCTACAAGGAAGCCGGCCTCTTCGCCAAGTACCACGAGCTGCACCCGAACATCACGGTGAAGGAAGACACCACCGCCGAGGAGAAGAACTACTACCCCAAGCTGCTCCAGCAGCTGACCTCCGGCAGTGGGCTGGCGGACGTCCAGGGCGTCGAGGTCGGCCGGATCAAGGAGGTCGTCGACACCAAGGCGGACCAGTTCGCCGACCTCAGCAAGGTGATCGACGTCAACGACTGGGTGTCCTGGAAGGAGAAGCAGGCCACCACCAAGGACGGCAAGGTGATCGGCGCGGGCACCGACATCGGCCCGATGTCGCTCTGCTACAACACCGAGCTGTTCAAGAAGGCCGGCCTGCCGACCGACCGCAAGGCGGTCGCCGCCAAGTTCGCCGGCGGCTGGGAGGACTACCTCAAGCTCGGTGAGGAGTACCAGAAGAATGCCCCGGCGGGCACCTTCTTCATGGACTCCGCGAGCGCGATGTTCAACGCCGTGGTGAGCTCCAACCCGAAGCAGTACTACGACGAGTCCGGCAAGCCGATCTACAAGGACAGCCCCGGCGTCAAGCAGGGCTGGAACCTCGCCGCGGAGGCCGCTGACAAGAAGCTGACCCAGGGCCTCGCCCAGTTCGGCGACCCGTGGAAGGCCGCTCTGCGCAAGAGCACCATGGCCACCGTCGTCTGCCCCGCCTGGATGGCCGCGCAGATCTCGGACGCCGCCGGTGAGGGCAACAAGGGCAAGTGGGACATCACCACCGCCCCCGGTGAGACCGCGTCCAACTGGGGCGGCTCCTTCCTCGGCGTCCCGACGGCCGGCAAGCACGTCAAGGAGGCCGGTGAGCTCGTCAAGTGGCTGACCGCCCCCGAGCAGCAGGCCGCCGTCTTCAAGGCGACCGGTCTCTTCCCGTCCAACAAGGGCGCGTACGAACTGGCCGACGTGAAGACCGGCAAGCTCCCGTACTTCAACGACGCGCCGATCGGTGAGATCTACGCCGACGAGGCCAAGTCCATCCCCGAGACCGTTCTCGGTCCGAAGGACGCCGATATCAAGGACGCCATCTCCACCCAGATCAACAACATGGAGCAGCGCGGAACCAGCCCCGACAAGGCCTGGGACACAGCGGTCGACAAGATCGACAAGGTGATCGGCTGACGGTCGCAGCGGCGGGCGGCCCCAGGGCCGCCCGCGCCTGCGTGTCCCCATCCCGCGCCGGGGCGGCCCGCCTCCCGGTGGGCTTCCGCGGGGCGGCCGGGTCCCCGGCCGCCCCGCGGAAGCCCATCGCGAACGCCGCCGCCCGTACCCGGGTAACCAAGCAATCCAGGGAAGGACTCCCGCCCGTGGCCACCTCGACTCCCACCCGGGACGCATACGCACCGCCGCCCCGCGGCTCCCAGCGGAAACCGGTGAACGCCCGCCGGCAGACGTGGCGGAGCCGGCTCTGGCGCTTCGACGACAAGGCATCGCCGTACGCCTACATAGCCCCGTTCTTCCTCGTCTTCGGCGCCTTCGGGCTCTACCCGCTGATCTACACCGGCTGGATCGCCCTGCACCGGGTGGAGATGACCGGCCTGGACCAGATGGAGTGGGTCGGCTGGGCGAACTTCGACACGATCCTGCACGACGCGGAGTTCTGGACGGCCGTCACCAACACCTTCCTGATCGGTGTCATGTCGACGGTCCCGCAGCTGCTGGTCGCGCTCGGCCTGGCCCATCTGCTGAACTACAAGCTCCGCGCCAGCACCTTCTGGCGGACGGTCATCCTCACCCCGTACGCCACCTCGGTGGCCTCCGCGGCCCTTGTCTTCGCCCTGGTCTTCCGGGCCGACGGCGGTCTGCTGAACTGGGTGCTGCACTTCGTCGGTCTCGGTCACACGAACTGGGCCAACGGCGAATGGACGTCGAAGATCGCCATCTCGGTCATCGTGATCTGGCGCTGGACCGGCTACAACACCCTGATCTACCTGGCTGCGATGCAGGCCGTGCCGTCCGATCTGTACGAGGCCGCCTCGCTCGACGGTGCCTCGCGCTGGCAGCAGTTCCGCAAGGTGACCATCCCCTCGCTGCGGCCCACGATCCTGTTCACGATCGTCATCTCGACCATCGGTGCCATGCAGCTCTTCGGTGAACCCCTGCTGCTGGAGGGCGGCGCCATCGGCGCCACCGGCGGAAACGAGAATCAGTACGAGACCCTCAGCGTCTACCTCTACAACTACGGCTGGCACCTCGGGCATCTCGGTCCGGCCGCCGCGGTCGCCTGGGCGATGCTCGCCCTCCTGCTGATCATCGCCGGGATCAACTGGCTGTTCGGCCGCTTCGTACGCAAATCCGCGGTCTGACCGGGAGCGATATCCATGACCATCACCAGCCCCACCCAAGTTCCGGGGACCGCCCTCCCGGCACCTACCGTGCACCGCGCGCCGAAGCGCGCGAGCCGCTTCAGGCCCGGCGCGGGCAAGCAGCTGAACGGCGGTCCGTTCGCCTACATCGCGCTGGCCGTCGTCGGCCTCGGATCGCTGCTGCCGCTGTACTGGACCCTGGTGGCCGCGTCCCACACCCAGGACGAAGTGCTGGCCTCCACACCGCCGTTCCTGCCGGGTGGCCGGCTGATGCACAACCTCGACGCCGCCTGGAACCAGGCCCACCTGGGCAAGGCGATCGTCAACAGCGTCATCGTCTCCGGCTGCATCACAGCGGCGACGCTCTTCTTCTGCACCCTGGCCGGCTACGCCTTCGCCAAGATGCGGTTCCGGGGCCGTGGCGCCCTGATGACCGGCGTCATCCTGACCCTGACGATCCCGCCGCAGCTCAGTGTCGTCCCGCTGTTCATGATGATGGCCGACCTCGGCTGGGGCGGGAACCTGGAGTCGGTGATCTTCCCGACCCTGGTCAGCGCGTTCGGCGTGTTCTTCATGCGGCAGTACCTGAGCGAGGCGCTCCCGTACGAGCTGATCGAGGCCGCCAAGATCGACGGCGCGAACAACTTCCGCATCGTGCTGAGCATCGTGCTGCCGGTGGCCCGCCCGGCGATGATGGTGCTCGGCATGCTCACCTTCGTCCAGGCGTGGAACGACTTCTTCTGGCCCTACCTCGCCCTGAACCAGCAGAACCCCACGCTCCAGGTGGCCCTCGGCCAGCTGAGCGCCTCCTACACCCCCGACCAGAGCATCGTGATGGCCGGCGCGCTGATCAGCACGCTGCCACTGCTCGTGGTGTTCGTGGTCTTCGGCAAGCGGATCGTCGGCGGGATCATGTCCGGCGCCGTCAAGGGCTGAGACCTCCGCCGACGACCACTGCCCGAAGCCCCGTACGGCCCCTGCCCGACCGGGGGCCGTGCCGGAAGTCCCGTACGGCCCGTACCCGACCGCGGGCCGTACGGGTTCCGGAGCACCACCCTTTCCCGCCGCTGTCCGTCCACTCCTGGGAGCGCTCCCGCATGACTGCTGTACGACCCGACATCGCCCCGAAGCAGGCGCCCGAGGCAACGAGTTTTCCGACAGGCTTCGTCTGGGGGGCGGCCACCGCCGCCTACCAGGTCGAGGGCGCCGCGGCCGAGGACGGCCGCACCCCCTCCATCTGGGACACCTTCAGCCGCACGCCGGGCAAGGTCCGCAACGGCGACACCGGAGACATCGCCGCCGACCACTACCACCTGTACCGCGACGACGTGGCGCTGATGAAGCGGCTCGGGCTGAAGGCGTACCGTTTCTCCATCTCCTGGTCCCGGGTGCAGCCCACCGGGCGCGGCCCCGCCGTCGAGCGCGGCCTCGACTTCTACCGCAAGCTCGTCGACGAGCTGCTCGAAGCCGGCATCACCCCGGTCGCCACCCTCTACCACTGGGACCTGCCCCAGGAGCTGGAGGACGCGGGCGGCTGGCCGCAGCGGGTGACCGCGGACCGGTTCGCGGACTACGCCGCGATCATGGCGGGCGCCCTCGGCGACCGCGTCGGGACGTGGACCACCTTCAACGAGCCGTGGTGCTCGGCCTTCCTCGGTTACGGCTCCGGGGTGCACGCGCCGGGCCGCACCGAGCCCGCCTCCGCCCTGCGGGCGGCCCATCACCTCAACCTCGCCCATGGCCGGGCGATCGAGGTTCTGCGCGGTCGACTCCCCGCTGCCGCGCAGACCTCGGTCACCCTCAACCTCCACCAGGTCCGCCCGCTCACCGCGAGCGCGGCGGACGCCGACGCCGCCCGCCGGATCGACGCGGTGGGCAACCGGATCTTCACCGGTCCGATGCTGCGCGGCGAGTACCCCGAGGACCTGATCGCGGACACCAGGCACCTGGTGGACTGGTCGCGGCTGGTCCAGGACGGCGACCTGGCCGCCATCTCCCGCCCGGTCGACGTGCTCGGCGTCAACTACTACACGCCCACGCTGGTCTCCACACCGGCGGAGGGCGCCGGGGACACGCGCAACGACGGACACGGCGCCAGCGACTACTCCCCGTGGCCCGGCTCCGAGCACGTCGCCTTCCACCTGGCCGAGGGGAAGGAGCGCACCGCGATGAACTGGTCGATCGACCCCAACGGGCTCTACAGCCTCCTCATGGACGTCAGCCGGGACCACCCGGGGCTGCCCCTGATGGTCACCGAGAACGGCGCCGCCTTCGACGACTACGTCTCGCCCGAGGGCCGGGTGGAGGACCCCGAGCGGATCGCGTACCTGCACGGCCACCTCGACGCCGTGCGGCGCGCGGTGGCCGACGGCGCCGATGTCCGGGGCTACTTCCTGTGGTCGCTGATGGACAACTTCGAGTGGGCGTACGGCTATTCGAAGCGCTTCGGCGCGGTGTACGTCGACTACGCCTCCCAGCGCCGCATTCCCAAGGCGAGCGCCCACTGGTACGCCGACGTGATCCGCCGCCACGGCCTGCCGCCGACCGGCCCCGTCTGAAGCCCTGAAGGCCAACCTCCCTCGTCTCCAAGGTGGTTGACCTCCGCCGCCTGAGCGGCCACCACCTCTGAGACCCGGCCCGGTGCCGGGTCTCAGTCGTGTCCGGGGGTCCGCCGGGTGCGGCCGCACCCCCGGCCCGCGCGGGCGCTTGACCACGCGCGTAGGGTGGGAGCGCTCCCACGGTGGGGCGGGGGAGCGGCCGACCGGTCCCGTCGAGTGTCAAGAGAGCCAACGCCAGGACTTGGTTTGGTTATCCGACTGTGAGAAATTGACCGCGAACGGGAGGCAGCCATGACGGCAGCGCGAGTACGGAGCGGGGGCCGGCCCACGCTGGAGGAAGTCGCGGCACGGGCGGGCGTGGGCCGCGGCACGGCCTCCCGCGTCATCAACGGCTCCCCGAGGGTCAGCGCGCACACCAGGGAGGCGGTGGAGGCGGCCGTCGCCGAGCTGGGCTACGTACCCAACCGCGCCGCCCGCGCCCTGGCCGGCAACCGCACGGACGCCATCGCACTCGTGGTCCCGGAGTCCGAGAGCCGCTTCTTCGCGGAGCCCTACTTCTCCGACATCGTCCGAGGGGTCGGCGCGGCCCTGGCCGACACCGAGATGCAGCTGCTGCTCACTTTGGTCGGCAGCGACCGCGAACGCCGCAGGCTGGCCCAGTACCTCACCGCCCACCGCGTGGACGGCGTGCTGCTGGTCTCCGTGCACGCGGACGACCCGCTGCCCGACCTGCTGGAGCAGCTCGGCATGCCCGCCGTGATGAACGGCCGCAGATCCGCCGCGGAGCCGCTGCCCTCGGTCGACTCCGACAACTTCGAGGGCGCCAGAGCAGCCGTCGAGCACCTCGCCTCCCGGGGCCGCCGCTCCATCGCCACCATCACCGGCCGACTGGACGTCTACGCCTCCCAGCGACGCCTGGACGGCTACCGCAAGGCCCTGGCCGACGCGGGCCTCGACCCCGACGAGCGGCTGATCGCCCCCGCCGACTTCTCCGAGGAGGGCGGCGTCCGCGCCATGCGCGAGCTGCTCGCCCGCCGCCCCGACGTGGACGCGGTCTTCGCCGCGTCCGACCTGATGGCCGCAGGCGCCCGCCAGGTGCTCCGCGAGGCCGGCCGGCGCATCCCGGACGACGTGGCCCTCATCGGCTTCGACGACTCGGCCGTGGCCCGTCACATGGACCCCGCCCTGACGAGCGTGCGGCAGCCGATCGAGGAGATGGGCCGCACGATGACCCGGGTGCTCCTCGGCCTGATCGCGGGCGAGAGCGACGAGCGGCCGCAGATCGTGCTCCCGACGGAACTGGTCGTGCGCGACTCGTCGTGAAGCGGGGCCGGGCGGCCGCGAGAACGCGGACACCCGGCCGACCGCACCGCCCGCCTCCCGGATCAGGCGCTGGGCACCGGCGACTCGTCACACGTCGGTGCCGGACTCATGGAGCGGGGCCGGTTCGGCGGTGAGGAGTGCGGTGATCTCCTGGGCGAGCTCCGGGCCGAGCTCGCCCCAGCCGTCCTTGTAGCCGTAGACGCTCGCCAGGACCCGGGCGTCGTAGTCGCCGTTCATGATCTCGACGTCGCCGGTGGTGATGAGTGCCGGGTGGGCGACGCCGACAGCGCCCGAGATCTTCAGCAGCTCCTTGCGCAGGGTGCGCAGGTAGGTGGCGGCCCGGGTGGCCTTCGAGGGTGCGTCGACACCGCGCACCAGCCACGGGTCCTGGGTGGCGATGCCGGTGGGGCACTTGTCGGTATGGCATTTCTGCGCCTGGATGCAGCCGATGGACAGCATCGCCTCACGGGCGACGTTGATCATGTCGACACCCAGGGCGAAGGCGACGACGGCGTTCTCCGGCAGACCGAGCTTGCCGGAACCGATGAACGTGATGTCGTCCGTCAGACCCCGCTCGGCGAACGTGCCGTAGACCCGGGAGAAGCCCATCCGGAACGGCAGCGACACCGAGTCGGAGAAGATGAGGGGTGCCGCCCCGGTGCCGCCCTCGCCTCCGTCGATGGTCACGAAGTCGACGCCGCGGTCGCCACGCGCCATCAGCGTGGCCAGCTCCTCCCAGAAGCCCATCTCCCCGACCGCGCTCTTGATCCCGACCGGCAGACCGGTCTCGGTGGCGAGCAGTTCGACGAAGTCGAGCATCGAGTCGACGTCCTGGAACGCGGTGTGCCGGGAGGGCGAGGCGCAGTCCACGCCGTCCGGGATGCCGCGGATCTCGGCGATCTCGGGGGTCACCTTCGCGCCCGGCAGCAGCCCGCCGAGCCCCGGCTTCGCGCCCTGCGAGAGCTTGATCTCTATCGCCTTGACCGGGGCGCCCGCGACTACGTTCTTGAGCTTGTCGAGGCTGAAGGTGCCGTCCTCGTTGCGGCAGCCGAAGTACGACGTCCCGATCTGGAGGATCAGGTCACCACCGTTGCGGTGGTACTGGGAGAGGCCGCCCTCGCCCGTGTTCTGCATCGCGCCGGCCATCGCCGCGCCCTTGTTGAGCGCCGTGATGGCCGGCCCGGACAGCGATCCGAAGCTCATCGCCGAGATGTTCACGATGCTCGCCGGCCGGAACGCCTTGGCGCGCCCGCGCGGGCCGCCCAGCACCTTGGCCGAGGGCAGCGGGCTCTGCGGGTCGTGCAGATCGGGCAGCGGGCCGGCGAACGTCCGCTGCTTCACGTACGCGTGGCCCTGTATGTGCTCGACGTCCATGTCGGTTCCGAAGCCGAAGTAGTTGTTCTCCTCCTTCGCCGACGCGTAGATCCAGGTCCGCTGGTCACGGCTGAACGGGCGCTCTTCCTCGTTGGACGTCACGACGTACTGCCGCAGCTCCGGCCCGATCGTCTCCAGCAGGTAGCGCGCGTGTCCGATCACGGGGAAGTTTCTGAGCAGTGCGTGCTTCTTCTGGACGAGGTCGCGGGCAGCCACCAGGGCCAATGCCGCGGCGGCGGCCGCACCGATGCTCCGAGCGCGCATGAACGTTCCTCTCGTCGACTGCTCGATATCCGACTCCATCGCTGCGCGGCGGATGTCGTGACGTTGCGCGGCGGACGCGTTCAGGCGGGAGCCGGCGTCCGTCGACGAAACGCCACATGATGCTAGAAGTCTCGCGGACGGACGGGCGCGGCAGGGTGCGTCATCGGGTGGCGGCCGGCGAGACCTTGCAGGTCACGGCGGTGGGGACGCGGAGTTCGGGGGTGTTTCTTGCGGACGGCCGTCAGGTGGCCGCTCCGGGCCCCGGCGCATGAAGAAGGCCTGACCCGTTCGCACGGGTCAGGCCTTGATCATTAAGGGTGAGTAACGGGACTCGAACCCGCGACATCCTGGACCACAACCAGGTGCTCTACCGTCTGAGCTATACCCACCATGTCCGGGCGTTTCCGACCGGCCGAGAAAAAGTGTACAGGGTCCGAGAGGGTGCTCGCTCCCTCATTGTTCTGCCGCCGGTCCCGGCCCCCGAAAGGGCCGTGACCAGCGGTTTCCCCCGGCGCCTAGGCCGAGGGCTGCGACAGCCGTGCCGCGATCGACTTCGCGCGTTCGGAGTCCGGTCCCGGCTGCGGGACGAAGACCGCCTCGCGGTAGTAGCGCAGCTCCGTGATGGAATCACGGATGTCCGCCAGCGCCCGGTGGTTGCCGTTCTTCTCCGGGCTGTTGAAGTACGCCCTCGGGAACCAGCGGCGGGCCAGTTCCTTGACCGAGGAGACGTCGACGATCCGGTAGTGGAGGTAGCCCTCCAGCGACGGCATGTCCCGCAGCAGGAAGCCCCGGTCGGTGCCCACCGTGTTCCCGCAGAGCGGGGCCTTGCCGGGCTCCTTCACGTGCTCGCGTACGTAGGACAGGACCCGCTCCTCGGCGTCGGCCAGGGTGGTACCCCCGGCCAGCTCGTCGAGGAGGCCCGAGGCGGTGTGCATCTGCCGCACCACCTCGGGCATGGTCTCCAGGGCCGCGTCCGGCGGGCGGATCACGATGTCCACCCCGTCGCCGAGCACGTTCAACTCCGAGTCGGTGACCAGTGCGGCCACCTCGATGAGTGCGTCTTCCGTCAACGAGAGCCCGGTCATCTCGCAGTCGATCCACACCATGCGGTCGTTCATGCGCCCCACCCTACGGGGCACTCCGCTGCCCCGGCAGGGCCGGGCGCCCTGCCGCGTACGCGTCCGAGCCGGGCCTCCCCTGCTCGGCGCGGCCCGGGTCCAGCGCTGCCGGGGCAGCGGCGGACTGGCCCGCGGGGGCGGGGGCCGCCACGGTGCGACGGCTTCCGGGACCTGCCTGGGCGGGCACCACCTGCTCGGTGACCTGGCCGACCGGCTCCGGACCTCCGCCCTGCGGACGGCGGGCCCGGTAGGCGGCCCGGTACGCGGCGGGGGAGGAGCCCAGCTGACGCCGGAAGTGTCCGCGCAGCGCGACCGGCGAGCGGAAGCCGCAGCGGCCCGCGACCTCGTCGACCGAGTAGTCGGACGTCTCCAGCAGCCGCTGCGCCTGCAGCACCCGCTGGGTGATCAGCCACTGCAGCGGTGCGCTCCCGGTGAGCGAGCGGAACCTCCGGTCGAAGGTCCGCCGGCTCATGTAGGCGCGCGCGGCGAGCGTCTCCACGTCGAACTGCTCGTGCAGATGCTCCAGGGCCCAGGCCACGACCTCGGCGAGCGGGTCGGAGCCGATCTCCTCTGGTAAAGACCTGTCCAGGTAGCGCTCCTGGCCGCCACTGCGCCGCGGTGGCACGACAAGCCGGCGGGCGAGTGCCCCGGCGGCCTCCGTGCCGTGGTCCGAGCGGACTATGTGCAGACAGAGATCGATGCCCGCCGCTGTGCCCGCGGAGGTGAGCACGTCGCCGTCGTCGACGAACAGCTCGCGCGGATCGACGTGCACCGACGGATAGCGCTTCGCCAGCGTCGGCGCGTACATCCAGTGCGTGGTCGCCGGGCGGCCGTCGAGCAGTCCGGCCGCGGCGAGGACGAAGGCCCCCGTGCACAGCCCGACGATCCTGGCCCCTTCCTCGTGGGCGCGGCGCAGCGCGTCCAGTGCCTCCACGGGCGGTGGCGAGGTGATCGAGCGCCAGGCGGGCACCACGACGGTGCCGGCCCTGCTGATCGCCTCCAGCCCGTAGGGCGCGGTGAGTTCGAGTCCCCCTGTGGTGCGCAGCGGTCCCTCTTCGCCGCTGCACACGAGAAGCCGGTAGCGCGGAACTCCCGCGTCCTGGCGGTCGATACCGAACACGGAGAGCGGGATGGAGCTCTCGAAGATGGGGCCGCCGCTGAACAGCAGTACGGCCACGACCTCCCGGCGCCGGCGCCCGCTCAGCTTCCGTACAGCCTCCGTTGCGGTGGCGGAGTCCTGGCTCATGACGCTAAGCCCCCCTCGGTGTTCGCGTCTTCCTGGTCCTTACGGGCCTGTCGCACCTGCACTTGTCCCCTCGGTCGTGCACGAGTCCCCAGCCTTCGACACCCAAGATCGAATCTACTGCGTCCCGTGGTGCCGTCGTGACAAGTTCACCAACCGGCTTTATGTCGACAAGGCAACCTGGCGGGAAGCATTCGATCACGAAGCGTTTCACTCGTGAGTCGTGCAGGGAAGTGCGCCTGACGTTCATGGCCCGTCCCCGTTGGGTGGAAGCGTACCGCGCGGTCTCCTTCTGCCTGCTGGCAAGGGGGTTGATCGGCCATTTCGGCAAGGGATTGGCCGGGGAATGAAGTTGGCTGAAAACATACGGTCGCGTGTGCGGAAATCATCCGTTCAACCGGCGCACGCCCCAGAGGGGCGGCCGCCTCCATGCGCCCCCCTCGGCCGGTCCGGAGGGGGTGAGCGGTGCCGTTGCGGGTGTCCGGATGCCGACCGGGGGGTGTGCGGGCACGCCGGCCGTGCGGCGGGTTCCGGACGGGCGGGGCCGGACGCGTCCGGGCGCGGTACCGCCCCCCGGTCCGCCGGACGGCGCGGAGGTCGGTACCGAGCGGTCGGACACCCCGGCGCCGCCCCCGACGGACCGACGGCGACGCGACGGCACCCCGGCGAAGCACCGGCGGACCGACGACCCCCGCCGGTTCGCCGCCGGACCGTCGACCGACCGGCGCCGGACCGTCGACCGGCCGGCGGGCAGCCAGGCGGGACCCGGCAGCGGCCCCGTCGGTCCGTCGCCGGGCTGCCGGGCGGCCGCCCGTACCGGCGTTCCACCGGTCACCGCTCGCGGCCGCCCGGCTCCCGCGACGTCCGTGTACGGCGCAACCGGCATTGCCATACGGGGCGGTCTCGGGCATGCTCCGTGAAACGTCGCGCGCTTTGCGCGGATCTGGGCCGTGGAGGAGTGGCGCCGTACCCTTGGGGGTAAGGGGTTGGGAAGATGATTCCCGGACACCGCCACGCCGCCCACTGACGCAGCTCTTACACAGCTCTGACGCAGCTCACCAAGTCGCTAGTCGCTCTCCTCACGAGGACTCTCTTCGCCGAGACACCGATGGCCGGTCACGAAATCCCTGAACCCGCGGACCGCAAGCAGGTAGCCGACCCCGAGTCGGGACCGCGAGCGGTCGAAGAAACACGTCATTCCTGCGATCCCGCGTTCCGGCACGGGGTCGTCGTCGGATTCGACGGCTCGACCTCCAGCGAACGAGCCCTCGCCTACGCCATCGGCATGGCCCGAAGATCGGGCTCCGGCCTGATCATCGTCCATGTCGCCAACCGGCTGCCGACCACCGTATGGGCAGGCTGCGAGCCGCCCGTCTTCGTCGATGTGCCCGACCACCGGACCGAGGTCCTCGGCCTGGAGCTCGCCTGCGCGGACTACCTCACCGAGGTCCCGTGGGTGCTCGTCGAGCGCGGCGGGGACATCTGCCACGAGCTGGAGGAGGTCGGCCGCGAGTACTCGGCCGACGCGATCGTGGTGGGCTCCACCCAGGGCATCGTCGGCCGGATCTTCGGCTCGGTGGCGGGCCGGCTGGCGCGGCGCGCACAGCGCCCGGTCGTCGTCATCCCCTAGTGCCTGCCGCCGCGCGGCCCGTTCGGGCGACGACGGCAGCTTGACGACAGGCCCTGGGGCCTGTCACCGGACCGCCGGCCGCCGCGCGGCCGCCCGTGGGGCGACGACGGCGGATCGGGCCCTCACTCCCTCCCTCGTTCGAGTGCACTCGCCCGGCCGCCCTCGGTCGTTCCGGGGCGGTCGGTCTCGTTCCGGGCGCCCGGACCGGCTCGTGGCGTCAACTCGACTACCAAAACAGGGGGGTGAAACAAACCGCCAAGCCGAAAATGCGGATTGCGCGGTTGTGAGGGGTGCATAAGAGCCGCCGGGTGAATGGTGCGATTGCATGTGAACGGGGCGGGACGGCCCTGCTCGGGGGATGGACGGGAGCGGCCCCGCACCCCCGTGTCGGGTGGGTGTGCGGGGCCGCTCGGAGCCGGGGGCGGCGCGGTTACTCGACGGTGACGGACTTCGCCAGGTTGCGCGGCTTGTCGATGTCCCGTCCCATGGCCAGCGCCGTGTGATAGGCGAAGAGCTGGAGCGGGATACCCATCAGGATCGGGTCCAGCTCGTTCTCGTTCTTCGGTACGACGATGGTGTGGTCGGCCTTGTCCTGCGCCTGGTGCGCGATGGCGAGGATGCGGCCGCTGCGGGCCTTGATCTCCTCCATCGCGGCGCGGTTCTTCTCCAGCAGGTCGTCGTCCGGCACGATCGCCACGGTCGGCATCGCGGGCTCGATCAGCGCGAGCGGCCCGTGCTTCAGCTCGGACGCCGGGTAGGCCTCCGCGTGGATGTACGAGACCTCCTTGAGCTTCAGCGCGGCCTCCCGGGCCACGGGGTAGCCGCGCACCCGGCCGATGAACATCATCGACTTCGCGTCCGCGTACTCCGCGGCCAGCTTCTTGATCTCGTCCTCGGTCTCCAGGATCTCGCTGATCTGGCCGGGCAGCTTGCGCAGGCCCTCGATGATCCGCTTGCCGTCGGCGACCGACAGGTCCCGGATGCGGCCCAGGTGCAGGGCGAGCAGCGCGAACGCGACGACGGTGTTGGTGAAGCACTTCGTCGAGACGACGCAGACCTCGGGACCGGCGTGCACGTACGTACCGCCGTCCGCCTCCCGGGCGATCGCGGAACCGACCACGTTGACCACCCCGAGCACCCGCGCGCCCTTGCGCTTGAGCTCCTGGACGGCGGCCAGCACGTCGTACGTCTCCCCCGACTGGGAGACCGCGACGTACAGCGTGTCGGGGTCCACCACCGGGTTGCGGTAGCGGAACTCGGAGGCCGGCTCGGCGTCCGCGGGGATGCGGGCCAGCTCCTCGATCAGCTGGGCGCCGATCTGGCCCGCGTGGTACGAGGTGCCGCAGCCGAGGATCTTGATCCGGCGGACCCCGCGCGCCTCGCGGGCGTCCAGGTTGAGACCGCCCAGGTGCACGGTGGCGAACCGGTCGTCGATCCGGCCGCGCAGCACCCGGTCGACGGCCTCTGCCTGCTCCGAGATCTCCTTGTGCATGTACGTGTCGTGGCCGCCCATGTCGTACGACTCGGCCTCCCACTCCACGGTGGTCGGCGTGGCCGTCGTGGTCGAGCCCTCCGTCGTGTACGTACGGAAGTCGTCGGCCTTGAGGGTGGCCATCTCGCCGTCGTCGAGGGTGACGACCTGGCGGGTGTGGGTGACCAGGGCGGCGACGTCGGAGGCGACGAACATCTCCTTCTCGCCGATGCCGAGGACGACCGGGGAGCCGTTGCGGGCGACGACGATGCGGTCGTTGAAGTCGGCGTGCATCACGGCGATGCCGTACGTGCCCTCGACCGAGCGCAGGGCCTCGCGGACCTTCTCCTCCAGGGTGTCCGCCTCGGAGCGGGCGATCAGGTGGACCAGCACCTCGGTGTCCGTCTCGGAGAGGAAGACGACGCCCTCCGCTTCGAGCCGGGGGCGGAGTTCGGAGGCGTTGTCGATGATCCCGTTGTGGACGACGGCGACCTTGCCGCCGGCGTCCAGGTGCGGGTGGGCGTTCTCGTCGCTCGGGGCGCCGTGGGTGGCCCAGCGGGTGTGGGCGATGCCGGTGGTGCCGGTGAACCGCTTGGGGACCCGGGCCTCCAGCTCGCGGACCCGGCCCTTGGCCTTGACCATCTTCAGCGTGGCGGGCTTCCCGGCCGCCGGCTTGCCGGTGATCACGATGCCCGCGGAGTCGTACCCCCGGTACTCCAGCCGCTGCAGTCCCTCCAGCAGCAGCGGAGCCACGTCACGCTTTCCGATATAACCGACGATTCCGCACATGGCGTCCCTGCCCCTCCGTCAATCCATCGACGTACAAGTAGTCGTACACGTAAGACGTGCGAGTGAGTGGTTGCCCGGTACCGGGCCGGTCTCAGCCGTAGACGATGCGGCGCAGCTGGCGGAGCGACAGCTCCGGCGGTGCGACCGCCCGGTGCGGCAGTTCGGCCGCGATCCGTTCGAAGATCTCCGCGTTGACCAGGCCACCGGACTGCAGTTCGCGGTGGCGGCGGCGGACGAAGTCCTCGGTCGTCTCGTCGAAGTACGCCAGCACGTCGAGGATCACCCGGGAGGCCTCGCCGCGCTGGAGCGCGGTGCTGCGCACCAGGTGGTCAATGAGGTCGTCGTACGACGAGCGGCGTTCGAGCACTCGTCGATACTGCGATGGAAGGGGCTCCAGCGCAACAATTCTGCCCGATATCGGGCAGGACTCGGCGCGAGTGGGCCTGTTTCTGTGATCGGTGGAGGTTTCGGGGGCCTCCGGCCGGTGCTCCGTGGCACCCGGTCGTCCGTGTGACGGACGGGGCCGCCGGGATGAATTCGGCCATAAGCCGCGGGACGTCGGCCACGTTCCGGCACGGGCAACGCGGGGAAGTGGTCTAAACCTTGACCATCCATTGGGTAAGCGGTACGCATGGCGACGGTTCGGTTGGTCCGGAGATCCGCAGATGTGACCCCGTAGAAAGGGACCCGGCTTGTGAGACTGCACACCGCGCGGCGCAGTGCTCTTCCCCGTGCTCTACCCCGTCTTCTCGGCTCGCTGCTACTCATCACCGCGGCCGGCGTCTCCACCGCGTGCGCGGCGCCCACGGCGTCCGCGGCGGGCAGCGAGGCGGCGGCCCCGGCACCGAGACCTCTCGGCCAGCTCGTGCCCGTCCCCGCCTCGGTGCGACCGGGCGGCTCGCCGTACTCCCTCGACGAGGGCGCCCGGATCCGGGTCGACGGCTCGTCCGGCGAGGCCCGCAGGATCGGCGAGTACCTGGCGGGCGTGCTGCGACCGTCCACGGGGTACGCCCTGCCGGTCACCACCAAGGACGGCGCCGACGGCATCCGGCTCCGGCTCGGCTCCGGCGACAGCAAGCTGGGCGCGGAGGGGTACACCCTGACCTCCGGGCGGGGCTCCGTCACCATCACCGCCCGGAAGCCGGCAGGGCTCTTCCACGGCGTCCAGACGCTGCGTCAGCTGCTGCCGGCCCGGATCGAGTCGGACAGCCGCCAGAAGGGGCCCTGGAGCGTCGCGGGCGGCAGCGTGACGGACACCCCGCGCTACGGCTACCGGGGCGCGATGCTCGACGTCTCGCGGCACTTCTTCTCGGTCACCGAGGTCAAGCGGTACATCGACCAGCTCGCGCTGTACAAGATCAACACGTTCCATCTGCACCTCTCCGACGACCAGGGCTGGCGGATCGCCATCGACTCCTGGCCGAAGCTGGCCACGTACGGCGGCTCGACGGAGGTCGGCGGCGGGACCGGCGGCTACTACACCAAGAGCCAGTACAAGGAGATCGTGAACTACGCGGCCTCCCGCTACCTGGAGGTGGTGCCGGAGATCGACATGCCCAGCCACACCAACGCGGCTCTCGCCTCGTACGCCGAGCTGAACTGCGACGGCGTCGCGCCGCCGCTCTACACGGGCATCGAGGTCGGCTTCAGCTCGCTGTGCGCGGGCAAGGACGTCACGTACGACTTCATCGACGACGTCATCGGTGAAGTGGCCGCGCTGACCCCCGGCAGGTACCTCCACATCGGCGGTGACGAGGCGCACTCCACCAGCCACGAGGACTACGCCAAGATCATGAACCACGCGCAGGCCACCGTCGGCAAGTACGGCAAGACCGTGATGGGCTGGCACCAGATCACCGGGGCCACGCCGGTCAAGGGCGCGGTCGCCCAGTACTGGGGCTACGACAAGACCTCCGCCGCGGACCGGAAGCAGGTGGTGGACGCCGCGAAGAACGGCACCAGGCTGGTGCTCTCGCCGGCCGACCGGGTGTACCTCGACATGAAGTACAACGACCAGACGGTCCTGGGCCTGAAGTGGGCCGGTCTGGTCGAGGTCCAGCGCTCCTACGACTGGGACCCGGCGACCTATCTCGCCGGTGCTCCGGCGGACGCGGTGCTGGGCGTCGAGGCGCCGATCTGGGCGGAGACCCTGACGGACAGCGACGACATCGACGCGATGGCGTTCCCGCGGCTGCCCGGGGCGGCGGAGCTGGGCTGGTCCCCGGCGGCGACGCACGACTGGGACACGTACAAGCTGCGGCTGGCGGCGCTCGGGCCGCGGTTCACGGCGATGGGGATCGACTACTACCGGTCGCCGCAGGTGCCGTGGCCGGCGGAGTCGGCTTCGGCGGGGTGACCCGAGGTGACGGGCCGTCCGGCGGCCGGGGGCCGTGGTCCCCGGCCGCCGGACGGGTGAAAACCCCGCACCCGTTGCCGGCCGGAACGACTGGTTCCGGCGTCAGGCGGCCTTCTTGGCGTCCTCGATGGCCTTCGCGAGGTCTTCGAGGATCGGCGCGCACTTGTCGTAGCTGAAGATCGGCTCGGTGGTCCGGGGGACGACCTGGCCGGCCTTGACGGCGGGCAGCTGCGTCCAGGTCGGCTTGGAGGTCAGGGCGCCGGGCTGGAGCGCAGAGGACCGGTTGTCCATCATGATGATGTCGGCCTGGTACTTGTCGACGTTCTCCCAGCTCAGCTCCTCGAAGAAGCCGGCGGAGTTCACCTTCGGCTCGACGAAGTTCACGCCCAGCTCCTGGAAGTACAGGGTGTCGGCGGCGGTCTTCGCGAGCGTGACGTAGAAGAGGTCCTGGCTGGCCGAGCCGATCAGGACCTTGATGTTCGGCTTGGACTTCGCGGCGGCGCGCAGCCGGGCCGCGGCCTTCTCGAAGCGGGCCTTGGCGTCCGTGACCGCCTTGGCCTTGAGGTCGGCGCCGAGCGACGCGGCGAGGTCCTCGTGGCGCTGGATGGCCTTCGGGATCGTGGTCTGGGCGGCCCACAGGGCGACGCTCGGGGCCAGCTTCAGGATCTTGTCCTTGGACTGGTCCGGCACGTACCAGAGGGCGTCCTTCTCCCACATCGCGGTGACCAGCAGCTCCGGGCCGAGCGCCGCGTACTTCTCGACGTTGAACTCGCCCCAGACGTTGCCGAGGATCTCGACCTTGCTGACGTCCAGGTCGCCGGCCTGCACATCGGCCTTGCCGTCCTTGGTCTTCGTCGGGCCGAAGACGGCCTTGACCTCGACGCCGTAGTCGTGGAGCGCGGCGGCGACCCCGGTGAAGGCGACGATGTTCTTCGGGACCGACTTGGCCTCCGCGGTCCTGCCCCGGTCGTCCTTGAAGCTCCACGGCCCGGCGTCGGCGCCCCCGGAGCCGCCGGAACCCGCGTCCTTCCCGTCGCTGTCGCCGCAGGCGGCGAGGACGGCACCGAGACCTACGGCGCCGCCCATGGCCAGCAGGCCACGGCGGGTGGGGCGGGACGGACGGGCAGTGCGCATGACGGGTTCCACTTTCGTACGGGCCGGGACCGGCCTTGAGCCGGACCGGAGGAAGGTTAGCCTAACCTTCTGTGTGACCGGACCGGCCGGGCCCCGCCCCCGCCTGTCTCACCCGCCGAACCGCGCACGGCACCCGTCGAGCCCCTCCACCGTGACGTCGAGGGCGCGGTGCTCCTCCCACCGCTCGCGCTCCAGCCGCAGCCGTTGCAGCGTGACGGGGGCGCCGCGCAGAGCGGCGGTCTCCAGCCCGTCCGGGAGGTAGCCGAGCCGCCGCGAGACACCGAGCGAGCGCGGGTTGTCCGTCATCGCGGACGAGACCGCCGTACGGGCCCCGAGACCGGCGAAGGCGAGATGGAGCGCGGCGGCCCGCATCTCGGTGCCGATGCCCCGGCCCTGGTGGGCGAGCCCCAGCCAGGAGCCGGTGCTCACCTCGCCGGTCACCGCGAAGTCCTTCGCCGTCACGTCCTGCCGCCCGACCACCCGGCCCTCATGCAGCACCGCGAGGCTCAACGACCAGTCCCGCTCCGACCAGTTGGCGACGGAGGCCAGCACGTGCTGGAACACCGCCCGGCCGCGCCCGGCGGGCGAGGCGTCGGTCCAGGGGACGGTGAACGGCATGGTGTCCGGGGCGTGCACCCCGTCGGCGGCGACCGAGGCCAGCTCGTCCAACAGCTCCAGGTCCGGGAGACGGAGCTCCAGCCGGGGAGTGCGGATGCGGAGCCCGTACAGCGGCCAGTGCTGGGGTTTCATGGACGAACAATGCCGGGGCGGGACGGCCGGTGTCGAACGAATTGCCTGACAGCGGGTGCGGCGGGCGGCGGGTCATGATCCGGGGGCCCGGCTGTCGAGGGGCTGGAGCCGCACCATGGCGACGTCGGGGCACACCTTGGCGATGGAGCCGAAGTCGTCATCCACGTGCAGCACCGTGAGCCGGTGCTGTCGCGCTGTCAGGGCGATCAGGCTGTCGATGGGTGAAGGGCCCCGGTGATGGCCGATCCGCACCAGCTCACGCTGGACATCGATGATCCTCGGCCAGGGGTCGTCGAGGGCCGGTACCCAGCCGAAGGTCTGGCCGAGCATGGTGAAGAGGTGTTCGTGATCGCGGTCCGCCCGAATGGCCCGCCTGAGGTCGGCCTCGACGGGCGGGCACAGGGACAGGAACTGGTCCGCGTTGTCCTGGGGCCATCGCAGCGCACGCGCCCGGTCGTCCGCGCTGACCGCCGCGGCTATCGTCAGCGCGCGGTTGATCGTCTCCCGCTTGGTGGAGGTGCCGAGCTGCTGCTGGGCGAAGGCGAGCATCTTGAGCGTGAGGCGGCGGAAGGCGCCGGCCCTGTACCCGGCGCCTTCCGCAGTCCCGCCCGTCCTCAGACGGCCGGGTCAGGCCGGCAGCCCCAGCTCCCGCGCGATCAGCATGCGCTGGACCTCGCTGGTGCCCTCGCCGATCTCCAGGATCTTGGAGTCGCGCCACATCCGGGCCACCGGGTACTCGTTCATGAAGCCGTAGCCGCCGTGGATCTGGGTCGCCTCGCGGGCGTTGTCCACCGCCACGGTCGAGGAGTAGAGCTTGGCGATCGCCGCCTCCTTCTTGAACGGCTCGTCCGCCAGCAGCCGGGAGGCCGCGTCGCGCCAGCCGATGCGGGCCATGTGCGCCCGCATCTCCATGTCCGCGATCTTGAACTGGATCGCCTGGTTGGCGCCGATCGGCTTCCCGAAGGCGTGCCGCTCCGCGGCGTACTTCACCGACTCGTCCACACAGCCCTGCGCGAGGCCCGTCGACAGCGCCGCGATGGCGATCCGGCCCTCGTCCAGGATCCGCAGGAACTGCGCGTAGCCGCGGCCCTCCTCGCCCAGGAGGTTCGCCGCCGGGACGCGGACGTCGGTGAAGGACAGCTCGCGGGTGTCCGAGGCGTTCCAGCCGACCTTGGAGTACGGGGCGGCGACCGTGAAGCCGGGGGTGCCGGACGGGACGATGATCGCGGAGATCCGGGGGCGGCCGTCCTCCTTGCGGCCCGTCACCGCCGTGACGGTCACCAATTCGGTGATGTCCGTACCGGAGTTGGTGATGAAGCACTTGGAGCCGTTGATCACCCACTCGTCCCTGGACTCGTCCAGCACCGCCGTCGTCCGGGTGCCGCCCGCGTCGGAGCCGCCGTCCGGCTCGGTCAGGCCGAACGCGCCGAGCGCCTCGCCGGAGCAGAGCCTCGGCAGCCACTGCCGCTTCTGCTCCTCCGTACCGAAGCGGAACACCGGCATCGCACCCAGCGAGACCCCGGCCTCCAGGGTGATCGCCACCGAGGAGTCGACCCGGGCCAGCTCCTCCAGGGCGATCCCGAGCGCGAGGTAGTCGCCGCCCATCCCGCCGTACTCCTCCGGGAACGGCAGCCCGAACAGGCCCATCCGCCCCATCTCCCGCACGATCTCGTACGGGAACTCGTGGCGCTCGTAGAGGTCACCGATCTTCGGCGCGATGACGTCGTGCGCGAACTCCTCGACGGTACGGCGCAGTTCCTCGTGTTCGGCGGTCAGCCGGTGGTCCAGGGACATCGGGAAATCACTGCTCCTTGTGGGACAGGGCACGGACGGTGCGGGACGGGCTGGGCCGGCCCAGTTGTTCGGCGAGCCACACGCTGGTGGCGGTGAGCGCGTCGAGGTCGACCCCGGTTTCGATGCCGAGGCCGTCGAGCATCCACACGAGATCCTCGGTGGCGAGATTGCCGGTCGCGCTCTTCGCGTACGGGCAGCCGCCGAGGCCGCCCGCGGAGGCGTCCACGGTGGTGACGCCGTGCCGGAGGGCGGCCAGGGTGTTGGACAGGGCCTGCCCGTACGTGTCGTGGAAGTGCACCCCCATCGCGTCCGTGGGCACCCCCGCGACGTTCAGCGCGGACAGCAGCGCCCGTACGTGGCCCGGCGTCGCGACCCCGATGGTGTCCCCGAGCGACAGCTCGTCGCAGCCGAGGTCCAGCAGCGCCCTGGCCACCCGGACGACCTGGGGGACCGGCACGGCCCCCTCCCACGGGTCGCCGAAGCACATCGACAGGTAGCCGCGCACATGCACCCGGTCCGCCTTGGCGCGGGCCACGACGGGCTCGAACATGGCGAGCGACTCGTCGACGGTGCGGTTGAGGTTGCGGGCCGCGAACGTCTCGGTGGCCGAGCCGAAGACGGCGATCCGGCGGGCGCCGAGCGCGAGTGCCCGGTCCAGCCCCCGTTCGTTCGGCACCAGGACCGGCAGCGCCACGTCGCCCACGTCCGCGATGTCACCGAGCAGCGGGAAGAGCTGCTCGGCGTCGGCCAGTTGGGGCACCCACTCGGGGTGGACGAAGCTCGTCGCCTCGATCGTGGAGAGCCCGGCGACCGCGAGGCGGCGGATGAACTCCGCCTTCACCTCGGTCGGCACGACGCCCTTCTCGTTCTGGAGTCCGTCGCGGGCGCCGACCTCGTGGATCCGGATCCGGGCGGGCAGGCCCGGATCCGGGACGGTCATCGGCAGGGCGCGGGTGGTCGTCGTCATGCTTCCTCCCCGGCGGCGGCCACGGGGGTGACCACGGCCAGTACCTGGTCCATGGCGACCGTGGTCCCGGCCGTGACGTCGAGTTCGGTGACGGTGCCGGCGTGCGGGGCCGAGATGACGTGCTCCATCTTCATCGCCTCCACCACCAGCAGGCTCTGCCCGGCCGCGACCTCGTCCCCGACGGCCACCTTCACCACCGTGACGGTGCCGGGCATCGGTGCGGCCAGGGCGTCGGCCCCGGAGCGGGCGGCGCCGGTCAGCGACGCCGCCACCGGGTCGTGGTCCCGGACGTGCCAGGTGTCGCCGTCCCGGCCGAACCAGCGGCCCTCCGGGGACGCGGCGTGGGCGAACGCGTGGGTGACACCGGCCAGTTCGAGGGTGACCCGGCGCTCGTCCGCCGTGATGATCCTGGCCGTCTCCGCGCTGCCGGGGAGCGGGCCCAGCGGACCGCAGCTGCCGGAGTCGGGGGCCGGCGGCCGCGCGCCCTCACCGATGTGGCCGAAGGCCAGCTCGGTGGCCGCGCCGCACGGACGCAGTCCCACCTGCACCGGTTCGTGGCCGGGGATGTGGAAGTGGTGCGGCGTCCGGGCCGGGGTGCCGCCCAGGCGCCAGCCGTCCCCGGCCGAGAACGGGTCGGCCCAGGTCCGCGGGCCCGGCGCGGGTGCGGGGGAGTGCTGCCGCAGCAGCGCGGCGGCCGCGTACACCTCCTCCGGCACCCCGTCCGGCACCAGAGTGTCCACCTCGCGCTCCACCAGACCGGTGTCGAGGTCGCCCGCCACCACCGCCGGGTGGCCGAGGAGGCGGCGCAGGAAGCCCGCGTTGGTCGGGACCCCCAGCACCACCGTGTCCGCGAGCGCGGCCCGCAGCCGGCGCAGGGCGGTCGCCCGGTCCGGGCCGTACGCGATCACCTTCGACAGCATCGGGTCGTACAGGCTGCCGACCTCGCCGCCCTCGGCGAGCCCCGAGTCCGTCCGCACCCCGCCGCCCCGCGGCTCGTCCAGCGCCAGCACCGTGCCGCCGGAGGGCAGGAAGCCACGGGCCGGGTCCTCGGCGCAGACCCGCGCCTCGACCGCGTGCCCGGTGAGCGTGATGTCCTCCTGCCCGTACGGGAGCTGCTCGCCCGCCGCGACGCGCAGCTGCCACTCCACCAGGTCGAGTCCGGTGATCAGCTCGGTCACCGGGTGCTCCACCTGGAGGCGGGTGTTCATCTCCATGAAGCAGTACGCGGCCGGATCGCCGCCCGGCACGATGAACTCCACCGTGCCCGCGCCGACATAGCCGCAGGAGCGGGCGGCCCGCACGGCGGCCTGGCCCATCGCCGCCCGGGTGGCCTCGTCGAGCAGGACCGAGGGCGCCTCCTCGATGATCTTCTGGTGGCGGCGCTGGAGCGAGCACTCGCGCTCGCCGAGGTGCACGACGTTGCCGTGCCCGTCCGCCAGGACCTGGATCTCGATGTGGCGCGGCCGGTCGATCCACCGCTCCACGAGCAGGGTGTCGTCCCCGAAGGAGGCGCGCGCCTCGCGCCGGGCCGCCGCGATCTCCTCGGTGAGCAGCGCCGCGTCGTGGACCAGCCGCATGCCCTTGCCGCCGCCGCCCGCCGAGGGCTTCAGCAGCACCGGCATGCCGATCTCGCGCGCCGCGTCGGCCAGCTGGCCGTCGGTCAGGGCGCTTCCGGTGGAGCCGGGGACGACCGGGACGCCGGCCGCCGCGACCGTCTCCTTGGCCCGGATCTTGTCGCCCATCAGCGCGATGGCGGCGGCGGGCGGCCCGATGAAGACCAGGCCCGCGTCCGCGCACGCCTGGGCGAAGGCCGCGTTCTCCGCGAGGAAGCCGTAGCCGGGGTGGACGGCCTGCGCGCCGGAGCGGCGGGCCGCCTCCAGCAGCCGGTCCGCGCTCAGATAGCTCTCGGATGCCGGGGCGGGGCCGATCCGTACCGCCGTATCGGCCTCCCGCACGTGCCGGGCGTCCGCGTCCGCGTCGCTGAAGACGGCGACCGAGCGCACCCCCAGCTCGCGCAGCGTCCGGATGACCCGGACCGCGATCTCGCCGCGGTTGGCGACGAGGACAGTGTCGAACATCGTCATCTCTTCCTCACATCCGGAAGACGCCGAAACCGGCATCGCCCAGCGGGGCGTTGGCGCAGGCGGTCAGGGCGAGCCCCAGCACCTGCCGGGTCTCCATCGGGTCGATCACACCGTCGTCCCAGAGCCGGGCGGTGGCGTAGTACGCGTTGCCCTGGGTCTCGTACTGCTCGCGGATCGGGGCCTTGAAGGACTCCTCCTCCTCGGCGCTCCAGTCGTCGCCCAGCTGGTCGCGCTTGACCGTGGCGAGGACGGACGCGGCCTGCTCGCCGCCCATCACCGAGATCTTGGCGTTGGGCCACATCCACAGGAACCGGGGGCTGTAGGCCCGGCCGCACATCGAGTAGTTGCCCGCGCCGTAGGAGCCGCCGACCACCACGGTCAGCTTCGGCACCCGGGTGCAGGCGACGGCGGTGACCATCTTCGCGCCGTGCTTGGCGATGCCGCCGGCCTCGTAGTCGCGGCCGACCATGAAGCCGGAGATGTTCTGCAGGAAGACCAGCGGGATGCCGCGCTGGTCGCACAGCTCGATGAAGTGCGCGCCCTTCTGGGCGGACTCGGAGAACAGGATGCCGTTGTTGGCGACGATCCCGACCGGATGGCCGTGGATGTGCGCGAAGCCGGTGATCAGCGTCGTCCCGTACTCGGCCTTGAACTCCGCGAACCGCGATCCGTCGACGACCCGGGCGATCACCTCCCGTACGTCGTACGGGGTGCGCGAGTCGACCGGGACGGCCCCGTACAGACCGGCGGGGTCCACCTTCGGCTCGTCGGCCGGCCGCACGGACCAGGGCAGCGCGCCCCGGTCCGGCAGGGTGGCCACGATGTTCCGCACGATCCGCAGCGCGTGCGCGTCGTCCTCCGCGAGGTGGTCGGTGACGCCGGACGTACGGGAGTGGACCTCGCCGCCGCCCAGCTCCTCCGCCGTCACGACCTCGCCGGTCGCGGCCTTCACCAGCGGCGGCCCGCCCAGGAAGATCGTGCCCTGGTTCCGGACGATCACGGCCTCGTCGCTCATCGCCGGGACGTACGCCCCGCCGGCCGTGCAGGAGCCGAGCACCGCCGCGATCTGCGGAATCCCGGCGCCGGACATCCGGGCCTGGTTGTAGAAGATCCGCCCGAAGTGCTCCCGGTCCGGGAACACCTCGTCCTGCATGGGCAGGAAGGCGCCGCCCGAATCCACCAGGTACAGGCAGGGGAGCCGGTTCTCCAGCGCCACCTCCTGGGCCCGCAGATGCTTCTTCACGGTCATCGGGTAGTACGTGCCGCCCTTGACGGTGGCGTCATTGGCGACGATCACGCACTCCCGGCCGCTGACCCGGCCGATCCCGGCGATCACCCCGGCGGCCGGTGCCGCGCCCCCGTACAGCCCCTCGGCCGCCAGCGGGGCCAGCTCCAGGAAGGGCGAGCCCGGATCGAGCAGGGTGTCCACCCGCTCCCGGGGCAGCAGCTTGCCGCGCGCCACATGCCGGGCGCGGGCCTTCTCACCCCCGCCGAGCCTGGCCGTGGCGAGCCGCTTGCGCAGCTCGTCGGTGAGCGCGTGATGCGCCGCCTCGTTGGCCTGCCAGGCCTCGGAGGCGGGATCGGCCGCGCTCGCCAGCACCGGTGCCTGCTGCATCCTGTCGAGCCCCCTTGCCCGTACCGCTGTGTTAGTGAGCGTTAACGTCAGCCACAGGTTAACGACCGCTAACGCGCCTGTCTAGAATGATTGGTCATGAGCACCCATGCCGCCGCCCGCGTCGCGGCTCCCACCCGCCGTGAGCAGATCCTCAAGGAGGCCGCGCGCCTCTTTGCCGAGCGCGGCTTCCACGGCGTCGGCGTCGACGAGATAGGCGCCGCCGTCGGTATCAGCGGCCCCGGCCTCTACCGCCACTTCCCCGGCAAGGACGCGATGCTCGCCGAACTGCTGGTCGGCATCAGCGAGCGGCTGCTGGCCGGCGGAGAGCTGCGCGTCTCCGAGGACGCGGCCTCCCGGAACGGTTCGCACGAGGCGCTGCTGGACGCGCTCATCGCGGGCCACATCGACTTCGCCCTCGACGACCGCCCCCTGATCACCCTGCACGACCGGGAGCTGGACCGGCTGCGGGACACCGACCGCAAGCGGGTGCGCCGGCTCCAGCGGCAGTACGTCGAGGTGTGGGTCGGCGTCGTCCGCGGCCTCTACCCGGACCTCCCCGAGCACGAGGCGCGTGCCGCGGTGCACGCCGTCTTCGGCCTGCTCAACTCCACCCCGCACCTGGGCCGCCCCGGCGCGCTGCCCGACCGCGCGGACACGGCGGCGCTGCTGCACCGGCTGGCCCGGGGCGCCTTCGACGCGGCGGGCGGCGCGCGGGCCGGTATTCCCGGATAGGGGCGCCCCGCCGGCCGCCGGAAAGCGTGAATCCGGGTCACCGGGCACGAATCCGTGCCGACTTTTCCCCACGACTCCCATTCGCCTGAGTTGATTCGGCAGGGTGCGGACATAGGCTTCGGATCGGTCGGTTCCGCGCCCGATGGGGAATTGAATGAAAAACTGTCAGGTATCGATCGTCGTCCCCTGTTACAACGAGGAAGAGGCCGTCAAGGCGTTTCACCGCGCACTGGTCACCGCCCTCGAACCGACCGGGAAGAGTTTCGAGGTCTGCTATGTCGACGACGGCAGCGAGGATCTCACCCGTGCCGAACTGATCCGCCTGGCAGCCGTCGACGAACGGGTCCGGTACACCGCCTTCAGCCGTAATTTCGGCAAGGAGGCAGCCATGCTCGCCGGACTCCGCATGTCCTGCGGGGACTCGGTGGTGCTCATGGACGCCGACCTCCAGCACCCGCCGGAACTCCTGCCCCGCATGATGGAGTTGAGCCGGCACGGCTACGACCAGGTGATCGCCCGGCGCGACCGCGAGGGCGAGGGAGCCCTGCGCTCGTACGCGAGCCGCTGCTACTACCGCGCCATGGGGCACTTCATGGACGTCTCGGTGGTCGACGGCGAGGGGGACTTCCGGCTGCTGTCCCGCCGTGCGGTCGACAGCGTGCTCGCGCTCCCCGAGTCCAACCGGTTCTCCAAGGGGATCTTCTCCTGGATCGGCTTCGACACCACCAGCTTCACCTACCACAACGCCCAGCGGGTGGCCGGACGCTCGAAGTGGGGCAGCAGACGGCTGCTCAACTACGGCATCGACGGACTGATCTCCTTCAACAACCGCCCCCTGCGCCTCGCCGTCTACGCCGGCCTCCTGATGGCCCTGGCCGCGATGGGGTACGCCCTGTGGATCATCGTGGAGGTGGCACGCCACGGGGTGGGGGTCCCCGGATACGCCTCCCTGCTCACCGCGGTCGTGGCACTCGGCGGGATCCAGCTGGCCACCCTCGGCATCGTCGGTGAGTACGTCGGCCGGATCTACTGCGAGACGAAGAACCGCCCGCACTACCTGATCCGGGAGACCAGCGAACAGCCCGCCCCCGCCGCCCCCGCCGCGCCGGAGCGGCCCTTACGGGTGAGAGGCGGCGGCGCGAGCGCCTTCGGCAACGGCCGTGCGAGGACCGTGCGCCAATTCATCACCTTCGCCATGATCGGCGTCGTCAATACCGCGGTCTATCTGAGCGTCTACGCGACGCTCAACCACTGGATTCCCTATCTGACCGCTCATGTCATCGGCTATTGCGTCAGCATTGTCGGCTCCTTCCTGCTCAACTCCTACATCACCTGCCGGACGAGTCCGACGTGGCGGGCCTTCGTCCGCTTTCCGCTGTCCAGCCTCGTCAATCTCGTCCTTTCCGGGGCCCTGCTCTATGTCGGGGTGAGCCACCTGGGCATGGGAAAGAACATCGCCGCCCTGACCGCCGGAATTCTCGCCACCCCGTTCTCCTTCCTGATCGCCCGGTGGGCCATCACCTCCGGCGCGGCCGTCTCCCGGCAGCCGGAACCGCTGCCCGAAGGCCGGACCGGCCGTCCCGGCGACTGACCCCGCACCCAGCGCCCGCGGCACGGCCCCGTAAGCAGCGGCACCGCACGAAGGGAACCGGCACATCCATGACCGCGGAACCACCGGGAACGGCGGACACGCCGCCCACGACCGGGAACGCCCACCGCCCGCCGGACGGCGCGCGGCCCCCGGAGCCCCCGAGGCCCCGGCTGCCGCTCTGGGCGGCCGTGCTCACCGTGTTCCCGCTGGCCCTGCTCGCCGCGTCCTTCTGGATCGGCCGGCTGGTGCGGCCGGGCGGCGACGACTGGTGCTTCCTGCCCGTCCTGCGCGACGAAGGCGTCTCCGGAATGATCGGGAAGTTCTACCTGGACGACAACGGACGCGTCGCCAACGCCCTGATGGTCGCGCTCTACGGGGCCGGCGGCGTACCGGGCCACCAGTGGTACGCCACCCTCAGCGGACTGCTGGTCCTGGCCGTGCTGTGGGCGCTGATCCCGGCCGCGCTGCACCGAGCCGGGCGGACCGCGCCGCGCGGGATGCCGCTGCTCGTCGCGTCGATGACGGCCGCGGTGTTCTTCTTCGCCACCCCCAACACGTACAAGACGTTCTACTGGCCCGCCTCCTCCGTCTCGCACACAGTGGCCCCGGCCCTGGCCGCCGCGGCGGTGATCCCGATGCTGCGGGCCCGTTCTCACCGGGGGCGGATCCTCGCGCTGTGCGTCGCCGCCGTGGCCGGGCTGTTCATCGGGACCCTCTCGGAGGGGACGTCGGTCGTCGCGGGCGTCCTGCTCTGCACCGCGCTGCTGCTCAGCCTCCGGTCGCGACCGGGGCCCGGCCGCCGCCGCACCCGGCTCTGGTGCGGCGTCGCGCTGGCCGCCCTGGCGGCGGGGCTGGTCATCATCTACACCTCGCCCGGCTCCCGGCACCGCCGGGACCGCTTCGGCACCGGCGCCACCTCGGTCGCCGACCCCGGATCGCTGGCCGACGCGCTGCGGACCTTCGGCGACATCCTGGGGACCGTCCTCACCACCTGGACCTACCTCGGCGCGCTCGCCGTCGGCGTACTGCTGGGCCTGCTGCTGCGCGGGAGCGGCCCGGCCGCCGACGGCCCCCTGCGCGGCCGGCCGCTGCTCCCGGCCCTGGCGGCGGTGGCGGCGTTCCTGGTGTCCGGGTACCTCTGCACGCTCATCACCCTGCCCGCCTTCGAGCACAACATGATGACGTATGGCACCCGCACCTGGAACGACTACCTCTTCCTGCTCGTGCTGCTCCTCGCCGGACTCGGCGCCCTGCTCGGCAGCGCCCTGCGCACCCGAGTGCGGGGCACCCGCGCCGTTCCCCTCGTCACGGGAGCGGCGGCGCTGCTCTGCGCGGCGGTCTGCGTGGGGCTGTTCGTGCCGCTGACGGGCCTGGCCCACGACATGGACGTACGGGCCCGGCACTGGGACCGCCAGGACCGGTGGCTGCGGCAGGAGGCGGCCGCGGGCGCGGAGGTCCTGCCATACGTACCGGCCTCCGTGGGGCAGATGCGCGACCCGTTCGGGAAACACGGCCGCAGCACCTGGCCGGCCCCCTGCACGGCGCGGTACTACCACCTGAAGCGGATCACCTACTCGACCCGGCCGGTCCCCGCGCCGACACACTGACCTCCGCCACCCGCATCGGGTGACCGGGCTCCGTCGCGGGACCCGGCACGGCCCCGTCGGCGGCCGGCAGCGCCCCGCCCATCGCCACGTTCAGGATCAGGAACTGGCCGCGGGTCACCGCCCGCTCCCAGGTGGCCGCGTCCATGCCGGACGCCTTCACCCGGTGGTAGACCCGGCCGTCCAGATACCAGCGGACCTCCTCGGCGCCGGGCGCGGTGTCGACCTCCACGGCGTACGAGTGGAACGCGCCGCGGCAGCCGGAGCACTTCTGCCGGGGCGAGCTGAGCCCCGCCGGCTCCTCGCACGGACCGCCGTCCAGGATGCCGCAGTGCATGGTGCCGAAGACGGCGTCCCGGCCGTTGACGGACTCCATGACGTCGAGCTCGCCGGTGCCGGGCCAGCCCGTGTACCCGTCGCGCACCCCGGCGCCCATGGTCCAGAAGGCCGGCCAGTAGCCGTCCGCCGCCGGGCCCGTGACGTCCGGCAGGGCGATCGACGCCTCGATCCGCAGGACGCCCCCGGGCGGCGGGGCGAAATCGGAGCGCCGGGACTCGATGCGGCCCGAGTACCAGCGGCCCTCGCGCCGGGTGGGCACGATCTCCAGTGCCCCCTTCCCGTCGAGGCGGACGTTGTCCGTGGAGTCCGTCATCGTCTCGGTCTCCCCGGTGCCCCACTGCGGGGCCGGGCAGCCCGGATAGCAGGTGCCCCGGTCGTAACTCCAGCGGGACGCGGCCGGCCGGCTGCCCGCGGGGCCGTCGAACTCCTCGTGCAGCAGCCGGGTCCAGCCGCCCGCCGCCGGTGCGCCGGCCCCCATGAGCAGCCGTTCGAGGCGGGGCGCCAGCACCACGGCCGCGGCATCGGTGAGATGGGCGTCGTCCCGGTAGAGCAGGATCCGGTCCAGGACCGCCGGGCAGACGGACCGCGCGGCCGGGCACAGCACCGAGTTCACCTCCACGGTCCGCACCCCGGGCAGCGTGCCGGCCGCCGCCCCGAGCGCCAGCGGATCGGGCCACCGCGCCTTCCTGGCGTCGAAGGCACAGGCCGCGGGGTCCGTGAGGTGCCCGGAGACGCACGCCGGGACATCGGTACCCGGCACCGGGGTGTCCTCGATGTAGACGATCGGCACCCCGAGCGCGCGCAGCGGCTTCAGGGTCTTCTCCCAGCCCCTGAGCAGCAGCCGCTGGTCGTCGGTGTACCGGTTCAGCGAGCCGATCACGATCAGCTCGGGCTTCGGTCCCTCGCGGAGCCGGGCCAGGCTGTCGGCCCGCCAGCTGTCGCACTCGTGGTACGTACGCCCCAACTGCGGGTTGATCACCGACAGTTCGGGCAAGGGGCAGCCCTGCTTCACCAGTTCCTGGAGGGCCCAGCCGCGCTTGGCCGCGAGACTGAGCAGCGGCGAGAACCACTGCCCGGCGTGCGAGTCGCCGAGCAGCACGATCCGGTGCGCGCTGTCCGCCGCCCCGAACAGGCAGGGCGGGCTGCTCGTCACGGGCGGCGCCACTTCGCACGCCCCGTCCGGCGGGAAGCTCTGGCGGGCCTGTACGGGGCTCGGCACCACGGGGCCGCCGGTGAGCGGCGTACCGGTCCGGGCCAGCAGCGTGGGGCCGGCGGCCGCTCCCGGCGGCAGCCCCTTCACGTCGACCGGCGCGGCCGGGCCCAGCAGACGCAGCGTGGTGGTGCCCACCACCAGCGCCAGGACCACCGGCACGACCACGGCGGCGAGCCCCAGCGACAGCCCCCGCCGGGGCAGTTCGGAGAGCGTACGGCTGTGCCGCAGCGGCCGCTCCACCCAGCGCGCGGTCGCCGCGGCCGGCAGCACGGAGGCCAGCGTCAGCGCCGCCCTCGCGGGCCAGCCGAGGTGGCCGAAGCGGGCCTCGGCCAGGACGAGCACCGGCCAGTGCCAGAGGTACAGGGTGTACGAGAGCCGGCCGACCGCCCCGGGAGCCCGCATCGCCAGCAGCCGCCCGACCCCGGCCCCCGCCAGGAACCCGGCAGCCCTGTCCGGTCGCCGTCCGGGGGTGCCGGACAGGATGACCGCGGCCGTGGCCAGGGTCGGGACGAGCGCCGCGTATCCGGGGTACGGCGTCGAGGCGTCGTAGCGCAGTACGCACCACACGAGCGCCGCCGCCCCCGCCCATCCGCACAGCAGCCGCAGCACGCGCGGCCCGCGCAGCAGATGCCACGGCAGCAGCGCCAGCAGCGCGCCGGTACCGAACTGCCAGACCCGCGAGGGCGTGCCGAGGTACGCCAGGGAGACGGAGCCGCCCGTCCAGCGCAGCGAGAGGGCGAGGCTGCCGAGCGTCAGCACGGCGGTGAGGGCGAGCGCCGCCGGCCGCAGCGCACGTCCCCGGCGGGCCGCGCCCGCGACGAGGACCGCGAGCAGGGCGAGCAGCGGCGCCCAGCACAGGTAGAACTGCTCCTCCACCGCGAGCGACCAGAAGTGCAGCAGCGGGCTCTCGTCCTGGCCGGCGGCGAGATAGTCGGTCTGCTGCTGGACGAACCGCCAGTTGGCCACGGACAGGGCCGCCGCCACCACGTCGTTCTCCAGGTCCGTGCGGCGCAGCGGGACGGTCAGCCACGCCCCGGCCACCGCGACCGCGACCAGCACCACGGCGGCCGAGGGCAGCAGCCGGCGGGCCCGGCGGGCGAAGAACTCGGCCAGCCGGATCCGGCCGGTGGTGACGGCCTCCCGCACCAGCAGCCCGGTGATCAGGTAGCCGGATATGACGAAGAAGACGTCCACGCCGACGAAGCCGCCGGCCAGTGCGGGCACGGACGCGTGGAAGGCGAGGACCGACAGGACGGCGAAGGCGCGCAGCCCCTCGATATCGGGACGGAAACCGGGCCGGCGGGGCCCCGCGCGGCCGGAGCCGGAGCCCGGGCCGCCGGGCGGCGGTGCGGGTGCGGCGCTGCTCCCGGACCGGGGAGCGGAGGGGGCGAGGGTGGGCATGGTTCGAGGCCTTTCAGCTCAGCCAGGGCAGCATCGGGTCGACCCAGCCGGACGCGAGCAGGGCGGTGAGCAGGAGGGTGACCGTCACGGCCAGCGTTTCCGGCCAGCGTCTGGGCAGCACGGAGCGGCGGCTCCGCCGGGCCGGTGCGGTCTTCCGGGGGGCGGCAGCGGGGCGTAGCTCGCGCACCAGGTCCCTGATCAGGGGCACGTTGATCTGGAGCTGCACCAGCAGGTAGAGGCCGAGCCCCCAGTTGGGCTCCCAGCCGTTGTGGGCGACGGCCAGCGCGAGGCCGCCGGCCGCCGCTCCGGTGGAGCAGCAGAGCCAGCCGAGCGAGACGAGGACCACCCGCCGCGCCATCCTGCCCGGCTTCCCGCCGCCGGCCCCGGTGGGCACCCATGCCGCGCTGCGGCCGCGCAGGGTGTGCAGGAACGCGGCCCCGGCGGCCACGCTCATCAGGACGTTGGCCCGGATCACCTCGATCCGCCAGCGGGTCCGGCTGATCCGGGGCAGCAGCACGTGCCACAGCCACAGCGGTGCGAGCAGCGGCAGTACGTGCCAGGGCCGGATGTCGTCCGGGTACCAGAACATCATGACCAGCGGCGGCAGCGGGGCCGCGAAGGTGTTCACCACCGTCGCCAGGTAGCCGACGACGCCCTCGTGGAAGCAGAGCCGCATCCGCCAGGGGGCGCCCACCCGCTTCAGGACCGGGGTGCCGATCAGATGGAGGTTGCCCATCGCCCAGCGGTACTGCTGGTTGAGGAACGAGGCCAGGTTGTCCGGCGAGGTGCCCTTGGCCACCAGTACCGGCACGTACAGGGTCCGGAACCCCTGCTCGTACAGGGCGAGTCCGGTGTACAGGTCCTCGCTGTGGTCGAGCCGGGCGAAGCCGCCGGCCAGATCGATGGCGCTGCGCCGGTAGACCGCGTTGCTGCCGCAGCAGATGGCCGCGTCGCTCGCGTCCCGGGACGGCTGGATCCAGCGGAAGAACCACTCCTGGGCCGATCCGGCGGCGCGCTGGATCCACTCCATCGTGCCGTCGGTGTCGAAGCACTGCGGGCTCTGCACGATGCCGACGCCCGGGTCGGCCAGGTAGGGCACGAGATGGCGCAGGAAGTCCGGCCGGGGCGCGAAGTCGGCGTCCAGGATGGCGATGTACTCGGCGCCGCTCAGGGTGAGCGCGTGATTGAGGTTGCCCGCCTTCTTCAGCTTCCCCCGGTCGGGCCGTACGACGTAGCGGTAGCCGAACCGGGCGGCCAGCGCGGCCACTTCGGGGCTGTCCGCGTCGTCCAGTACCCAGACGGTCAGCGCGCCGGGCCAGTCCAGGTCCGCGACGGCCCGGTAGGCGTTCTCCAGGACCGGGAGCGGTTCCCCGCAGGTCGGCAGGTAGAGGTCCACACCCGGCAGCTCGGCCGGGTGCCAGGCGTGTACGAGCACTTCGTGCGAGCGCCTGGTGAGCCGGCGCTGGCGCAGGCTGTTGACGGACGAGAGCGCCAGGGCGACGACGTTCAGGGAGAGCACCGCGAGAAAGGCCCACAGGGCCGGGGTGCGCAGGGCGAAGGTGAACATGGTCGCCGCCGTGAGCACGAAGGCGAGCGAGGAGCTGATGAGGACCCAGCGGCGCTGCGGTCCGAAGTACCAGTAGAGCTCGTCATCGGACGGAGGTTGAGGTAAGTGATGCACGGTCATAAAGCCCCCACAGCTGTGCATGTCCCGGTATCGGGGGACCCACCCTAGCGCCAAAGGTATAGACCATTTTTTCATGATCGAAGAGTGAGACGTCGGTCCGGCGCGGAGGGAGGGGCCCGTGAAAACGTCCGGGAGTGGTCTGGACCTATTTCATGATCCCGTCCGGATGGAGCGGAAAGCTCCAGGTCACGCATGGGTTAACAGTCACCCAACATCCCGGGAGGGCCGTGCGGGGGCTGGGGAACGGCGCTCCGGGCGGGCTGTTCGCCTCCCGTGGGCGGCGTGGTGCCTCCCGCCGACGGCGCGATGCTTCATCCGAACGGCACACTGCGCACACCTGACGGCACAATGGGTTCATGCCGATACCCAGCCGCGCCGCCCTCGTCGAACAACTCGTCCGTACGCGTATAGCCGGAGACGTCGCCACCCCGCGCGACAACAACCTCTCCCACTACCGCAAGCTAGCCAACGGCGACCGCCACTACTGGCTGGGCCTGGAGCTGGGCGACCGGTGGCGTGACGAGCAGGACGTGCTGGCCGTGATGGCCGAGCGGTGCGGGGTCAGCGACGACCCGGAGCACCGGTTCGGCCAGGACACCATCGACCCCGAGCTCACCGTCGCCGCCCTGGACCGGGCGGCGGCCAGGCTGCGCAAGGCGGCCGACGGCTCGGAGCGGGTGCTGTTCGCCACCGGCCACCCGGGCGGGCTGCTCGACGTCCACCGGCAGACGGCGGCCGCCCTGCGGGCCGCGGGCTGCGAGATCGTCCGGATCCCGTCCGGGCTGATGGCGGACGAGGGCATGGTCTTCCAGTTCGCCGACGTCGCCGTCCAGGAGCGCGGCGCGACGCTCTGGCACACCCACTCCCCGGCCCCGATGGCGGCGATCCTGGACGGTATGGAGCGGGAGGGGCGCCCGATGCCCGACCTGGTCGTCGCCGACCACGGCTGGGCCGGATGCGCGGCCCAGCGCGGGCTCGACGCCATCGGCTACGCGGACTGCAACGACCCGGCGCTGTTCCTGGGGGAGTCGGAGGGCACCCTCCAGGTGGCCGTGCCGCTGGACGACCACGTGCTGGACCCGCGGTTCTACGACCCGATGACGGAGTACCTGCTGGACGCGGCCGGACTGCTCTGACCGGTGGCGGCCTCGCGGTGGCCGGGGCGTGACGGCCCGGCGGCGGAAGTCAGTCCTCCTGCCGGTCGGTGAACAGCCCCCCGCCGTCCCCGTTGCCCTTCCCGTCGCCGGGCCCGACCACCGGATCCGCCTCGGCGGTGCGCGCACGGCGGCGCTGTGCCGCCCCCGGGGTCGGGTCCAGGTACACGCGCTTGATCGACGGGTACCGCTCGCGCAGCTGCTGTTCCGCCTCCTCGCAGGCCCACTCCACCTGCTCGGCACTGACGACGTCCCGGAAGTCGACCTTCGCCGCGATCATGACCTCGGAGGGTCCCTGGATGAGGGTGGTCAGCTCCAGCACCTCGATGATGTGTGACACGGAGAGCAGCTCCTCGCGCACCCCCGTCCGCATCGACTGCGGTACCGGGCGGCCGATCAGCAGCTGGGCGTTCGAGCGGCCGAGCACCCAGGCCACGTACACGAGCAGCACCCCGATCAGGATCGACGCGATCCCGTCATAGACGCCGGAACCCGTCAGCTGGCCGCCGAGCAGCCCGCCCGCGGCCAGCAGCAGTCCGACCAGGGCCGCCGAGTCCTCCATCACCACGGCCTTCACCGCAGTGTCGGGCGTGCGGCGGAAGTAGCGGGAGGGGTCGGCGCCGATCCGCGCCGCCTCGCCGCGGACCTGGCGCAGCCCGGTGCGCAGGGAGTAGCCCTCCAGCAGGAAGGCGATGCCGAGCACGATGTACGAGACCAGCGGATCGCCGAGGTCCTCGCCCGCCATGAGGGTGTGGACGCCGTCGTACAGGGAGAAGACCGCACCGCCGACGAACGTGGCGACGGAGGCGAGCATCGCCCAGATGTAGCGTTCGGGGCCGTAGCCCAGCGGGTGGTCCTCGTCGGCCGGCTTCTCGCTGCGTTTGAGCGAGGTGAGCAGCAGTACCTCGGTGACGGTGTCCGCGACCGAGTGCGCCGCCTCGGAGAGCATCGCGCTCGATCCGCTGATCAGTCCCGCGACGGCCTTCGCCACGGCGACACCGAGGTTGGCCGCCGCGGCGACGACGACCGTGAACGTGGACTCCCCACCCGCTGATTTCTCGTCACTCATGCTGGGGAGTATGTCCCCAGCCGGGGCGGCCATGTCCCCCGCGCGGCCACGGGTTCCGTTCAGCCTTTCCGGGGGACCCGGATGACGCCCTCCTGGATGACGGTGATCGCGAGGCGGCCGTCCTGCGTGTAGATACGGGCCTGACCCAGCCCCCGCCCGCCGGACGCGGACGGCGACTCCTGGTCGTACAGCAGCCATTCGTCGGCCCGGAACGGCCGGTGGAACCACATCGCGTGGTCCAGGCTCGCGCCCACCACGTCACCGACCGCCCAGCCGCCGCGCCCGTGGGCCAGCAGCACCGAGTCGAGCAGCGTCATGTCGGAGACGTACGTCGCCATGCACACGTGCAGCAGCGGGTCGTCGGCCAGCTTGCCGTTGGTACGGAACCACACCTGCGAACGGGGCTCGCGCGACTCCCCGACGGTGCCGAACGGCGGCGCGTCCACGTACCGCAGGTCGACCGCCGCCCGCGCCTCGATGAGCCGGTCCACGACGCCGGGGTCGCTGAACCGGTCCGCGTGGCGCGGCAGCATCTCGGCGGCGGTGGGCAGCGTCTCCGGGTCCGGAGCGGCCGGCATGGCCGCCTGGTGCTCCAGGCCGGCCTCGTACGTCTGGAAGGACGCGGAGAGGTGGAAGATCGGCTGCCCGTGCTGGACGGCGACGACCCGCCGGGTGGTGAAGGAGCGCCCGTCCCGGATGCGGTCGACGCTGTACACGATCGGCGCGCCGGGGTCGCCCGCCCGCAGGAAGTACGAATGCAGTGAGTGGGCGCTCCGGTCGGCCGGTACGGTACGGCCCGCGGCGACCAGCGCCTGGGCCGCGACCTGCCCGCCGAAGACCCGGGGCACGAGCGCCGAACGGCTCGTGCCCCGGAAGATGTCGCGCTCGATCTGCTCCAGGTCCAGCAGGTCCAGCAGGTCGAGCAGGGGATCAGGGCTTGCGTTCATGGAGAGAACGTAACCGCTCTCTACAGGCCCATGGACTTGGCGATGATGGACTTCATGACCTCGCTGGTGCCGCCGTAGATCCGGTTGACCCGGTTGTCCGCGTACAGGCGGGCGATCGGGTACTCGTTCATGAAGCCGTAGCCGCCGTGCAGTTGGAGGCAGCGGTCGATCACGCGGTGCGCGACCTCGGTGCAGAACAGCTTCGCGGAGGCGGCCTCCGCGGCGGTCAGCTCACCGGCGTCCAGCGCCTCCAGCGCGCGGTCGGCGACGGCCTGGGCCGCGTCCACCTCGGCCTGGCAGGCGGCCAGCTCGAACTTGGTGTTCTGGAACGAGGCGACGGTCTTGCCGAAGACGGTGCGGTCGAGCACGTACTCCTTGGCGAACCGGACAGCCGCCGCGGCCTGCGCGTACGCGCCGAAGGCGATGCCCCAGCGCTCGGAGGCCAGGTTGGTGCCGAGGTAGCCGAAGCCCTTGTTCTCCTCACCGAGGAGGTCCTCGGCCGGGACCTTGACGTCGACGAACGCCAGCTCCGCGGTGTCGGAGACCTTCAGGCCCAGCTTGTCGAGCTTGCGGCCGACCGAGTAGCCCTCGGACTTGGTGTCGACGGCGAACAGCGAGATGCCGAAGCGGCGGTCGTCCTCGCGCGGGGCGGAGGTGCGGGCGCAGACGATGACCCGGTCGGCGTGCACACCGCCGGTGATGAAGGTCTTGGCGCCGTTGAGGACGTAGTGCGTGCCGTCCTCGGAGAGCTTTGCGGTGGTCTTCATGCCCGCGACGTCGGAACCGGTGCCCGGCTCGGTCATCGCGAGGGCCCACATCTCCTCGCCGGTGGTGAACTTCGGCAGCCAGCGCTTCTTCTGCTCGGCGGTGGCGAGCATCTTGATGTACGGCAGGCCGAGCAGGGTGTGCACCCCGGAGCCGCCGAAGGACACGCCCGCGCGGGCGGTCTCCTCGTAGATGACGGCCTCGTACTTGTGCGAGTCGATGCCCGCGCCGTCGTACTCCTCGTCCACGTTGATCCCGAAGACGCCCAGCTCGCCGAGCTTGAGGTAGAAGTCGCGCGGCGCCTGGCCGGCCGCGAACCACTCGTCGTACACCGGCACGACCTCGGCCGCGATGAAGGCGCGGATGGTCTCCCGGAACGCCTCGTGGTCCTCGTTGAATACCGTACGGCGCACGGGGTGCCTCCCTGGTCGGCTTCGCTCGGCTCGGCTAAGCGCTTGCTCAGCCCTGGTTAGAAGTTACCCGGCGGTCACCGGCGCTGTCCAGGGTGATGCTGAGCACGCCGACCGGGAGCGCGCCGGCCGCTGTCCCCGGGCCCGCCGCGTCGGCCGTCCCGCTGCTCCGCTCGCCGTTCACGGGCCCCTCAGATGCCGAGCCGGGCGGCGATCCCGTCCAGCACGCAGTCCAGCCCCGTCTCGAACGCCCAGGCGGCATCGTCCTTGCGGGTCGCCCGCAGCCCGTAGCGCCGGTAGGTGGGATAGCGCCCGGTGGTCATCGGGTACGTCATCTGCGGCGCGAGACCCAGCCGTGTCTCGTCACCGGACGACCAGCCCGCGGACTCCGTCCACTCCCGCAGGGCCACCTCCGACTGACTGGCGCCATGGGCGAAGGCGCTCACGGTGCGGAAGGCGACCATCATCGAGTCCTCGTCGAGGCCGAGCCCGTCGAGCGCCGCGAGCTGCCGTTCCGCGAGGGCCAGCCCGCGAAGTCGCTCATCGCCGTCTTGACCTGGGTGTCCCGGGCGGTGATCACCAATTCGAGCTGAGCCGAACACCTTCCCGAGCCGTTCGTCCGCCGTGCGCCGCGCGCTGGGTGCCGAACAGGAGCGCGTCGCGCATCCTGCGTCGGCGTACTCCCACCGATTCGAGCAGCTGACGGTCGTAATCCCGTGCCGTGAGCCCGCTTTGCGCGGCAACACATGCCTGGGCTGACGGTCGGGACACCGCATCCCGCCGGAACCGGCCGTTTCCCAGCGCCGGTGATCCGCACCCCGGTCACCCTTGCCGGAGCGCGAACCACAGCTCCGTCCGTACGTCCATGTCGTCCAGGTCCACCCCCAGCAGCACCGCGCACCGCCCGATGCGCTGGCGGACCGTGTTGCGGTGGACGCGGAGGGCGGTCGCCGTGCGGTCCCAGCTGCCGTGCAGGCTCAGCCAGCAGCGCAGTGTCTCGGCGAGGGGTTCGGTGAGCGGGGCCAGCAGGGTGCGGGCGTGGGCCTCCGCGGCTTCGCGGGGGACCAGGGCGGCGAGGCCGCGGCCGGTGTCCGTGTGGTGGTGGGCCAGCGGCGTGCGGGTCGCCTCCGCGCGGCCGAGGGCGCGGGCGGCCTGCGCGTCGGCCGTGTCCAGTGCGGTGATCGCGGCGGGGGCGGAGGCGCCGAGCGTCCAGCCGGGCTGCGGGGTGACGCGGTCGTCGCCGGGCACCAGCACCCGTACCGCGGCGCCGCCCCGGCCCGCGTCGACCAGTGCCGAGCCCAGTGCCGCGCCGAGCGCCCCGGCGGTGAGCGGGTCCACCGGGTCGCCGCCGCCCCGGCGCGCGTGCACCACCGTCCACCGCTCCGCGCCGCCCAGCAGCGGGGCGACGGCCGCCGGGTCCGCGCCCAGCAGCAGCCGGACCAGGGCCGCGGAGCGGCCGGCGGCGTCGGCGCCCTGGTGCGGGGCGGCCAGCAGGGAGAGCAGGACGACCGCGACCCCCGCGATGGTGTGGTCGCCCGCCTCGCGCCGCTTCGCCGCCAGGGCCAGGACGAGCCCCTGCCCGCCGCCCAGCGCGTACGCGGCGAGATGGGTGGTGCCCAGGGTGTCGGTGGCCGAGGCGGGCGCGGGGCGTACGGCCGGCGCGACCACCCGGGAGAGCCGGGCGAGCGCGGCCCGCACATCGGGGGCCGGGGTCCGGCCGGCCGCGTGCAGTTCCTCGCCGTCCGCCGTGAGCAGGACGGCCCGGCCCTCCAGCTGGGCCGCCAGCTGGTGCAGCACGGCCGGCACCGGGTCGGTCCTGGCCGCCGCCGTCGCCAGGGCCTGCTGGGCGCGCGTCACCCGGCGCAGCTCGCGGACCCGGGCCTGGGCCATCAGCTGCCACACCGCGCGGGCGATCGCCGTGAACGGAGTCTCCGGCGCCACCTCGACCAGCGGCAGCCCGTGCCGTTCGCACGCCGCGATCAGCTCCGCGGGCACCGTCTCGTGCACCGGCCGCACCCCGAAACCGAGCGCCGCCGCCCCCGCCTCGACCAGCCGGGACACATAGGTGTCCGGGTCCGTGAGCAGCACCCCGGCACTCAGCAGCAGCTCACCGCCGAGCAGATACGGATACGGGTCGGCCATCTCCGAGGTGTGCACCCACAACAGCTCCGCCGCCGCGGGCCCCGCGATGTGGCGCAGCCCGAGCTCCTCCCTGGCCAGCAGCTCGGCGAGCGGGATGGGCGGGGTCGGCGGGGCCGGAGGCGGTGCCGTTGGTCCGGTGGGGAGTTCCGGCATGGAGGGTTCATCCGTTCGGTCCGTCGAGAATGGATGAAACGTACACTTCAGCGCCGCTTCCCGGCCACCTACCGTCTTCACCACGCCCGAACCGCAGGGCCGGAACCCCAGACCCCGAACCGCAGGGCCGGAACCCCAGACCCTGAACTCCAGACCCCGAACCTTGTCCAACGAGACGGAGGGAAGCCCATGGCAGTCGACTACGCTGTGATCGTCGTCTATCTGGCCGGCATGCTCGCCATGGGCTGGTGGGGCATGCGCCGCGCCAAGTCCAAGAGCGAATTCCTGGTGGCGGGCCGTCGGCTCGGCCCCTGGATGTACTCCGGCACCATGGCCGCCATCGTCCTCGGCGGCGCCTCCACGATCGGCGGCGTCGGCCTCGGCTACCAGTACGGACTCTCCGGTGCCTGGATGGTCTTCACCATCGGGCTCGGGCTGCTCGCCCTCTCCGTGTTCTTCTCCGCCCGCATCGCGCGGCTGAAGGTCTACACCGTCTCCGAGATGCTCGACCTGCGCTACGGCGGCCGGGCCGGGCTGATCTCCGGCGTCGTCATGTGGGCGTACACGCTGATGCTCGCGGTCACCTCGACCATCGCGTACGCCACCATCTTCGACGTCCTCTTCGACCTGAACCGGACCGTCGCGATCATCCTCGGCGGCACCATCGTCGTCGCGTACTCGACGCTCGGCGGCATGTGGTCGATCACGCTCACGGACATGGTGCAGTTCGTCGTCAAGACCATCGGGGTGCTGCTGCTCCTGCTGCCCATCGCGGTGATCAAGGCCGGCGGCTTCGGTGAGATGAAGGCCAAGCTGCCCACCGAGTACTTCGACCCGCTGGGCATCGGCGGCGAGACGATCTTCACGTACGTGCTGATCTACACCTTCGGAATGCTGATCGGCCAGGACATCTGGCAGCGGGTGTTCACCGCCCGCAGCGACCGCGTGGCCCGGCTGGGAGGAACGGTGGCCGGTACGTACTGCCTGGTGTACGCGGTCGCGGGAGCGGTCATCGGCACGGCGGCCAAGGTCATGTACCCGAAGCTGCCCACCGCGGACGCCGCCTTCGCCACCATCGTCAAGGACGAACTCCCGGTGGGCGTACGCGGTCTGGTCCTGGCCGCCGCGCTCGCCGCGGTGATGTCCACCTCCTCCGGAGCGCTGATCGCCTGCGCGACGGTGGCCAACAACGACATCTGGTCCCGGTTCAGGGGCGCGGTCACCCGGGGCGGGGACGGCGTGGAACACGACGAGGTGAAGGGCAACCGCGCCTTCATCCTGATCATGGGCATCGCGGTGATCCTCATCGCCATCGCGCTGAACGACGTGGTCGAGGCCCTGACCGTCGCCTACAACCTGCTCGTCGGCGGACTGCTGGTGCCGATCCTCGGCGGCCTGCTGTGGCGCCGGGGCACGGCGGCCGGGGCGCTGGCCGCCGTGGCGGTGGGCGGCCTCGCGGTGATCGGCCTGATGGCCGGGTACGGAATCCTCGCGAACGAGCCGGTCTACTACGGGCTGCTGGCCTCGCTCGCCGTCTACGTCATCGTCTCGCTGGCCACGAAGCCGACGGACGCGGCGGTGCTCCTCGCCTGGCGCGAACGGCTGGCGGGGCGCGGCGGGGAGCCGGAGCCCGCCGGGCGGGTGGAGGAGCCGGTCGCGGGCTGACCGCCCCCGGGCTCCTCGGCGGTCAGTCCCCGCGCCTCTGGCCCCCGTCGTGCCGGGCCCAACGGCGGGCGCGCAGGCGGGAGACGAGCCGTCTGCCCCGGCCGGCGGCCAGCGGCGCGAAGAACCACAGGACGTAGGCGTACGGGAACACCCAGGCGAGACCGAGGCTCAGGACGAACCAGAGCGCCACCGCCCACGAACCGTTGGCGTGTGCGCGGGCCTCCGCCACGTCGCCGATGACGAGCCCGGAGTCGGCCGAGACCTCCTTGAGGGCCACCTCGCAGAAGAAGACGCCCGCCATCGTGCCGGCGAAGAGGGTCTGCGCCATCGGATTGGTGATCGTGGACCCGATGACGGCCGTCGGGAACGGCAGGAACGCGACCAGCAGCAGGAACGGCGCGTGCCAGAACGTGAAGGTGTTCGACAGCACGCGGATCCGGTCCATCAGCTGGTGGTGACGGCGCCACACCGACCAGAGGAGGACGAACGCCAGCGCGAAGGCCAGGAAGGAGCTCCGCTGGTCCACCAGGAAACGGCCCAGCGCACCGGACGACTCCAGCTGCTCCTGGTCCGGGCGCTTCAGCTCCACGGCCAGCAGCGTCATGGCGATCGCGAAGATCGAGTCCGTGAAGAAGGCCAGCCTCTGGGGCGAGAGACCGGGCTTCGGCCGTGCGTCGT
Source organism: Streptomyces sp. NPDC088730 (assembly GCF_044751215.1). Lineage (NCBI taxonomy): Bacteria > Bacillati > Actinomycetota > Actinomycetes > Kitasatosporales > Streptomycetaceae > Streptomyces > Streptomyces sp. NPDC088730. The sequence goes on from NZ_JBIVLK010000001.1 coordinate 297,777, forward strand.
TCTCGCTCATCCGAACTCCCGGTGGTCACGATCGTGGCCCCGATCCTAGGGAGCGCCGGACCACTCGCCCCTGAGCTCGCCGGAGTCCGCCCCCAGTACAAGCCGAATGTCGGCAGCGGCGGACCCGCCTATGGATATTTCATCCGGTCCGATCGGTGAAGATGGATGAAACGAACACTTCAGGCGGACTTCCGCGCCGCCTACCGTCGTCCATGGACCCGTGCGCCTGCTTCCGGGCCGTCCCGGAGATCCGGAGATCCGGCAGACCGGAGAAGCAGCGCGTCGCCGTAAGAACCGCAGGAACCGCAGGAACCCGAAGGAACCAGAAGGAAAGGCCACCCACCCCATGAGCAGCACAGAGACGCCGCGCGGCCCCATCGACTCCTCCCGCGTCCCCCGGTACGCCGGGCCCGCGACGTTCGCCCGGCTGCCCCGCCTCGACGAGGTCGGGACGACGGACGTCGCCGTCGTCGGCGTGCCCTTCGACACCGGGGTCTCCTACCGGCCCGGCGCCCGCTTCGGCGGCAACGCGATCCGGGAGGCCTCGCGGCTGCTGCGCCCGTACAACCCGGCGCAGGACGCCTCCCCGTTCGCCCTCGCGCAGGTCGCGGACGCCGGTGACATCGCGGCCAACCCGTTCAACATCAACGAGGCCGTCGAGACGATCGAGGCCGCGGCCGACGATCTGCTCTCCACCGGCGCCCGGCTGATGACGCTCGGCGGCGACCACACCATCGCGCTGCCGCTGCTGCGCTCCGTCGCCAAGAAGCACGGGCCCGTCGCGCTGCTCCACTTCGACGCGCACCTGGACACCTGGGACACCTACTTCGGCGCCGAGTACACCCACGGCACCCCGTTCCGCCGGGCCGTCGAGGAGGGCATCCTCGACACCTCCGCGCTCTCCCACGTCGGCACCCGCGGCCCGCTGTACGGCAAGCAGGACCTCACCGACGACGCCAAGATGGGCTTCGGGATCGTGACCTCCGCCGACGTCATGCGGCGCGGCGTCGACGAGATCGCCGACCAGCTCCGGCAGCGCATCGGTGACCGGCCGCTCTACATCTCCATCGACATCGACGTCCTGGACCCGGCGCACGCCCCCGGCACCGGCACCCCGGAGGCCGGCGGCCTCACCTCCCGCGAGCTGCTCGAAATCGTGCGCGGGCTGTCCTCCTGCAACCTGGTCTCCGCCGACCTGGTCGAGGTCGCCCCCGCGTACGATCACGCCGAGATCACCTCCGTCGCCGCCTCCCACACCGCGTACGAGCTGACGACGATCATGACCCGCCAGATTGCAGAGGCCCGGACGAAGTGAGCCACGACCACCACGACGAGCGGCCCGAGCTCACCCCCGGGCAGATCGCCGCCGCGCTGAACCCGCCGCCCGGACGCAACGGCGGTGACCTCGTCGTCGAGACCCTCCAGGGGCTCGGCGCGACCACCGTCTTCGGGCTGCCCGGACAGCACGCGCTCGGCATGTTCGACGCGCTGCGCCGCTCGTCGCTCGGCTACGTCGGTCTGCGCGTCGAGAACAACGCGGGTTTCGCCGCCGACGCCTACGGCCGCGTCACCGGCGAGGTCGCCCCGCTCCTGCTGTCCACCGGCCCCGGCGCGCTCACCTCGCTCGCCGCGCTCCAGGAGGCGGCCGCGGCCTCCGCCCCCGTGCTCGCGATCTCCAGCCAGATCCCGGTCGCCGGCCTGGGCGGCGGCCGCCACGGCTATCTGCACGAACTGCGCGACCAGCAGGCGTCGTTCCGCGACATCGTGAAGTCCGTGCACACCGTGCGTACGGCCTCGCAGATCCCGTCCGCGATCGCCGCCGCCTGGGAGTCCGCGCTGACGGCCCCGCACGGCCCGGTCTGGATCGAGATCCCGCAGGACGTGCTCCTGGCCGCGACGACGCTGCCCGTCGTCACCGCGATGGACGCCACCCCGCGCGAGGTGCACGCCCGCCCCGAACTCATCGCGGTCGCCGCCCACCTGCTGTCGAACGCCGAGCGTCCGGCGATCATCGCGGGCGGCGGAGTCGTACGCTCCGACGCGTCCGGCAAGCTGCGCGCCCTCGCGGAGAAGACCGGTGCCCCGGTCGTCACCACCTTCGGCGGCAAGGGCGCCTTCCCGTGGGAGCACCCGCTCTCGCTCCAGTCCTGGCTGGAGGACCGGCACACGACGGACTTCCTGGAGGACGCCGACGTCCTGCTGGTCGTCGGCTCCGGACTCGGTGAACTCTCCTCGAACTACTACACGTTCGCCCCGCGCGGCCGGGTCGTCCAGATCGAGGCCGACGCCGGGAAGCTGGAGTCCAACCACCCGGCGCTCGGCATCCACGCCGACGCCAGGGACGCCCTGGCCGACCTCCTCGAAGCGGTCACCCCGCGTGAGGACCCGGCCGCCGCCGAGCGCGTCCGGGAGGTGCTCGGCCGGGTACGGGCGAGGATCGACGCCCAGGAACGCACCCTGGAACAGCACCTTCTCAGCGAGATCCGGGCGGCCCTGCCCGACACGTCCCCCAGCTTCTGGGACATGACGATCCTCGCCTACTGGGCCTGGTCCGCCTTCGACGCCCGCCACCCCAACACCATGCACTCCGCCCAGGGCGCGGGCGGCCTCGGCTACGGGTTCCCGGCGGCCATCGGCGCGGCGGCGGCCGACCGTACGAAGCCGGTCCTCGCGGTCTCCGGCGACGGCGGCGCGATGTACTCGATCGCGGAGCTCGCCACGGCCCGCCAGTACGATCTCCCGGTCACCTGGCTGATCGTGGACGACGGCGGCTACGGCATCCTGCGCGAGTACATGACCGGTGCCTTCGGTGAGACCACCGGCACGGAGCTGTCCCGCCCGGACTTCGTCGCCCTGGCCGAGTCCTTCGGCGTCCCCGCGGTCCGTACGAGCCCGGAGACGCTCGGCGCCGACCTGGCCAAGTCGTTCGCGCGGCCGGGCCCCTCGGTCGTGGTGCTCCCGGCGCTGCTCAGGATGTTCGAGCCGACGCACCTGTGAGGAAGCCGCTCCTGTGAGGAAGCCGCTCCTCTGAGGACGCCGCCCGTCTGAGGAAGCCGAACGCGACACGCCCGGAACCGTAACGGCTCCGGGCGTGTCGCGTTGGTCCGTGCACGCGGTGCCTGCGCGTCCGCAGGACCACTCAGGGGAGGGGAACGCAGCCATGACCACACCCCGCTTGTCCCGGCGTGTCAGGGGCGCGCCGGCCGCCGTGCTGGCCGTCACCGTGCTCGCGGCGGTGGCGCTCGGCACGCCGCGGGCCACCGCCGGGACACCGGTGGTGAGCTGCGCCTCGGGCCGGGCCCAACTCGCCGCCAGGCTGTCGAAGGACATCACCGCGGCACTGGAGGGGCGCGGGTCGGCCACCGCGTTGGCGCTCCACGACCGGACCACCGGCACCACGTGCACGCTGCGCTCCACGTCGGCGTACGACTCCGCCAGCGTCGTGAAGGCGACCGTGCTGGCCGCGCTGCTCCGGGACAGCGCCACGCACCACCGCCACCTCACGCGGCGCGAGACCGACCTCAGCACCGCCATGATCACCAAGTCCGACAACAAGGCCACCACCAGCCTGTGGAAGCAGCTCGGCGCCACCGGGATCAAGGCGTTCCTCAAGGCGGCCGGGATGACGCACACGACCCCCGGGTCCGGCGGCTACTGGGGGCTCACCCGGATCACCGCGCAGGACGAGCAGCGACTGCTGGCCCTGCTCACCGCGGAGAACCCCGTGCTCAGCGACGGCGCCCGCGCCTACGAACTGGGGCTGATGGGCAAGGTCGTCCCCTCGCAGCGCTGGGGGACACCCGCCGGCGCCCCGGCCTCGGCCACCGTCCAGCTCAAGAACGGCTGGCTCCACCGGGCCGCCCACGGCTGGCGGGTGCACAGTATCGGCGCCTTCACGGGCCGGGGCCACGACTACGCGCTCTCGGTGCTCACCCAGGACAACAGGACGATGAACGACGGCGTCCACACCATCCAGGCGGTGGCACGGGCCGTGCACAAGGACCTGAACGCGCGCTACGCGAGCCGGCTGGACCCCGCCGCGCAGAGCCGCTGAGCGGACCGGCGCGGCGGGGACATCGGTCCCGGTGTCAGGTCCCGGCCTGGAGGCGCAGTCCCGACAGCGTCAGCTCCAGCCCGGCGAGGAACTGCTCCTTGTCGTCGTGCCCGTCGAACTCGTCGACGATGTCGTGCAGGAACGGGTACTTCCCGGCGTCGAGCGTGCGCCACGTCGCGGCGTAGCGGCCGAGGAACTCCTCGCGGCCCACGAGGCCGTCGACCACCTCCTGGGGCGGCTCCTGCCCCATGTCGGCGGCGTTGGCGACCACGACGCCCACGATCGCCGTCACGGCGTGGAACCGCTGCCGGGGCGTGAGGCCGAGCCGGAGCGTCTTCTGGCCCAGCTCCTCGTAGAGCCGCAACGCGTTGCCCTCGACGTCGATGTTCCGCATGAAGTGCGCGCCCAGCCACGGCCGGTCCACGACCGCGTCGAACAGGGTCACGGCCATCACGCGCAGGTCGTCGATCGGATCGCCGCTGCTGCTCTGCCGCTCGACGGTGGTCAGCACCCCGCCGAGCACGTGGTCGATGGCGCGGTCGAGCAGCTCGTCCTTGCCGGAGACGTACCAGTAGATGCTGCCGACGCCCGTGCCGAGCCGGGCCGCGAGGGCACGGAGGGTCAGCGCCGGCTCGCCCGCCTCGTCGAGCAGGGCCACGGCCGCCGAGAGGACGGCCTCGATGGAGTGCGATCCACGCTGACGCCCTCGGGAAGGGCGGTCTGCGGGTCGTGGTCGCGGGCCTGTCATGTCGCCCATCCAATCACAGCTTGCGCATTTATCGAACTACGTTCTATGGTCGAACCACGTTCTATCGTAGAACGTCGTTCGATACCCGTAGACGTTCCGGAAGGAGGCCCGCCATGACCACCACCGCCGCCGCGCCAGCCGCGCGCACCTATCCGTCCCTGCGCGCCGCATGGATACCCCTGGCCGCGCTCTGTCTGGCCTTCTTCGTCGAAATGGTCGACAACACCCTGCTCTCGATCGCGCTGCCCACGATCGGCCGGGACCTCGACAGCAGCACGACCGCGTTGCAGTGGGTCACCGGCGCCTACTCGCTGACGTTCGGCGGCCTGCTGCTGACGGCGGGCTCCATGGCCGACCGGCTCGGGCGCAGACGTGTACTGCTGGTCGGCCTCGCGGTGTTCGGCCTGCTCAGCCTGGGCGTCGCCGCGGTCTCCACCGCGGGGCAGCTCATCACCCTGCGGGCCGGTCTCGGCATCGCCGCCGCGGCGATGGCCCCCATCACCAACTCGCTGGTCTTCCGGCTCTTCGACGACAAGGCGCTGCGGATGCGCGCCATGACGCTGATGATCATCGTCGGCATGTCCGGCTTCGTCCTCGGCCCGCTGCTGGGCGGTACCGCCCTGGCCCACGTGCGGTGGCAGTGGCTGCTGCTCGTCAACGCCCCGATCGCCCTGATCGCGGCCATCGGCGTGCGCCTCGGCGTGCCGGCCGACCGGCCGCAGGACCTGACCCGCGACAAGCTCGACCTGCCGGGCGCCGTCCTGAGCGTCGCCACCATCGGCCTCGCCTGCTACTCGCTGACCAGCGGCGTCGAGCACGGCTGGCTCTCCGCGGCCACCCTCGCCTCGCTCCTCGGCGCACTCGTCGCGGGTCTGGCCTTCGTCTGGCACGAGCGCCGCAGCGCGGCGCCGATGCTCGACCTCCGCCTCTTCGCGAACGGCACCGTCCGGGGCGCCGCCATCGCGCAGATCGGCACGGCCATCGCGATGGCCGCCGTGATGTTCGGCCTGATCCTGCACTTCCAGTACGCCTACGGCTGGAGCCCCGTACGGGCCGGACTGGCGAACCTGCCGCTCATCGTGACGATGATCCTCGCGACCCCGCTGTCCGAATGGCTCGCGGCGCGGTTCGGCCACCGCGTCGCCTGCCTGGTCGGCGCCGCCTGCCTGGCCGGCTCCCTGGCCGGACTGTCCTGGGGCGTCGACCACGGATACGGCGTCATAGCGCTCTGCATGGTCGTGATGACCATCGGGCTGCGCACCGTCATGACGATCTGCGCCATCGCACTCGTCGACGCGATGCCGTCCAACCGCACCTCGATCGGCACGGCGCTCAACGACACCGCCCAGGAGGTCGGCAGCAGCATCGGCACCGCCGTGGTCGGCACCCTGATCGCCGTACTGGTCACCACCCGGCTGCCCGCGGGCACCTGGAGCCACGCCCTGGTGGCGTCGTTCTTCCACGGCGAACGGATCACCTACGCGATACTCGCGGTCGTCGTCGGCCTGATCGCCGCCGGAGGCGCGCTCTCCCTCACCGACTCCCGCGTCACGGAGGAAGCGCACTAGGACCTGAGGCCTGGGCCGGAGGACGGGTATTTGTTGCGGAGGGATGAAATCCGCCGCCCACCCTGTTGGTGCCTTCCGGAAGAGCAGCTCGAACGGGAGGCACCGGGTGTCGGACGCAGGGGAGACAGGCGACGGGCGGCAGCCCCGTGGCTGGGCGCGCAGGCTGAGTGGTTACGCCTGGCGGTACCGGCGCAACGTGCTGCTGTCGCTCGGCTCGTCGCTCGCCGGAATGGCGGTGATGGCCCTGGTCCCGCTGATCACCAAGGTGATCATCGACGATGTGGTCGGCAACCACACCCGTTCCCTGGCCGTCTGGACCGGACTCCTGCTCGGGGCCGCCGCGCTCGTCTACGTCTCCACCTACATCCGCCGCTACTACGGCGGCCGGCTCGCCCTGGACGTCCAGCACGACCTGCGGACCGAGATCTACGGGACGATCACCCGGCTCGACGGGAAACGGCAGGACGAGCTCTCCACCGGACAGGTCGTCGGGCGCGCCACCAGCGACCTCCAGCTGATCCAGGGGCTGCTGTTCATGCTCCCGATGACCATCGGGAACGTGCTCCTCTTCCTGCTCTCCCTGGTGATCATGGCGTGGCTCTCGCCGCTGCTGACCCTCGTCGCCGTGGCCGTCGCCCCCGCGCTCTGGTACATCGCCCGCCGCTCCCGCACCCGGCTCTTCCCCGCCACCTGGTACGCCCAGTCGCAGGCCGCGGCCGTGGCCGGAGTCGTCGACGGGGCCGTCTCCGGCGTCCGCGTCGTCAAGGGGTTCGGCCAGGAGGACCAGGAGACCGGCAAGCTGCGCGAGGTCGGACGCCGGCTCTTCGCCGGGCGGCTGCGCACCATCCGGCTGAACTCCCGCTACACCCCCGCCCTCCAGGCCGTTCCCGCGCTCGGCCAGGTCGCCATGCTGGCCCTCGGCGGCTGGCTCGCCACCCGGGGCGAGATCACCCTCGGCACGTTCGTCGCGTTCTCCACCTACCTCGCCCAGCTCGTCGGGCCGGTCCGGATGCTCGCCATGGTCCTCACCGTGGGACAGCAGGCCCGCGCCGGAGTGGAACGCGTGCTCGAACTCATCGACACCGAGCCGACGATGCGGGACGGCACCAAGCAGCTCCCCACCGACGCACGGGCCAGCGTCGAGTTCGACGACGTCCGGTTCGGCTACGCATCTGACAAGGACCCCGGAAACGGAGCCGCTGACCGCCCCGTCCTGGACGGCTTCTCGCTCACCATCGAGCCCGGCGAGACGGTCGCCGTCGTCGGCGCTTCCGGCAGCGGCAAGTCCACCGTCTCGATGCTCCTGCCGCGCTTCTACGACGTGTCGCACGGCGCGGTCCTGGTCGGCGGCCACGACGTCCGCGAGCTCACCCTCGACTCGTTGCGGGCCGCCATCGGCCTCGTACCGGAGGACAGCTTCCTGTTCTCCGACACCATCCGCGCCAACATCGCCTACGGACTCCCGGACGCCACCGACGAGCAGATCGAACGGGCCGCCCGCGCCGCCCAGGCCCACCGGTTCATCGCCGAACTGCCCAAGGGGTACGAGACCGAGGTCGGCGAGCACGGGCTGACCCTCTCCGGCGGCCAGCGCCAGCGCGTCGCGCTCGCCCGCGCCATCCTCACCGACCCCCGGCTGCTCCTCCTGGACGACGCCACCTCCGCCGTCGACGCCCGGGTCGAGCACGAGATCCACGAGGCGCTGCGCGGGGTGATGGCGGGCCGCACGACGCTGCTGATCGCCCACCGCCGCTCCACCCTCAACCTCGCGGACCGGATCGCCGTCCTGGAGAACGGCCGGCTCGCGGACATCGGCACGCACGAGGAGCTGGAGCGCCGCTCCCCGCTCTACCGGCGGCTGCTCACCGACCCGGAGGAGCTGGGCGGCACCTCGCCCGGACACCGGACGGCCCGCCCCGCCGCGCACCCCGACGACGACCGCGCGCTCCAGGAGGAGCTGGACGCCGAATTCGACGCCGAACGCGGCATCACCCCCCAGCTGTGGGTACGCAAGGAGCAGGCCCGGGAGACCGACGCGGCCGGCACCCCCGCCACCCCCGAGCTCCTCGCCCAGGTCGACGCACTGCCCCCGGCGACCGACACCCCGGACGTCGACGAGGCCCGCGCCGTGCACGCGGAGGAGTCCTATGGGCTCCGCCGGCTGCTGCGCGGCTTCGGGCTTCCGCTGCTGGTCAGCCTCGCGCTGGTGGCCGTGGACGCCGGAGCCGGGCTCCTGCTGCCGGTGCTGATCAGGAACGGCATCGACGAGGGCGTCACCCAGCTGGCGCTCGGCGCGGTCTGGGCGGCCTCCGCCCTCGGCCTCGCCGTCGTACTGGTGCAGTGGGCGGCCCAGATCGGTGAGACCCGGATGACGGGCCGCACCGGTGAGCGGGTGCTCTACTCGCTGCGGCTGAAGATCTTCGCGCAGCTCCAGCGCCTCGGCCTCGACTACTACGAACGCGAGCTGACCGGCCGGATCATGACCCGGATGACGACGGACGTGGACGCGCTGTCCACGTTCCTGCAGACCGGACTGGTCACGGCCTTCGTCTCCGTCGTCACCTTCTTCGGGATCATGGTCGCGCTGCTGGTCCTGGACGTCGAACTGGCCCTGGTGGTCTTCGCGACCCTGCCGGTGCTGATCATCGGCACGGTCTTCTTCCGCCGCAGCAGCGTCAAGGCGTACGAACTGGCCCGCGAGCGCATCAGCGCCGTCAACGCCGACCTCCAGGAGTCCGTCTCCGGGCTCCGGATCGTGCAGGCCTTCCGCCGCGAGCGGGACGGGGCAGAGCGGTTCGCCGGACGCAGCGACCACTACCGCGAGGCCCGGGTCCGCGGCCAGTGGCTGATCTCGGTCTACTTCCCGTTCGTCCAGCTGCTCTCTTCGGTGGCCGCGGCGGCGGTGCTGATCGTCGGCGCGGGCCGGGTCGACAACGGCACGCTCACCACCGGCGCCCTGGTCGCCTACCTGCTCTACATCGACCTGTTCTTCGCCCCCGTGCAGCAGCTCTCCCAGGTCTTCGACGGCTACCAGCAGGCCACCGTCTCGCTCGGCCGGATCCAGGAGCTGCTCCAGGAGCCGACGTCCACCGCGGACCGGGACGAACCGCTGGACGTGCTGTCGCTGCGCGGCGAGATCGCGTTCGAGGACGTGTCGTTCGCGTACACCGGGGAGGAGGCCGCGCTCACCGGGGTCGACCTGCACATTCCGGCCGGCCAGACGGTCGCGTTCGTCGGTGAGACCGGTGCGGGCAAGTCCACCCTGGTCAAGCTGGTCGCCCGGTTCTACGACCCGACGGCCGGCCGGGTCACGGCGGACGGCACCGATCTGCGCCACCTCGGCCTCACCGCGTACCGGCACCGGCTCGGAGTCGTCCCGCAGGAGGCGTACCTCTTCGCGGGCACGATCCGCGACGCCATCGCGTACGGGCGGCCCGAGGCCACCGACGCGCAGGTGGAGGCGGCGTCCAGGGCGGTCGGCGCGCACGACATGATCGCCACCCTGGACGGCGGCTACCTCCACGAGGTGGCCGAGCGGGGCCGCAACCTCTCCGCCGGACAGCGGCAGCTGGTCGCGCTCGCCCGCGCCGAACTCGTCGACCCGGACATCCTGCTGCTCGACGAGGCCACCGCCTCCCTCGACCTGGCCAGCGAGGCGCTGGTGAACCAGGCGACGGACCGGCTGGCCGGCCGGCGCACCACCCTGGTCGTCGCTCACCGGCTGACCACCGCCGCCCGCGCCGACCGGGTCGTGGTGATGGACCACGGCCGGGTCGTCGAGGACGGCACGCACGACGAACTCCTCGCCCTGAACGGGAAGTACGCCGTGCTGTGGCGCACCTTCATAGGGGAGGACGAGCCCGCCGGGGTCTGAGGCGGGGACGGCCGCGCCCCTGGGCTGTGCGGCTATCCGCGGATGCCGGAGATCTTCCCGGTGCCCAGCTCCGACTGCACGGTCAGGTTCGTGTACGTGGGGTGGGCGACCGAGCCCCAGGTGAGCCGGACGTGCGTCCAGGCGTGACCGGCGCCGCTGTCGCCCGCGGTGACGCGGAAGGCGGCCGGTACGTCCTGGGCGCGCAGTACGCCGTCGGCGTGGTTGGCCTTCTCCCAGACGCGCAGCTCCTTGCGCAGCTCGGGCGTGAGGTAGAAGCCGCGGAGCGCGGTGGCGAGGTTGCCGCCGTCCTCCGCGGCGACCGCGTCGAGGTACGCGCCGTAGAAGTGGGCGACCTCCTGGGCCTCCGCCTCGGAGACGTCGTCGCGGGCCGCGGCGGTGGCCGCCCGCTGGGGTGCGACGGCAGCGGCGGCCGGGACGGCGGCGACCGCGGTCAGGAGCGCGGCCGCGAGCAGGGTGCGGCCGATGACGCGGCGGCCGCGGGGGTGGCGGGTGGTGCTGAGTCGGGTCATGACGATGTCTTCCTTTCGTATGGCTCTGTCCTGTTGGAGGCATGGTGTGGCGATTTGGTTGCCCGGAATGCGGACCGCGCCGGGTGCAACCTCCGGATGGCCTCCCGCGTCGTACGCAGATATGCGCATGCGTCGGAAAGAGGTGCATGTGTTCGATGAGGCGATGGGGTGGCTGGTGACGAGAGCGACGAACGGACGGGCCGGGGTGCCGGACGGGCGCGCGGGGCGCGGGGGCTCCGCGCGGCTGCTGGTGCTCGCCCTGGCCACCGCCCTCGGGCTGCTCGCCGGCGGGATCGGGGCGACCGGCGCGGACGCCGCGTCGGTCTGCGCCGGACGCCCCGCGAAGACCCTGAAGTTCGGCACGGGCGAGCTGCGCGTCTACCGGACCCGCTCCTACGCCTGCGCCCTCGCGGTCGCCGTCAAGCCCGGTGCGCGCCGCAAGATGTCCGTACAGATCCAGCCGCGCGGCGGCCGCCCCGTCGTCGACAGGGGCAACTTCACGCAGCAGGCCGGCCCGGTGACGGTCCACGCGCTGAACCGGTGCGTCCGGGTGTCCGGCACGGTCTCGGGGAAGACGGGCACCACGGGCTGGATCCTGTGCTGACCGGGTGATTTGTCCGGGCCCGGCGGCAATGAGGTCTGGCGGCACCGGTGTTGCCCCGCTAGGTTCACGTGGTCTGTCGTGAATCAAGGGGAGGGTGAGAATGCGCAAGGCTCTCAGAGGTGTCCTGTCGCTCGCGATGCTCATCGGCACAGTGAGTGCGACGGGTGCCTCGGCCGGGGCGGCAACCGCCGCCGAACCGGCCGCGCTCCGTTCCGCCGTCGGTGAGACCGGGACGAGTACGGACATCAAGGACCGCATCCTGGCCATCCCGGGAATGAGCCTGATCGAGGAGAAGCCCTATCCGGGCTACCGCTACTTCGTCCTCGATTACACCCAGCCGGTCGACCACCGGCACCCGTCCAAGGGAACGTTCAAGCAGCGGATCACCTTGCTGCACAAGGACACCTCCCGCCCGACGGTGTTCTTCACCAGCGGATACAACGTCTCCACCAACCCCAGCCGCTCCGAGCCGACCCGGATCGTGGACGGCAACCAGGTCTCGCTGGAGTACCGGTTCTTCACCCCCTCCCGCCCGTCGCCCGCCGACTGGTCCAAGCTCGACATCTGGCAGGCCGCCAGCGACCAGCACCGGGTCTTCACCGCGCTGAAGAAGATCTACTCGAAGAACTGGCTGACCACCGGCGGCTCCAAGGGCGGCATGACGGCCACGTACTACGAGCGCTACTACCCGAAGGACATGGACGGCGTCGTCGCGTACGTCGCGCCGAACGACGTGGTCGACAAGGAGGACTCGACGTACGACCGGTTCCTGGCGAACGTCGGGACCAAGGAGTGCCGCGACAAGCTGAACGGCGTGCAGCGCCAGGCGCTCATCCGCCGGGAGCCGCTGGAGAAGAAGTACCGGCAGTACGCCGCAGACAACGGCTACACCTTCAACACGGTCGGCTCCCTCGACAAGGCGTACGAGGCCGTCGTCATGGACTACGTCTGGGCGTTCTGGCAGTACAGCCTGCTCGCCGACTGCGCCTCCCTCCCGGCGGACGCCAAGTCCGCCACCGACCAGGAGATCTGGGACTCCGTCGACTCGATCTCCGGCTTCTCCGCCTACGCCGACCAGGGCCTGGAGACGTACACGCCGTACTACTACCAGGCGGGCACCCAGCTCGGCTCGCCCGACATCAAGCAGCCCTGGCTCGGCAAGCTGAGCCGCTACGGCTACCAGCCGCCGCGCACCTTCGTGCCGCGCTCCATCCCGATGAAGTTCCGGCCCGGGGTGATGCGTGACATCGACAACTGGGTGCAGCACCACGCCGACCACATGCTGTACGTGTACGGGGAGAACGACCCCTACGGCGCGGAGCGCTTCCGGCTCGGCCGCGGAGCCCGTGACAGCCATGTCTTCACCGTGCCCGGCGGCAACCACGGGGCGACCGTCGCCGGTCTCGTCCCGGCCGAGAACGCCACGGCCACCGCCGCCATCCTGCGCTGGGCGGGCGTCGCCCCGGCCGCCGTCCAGGCGGACCCGGCGAAGGCCGCGCCGCTCGCGAAGTTCGACGCGGTGCTCGACAAGCGGGACCTGACGACCGAGCACCGGCTCGGCCACCGGCGCCCGTAGCCGGAACCGTGCCGGCGGCCGTGGTGGCCGCCGGCACGGAATCGCCCCGGGGATCTAGTACGACAGCCCGTAGCCCACCGGGTACAGCACCTGTGCCGGGTCGTCCGCGCGCTGGACCGGCACCGGCAGGGCGCCACGCGGTTCGGCGCGGCCCGCGATCACCCGGGCCGCCGCCCGCAGTTCGACATCCGTCCAGGAGTACGCGGCCAGGCTCGCCGCGTACCCCGTACCGTCCAGCTGGGCGATGTCGTACGGATTGCGGATCGCGAGCGTGATCACCGGCACGCCGGTCGCGGCCAGCGCTCTCACCAGCGTCCGCTGCGAGCTGCTCGCCGTGACGTTGTACGTGCCCACCACCACCGCGTCCTTGCCCCGGGCGGCCGCCACCGCCGCGTCGATGTCCGACCGGGCGGGCGCGGTGCCGGTGGACAGGGCGGTGGCCGCGTAACCCAGCTCCTTGAACTCCGCGGCCAGGGTGGCCGTCGGCGGTCCCGTCGTACCGGACGGGGAGGCCGGATCGGCCCCCACCACCAGCAGCTCGCGGTGCGAGCGGCGCGACAGCGGCAGCAGCGCGCCCTCGTTGGCCAGCAGCGTGGTGGTGTGCTCCGCGATCCGGTCGGCGGTGGCCAGGTGCGACCGGGTGCCGACCGTACGGTCCACGCCCCGGCGGCTGACGAACGGGTCCTCGAACAGCCCGAGCTTCGTCTTCAGCCGCAGGATGCGCAGGATCGATTCGTCGATCCGGGCCTCACTGACCTCGCCGCTCTTCACGGCCGCCAGCAGGGCGTTCCAGGAGACGTCGAGGTCCGGCGGGTTGAGCAGCTGGTCGACGCCCGCCTGCACGGCGAGCACCGGCACGCGCTCGTCGCCGTACTTGGTCCGTACGCCCTCCATGCCGAGCGAGTCGGTGACGACGACGCCGTCGTACCCCAGCTCCTCGCGCAGGATTCCGGTGAGGATGGGCCGGGACAGGGTCGCCGGGTCCTCGGCCGGGTCGAGCGCGGGCACCACGATGTGCGCGGTCATGATCGAGTCGATACCGGCGGCGATCGCGGCCCGGAACGGCGGCCTGTCCAGCTCGGCCCACTGCTCGCGGGTGTGCGTGATGACCGGCAGGCCGGTGTGGCTGTCGGTGCTGGTGTCGCCGTGGCCGGGGAAGTGCTTGGCCGTGGAGGCGATCCCGGCGCTCTGGTACCCCTTCACCTGCGCGGCGACCATCCCGGCCACCGACTGCGGGTCCGAGCCGAAGGAGCGCACCCCGATCACCGGGTTGGCCGGGTTGACGTTGACGTCCGCGTCCGGGGCGTAGTTCTGGCGGATGCCGATCGCGGCCAGCTCGGCGCCCGCGATCCGCCCCGCCTCGCGGGCGTCGGAGCGCGAACGGCCCGCGCCCAGCGCCATCGCGCCGGGCATCAGCGTGGCGGGCTCACCGACCCGGCAGACGATGCCGTGCTCCTGGTCGGTGGAGATGAGGAGCGGCAGGGAGCTGGGACCGGCCAGGCCGGCGCGCTGGATGCCGTTGGAGAGATCCGCGATCTGGTGCGGGTCACGGGTGTTGTGCGCCCAGGTGAAGTAGATGATGCCGCCGACGTGGTACTTGGCGATCATCTCCGCGGCGGTGCGCACGCCGATCTCGGCGAGGTTGGCGTCGATGTCGGCCTGGTCGGGGTCGGTGGCGGAGTGGCCGTAGACCCGCATGACGAACAGCTGGCCGACCTTCTCCTCCAGGCTCATCCGGGAGATGAGCCGCTTCAGCCGCCGGGTGGTGGCTGCGGAGTTGTGGCTGCCGCCGGAGGGGTTCCGGGCGGCGACGGCGCCGGGGGCGACTGCCGTGCCCGTCGCCGCGACGACCGCGGTGGCGGCGGTGGCGGTGAGGAGGGTGCGTCTGGAGGGGCGGTGGTGCACGTGAGCTCCTTCGGCCGTACTCGGTGACGAGATGATGGTGAAAGAAACTTCCAGGGATCACGGATATCCAGAAAATAACTTCCGGTCAAGAGCGCGGACCGTTTGAGCGCGTCCCCGCCGAAGCGCGCCGTGCCCCGGAACCGGCCGCCGCTACCCCAGCCCCACGTCCGTGCCGTGCGCCTGGAGCGCAGAGACGGCCGCCGTGATCGCGGGACGGCGGGCCGCCTCCGTACGCCACAGCGCGTAGAGCCGACGCACCGGAACCGGCTCGATCCGCACCTCCACCACCCCGTCCGGCAGCGGCCCGCGCCCCAGCCGGGGCATCATCGCGACCCCGAGACCGGCGGCGAGCAGGGCCAGTTGGGTGTGGTTCTCCTCTGCCTGGTGCCGGATGTCCGGCTCGTAGCCCGCCGTGCGCAGCGTCCGTACGAGCCAGTCGTGGCAGACCGTGCCGGGCGGCTGGCAGATCCACCGCTCCCGCGCCAGCTCCTCGCGCCGCACCCCGTCCCGGCCCGCCAGCCGGTGCCCGGCGGGCACCAGCAGATCGCAGCGGTCCTCCCCGATCACCGCCTGCGCCACGCCCTCCGGGGCGGGCAGCGGCGCGATGTCCCAGTCGTGCGCGACGGCCAGGTCGATCACGCCCTTGGCCACCAGATCGACCGAGAGGTGCGGATCGACCTCGGTCATCCGGACGTCCAGCGCCGGGTGCTCGCGGTCCAGCTCCGCCAGCACCCCGGGCAGCAGCCCACGCGCCGCAGAGGCGAACGCGCCGATCGACAGCCGCCCCGTCGGCAGCCCCCTGCGCTCCTCCAGCGTCGTCTCCGCCCGCTCCACGATCGCCAGCAACTGCTGTGCGGTGGCGGCCAGATGGAGCGCCTCCTCGGTGAGTGCCACCCCGCGTCCGCGACGCTCCAGCAGCGTCGTACGGGTCTCCCGCTCCAGCTTGGTGATCTGCTGCGAGACCGCCGACGGTGTGTAGCCGAGCGCGGCGGCGGCGCCCGCGACGGAACCGTGGACGGAGATGGCGTGCAGCGCGCGCAGCCGGGCGAGATCGAGCACCGGGGCCTCCTGTGACCATCAATGTGTCGGCGCGTTCCATGCGTTAGCAACACTCAATTTCACCATGAAGAAATCCGCGCTGGTGCTAAACGGTCGATGCGGGTGATCCTCGGGCCATGCGTCCCCTCCACATCGCCCTGGCCGCCCTGGTGGCAGCCGTCTGGGGTGTCAATTTCGTCGTCATCGAGCTGGGCCTCGCCCACTTCCCGCCGCTGCTCTTCTCCGCCCTGCGCTTCCTGGTCGCGGCACTGCCCGCGGTCTTCTTCGTAGGCCGCCCGAAGGTCGCCTGGAAGTGGGTGGTGGGGGTGGGGCTTGTCCTCGGGATGGCCAAGTTCGGACTGCTGTTCATCGGCATGGACCGGGGGATGGGCGCCGGACTCTCCTCCCTGGTCCTCCAGGTCCAGGCCGTCTTCACCGCCCTGTTCGCGGCGCTCGCGCTGGGCGAACGGCCGGGGCGGGTACGGGTGCTGGGGATGGGCGTGGCCCTCGCCGGTATCGGGGTGGCGGCGGTCGACGAAGGGGCGGGCGGGCCGGTGCTCGCCTTCGTCCTGGTGATCGCGGCGGCGGCCTGCTGGGGCGTGTCCAACGTGCTGACCCGCAAGGCCGCCCCGCCCGACGCCCTCAACTTCATGGTCTGGGTCTCCACCGTCCCGGTGCTGCCGCTGCTCGGGCTCTCGCTCCTCTTCGAGGGCCCGCACCGCGATACGGAGGCACTGGCCGCGCTCGACTGGAGCGGCGCCGGAATCATCGTCTACGTCGCCTGGATCACCACGGTCTTCGGCTTCGGGGCCTGGGGCTTCCTGCTGAGCCGGTACCCGGCGTCCTCCGTGGCCCCGTTCACCCTGCTGGTACCCGTCTTCGGGATGTCCTCCGCCGCCCTGCTGCTCGACGAGTCGGTGAGCCCGCTGCGGTGGTGCGCGGCGGCGCTGCTGGTCGGCGGCGTGGCGCTGACCTCGCTCGCCGGGGCGCGGCGGCCCCGGAGCGTGACGCCGAAGAGCCCGGAGCCGGCCCCCGTCTGAGGGCCGGCTCCGGCGGGCGGTGACGGTCCTACTGCTTGGGTGCGCCCAGCCGCAGCAGGTGCTCGCGCCCCGCGCTCAGCAGCCCCGGCAGCTCCGCCGCCTCCGGGTGCCAGCGCTTCTCGTACTCCCAGCAGACCCAGCTGTCCGCGTCCAGGGTGTCCAGGCAGGCCCGCAGCGGCAGCACCCCGGCGCCCAGGGCGAGGGGCTCGGTGTCCTCTGCGGAGGCGATGTCCTTCACCTGGACGTAGCCCAGGTGCGGGGCCAGCACCGCATGGCTCGCGACCGGCTCCTCACCGGCCAGCCAGGTGTGCATGATGTCCCACAGCGCACCGATGCTCCCGTGCCCCACCGTGCCCACCACCCGGGCCACGGCGGCTCCCGCGCGGTGCGAGTCGTGGGTCTCCAGCAGGATGCGTACGCCCATGTCCGCGGCGTACGGAGCGGCGGCGGCCAGCCTGCGGGCGGCGGCCGCGTCGGCGGTCCCGGGGTCCTGGTCGCCGCCGCCGGGGAAGACCCGGACATTGCGCGCGCCCAGGTCCCGGGCCAGCTCCACCAGGCCGGCGAGCTCGTCGAGCACCGGCTGGTCCTCGCCCTCCGCCGCGACCCTGACGTAGCCGGCCACGGTCAGGATCTCGATCCCGCCCCGCTTGAACTCCTCGACCACATCGGCGCGTTCGAGCATCGAGAGCCCCGGGTGCACCGGCTCCTCCGGGTGGGCGCGCAGCTCCACCCCCTGGTAGCCGTGCTCGGCGGCCAGCCGGACGACCTCGGATATCGGCAGCCCCGGCACCCCGAGGGTGGAGAAAGCGAGCTTCACGTGCGTGTCCTTCCATCGGTACCTGCCCTGCCCCCGCACCGTACGGCCCGGTCGGTGGCCGGCACTTCATCGGCTTGCGGCCTGAACTACGGATGCCCCGGTCAGGGGCAACCAAGTCCCAGTCCGGGGGCCCCGGTGACCGGGAGGGCCCGGTCACCGGGGGCCCGGTCACCGCCGGGGCGCCGCCGTCGAGCCGCGCACCATCAGCTCCGCCGGGATCGTCGCGATGCCGCCCGGCGGCGGGGACTCCTTGCCCATCGCCAGCCGGCCCGCCCGCGCCCCCGCCTCGAAGAGCGGCAGCCGTACGGTCGTCAGCGCCGGGACCACGTCCACCGAGAACGGCAGATCGTCGAAGCCGGCCACCGAGACGTCCTCGGGGATGCGCAGGCCGCGGTCGCGGATCGCCGCGGCGGCGCCCAGGGCCACGGTGTCGTTCGCGGCGACGACGGCCGTGATCCCCGGTTCGCGGCGCAGGAGCTCGACCGTGGCGTCGTAGCCGGAGCCGCGGTCGTAGGAGCCGTGCACGGTGAGGCGCTCCTCGGTACGGGAACGCGCGGAGTGCCCGTCCGCGGCGGAACCGGAGCCCCCGTCCCCGGCATGAGCGCCCCCGTCCCGGTCCCCGGCTTGAGCGGCCCCGCCGCCCCCGTCCCCGTACAGCCCCGCGGCCCTCATCGCTTCGTGGTGGCCCTCCAGCCGGTGGCGGGTCGTGGTCCGTTCCAGGGGGCCCGCCGCGTAGCCGATGCTGCGGTGGCCCAGCGAGATCAGGTGCTCGGTCAGCCGCCGGCCGCCGCCCCGGTTGTCGAAGGCGAGCGCCGCCAGGACCGATGCGCCGTCCGGCAGCGGGGGCCGCCCGCACAGGACCACCCGGGTCCCGGCGTCCGCGAGCTTCGCCAGCTTCGCGGACACCGCGGCCTGGTGCGCCGGGTCCTCCACCGCGCCGCCGGTGAGGACGACGGCGGCGGCACGCTGGCGCTGGAGCAGGGTCAGGTAGGTGAGCTCGCGTTCCGGGGTGCCGCCGGTGTTGCAGACGATCGCGAGCTTCTCGCCGCCCGCCCGGCCCGAACCGTCGCCGGGACCGCCGATCTCCGACTGCGCGGCGCCCGCCATGATCCCGAAGAACGGGTCCGCGATGTCGTTGACCAGGATGCCGATCAGGTCGGAGGTGGCGGCCGCGAGTGAGCTGGCGGGCCCGTTCAGCACGTAGTCCAGATCGTCCACCGCGCGCAGGACCCGCTCCCGAGTGGACGTGGCCACCGGGTAGTTGCCGTTCAGGACACGGGACACCGTGGCCGGTGACACCCGGGCGCGAGCCGCCACGTCCGCCAGGGTGACTGTCATCGAGATTCCTCCGGGGGAGTGATGAGGGGGAGAGGTCCAATCGGTGGGCCCCTCTTGTCCGGGCCGCTGTCGGCAGGCTAGCGTCATCCACGATAGAAAGCGCTTGCTACGACGGTATGGAGGAACTTTCGTGACACGCAGGACAGTGCGCATCGCCATGAACGGCGTCACGGGTCGCATGGGATACCGGCAGCACCTGGTGCGCTCGGTCCTCGCGATCAGGGAGCAGGGCGGCCTCGACCTCGGCAACGGCGACGTGCTCTGGCCCGAGCCGGTCCTCGTCGGCCGCCGGGCCCACGCCCTGGAGGCGCTTGCCGAGCAGCACGGCCTCACCGAGTGGTCGACCGACCTCGACGCGGTGCTCGCGGACGAGACCATCGACATCTACTTCGACGCACAGGTCACCTCGGCGCGGGTCGACGCGATCAAGAAGGCCATCGCGGCGGGCAAGCACATCTACACCGAGAAGCCCACCGCCACCGACGTCGAGGGCGCCCTTGAGCTGGCCCGGCTCGCCCGGGACGCCGGCGTCAAGCACGGCGTCGTCCAGGACAAGATCTTCCTGCCGGGCCTGCTGAAGCTGAAGCGCCTGATCGACGGCGGCTTCTTCGGGGAGATCCTCTCCGTGCGCGGCGAGTTCGGCTACTGGGTCTTCGAGGGCGACTGGCAGGAGGCCCAGCGCCCGTCCTGGAACTACCGCGCGCAGGACGGCGGCGGCATCGTCGTCGACATGTTCCCGCACTGGGAGTACGTGCTCCACGAGCTGTTCGGCCGGGTCACCACCGTCCAGGTACATGTCCAGACGCACATCCCGGAGCGCTGGGACGAGCACGGCAAGCCGTACGCCGCGACCGCCGACGACGCCGCGTACGGCATCTTCCAGCTGGAGGGCGGCGCCGTCGCGCAGATCAACTCCTCCTGGACGGTGCGCGTCAACCGCGACGAGCTGGTCGAGTTCCAGGTCGACGGCACCCACGGCTCCGCCGTCGCGGGGCTGCGCAACTGCCGCGTACAGCACCGCTCGGCCACTCCCAAGCCGGTCTGGAACCCCGACCTCCCGGCCACCGAGTCCTTCCGCGACCAGTGGCAGGAAGTCCCCGACAACGCGGTCTTCGACAACGGCTTCAAGGCCCAGTGGGAGCTGTTCCTGCGCCACATCGTGCTGGACCAGCCCTACACCTGGGACCTGATGGCGGGCGCACGGGGCGTCCAGCTCGCGGAGCTCGGCCTCAAGTCCTCCGCGGAGGGCCGCCGCTTCGACGTCCCGGAGCTGAGCCTGTGACCATCCATCTCCCGCAGGGTGCACCGGAGCTGATCCAGTGACCACCCATCTCCCGCAGTACGCACCGGAGTTGATCCAGGGATGACCATCCACCTCCCGCAGGGGCCGTACGAGCCCCGCACCACCCCGCTCGACCTCGCCCCCGGCGGAGCGCCCCTGGCCTCCCGCACGGTCTTCTCGGCCGCCCACGTCGTGGCCGATCCGTACGCGGACGTCAGCCCCGACTCCCCGGCCGCCGTCGACTGGGACGCCACCCTCGCCTTCCGCCGCCACCTCTGGTCGCACGGCCTCGGCGTCGCGGAGGCCATGGACACCGCCCAGCGCGGCATGGGCCTGGACTGGGCCGGTGCCGCCGAGCTGATCCGCCGCTCGGCGGCGGAGGCCAGGTCCGTCGGCGGCGCGATCGCGTGCGGCGTCGGCACCGACCAGCTCCCGCCCGGCCCCGCCTCACTGGCCGAGGTCCGGTCCGCGTACGAGGAACAGCTCGCCCTCGTCGAGGGCAGTGGGGCGCAGGCCATCCTGATGGCCTCCCGCGCGCTCGCCGCCGCGGCGAACGGCCCGCAGGACTACCTGGAGACGTACGCCCACCTGCTGCGCCAGGCCACCGAGCCGGTCGTGCTGCACTGGCTCGGCCCGATGTTCGATCCGGCACTGGACGGCTACTGGGGCTCCGCGGACCTCGACGCGGCCACCGACACCTTCCTCCAGGTCATCGCGGAACACCCGGACAAGGTCGACGGCATCAAGATCTCCCTCCTCGACGCGGAGCGCGAGATCGACGTCCGGCGCCGCCTGCCCAGCGGGGTGCGCTGCTACACGGGCGACGACTTCAACTACCCCGAGCTGATCGCGGGCGACGACCGGGGCTTCAGCCACGCCCTGCTCGGCATCTTCGATCCGCTCGGCCCGCTCGCGGCCCACGCGGTCCGGGTCCTGGACACCGGCGACAGCAAGGGATTCCGCGAACTCCTCGACCCGACGGTCGAGTTGTCCCGTCACCTCTTCCAGTCGCCGACCCGCTACTACAAGACGGGTGTGGTGTTCCTCGCCTGGCTGGCCGGCCACCAGGACCACTTCACGATGGTGGGCGGCCTCCAGTCGGCCCGCTCGCTGCCGCATCTGGCGAAGGCGTACGAACTGGCCGACCGGCTCGGCCTGTTCCCCGATCCCGAGCTGGCCGAGTCCCGGATGCGCGCGCTCCTCACGGTCAACGGAGGCACCCGATGAGCGATGGCCGTCTCTCCATCAACCAGGAGACCATCAAGCAGTGGTCGCTGCCCGAGCTGACCGAGGGCTGCGTGAAGGCGGGCATCGACAAGGTCGGCCTGTGGCGGGCCCCCGTCCAGGAGTACGGCGTAGCGGCGACGGCCCGTCTCCTCTCCGACGCGGGCCTGTCCGTCACCAGCCTCTGCCGGGGCGGCTTCCTCACCGCCCCCGACCCGGCCGGGCGGGCCCGTGCCCTGGACGACAACCGCGCCGCGCTCGACGAGGCGGCGGGCCTGGCCACGGACACCCTGGTGCTGGTCTCGGGCGGCCTCCCGGCCGGATCCAAGGACCTCTACGGCGCCCGCGAGCGCATCGCGGAAGCGCTGGCCGAACTGGCCCCGTACGCGGCCGAGCGCGGCGTGCGCCTGGCCATCGAGCCGCTGCACCCGATGTTCGCCTCCGACCGCTGCGTGGTCTCCACCCTGTCCCAGGCCCTGGACCTCGCGGAACGCTTCCCGGCGGACCAGGTCGGGGTCGTCGTCGACACGTACCACCTCTGGTGGGACGACCAGGCGCCCGCCCAGATCGCCCGCGCGGGAGCGGGCGGCCGCATCCACTCCTTCCAGCTCGCCGACTGGATCACCCCGCTGCCGGCGGGCGTGCTGGTCGGCCGGGGCCAACTGGGCGACGGCTGCGTGGACTTCCGCGCCTTCCGGACGGCGGTCGAGGCCACCGGCTTCGACGGCCCCGTCGAGGTGGAGATCTTCAACGAGGAGCTGTGGGCCCGCGACGGCTCGGAGGTGCTGGCCGAGGTCGCCGCCCGGTACGCGGAGCACGCCTGCTGACCCCGTGACCGGGCGGAATCCACGGAGATGACCTCACGGGCAAAAAAGATTGCCCGACCGTGCAACCCTTCGGGGCTCAGCCGGGTCGTATCTGTAGTCGGGAGCTTCCGGGGGGTGTATCCGGGGGGATGGGGAAGCCCTGACAGCGGGGGAGAGCGAGTGGGGTCCGGTCGGAAGACCGGGCCCCGTTTCGCTGCCGCACGGATTCTCCCCAGAGGTTCTCCTCACGGTCTGTCGCCACGCGCACGGCGCGCGGCGGCCGCTAGCGCTCAGGCGTCCGGAATCCAGCTTCCGTGGAACCCGAGCGGCACCCGTCCGGGCAGCTCGATCCGGGCGACCGGCCCGGCCGTGAAGTCCTGAGCCGCGAGAATCAGCACGTCCGACGCCCCTCGGTCCGGATTGTGCACGTACGCGATCGCGTACCCGTCGTCCTCGGCAGTCGTCCGGCCGCACGGGTCGGACGGTACGAATACGGCCTCGCTCGCCGCCGCGTCCCGGGGCAGCCGGTGCACCTGCGAGGCGCCACGCAACAGATCGTGCTTGTAGAGCGCGTTGCCGAACGCCCGGTCGGGCGGGCTGCCGCCATCGGCTGTGAGGTAGGCAGCGTCATCTCCCCGGCGGCCGCCGAGTATCCGTAGTGGTGACGACGGGACACCAGCGCCTCGTTGACGCGCGGGAACTCCTGTGGCCGGTCGTCGATGGTCCGAGTCCGCACCCGGCCGTGACCGAGGCCGATCGTCTACCGTTCCAGCCGCCCGGTACCGGCCCCGTACGGACCGCCCGAGCCGTTTCCGGCGACGAGGAAGGGCGCCGGGAACGTCGTCAGGTCGACGACGATGTCTGCCCCCTCCTCGTACGCGTTCAGCGTGTGCGAGGAGTAGACCGGGTCCACCTCGAACCACCGCATCGCCCCGCCCGCGCGGGGCAGGACCCCGACCCGCGCCGGGTGCTTCCGGTTCCAGACGTACGGCACCGGGTCACCGCGCTCGGCCCCCGCAGGGTCGAAGGTGACCGGCATGTCGAAGACCACCACGTAGTTCTCGGTGAGCGCGAAGTCGTGGATCATCGGCGCGTCCGCCACCGGAATCCGCGTGGTGCGCGAGACCCGCCCCGTCGGGTCCACGACCAGATGCCGTACGTGGTCCCAGGTCGGGTAGTAGGTGATCGCGTGCAGTTCACCCGCGTGCGCGTCGAACTTGATGTGGGCGGTGAACGCACCGTCGAGCGTCCCCCGGAAGTCATGGGTTCCCACGGTGTTCAACTCGCCGTCCACTCGTACGGCCTCGGCCCGCTCTCCTGGAGTGCGAAAATCCGCCCCCGGTACGGGATGACGTGGGTGTTGCAGGGGAAGTTGTCCGGCGGCACGCGCCCCGGATACGGCTCCCCGAGCTCGCCCGCGACCTGCGAGGACCGCACCCACCGGTTGCGGTACCACTCGTCGCGCAGCCGCACCCCGTGCACCATGCCGGCGCCGAGCATCCAGTGGTGGGCGCGCGGGTCCTCAAGGCCGAGGACGTTGGGCCCGTTGCGCAGATAGCGGCCGTTCAGCTCGCGCGGGATGCGCCCGGTGACCGGCAGGTCGAACGCGGTCTGCTCCTCGGCGACCGGAGCGAATGCCCCCTCCAAGAAGGGGAAGCGACGCTTCGCCGTCTCAGGTGCCGCCGCCGCGGTGGCCGGCTGGGCTCCGGATCCGGCACCGACGAGTCCGCCCGACGCGGCCACGGCCCCAGCTCCGCGCAGCACGTTGCGTCGTGTGTGTTCCGTCATGACCCTTGCTCCTGTGCTCCTGACTGCCGTTTTTGGTGAGCCACGGTCATGAGTCTGCGACGGAAGAGGGGACGGGGCAGGAGGGGTGGACACCGTCCTGAGGTGGGGCCAGACCCCCTGTTCGGGGTCTGAGGGCGGGGGGATGCTGCGAGCGGCCGGATCGCCGGGGCCTGCCTGTGCTCGGATGCGAACCCGGGAAACCAGGCGCCTGATCACGCCACGCCTCGTAAACTCGATCATCTTGACGATTTGTACCGGTGGGGTGGGAACAGCGTGGACGACCGGCTTCGGGACCTGGCCAAGGCATCGCCGAACTTCGGGGTGCTTTATCAACATCAGGCACTACTCGCTCTCTACGGCGCCCAGGCCGAACTCAACGTTTTCAGTAATCCGAACGCTGCCCAGGTTCAGGCCGGCCAGTTCGGCGAGGTACTGGCCGAGGACCTCGTCACACGGACCGGCATCCGGGTGGCCGGTACCCGCCAGATCGACCGGCTGCGAGCACTCACCGACATCGGCGCGCTCACCCCCGCTGTGCACGACGCGTTCGACCGGCTGCGCCGCGACCGCAACGAGGCCGCCCACGCCCACCTCTTCGACACCACCCGGGCCCTTGAGGCCGTACGGCTCTGCTACGAGCTCGGGGTGTTCTACCACCGCGCCCTGAGCGGCAAGCGCACGGTCACTGCTTTCGTGCCGCCCGAGATGCCCGTGCTCACGGACCCGGCCGAGGTCGCCGAACTGCGCCAGACGCTCGACGGGCAGCGCGACGCACTGGCCCAGTCCCGGGTCAAGCTGAGCGAGTCCACCGACCGTCTCGCAGCCGAGCGTCAGGCCCGCTCCGAGGCGGAAGCTCTGATGGTCAGTGCCCAACAGGCCAAGGCGGCTCTGGCGGTCCGGCTCGCCGACATGGAAGCGCAGATCGTCAGTCTGCGGTCCGTGCAGCAGGCCCAGTACGAGACGGACCGCAAGCAGCCCCGCCGAGTGAACGCCGCAGCCCGCGAAGCGATCGTGTATCGCGCGCAGCGCCCGGCCCCGCTCAACGAGGTCCAGGCTCGCGAAGAGATCGACGTCATGCTCGCCGAGTCCGGCTGGCTCGTCCAGGACCGCGCCGACCTCAACCCTCTCGCTGGCCGGGGTGTCGCGGTCCGGGAGTTCACTCTCGCGACCGGCCGTGCGGACTATGTCCTCTACGTCGACGGAAAGATCGTCGGAGTCATCGAGGCAAAGCGCGAGGGTGACCACCTCTCCAGCGCCCTCGCGCAGAACGAGCGCTATGCCAAGGGAGTCCTGAAGGAGCACAGCCTCGCCGTCTGGCGGGAGTCCGAGCCCTTCGCCTTCCGGTACGCCACCACCGGCACCGAGACCTACTTCGTCAACCGCCTCGACCCCGAGCCCCGGTCCCGCGAGGTGTTCTCCTTCCACCGCCCCGAGACCGTCGCCGCCTGGATGGAGAGTGCGAAGGACCGCCGGGCCCCGACCTTCCGGGCCGGTCTGCGGCGGATGCCGAAGCTGGAGCCGTACGGTCTGCGGCTGGCGCAGATCGACGCGATCAGCGGCCTGGAACAGTCCCTCGCCCAGGACAAGCCCCGCGCTCTGATCCAGATGGCGACCGGTGCGGGCAAGACCTTCACGGCGGTCACGGAGACCTACCGCCTGCTGCGGCACACGGGAGCCCGGCGCGTCCTCTTCCTAGTGGACCGCAACAACCTCGGCCGCCAGGCGCTGTCGGAGTTCCGTAACTACACGACCCCCGACGACGGCCGGAAGTTCGCCGACCTTTACAACGTCGACCGGCTGGGCGCGGCCGGTCTCCAGGAGACCTCGTCCGTCGTCATCTGCACCATCCAGAAGATGTATGCCCTGCTCAAGGGCGAGCAGCTGACGGACGACGATGCCCGCGACGATGCGAACGACGCCGAGGCGCAGGCTGCCGTGCCCGTCGACGGTACGGCGGACGACCCCGAGATGAACTACGCCACCGACCTCCCCATCGAGGTCGCGTACCAGCCGGACGTCCCGCCTGAGTCCTTCGACCTGATCGTCGTGGACGAGTGCCACCGCTCCATCTACGGGCTGTGGCGGGGCGTTCTGGAGTACTTCGATGCCCACCTCGTCGGCCTCACCGCCACCCCGACCGCGCAGACCCGTGGATTCTTCGACCAGAACACGGTCTCCGAGTACACCTACGAGCAGGCTGTCGCGGACGGGGTCAACGTCGACTTCGACATCGTCCGCGTCAACACCGATCTGCGTGAGCAGGGCGGCGCGAAGATCGAGGCCGGGACTACGGTCCGGATCAAGGACCGCAAGACCAGGGCCCAGCGGTACGTGGAACTCGACGACGACCTCACGTACAGCACGAACCAGATCGGCCGGTCAGTGATCACCGTCGATGAGATCCGCGCGGTGCTCACGACGTACAAGAACAACTGGCAGCGCTGGTTCCCGGGCCGTAAAGATCTGCCGAAGACGCTGATCTTCGCCGTGGGGGAGGACCACGCCGAGGACGTGCTCAAGCAGGTCAAGGAGGTCTTCGGCCGGGGCGACGACTTCGCAAAGAAGATCACGTACAAGAGCCGGCAGAACGGCGACAACCCCGACGAGCTGATCAACGACCTCCGTAACTCGCCGGGGATGCGGGTCGCGGTCACGGTCGACATGATCGCTACGGGAACGGACGTCCGGGCCCTGGAATGCGTGATCTTCCTGCGGTCGGTCCGCAGCGCGGTGCTCTTCGAGCAGATGAAGGGACGCGGAGCACGCACGATCGATGCCACCGAGCTGCGCGAGGTCACCCCAGACGCGGACGACGACGTGACGAAGGACCGCTTCGTCCTGATCGACGCGGCGGGCGTGACCACCTCCCCGCTCGTCGACGCCCGCCCGATGATCCCGGCAACGGGCAAGCAGGTGTCGCTGGCCAAGCTGCTCGACAAGACCGGCACGAAGGCGATCAGCACGGAGGAGGCGGAGGTTCTTCAGCGCCGCCTGTCGCGGCTGAACCAGCAGCTCAAGGAGGAGGAGCGCGACCTCCTGACGCACACGGCGGGCGGAGTCACACTCTCCGAGATCGCCCGCGGGATCGTCGACGCGGTGGACGTCGACGCGCAGGACCAAGCGAGGCATGAGGGGGGTATGGGTGCGGCCCGGAAGCTGGTGGAGGACGCGGTGGCCGTCCTCACGGGCAACCCGGAGCTGCGCCGCCAGATCCTGGAGATCCGCCGCGACAAGGACCTGACGTACGACGAGACGACGGCCGTCACCGTGACGGACGTGGAGGAGGTCCCGCGCGAGCAGCGGGCCCGCGAGAACCTGGACGAGTGGGGCGCCCTGCTGAATAAGCAGCGCGACCGCAACGCGGCGATCCAGGTGGCCCTGGGCAGCGGAAACCCGCTCTCGCCGGCGGAGGCCCGTGCCGCGCTGAAGGAACTGGCGGCAACGATCCGGGCCTCCAGGCGGGCGTGGACGCCTCCTGTCCTCTGGGGCTTCCACGAGGACCTGAACCACGCGGTGGCCCACCCCGGGCGTGACGCCGGTATCCCGGACCTGATCAGCCTGATCCGTTACGAGCTGGGCGCGGACAGTGAGCTCCGTCCGTACCGTACGGTGGTCGAGGAGCGCTTCGAGGGCTGGCTGCTGCGGCAGCGACAGGCGGGCGTCGAGTTCACGGACGAGCAGCTGTGGTGGCTGGAGAAGATCCGCGACGTCGTCGCCAGCGATGTGGGCATAGAGCCTGCGGAGCTTGCCCACGAGCCGTTCACGGAGCGCGGCAAGGGGCGCGGCTTCATGATGACGTTCGGCGGGAAAGAGCCGGCGCTGGATCTGTTGACTGAGCTGAATCGGGAACTGGCTTGAGCGAGAAGGAACTTCCGGCGGGGTGGGTGCGTGCCCGGCTCGATGAAATTGCCGAGGTCCGTCTCGGTCGCCAGCGTTCACCCAAGAATCATTCCGGCGATCAGATGCGCCCGTACCTGCGAGCAGCCAACGTAGGTTGGGATGGACTCAAAATTGGTGACGTCAAGGAGATGAACTTCACCGACGATGAGGTAGCGATTTATCGTCTCGCAAAAGGGGATATTGTTCTCGGTGAAGCATCCGGGAGTGCTAGTGAGGTGGGTAAGCCGGCGATCTGGAATGACGAGATCGAAGATTGCTGCTTCCAGAATACGCTGATTCGGGTTCGTTCGCATCTGGTAAATCCGAAATACCTGCTCCATTACCTTCGCTACGAAGCTCTAAGTGGTGCTTTCGTTGAAGGTTCTCGCGGTGTTGGAATCCACCATCTGGGCGCAGCTAAACTCTCATCCTGGCCTATGCGAATCCCGCCCCTCGCAGAGCAACACCGCATCGCAGAGGCCCTCGAAGGCCACCTCTCCCGCCTGGACGCGGCTGTTGCGACCGTGCGAAACTCCCGCAAGCGCCTTGCGATTCTGAGGAAAACAGCCCTCCTCGACCTTGTGCCGGAAGAGGCTCCAGATTCGTGGACCGCCAGCACCGTCGAGCAGGCAGGAACTGTCGAGCTTGGTCGTGCCAGGCATCCTGACTGGCATCATGGCCCAGAAATGCATCCGTATCTACGGGTTGCCAATGTGTTTGAGGATCGGATCGACACGTCGGACGTCATGGAGATGGATTTTTCCGGAATCTTCGAGAAGTATCGCCTGCATCCCGGTGACGTACTCCTCAATGAGGGGCAGAGTCCGCATCTGGTAGGCCGCCCGGCTCTCTACCGCGGGATGCCGCCGGACGTCGCCTTCACGAACAGCCTTCTGCGATTCAAGGCGAACTCTGATGTGATGCCGGAGTGGGCTCTGATGGTGTTTCGTCGTCATTTGCATGCCAGGCGCTTCATGAGAGAGGTGCGGATTACGACGAATATTGCTCACCTCTCTTCAAAGCGACTTAAGGTCATCGAGTTCCCCATCCCTCCGCTGGACGTGCAGAAGCAGTTGGTCATGCGCTGCGATGAACTGCTCTCCGGTATCGACGTGATGGACCGAGAGGCGGCACGCACTCTCACTCGGGCCGACAACCTGCGCCGCGCCGTCCTGAACCGCGCCTTCACGGGCGCCCTCGTCGCCCAAGATCCCACCGACGAACCCGCCACCGCCCTCCTCGCCCGCATCCAGGCCGACCGCGACGCCCAGCCCAAGGCCAAGCGCGCTCGCCGCACCCCCGCCGCGCCCCGCAAGGCAAAAACGCCTGCCCCGGCACCCGATCCCACCCCCGCCCCCACCCACGCCGTACAGCAGGAGTTCGACCTGTGACCGCGCCCGCGTCCGCACCCACCACGTCCGACCAGAGCGGCACCCGCCCCACCCCCGTCGAAGACAACATCGTGCTCGCCCCGCAGGCCGTCGCCCAAACCAACAGCCTCGTCGCCAAGCTCTGGAACTACTGCAACGTCCTCCGGGACAACGGCCTCTCCACCATCGAGTACGTCGAGCAGCTCTCGTATCTCCTCTTCCTCAAGATGGTCGACGAGATCAACGACGACCCCTTCTCGGAAGCCGACGCCGCCGAGATCGTGCCGACGGAGTACGACTGGAAGTCCCTCGCCAAGAAGAAGGGCCAAGCGCTCGAACTTCACTACCGCAACATCCTCGACGCCCTCGGCACCCGCCCCGGCACCACCCTGGGCACCATCTTCACCAAGGCCCAGAACCGCATCACCGAGCCCGCCCTCCTCGAAAAGCTCGTCGTCGACCTCATCGGCAAGCAGGACTGGACGGTCGGAGACGCGGACCTCAAGGGCGACGCGTACGAGGGACTGCTCGCCAAGGGCGCGGAGGACACCAAGACCGGCGCCGGCCAGTACTTCACGCCCCGGCCGCTGATCGATGCGATCGTCGAGGTGATGCGCCCCCGCCCCGAGGACACCATCACCGACCCCGCCTGCGGAACCGGCGGGTTCCTCATCGCCGCGCACTCCTACATCCGCAAGCACCACATGAAGGACCTCACCCGCGAACAGCGCCTCGCGCTCGGTGAGGGCAAGATCTGGGGCAACGAACTCGTCCCCGGCACCGCCCGCCTCGCGGCGATGAACCTCCTGCTCCACGGCATCGGCAGCAGCGAGGGCAAGAGCCTGATCGACGTCGGCGACGCGCTCGCCACGAAGCCGGGGAACAAGCACGCCTCGCTGGTCCTAGCCAACCCGCCCTTCGGCAAGAAGTCCGCGATCACCATCATCGGTTCGGAAGGCAAGGCCGAGAAGGAGGACATCTCCTACGACCGCGATGACTTCCGCGCCACCACCACCAACAAGCAGCTCAACTTCCTTCAGCACATCATGTCGCTGACCGCCATCGACGGCAGGGCGGCCGTCGTCCTCCCCGACAACGTCCTCTTCGAGGGCGGGGCGGGCGAGAAGATCCGACGCCGCCTGCTGCACGAGTTCGACCTGCACACCATCCTGCGCCTGCCCACCGGCATCTTCTACGCGGGCGGCGTGAAGGCCAACGTCCTCTTCTTCGACAAGAAGACCCCCAGGGCCGACGGCAAGCCGCACACCACCAACGTCTGGGTCTACGACCTCCGCACCGCCAAGCACTTCACCCTCAAGCAGCGCCCGCTGACCCGAGCGGACTTGGAGGAGTTCGTCCAGGCGTACGGCGAGAAGCCGGCCGAGCGCAAGGACACCTCAGCCGAGGACGGGGGCCGGTTTAAGGCGTACACGTACGACGAACTGGTCAAGCGCGACAAGGTCAACCTCGACCTCACGTGGATGAAGGACCCGGCCCTTGAGGACGCGGACAGCCTGCTGCCGCCCGAGGTGATCGCCGCCGAGATCGTGCAGGACCTTCAGGCCGCACTCAGTGAGTTCGCCGCCATCGCCGAGGCGCTGGGCGGCGAGGTCCCGGCCGACGCGGAAACCGAATAGCCCGCACCTCCCGCATCGGATGGAGCCCGTCATCCATGTACGTCTCCCGAGTGGTCATCGAGAACATTGGGCCGTTCCAGGGCCCGCGCACTGTGGATCTGGTGCTGACCCGACCGGACGGTTCGCACGCCGGCTGGACAGTTCTCGCGGGACGTAATGGGGCGGGCAAGTCAACACTGCTTCGCGCTCTGGCTCTTGCCCTGATTGGACCTGTGCCCGCCCGAGGGCTGGTCCGAGGTTTTGAGGACTGGGTCACGTGGGGCGCACCCGACGGCCGTGTCGAAGTAGGCATCCTCAAGGACCCCGACTTCGACAGCTTCGGCACACCAGAGCGGACGAGTGACGCCTTCCGGGCCGGTCTCCAGTGGGTCAGCCCGGGCGAGGTGTCAGCCGACGGGCGGGTCCCCGGGCGTAGGCGTGGGCAGCCAGCCCTCGTGGAGACTCAGTATCCCGAGTCGCAGGACAACCTGGCCACCCGGAACGGCCCGTGGGCGGATAACCCGGAGGGCTGGTTCTGTGCTGGCTACGGGCCGTTCCGACGGTTGTCGGGCGGGTCCGGTGAGGCGCAGAGGCTCATGCTGGCCTCAGGGCAAGTGGCCAGACATACGAGCCTCTTTCACGCCGACGCTGCCCTCGCAGAGGGTGTTTCATGGCTGATCGAACAACACTTGCGGGCGCTCGAAGGGCGCGAGGGTGCTGCTGAGCTCAAGTGGGCGGCGCTGAACATTCTGCAGGACGGCCTCCTGCCCGACGGCTACCGGATCGCGGACGTGGACTCCGAGGGCCTGTGGGTCGAGCGGGGTGGCCGTCGATACCCGCTGAGGGAGATGAGCGACGGGTTCCGTGCGGTCGCGGCCCTTGTCGTGGACATCCTCAAGCAGACGCATGAGGTGTTTGGTGGCTTTCCGGTTGATCTCGGTAAGGCTCCAGGGATTGTGATCATCGACGAGATCGAAGCGCACCTCCACGTCACCTGGCAGCGCCGCGTCGGCCCATGGCTGACCACGCACTTTCCGAACATCCAGTTCATCGTCACGACTCACAGCCCGTACATCTGCCAGGCGGCCGATCCCGGCGGCCTGATCCGCCTGCCGGGTGTGGACGAGGACGCCGCGCCCGATGTCGTATCGGAGGACCTGTACGAGCGCGTCGTCTACGGCAGCGGTGACGACGCGGTCCTGTCCGACCTCTTCGGCCTCGACACTCCGTACTCCGAGCGGGCCGAGCACGCCCGCGCCGAGTTCGTCGCGCTGGAGTCCAAGGTGTACGACGGGGACACGTCACCGGATACGGTCGAGCGGTTTCAGGAGCTCAAGCACCTGCTCAGCAGCTCCCCGACGGCCCGTGTCCAGGAGATGTCCGCCCAACTCCACCGCATCGCCGGAGAGATCCGGGACGGAGGAGGCGGCGAGACGGAATGATCCGGCTGGCGCGCACCGATCTGCCGCCGGACACAGCGGCGGGCCTCAAGACGTACACCCAGCAGATCGAGCGGACCGCTGAAGATGCCCGCAAGGTCAAGGCAGCCCGACTCTGGGCCCATACCACGGTCCGGCGTCGGGTACGCGACGGCCTCCTGACCACCCTCGCCGACATGGCGCCAGGCCACCAGCGGTGCATGTACTGCGGTGACAGTCAGGGCACGGACATCGACCACTTCGAGCCGAAGAGCCTCGCCCCGGCGCGCACCTTCGAGTGGCTCAATCACTTACTGGCCTGTGCGCACTGCAACAGCAACCAGAAGCGGAACGCCTTTCCCCGGTCCGAGGAGGACGGCAGCCCACTCCTTGTCGATCCCACGCTCCAGGACCCGCTGGATCATCTGCGGCTGGTCCTCCCGCTGTGTACGTACAAAGGGCTGACGGCCCAAGGCGAGGCCTGCATAGACGTGTTCGGACTCAACTCACGCGGTGTCCTCGTCGACGGGCGCAGGACGGCATACGGGACCGCCAAACAGTCGATCGAGCTGTGGCGCATCGCCACGGACCGGGGGCAGCACGGCAAGGCGGCGGAGGTCGTCCGTGTGGCCTGGGACCGCCCGCTCGCGGACGTCCTGGCCGGGATGTTCCACCAGTCGGGCCATCCGGCCGCGGAGTTGTTGTTCGACGGCGAGGAGGAGACCCTTGGGCTCCTCAGCGACCAAGACCTGCGGGAGGCGTTTCTTTCCCGCGTGTGACAGTGCTCCGGCGAACCTGGCCATGCTGAGTCATGATTCGCCCGGGGCGTGGCGTTGCTCAGGCGCTGAGCCCGCCGTCCTTGATCGCCTCGACGAACGACGACCAGCCTGTGAGGGAGAAGACGACGGCAGGGCCGGAGGGGGCCTTGCTGTCGCGGACGGGGACGGCTGTGAAGCCGATGGCGACTTCAAGGCAGTCTCCGTTGGACCCCCCGCTGTAGCTGGACTTGACCCAACCAGTCAGCGCTCTCGCATCAGCGACGGTGTGGTTGATGCTGTGCATGTTTGTGCTCCTCTGCGATGGCCCTGACGAGGTCCACAGAATTCCGTTGGGAGGCCGCCTCGCTCAGGGCGAGAGTGTAGGACGCCTGGCAGGCAGCGACCAAGGTTGGATCGTCCATCAAGTTCCCCGTGCGAAGGCCCTCGACGTACGCAAGTGGAGCGGCGTCCGCGAAATCCAGCAGATAGAGCGCACTCTCCAGAAGGGCGTGCGCTCCTGCCCCGAAGGGGAGCACGTGCAGACGCAGGCGCCCGGATTCCGCCAAGTCCGCGACCTTACGCAGCTGCTCTGCCATCACCTGCGGACCGCCGATACGCCGTCGAAGAGCCGCCTCGTCGAGAAGCGCCCAGGCGGTTGGCGCCTTCGACTCGCTCAGCACCCGGCCGCGCTCCATGCGGTTGACAACGAGTTCGTCAAGCTCATCCGCCCGGTAGTTGGGGCGGTACGCCTGGAACACCGCACGAGCGTATTCCCTGGTCTGGAGAAGGCCCGGGATGAGAGACAGGCCGTATAGGCGCACCTCCGTGGCTTCGCACTCCAACTCGGCGACGGGGGTGAAGAACTGCGCGAACTTCGAGTCCAGATCCTCCAGCCATCGGGCGAAGAACCCGTCCGTGCCCAGCGCGCGGTCGATGCGCTGGGCGTCCTCCGGGCTCGGCAGCCGCCGCCCGGCCTCGTAGTGGCTGATCAGCGTGGGCGAGCACACCACCATCTCGCCCAGCGCCTCCTGCGTCAGCCCTGCCGCGATGCGTCGCAGCTTCAGCTCCTCGCCGTACTTCTCCCGAGGCGTACGCGGCCTTCGCTTCGTCCCCACGTGATCCAACTCCCCGTCTTGACGTACGTGCTGTCATCCCCAACCCCCTGGCAGCGTAGCGATTATTGACCCCACTCTGTGATGAGCTCGCTACAGAAAGCAGTGGACGTGCGCCGCAGAAACCCCCGCGGCCGCCATGAACGGCCCGGGGGCGTGGCCACCCTGAGAAGGCAGGCTGACGTGAAGCACGCTATCGCCCAACTCTTCGAACCGCTGCTGCGGTTCCTGAACACCCGCCCCAGTCGCCGGTACGCGCAGGAGTGGGACGCCGCCCCGCACGCGTACCCGTACTCCTGCGGCTACGTAGCCGGACCGACCACCTACCGCACCGGCGAACGGCCCCCACGCGGCAAGGACAGCCCGCTCGTCCGCCCCTACCTCATCGCGTACGAGCGGCAACTGGCCGAGGAGGCGTCCCGGGTGGCCGTCGAGGTGTGGCGTCAGTGTGCCCGCCACCGCACGTTCCGGCTAGCCGTGCACGGATTCGGTGTGGCCGCGTGAACGGCAAGGAAGGCAGGGAACACGGACCCGACATGATCAGGCTCCTGCCGTGGACCGGGTCGGAGGGCAAGCCCTGTTACGTCATCGGGGACGGCACCGGCTACGTGTCACGCATGGCGGACGATATCGAGAGCATCCAGCTCGACATGGCGGACGACCTACTCAGCCACGCCGACAGCCTCCTGGCCGACCGGAAGGCCACCGGTGCGGAGGTCCATTTTCTCGCGAGCCGGCTGACCGAGTCGCTGCGGGAGATCAAGCGGGTCGCGGAGAGCCGGGGTGCGCGGCTGGGTGCGGCGGCCGAGCTCGATCCGGACCGGAATCGGCCGTAGCGCCAAGAACCGGACATCGGCAACCGCTGACTCGGCCAAGCGCTTGACGAGCCCCCTGACTGTCACGAAACCTGTTCACGCAGCTCAGCTCAGCGAACATGCGACAGTACGGGGGCTCGACCCATGGCCATTCCCAGGCCGGACACCAGCCAGTTCGAGGCGTTCACTACAAACCTCGCCTATGCCCGCAAGATGGTGGACGCGGGGCGGTATCTGGCACCGTTTCAGCCGGGCACGGTCGATGTCGACGACTTCTACCGCGCCGCCTGGGTGCAGGCTGTCGCGGCCATAGACCACTGGTTCCACGAGGAGCTCTTCCACCGCGTCGCCGAACTGGCGGTCAAGGACAGCCCCGACATGCCGCTCCAACTCCGTAACTACGAGATTCCTCTGCATCGGGTCGAGGCTGTGCAGCGAGGCGATGTCACGCTGGCCGATGTGGTCGTCGAGCACGTCAAGGAGCGGTGGGGCAACGCCTCGCTCCAGAATCCCCGCGCCATCTCCGAGGTACTGAGGCTCGTTACGGAGAAGAACATCTGGCAGGGCGCAGCCGCGCAGATCAACACCTGGCAGGGCGGCCGGACCGCGTACACGGACAAGACGCTGAAGGCTCAGTTCATGAGCATCACCACCCGCCGCAACAAGATCGCGCACGACGCGGATCTGGTGGCCGGAGACCTCAAGCAGCGGCGCCCCATTTCCGAGCCCGACGTCACGGATGCGATCAATTGGATCGACCGCATCGCCCTGGCCGTGGCGCACGTACTCGACGAGTAGGCTCCGGGCAGCTGGGGTCAGGGCGTTCGCATCAGATTGCGGAGATCACCGACCAGCGCGTTGATGTCGCGTCGGCCGGGCCCCGAAGCGGTGGCGCCCAGGGCGTCGCCGGTGACCTGGGCAGGCGCACGGCAGGCTCGGCAGAGGCCGTCGGGGAGTGCCTCGGGTAGGCCGGGTACGCCGCATTCGGTGCACTCCAGCATGACGCGGCGGACAGGGCCGGCCGGTGTGGGCCGTGACGCTTCGACGGGCAGGCTGGGCGGGAGCTTGGTGATGAGCCGACTGCGTACGAAGCCGACGGGAGAGTCCACCTGTGCGGGAAGTCCAGCGGTGAGGGCCCGGGTGAGGTAGTCCGTGTTCACGCCCCGGTCCAGCCAGGCGGAAGCCAGCTCTTCGAGGACAGCGCAATCGGCGGCGGAGAGAGCCAGGCGAGTTTCGGCGCGGCCTAGTTGGGCCAGGGCGAGGTACGCGGGTGAGGGACCGGCCGGGTTGCCCTCGCTGGCGGACCTCTGCTGGGGCACGAGCTGCGCGACGGGCGCGGGAGCGAGGGCGGGCTGCGAGGGCTCGGACGGCTGCACCGGCTCAGCTTGAACCGTCCGGGCCTCGGCGGCCACGGGCTCCTCAGATGGCGTGGCGGCCCAGAGCGACGGGGGCGCGGCAGGTTCCGTCTCGGGCAGTGGAATGGTCCGCTGGTCCCCGGCGTGGGCGAAGGTGATCCACCACTCGCTGTCTCGTGCGGTACGGGACCAGAAGGTACGGGTGACCCAACGGCTCTGGCTGTCCGCGTCGACGACCTGACACCGCACGCGGCGCAGGTGACCGGCCGCGCTCAGGGCTCGTAGGGCGCTGCCGACGGCCATCTGGCCGTACAGAGGGAGTGCTTTGGCCAGCGACTTGACGTCCATGGCGCTTCCGTCGGGAAGTCGGTCTACATATCCGGCGACGTACCGATCCCGTTCCGGCAACAGCGCGAAGTCATCCGCGCTGGGCGGACGTTGGTCGGGTGTGCTGCGCTTTCCGTAGGTGGGGGCGGCTTTGGCGTACGGGCGCGAAGCTGCGGCTGTGCGCGGGGCAGGGCTAAGGTTCTCGATAGCCATGAGGTCGAGCTCCGATCGATCTTTGGGCAAGACCCCGGCCGGTGCGATAACACCGCGTCGGGGTCGACTTGTTGAGGGCAACGTATGCAGCTGTGACAGCCTGCCGCAACCTGATCACAAATAGTCACACTTGCTGAGCGTTACGGGTCGGGGAGGTGGGGAGGGTTTACCTAAACCCCTTATTTTCCTTCCGGATAACGGCACCGCTCGAATCTCGAAGCTCGTGTCTCGGCCCTCGAATCTCGGAGCTCAACGTCGGGCCCGTCGCCTTTCCCCTACCCGCGAAAGAGTGAGCAGGCCCGCGCTTGTTCGAAGCTGGAGAGATCCGAGATCCGAGATCCGAGATCCGAACGGCGGTTTAGAGATCAGTACGGGGCAGGGGTAACCATTAGGCTCGCGTCCGTGCTGAGACTAGGAATCCCCGTCATCGGTGTAACGGACATCCCCCGCGCAGTGGCCTTCTGGACCGCTGCGTTGAACCTGGTCGCCGCCGAGGAGTGGAAGAGCGAAACGTGGCGGACGCTCATGTATGCCGACGGTTCCGGCCGGGCCCTCGGCCTGATGCTCAGCGCCTCTCCGGCCGAGCCGCACCCCCGTCTCCACCTGGACCTCTTCACGGACACGGCCGAGGAGTAACAGGCGGAGGTCCAGCGGCTGGTCGGTCTCGGCGCGCGAACCGTCGACTGGGACCACTACCCTCCCGAGTCTGACTTCGTTGTACTCGCCGACCCGGACGACAACATCTTCTGTGTCGTGGACCTGAGCCACGCACCCAGTGGTGGCGACAAGCAGACGTCCTGACGGACTCGGCGCCCCGGCGGTCACCGCCCGGCGCGGTCCTGCCCGGTCCTCCGGAACAGCGCTCCCCACAGGAACTCCTCACCGAACCACGAGGATTCGGCTGGCTTGTCCCGCATTCGGCGCAGCCCGACCTCCCGATACCCTGTCCGGACCCGTGAAGATCCAGCGCAGCTATTCCTCGGTGTACGCCAGATCGCCATGCATGCGGGCCGTCCGGTAGAGCTCCACGTCGGGCAGCTCCGAGCCCATCTCGCCGGAGGCGAAGGCGCCGAGCGACAGGTGTCCGCCGGGTGCCAGGACCCGTTCCACGTAGGCGAGATACGTGATCCGGCGGTGCGGCGGCAGGCGGCAGATGGTGGAAGCACCCGGCGTCGTGGATCAGGTCGTACGGTCCCTGTGGCGCAAGCTCGGCGAAGGCATCCCTGCAGTGGAACCGGCTGTCCGCACCCGCCTCCCCGGTGCGTTCCCCGGCCCAGGCGATGGCCCCGGGCGACAGATCACCGCGTCCACCTCGAAGCCGAGCGAGGCGAGGTACAGGGCATTGCGTCCGGGGCCGCAGCCCAGGTCGAGTGCGCGTCCCGGGGTGACCAGTCCGCGTTCCACGTAGGAGGCGAGCGTCTCGTCGGGCTTCGACACGAAGAACGGCACGGGCTTGGATCGGTCCTCGTAGAACCCGTCCCAGCAGCCTCCGGCCTTCTCCGTCCACCGGTCCGCCCCAGGTGCGAACAGGTCGTCCATGAGCCGCAGCACGTCCTCAACCGAGCGCACATTCCGGTCCGTCCGGAACCCCCTTCCCGATGAGGGATGCTTAGAAGGGTCACGCGATGTCGCTCCCGTACGCCTCCCGCGCACCCTCCAGCTCCGGCAGATGCGTTGCCGCCCACGCGCAGCAGGCGGCCATCGGACCGAGCAACGTACGGCCGAGCGCGCTCAGTTCGTAGTCCACTCGGGGCGGGACCCCGTCACCGACGGTGCGGGTGATCAGGCCGTCCCGTTCCATCGAGCGCAGGGTCTCCGTCAGCACCTTCGGCGTGATGCCGCGCAGCGGGACCTCCAGTTCGGAGAAGCGCCGCGGGCCGGACTCCAGGCACCGGATGATCTTCGGGGTCCATTTGCCGCCGATCCGGAACGGCGAAGTGGTGTGGGAGCAGCCGGTGAACATTTCGGGATCAAGTGGTTGGCTCACCCTGGCGAGCGTACGTAACTATCGTTGCGGAAACCATGGGGCGCCGGGCTAGCGTCCGCCTCATCGGCCTGCGGTCCGCGGGCCTTGGCGAGGGGGAACCCCATGAGCAGCAGGATCGTTGTCTTCGGAGCCGGTGGACGGGCCGGGCGGCGGGCGGTCGCGGAGGCCGTCGCCCGTGGGCATCAGGTCACGGCGGTGGTGCGGAACCCGTCGTCGTACCAGGACTTGGCCGGGGCGGGCGTGAGCGTGGTCCCGGGGGACGTCACCGACGCGGAGAGCGTCGCAGCGGTCGCCGCCGGGCACGACGCGGCGATCAGCGCGGCGGGCCGGATGGACATGGACTCGTCAGAGTTCTACGTGGGCGCGGCGCACGCCCTGCTGGACGGGCTGGCGCGGGCGGGCGTCGGCCGGCTGGTGCTCATCGGCATCGGGTCCGTCCTGGAGACCGCGCCCGGCGTGGCCGTCCACGACGCTCCCGGCTTCCCCGAGGAGGCGCGGGCCTTCTCGCTCGGGCACTCCGCCGAACTCGACGTGCTCCGCGCCGCAGAGACGGACATCGACTGGCTCGTCATCGCCCCGCCGCCCGTGATGCTCGACGACGAGGCCCCGCGCACCGGCCGGTACCGGACGGGCGGCGGGCAGGTGATGGCCGACGGCGCGCCGTCCTTCTCCTATGCGGACCTCGCGGTCGCGCTGATCGACGAGATCGAGACCCCGAAGCACCGGCGCTCGATCATGGCGGTGGCGGGCTGACCGCCGGGCCGGGGCGCCGGTCCCGGTCCGTCGTGGTCGAGGTCGGCCGTCAACAGCGCGCGCCTATGGCCGAGTGCCGTCTATACGTTCGAGCAACGTTCGGGCTTCGACGGTGCGGCGGTGGTCCGGGCCGAACGAGGCCAGGCAGGCATCGTGAGCGGCCGCGGCCTGACGGCGGGCGTCAGGAGCGCGACCCAGTCCCAGCAGGGCAGTAGCAGAGACCAGTTCGACGGCGCCCACATCCGGGTGGCGCTGGTGCTCGGGCAGCGAGCGGTACAGCCTGTCGGCACGGTGTGCCTCGGTGAGGGCCTCTTCGTAGCGGGATTGGCCATTGAGGCTGCGAGCCAGGCCGAGTCGCAGGACGAGAGCTCCCCGGTCGCGTTCGGGGTAGGCGGCCAGGGACTCGCGGGCGAGTGCCTCGGCCTCCTGGTGGCGTCCCTGTGCGTTGAGGGCGAAGGCCAGCCCGTTGCGGGCGGCCGCTGTCAGCTGTTTCCACTCCGGCCCGGTACCGCGTCCGGCGGCCTCGATGACGGCCCTGCATTCCGCCTCGCACTCGGCGTGCTGTCCGAGCGAGATCCGCTGCTGGGCGCGGTCCGAGCGCAACTTCAGGGTCAGCCAGTGATCGGCTCCGAATGTCTGGCTGAAGGCCGCCAGCGCTTCGTCGTAGGTGGCGAGTGACTCGGCGTGGCGACCCTGGGCGCCCGTTGCGAGCGCGGCGATGTTCAGCGCCACCGCCGCGTACTCGTCGTTGTGCGGCCGCGACCGCGCTGCGGCGCGGGACGCGGCCTCCGCTTCGGCATAACGCCGCGCTTCGTAGAGGGCTTTGGCCTCGTCCACAGGCGTTCCCGCTATTCGTTCGGCGTCGTTTCGGCCGCGTGGCCGGAAGAATCTCATGGCCGGGAGCATACGGATGCCGCGCAGACCGCCCGGCGACCCTGAGGCAGGCGTCGAAGTCACTGCGGTGGTATCGGGGCGACGATGTGCCCTTCACCGGGCGGGATCCGCGATGTCAGCCCGGCCCGGTACCGTCGCACCCATGTCCACCACGACATCCCCCACGCCCAACATGGCCGTCCTGGAAGGCGTACTGGAACGCATCACGTACGCCAACGAGGAGAACGGGTACACGGTCGCACGCGTCGATACCGGGCGAGGCGCCAACGATCTGCTCACCGTGGTCGGCTCGCTGCTGGGGGCGCAGCCCGGGGAGTCGCTGCGGATGGAGGGACGCTGGGGCTCGCACGCGCAGTACGGCAAGCAGTTCACCGTCGAGAACTACACGACGATCCTCCCCGCCACCATCCAGGGCATCCGCCGCTACCTCGGCTCCGGTCTGATCAAGGGCATCGGCCCCGTCATGGCCGACCGGATCACCACCCACTTCGGCGTCGACACCCTCGACATCATCGAGCAGCAGCCGAAACGGCTCGTGGAGGTCCCCGGCCTCGGTCCGAAACGGACGAAGATGATCGCCGCCGCCTGGGAGGAGCAGAAGGCGATCAAGGAGGTCATGGTCTTCCTCCAGGGCGTCGGCGTCTCGACGTCCATCGCCGTCCGTATCTACAAGAAGTACGAGGACGCCTCGATCTCCGTCGTGCGGAACGAGCCCTACCGGCTGGCCGCCGACGTCTGGGGCATCGGCTTCCTCACCGCCGACAGGATCGCCCAGGCGGTCGGCATCCCGCACGACAGCCCGGAACGGGTCAAGGCCGGGCTCCAGTACGCGCTGTCGCAGTCCACCGACCAGGGCCACTGCTTCCTGCCCGAGGAGCGGCTGATCGCGGACGCGGTGAAGCTGCTCCAGGTGGACACCGGCCTTGTCATCGAGTGCCTGGCCGAACTGGCAGAGGACCCGGAGGGCGTCGTACGGGAGAAGGTGCCCTCGCCCGAGGGCGGCGAGCC
Organism: Streptomyces sp. NPDC088730; assembly: GCF_044751215.1. Taxonomy (NCBI): domain Bacteria; kingdom Bacillati; phylum Actinomycetota; class Actinomycetes; order Kitasatosporales; family Streptomycetaceae; genus Streptomyces; species Streptomyces sp. NPDC088730. The sequence continues at coordinate 339,474 of NZ_JBIVLK010000001.1, forward strand.
GGTCACCGCCGTCTACCTGGTGCCGTTCCACCGGGCCGAGATCGCGCTCGCCGCCCAGGTGCGGCGGCTGCTGCGGACGCCGGAGGAACGGCTGCCGGCCTTCGGCGGCGTGGACTGGGACAAGGCCCTGAAGTGGCTCGCGGGCCGTACCGGCGCGACCCTTGCGCCCGAGCAGGAGGCCGCCGTGCGCCTCGCGCTCAGCCGGAAGGTCGCCGTGCTGACGGGCGGGCCCGGCTGCGGGAAGTCGTTCACCGTCCGGTCCATCGTGGAGCTGGCGCGCGCCAAGAAGGCCAAGGTGGTGCTGGCCGCGCCGACCGGGCGGGCGGCGAAGCGGCTCTCCGAGCTGACGGGGACCGAGGCCTCCACCGTGCACCGGCTGCTCGAACTGAAACCGGGCGGCGACGCGGCGTACGACCGGGACCGCCCGCTGGACGCCGATCTGGTCGTCGTGGACGAGGCGTCGATGCTCGATCTGCTGCTCGCCAACAAGCTCGTCAAGGCGGTGGCACCCGGTGCGCATCTGCTGCTCGTCGGGGATGTGGACCAGCTGCCGTCGGTCGGTGCGGGGGAGGTGCTGCGGGATCTGCTGGCCGACGGCGGACCAGTCCCGGCGGTCCGGCTGACCACCATCTTCCGCCAGGCCCAGCAGTCCGGCGTCGTCACCAACGCCCACCGGATCAACTCCGGCATTCCGCCGCTGACCCAGGGCCTCAGCGACTTCTTCCTCTTCGTGGAGGACGAGACGGAGGACGCGGGCGTGCTCGCGGTCGATGTCGCGGCCCGCCGCATCCCCGCGAAGTTCGGCCTGAACCCCCGCCGTGACGTCCAGGTACTCGCTCCGATGCACCGCGGCCCGGCCGGTGCGGGTCATCTCAACGGTCTGCTCCAGCAGGCCATCACGCCGGCCCGCCCCGGTCTGCCCGAGAAGCGGTTCGGCGGCAGGGTGTTCCGGGTGGGCGACAAGGTCACCCAGATCCGCAACAACTACGACAAGGGCGAGAACGGCGTCTTCAACGGCACCGTCGGCGTGGTCACCGCCCTCGACCTCGACGAGCAGAGGCTGACCGTCCTCACGGACGAGGACGAGGAGATCGGTTACGACTTCGACGAGCTGGACGAGCTGTCCCACGCGTACGCCATGACGATCCACCGCTCCCAGGGCAGCGAGTACCCGGCCGTGGTCATCCCCGTGACGAAGAGCGCCTGGATGATGCTCCAACGGAACCTGCTCTACACGGCTGTGACGAGGGCGAAGAAGCTCGTCGTCCTGGTCGGCTCGCGGCAGGCGATCGGGCAGGCGGTCCGCACGGTTTCCGCAGGCAGACGTTGCACGGCGCTGGATTACCGGCTGCGGGGAGGTGTGGAAGGAGGATCTGCCGAAAAAATGATCGATCAAATCGGTGGGAAACATCACGGAGGTCTTCCGGAACCGCAGTCAAGGGGGCAGGATGAATAAGTTCGCGGCACTCAGTGCCGCGAGTAGGTCCAATGGACGACCCCGAGTGCACTCTCCTGAGCCAAATGGGGGAGGGTGGAGACAGTCAGGGAACCTCGAAGAAGAGGCACTACGTCGGTGAGGGATGACGTGAGCGAGCACACCAACAACGCTGTAGTACTGCGGTACGGCGATGACGAGTACACCTACCCGGTGATCGACAGCACCGTCGGCGACAAGGGCTTCGACATCGGGAAGCTCCGGGCGAACACCGGCCTGGTGACGCTGGACAGCGGATACGGCAACACCGCTGCGTATAAGTCCGCCATCACCTACCTCGATGGCGAGCAGGGCATCCTGCGGTACCGCGGCTACCCGATCGAGCAGCTCGCCGAGCAATCGACGTTCCTCGAAGTCGCGTACACGCTCATCAACGGTGAGCTTCCGAAGGTCGACGAGCTGTCGACCTTCAAGAACGAGATCACCCAGCACACGCTGCTGCACGAGGACGTCAAGCGGTTCTTCGACGGCTTCCCGCGCGACGCCCACCCTATGGCCATGCTGTCCTCGGTCGTCAGCGCGCTGTCCACGTTCTACCAGGACAGCCACAACCCGTTCGACGAGGAGCAGCGTCACCTCTCGACGATCCGGCTGCTGGCCAAGCTGCCGACCATCGCGGCGTACGCGTACAAGAAGTCGATCGGTCACCCGTTCGTCTACCCGCGCAACGACCTCGGTTACGTCGAGAACTTCCTGCGCATGACCTTCTCGGTCCCCGCCCAGGAGTACGTGCCGGACCCGGTCGTCGTCTCGGCGCTGGAGAAGCTGCTCATCCTGCACGCGGACCACGAGCAGAACTGTTCGACCTCCACCGTGCGCCTGGTCGGCTCCTCGCAGGCGAACATGTTCGCCTCGATCTCCGCCGGTATCTCGGCGCTGTGGGGTCCCCTGCACGGCGGCGCCAACCAGTCGGTGCTGGAGATGCTTGAGGGCATCCAGGCCAACGGCGGTGACGTCGACTCCTTCATCAGCAAGGTGAAGAACAAGGAGGACGGCGTCCGCCTGATGGGCTTCGGCCACCGGGTGTACAAGTCCTTCGACCCGCGCGCCAAGATCATCAAGGCCGCGGCCCACGATGTGCTGTCCTCGCTCGGCAAGTCCGACGAGCTGCTCGACATCGCGCTCAAGCTGGAGGAGCACGCGCTCTCCGACGAGTACTTCGTCTCGCGCAACCTCTACCCCAACGTGGACTTCTACACCGGTCTCATCTACCGGGCCATGGGCTTCCCGAGCGAGATGTTCACCGTGCTCTTCGCGATCGGCCGGCTTCCGGGCTGGATCGCCCAGTGGCACGAGATGATCAAGGAGCCGGGCTCCCGCATCGGCCGCCCGCGCCAGATCTACACCGGCGAGGTCCTGCGCGACTTCGTCCCGGTCGAGGGCCGCTGAGCCCCGGACCACCCCTGCCTCACCCCGGCCCCCCGGCCGGTTGCCTTCGCCCCGACTGCCGCGCTTTCGCACAGAGCGCGGTGTCCGGGGCGATTTGCTTGTCCCGCCGGGTCCGGGCCGGAGATTTCTCGCCGGGTCCGGGCTGGACTGGTCTCGCCGGGTCCGGGCCGGACTTGTCTCGCCGGGTCCGGTCCGTACATGCGAGAAGCGCCCCGCCGTCGATCCCCCCACGGGCCGACAGCGAGGCGCTTCCCATATCCCGGAGCGGATTCCCCCCACGGGATCCGGCCGGGCGTTCAGTGGGAGCCGAAGCTCCTGGGTTCCTCGGGTACTGCGTGTCCTGCGCTTACCTCTCGTACAGCCTTCCTGCCGGCGGTCTGCCGGGGTACGTACCGACGGGAGGGCCGCTCAAAGCTCCCCGGTGCACGTGCCCCGGCCAACGCTTGCCCGGAGCGTCCCCCAAGACTCTCCGTCGGACGTCCCCCAAGACATCCTTTGGCATCGCACTCTTAGACTCGCGAACCCACCGAATGGTTACCCCCGAATCGGTGTGATCTAGATCTCTTTGTGGACGTTACGTGAAGGACCTCAAGCGCAGGCTGTTCGTTACGACGAAGACCGATGAGAACGCCATCGCCGCTCCTGCAATCATAGGGTTGAGCAGGCCAAATGCCGCAAGGGGTAGAGCAGCAACGTTGTAACCGAATGCCCAGAAAAGGTTGCCCCTGATGGTGGCCAGGGTACGCCGGGAGAGCCGGATGGCATCGGCGGCCACCTTGAGATCTCCACGAACCAGCGTCAGATCACTCGCCTCGATCGCCGCGTCCGTGCCGGTTCCCATCGCCAGACCGAGATCGGCGGTGGCCAGTGCGGCGGCGTCGTTGACCCCGTCCCCGACCATCGCGACCGCACGTCCCTCGGCTTGCAAACGTTCGATGACGTGCGCTTTTTCCTCGGGAAGCACCTCGGCCCGCACCTCGTCGATCCCGACCGCGCGGGCCACCGAGTCAGCCACCGCGCGGTTGTCGCCGGTCAGCAGGATGGGTGTCAGACCGAGTGCGCGAAGGTCCGCGACGGCCGCCGCGCTGGACTCCTTGACCGCGTCGGCGACTTCGAGGACGCCCCGCGCCGCACCGTCCCAGGCGACGGTGACCGCCGTGCGTCCCTGCGCGGCCGCTTCCGTCAGAGCCGCGATCAGCACATCCGGAAGGTCGATTCCGGCTTCGGTGAGCAGCCGCGGGCGGCCTACGAGCACCTTGACCCCCTCGACGACGCCCTGGACGCCGAGGCCGGGGATGTTGCTGAAGTTCTCGGGGGTGGGGAGTGGGCTGGTGGTGCGTTCGGTGGCTCCGGTGGCGACGGCCTGGGCGATGGGGTGTTCGGAGGCGTGTTCCAGTGCTCCGGCGAGGCGCAGGGCGTCGGTCTCTGTGGTGCCGGGGGTGGTGTGGACGGCCTGGAGGGTCATTTTTCCGGTTGTGACGGTGCCGGTCTTGTCGAGGACGATGGTGTCGACGCGGCGGGTGGTCTCCAGGACTTCGGGTCCCTTGATGAGGATGCCGAGCTGGGCGCCGCGTCCGGTGCCGACCATGAGGGCGGTGGGGGTGGCGAGGCCGAGGGCGCAGGGGCAGGCGATGATCAGTACGGCGACGGCGGCGGTGAAGGCGGCCGTCACGTCGTCCGTGGCCAGCAGCCAGGCGATCAGGGTGACCAGGGCGATCAGCATGACCACGGGTACGAACACCGCGGAGATCCGGTCCGCGAGCCGCTGCGCCTCGGCCTTGCCGTTCTGCGCGTCCTCGACGAGCCTCGCCATCCGGGCCAGCTGGGTGTCGGCGCCGACCCGGGTGGCCTCGACGACGAGTCGGCCGGAGACGTTCACGGTCGCGCCGGCCACGGAGTCCCCGGCCGCCACGTCGACCGGGACGGACTCGCCGGTGAGCATGGACGCGTCCACCGCGGAGATGCCCTCGACCACCGTGCCGTCGGTGGCGACCTTCTCGCCGGGCCGGACCACGAAGCGGTCCCCCACGCCGAGCCGGGCGACCGGGACGCGTACCTCGGTGCCGTCGCGCAGCACCGCGACGTCCTTGGCGCCCAGGTGCATCAGGGCCCGCAGGGCGGAGCCCGCCTTCCGCTTGGACCTCGCCTCCAGGTAACGGCCCAGCAGGATGAACGTGACGACTCCGGCGGCCACCTCCAGATAGATCGTGGAGGAGCCTTCCGTGCGCGAGACCGTGAAGTCGAAGCCGTGCCGCATGCCGGGCATCCCGGCGTCACCCAGGAACAGCGCCCAGAGCGACCAGCCGAAGGCCGCGAGGGTGCCGACCGAGACGAGGGTGTCCATGGTGGCCGCGCCGTGCCGGAGGTTGGTCCAGGTCGCCCGGTGGAAGGGCAGTCCGCCCCAGACGACGACCGGGGCGGCCAGGGTGAGCGAGAGCCACTGCCAGTTGTCGAACTGGAGGGCCGGGATCATCGCGAGCAGGACGACGGGGACGGCGAGGACGGCCGACACGGTGAGCCGTTGACGCAGCGAGGCGAGGGCGGTGTCCGGGCGGTCGGAGTCCGGGGCGGGGGTGGGGCCGGGATCGGTGTCCGGGTCGGTGCCCGGGTCGGGGTCGGGTTCCGGGTCGGGGTCGGGGTCGGTGGAGTTGGCTGGCGCGTTCGTGGAGCTGGGGGCCTCTGTGGCTGCTGTGTCGGAGGAGGAAGAGGAGGAGGGCGTGGGTGTCGTGGCTGTTGTAGGTGCCGTTTTCGGCGCCGGGGCTGGGGTCGGAGCGGGGGGGTGGACCGGTTCCGCCGTGTAGCCCGTCTTCCGGACGGTCGCGATCAGATCCGCGACGCCGGTCTCCGGGCCGTAGAAGACCCGGGCCTTCTCGGTGGCGTAGTTGACGGTGGCGGTGACCCCGTCCATCCGGTTCAGCTTCTTCTCGACGCGGGCCGCGCAGGAGGCGCAGGTCATCCCGCCGATCACGAACTCGGCCTCCGAACCCTCCGCTGCCGGGGCTTCGGTCTCTGTCGCGCTGTGCATGTCCGAACTCCTGAAACGCCGACCGGGCCGTACCCCACCAGTATCTGCTGGTCGGTCCGGCCCGGCGGCGAAGGGTGACGCGGATGGAGTGGATCCTGGGGGTTCCGGCGGTCAGGCCTGGCCGGTGAGCTCGTAACCGGCCTCGTCGACGGCGGCGCGTACGGCCTCCTCGTCCAGCGGGGCCCGGGAGGTCACCGTCACCTGGCCGGTGGACGCCACCGCCTTCACCGAGGTGACGCCGTCGATTCCGGAGATCTCCTCGGAAACGGCGCCCTCGCAGTGACCGCAGGTCATGCCGGTGACCTGGTAGACCGTGGTCACACCGCCCTGCTTCGCGTCGGCGCTCGCGCCGTCGTGGCAGGAGCCGCTGGGGGAGCAGCAGGAGCCGGTCGCCTGGGGGAGCTGGGTCTCGGCGGTCATCGTTTTTCTCCTCTTCGACGGGCACATGATGGGTGTGGAGACAGGCGCCCGGGAGGGTTCCGGGAAGGCCGGTGCGCCTCCACACTCACCACACTATACCCCTAGGGGGTATGAATGCGAGCGGCGCGAGTCCTCGGCGGCCGTTCGGGGAGGCGGCGGTGCGGCGGTGGGTCCGGTGCTGGGTTCGGTCTAGCAGACCATCGGTTCGAGATAGCGGAAGAGGGCCGTCTTGAGCTCCTTGGTGTACGCCTCCCGCTCCGCTCCCTCGTGCGCCATGATCACGTCCAGTCCCGCCTTGAAGAGGGCGAAGAGCATCGTGGCGACGCGCGTGAGCTCGGCGGGAGGGGCGCTCGGGAGGTAGCCGGCGAGGATCGTCTCGACCCGGGTGAGCATCGCCGTGTGGATGGCGTCGTGGTCCTGCGTGATCGTGCCGGGGATCTCGGAGCCGTGCATCAGGACCATGAAGGCCGGGTTCTCGCAGTTGAACTCGATGAGCGGGTCGAGGATGGCGTCGAGCAGCCGGTCCAGCGGGAGTTCGAAGTGGTTCGGGAGGAACGCGGCTCCGTACGTCTCCTGCCAGCGGCTCAGGAGCTGGTCGCCCAGCTCGACCGCGATGGCTTCCTTGTTGGGGAAGAACTGGTAGAGCGTGCCCGGCGAGACCCCGGCCTCCCGGGCGATGGCGTTGGTGCTCGCCGCGGTGTAGCCGCTCGCGCAGAACACGCTGGAGGCGGCCTTGAGGAGCTGGGCGATGCGGGCCTCGCCGCGGGCCTGGCGGCGGCGTGGGCGGGCGGTGGCGGGTCCGGACTCCGACACGGTGTATCCCCAGCTTTCGTGTGCGGTTGACAAACACGAGTGGCCGCTCGCATTCTTGTGGAACGCGAGCGATGACTCGTGTTTGCCAGTGTATGTGGCAACGACTGATCCATGCTGCCCTGCGCAGCCGCCTCGCGCTGCCGCCCGGGTGCCTGGATCCGGGGGAAAAGGGGACACGGCACCATGCCTCAGGTCAATGGCTCGGAGCGCATCGGGGGCTGGACGCGCTTCGTCACCGCGCGGCCACGGCTCGCACTGCTGGCGGCCCTCGTGATCACGGCGCTCGCGGTCTTCGCCGGCAGTGGGGTCGCGGACCGGATGGGCAGCGGCGGCTGGGAGTCCCCGAACGCCGAATCGACCAATGCGACCAAGGCCCTGGAGCGCGAGTTCCCGGCGTCCCAGCCGAATCTGCTGCTGCTCCTCGACAGCGGCGGCGTCTCCGTCGACGATCCCGCCGTCGCCGCCGAGGCGGCGCGCCTCACCGAGCGGCTGGCCGGCGAGAAGGACGTCACGGGCGTCGGCTCGTACTGGCAGCGCAAGGCACCCGCCCTGCGTGCCGAGGACGGGCGGGAGGCGCTGATAGCGGCCAGGATCGAGGGCGACGAGAAGACGGCGGGGGAGGTCCTGGACCGGCTGGCCCCGGAGTACCGGGGCGCGCACGGACCGGTGGAGGTCTCGGTCGGCGGGCCCGTCGCCGTGCGCCACGAGATGCAGACGATCATCCAGGACGATCTGCTGCGGGCCGAGATGATCGCCCTGCCGGTCACGCTCGTACTGCTCGTCATGGTCTTCGGCAGCGCGGTTGCCGCCCTGCTGCCGCTGGGGGTCGGCATCGTCGCGATCCTGGGCACCAACGCCGTGCTGCGCGGCATCACCGAACTCACCGATGTCTCGGTCTTCGCCCAGAACCTCACCACCGCACTCGGCCTGGGGCTGGCCATTGACTACGCCCTGTTCATCGTGCGCCGGTTCCGCGAGGAGCTCGCGGCCGGTGCGCCGACGCGCGAGGCGGTGGGTGCGGCCTTGCGCACGGCGGGGCGGACCGTCCTGTTCTCCGCGCTGACTGTCGCGGTCTCGCTCGCCGCGATGCTGGTCTTCCCGCAGTACTTCCTGCGTTCGTTCGCCTACGCGGGCATCGCCGTCGTGGTGCTGGCCGCCGCTGCCGCGCTGATCCTCCTGCCCGCCGCGCTGATGCTGCTCGGCCCTCGGATCAACTCCCTGGACCTGCGGAAGACGCTGCGCCGGGGACGCGCGGAGCCGCCGTCCACCGCGACCGGCGCGGGGAAGGGGTGGGGGCGGTTCGCCGCACTCGTGCTGCGCCGGGCGCCGCTCTTCGCCGTCGTCACGAGCGTGGGGCTCGTGCTGCTCGGACTGCCGTTCCTGGGGGTGAGGTTCGGTACCGCGGACGACCGCCAGCTGCCGGCCTCCGCCGAGTCGCGCGTGGTCCAGGAGCACATCAGGGACGGGTTCCCCGGCAGCCCCGGCGGAGGCCTCGAAGTCCTCGCGGAAGGGGCCGCGACACCGGCCCAGTACGCCGAGTACCGCAGCCGGATCGCGGCGCTCCCGGGCGCCCTGCGGGTCGAAGGGCCGGTCGTCGAGGGAGAGTCTGCCTACTTCAGCGTGCTGCCGAAGGAGGCGTCGGTGGGGGAGGAGTCGCAGGCGCTCGTGAAGGATCTCCGGGCCGAGCCAGCCCCCTTCGACACCTCGGTGACCGGCACCGCCGCCGTACTGGTCGATTCGAAGGCCGCCATCGCGGACCGGCTGCCCTGGGCGGTGGGCATCATCGTGGTGGTGACCCTGCTGCTGGTCTTCCTGCTCACCGGGAGCGTGCTGATCCCCCTCCAGGCCGTCGTGCTCAACGCCCTGAGCCTCACGGCGATGTTCGGAGCCGTCGTCTGGGTGTTCCAGGACGGGCATCTGTCCGGGCCGCTCGCCTTCACCAGCACCGGGGACATAGAGACGACACTGCCGGTGCTGATGTTCTGCGTCGCCTTCGGACTCTCCATGGACTACGGGGTGTTCCTGCTCTCGAGGATCAAGGAGGAGTACGACAGGACCGGCGACCACGAGCACTCGGTCGCGTTCGGACTGCGGCACACCGGTGGTCTGATCACCGCGGCGGCCGTGATCCTCGCGGTGGTGATGGTCGCGATCGGCACCTCACGGGTGACCAACACCAAGATGCTGGGCCTGGGCATCGCACTGGCCGTGCTGATGGACGCCATGGTCGTGCGCAGCCTGCTGGTCCCGTCCGTGATGAAGCTGATGGGCCGGGTCACCTGGTGGGCTCCGGCACCGCTGCGGGCGTTCCACCGGCGATTCGGCCTGAGCGAAGGAGAGCCCGCACCGTCGGCGGCCGAGGAGATACCCCGGCCCGCCGCCGGGCGGGACAGAGTCACCAGCGGGACATAGCCACAGGCGGAAGATCCGGGCGGGGCCGGGGACGGACGGGCGGAGGGTGGATTCGGCTGGTGGCGGTGTGGTGATCCGGGGGAGGCGACCTGGCAGGGAGGCGCGGGGCGGGGGCGGGTCAGTCGCGGCGGCGCCGGTTGCCGGGGCGGGTGGTGACCCAGGTGCGGATGGTGTCCGCGTACCAGTACGGCTTGCCGCCCTCCACATGATCCGGTGGCGGAAGGAGACCTTGTTTCCGGTAGGAGCGGACACTGTCCGGCTGCACCCGGATGTGAGCGGCAATGTCCTTGTAGGACCAGAGCTTCCTGTCCGTCATGGGTGACACCTCTCTCTGCCGCAGCGGCAGCCTGGGAGTCGTCGGAGGAGCTGCGCACCGACGCCGACGATCACTCAGCCTGTGTCCGGGTGAACGAGCACGATGAGAGGCGGGGAGGGGCTGTCGAGCATCTGTGACGAAACACCTGCGAAATGGAGATATGTGTGACGAGGGAGTGATCTCCGTGATGGAAGGAGCGAACCGGGGCGAACTGGAGTAAAGGCTCCCTGCGCGCCTGCGGGACCACGCGACCCGATTACTGCACCTCAGATGTGCCTCAACTGCGGTGATACCGAGACCTACTCCGGGCACGATCGTTTTATGACTGGTTTTGGGAAGCAGAACATGGACCTTCTCGTGCTGCGCGAGGCGGACGACATCACCACCGCGCTCCGGCAGGCTCTGGACACCGCACCCGCCGAGGAACGCCCCGGCCTGGAAAGGGCCATGGCCCTCGCCGCCGAGGCCGGTGCGGTTCCGGACGCGGAGCTGCGCGGCCGCTGGGCGCTGCGCAGGATGGCATCGACCGGGTACGAGGGCCCGCCCCGCACCGTGGCCGCGATCAAGGCACTGCGCACGGCCGAGCGGAGCCTGAGCCTGCTCCAGGCGGTGAACCTGTCGAAGGACGCGGAGGCTGTCGCGGCGGCGCAGGACGTCCGGTCCGCGGAGCCGGAGGCCAGGTAATCCGGAGGCAGGGATGGGCCGCGTTGCGGGAGACTGCGCCGGTGACCGCCGACTCCTCCCCAACCTCGTACCCATCCCCACTCCCACTCCCATCCCCATCCCCGTCCCCATCCCTCTCCTCCTCTTTCTCCCTCGGCTCCTCTGCGGCGGGCTCGGCGCAGGCGCGTGCCCTGAGCCATGTGGCCTCTCTCTCCTCGGGGCCGCCGCTGGACCGCTCCGTACCGCTCCGTACCGCTCACGCTGAACTTCCACCCGGACCGGATGGCGGGCGGCCGCCCGATCCTGGCCGCGCTCGCCCAGGACGGCGTCTACCGTTCGCAGTTCGTCACCGGCACCAGCAACGGCGGGCTGACGGCCCGTCCGGGCGGTGACCGGTGGCGCTGGGAGAGCCGGATCTTCGGCGGCGCGTACGACAGTGTGCCGGGCGAGCAGCGGCCGGTGTACGGGGCGTTGAACTTCCGGCGGCAGGAGACCGGGGCGGCGCCACGGTTCGGTTCGGCGCACTTCAGGCTGACCGCGCAGACGCTGGAGCGGGCCACCTTCTGCTACCCGGACAGCGCCGCCGAGCCCTCGGACTTCGGCGTCGCCGGCCGGATGAGCCTCATCGAACTCGCGGAGTCCGACAGCCGGGACGCGCTCGACGACTACATCGAGGCACAGGTGCACGGCCCGGTCCTGCTGGACCGCCATCCGGAGGCGCTGGTGCTCGACCCGAGCTTCCGGGGCACCGCCGTCGAGGAGGCCGCGCGGCGGCTGCCCTGCCGTACGGAATGGCACGGCGGGTTCCGCCTGACCGTGGCGGAGCTGCGCCGCCACGCGGACTACCGGGGGCAGGAGTTCACCGATCTCGGCGTGGAGATCTCCCGGGGCGGACTGCTCGACCCCCGGATCATCGGGGAGGCCGCCCGCACCGGCCGCTACGCGGCACAGTCGCTGAAGAAGGTCTGGCACTGCCTGGCCCGTTTCGGCGCTCCGGACCGCACCGGATCGGCCTGACCGCCTGAAGCGTGCCGTCAGGCGTGTCGGGCGGCCAGCCCGGGTCCGCCGCAGGAGCGCAGGAACTCCCGGGTGCGGCGGGCGATCGGGAACGGCGCGTCGGGCGGGCACGGGTACATGTCCTGCTCGACGATCGCGAACAGGTCCACGTCCAGCCGGCGGGCGGCGTCCAGCACCGGCGCCAGGGCGGGCACCCCGCGCGGCGGCTCGCACATCACCCCGCGCGCCACTGCCGGCCCGAACGGCACCTCGTTCGCCACCACTTCGGCCAGGATCTCCGGGTCGACCTGCTTGAGGTGCAGATAGCCGATCCGTTCACCGTAGGTCTCGATCAGCTTGACGCTGTCGCCGCCGCAGTAGGCGTAGTGCCCGGTGTCGAGGCAGAGCGAGACCAGCGCGGGATCGGTGGCGTCGAGGAAGCGGCTGACGTTCTCCTCGCTGTCGATATGGGTGTCGGCGTGCGGGTGGACGACGATGCGCAGACCGAAGCGGTCCCGCACCTCGCGCCCCAGCCGCTCCGTCTGGGTGGTGAGGTCCCTCCACTGCTCCGCGGTGAGGGTGCGGTCCTCCAGCACCTCGCCCGTCTTGTCGTCGCGCCAGAACGACGGGATGACCACGAGATGGTCGGCGCCCATCGCCCGGGTGAGCTCCGCGATGTCCGCGACATGCGCCCAGGTCCGTTCCCAGACGCCGGGGCCGTGGTGCAATCCGGTGAAAACGGTGCCCGCGGAAACGCTGAGCCCGCGGCTGCGGGTCTCGTCGGTGAGCCGGGCCGGATCGGTCGGGAGGTAGCCGTACGGGCCGAGCTCGATCCACTCGTACCCAGCGGTGGAGACCTCGTCGAGGAAGCGCTGCCAGGGCACCTGCTGCGGATCGTCGGGGAACCACACCCCCCAGGAATCGGGCGCGGAGCCGATGCGGATGCGGGCCGGAGGGGGTGCGGAGGTGGTCATGCGCTCCAGCCTCGGCGCCCGGGGAGATGGGTGTCAAGCATTAGTCCGTATGTCCGGACCAATCATTGACAGCGTTCTGGGGAGGAGTTAGACCGGGGGCGACAGTTGCGTCCGCCAGCTGCCGCACGGGTCGTCGAAGGGATACAGATGCCTGAGCCGTACGACGTGATCACGATGGGCCGGATCGGAGTGGATCTCTACCCCCTGCAGACGGGTCTGCCGCTGGCCCGGGTGGACGCCTTCGGGAAGTTCCTCGGCGGTTCGCCCACCAACGTCGCCGTCGCGGCGGCGCGCCTGGGCAGGCGCAGCGCGGTGGTGACCCGGACGGGGCAGGACGCGTTCGGGGAGTACCTCCACCAGCAGCTCAGGGAGTTCGGGGTGGACGACCGATGGGTGACGGCCGTCGGGGAGTACCCGACCCCGGTCACCTTCTGTGAGATCTTCCCGCCCGACGACTTCCCGCTCTACTTCTACCGCATGCCCAAGGCCCCGGACCTGGAGATCCACCCGTCGGAACTGGACCTGGAGGCCGTCGCGTCCGCCCGGGTCTTCTGGATGACCGGCACCGGACTCTGCGCCGAACCCAGCTGCTCCGCGACGCTCGCCGCGCTGCGGGCCAGGAGCCGTTCGGGCATCACGGTCTTCGACCTCGACTGGCGCCCCATGTTCTGGGACGCCCCGCAGGACGCCGAGGGAGGCGCGTCGCCGAGCGCGGAGGGAGGCGCGTCGCGGGACGCCGAGGGAGGCGTGTCGCCTGAGACCTCGCCCAGCGGCTCACCCCACCCCGCCGCCTCCGCCCGCTACCGGGAGGCCCTCGCCCACGCCACCGTCGCCGTGGGCAACCTCGACGAGTGCGAGATCGCGACCGGCGAGCGCGAACCGTACGCCGCGGCACGCGCCCTCCTGGCCGCCGGGGTCGAGCTGGCCGTCGTGAAGCAGGGCCCCGGCGGCGTCCTCGCGGTCCACCGCGACGGCACGGTGGCCGATGTCCCGCCGCTTCCCGTCGAGGTGGTCAACGGCCTGGGCGCCGGGGACGCGTTCGGCGGCGCGCTCTGCCACGGCCTGCTCGCCGGCTGGGACACCGCCCGCATCATGCGGTACGCCAACGCGGCGGGCGCCATCGTCGCCTCCAGGCTCGCCTGCTCCTCCGCGATGCCGTTCCCGCACGAGGTCGACGCGGCCCTCGCCGCAGGCTCCGTGACCGCGACGAGAACGACGGCGAAGGCCACCGCGACGAACCCGCCCGCGACGAACCCGCCCGCCACCTCCACCACCGCAGTCACCGCCGCGACCACGCCCACCCCCACCGGACCCGGAGCGGCGTCGTGACGGCCCCGGCTGCTTCCGTCTCCGACCTCGTCCACCTGCGCATGCGCCACCCGGAAGCAGTCGGGGAGGCAGCCGCGCGGCGGCGCAGGCGGCCGCTCGTCGGCAGTGCCGGGCGGCTGATGATCATCGCCGCCGACCATCCGGCCCGTGGCTCGCTCGCGGTCGGAGATCGGGAACTCGCCATGGCCAACCGGTTCGAACTGCTGGACCGGCTCTGCCTCGCGCTCTCCAGACCCGGTGTCGACGGAGTCCTCGCCACCGCCGACATCCTCGATGACCTGCTGCTCCTGGGCGCGCTGGAGGACAAGGTCGTCATCGGCTCGATGAACCGGGGCGGCCTGGCCGGCGCCGCCTTCGAGCTGGACGACCGGTTCACCGGGCACCGCCCGCAGGACCTCGCCCGGCTCGGCTTCGACGCGGGCAAGCTGCTGCTGCGGATCGACTACGACGACCCGGGCTCCCTCGACACGATGCACACCACCGCCCGCGCGATCGACGCCATGGCCGCGTACCGGCTGCCCGTCTTCGTCGAACCGTTCCTTTGCCGCCGCGCCGGCGGCAAGGTCCGCAACGACCTGAGCGCCGCCGCGGTGAGCACCTCCATCGCCATCGCCTCCGGACTCGCCGGCACTTCCGCGTACACCTGGCTCAAGGTCCCCGTCACCGAGAAGCCGGAGGACATGGCGCAGGTCATGGAGAGCTCCACGCTGCCCGCCGTGCTGCTCGGCGGCGAGGTGGGCGAGGACCAGGACGGCGCGTACGAGAGGTGGCGCACCGCACTGCGGCTGCCGACCGTCCGGGGCCTGGTGGTGGGACGGTCGCTGCTCTACCCGTCCGACGGGGACGTGGCCGCCGCGGTCGACACGGCCGTATCGCTGCTCGAACCGGGCACGACGGGCAGGGAAGGAACATGACCATGCACGAAGGACCGCACGGAGAATTCTACGAAGGACCGCGCGGGGAACCGCACGAGCGGCCGTACGAAGGACCGCACGGAGAACCGGGGTACCACCTGCCGGCCGGAAGTGCGGCGCGTGGACCCTACGCCCTGGACATCAGTCCTGAGCAGGCCGGCTGGGAGCGGTCGAGCCTGCGTGTGGTGGAGCTCGAACCGGGAGGTGTTCACTCACTTGTCACCGGAGAGAGCGAGTGGATCGTGCTCCCGTTGACGGGTGCCTGTACGGTGCACGTCTCAGATGAGATCTTTGAACTGCTGGGCCGGGAAAGCGTGTTCAGCGGGGTATCCGACTTCGCGTACGTGCCGCGTGACGCCCACGCACAGATCGCCTCCGGCGCAGGGGGCCGCTTCGCCCTGGCAGGAGCGAAGTGCGAGCGACGACTCCCCGCTCGCTACGGCCCCGCGCCGGAGGTACCCGTCGAGCTGCGCGGCTCCGGCAGCTGCTCCCGGCAGGTCAACAACTTCGCCGCCGCCGACACCTTCGACTGCGACCGGCTGATCGCGGTCGAGGTCCTCACCCCGGGCGGCAACTGGTCCTCCTACCCGCCGCACAAGCACGACGAGGACCACCCCGGCGAGGAGTGCGTGCTCGAAGAGATCTACTACTTCGAGGTGGCGGACGACGGCCTCGGCTACCACCGGGTGTCCCCGTCGAGCCCCGGCGGCACGGACGTCCTGGCCGAGGTCCGCAGCGGCGACGCGGTCCTGATCCCGGACGGCTGGCACGGCCCGTCCATCGCCGCGCCCGGCCGCACGCTGTACTACCTGAACGTGATGGCGGGCCCCGGCGACGAGCGGCAGTGGCTGATCCGCGACCACCCGGAGCACGGCTGGATCCGCGACACCTGGCCGTCCCAGCCGATGGACCCCAGGCTCCCGTTCTACGGACCGGAGGATCACACGTGAGTACCCGCCGCCTCACCACCGCCCAGGCGCTGGTGGACTTCCTCGCCGCCCAGTACACCGAACGGGACGGCGCACACCACCGGCTGATCGGCGCCACCTGGGGCATCTTCGGCCACGGCAACGTCGCAGGCGTCGGCCAGGCACTCCTGGAGGCCGGGGACGCCATGCCCTACCTCCAGGGCCGCAACGAGCAGGCCATGGTGCACGCCGCCGTCGGATACGCCCGCCGCTCCGGCCGGCTCTCCGCGCACGCCGTCACGACCTCCATCGGTCCGGGCGCCACCAACCTCGTCACCGGGGCGGCCCTCGCCACCATCAACCACCTCCCGGTCCTGCTGCTGCCCGGCGACACCTTCGCGACCCGCCCCGCGGAGCCCGTGCTCCAGCAGCTGGAGGTCCCCGGCCAGGGCGACATCTCGGTCAACGACTGCCTGCGCCCCGTCTCCCGCTACTTCGACCGGATCAACCGCCCCGAGGCGCTGATTCCGGCCGCGCTCCGGGCCGTGCGGGTCCTCACCGACCCGGCGGAGACCGGTGCCGTCACGCTCGCGCTGCCGCAGGACGTCCAGGCCGAGGCGTACGACTGGCCGGAGGAGTTCTTCGCGGCCCGCGTCTGGCACGTACGCAGACCGGCCCCCGACCCGCAGGAGCTCGACCGGGCGGCAGCGGCGGTCCGCGCCGCCCGCAGGCCGCTGGTCGTGGCGGGCGGCGGGGTCCACCACAGCGCCGCGGAGGAGGCCCTGGCCGCGTTCGCCGCCGCCACCGCGATCCCCGTCGCCACCACCCAGGCGGGCAAGGGCTCCCTGCGCCACGACCACCCCGCCGACGTCGGCGGCATCGGCCACACCGGTACCGCGACCGCCGACGAACTGGCGCGCACCGCAGACCTGGTGATCGGGGTCGGCACCCGCTACTCCGACTTCACGACCGCGTCCGCCACCCTCTTCGCCAACCCGGACGTGCGCTTCCTCAACCTCAACATCACCGGCTTCGACGCCCACAAGCTCGGCGCGCTCCCGCTCGTCGCCGACGCCCGCACCGCACTCGAAGCCCTCACCGCGGCCCTGGCGGACGGCGAACCCCACCGCGCGGACGCCGCGTACGAGCGCGAGTACACCGGAGCCAGGACGGCCTGGGAAAAGCGCGTCGACGCCGCCTACGCCACCCCGGACCCGGCCGCCCGCCCCACCCAGGCCCAGGTCCTCGGCCTCCTCGACGAACTGGTCACCGACGACGACATCCTGATCAACGCGGCCGGCTCGCTCCCCGGTGACCTGCACAAACTGTGGCGGACCCGGTCACCGCACCAGTACCACGTCGAGTACGGCTACTCCTGCATGGGATACGAGATCCCCGCGGCGATCGGCGTCCAGCTGGCCGCCCCCGGCTCCCCGGTCTGGGCGCTCGTCGGCGACGGCACGTACCTCATGAACCCCACCGAGATCGTCACCGCCGTCCAGCAGGCCCTGCCCGTCAAGCTGGTCGTCCTCCAGAATTACGGGTACGCGTCGATCGGCGGCCTCTCCGAGTCCGTCGGCGGCGAACGCTTCGGCACGGCCTACCGCCACCGCGCCGCGGACGGCAGCTTCACCGGTCCGCCGCTCCCCGTCGATCTCGCGGCGAACGCGGCCTCGCTCGGGATGCGGGTGCTGCGCGCCGGCACCGTCCGTGAACTGCGGGAAGCCCTCGCGGTGGCGCGGGCGGAGGACCGTCCCACTTGTGTCTACGTCGAGACCGAAACGGCAGACACAGTGTCGGGCCCCCCTCCGGCACAGGCGTGGTGGGATGTTCCCGTGGCCGAGACGGCCACTCGCCCGTCGGCGGCAAGAGCCCGGGAAGAGTACGAACGTCACGTCACCGACCGACGCAGCCACCTCTGAAGGAGTCACAGAATGAAGACCGTCAACCACTGGATCGGTGGCAAGACCGTCGAGGGCGCGTCGGGCAACTACGGCCCGGTCACCGACCCGGCCACCGGAGCCGTCACCACCCAGGTCGCGCTGGCCTCCCCGGACGAGGTCGACGCCGCGGTGGCCGCCGCGAAGGACGCGTACGCGACGTGGGGCACCTCCTCGCTGTCCGCCCGCACCGCGATCCTGTTCCGCTACCGCGCGCTGCTGGACGCCCACCGGGACGAGATCGCCGCGCTGATCACCGCGGAACACGGCAAGGTGCACTCCGACGCGCTGGGCGAGGTGGCCCGCGGTCTGGAGATCGTCGAGCTGGCCTGCGGCATCACCACGCAGCTCAAGGGCGAGCTGTCGACCCAGGTGTCCAGCCGCGTCGACGTCTCCTCGATCCGTCAGTCGATCGGTGTCGTCGCCGGCATCACGCCGTTCAACTTCCCGGCCATGGTGCCGATGTGGATGTTCCCGATCGCCATCGCCTGCGGCAACACGTTCGTGCTCAAGCCCAGCGAGAAGGACCCGTCGGCCGCCAACCTCCTTGCCGAGCTGGCCTCGGAGGCCGGTCTGCCGGACGGCGTCCTGAACGTCCTGCACGGTGACAAGGTCGCCGTCGACGGCCTGCTGAACCACCCGGACGTCTCCGTCGTCTCGTTCGTCGGGTCCACCCCGATCGCCCGCTACATCCACGCCACCGCCACGGCCGGCGGCAAGCGCGTCCAGGCGCTCGGCGGCGCGAAGAACCACATGCTGGTGCTGCCCGACGCGGACCTGGACGCCGCCGCCGACGCCGCCGTCTCCGCCGCGTACGGCTCGGCCGGTGAGCGCTGCATGGCGATCTCCGCCGTCGTCGCCGTCGGCGCGGTCGCGGACGACCTCGTCGCCCGGATCAAGGACCGCGCCGAGAAGATCAGGATCGGTCCCGGCAACGACCCGGCGTCCGAGATGGGCCCGCTGATCACCGCCGCCCACCGCGACAAGGTCGCCTCCTACGTGACCGGCGCGGCAGCCCAGGGCGCCGACGTCGTCCTGGACGGCACCGGCCACACGGTCGAGGGCTTCGAGGACGGCCACTGGATCGGCCTCTCCCTCCTCGACAACGTCTCCACCGACTCGGACGCCTACAAGGACGAGATCTTCGGCCCGGTCCTGTGCGTGCTGCGCGTCGACACGTACGAGGAGGGCGTCGCGCTGATGAACGCCTCGCCGTTCGGCAACGGCACCGCGATCTTCACCCGCGACGGCGGCGCCGCCCGCCGCTTCCAGCTGGAGATCGAGGCCGGCATGGTCGGCATCAACGTCCCGATCCCGGTCCCGGTGGGCTACCACTCCTTCGGCGGCTGGAAGGACTCGCTCTTCGGCGACCACCACATCTACGGCAACGACGGCGTGCACTTCTACACCCGGGGCAAGGTCACCACCACCCGCTGGCCGGACCCGGCCGACGCCCCCGCCGGCGTCGACCTGGGCTTCCCCAGCAACCACTGAACCGCACCCACCTGAACCGCACCCGCACGCAACCGCAGGGCCGCTCCCCCGGGAGGCGGCCCTGCGGTCGTTCCTGAGCGGCCCTCAGCGCTCCGCGCCGGCCGCGTCCTCGGCCTCCGCAGCCTCTTCGATCAGTCGCTCCATCGGAACGACCGCCGTCCGCCCCGAGACGACGAACGCGACCAGCATCGCGCCGATCAGGACCACCTGGCCGCCCCACACCATCGTCCCGACCGGCACGGTGTACGCGCCCACGGCCCGCACCGCGCACTCAGCCAGCAGCGCCACCCCCCACACCACGGAGAACCGCGCCTCCGCCCGCCGGAACGCGTCGTCCGGACCGGTGGAAAGCCGCTCCCAGGCAGCGGACCTGGCCGCCCCGCCCCGGGTCAGCCACGGCCGCAGCCCGGCCGACATCATCGGCCGCCCCCGCAGCGCGGACACCAGGACCACCAGACCGATCGTGCTGCTCACCCCGCTGTCCTTGAGCAGCATCAGCCGGGGGTCACCCGCCGCCAGGCTCAGCAGCAGCCCGACCGCGTTGACCGTCACCATCAGCGCGGCGAGAGCGTTGAACCGCCGCTCCCGCGCCACTCCCCACACGGTCCGCACCGCCGGCACCACACTGCTCCAGGCCAGCGCCCCGAACGTGCCCAGGCCCCCGGCCTTCAGCACGTAGTACGAGACGAGCGGCACCGCCACGTCCACGAGCAGCGGCGCCAGGCTCTCCAGCACCGCCCTGCGCGGCGACAACGCGACGGCACCGGACCGGGCACCGGCAGCGGGTGCGGCGACAGTGACGGCCGGGCTGCTCATGGGGGTTCCTCCCGTATCGGCGGCGCCCTCGCGGCCTCCGCTCCGATACGTACAGACTGGCGTCCGGGCCCGGGTGCGCGGCAGAGCCGGGAGTACTGGCCTCCGTATGACGAATGTCAGGGTCCGTGGATGACACGGACGCGGGAACACGGTCCGGCGCCGCTCCCGGTCCCGGAAAACCCGTTCGCCCCGCCCGCACCACCGTGCTGGGATGTCCGCATGACCCGACCGGCCGGACCGACCCCGCGGCAGCACGGGATACGCGCGCTCCACACCGACACCACCCTCACCGTCTACCAGGCGTACACCCCGTCCCTCGGCCTGCCCGCCGCCCGTGACGGACGCTTCCCGCCGGCCTGGAAACGCGATCGCATGACATGGATAAAGCCCAGCTTTCTGTGGATGATGTACCGCTGCGGCTGGGGCCTGAAGGAAGGTCAGGAGACGGTACTCGCCGTCGAGATCACCCGCGAGGGATTCGACTGGGCGCTCGCGAACGCCGAACTCTCGCACTACGAACGGGGCGTGCCCCCCGACCGCGCGAGCTGGCAGCGCACCCTGCGCCGCGCCCCGGCACGCGTCCAGTGGGACCCGGAGCGCGATCTGCACCTGAACCGGCTCCCGTACCGCTCCCTCCAGCTCGGTCTCTCGGGTGAGGCCGCGCGGCGCTACGCGGACGAGTGGACGGTGTCCGTCCGCGATGTGACCCCGCTGGCCCGCCGGATCCATGAGCTGGTCCGGGAGGGTGCGGACGAGGAGGCGGCCCGGCTGCTGCCGGGGGAGACGCCGTACACCGCTGCCGGGCGGGTGCCCCGGCTACGGTGACGGCTCGGAGCCAGTCCATCCACTGATCTCGACGTGAACGGGGGCAGACCGTGCGCAACGCCGTGGTGACGCCCGAAGGCGACCGGATTCGCTGGGTCGAGCTGCCGGGGCGGGAACCGGCCCGCGTCTATGTGCACGGGCTGGGGGCCAGTTCCCCCGCCTACTTCACGGAGACCGCCGTCCATCCGCTGCTGGCCGGCCGCCGTTCCCTGCTGATCGACCTGCTGGGCCACGGCATCAGCGACCGGCCGACCGGCTTCGGCTACACGCTGGAAGCACACGCGGACGCGCTGGCCGAGGCGCTGACCGGCGCGGGTGTCACCGGGGCGGAGCTGATCGCGCACAGCATGGGCGGCTCCGTGGCCATCGTCCTGGCCGTCCGGCACCCCCGGCTGGTCTCCCGGCTGGTCCTGGTCGACGCCAATCTCGACCCGGCCCCGCCCACCCGCTTCTCCGGAGGCAGCGCTGACATCGCCTCCTACTCCGAGCAGGAGTTCCTGGCGGGCGGCTGGGAGGAGATCCGCGACCGGGCCGGTGCCCACTGGTGGTCCACGATGCGGCTGGCCGGCCGCGAGGCCCTGTACCGCAGCGCGGTGCACCTCGCCCAGGGCACGGTCCCCACGATGCGTGAGCTCCTGGTGGGGCTGACGATTCCCCGCACCTTCCTGCTGCCGGAGGGCGACCGGCTCCCGGGCGCCGGCGCTCTCACCGCTGCCGGGGTGTCCGTGGTCGCGATCCCGGACTGCGGGCACAACATCATGCTCGACAATCCGGAGGCCTTCGCGAGCGCCACCGCGGAGGCGCTCACGGACCGAGGCCGGGGCTGACCGGTACGGGCGCGCGTCACGCGCGTACCGCGAGCGCAGTACGCCGGGGGAACGCTGTACGCCCTGAGGAGGCCGGTCACCTCCCCCCGGCGGCTGCCCGGACGCGGTGGCGGCCCGCATAGGCTCGACGCATGGAGACCCCTCACGCCCGTGCGTCCCGGTGGCGACGCCTGCTGCCCCGTGCCCGAGGCCGGTGGGCGGCCGGCATCGCCGCGTTCGTCGTGCTGGCCGGTGCGGGCACCTGGACCGCCGTGGCCGACGACAGCGCGCCCGCCGTGCACCGCCAGGACCGGATGATGCGCATCGACGGGGTGTCCATCGACACCTCGTACTTCACCACCGGAGGCTCGGAGCGCAGGCCCGCCGTGCTCATCGGCCACGGCTTCGGCGGCTCCAAGGACAACTCCCGGTCCCAGGCGCAGCAGCTGGCCCGCGACGGGTACGCCGTGCTGACCTGGTCCGCCCGGGGCTTCGGCAAGTCCGGCGGGAAGACCTCCCTCAACGCACCCGGCGCAGAGGTGAAGGACGTCTCCCGGCTGATCGACTGGCTGGCCCGGCAGCCCGAAGTACGGCTCGACGCCTCCGGCGACCCCAGGGTCGGGGTCACCGGCGCTTCCTACGGCGGCGCGATCTCGCTGCTGGCCGCCGGGTACGACCGGCGGGTCGACGCCATCGCCCCGGAGATGACCTACTGGAACCTCGCGGACGCGCTGTTCCCGGACGGGGTCTTCAAGAAGCTCTGGGCCGGGATCTTCCTGACCACCGGCGGCGGCTGCGACAACCTGGAGAAGCGGCTCTGCGCGATGTACCAGCGGGTCGCCGTCAGCGGGAAGCCGGACGCCGCCGCCCGCGCCCTGCTCACCGAGCGGTCCCCGAGCGCCGTGGCCGACCGCATCAAGGTGCCCGCGCTGATCATGCAGGGACAGGCCGACTCGCTCTTCCCGCTCGGTGAGGCCGACGCCATGGCGAAGGCCGTCAAGGCGAACGGCGCGCCCGTCTCCGTCGACTGGGTCGCCGGCGGCCACGACGGCGGCGACAAGGAGGCTCACCGGGTACGGCAACGGGTCACCAGCTGGTTCGACCGCTACCTCAAGGACGACAAGGGCGCCGACACCGGACCGGCGTTCCGCGTCACCCGGACCGGAGGCATCGACTCCACCGACGGCGCCGCCCTCACCCGGGGCGCGAGCGGCGACAGCTACCCCGGACTGCACAGCGGCGGCGAACCGGTCGAACTGCGCGGCGGTACCCAGACGTTCAACAACCCCGCCGGAGCCGGCCCGCCCGCCATCTCCGCCGTTCCCGGCCTAGGCGGCGGCCTCGCCCAGCTGTCCAACTTCGGCGGTGGGCTCTCCGTCGACTTCCCCGGACAGAACGCCCGCTTCGAATCCGCCCCGCTGAAGACCGCGCGCCGCGTCACCGGCTCACCGACCGTCCGCGTGAACGTGAAGGCGGGCAAGGGCGACGCGGTGCTGTTCGGCAAGGTGTACGACGTATCGCCGGACGGCAAGCAGCAGGCGCTGCCCTCCCAGCTCGTCACCCCCTACCGGATCACCCCGGACCAGCAGGGCAAGCCCCTCACGCTGGACCTGCCCGCCGTCGACCACGAATTCGACTCCGGACACCGGCTGCGGCTCGTACTGGCCGCCACCGACCTCGGCTACGCCTCCCCG
Organism: Streptomyces sp. NPDC088730; assembly: GCF_044751215.1. Lineage (NCBI taxonomy): Bacteria > Bacillati > Actinomycetota > Actinomycetes > Kitasatosporales > Streptomycetaceae > Streptomyces > Streptomyces sp. NPDC088730. The sequence continues at coordinate 362,703 of NZ_JBIVLK010000001.1, forward strand.
GCCGCGCCGACCACGTACACCGTCTCCCTCGACAGCCCGCTCACCATCCCCACCGTGCCCGGCCTCACGACCGCCGCCGCCGGGCTGCCCCGGTGGACCTGGGCGCTCCCGGCCGCCGCCGTACTGATCGCCGCCGCCCTGCTGCTCACCACGCGGCGCCGGACCAGCACCCCCGCCCCGGACCCCGCGCTCGCCGACGTACCGCTCCAGATCACCGGCCTGTCGAAGAAGTACGCCAGGTCCGCCGACAGGTACGCCGTCCGCGAGCTGTCCTTCCGCGTCGAGAAGGGCCAGGTGCTCGGGCTCCTCGGCCCGAACGGCGCGGGCAAGACCACCACGCTGCGCATGCTGATGGGGCTCATCACCCCCGACGAAGGGGAGATCCGGGTCTTCGGACGGGCCATCCGGCCCGGAGCGCCCGTCCTGTCCCGGGTCGGGGCCTTCGTCGAGGGGGCAGGATTCCTGCCGCACCTGTCCGGGCGCGCCAACCTGGAGCTGTACTGGCAGGCCACCGGGCGCCCCGCCGCCGACTCCCGCATCGAAGAGGCCCTGGAGATCGCCGGGCTCGGTGACGCGCTGGCCCGCGCGGTCCGCACGTACTCGCAGGGCATGCGGCAGCGGCTCGCCATCGCCCAGGCCATGCTGGGCATGCCGGACCTCCTCATCCTCGACGAACCGACCAACGGCCTCGACCCGCCCCAGATCCGCGAGATGCGGGACGTGATGATCCGGTACGCGGCCGGCGGCCGGACCGTCATCGTCTCCAGCCACCTCCTGTCCGAGGTCGAACAGTCCTGCACCCACCTGGTGGTCATGGACCGGGGACGGCTCGTCCAGGCGGGTCCGGTCGCCGAGATCACCGGCTCGGGCGACATGCTGCTCGTCAGCACGGCGGACCGGCTCACCGAACCCCTGGTGGAGAAGATCGCCGCGCTCCCGGGCATCGGCTCCGCCGTCCGCACGGACGACGGACACGGACTCCTGGTCCGGCTCGACGGGGCGACGTCCTCGCAGCTGATCGCGGAACTGGTCCGCCTCGACGTCCCGTTGACCGGCGTCGGACCGCACCGCCGCCTGGAGGACGCGTTCCTCACCCTGATCTCCGGAGGCTCCGCATGAGTACCGCAGCCGAAGTCACCGAAGCACCGGAAGCGCCCGGATACCGCGCCCGGCACACCCTCCCGCTGCGGGTGGAGGCCGCCCGGCAGCTGCGCAGACGGCGCACCCTGCTGATGGGCGGGGTGCTGGCCGCCCTGCCGTTCATCCTGATCATCGCGTTCGCGATCGGCGGCACCCCGGACGGCGGGCCCGGGGGCAGTGGCCGGCTCACCCTGATGGACACCGCGACCCAGTCCGCCGCGAACTTCGCCGCGACCTCCCTGTTCGTCTCGGCCGGCTTCCTGCTCGTGGTCCCGGTCGCGCTGTTCTGCGGTGACACCGTCGCCTCCGAGGCCAGCTGGTCCTCGCTGCGCTATCTGCTGGCGGCGCCCGTGCCCAGGGCCCGGCTGCTGTGGAGCAAGCTCGTCGTGGCGCTCGGCTTCAGCCTGGCCGCGATGGTGCTGCTGCCGCTCGTCGCGCTGGCCGCCGGAGCCGCCGCGTACGGCTGGGGGCCGCTCGAACTGCCCACCGGGGGCGCGCTCGCGACCGGGGACACCGTGCCCCGGCTCGCGCTCGTCGTCGCGTTCATCTTCGTCTCGCAACTCGTCACCGCCGGGCTGGCGTTCTGGCTGTCGACCAGGACGGACGCCCCGCTCGGCGCGGTCGGCGGCGCGGTCGGGCTGACCATCGTCGGCAATGTGCTGGACGCCGTCACCGCGCTCGGCTCCTGGCGCGACTTCCTGCCCGCGCACTGGCAGTTCGCCTGGGCGGACGCGCTCCAGCCCGAGCTGGAGTGGGGCGGCATGGTGAAGGGCGCCTCGGTCTCGGTGGCGTACGCCCTGATCCTGTTCGCGCTCGCCTTCCGGGGATTCAGCCGTAAGGACATCGTGTCCTGAACCCGATATCCCGCTGAACGCCCCGAACCCGATGCTCCGCCGAACGCCCCTCGCCTCCGAGGGGCGGCCGGACCGACACGGCGGCGGATACCGAAGACGGATACCGAAGAGGGCGAGACGGACTGACGCCGGCCGGTCCGCACCGGGGTGCGGACCGGCAGAGGACCTTCGGTCGCACAGGCATGCGAATTCCGGCTGTGCGGCTGGGGCCGCTGCGCCATGATGAGCCCATGGCCTCCCTGATCCTCGCCCTCGCCGTGACCACGACCGGCCTGTACGCGGGATTCCTGCTGACGTTCCTGTTCGTCGTCATGCCCGGCCTGGCGGCTCTGCCGGACGAGGGATTCACGGCCGCCATGCGCCGCATCAACGAGAAGGTCCCCGGACCCGGGTTCCTGATCGTCTTCCTCGGTGCGATCGTCTTCCCCGCCGTCACACTCGTCGCCGGGACCAACGACCGGGAATGGCCGCCGACGGCCGCGGCGCTGGGCTGTTCCGTCGTCTCCCACGTGGTCACGATCGTGGGCAACATCCCGCTCAACAAGGCGCTCGCGGAGGCGGAATCGGTACCCGGCCCGGTACCGGCTCCGACGGCCGTGCCGGCCTCGGTCGCGGCTTCACCGGGCGGGGACGCCGCACAGGACGGCGGCGGGGGCGGGGACGGAGACGACAGCGCGGCCCGTACCGCCCGTACCGCTTTCGAGGCCCGCTGGAACATCCTCCACCAGGTCCGGACCGCGCTCTCGCTCGCCGCGTTCGTCCTGCTGATCTTCGCCGCCAACTAGGACCTGTCGTCACACTGCCGCGCGACGACGGCAGTTGGACGACAGACCCCAGGGCGTGACCGCCCTGGTCGCCGTCACACCCGGCGCCGGGACTTCCGGAACACGCCCTGGGGGCTCCGCGGAAGGGCCCGGCTCCGGGGGGCCCAGCCGGGACCCGGGCGGTCGGCGAGCCGCTGGGTGTAGCCGTACACCCCGCGGACGCCGGTGAAGGCACCGGCCAGGGCCAGGCACCAGGACAACGCGTCCGGCCCCACGCCGCGTTCGGCCAGGACGAGTGCGAGGAGGGTCACCGCGGCCATGGCCAGCGCGTACCCGTGCACGTCGGGGCGGTAGAGGGAGGCGCGCGGCGCACGGCGCACGCTTCGGGGTGCCGTGGGGCAGGAGTGCTCCGGCGCGTACGCCGACTCGGCGACGTGACGGTCGGTGGACCCCCAGACCACGTAGCCGTCATCGGTGACCAGCGCGGCGCCCATCTGCTCCGTCGGATCGCCCCAGGAGCCACCGGCCGCCGCCCAGCACAGCCAGCCCTCCCGACCCTCCAGGACAGCGGCCGACTCCAGGTCCAGCCACCCGAAGCGCGCGCTCTCCTCCTGCGCGGTGCGCAACGCGATCTGCCGGTCCTCCGCCACCACCATCAGCCGGCGCGACGCACTCCAGCGTCCGTCGCCCTCACCGACCCACACGGCCGGCCCCACCCGTACCCGGCGGGCCGCGACTTCCCCGGCGGCGGCGTCGCGGCGCAGCTCGGCCGGGCCGGAGTGGGCGGAGCCGCTGTTGAGGGCACCCAGCCAGCCGCGGAGCATCAGCAGGCAGAGCAGTGCGGCCACGCCGGTGAGCAGCGGCATGAGGGGGTCCAGCGGACCGGCGTGGGCACCGATCGTGCGCACCACGACGAGCGGGAACACCGCCAGGAACAGTGCGGGCAGCATGGTCGCCCGTGTCGTCCGGAGCCGGGGCAACCGCGCGGGGACGCTGCCGGAGCCCGGCCCGGCCGGCAGCGGCGGGGCCGTCAGGGGCGGAGCGAGCAGGGCGCCGATCCACCACAGGACTGTCAGCAGCGCGGTCAGAACGGCGTAGATGACGGTGGTGTCGCCCAGGGCCCGGTTCCCCGGCGCCGGGAAGAGCAGACTCAGCGCGGTGACCGCGCACGTCACCAGTGCCGCGGTACCGGTCGTCCTGCACCACCAGGTCGCCCGTCTCAGCCGTACCGGTCCGTCTCTGTGTGCCACTGTCCGTTCCCCCTTCGGGCCCCTCGGCCCGGTGACGCGCACCGTCCCGCTGCGGCGCTTCCCTGATCAATTCGCCCGGATCCTACGCCGGTTTCCGTCATGGGCGGACAGAGTTCTGAAGGGTGAATGTACGGACATCGGTGACCCGGTTTGTCCGGACAGACGGCGGGCCCGGATCCCCTGGGGAATCCGGGCCCGCGGCCTTGCCTCACGTCAGGTGGAAGACCTCGACGAGCGGCACCACCGCGTCGTCGGCCGGCTCCGGCTGCTCGAAGGAGTCCGCCATGTCCCGCTGCCACCGCTCGTTCACCTCGGTGGCGGCCATGGCCTCGCGCGCCGCGTCGAAGTCCTCCGTCTCCAGATAGCCCACGAGCAGCCCGTCCTCGCGCAGGAAGAGCGAGTAGTTGTGCCGGCCCGCCCCGGACAGCGCGGCGAGCATCTCGGGCCAGACCGCGGCGTGGCGCTCGCGGTACGCCGCGATCCGGTCATTGCGTACGTTCAGCAGGAAGCGGACACGCTGCACAGGAGGGCCTCCCGGTGCCGGTTGAGCCGCCGCTCAGAAGTCGAACTTGTCGATGTTCTTCTTGTCGAAGACGGTCGGCTTGCCGAGGATGACCTCGCCGTCCTTGCCGACCGTGTACTCACCGAGCTTGCCCGCCTTGAACTTCTCGCCCTCGGCGCCGGTGATCTGACCGGACGCCAGCGCCGCGGCGGCGTACGAACCGAGGTACCCGAGCTCCTCCGGGTTCCACAGCGAGAACTGCTCGACGGTGTCGTCCTTGACGTACTTGCGCATCTGGTTCGGCGTGCCCAGGCCGTTCAGTACGACCTTGCCCTTGTACGAGGAGTCGCTCAGATAGCGGGCGGCGGCCGCGATGCCGACCGTGGTGGGCGAGATGATGCCCTTCAGGTCGGGGTAGGCCTGCATCAGGCCCTGGGTCTGCTGGAACGACTTCTGGTCGGCGTCGTCCCCGTACGCCACCTTGACCAGCTTCATGTCCCTGTACTCGGGCAGCGTCAGCTCGTCCTTCATGAACTCGATCCAGGTGTTCTGGTTGGTCGCGTTCTGGGTGGCCGAGAGGATCGCGATCTTGCCCTTGTAGCCGATCTGCTCACCGAGGTGCTGCACCAGGCTGCGGCCGATCTCCTCGGAGCTGGCCTGGTTGATGAAGAGCTGGCGGCACTCCTTCGCGGTGTCGGAGTCGTACGCCACGACCTTGATGTCCTTCTTCATGGCCTGCTTCAGCGGGCCGCACACCGCGTTCGGGTCGTTGGCGGCGACCAGGATCGCGTCCTGGCGCTGCTGGATCAGCGTGTTGATGTAGCTGACCTGCGAGGAGGCGCTGGCGTCGGACGGGCCGACCTCCTTGCCCGTGCCGCCGTACTCCTTGGCCGCCTCGATCCCCGCGTCGTCGACGATCTTCTCGTACGGGTTGTTGATCTGCTTGGGCAGGAAGGCGAGCTTCAGCCCCTTCTTCAGCGCCGCGCCGGGATCGGCCTTCGCCGTGGCCCCGGTCTTCGTCGACTCCTGGTCGGAACTGTCCTTCGTGGTGCCGGAACAGGCGCTGAGGGCGAGGGCGAGCGAGAGCGCGCCGGTGGCGGTGGCGACGGCGCGACGACCGGCGGCGGTGCGGAGCATCATGGCGGCGGTGTGCCTTTCGAGGAGGGTGGGACGGGAAGGGTTACGGGCGGGCGCCGGCGGCGCGCCGGTGGCGTCGTTCGACCACGGCCGCGATGACGCGTGGGGTGAGGACGGACGCCACGAGCAACAGACCGGTCACGATGACCTGCACCTCGTTGGCGATGTCGTTGAGGGTCAGCAGGTTCTTCAGGACACCGATGAGCAGCACCCCGGCGACCGCGCCGAACAGCGTGCCCTTTCCGCCGTCGAAGTCGATGCCGCCGAGCAGCACCGAGGCGATCACGAGCATCTCGAAGCCGAGCCCGTTGTCGGCGCGGGCACTTCCGTAGCGGAGTGTGAAGACGATCCCCGCGAAGGCGGAGAACAGCCCGGTGACGACGAACAGCAGCAGCTTGATCCGCTTGACCCGGATGCCCGCGAAGTACGCGGCCTCCTCCTGCGCCCCGATCGCGAACAGCGAACGCCCCAGGCCGGTCGCGTGCAGCACGATCGCGGTGGCCACGGCGAGCACGATGAACAGCAGGACGGGATACGTGAGGAAGGTGCCCGGCACCGTGGTCGTGTCGACGGCCCAGTCGGCGTACGTCTGCGGGAAGTCCGTCACCGCGTCGCTGCCGAGCGCCACGGAGGCCAGGCCCCGGTAGAGCGCGAGTGTGCCGATCGTGACGGCCAGCGAGGGCAGCCCGACCTTGGTGACCAGCCAGCCGTTGAGCAGCCCTCCGGCGACGCCCACCAGCAGCACCACCGGCACGATCGTCTCGAACGCCCACCCCGCGTTCCACAGCGCACCGGTCAGCGCGCTGCCCAGGCCGAGCATCGAGGCGACCGACAGGTCGACCTGACCGGCGACCACCAGAAGGGTCATGGGCAGCGCGATGAGGGCGACCTCGACGATGTCGTTGAAGGCGAACGCGAGGTTCTCGCCGGAGCCGAAGCCGTCGGTGGTGGAGAGCCCCGCGACGACGACCGCGACCAGCAGTGCCCCGACCGCGGTGTCCCAGCGCAGCGCCAGGCCACGCAGCGAACCCTTCGTCCCGGCGGGCGCCTTCGGGGCGGCGGGCACCGCCTTCTCGGTCTCAGGCGCCATTGCCATGCCGGGCGCTCCTCTTCCTCAGTGCGGCGGTCATCCGCAGGTTCACGATTCGGTCGATGCTGATGGCCAGGAGCAGCAGCGCGCCGGTGATGGCGCCCTGCCAGAACGAGTCGACCTTCAGGACCACCAGCACGCTGCCGATGGTGGTGAGCAGCAGGGCGCCCAGGGCGGCGCCCCAGACCGTGCCCGTGCCGCCGGTGATGGCGACTCCGCCGACGACGACGGCGCTCACGACGGTCAGCTCCCAGCCGTGCGCGTTGTCCGCGACGACCGTGCCGAACCTGGCGAGCCACAGGGTTCCGGCGAAACCGGCGACGGCCCCGGAGAAGGCGTACGCGGCCAGGACGCGGCGCCGGATCGGCACCCCGGCGAGCACCGCGGCCTCCGGGCTCGACCCGATCGCGTACAGCTCGCGCCCCGAGCGGTAGCTGCGCAGGAAGTACGCGGTCGCGGCGAGCAGCACCACGGTGATCAGCGGGAGGTACGGCACGCCCAGCAGGGATCCGCTGCCGAGGCCCAGGATCTGGTCGGGGACCTCGGCGGCGCCGATCTGGTCGCCCTGCGCCCACCAGTAGTCGACGCCCTGGATGATGTAGAGCATGCCGAGCGTCACGACGAGCGCGGGCACCCTGCCGAAGCTGACGAGCGCGCCGGAGACCAGCCCGCAGACCACCCCGATGACGATGCCCAGCAGCATCACGGTGAGTACGCCGTGATCGGTACCGGCGGCGAACTTGCCGCAGGCGAAGGCGGAGAGCCCGGCGACGGAGCCGACCGACAGGTCGATGTTGCGGGTGATCACGACGGCCGACTGGCCGACCGCGAGCAGCACCAGGATCGAGGAGTTGAGCAGCAGGTCCTTGACGCCCTGGTCGGACAGGAAGCGCGGGTTGGCCAGGTAGGTGCCGAGGATCAGCAGGACCAGCGCCCCGGCGATGGAGATCTCGCGGGCCCGGAAGACGGTGTCCACGAGCGAGGCCGCGCTCCGGGCCGGCGCCTCCGGGCCGCTGTCCGGCGGGCTTGCGACGGTGGTGGTCATGCCGCTGTCCTTTCACCGAGTCCGGTCGCCGCCGCCATGACGGTCTCCTCGGTGGCGTCCGCACGCGGGAGTTCGGCGGCGAGCCGGCCCTCGTGCATGACGAGCACCCGGTCGGCCATGCCGATCACCTCGGGCAGATCGGAGGAGATCATCAGCACCGCGAGCCCCTCGGCGGCCAGTGCGGACAGCAGCCGGTGGACCTCGGCCTTGGTGCCGACGTCGATGCCGCGGGTCGGCTCGTCGACGATGAGTACGCAGGGTTCGGTCGCCAGCCACTTGGCCAGCACGACCTTCTGCTGGTTGCCGCCGGAGAGGACTCCGGCGGAGTCGGCCAGCCGGTTGTACTTGAGCTGGAGGCGCAGCGCCCAGTCGGCGGCCCGGTCGTGCTCCAGGGCCCGGCTGACCAGCCCGCGGCGGCGGACCCGGCCGAGCCCGGTGAGGCCGATGTTGCGCTCGATGGACATCTCCATGACGAGCCCGCGCTGCCGGCGGTCCTCGGGGACGAGGGCGAGCCCGGCGGCCATCGCGGCGGTGGGCGAACCGGCGCGCAGCACCGTGCCGTTCACCCGTACCTCGCCCGCGTCGGCGCGGTCGACGCCGAAGACGGCCTGCGCCACCTCGGTGCGCCCGGCACCGACGAGCCCGGCCAGTGCGACGATCTCGCCCCGCCGCACCTCGAACGACACGTCGTGGAAGACGCCCTCCCGGGTCAGCCGCCGCACGGAGAGGGCGACTTCCCCGACCGCGGCGTCCTGCTTCGGGTAGAGGTCGTCGAGATCGCGGCCGACCATGAGCCGGACGAGGCCGTCCTGGGTGAGGCCGTCCAGCGGCTCCGTCGATATCCACCGGCCGTCCCGGAGGGTGGTGACGCGCTGGCACAGCTCGAACATCTCGTCCAGCCGGTGCGAGATGAACAGCACGGCCGCACCCTCGGCACGCAGCGCCCGTACGACCGAGAACAGCCGGGCGGTCTCGCTGCCGGTGAGCGCGGCGGTCGGCTCGTCCATGATCAGGACGCGGGCCTCGAAGGAGAGCGCCTTGGCGATCTCGACGATCTGCTGGTCCGCGATGGACAGTCCGCGGGCCGGCCGGTCGGGGTCCAGATCGACACCGAGCCTGCGCATCAGACCCTCGGTCGTGTCGCGCACCGCTCTGCGGTCGATCCGGCCGAGGGAGCGCCGGGGCTGGCGGCCCATGAAGATGTTCTCCGCGATCGAGAGATCGGGGAAGAGCGTCGGCTCCTGGTAGATGACGGCGATACCGGAGTCACGGGCGGCGGCGGGGCCGTTGAAGGTGACGGGCTTCCCGTCGAGCAGTACGACACCGTTGTCAGGGCGGTGCACCCCGGCGAGCGTCTTGATGAGGGTCGACTTCCCCGCGCCGTTCTCCCCGGCGAGTGCGTGCGCCTCACCGGGGAAGAGTCCGAGCGACACGTCTTGCAGGGCCCGTACGGCACCGAAGGATTTGCTCACCCCCTTCAGCGCCAGCACCGGGGCCGGCTCGGGGGCCGAGTCCGGGCCCTTGGCGGACTTGTTCATGAGGGGCTCCTGAGCGGTGGACCGAGCCGGCGGGAGGCCGTAGGGGCCCACACGTCGTGAAAGGTTTCAATCGGGCTCCTCGGAAGCTAGACGGGGTGCGCGGGCGTAGTCAATGGGTGGGTCGGGGGAAATTGCGAAGGCCGGCGGGATCGGTGAGGGAGGCGGGCCGGCGGCGGGGTGCGATCGCGGGGGTCCCCGGCGGTGAGCCGGCGGGGAGCGGTCTTGCGTGCAATGAATCGATTCATGCATATCGTGCGCGGACGCGAGGATCGGGCAGGAGCATCCGCGGCACGCCTGAGGGGCACTATCCTCCCGAGTCGGAGACCACGCCGATCGGCGCGAACGCGCTGAACCGCGGAGATCAGGGGCTCGCGCGGACCTCCGCACACGGCCCGGCGGGCGGTCCCACCACGCACGGGGCGCGTGCGGGAGCGCTCAGCAGGTGCTGCGGTACGGGATGCCGGGCAGGTACGCCCGCCAGTCCGCGGGGGAGAGCCCGGAGCCGGTACGGGCGCAGACCTGGTGAGCCACCTGGGCGGGAGCGATGCCGTACGTCCGGAGCCGGGCGTGGGTGCCGGCGACGTACAACGTGGTGCCGTCCCGGTTGAAGGCGAGCCCCAGGGGGCGGTCGCCGGCGGTGGGGAGGGCGGATCCGAGAGGGCGGCTGGAGGCCACGTCCCAGAGTTGGACAGTGCCCCCGCTGCCCGCGACCGCCAGGGTGCCGCCGTCCGGGGAGAAGGCGAGCGCGGCGATGGACTCGTCGGGTCCCGTGCCGGCCGCCCCGACGCGGTTGCGGACCTCGCCGTCCCACACGGTGACGCGTCCCTGGGCGTCGCCGGCCGCGAAGTGCGCCCCGTCCGGGCTGAAGGCCGCCACACCGGGCATGCCGTCGCCGAGGGCGCGGTAAGCGGTGCGCCCCGTACGCAGGTCGGCCACCTGCTCCTGCGCCGTGACGAGGAGGCGCTGGTCGTCGCGGACGACCACGCCGCCCGAGGGAACGTCGTCCAGCGTCCGCAGGCGCTTGTTCCGCTGTACGTCCCAGACCTCCAGGAACTGCCGTGTGGTGGTCCGGGACAGGTACAGGGTGCGACCGTCGGGGCTCAGGGCCAGTCCGTCGACGCCGGTCATCCCGTCCCGGTCGGGGCGGACGGTGACGGTTGCGCGCCTGCGGTGTTCGGGTACGTCCCAGACCGTGATGCGCAGGCCGCCGGGAGCGTCCGAGAAGGTGCCGCCTCCGGCGTGGGCGAAGGTGCGGCCGTCGGCGCTCAACGCCATCAGGTCGAGGCAGTCGAGGTCCTGCGAGGCGTGCTGGATCTCCCCGCCGTCGACCGTGGCCGTCTCCTCCTCCGCGCGCGGTCCCGAGGACGAGCCCGTCTCCTCCCCGGCGCCGTCCTCCTCCCCGGCGCCGTCCTCCTCCCCGGCGCCGTCCTCCTCCCCGGCGCCGTCCTCCTCCGCGGGGCACGGCTCGTCCGGTGTGGTCATGACCGCCTTGCCGGTCCGGGTGTCCCACAGGCTGACACCGCTGCCGCCCTTGCCGGCCGCCGGGGCACGCAGGGTGGCCAACGTCCGGCCGTCCCGGGACAGCAGGGCGTCGGTCACGGCCTGCCGGTGCCAGCCGGACGTGGTCGCCCCGCCCAGTGCCAGAGACCGGACCGCCGTGCGCGAGCTGTCGAGGTACCGGAGCCCGGCCGCGGCGAAATCGACCTCGTAGTGGTCGACGGCCCCGCTGCCCAGGGTGTGACGGAACACCGGAGCACCGGGTGACGTCAGGCGCCACAGGAGGAGCCGGCCTTCCTCGTCGAGCGTGGCCAGGAAAGCCCCGTCCGGGCTGAAGCGCACGTCGGCCGCCGCCGTGTCCAGCCGGGCGAGTTCACGCCCCGAGGCGATGTCGCGGATCCGGACTCCGGCGGGGGAGCCGAGCGCGACGGCGGTGCCGTCCGGCGAGAAGGCGATACGGGGCAGGGAGCAGAAGTCCCGCCCGTACGCGGCCGTCCAGGACAGTTTCAGCAGGGCGCGGCGGCCGATGTCCCGGATCTGGAGGTGGTGCCGGGCGCCGCACGTCGCCAGCCGGTGCCCGTCCGCGCTGATGGCCGCTTCCGAGGTTTCCGCCACTTCGCCCTCCGCCATGCGCATCCGCAGCCGGTGACTCCTCACGTCCCATACCTGCGCGCCGTCGACGGACTGGATCACGAGGCTGCGTCCGTCCCCGCTGAAGACGGCGGATACCGGAAGCTCCGCCCGCAGCTGTTTCGTCAGCCGTCCGGAGCGGATGTCCCACAACGCCACGGACTCCTCCCCGCACAGCGCCAACGTCCGGCCGTCCGGGCTGATCACGTCGTTGTCGGGGCCGGAAAGCCGTCGGCCGGGCCCCGGGTAGGTGTGGGTGAGGCGGTGGGTTCGCAGATCCCAGACGCGGACGTGGCCGCGGGAGACCGACACCAGGGTCCGCCCGTCGCCGGTGAGGCGGCGGACGGTGGAGCGGGCGTCGCTCTCCGGGACCCGGAATGCGTCACCCTCATGGCTGTTCAGGGCGGACAGCAGGGCCGAGCGGGTCTCCACGGTGTGGCCGAGCTGCCAGGACGCGACGCTCAGCCGGGCCGCGGTGACCGGGTCGGTGGCGCGCATGCTGTCAGCCACGGCGGCGATCCGGCGGGCTTCGGACTCCCGGTGGCGGTGGTCGCTGACGCGTGACTGCTGCCAGGCGGTGAGGCCCGCGACGAGCGCGAGGACGAGAAGGGTGGCGAGGGCTGTCAGCAGGCTGCGGCGCCGGTGGAGTTCCCTGGTGCGGGCGGCCCGGCTGCCGGTCAGGAACGCCTGTTCCACCGGGGTCAGGGGCTGATCCGCGAGGTGCTCCTCCGCCATCGCCAGGCGCGTGCCCCGGTAGAGGGCTCCCGGCTCACGGGCCAGGCCCTCCCACGTACGGGCCGCCTCGGTCAGGCGGCGGTGGGTGCGCAGGCGCTCGCGGGTCTCCTCGACCCAGGCGTGCAGGCGGGGCCAGGACGTGATGAGGGCTTCGTGGGCCAGGTCGACCGTGTGGTCGTCGAGGGTGAGGAGGCGGGCTCGGGCCAGGCGGTCGAGGACCGGCGCCACCGTGTCGGCGGGGGCGAAGTCCAGTTCCGTACGTCCCACCGGGCGGCGGGTGTCCGCAGAGCCTTCTCCAGGGGTGATCAGCCGCAGCAGTACGAGCCGGGCCAGTTCCGCTTCGCCGGCGGAGAACCGGCTGTAGACCTCTTCCGCGGTCTTCGCGATCGCGCCCTGCATGCCGCCCGCTGCCGCGTACGCCTCCATGGTCAGCGCACGGCCGCGGCGGCGGCGCCACGTCTCACGCAGGCAGTGGGAGAGCAGGGGCAGACCGCCCGGTTCGCGGGCGGCCTCCTCGACCAGCAGGGCGGTCAGCTCACGCTCGACGATCAGCCCCGCGCTCTGGGCGGGTCTCACGACAGCCTCGCGCAGCTCGGCCGGGCTCATCGGCCCCACCAGCAGGCTCGCGTCACGCAGAGCGTCCGCGAGGCCCCGGTGCTCGGCACAGCGGCCGTAGAAGTCGGCCCGTACGGCGATCACGACGCGCAGCCGGTCGCTCTCCCGGGCGGCGAGGAGGGCTTCGAGGAACTCCGCGCGCTCGGCGGGCTCCCGGCACAGCGTGAAGACCTCCTCGAACTGGTCCACGACGAGGACGGTGTCGCCCGCGGCGTCCTCGGGCCGCAGCGCCCGCTCGTGGGCGCGCAGCGGATGCTCCCCCGGGGTCAGGACGCGGATCTTCGCCAGGGTGCCGGACTCGGCGCGCAGGGCGGGGATCAGCCCCGCCCGCAGCAGGGAGGACTTGCCGCTTCCGGAGGGGCCGAAGACCGCGGCGAAGCGGTGCGAGAGCACCAGCTCGCGGACGTCCTCCACGAGGGCGGCGCGGCCGAAGAACCGTGCGTGGTCCCCCTGTTCGAACCGGGCCAGGCCCTGGTAAGGCGACGGGACGTCCTTGTCCTCGTGCACCGCTTCACCCAGCTCCTGAGCCACCTCCCGCCAACGCCGCTTCCACGCACCGAGGTCGCCGCCGCATGCCTCCACGTAGGCGAGGGTGACGGCCGCCGACGGCAACTGCTCGCCGGCGGCGGCCTGCGAGAGCGAGGTGACCGAGTAGTGGGCGCGGCGCGCCATCTCCCGGTAGGTGAGACCGCCCGCCTCCTGCCGCAGTTTCCGTAACTCGTACGCGAACCGCTGCACCGGCCCCGCGGCCGGATCCACCGGTGTCTCACGACGCCCCATCGCGCTGTTCTCCCCCTGAGTCCCCGTCGCACCCCGTCTCCCGCCACCGTAGAAAGGCGCGGGGGAGCCGGGCAAGGGCCGATCCGGACCTCCCCGACCGGGCGGAGTTTTTTTGTTCGGTGCGGCGGAGGGGGCCTGCTGAACAACGGTGCGGGCGGCTGGACTGGTCGTCGTCGGCCCGATCCGCAGGGCCGGCGCGGCACCGCATCGCAGTGCCGCCGTACCGACGTCGTGGGCCGTTCCCGCGGCGTCCACCCACTAGGGGAAGGAATCCCGGACATGAACCTCCGGAAGAGCCTCACGCTTTCGCTCGCCGCCCTGGCGCTCGGATCCGGCCTGGCCACGGCGAACCCCGTGGCAGCCGCTCCTGAGAGGACCGTGGCAGCCGTTCCTGAGAGGACCGTGTCGGCGCAGGCCGGTTGGCACCCGATCCACAGCAACTTCTGGGTCCCCGGGCAGCGCAGCGGCCAGTGGAAGTCCAAGGCGTACAAGTCGCCGAGCCGTAAGACCCGTGTCGTCCTGCGGTGCTACAACACGAAGGCCTCGATGAGGGTCCGGCTCTACGAGGCGACGGGCGGGAAGAAGCTCCGGAAGGTCGCGGACAGCGGCTGGAAGCGCTGCAACCCCAACGGCAGCGTCATCGCCGGCGGGGTGGCCAACAGCACCCACGACTGGCTCAAGATCCGCCTTGACGGAAAGCAGGGCTCCTTCGTCCGCACGGAGAAGTGGTCCTGACTCCGGCCAGCCGCACGGCCCCGTGAGGTCGGGGGACGTGACCGGCGGGTGGCGGGCCCTGGCCGCCCGCCACCGGGATCGCGCCCGCGCGGTGCCGCCGGACCGGTCACGCTCACGGTGCTGCCGGCGCCGCTCGGACACCCTCCGGGCGGCGCCGGCGCCGGCGCGGTGGTGATCATGGGACGGCCTCCGGGAGGGCAGCGGCCGGGAAGGGACCGGGGCCGGGCCGGCCCCGGACGGTGATGACGGTGATCATGGTGATCGAGTCCTGCTCGTTGAGCCGGATCTGCGTCGAACGGCGCGCCGGAGAGGGCGGGTCCGCCGGAGTACCGGCCGCCGCCCGGCCGCGGGGCACCGGCAGCGGCTGCCCCCATGGCGTCAGCGGGCGAGCCGGCCGAGCAGGGAACCGGCGGCCACGATGCCGACGGCGGCGGCGAAGGCCAGCACCCCGAAGTCCAGGCCGAGATGGGACGGGGCGCCGATCAGCAGGCCGCGCAGGGCGTCCACCTGGTAGCTCAGCGGGTTCACCTTGCTGACCGCCTGGAGCCAGCCGGGCATGAGGGCGACGGGGTAGAGCGCGTTGGAGGCGAAGAACAGCGGCATCGTGATCGCCTGTCCGATGCCCATCAGCCGGTCACGGGTGAGCACGATCCCGGCGATGGTCATCGACAGGCACGAGAAGAACGCCGAGGCGAGCACGACGACCACGGCCACACCGAGCAGATGCAGCGGGTTCCAGCTCATGCCGACGCCGAGCAGGGCGGCGATCACGATGACGACGACGGCCTGGATCACGGCCTTCACCCCGGCGGCGAACGCCTTGCCGGTCACGAGGGCGGACCGGGGGGTCGGTGTGACCATGAGTTTGGTGAGGACGCCGGAGTCCCGCTCCCAGATGATCATGATGCCGTAGAAGATCGCGATGAACATGGCCGACTGGGCGATGATCCCGGGCGCCAGGAAGTCGAGATAGGGGACGCCGCCGGTGGGGATGGCGTGGATGCGGGAGAACGTCGTACCGAAGATCAGCAGCCACAGCGCGGGCTGGACGGCACGGGTGTAGATCTCCGTCCGGTCGTGCATCAGCTTCTGCAGTTCGACGGCGCACATCGCGCCGACCCGGGCCGGTACGACCCGCCAGCCGGTGCGCGGCGGTGGCGGGGTGAGCAGCAGGGTGAAGCGCGGATCGGGCTCAGCCGCGCCGGGTCGCGGTGCGGCGGGTACGTCGGACATCGTTGAACGCTCCCTTCTCCGCCTCGGACCCGGGGTCGTCCAGTCCGCTTCCGGAGTGGTGCCGGAAGACGTCCTCCAGGGACGGCGGCGGGGCGGCGGGTTCGCCGGATTCCCGGCGGTGGGCGACCAGTTCGCCCTTCAGCTCGACGGGGGTGCCGAGCGCGCGGAGCCTGCCGAGGTGCATCAGGGCGAGCCGGTCGCAGCGGCGGTCGGCCTCGTCCATGGAGTGCGTGGTGACCAGCACGGTCATCCCGGTGCCGGTCCGGATCTCGTTGATCCGGTCCCAGACGCTGTCGCGGGCGATCGGGTCCAGGCCGATCGTCGGCTCGTCCAGGATCAGCAGGCGGGGGGCGCTGACCAGGGCCTGGGCCAGTTCGAGGCGGCGCACCATGCCCCCGGAGTACGTGGCGGCGAGCCGCCCGGCGACATCGCCCAGGCCGACGGCGTCCAGCGCCTGGGCGACCCGGGCCGCGCGCCGGCGGCGGGGCACGTCGTACACCCGGGCGAAGAGCTGGACGTTCTCCAGGCCGGTGAGCCCGGCGTCGGCCGACAACTGCTGCGGCACGTAGCCGAGCAGGCGCCGCACCGCCATCTGCTCCCGGGCGGCGTCATGGCCGAACACCTCGACGGCTCCGGCCGGGACGGGCAGCAGGGTGGTGATGGCGCGCATGGTGGTGGTCTTGCCCGCGCCGTTCGGCCCGAGGAGCCCGAACACCTCCCCGGGCCGGACCAGCAGGTCCAGCCCGTCGACGGCCTTCGAGCCGCCGAAGCTGTAGCTCAGGGCGGTGCAGCGGACAGCGGGCGCGGTGTACGTGGTCACGCGGTCTCATCCCCCTCACGCATCGACGCGGCGAGTCTGTGCAGGGCCGGGAGTGCGGCGGTGAGCGCCGCGCGGTCCCCGGCGTCGAGCCCGGCCAGGTGCCGGCGGAAGAGCGCCGCCCGGCGGGCATGCCACTCATGCAGCCTCTCCACTCCGGCGGGCGTGGGGTACAGCAGCGCCGCGCGCCCGTCCCCGGGATCCTTCTCCCGCCGCAGCAGCCCTTCCGCGGCCAGGTGGTTCACCAGCGTGCTCACCGAGTTGGCCGCCAGGGAGAGGCTCCGCGCGGCCGACGAGACGCGCACGCCGGGCTCGGTCACCACCAGCCGCAACAGCTCGGCGTGCGCCCCGCGCATCCTCGGAGCGGAAGAGCCGCTCCACAGCCTGCGCCGGGCGAGCCGCTGGATACGGGGCAGGAGCCCGGCGAGCTCGTCGGAGAGTTCGCCCACCTTCATCACGCCATTTTAGCTCTGCATACGAACTAATGTCATGGCCCACGACCTCGCCGGGGAGCCGAATCCGCGCCCGACCGCCGCGCGCCCGGCCTTGCCCCCGTCCTTCCGGACGGACTTACGCCGTCACTACGCCGGTCTCGCTAACGTCCCTCCGACCAGCAAAAAGGCCCTCCCGTGGGAGGGCCCGACATCGGCTGGGCTGAAGCGCCCCCGGCAGGACTCGAACCTGCGGCCAAGCGCTTAGAAGGCGCCTGCTCTATCCACTGAGCTACGGGGGCCGGGTGGTGGCCTCGGTGACCTGGAGCCCTGGGACCCGGGCGGTCCGCGACCTGCCGGGACAAGGATAGGGCTCCGAACGCCTGGACCCGGTTGCTTCACCTGCGTGGCACGATGTGGAGGTTCGGTGAAGCGAAACGATAATCGCAGGTAGGTGCGATTCATGCATAGCTTTTGGCGCCTCACGCCCCGGGCGTTGTGCACTCGTTATGCCTGCGCCCCACTCGTCCCCTCTGTCCGGAGGAGGAACCGCCGCGCAGAGGGGGTTATACGCTTCAAAAAGGCGCCAAAATTGGGCATTCTTCGCATGTGGTGACCTTGGACGTACGGCCTCAGCTCATCGACGCACTCTCCGCCCTGCGCGACCGTGTCGCTGCCGTGCGTCTTCCACTCCCGCTGCCGGGCGCTCCACGCGCCAGGCAGACCAGGATCGAGCTGCTCGCCCAGCTCGACGACTACCTGCTGCCCCGGCTCAAGGACCCCGAGGCCCCCCTGCTGGTTGTCATCGGCGGGTCCACCGGCGCGGGCAAGTCGACGCTCGTCAACTCCCTGGTGGGGCGCCGGGTCAGCGAGGCAGGGGTGCTGCGGCCGACCACCCGCACCCCGGTGCTGGTCTGCCATCCGGATGATCACCACTGGTTCGCCGACATCCGGGTGCTCCCGCAGCTGACCCGGGTCTGGCTGTCGCCCGAGGAGTCCGTGAACCCCGGCCAGTGCGACCACCTCGACGGGGCCGGCGGGAAGGCCGCGGAGGAGGGGACCGCGCTCCGCGTCGAGACCGCCGGCGGGCTGCCGCGCGGGCTCGCCCTGCTGGACGCCCCCGACATCGACTCGCTCGTCGTGCGCAACCGGGTGCTGGCCGCCGAACTCGTCTGCGCGGCGGACATCTGGGTGATGGTGACCACCGCCGCCCGGTACGCCGACGCCGTGCCCTGGCACCTGCTGCGCACCGCCAAGGAGTACGACGCCTCGCTCGTCACCGTCCTGGACCGGGTGCCGCACCAGGTGATCGCCGAGGTCTCGCGGCAGTACGGGGCGCTCCTCACCAAGGCCGGTCTCGGCGAGGTGCCCCGCTTCACCATCCCCGAACTGCCCGAGTCGGCGGGCGGCGGCAGCGGACTGCTTCCCACCACGGCGGTCGCCCCGCTGCGTGCCTGGCTCACCCACCGCGCGCAGGACCCGGCGGCCCGGCAGCAGGCGGTGGGGCGTACGGCGGCCGGGGTGATCGACTCGCTCGATGTCCGGCTGCCCGCGCTCGCCGGAGCCGTCGCGGCCCAGTACGCGGCCGCCGTACGGCTGACCGGAGTCGTCGAGGACGCGTACCGGAAGGAGGGCGCACGGGTGCGGCGGCGGCTGCGGAACGGCGGCGCGCTCGCCGGCGACGCCCGCACCAGGTGGCGCGGCTACCCGCTGTACAGCACCACGGAAGAAGTCCTCGAAGCCCTGGTGGAGAGCCTCGCCGCACTCCTGGAGTGCGCGGTGGCGGCCGCCGACGAACAGATCCGGACGACCTGGCGGCGGGAGCCGGCGGCCGCGGTCTTCGGCTTCGAGGCGGTGGGCCGGGAAGAGGGCGGATGGGGGCCGGCCGAGGACATCCGGGGCCGGATCGCCATGACCGTACGGCGCTGGCGCAGGGTCCTGGAGGAGCTGGCGGAGGAAGAGGTGCGCCTCATGGAACGCAACGCCGCGCCCGATGCGGAGACCGTCGCGGCCCTGCTGGCCGCCGCCCTGCTCGGCGGCCGACGGGCCCGTGCCGCCGGCGAACAGCTGGCCGAACGCATCGGCGCGCAGGGCGCCCTGAGGCTGTGCGACAAGGGCGGGGCACTGCTCACCAGCTATCTCGACCAGGTGCTCGGGGGCGAACGCGACCGGCGCCTCGCCCCGCTGGACGCACTCGACGTGGCACCGGAGCCGCAAGCAGAACTGATCGCCGCGCTGTCCGTACTGCAGAAGGAGAGGTGGCAGCGATGACTGCCGTCACTGACGAGGGTCCGGGCCGGGGACAAGAACCGCGGTCCGAGCCGCGGTCCGAGCCGGGGTCCGAGCCGGGGCGCGGCCCGGACGGGGGTTCCGCCCCCGGAGAGGACCGCGCGGAGGACCGGCCGGAGGGCCTGGCGGAGGACGGTGCGCACGGCCGGCCGAAGGGCCTGGCGGAGGACGGCACCGAGGACAAGGCGCGAGGCCTGCTGAAGGGCCTTGCGGAGGACGGTACCGAGGACGGGGCGCGGGACCTGGCGAAGGGCCTTGCGGAGGACGGCACCGAGGACGGGGCGCGGGGCCTGGCGAAGGGCAGGAGGACGGACCCGGGCGGGACGGGCTGTGGCTGGGACGACGGTCTCATCGCCCGCCGCGCCGCCGCCGTGGCCGTCCCTCAGGAGACGCCCGCCGCCGCCCCGGAGGACGACGGCCGGCCGCAGGTCGAGGCGTACGTTCCCTCCGGCAGTCCGCTCGGCCCCCGCCTGGACGCCCTGCGTGAGCTCGTCGGGCTCTCCAGGGCCCGGCTCGACCGGACCGACCTCGCGGAGGCGGGCCGGGTGCTCGACGAGGCAGCCGCCCGGCAGCGGCTCTCCTCCCGGCACACCGTCGTCGCCATCGCCGGAGCGAGCGGCAGCGGCAAGTCGACGCTCTTCAACTCCCTGGCGGGCGCGCAGATCTCCGAGGCCGGGCTGCGCAGGCCGACCACCGCCTCGCCCATCGCCTGCTCGTGGACGGACGGCGCCGCGGGGCTGCTGGACCGGCTGGCGATCCCGGGGCGGCTCAGGCGCCGGCCGCAGCAGGGCGGGGCGGCGGCCGACGAGGCGCTCCAGGGGCTCGTCCTGGTCGACCTGCCGGACCACGACTCTGCGGCGGCCGGGCACCGTGAACAGGTGGACCGGGTGCTGGCGCTGGTCGACGCGGTGGTCTGGGTCGTGGACCCGGAGAAGTACGCGGACGCCGCGCTGCACGAGCGCTACCTGCGCCCGCTCGCCGGCCACGCCGAGGTCACCTTCGTCGTCCTCAACCAGATCGACCGGCTGCCCGGAGACGCCGCCGACCAGGTCCTGGACGACCTGCGCCGGCTGCTCGACGAGGACGGAATGGCCCTCGGCGAGCACGGCGACCCGGGCGCCACCGTGCTGTCGCTGTCCGCGCTCACCGGCGAGGGGGTGGGCGAACTGCGCGAACTCCTGGGCCGGTTCGTCCAGGAGCGCACGGCCGCGACGCGCCGGCTCTCCGCCGATGTGGACGCCGCCGCCGCCAGGCTCCGCCCGGTGTACGTGGCCGAGGGACGGACCGGGCTGGGGGAGCGGGCCAGGGAGGAGTTCGCCGACCGGCTCGCGGAGGCCGTCGGCGCCGCCGCGGCCGGTCAGGCGGCGGAGCGCGAATGGCGCCGCAACGCGGGCCGGGCGTGCGGGACGCCGTGGCTGCGGCTGTGGCGCTGGTACGAGTCCACCCGGCATCCCCGGCTGCTGGACCGGACGGCGTTCACCGCCCCGCCGGAGGAGCAGCTCACCGCACGTCAGCGGGTTGAGCAGGCGGTACGCACGGTCGCGGACGACGCCGTCGACGGGCTGCCCGGGCCGTGGGCGCAAGCGGTGCGCGAGGCCGCGGTGCACGGCGCGCGGGGGCTGCCGGAGGCGCTCGACGAACTGGCCGGGCGCGCCGCTGCGGCGCCGGGGCGGGGCGCGGAGAACGACGCCGGTGAGCCGGCGGAACCCGGCGCGCGGACCGGGGCGCGGACCGGGGCGCACCGGGGGCGGGCCTCCACCAGGCCCCCGCGCCCGGCCTGGTGGCCCGCGGCCGTACTGGCGCAGGTGGCGATGACGCTGCTGCAGATCTTCGGCGGCCTGTGGCTGATCGGCCAGATCATCGGTGTGCTCGAACCGGGGCTGCTGACGCCCGCTCTGGTGATGCTGGCGGGGATCGTCGGCGGCCCGCTGGTGGAGTGGTCGTGCGCGGCGGCGGCCCGGGGGCCCGCACGGCGGTACGGCCAGGAGGCCGAACGCAGGCTGCGCGAGGCTGCGGCCGCCTGCGGGCGGGCCCGGGTGCTCGATCCGGTCTCCGCGGAACTGGTGCGCTATCGCGAGGTGCGGGAGCGCTTTGTGGCGGTGACGGAGTTTTCCACAACGGGCCGTTAGTCCACAGGCGCCAGCAGGAATTCCGCCTCCCCCTCAGCATGGGATCAGCGACCGGCCGCAGGGGCGCGGGTCACTGTATCCAGTGCGAGGGGGAGGCGGAGTCATGAACGAGACCTTGGTGACGCTGGTGGGCAATGCGGCCACCGGTGTGGAGTTCCGGGAGACCCGGAGCGGGGGAATGGCGCGATTCCGGTTCGCGGTGACGCCGCGGCGGTGGGACCGGGAGAAACAGCTCTGGTCGGACGGGCACACCAGCTTCTACACCGTGTGGGCATGGCGCACCCTGGCGTCCAATCTGACGGGTTCCGTCTCAGTCGGTGAACCCCTGGTGGTGCACGGCAGGCTGAAGGTGCGTGAGGAGGAACGGGAGGGGCAGCGAAGGACGTTCGTGGACATCGAGGCGACGGCGGTGGGCCACGATCTGACCAGGGGGACGTCAGCGTTCCGACGGGTGGTCAGGGCGGACCCGGGGCTGGTGTCGCGGACCGGTGGTGCGGTCGCGGGCGAGCCGGACGAGTGGGCGGTGCGCGAGGTGTCCGGGCGGGACCGGCCGGCGACGACACCGCGGGAGCGGGGCGAACAGCCCGAGCAGCGGGAGCGGCTGAGCCCCGGGGAACAACTGGAACAACTGGATCAGCCGGATCAGCCGGATCAGGGGGAGCGGCTGGACCAGGCGGACCAGGCGGACCAGGCGGAGCGGCAAGATCGGCGGGGAGGGCAGGCCGGTCGGCCGGACCGGGTGGAGCGTCCGGCGGCCAGGCGCCGGGTGGTTCGCCGGAAAAACGGGCCCGAGCTCGTGTCCGCGCCCTGACCGGCGGCACCAACCACCGCCGTTCCAGGCGCTGGCGGGGATAACGATTCCGAGTCGGAATGGTTATCCGAAGGTATGACGGGGGACTGTGCTTCGCTTCGTACTTAGGATTCCCCAGTACTCACAGGGCACTTGAGTCGGCAGGCGGGACAATCCCCACACGCGCACCAGGCGCGAGGGTCTCGCCCGGAGGGGAATTCTGTGTTTTTTGCTTCTTCAGCGACCGCTTCGTCATCCAGGGCGACGGTCAATTCCCGACGGATCCGGGGCATATCGCGCCTGGCGGCGTCGGTGGCGGCATCCGGTCTGGTCATCGCGGGCACGCTCGCAGGCGCGGGCGGCGCGGCTGCCGACGAGGCGCCGCAGCACCAGGGCGGCGCGAGCGCGGTACTCGACGGGTTGAAGACGTACGATGTCGCGGTACTGCACGCGGACGGCAAGGACCAGGAGCTGCCGGCCGGGCTCTTCGAGATGACCGTGGACGGCGGCGGCAAGCTCAAGACGTACTGCATCGACATCCACAACCCCACCCAGGACCAGGCGAAGTACCTGGAGACCCCCTGGTCCCAGACCTCGCTGGGCGGCAACAAGGACGCCGGACGGATCCGCTGGATCCTTGAGCACTCCTACCCGCAGGTGGACGACCTCTCGGCACTCGCGGAGGCGGCGGGCACCGGGCCGCTCACCGAGAAGACCGCGGCCGCGGGCACCCAGGTGGCCATCTGGCGCTTCTCGGACAACGCCGACGTCGACGCGTCGGACAGCCAGGCGGAGAAGCTCGCCGACTGGCTGCAGAAGTCCGCCACCGACACGGCGGAGCCCAAGGCGTCCCTCTCGCTGGAAACCCCCGCCGTGTCCGGCCGGTCCGGTGAGCGGCTGGGACCGGTCACCGTCCGCACCAACGCCGGTCAGGTCTCGGTGGCCCCGCCCGCCGACTCCGCCAGCGGCGTCAAGGTCACCGACAAGAAGGGCACGGCCGTCACCGCGGCGGCCGACGGCACCGAGCTGTACTTCGACGTTCCGGCCGCCGCCGCCGACGGCTCGGCCTCGCTGACCGTCCAGGCCACCACCTCGGTACCGGTCGGCCGGGCCTTCGCCGGTGTGACCAAGAGCCAGACCCAGATCCTGGCCGGCTCCAGCGAGTCCACGGTCTCCGCGAGCGCCACCGCGACCTGGGCCAAGAAGGGCGCGATGCCCGCGGTCTCCGCCAAGAAGAACTGCGCCAAGGGCGGTGTGGACGTCACCGCGAGCAACCAGGGCGACGAGGCGTTCACCTTCGAGCTGGCCGGGACGGAGCACACCGTCGCGGCGGGCAAGTCCGCGACGGTGACCGTGCCGGTCGCTGAGGACCAGGCGTACGACTTCACCGTCACCGGTCCTGGCGGGTTCACGAAGACGTTCAGCGGCGTGCTGGACTGCAAGACCAGCAGCCCCGCCTCCAGCACCACCGGCGGCCTCGACACCCAGACCGCCGACCAGCCCAGCACGACCACCGCAACCGCGGGCGGCGGCTCCACGGGCGCCGAGGGTGACCTCGCCGAGACCGGAAGCTCCAACGCCACCCCGATCATCGCGGGGATCGCGGTCGCCCTCGTCGTCATCGGCGGCGGCGCGGTCTTCTTCCTCCGCCGGCGCAAGGGCCAGACCGCCGGTCAGTGATGAACCGTAGGCACACGGTGACGATGTGCTGATGACAGCCCCGGTACGCGACCGCGTACCGGGGCTGTCGCGTACCCCGGGCCAGGGCCGGGGCGTTCCGGGGAGCAAGAAGGCGGGTACCGCGGGCAGTACTGGTTTCCATCCGGGCACGGACGTCAGGCAAGATGGGTGTATCTGCCCACTCATCGATTGCCGGACGGTTTCTCTTGGCTGAGTACATCTACACGATGCGCAAGACACGCAAGGCGCACGGCGACAAGGTCATCCTTGACGACGTCACGCTGAGCTTCCTGCCCGGCGCGAAGATCGGTGTGGTGGGCCCCAACGGTGCCGGTAAGTCCACGGTGCTGAAGATCATGGCGGGCCTGGAGCAGCCGTCCAACGGCGACGCCTTCCTGTCGCCCGGGTTCAGCGTCGGCATCCTCATGCAGGAGCCCCACCTCGACGAGTCGAAGTCCGTGCTGGAGAACGTCCAGGACGGCGCCGCCGAGATCATGGGCAAGCTGAAGCGGTTCAACGAGGTCGCCGAGGAAATGGCGACCGACTACACCGACGCGCTCATGGACGAGATGGGCAAGCTCCAGGAGGACCTGGACCACGCCAACGCGTGGGACCTGGACGCTCAGCTGGAGCAGGCCATGGACGCCCTGGGCTGCCCGCCCGGCGACTGGCCGGTCACCACGCTCTCCGGTGGCGAGAAGCGCCGCGTGGCGCTCTGCAAGCTGCTCATCGAGGCCCCGGACCTGCTGCTGCTCGACGAGCCCACCAACCACCTCGACGCCGAGTCGGTGAACTGGCTGGAGCAGCACCTCTCGAAGTACGCGGGCGCGGTGGTGGCCGTGACCCACGACCGGTACTTCCTGAACAACGTCGCCGAGTGGATCCTTGAGCTCGACCGCGGCCGCGCCATCCCCTACGAGGGCAACTACTCCACCTACCTGGAGAAGAAGGCCACCCGCCTCAAGGTCGAGGGCCGCAAGGACGAGAAGCGTCAGAAGCGGCTCAAGGAAGAGCTGGAGTGGGTCCGCTCCAACGCCAAGGGCCGGCAGACCAAGTCCAAGGCACGTCTCGCCCGGTACGAGGAGATGGCGGCCGAGGCGGACAAGATGCGGAAGCTGGACTTCGAGGAGATCCAGATCCCGCCGGGCCCGCGGCTCGGTTCCATCGTCGTCGAGGTCGAGAACCTCTCCAAGGCCTTCGGTGACAAGGTCCTCATCGACGACCTGTCGTTCACGCTGCCGCGCAACGGCATCGTCGGCATCATCGGCCCGAACGGCGCGGGCAAGACCACGCTGTTCAAGATGATCCAGGGCCTGGAGACGCCGGACTCCGGCGCCATCAAGGTCGGCGACACGGTCAAGATCTCCTACGTCGACCAGTCCCGCGCCAACATCGATCCGAAGAAGACCCTCTGGGCCGTCGTGTCGGACGAGCTGGACTACATCAACGTCGGCCAGGTCGAGATGCCCTCGCGGGCCTACGTCTCCGCGTTCGGCTTCAAGGGCCCGGACCAGCAGAAGCCGGCCGGGGTCCTCTCCGGTGGTGAGCGCAACCGCCTCAACCTGGCGCTGACGCTCAAGGAGGGCGGCAACCTGCTGCTCCTCGACGAGCCCACCAACGACCTCGACGTCGAGACCCTGTCCTCGCTGGAGAACGCACTCCTGGAGTTCCCGGGCGCGGCCGTGGTCATCTCCCACGACCGCTGGTTCCTGGACCGCGTCGCCACGCACATCCTGGCGTACGAGGGCGACTCCAAGTGGTACTGGTTCGAGGGCAACTTCGAGTCGTACGAGAAGAACAAGGTCGAGCGCCTCGGTGCGGACGCGGCCCGTCCGCACCGCGCCACGTACAAGAAGCTCACGCGAGGCTGATCGTCTTGGCACGTCACATCTACAGCTGCCCGCTGCGCTGGTCGGACATGGATGCCTTCGGCCACGTCAACAACGTGGTCTTCCTCCGCTACCTGGAGGAGGCGCGCATCGACTTCATGTTCCGGCTGGCGCCGGGCGACGGCTCGCCGTCGTTCGCGGGCGGCTCCGTCGTGGCCCGGCACGAGATCGACTACGTCCGGCCGCTGGTCCACCGGCACACGCCGGTCACCGTCGAGTCCTGGGTCACGAAGATCGGTGCCGCGTCGCTGACGATCGCCTACGAGGTCAAGGACCCCGACCAGGTGTACGTACGGGCGTCGACCATCGTCGTGCCGTACGACCTGGCCGAGGAGCGCCCGCGGCGGATCTCCGCGGAGGAGAAGCTCTTCCTCCAGAAGTACCTGGCCGAGGAGCCCGCTGCGGCATGACCGTGCCCGTGCAGTCGCTGCTGTTCGCCGACGCGAGGGAGGCCGCGGATCTCGCGGCCTTCCTCGGCCGGCTGCTCCACTACGACCGGGCCGCCGCCGTACGCCTCCAGGCGGGCGGCGGGGCGCTCGCCGTGTTCGGCCGGCCGCCGTCGTTCGAGGTCCTGGCGATCCGGGCGGTGCGCCTCGCGGACACGCATGACTTCGACGTCACGGTGTCGGCCGGCGAACTCCTCGAATCCCTGGACGTCGAGGGACCGGACGCCGGTGCCGGGGCGCTGCCCCAGCCGGTGACCGGACCGCCCTGGACGGGCGTGCTGCCTCCGCGCGGCGGCTGGCAGGAGTGCCGCCCGGCACTGCCCGGCCCCGTCGCCCTGGGTACGGCGCTGAGCGCCGCCGTGAAGGAGTTCCGGGCGCGCGACGAGGCACTGCCGGAGGACCGGCGTACGCGGACCGAGCGTGAGCTCATCGGACGCGACATCTGGTCCCGGACCGTCGGCGGCACGGAGCTCCCGCTGCGCGCCGTGCACGCGGCACAGGCCCTCGGCTTCCTCCGGTCCGCGCCCGACTTCCCCGTCGCGCTGCTCGCGGCGGGGGCGTGGCTGCGGCTGCGCACCCCGTTCGGCGCGATCGCCCTGCGCCGCGCCGGTGCCGGACTGGGCCCGCTCGGCGTCTCCGTGGGCGGCTAGGGCCGGTCCGGCGGATCACGGCCGGGGCGCGCCTGATCCACCGGACAGGACCCAGGGCCCTTCGGCCCTGACCAGGAGCGGATCGGACAGCCGGTTCACCAGCGCATGTGAACGTCCTCGGCCCAGCCCAGCAGCCGTTCCACCACGATCTCTTCGCCGTCGTCGGTGCGGATGCGGCCGTCGTAATGGCCGAAGCACTGATCGGTGCGGTTGGCGATCAGACCGGCCTCCGTGCGTGCCGACCGGTTGTGGAACGGGGTGAACGTCAGGTCGACCTGGCCCGACGAGGGCGTACGGATGGTCCACGGGGCGAGGGGGTCGGCCGTCGACCACCGCCAGTCCAGCTCCTCGCCGATCTTGGTGAGCCTGCCGTCCACGCAGAGCCCGTTCTCGGTGGAGCCGGTGCCCGCCGTCCAGCGTCCGCCGAACTGGAGGCCCACCGTGTGTCCGCCGGTGCGTCCGGAGGCGGCGCCCCAGTTCCAGTCGACCGTACGCGGCCAGCGGCCCCGGCCGTGGTCCAGGACGGCCCAGGTGTCGTCCCCGTCGAACTCCAGGAACTCCGTGCCGATCCTGACCCGGCCGGACGCGGGGAGCGCGGTGTGCTTGGAGGTGTACTGGAAGCGCCGGTCGCTCCACGGCACCACGACGGAGAGCGATTCGTGTCCCGGCTCCCGGGCGACCAGCAGGTCCACCTCCAGCGGCACCCGGTCCGCGGTCAGACAACGGGCCCTCAGCCGGGTCCCGGCGCCCTCGTCGCGGATCTCGATCCGCACCTTGCCACCGGACGGCCGCGCGGGTCCGACCACCACGTCCTCCGAGCCGGAGGCGCCCGCCACGGTCTCGGGGAGCGCGGTGCCGAAGCCGCCGGGGACGATCGCGGTGCGCTCCGACTCCAGCCCGCCCGGGGCGTATTCGAGCAGGTAGACCGTGTTCAGGGCGAGGAAGTCGAGGTCACTGACGGTCAGCGCCACCAGATGGGTGGGCGTCGTCACGCACCAGTACTCCCAGCGCTTCGTCCGGCCCCAGCCGCGCAGATTGGCGCGGTGCAGCGGCACCCGGGACCAGCCGACCGCCGCCGGATCGAGACGGCCGTCGGGCAGACAGAGATCGACGGGCTCGGTGATCTCGTGCTCGTGCGTCGCCATGCGGGGAGCCTACAGCGGGCCGGGGGACGCGCCCGGTCCGCACTCCGCGGTACGTCTCCGGGCCGCGGTACGCCTCCGGGCAGGCCCGCTCACTCCGGCTCGCGGGCGTCCGGCCACACCCCGATGTGGTCCTGCTCCAGCTCCAGCAGCACCCGGTGCTCCATGCCCAGCGACTCCGTGTAGTCCGAGGGCAGTTGCAGCCTGCCCGCCCGGTCGAGCATCGCGTACTCGCGGGCCACCTGGGACTCCTGGCCCGTCGCCGCGTCGACCTCGGTGCGGCGCAGCACCTCGAAGGAGGTCCGGCCGTCCCGGATGGCGACCGTGCGGCGGACCTCGTTCGCGACCGCCTGGTCGTGCGTGACGATCACGATCGTCGTGCCCAGCTCCTCGTTGGCGCGGCGGAAGGCGGCGAAGACCTGTTCGCCGGTGGCCGAGTCCAGCTCCCCGGTCGGCTCGTCCGCGAGCAGCACCTTGGGGGAGTTGGCCAGCGAGACCGCGATCGCCACCCGCTGCTGCTGACCGCCCGACATCTGCCTCGGGCGCCGGTCACGGCAGTCCGCCACCTCCAGCATCGCCAGCAACGACTCGGCGCGCGCGGCCCGTTCACGGTTGCGCCCGCCGCCGCGCAGCTGCATCGGCAGCGTGACGTTCTGGATCGCCGTCAGATAAGGCAGGAGATTGCGGGCGGTCTGCTGCCAGACGAACCCGACGACGTCCCGGCGGTAGCGGAGCCGCTCCTTCTGCCCCATCGACAGCAGATCGCAGCCCGCCACCTTCGCCGCGCCCGCCGTGGGCACGTCGAGACCCGCCAGGATGTTCATCAGCGTCGACTTGCCGCTGCCGGACGCGCCGACCAGCGCCAGCAACTCGCCCTCGGCGACCAGCAGATCCAGACCCTGGAGGGCCTGCACCTCCACCCCGTCCGTGGTGAAGATGCGCACCAGCCGGTCGCAGGAGATCAGCGCGTCGTGCCCGTACGAGGGCCGGTCGCGGCGTGCGGCGGCCCGCTGTTCGAGTTCCGCCAGCGTGGCATCGGTCGACGGAGTCGTCATCGGGAGTCTCCTGCCCTGAGTTCGGTGATCGAGCCGCGGCGGCCGGTCCACCAGGCCTGTACACCGGCCACCGCGGCGGTGAGGACGACCACGCCGAGTGCCGGCAGGACCATGGACCACGCATCCGCCCGCAGCGGTGCGTCGTAGAGCAGACCGGAGCCCGGCCCGGTCGCGAGCGCGAGGTGCACCAGATCGACGCCCGGTGCCAGCAGCGCGATGGTGGCCCGGCCGACGAGCAGGCCGCCCACGGCCGCGAGCAGCGCCTGGGGCATGGCCTCGTAGCCCAGCAGGCGTCCGCCCTGCCGGGTGCCGATGCCCATGGTGCGCAGCCGGGCCAGCAGTGTGGTGCGCTCCGGGGCGGTGCGGAGCAGGGAGAGGAGCACGGCGAGCAGGGCGTAGCCCGCGCCGGCCGCGATCGCCGCCGCGTAGATCCGCTCTGCGCCGACCTGCATGGGGGTGTCCACGTAGGCCGCGCGCGCCTCGGAGCGCAGCCGCACGGTGAGGCCCTTGCCCGCTTTGTGGGCCGTCGCGCGCAGTGTCTCGGCGTCGAGCCGGTCGCCGGTGAGCAGCAGGGCGGTGGTCTGCCGGTGGGTGAGGGCCGAGGCGTCGACGACCATGAAGGAGGTGTCGGTGACGGCGGGGGTGTGCGCGACCGTGCCCGCCACCCGGACCCTGAAGTCCCCGGCCATCGACTGGAGATCGCGCGGCCGGTTCCCGAGCCGCTGGGCGACGGCCGGCGAGGCGAGGACCGGCAGTACCCGGTCCTTGGAGGGCATCGTGCCCTTCGGGGGCGGCGGTCCGGTGTACTTCAGCCGGTCCGCGGTGAAGCCGCCGACGCCGGTGGACCGGGCCAGCCGGGCGTAGCTGGCCGGGTCGACGCCGATCAGGGTGGTGCCCTGCGCGTCCTCGAAGCCGCGCTCGGGCGGCGGCAGCGAGACGCCGTACTCGATCTGCACGGGCGCCACCTCCCGTACGCCGTCCGCCCCGGACACCGTACGGACCAGGCTGTCCGGCAGCGGCGCGGAGTCGGCCTCGCCGCTGATCCGGGCGTCCGCGCCGGTCGCGAGGACCGCCGCGGTGTCCCGGGCGGCCGCGACCCCCGCGAGGACCGAGCCGCCGAACGCCGCCGTCGTCAGCGCGACCAGCAGCGCCAGCAGCGGCAGCGTGCCGGCGGCCGAGGAGCGTCCGGCGCGGGCCAGCGCCAGGAAGCCGATGGCGCCGCGCAGCCGCGCCACGGAGCGCAGTGCGAGCCGCAGCGGCAGCGGGTAGAGCCGGACGAGCACCAGCGCCGCGATCAGCGCGACCAGCACGGGGGCGGCGCTGGCCAGGAGGTCGGTGCCCCCCTCGCCGCCCGTGCCGCGCCGGCGCAGGGCGACGACCGCGCCGACGGCCAGCACCAGCAGGGTCAGCTCGGCGACGGTGCGCCGCCGGGACGGCCGCACGCTCACCAGGTCGTCGCGGCCGCCGTGCGGTCGTGGTTTGCGGTGCGTCAGCACGGTACGGAGCGGAAGCGCGGCGCAGACCAGTACGCCTACCGCCGCCGCCCCGGCGGCCGAGGGCCACAGCCGGCCCCCGCCGGTCACCAGCACCGCGAGCAGCAGGCCCAGCGCGGCGGCGGGCACGGCCGTCACCGCGGTCTCGGCGAGCAGCCGGCCCCCGATGGACCGCAGGGAGCCGCCCCGGGCCCGGAGCAGCGCGAGTTCGTCGTGGCGGCGGCCGGCGATCAGGCCGCCCGTCATCAGCAGCACGATGGCGGCGACGGCCCCGATGCCGACGGCGGCGACAGTGACGACGGGGCGGATCGCCTGCCGCGTCCCCTCGTACGTGCTGACGATCTCGTCCAGGTCGGTCGTCACCGTCGCGGTCGCACCGGCGGACGCGCGCACCTTCAGCAGCCCGGGGCCGCCCTCCAGGGAGGCAACGGAGGAGCGGAGCCGGTCCGTGTCGAGGGTGGTCAGCCGCGCGACGTCCGGCATGATCCGCCAGTACGCCTCCGGCTGCCCGGTGGTCGTGAGCAGCGCCGGCGCGGCGTCCGGGGGCAGCAGCAGCGCCGCCGTCCAGTAGTAGCGCGGCTCGGTCTTCGACGGCTTGGCCACCAGCGAGGGGGTGCGCAGCAACTGCTCGGCCGACCAGTAGGCGGCCTTCGGGCGCAGCGGGGTGACGATGCCGGTGATCCGTACCGTGAACCGCCCGCCCCTGGCGACCGGTACGGAGACGGCCGAGCCGACCTTGATCCGCAGTGCCTTCGCGGTCTCCTCGGTGACCGCCGCCTCCACCTCCGCGGTGCCGGAGGTGACCTTGCCTCGGACGGTCGGCCACGTGCCCGCGCGCAGGGTGGCGTGCTCGGGCAGTCCCGACTGCGTCGTGTACGTCAGCTCCGGGTCGATGCCGTAGGGGCGGGGGAGCCAGGGCTCGGTTGCGGGGATCGGGTCCGTCGTCCGGAGCCCGTACGCGGACTGGCTGGCGTCGGCCCGCAGCGGACCTGGCAGCCCGGCCAGCAGCGCCCGGTGCACGGAGCCCAGCGACTCGTCCCGCACCGCCTTCTCGCGCGCCGCCTCCGGCAGCTGGAGGCCCGGCGGCGGACTGCTGACCTCCAGGACGCTGCGCCTGGGGGAGGCGGCGTCGAGGTCGTGGCGCAGTCCCTCGCCCTCGTACCGGTCGACGGCCCGTGGGAACGCGGCGGCCAGGAACGCCGTCAGCAGCACCAGCAGCCCGAGCGCGCAGGCCGCCCCCGGGGCGGTGCGCAGCCGGGTCCGTACCCATGGCGCGCAGGCGGCGGTCGTGCGGGAGAACATCGGACGCGGGCTCATCTCAGTTGTCCCCCTGGTGGCGCAGCGAGACCGCCGGGTCCGTGCGCCGGAGCGCGAGGACCGCGACGATCAGCAACGGCAGGGCGGCGAAGGCGGCGAGCAGCACCGCGACCTGTCCGGCGGGCAGTTGCACAGAGACGTCAGGTACGGGCCGGGCGGCCTGTCCGGTCAGCACGACGAGCGGCACCACCGCCCGGGTCAGCAGGGCCCCGAGGACCGCCCCCACCAGCAGCCCGATGGCGATCAGTACGCCCTGTTCGGCGGCGATCATGCGGGCCAGCCGCCGCCGTGGCGCCCCCAGCGCCCGCAGGACCGCGAACTCCGCGGACCGTTCACGCCGCGAGCCGACCGCCGTCACCGCGAAGCCGACCCCGGCCAGCGCCGCCGCCACGACCGCCACGGCCAGCAGCGCGGACTGCGGGCCCGCCCCCAGCGGATCGCTCACCAGCTCGTCCGCGGCCTCGTCCCGTACCTGGACCTGCGCCGGATCGGTGTCGGCCCGTGCCCGGAGCGCGGCCGCCACCTCGGCACTGCGGCCGGGAGCGGTGCTGAGCCACCACTCGGTGGCGGTGAGCACGGCGCCGCCCCGCTCCGCGAAGACCTGGCTGACGGCCCTGAGGTCGAGGAGCAGCGCGCCGCCGTCCCGGGCCGCCCGTGTCTGTCCGGAGGACAAGGAGGTGGAGGACAGGGAGGCGGTGGAGCCCGGACCGGTCGTCGGGAGCGCGTGGACGGTCCGCACGATCTTCACCCGGACCGTCTCACCGGCCAGCGTCACGTCCACGCTCTGCCCGGTCCTGGCACCGGAGGCCTTCAAATAGGCGTCCGTGGCCACACCGTTCAGCGTGGCCGCCCGGGGGCGCGCTGCGGTGATCCGCACATTGAGGGCCGGCACCGCTTCCTCGGCCGTGACGGAGCCGGTCGGGTAGTCGAGGGTGAGCGGCTGCGCGGCTGAACCGGCCGGATGCAGCGCGGGGCCCGGCTGGACCTCCCCGAACGCGTCGGTGCTCAGGGCCGCCCGCCAGCGGAATCCGCCGGGGACCGGGACCGGCCGTTCGGCGCCGCCCCCGGTCACGGTCCGCAGCCCGCTGACGGTGAGCCGGTGCGATTCGCCCCGCCCGACCGGCTGCGCGCTGTCCAGCTCGAACCCGGTCACCGACAGCTCACCGGCCGGGTCCACCTTCAGCGAGAGCGGATGCCCCTTCCCGTCCACCGGTACGGAACCGGCGACCACCCGGTACGGGATGCCGTAACGGTCCTCCAGCAGCACGGTGACCACCGGACTCGTGCCGGAACGCGCGGTGTTCCCGGTCTTCGGCCCGGACGCTATGCGCAGATCGAGGCGGAGCCGGGTGCTGCCGGGCGGCAGCAGCAGTCCCGGCCGTGTGGTGCGGGGCGGTGCGAGGGAGCCGAACAGACGGCCCGTGGCCCCGTCGGCGAGGTCGTCGCGCATCAGCATCCGCTCGTCGGCGTGCGCGGTGTCCAGGGCCAGCACCTCGGCCGTGCGGCCGCCGGAGAGCTCCACCGACGTCCGGAACGCGGGCGCCGCCTGCCGTACCCCCGGCAGCCGCGCGTACGCGCCCGAGCGCGCCGGGTCCGCGTTGACGCCGCCCAGCACCCGGACCGGGGCGCCGGACCTGAAGTCGGCCTGGTCCCGCTGCGAACGGTCCCACGAGGCGCTCTGGCCGATCGCCAGCATGCCCATCGCGACCGACAGCACCAGCAGCAGCACCGGACCCGCGCCGCGCAGCGGCCGACGGCTGAACTGCCAGCCGGCCAGCGCCGTGACGAGCCCCCGGCCGCCGGCCGCCCACCGCTCCGCGAGCCTGGCCGCGGGCGGCAGTAGCCGCAGCGTCACCACGGTGCCCGCGAGCAGGGCCAGGGCGGGCGCGACGACCAGCAGCGGATCGATGCCGAGGCCGCCCGCCCGGTCGCCGCTGAGCGCACCGCTGCCCGCGCCCCCGGTCTGCCGGTCGAGCTGCCAGTACGCCACCCCGGCGACCGCCAGCAGCCCGATGTCCGCCCCCGCGCGCACCGGCGCGGGCAGGGCGGCGGCGCGGGTGGAGCGGCGTCCGCCGGCGCTCGCGGCGAGCGCCGGCGCCACCACGGCGAGCGCGCAGGCCAGTGCGGTGACGGCGGCCACCAGCCACACCGTGCCGGTGGCGGTCCCGCCGAGCCGCAGCCCGATCCGGGACAGCTCGCTGCGGTCCGCCAGGAGCCGGGTCAGCGGTCCGGCGAGCAGCGGGGCGACGACGGCGGCGGGCAGCGCGAGCAGCAGCGCCTCGATCGCGGCGAACGAGGTGATCCGGGCGCGCGATCCGCCGCGCGCCCGCAGCAGTTCCGTCTCGCCGCCGCGCTCGCTGCTCAGCAGCCGGGCCACCAGCAGCAGCGTGTAACCGGCCAGCAGCACCAGCTGCACGGCCACGATCATCAGCGTCGAGCGGGAGACGAGCAGCCCCCGGTCGATCTGGTCGAGAACGGTGGGCAGCTGGGTCCGGGCGCTCGCCCCGTTCTTGAGCTCGGGTGCGGCGAGCAGCTGCCTGGGACCCTCGGTCGCCGCGTCGCGCAGCGCGGCCATCCGGTCCGTGGTGAGGGTACGGAAGTCGGCCGACGCCAGATAGGAGACCTCGCCGGAACTGGTTCGGCCCGAGCCGAGCACCGCGGGGTCGGTGAGCAGCGGTCCGTACGTCGTGAAGACGACCCGGCGGACGCCGCGCCCGCCGGCCGCGTCCAGCTGCCAGTACGGATCGGCCTGGTCCGAGGCCTCGTAGAGACCGGTGACGAGGATCTGCTGCAGCTTGCCGCCGATCCGGTCGGTGAGCGTCAGCCGGGCGCCCGGCTTCAGCCCGAGGGCCTCCGCGGCGGTGCCCGGCAGCGCGACCTGGACCGGCTCTCCGGGCTTCCCCGCCCCGGCCGCGGGCATCCGGCCCCCGGTGAGCCGGACACGGCTGAGGTCGAGCGAGGCGAAGTGGGTGAGGTCGGGGTCGCCGCGGCGGGCGGCCGGGGTCTGGAGACCGCGCGGCAGCGCGTACGGGCCCGACGCCTCCAGCTTCCGCACGGTCACCGGAAGGCCGTCGAACGTGGTGCGGGCGGCCTTGCGCGCCGAGGCGTCGAGGGCGTCCCGCTGATCGGGCGCGACCTGCGCCGATATGAGGAGGGACGCGTCGGCGGCGGACCGGTGGGTGAGGGTGTGGCGCAGCGCGGCGTCGCCGATGGAGCCGGAGAAGGCGGTGAGCGCGGCCAGGACGGAGGTGGTGAGCAGCACGGCCAGCACGGCCGCGGCGAGGAGGAGCCGGTGCGCCCTCACCCGCAGTAGAACGAACCCCGTCACCCTGCCCCACTCTCATCGCATGAACACGCCCCCCGGCGTTGCATGGATGCTTTCAGAGTGGAGCTGCCGCGGTATACCGCCCTTGGCCACACCTTGATGGGATCGTGACCGTTATCCGGCGGCGGAGTACCGGATTCCGTACACGTTCCGGTGCGTCCCGGCCGGGACTCAGCCCTCGGTGTTCACCATCGAGGCGGCCGCGTAGGTGAGGTAGTCCCAGAGCTGCCGCTCGTGCTCCGGGGCCAGTCCGAGCTCGTCGAGCGCCACCCGCATGTGGCTCAGCCAGGCGTCGTGCGCGGCCCGGTCCACCCGGAACGGTACGTGCCGCATCCGCAGCCGGGGGTGTCCGCGCTGGTCACTGTAGGTGCGCGGGCCGCCCCAGTACTGGATCAGGAACAGCGTGAACCGCTCCTCGGCCGGGCCCAGATCCTCCTCCGGGTACATCGGCCGCAGCAGCGGGTCCCCGGCCACGCCCTGGTAGAAGCGGTGGACCAGGCGCCGGAAGGTCTCCTCGCCGCCGACCAGCTCGTAGAAGGTCAGCTCCTGCACTGTGTCGCGCGGGTTCTCAGTCACCTGTCCATCGTCGCAGACGCCGCGGCGGGGGACAGGGGCCCGGTGGATCCTGATGATCACAGCGGCCGGCGAGGGTGCCCCTCACCGGCCGTGCGCCGTGCCCGGGACGTCAGCCCCGGCGGATCGTGATCGTCGTCCACGCCCCGACGTGCACCTGGTCGCCGTCCTGGAGCGGAACGGGGACGTAGGGCTGGATCGGGTCCTCGGCGCCGTTGAGCGTGGTGCCGTTGGTGGAGTTCTGGTCCACCACGGCCCAGCTGTTGTCCGGCTGCTGCACCAGTACCGCGTGCTGGTGCGAGACGCCCGGGTCCTCCGGGGGCACGGACAGGTCGATGTCGGGGGACTCGCCCGTGCTGTGCCGGCGGCGGCCGATCGTGATCTGGCTGCCGGTCAGCGGAAGGTGCTGCTCCGGGGAGTACGCGGGCAGGTTGAGCCCGGTGGCCTCGGGACCGCTGCGCTGCATCATCGCCAGGAAGTAGTCACGGTCCGGAGCGACGACGGCCGCCCAGCTCGTGGACGCCTGCCCCTGACCCGGTACCTGACCCGGTCCCTGGTCCTGGCCCATGCCGGGGCCCTGGTTCTGCCCGGGGTAGGGCTGCTGCTGCATCGGCGGCTGCGGGGCCTGGGGCTGCGCCGGCGGCGAAAGCATCCAGTCGTCGTTGCCGGGCCGCTCGGCCTGCGGCGGGGGCGCCGGGGCGGAAGGGTCGAAGACCGGGGGAGCCGTCTGCTGGAACGCGGGCGCGGCACTCTGCTGCTGGAACGAGGGCGGCGGGGGCGAGCCCTGCGACGAGCTCTGCTGCTGGGCGTGCTGCTGCCCCTGCGGGAACCCCTGCTGCTGGCTGCCGTGCTGACCCTGCGGAAAGCCCTGCTGGTGGCCGTGCTGTCCCTGCGGACCGGGCTGCCCCTGCGGGCTCTGACCGGGGCCCTGCTGGAACGGAGCCGGCGGAGGCGGCGGGCCCTGCTGCCCGTGCTGTCCCGGGAACGGCGGCTGACCGGGGCCGGGCTGACCGGGACCGGAGGAGAGCGGTTCGGCCGGCCGGTTCACCTGCGAGGGGCGCGAGCCCTGGTACTCGAAGGGGTCGCGGGGCTGCGGAGGTCCGGGCGGCTGGCCCGGGAAGCCCTGAGGCGGGCTGATTCCGGGGACGGGGCCGCCGGGACCGGGCGGTCCGCTCGGTCCGCCGTGCTGCGGGGCCAGCGGCGTGTACGAGGTCGCGGTGTTCGTGAGGAAGTTCCAGCGGCACTCCTCGCAGAACGGCGCCATCGCCTCCCTCGGGGTGCGGCACTGCGGGCAGATGTCGGCCTGGGCGGTCGCGTCCGGGCCGGGGCTCGGCGGATATCCGTAGCCGGGAGCGGGCGGCGGGGGAGGCGGCGGCGGGACGGCGGCCCCGGCCACGCGATGGCCGCAGACCTCGCACCAGTCCTCGGAACCCGACTGGTGTCCGTTCGGGCAGGTCGGCATGTCGGCGCTTCCCCCTCTCCTCGTCCGGCCCAGGGGGCCGTCATTTTTCTTGCTTCGCCGCCCGGCGGACGGATCCGGCCGGGCGGCTCATCAGTGCGGATATGTGGTTACTTCTTGACGCGGACGGTCTTCGTGGAGCGCGTTTCGAGTGTCATCTCGTCCGCTTCCGCGACCTTCGCCTTCAGTCGCACAGTACCTGTCGCCGCGTCGACGACGTCTACCACCTTCGAAAGCAGTTTCGCGGTATCCGCGTTCCCCGACGCCGACGCCAGCTGCACCGCGCGGCCGAGTTTGGCCGTCGCGCCGTCGAAGTCTCCCGACTTGCGGGCATCGAGCCCCTGCTGGATGACTTGTGCCAGTTCCGCCTGGCCCGTGTAGTGCGCGACCTGCGGATTGATCGACGTCGAGGCCACCATGTCGTCCGTCCACACCGCCCGTACCAGCCCCTGCGAAAGGGTCTGGGGCGCGCCGCCCGAGGGGTCGGGAAGGATCAGCGAGACCCTGGCCGCCAGCATCTCCTGTCCGATACCGGCCTCCGGTACCTGCACGCACACGTGGTAGTCACGGGACTCGTCGCCCCAGGAGCCGGTGGGGTAGTCGCCCGCACGCGGTCCCGCCTCCGTACGGCGGTCGGTCAGCTCGGCGACCGTCGGCGCGACCTGCTTGACGAACTTGATCTCCACGCCGACCGGGGTCCAGAGCCGCAGCGCGACGTCCGCGACCTCCTTGCCCATCACGTTCTCCATCATCTGCGTGAAGTCCGCGGCCAGCCCCGCCGGATCGGCGACGATGTCGGCGGTGCCGAGCAGCGCGGAGGCGATCGCTGTGACCTCTTTCACTTCCCAGTCGGTGCCGACCCCGCGGGCGTCACAGGTGAACCGGCCCGCACACGCGTCGAGCGCGGCCCGCAGATCCTCCGGCGCCTCGTGCTCGTTGCGTCCGTCGGTCAGCAGGATGCCGTGCCGGATGCTCACGTCCGTGGAGCTCAGCAGCCGGTCGGCCAGCCGCAGCCACGTCCCGATCGCGGTACCGCCGCCCGCGCTGAGCCGGCGCAGCGCCCCCTTCGCCTGCGCCTTGGTCTGCGGACCGGCCGTGGCGAGCCGTCCGCCGCCCGGGTAGACCTCCCTGGCGACGTGCGTACCGTCGATCACGGCGAAGGAGGTGCCGTCGCGCAGGGTGTCGATGGCCGCCGACGTCGCATCGCGGGCGTTGCGCATCTTCGTGGGCGGGTAGTCCATCGAACCCGAGCAGTCCACCATGATCACCACGGCGGCGTTCGGCGCCTGTCCCGGCAGGTGCGAGGACGCGTGGGCGGCGCTCGTCAGCGGAACCCCGCCCGTGGTGCCACCGCCGGTCGAGGTGACGGTGATGATGCCGTTGACCTCGCGGCCGCCCTCGGGCAGGAATTCGTTCTGGTACACCTCGACGGAGAACTGCGGCACGTTCGACTTGGAGAAGTTGGCCATCTGATCGGCTCCTTGAGGCTCCACGTGTCAGATGAAGACAGATTTACGGACAAAGTCATCGGAAGGGCAAAGTCATCGGAAGGGCAGGCGGCGGACGGAACAGGACTCAACCGTCGCTCCGGGCGGATCCTGCCCCTTGCGCCGGTACGGCGAACGGCAGCAGTGCCACTGTTACGTTGTCGTGGCCCCCTCCGTCGAGCGCGTGACCCACCAGCACCTGGGCGCCGTGCAGCGGCCGTTCGTGGGCGTCGGGGGGCAGCGCGGCGGACATCTCGGCCGCGGACTCCGCGTAGTTCCACAGGCCGTCCGTGCAGATCACCGCGGTGCCCGGCCGGTCCGGCTTGAACGAGGCGGTGTGCGGCTCCAGTTCGTAGGAGTCGGCGCCCAGCCAGCCGGTGATGGCGTGGGCCCGCTCGTCCGCGTACGCCTCCGCCTCGTTCATCAGGCCCGCCGCGACCATCTGCGCGGCCCAGGAGTCGTCCTCCGTGAGCCGGGCCGGCGGACTGCTCCGGTCCTCCGGCACCCAGTACACCCGGCTGTCACCGACCCAGCCCACGATCAGCAGCCCGTTGGCCATGACCGCGCCGACCAGCGTGCACGCCGGGGCGTTCTGCTGGCGGTGCGGATCGCGCTCCCCGGCCCCGCCGGGCTCCTGGGCCAGCCGGTTGACCGACTCGGCGGCCGCCACGATCGCCTCGTGCATCGCCTGCTGCGGATGCGTTCCGCGCGGCAGCGACTCCAGCAGCGACTCGTTGGCGGCGGTCGTCGCGGCGGCCGACGCCTCGTCGGGACGGCTCGCGGAGGACACCCCGTCGCAGACGATCGCCACCACGGCCGGGGTGCCGTCGGGCAGCGCCGTCGTCGAGATCGCGAACGAGTCCTCGTTGCGGTGGTGGCGCAGCCCGCGATCGGTGACCGCGGCGACCGAGCCGAGCTCCTGCTCCATGTGATCGCGCTCGCGGGGCTGGGCATGGCCGCAGTTCTCGCAGTAGCCGTCGAGATCGACACGGCCCGCCCGGCAGGCCACGCACACCTTGGTGCCGGCCGGTGGCGTCGGGGTGGGCTCCGCGACGGCACGCGGATCGGGCGCCGCGCCCCCGGCGGCCGCGCCCGGCGCCGCCAGCTCGAAATCGCCGGACGCGGACGGCGCGGCGACGGGACCGGGCTCCGCGGGGGCGGCCACCGCGGTGCCCATGGCGATCGTCGGGTGGTCCCGCGGAGGCTCGGGCACGGCCGACAGGTCGTACCCGCACGCCCCGCAGAACAGATCCCCCGGCTCCAGCGGCTCCTGGCAGCCGGGACACCTCGACAAGGCGGCCTCCTGGTCGTTCTGCGACATCTTCACACCCACGTTCGGGGGCGGAAACGGTTGGCCCGCTCCACCAGTTCGATCCTCTCGGCACCGGGCTCCGCAAGCCGGGCGAGCATCCGGTACGAACGTTCGAGCCCGAACCGCAGGCCGCGCTCGTTCAACTCGACTCCGAGCAGCGTCCCGGGCCCCTGAGCCCCGCCGCCCGCGGGTGACTGCGGCGCCGGGGGACGGGCCTCGGGACTTCCGGAGAGTACCCAGTCGAGCGCCGTCCCCAGCACCTCGGTCGACAACTGCTCCCGGCGCACCGCGTCCAGACCGAGACCGGCCAGCCCGGAGACCTGGGCGGAGGCCGCCATCAGGTCCGTGATCAGTGGCTCCTGCGGGGCCCGGTCGCGCAGCCGGGCCCGTACCGCCGCGACCCGGGCCGCCGTGTAGTGGATCGACGCCTCCGGCACGGACTCCAGCGATCCGACGGCCCCGCCCCGGTCCCCGGCGGCGATCTGCACCCGGGCCAGGCCGAACGCGGCGCTCACGAAGCTCGGGTCGGTGGCCCACACCAGCCGGTAGTACTCGGCGGCGTTGTCCAGCTGGCCCAGGACCTCCGCGCAGACGCCCAGGGCCAGTTTCGGCGCCGGCTCCCCGGGAAACGCGTCGTAGACCGCGTCGAAGGACAGAGCCGCGTTCTCGTGGTCACCGGTCACCAGGGAGGTGATGCCCCG
This sequence comes from Streptomyces sp. NPDC088730, assembly GCF_044751215.1. Lineage (NCBI taxonomy): Bacteria > Bacillati > Actinomycetota > Actinomycetes > Kitasatosporales > Streptomycetaceae > Streptomyces > Streptomyces sp. NPDC088730. The sequence continues at coordinate 403,233 of NZ_JBIVLK010000001.1, forward strand.
GTACCAGACCACCCGCCAGTCGTCCGGGTACTTCAGCTCAAGGGTGGCCAGCGTCTCCAGCGCGGCACCCAGGTCGTTCATCTCCAGGGACGCGCGCAGCTCGCGCAGCCTGGTCTCCACCGAGGCGGCCGGTACGGACCGCAGCGCGGCGATCAGCTCGGCGGGCGCCGACGCCATCATCCCGGCGAGGAAACCCGCGTTGGGGTCGTTCGCGTCGACCCGGGGGACCGGCAGCGCCAGCGACGTGCTCCGTACATCGAGCCCGGCCAGCCGCACCCCGCCCGTGCCGGACGGGCCGAACACCCCTGTTCCGGCGCCGGTGTTCGCGGCGGGGGACCGGGGGGCCGGAACGGCGGCCGCCGGCTGCGGGTGGGCGGACGCGACGGCGTACCCGGCGCCGCTTACATGGGTGGCGGGCGAGGACACCGGACCGGCGCCCGCCGTGTACCCGGGAGGCGGCCCGGCGGGCAGCGCGCCCGGGGCACCGCCCGGCGGCGCCACCGCGGCCGGCGTCGGCGCACCCGGCGCGGGCGGAAGCGCCCCCGCGCCCCTGCGGCGGCCGAAGCGCCCGGAGCCGCGCGTCGCCGCGCTCCGCGCCCCGAGGAGGGACACCTCGCCCGTCATGCGGGTGAACAACTCCGTGTCCGTGACCCGCATCTCCGCACCGAACAGGGTCGACAGCGCCGGACGCGGGCGCCCCGTCTGGAGCGACACCACCTCCCGCAACACGCCCATCAGCTGCTCCGCCATCTCGGAGGCGGAGGCGAACCGCCGGACCGGATCGGGATCGGTGGCCCGGACCAGCAGCCGGTAGAACGACTCGTAGGACCGGAACACCTCGATGTTGTCCGGGTCCGGCAGCGAGTCCACGAAGACGTTCGTGTAGCCCTGGAAGTCGAAGGTGAGCACCGCGAGCGTCCGCGCGACCGTGTACAGGTCGGAGGCGACCGACGGGCCGACCTCCGCGACCTCCGGCGCCTGGTACCCCACCGTGCCGTAGATGGCCGACTCCTCGTCGTCCATCCGGCGGACCGCGCCCATGTCGATCAGCTTCAGCTGGTCCTCGGTCTGGATCGCGTTGTCAACCTTGAAGTCGCAGTACAGGAGGTTGCGGCTGTGCAGGTGGCCCAGCGCCTCCAACGCCTCGATGCCGAACGCGCACGCCTGCTCGACCGGCAGCGGATCCCGCTTCCCGGCCGGGGTGCGCCGCTCGTTGGCGATCTCCTTGAGGGCCTTGCCGCCCACGTATTCCATCACTATGTAGCCGTCCAGCGAACCGGTGCGCTGGTCGAGGTGCTCGACGAAGTTGTAGATGCGGACGATGTTGGAGTGCTCGATCTCCGCGAGGAACCGGCGCTCGGAGATGGCCGCCGCCATGGCGTCCTGGTCACCGGTGTCGAGCAGGCCCTTGAGCACCACCCAGCGGTCGGAGACCGCCCGGTCCACCGCGAGGTAGACCCAGCCGAGCCCGCCGTGCGCCAGACAGCCCGCGACCTCGTACTGGCCGTGCACGACGTCGCCCTCCTGGAGCTTGGGCGTGAACGAGTACGGGTGGCCGCACTTGGTGCAGAACCCCTCCGTCCGCCCCGGCTGCGCACCCCTGGCCCGGCCCACCGGCGCCCCGCAGTCCGAACGCGAACAGAACCGCTTGCGCTCGGGCACCTCCGGGTTCTCCATCACGGCGGTCCGCGGATCGGGACGCGGCACGTCCGGCACGAGCACCAGACCGGCGCCCAGCCGGTTCCGCCCGGAGACACCGGTCGAGGAACCGGAGGAGCGCACCGAGACCGAACGCGAGGCCCCGCTCGCGGACACGGCGCGCGAGAGCCGCCCCGACACCGACCGCCGGGACGTCGAGGAACGCGAGGACGCCCTCGACGACGCCCGTGAACTGCCGCGCGCCGAGGAGCTGGAGCTGCCCCGCCCGCCGCCCGCGATCCCGGTGGGCGGTGAGCTCACCATCCCCGTCGGGGAGACGACCGGTGCCAGACCGCAGGTGTCGCAGTACAGCTCACCGCCGCCCATGTCCTCGTAACTGCCCTCGCACGCGGGGCGCTGGCACTGCGTACTCATGGTCGTTCCCCCTCTTCGCCCCGGAGCCGCAGCGGCCACGTCGCTCTGATACTGCCCGTCCCGCCACGGCCGGTCCGGCCCGTCGGATGCCCCTCGGGCACCAGCGTCCTCACTGGTCCCGCCGGTCTTCTGGTCCCGACGCGCGCCGCTGCCCCAGCAGTTCCAGCGCCGCGTCCTGATAACGCTGCACCGTCTGGGCGGCGACCCGCAGATCGCAGGGTGCGCTCCACAGCATCCGGCGCGCCGCGTCGTACCGCTCGATCAGGACCGGGTCCTCCGCCAGTCCGTGCCGGGCCACCTTCGCCTTGTACGCGTCCAGCCGGCCACGCAGCTCCGCCCGGACGGCCAGCGGGGCGGTGACCGCCGTCAGCTGCTCCCTGGCCCGCAGCAGCTCCTCCTCGGCCTGCCGCTCCAGGGTCTCCAGAAGCGGCGAGAGCCGGTGCCACTGCGCATGCCTGCGGTACTCGGAAGCGGCGGCGAGACGCTCCTGGAGCACGGTGGGCGGGCCGTTGACCGCGGGCACCTCGGACGCGGCGATCTTGGCCAGCACCTCGCCGCGCGCGGAGCGGGCCTCGGCCAGCGTGCGGTCGGCCCGGGAGAGCACGTCGCGCAGCTGGACCAGCCGCTGTTCGGCGTCCTGCCGGACCGCGAGCACCGCGTCGATCTCCCGCCGCACCTCGTCCAGCGCGCGGGCCGCGCGGTCGTAGCGCGTGGTGTCGGGGCGTCCGCCGCCGGGTGCCGAACTGCCGGGCCCCGGCAGCCAGAACGCCAGTGGATCGGAGATCACCTGCATCCGCAGCGTGGCCAGCTCCTGGGTGATCGACTCCAGATCGTCCCCCGACGGGTGCTCGCCCGGCCGCACCCCGACCGAGTGCGCCAGCGAGCTGGTGCGGCGCAGTTCGGCCGCGAGCAGATCTATCCGGGCGGGCATCGCCGACCAGACGGAGTCGGAGGCGACGACCATGTCCAGCGAACGGGCGTACAGCTCGTTCATCCGGTTGACCAGCTCCGCCAGCGTGAACCGCTCGGAGAGCCGGGCCGGGCCGGTGATCGACGGATCGGGCCGGGCGGCGGCGTGCGCCACCGTGACGCCGTCGCCGCGCAGCAGTTCGGTCAGGGCCGACAGATCGTCCCGGTTCGGGTGGCGCCGCCGGGCCCGCACCTCACGGGCCTGGTGCAGCACCCCCGCGTAGGCCTCGAAGTAGCTCCACAGCAGCGTGATCGACTGCTCGGTGACGCTCCAGCGCTCCCGGGTGACACCGGTCAGCTCCGCGCCCTCCAGGAGCCGGCGTCCGGCGTGGTCCTGGAGGGCGAGCAGCGAGGTCTCGATCGCCTCGTGCTCCGCGCCGAGCCGGGCCAGCGCACGGTCCGCCTCGTCCCGGTCCATGACCGGGCCGGGGGGCCGGGCCGCGTAGCTGGGGAAGGGGCCCGCGACGCCCATCGATCACCTCTCCGCTCTCCCTGCCGGACGGGCCCGGCAGGTTCCGCCTGATCCGAGGACCAGGCCCTAGTTGCTGCGGTACTTGGGCACCGGCGGTGCCGTGATTCCGGGCAGACCGTCCTGAAGCCAGTTGCGGTAGGACCGCATCCAGGGGCTGTTCTTGCCGCCGGCCCGGTAGTCGACCAGCACCTGGTTGACCCGGGCCACCAGATCGTCCGCGCCCTTCTTCGTGGCCACGCCGTAGTACTCGGTGGTGAAGGGCTTGTCGCCCTTGAGCTCCACGGCCGGGTCCTGGGCGGCCTGGCCGGCCGCCAGGGCGTTGTCCGTGACGATCGCGTCGACCTCGCCCATCTGGAGCCGCACCAGGCAGTCCAGCTGGTTGGGGACGGTGAGCAGGTCCTCGTCGGCGTCGGTGCCGTCGTGCTTGTCCTTGAACACCGAACCGAACGACTGCTTCTCCAGGGCCTCGTACGCCGTGGACCCCTCCGCCGTACAGACCCGCTTGCCGGCCAGCGAGGAGTTGTAGCCGGTGATCGTGGAGTCCTTGGGCGCGAGGACCTGCTGCCCGGCCTGGAAGTAGGCGGTGGAGAACGAGACCTGGTCGAGCCGGGCGCAGTTGATCGTCATCGTCCGGACGACGACGTCGACCTTGTCGTTCTCCAGGGCGGCGATGCGCTGGTTGGTGGGGATCGCCCGGAAGATCACGTCGCCGGGGTCGCCCAGGATGTCCTTGGCGATGGCCCGCACCAGATCGATGTCGAAACCTTCGAGATCCCCGGACTCCGGATTGCGGTACCCCCACTGGAAGCTGTTCTGGTCGACGCCCGCGATCAGCTTTCCGCGCGCCTTGATGCGGTCGATGGCGGCGCCTCCGGCGACGGACGGCGGCAGGCTGGCGTCCGGATCGGCGCAGTCGTCGGCCCGCGCCTGCACGGCCCGTGCCGCGCCCGGTCCCGAGACCCCCTCGCCGAAGGCGGCGCCGCCGCTGTGGGAGAGCGGCAGCAGGGTCAGTGCCGCCGTCAGCGCGCAGGCCACGGCCATGGCGGTCACACCGCCCCAGCCGCGCAGCCTGCGCAGCGGGCCCGCGCGCCCCGTCCCGGGCTCGTCCTTCCCTGTCATCGCTCCCCCTGTCACCGGAACTCCGAGAGCCTGCGGTTGACCCCGACGATCGCGGCGACCGCGCCCAGCACGGCGAGGGCCGCCGCGCCTATCGGCAGCCCGCCCAGCGCACCGCGCCCGTCCCGCGCGGCCCGGGTGAACTCTTCCTGCTCATGGGCGAGCGCCTGCTTCAGCGCGTCGTCCACGCGGTTGAACGACTCACCGGTCGAGCCCTTGGTCGAGTCGGCCGTCCCGATGATCTGGGTCAGCGCGGTGTCGTAGTCGCCGCTGTCGTCGGTCTTGCGGGCGGTCCGGTGGCGGCTCTGCCACTCGGTGACACCCTTGATGGCCTTTGCCACCGGTTCGCTCCCCACGGTGTCGTGGGTGTCCTCGGCGAGCTTCGCGGCCCTGTCCAGCTCCTCGACGAGTGCCTTCATGCCCGTGCCGTAGTCGGTCTCGTACTTGTCGTTCTTCCCGTCCGCGGTGAGCACCGCGCCCCGGGCGACCACGGTGAGGGTCTCGTTGGCGCGGGCCTTCAGCGAGTCGATGCGCGCCCGGTTGAGCACGTCCAGGGACTGCTGCCCGCGGGTGTTGGCGTCGGACAGGTCGGAGCGGGCCACCGAATGCCCCACCGCCAGCCAGAGCAGGACCACCAGCGAAGCCGCGGTCGCGGCCAGCATGCCGTGGTTGAGCACCCGGTTCGTCCGGTGGAAGTTGCGCCGCTGGGCCCAGACGAGCACGACCAGCGCGATCACGCCGATGCCGAGCGAGAAGAACGGCCAGGTGCGCGCGGAGTCGTAGTCCTGGCCGAGCCGGCCGGTCTCCGCCGCGTACAGCCGCTCGGCGGCCGGCAGCATGTCGCCCGCCATCTTCTGGTTCGCGTAGCGGAGGTAGGCGCCGCCCAGCGGAAGCCCCTGCCGGTTGCTCGCGCGGGCCCGCTCGATCAGCCCGGTGTAGCGCGGGAGTTCCTCGTTGAGGGTGGTGATCTCGTGGCCGGACTCCGTCGAGGAGTCCGTGTTGGCCGCGGCCTTCACCAGCAGCCGGGAGGCCTCCTCGATGTCCGCCACGTACTGCTCGTGGACCTTGCTCGGCTCCTGCGGCCCGGCCAGGAAGCCGCTCGCCGCCGCCGCGTCGGCGTCGGCCAGCGAACGGTAGATGTCGGCGGCGTCCGCGCTGAGCGGCTGGCTGTGTGTCACCACGTCGTCGGCGGCGGCCGCCCGGCCGGAGACCTCGAACGCCGTCACGGCCCCGAACGCGACGACGAGCAGGGCCAGTACCGCCCCGATGATCTGGAGCCGGCCCGGTTCGGTCGTCGCCGCGGCGCGCAGCCGCTCCGTGACCACCGCGCGGCCACCGCGCTGCGGCGGCACGACTGCGGGCACCGGCGCGGGCGCCTGCTCGGGCGCGCGTCGCGGCGGCGCAGGCCGCACATTCGGCGGGTGTGTCACTTGACCTCCCCCTCGGTCACTGACGGCGGCCCGCCCCCCGGCCGATCGGGGGACTGGTACCCGGCCAGAAGTATGGCCGCAGGGAACGGCGTCCACACAACGAACGCCCGGATCCCGCACCGGTCCATGAGCGCGGACACCCGCAGGCAACCGCGGCCAACAGCATTCGATCAAGGCCGGCGCCGCCGATCAAGACGATCGACGGCGCAATCCCCCGAAGTTGTACCGATCTCCCCGACAAGGAACACGTTCGGGGCGGCTGATCGGTTCCCTCGCGGAAGGGGCGCCCCGAAGCACGAATGCTACGGGACGCCCCTGCCGCCCTCCGAGGTCACACCGCGTCAGGCGTACTGCGCCCGCAGCCTCTCGTGCACCTCGGGGGCCGCACCCGTGTGGTCCAGGCCCAGCAGCCCCGCACCCAGCACCGGGGACTCCTCGACCACCCGGACCACCGCCTTCGGGGCCCGCACGGCGAGGAGTTCGGATATCCGGCCGTCCAGGTGCGGATGGCGCGCCGCCAGCACGCTGCCGCCCAGCACCACCGGGGCCCGCTCGTCCAGCAGCCCGAGCCGGGAGAGGGCGACCGAGGCCATCGCCACGACCTCCTCCGCCAGCCGGTCCACCAGTCCGCGCGCCACCGGGTCACCGGCCGCGCCGGTCGCGAAGAGCACCGGCGTCAGCTCGTGCCGCCGCTCGAACGCGATCCGGCCCAGATGCAGCGCCTCTATCAGCGCGTACATCGAGCCGAGCCCGAAGTGACCGGGCAGCGTACGGGCCAGCTCGGTCGGCTCACCCCGGCCGTCCTCCGCCCGCGAGGCGAACCACAGCGCCTCCTCCGCCAGCCCCGAACCCCCGCCCCAGTCACCGGATATCCGGCCGATGGCGGGGAAGCGCGCGGTGCGCCCGTCCGGCACCATGCCGACGCAGTTGATGCCCGCGCCGCACACCACCGCCACGCCGCGCGGCTCGTCGACCCCGGCCCGCAGGATCGCGAAGGTGTCGTTGCGCACCTCCACCGTGCGGCCCCAGCCCCGTTCGCCCAGGGCCTCGGTCAGCTGCTCCTCCTCCACCGGAAGATCGGCGTTGGCGAGGCAGGCCGACACATGGGCGACGCTCTCCGTCCCCACGCCGGCCGAGGCCAGCGCCCGTTCCACCGCGGAGCCGAGCGCGTCCACGGCCGTGCCGATGCCGACCACGGGCGGCTGGAAGCCGCCGCCGCGGGCCGTGGACAGCACCGTGCCGTCCGCACCGATCAGTGCCACATCGGTCTTGCTGTTCCCCGCGTCGATCGCGAGGACCGAACCGTTCACGCCCACCGGAGGTGCTCCCGGTTGTGCGCGATCAGCTTGTCCGTGAGTGCTTCCGCGTACTCGAACTGGCCGATCAGGGGGTGCGCGAGCAGGGCCTTGAACACCCGGTCGCGGCCCCCGCGCAGCGCGGCCTCCAGCGCGAGGTCCTCGTACGCCGTCACATTGCCGATCAGCCCGGCGTAGAGCGGGTCGAGCTCCGGCACGGCGAGCGGCGTCGCGCCCGTGCCGTCCACCTTCGCCTGAACCTCGATCACCGCGTCGTCCGGCAGGAACGGCAGCGTCCCGTTGTTGTAGGTGTTGACCACCTGGTGGGTGGAACCGCCGCCGCCCAGCAGCGAGGCGGCCAGGTCCACGGCCGCCTCCGAGTAGAAGGCGCCGCCGCGCTTGGCGAGCAGCGCGGGCTTCTCGTCCAGCGTCGGGTCGCCGTACATGGCGAGCAGTTCCTTCTCCATCGCGGCGACCTCGACGGCCCGCGAGGGCTTGGTGCCCAGCTCCCGCACGACCTCGTCGTGCGCGTAGAAGTAGCGCAGGTAGTAAGAGGGGACGACGCCGAGGCGGTCCACGATCGCCCTCGGCATGTGCAGGTCGTCCGCGATCGCGTCGCCGTGCTCCGCGATCAGCCGGGGCAGCACGTTCTCGCCCCCGGGGCCGCCGAGGCGCACCCCGGTCTCCCAGGTCAGGTGGTTCAGCCCGACGTGGTCGAGGTGCACCTCGCCCGGCGTCACGTCGAGCAGCCGGGCGAACTTGCGCTGGAAGCCGATCGCCACGTTGCACAGGCCGACGGCCTTGTGACCGGCCTGGAGCAGCGCCCGGGTCACGATGCCGACGGGGTTGGTGAAGTCGATGATCCAGGCGTTCGGGTTGGTGCGCCGGACGCGCTCCGCGATGTCCAGGACGACCGGGACGGTGCGCATGGCCTTGGCGAGGCCGCCGGCGCCGGTGGTCTCCTGGCCGACGCAGCCGCATTCCAGCGGCCATGCCTCGTCCTTGGCGCGGGCGGCCTGGCCGCCCACCCGGAGCTGGAGCAGCACCGCGTCCGCGTCGGCCACCCCCGCGTCGATGTCGGTGGTGGTGACGATCCGGCCGGGGTGGCCCTGCTTGGCGAAGATCCGCCGCGCGAGGCCGCCGACGAGTTCGAGCCGGTCGGCCGCCGGGTCGACGAGCACCAGCTCCTCGACCGGCAGGGTGTCCCGCAGCCGTGCGAAACCGTCGATCAGTTCAGGTGTGTAGGTGGACCCGCCACCCACTACTGCGAGCTTCATGAATCAGCCCTTTACTCCGGTCAGTGTGACGCCCTCGACAAAGGCCTTCTGTGCGAAGAAGAAGACGACGATCACAGGGGCCATGACCAGAACGGTCGCGGCCATGGTCAGGTTCCAGTCGGTGTGGTGTGCGCCCTTGAAGGACTCCAGTCCATAACTCAGGGTCCAGGCCCCGGGGTTCTCGGAGGCGTAGATCTGCGGTCCGAAGTAGTCGTTCCAGGCGTAGAAGAACTGGAAGAGGGCGACGGCCGCGATACCGGGCTTGGCCATCGGGATCACGACGCGGAGCAGGGTGCGGAACTCACCGCAGCCGTCGACCTTCGCCGCGTCCAGGTACTCGTTCGGAATGGTCAGCAGGAACTGCCGCAGCAGGAAGATGGAGAACGCGTCACCGAACGCCATCGGGATGATCAGCGGCCAGAGCGTGCCGGACATGTCCAGCTGCTTGGCCCAGAACAGGTACATCGGAATGACGACGACCTGCGGCGGCAGCATCATCATCGAGATGACGAGCATCAGCGACAGATGCCGGCCGCGGAAGCGGAACTTGGCGAGCGCGTACGCCACGGGCAGTGAGGACACCACCGTGAGGACGGTGCCGAGCCCCGCGTACAGCAGGGTGTTCTTCCACCAGGTCAGGAAGCCCGGGGTGTTGAACACCTCCTTGTAGTTGCTCCACTCGAAGGGGTGCGGCCACAGGTCACGGGTCAGTGCCTGCTGGTCGCTCATCAGCGAGGTGAGGAACAGGAAGACGAACGGCAGCACGAAGAAGAGCGCGGCCGCGACGCCGAGCGAGTGCACACCGATCCAGTGCAGCAGCGCCTTGCGGCGCGCCACCCGCTCGGCCGGGGTGACGGGGTCACTCACCGGTCCGCCGGCCTTCGGGGTGTCGAGTACCTGCGCCATGTCACTCACCTGCCTGGATCAGTCCGCTGCGGCGCCGCATCAGCAGTGCGGTGAACGCCATGGCGAGGACGAAGAGAACGAGCGCGACCACACAGGCGGAGCCGTAGTCGAAGCGCTGGAAACCGAGGTTGTAGACCAGCTGCGGAAGCGTCAGTGTCGACTTGTCGGGATAGCCCGGTTCGAACTGCTGCCCGGAGCCGCCCATCACACCCGAGGCGACCTTCCCGGCCACGAGTGGCTGGGTGTAGTACTGCATCGTCTGGATGATGCCGGTGACCACGGCGAACATGATGATCGGCGAGATGTTCGGCAGGGTGACGAAGCGGAACCGCTGGTAGGAGGACGCCCCGTCCAGCTCCGCGGCCTCGTACTGCTCCTTGGGGACGTCCAGGAGCGCGGCCATGAAGATCACCATCAGGTCGCCCACCCCCCAGACCGCCAGCGCGGTCAGCGCGGGCTTGGACCAGGCGGCGTCGGTGAACCAGCCCGGCGTCGGCAGCCCGAGCTCGCCCAGGATCGAGTTGACCGGACCGGTCCCCGGGTTGAGCAGGAAGACGAAGCCCAGCGTCGCGGCGACCGGAGGAGCCAGGTAGGGCAGGTAGAACAGCGTCCGGAAGACCCCGGTACCCGTCTTGATTCTGGTGATCAGCATGCCGATGCCGAGGCCGAACACCACCCGGCAGGTCACCATGACCAGGACCAGCCAGAGCGTGTTGCGCAGCGCCGGCCAGAACAGCGGGTAGTCGTTGAAGACGAACGACCAGTTCTTCAGCCCGCTGAACTGCGGGGCGGAGAAGCCGTCGTAGCTGGTGAAGGAGAAATAGAGCGTGGAGATCAGCGGGTAGGCGAAGAAGACGCAGAACCCGATCAGCCACGGCGACATGAAGGCCGCCGTCCGAAGCGCGGACCGGCGGCGCTTCGAACGGAGTGTGTACGTGCTCATCGCGCCGGCTCTACTTCGCCTGGTCGATCGCGGCGTCGATTTCCTTGGCGGTCTTCTCCAGACCCGCCTTGATGTCCGTCTGCTTGCCCTTCTCGACGTCGAAGCCGAGGTTCTGCAGGGACGTCAGGAACGCGCCGCCGTTCACCGAGGGCGGGGTGGTGGTGGACTTCGGGTTGGCGGCGATGTCCAGGAACGTCTTGAAGCGCGGGTCGTACTTCAGCTTCGGCGACTTCAGCGCGGCCAGCGTGGAGGGCACGTTGTGGATGGCGTTGGCGAAGTTGACCACCGCGTCGGTGTCGGTGGTCATGAACTTGACCAGCTCCCAGGCGGCGTTCTGCTTGGTCGAGGTGGACGCGATACCGGCGATGGTGCCGGTCAGGTAGCCCTTGCCGTACGTGTCGGCCTGGTCGTCCGCGACGGGCATCGGGGCCACACCGATCTCGAACTCCGGCTTGGTCTCCTCGGCCATGCCCAGACGCCACTCGCCGTCCAGCTGCATGGCCACCTGGCCGGTGTGGAAGGGGTGCTTGGCGCCCCACTCGTCACCGAAGCCGGTGCGGAACTTCTCCAGCTTCTGGTAGCCGCCGAGCGAGTCGACCAGCTTCTTCTGGCTGGTGAGCATGGCGGCGAAGGACGGGTCCTTGGCGATGTTCGACTTGCCGTCCGCGTCGAAGTACGTCGGGTCCCAGCTGCCGAGGTAGTGCTCTGTGGTGGTCTCGTAGCCGTGGTAGTTCGGCATGAAGCCGAGCTGCTCGTACGAGTCGCCCTTGGGCTTGGTCAGCTTCTTCGCGTCGGCGGCCAGCTCGGACCAGGTCCTGGGCGGACTGGTGATCCCGGCGTCCTTGAACGCGTCCTTGTTGTAGTAGAGCCCGTACGCGTCACCGAGCAGCGGCACCGTGCAGCGCACGCCGTCGTACTGGGTGTACTCGTTCATCGCCTTCGGGAAGGTCGCGGCCGCGTCGATCCCGTCCTTCTTCAGGAACGGGTTGAGGTCGACGAACGCCTTCGACTTGCAGAACTTGCCGACGTTGTTCGTGGTGAACGACGACACGACGTCCGGGGCCTTGGAACCGCCCGCGCGGAGCGCCTGGTTGATCTTGTCGTCGGTCATGTTGCCGACGATCTTCACGTGGATGTTGGGGTGCGCCTTCTCGAAGGCGTCGACCGTGTCCTGGATTCCCTTGACCTCGTTCGGGGCACTCCAGCCGTGCCAGAAGTTGATGGTCGTCTCCTTGGACGCGTCATCACTGGCACCGGAGCTGCTCTGCCCGGTACAGGCGGAGGCGAAGAGGGCAATCGCGGCGGTCGCGGCGAGTGCGACGGCCGGCTTCCGGCGGTTTCCGGACATGGTGGTGTCTCCCGATGAAGGGTTGGGACGGGGAAGGGGAAGGCGGGGTACGTCAGGGGTGTGGCAAAGGGGCTGGTGAAGGGGGCGAAAGGGGTTCAGCGCGAGGTGTCGAACACTTCGTCGCGGGTGGTGGCGAGTGCGCTCTCCAGCGCGCCGCGCAGTACGGGCCGGTGCGTCACCTCACCGGCGATCAGCCGGGGCCGGGACGCCGCGAGCTCGGCCAGTTCGGCCGCCACCCGGCCGCGCAGCGGTTCCCCGCCGCGCGAGATCAGCTCACCCGAGAGCACGACGACCTCGGGGTCCAGAACGGCGAGCATGGAGGCGAGGCCGGTCGCCAGACCGGTGGCGTAGCGGTCGAGCAGCCCGCCGTACGGCCCGCCCTCGCCCCGCTCCACGGCCTCGGCCGCCCGGCCCACCAGCGCGGCCGCGATCTCGTGGTGGGTGCCGGGCCCGCGGACCGCCTCGTCGTCGATGCCCACCTCACGGGCGAGCCTGGCGAGCACCTGGGCCCCGGCCAGCTCCTGGAAGCCGCCCGAGTTGGCCTTGGTGACCTGCCGGACCAGCGGAGCGCCCGGCACCGGCAGGAACCCGACCTCACCGGCGCCGCCGGTGAAGCCCCGGTGCAGCCGGCCGTTGATGACGAGGGCGGCGCCGAGGCCCTCCTCGTTCCACAGCAGGACGAAGTCGTCGTGTCCCCTGGCCGCGCCGAGCCGTTGTTCGGCCACCGCGACGAGGTTCACGTCGTTCTCGTACTCCACGGGCATCGGCAGGAAGGCGGCCAGCTCGTCCAGCAGGCTCGTGGAGTGCCAGCCCGGCAGGTGGGAGGCGTAGCGCAGCCGGCCCGTGCCCGGGTCGAAGGCGCCCGGCGTGCCGATGACGAGCCGGTGCACGTCGGAACGGGTCAGTCCGGCGTCCTTCACCGCCCCGTCCAGCGCGTCCGCCACCTGCCGCACCACGCTGTCGGCGCGCCGCCCCGGGGTCCGCAGTTCGAACTCCCCGACCGTCTCACCCGTCACATCTGCGACGGCGGCGAGGATCCGCTGGGCGTTCACGTCGAGCCCCGCCACATGGGCGGCGGCGGCGTTGACGGTGTACAGCTGTGCGTTGGGCCCCGGCCGCCCGGCCGCGGTCCCGGTGGCGACGACCAGACCGGCCGCCTCCAGCCGGGCCAGCAGCTGGGAGGCGGTGGGCTTGGACAGGCCCGTCAGCTTCCCGATCCTGGTCCGCGAGAGGGGGCCGTGCTCCAGCAGCAGGTCGAGGGCGGCCCGGTCGTTCATGGCCCGCAGAACGCGGGGGGTACCCGGCGTGGTTCCGGCCATGATCACTGCACCTGCCCTCTGTTAGGAAAGTTTCCTATTCGGTGAGAGGACCGTAGGGCGCACGTCACCTGGGCGTCAATGGTCTGCACCGCTGTGGCAACCAAAGCGTTACCTGGGCGGGCGCGGGTGGCGCTGCCTGCGGCCCGGCGCACGTCGGCGCCCTGTCGGGATGCATTCCCAACAGGGCGCCGGTCGAATCGAGTTGGCCGGTATTCGGCGGTCGCGCTACTTGGAGATGTTCGGGGGCTGGACTATCGGGGTGGCCGCCAGGGACTGCGGCGAGGTGGCCGAGGCGTACGCGGAGGGGGCGGCCATACCGGCGGTGGGGTCGGCGGCCTCGGCCGCGGCGTCGTCGGGCTGGGCCGGGACGCCGCCGATCATCCGGATGCCCGCCTCGTCGAAGGCGCGCTTGATCCGCCAGCGCAGCTCGCGCTCCACGCCCATGGCCTGGCCCGGCATGGTCTTGGCGGTCACCCGGACCGTCATCGAGTCCAGCAGCACCGTGTCCAGGCCCAGGATCTCCACCGGACCCCACAGGCGCTCGGTCCACGGGTCGTCCTTGGCCATCAGCTGGGCGGCCTCCGTGATCACCGTACGGACCTGGTCGAGGTCCTCCGTGGGGCGCACGTGCACATCGATGCCCGCGGTGGACCAGCCCTGGCTGAGGTTGCCGATCCGCTTCACCTCGCCGTTGCGGACGTACCAGATCGCACCGTTCTCGCCGCGCAGCTTGGTGACCCGCAGGCCGACCTCGATGACCTCTCCGGAGGCGACGCCCGCGTCGATGGTGTCGCCGACGCCGTACTGGTCCTCCAGGATCATGAAGACCCCGGAGAGGAAGTCGGTGACCAGGTTGCGGGCACCGAAGCCGAGCGCCACCCCGGCGACCCCGGCGGAGGCCAGCAGCGGGGCCAGATTGATCTGGAACGCGCCCAGGATCATCAGGGCGGCGGTGCCGAGGATCAGGAACGAGGCCACCGAACGGAGTACGGAGCCGATCGCCTCCGAGCGCTGGCGGCGGCGCTCCGCGTTGACCAGCAGACCGCCCAGCGCGGTGCCCTCCACCGCCTGGGCGCTGCGGTTCATGCGTTCGATGAGCTTGGTCAGGGCACGGCGGACCGCTGTGCGCAGCACGATCGCGATCGCGGCGATGAGCACGATCCGCAGACCGGTGTTCAGCCAGGTGGACCAGTTCTCCTCCACCCAGCCCGCGGCGTTGCCTGCCTGCTTGGCGGCTTCGTCCAGCGAGCCACCTGGCTCGGGTGACTGGGCTGCGGCCAACAGGGCGGACAGGGACACGGTGAAACCTCCAGTTGGGCGAGCGCTGACCAACCACACTAACGGGGCATCGGGCGTGCTCCGTTGCCGTGATCCGGGGGAGAGACGCGTCTCACCCGGGGATATGGAAGAGGTAAGGGACCCGGTCGGCGGCGCCGCGTGTGGCCGATCGCACACCGGGTGCGGCGGTCGGCGGCAGGGCCCCCGAAGCGCCTGTTCCGGTGCCTTCGCGCCACTGGGACGGAGTGGCCGGAAGAAAAATCCTTCCGGCCCGTTACCCGGACGTGGTGGCGCTTTGACCAGGCCTGAGGGGAGACTGAGATCGGATCGTCCCGGCGCGAGCCACGCGCCGCCGGCGTACAAGGAGGCATCAACCGTGCCGCACGTCCTGGTTCTCAACGCGTCGTACGAGCCGCTCGGCGTCGTACCGCTCCGCCGCGCGCTCGTCCTCGTCCTGGAGAACAAGGCCATCTGCCTTGAGGAATCCGGCGCCCTCATGCACAGCGCCACCCGTGCCGTTCCGGCCCCCAGCGTCGTCCGCCTGAAGCGGTTCGTGCGCGTCCCCTACCGCGGGCCCGTCCCGCTGACCCGCCGGGCGCTCTTCGCCAGGGACGGCGGGCGCTGCATGTACTGCGGCGCCGCCGCGACCAGCGTCGACCACGTCATTCCGCGCAGCCGGGGCGGGCAGCACGCCTGGGAGAACGTGGTGGCGGCCTGCCGCCGCTGCAACCACGTCAAGGCCGACCGCCACCTGCCCGAGCTCGGCTGGCGGCTCCACCAGCCGCCCGCCCCGCCGACCGGACTCGCCTGGCGGATCATCGGCACGGGCCACCGCGACCCCCGCTGGCTGCCCTATCTGCAGCCGTTCGGGGCGGCCGACGCGATGGCCCGGATCGATGGAATATCCGCCTGAGATCCCGGCCCCGGCCGCGCTCTCAGGCCGCGTCCGCCCGGTCCCGGCATGCGCCGCGGCAGCGGCGGCGACGTCGCGGCGGCGGGCAGGCAGGCGGCGTACACCGCCACGGGCACGAGCGGCGGGAGCATCGAGGGCAAGCTGCCGGGGACGACGAGGGCGGAGTGCGCGAGGTGCACCCCGTCGGCCCCGGTGCCCGTCATTCCGGCTGCGCGCCGACGGGCACCGCTACTCCGCGACGGCGTACGCCTGGACGGACCAGAGCGAGTAGCCGTACTCGGTGGCCCGCCCGTCGCCCTGGACCCTGAGGAACCGGGTGTCCTTCGCGTCCATCCGGACCGACTCGTGGCCGCCCCTGCCCTCCTGGACGGTGGCCGCCGTGCGCCAGGTGCGGCCGTCCGCGGAGACCTGTACGCGGTAGCGGGAGGCGTACGCGTCCTGCCAGTCCAGCACCACCTGCCCGATCCGGGCCGGGGCGGGCAGTTCGGCCTGCCACCAGGCGCCGTCCTCGGCGGGGGAGGACCAGCGGGTCTCCGGGTCGCCGTCCGACGCGGCGGACGCGGGGAAGTCCGCCGTCTCGTCGCCGGAGGACGAGGCGGTGGCCGAGCGCAGCAGGTCGGGGCCCGCGGTGCGCGGGAAGGCCCGGACGGTCAGGGTGGTCTCCTCCGCGCCGAAGGAGAACGGCACCTCGTACTCGCCCGCCGGGGTGTCCGCGGGCACCGTGATCTCCACGGGGACGTCCGTACGGGAACCGCGCTGGACGGTCGTCCGCTTGGGCAGCCGCACCTTGATGCCCTTGGGGGCCTTCGCGGTGAGCGCGCCCTTCACCTCGGCCGGACGGCCGGGCGAGAGCCGCGCCTCGACCCGCTGCGGCTTGCCGCCGATCTCCGCGTCCGTCGCGCCGTGCGCGAGGTCGAGCCGGGCCGCCGGCTCGTCGCCGAACCACGGCACCAGCGAGCGCACCCGTGGCGCCGTACCCGCGGACGGGGCCGCGCCCGCGAGCGGCGGGATGATCAGGGGCGGCGCGCCGGTGACCGACGGGGTGACGGTCGGCCAGCTGATCCGGACCGCGTCGGCCCGCAGGCCCCGGCCCCCGGTCTGGGTCCAGCCGCTCGACGAGAGCGCGCCGAGGCTGTGCCAGCCCTCGCCGGGCACATGGGCCTGGACCGTCGCGTCCGCCGGGGTGGCGCCGTCGCCCGGCACGGCCGTCGCGGTGACGGCCTCCAGCGGGCGGACCCGGCCCAGGTGCACCGTGTAGCTGCCCTGCGCCTCGGTCACCGTGCCGTTGTCGCGGTCCGCCCCGGTCCAGGCGTCGGCCTCCTTGCGCGCCCGGTCCAGGAACGGGCCGAGCACCCCCTTGCCGACCGTCGCGCCGCTCCCCTTCACGGACCTGCTCACCGGCTCCAGGGCCAGCGACGCCTGCCAGGCGGCCGCCCCGTCGCCGCGTGCCTGGGCCTGGAGCAGATCGACGGCCAGCTCACCCGCCCTGCCGTACCGGGACAACTGCTCGGTCCACGGCCGTACTTCGCCGTCGAGCCGCCCGTCGGCGAGTCCGGCCAGCCGCTGCGGGGTCTCGCGCATCACGGTGAACGCGGAACGCAGCCGGGCCGCCGCCTTGTCGCGTGCCCCGGCGTCCGTCCCGCCGTGGGTCTTCCAGAACGCGGCGAGCAGCGGCTTCAGGTACGCCGATTCGTCGCCGCCCAGCACGGAGGCGGCGCTGTTCCCGGCCAGGGCGCGCAGCGCGTCCCGGCTGCCGGTGTCCGTGCCCGCGAGGTCGTCGATGGCCGCCTGCCAGGACTCCTGCGGCTGGTACCCCTTCGGGTTCCAGGCGAAGTCGGCGGCGGTGAACAGCGGGATCCGGGAGGCGGACGGCTGCTCCATCGCGTTGGCCAGCAGCGCGGCCGAACCGGTGGCGACCGCCGGGTCGCGGCCGGTGTACGGGCCGAGGAAGATCCGGTCCTGCGCGTAGTCGTTGACCGGGTAGTTGTCCATCGTGACCAGCGGATGGCGGAACGTGGCTCGGGCGCCGGCCAGTTCGCCGCCGGTGATGGTCCTCGGCACCACTCCGACCCCGGTCCAGGCGACCTGCACCCGGTCGTCGAGCTCCTTGGCGAGTTCGGTGCGGTAGTCGGTCGCCCCGTCCTGGTAGAACTCCGTCGGCATCATCGACAGCGGCTGCGCGCCCGGATGGCGCTCCGCGAGGTGCTGGGCCACCGCGCTGACGACGCGGGCCTGCGCCCTGGCCGCCGCCCGCGGTCCGTCACCGAAGGCGTCGGCGTCGGCCGAGCAGTGCCATTCGCTGTAGCTGACGTCCTGGAACTGCACCTGGAAGGCCCGCACCCCCAGCGCCCACATCGCGTCGATCTTCTTCGTCAGCGCCTTCACGTCGCGCTCCGAGGACAGGCACATCGACTGGCCGGGTGCCACGGCCCAGCCGAGCGTGACGTGTTCGGCGGCGGCCCGCCCGGCGAGCGCGCGGAAGTCGGCGCGCCGGTCCGCCGGGTACGGGTCGCGCCAGCGGGCCTGCCGGTAGGGGTCGTCGCCTGCCGCGTACAGGTACCGGTTCTGCTTCGTGCGCCCCATGAAGCCGAGCTGGGAGAGGCGTTCGGCCTGGGCCCAGGGCTGTCCGTAGAAACCCTCGGTCATCCCGCGCACGGCGCTGGAGGGCCAGTCCCGGACGGTGGCCCCGGCGACGCTGCCGCCCCGGATCAGCTGACGCAGGGTCTGCACCGCGTGGAACAGCCCGTCCTCGCCCAGACCGTCCATGGCGACGGTGTCCCGCCCCGCGACGTGGCCGGCCGCGATCCGGTAGCCGCCGGCGGGCAGATCGCCGCGCTCCGGGGCGCGCAGGGTGCGCAGCGCGTCCAAGGCGCCGTCGCCGCCGAACCGGATGACGGGGCCGCGCCCCGGCAGGGCTTCGTGGACGGTCCGCACGCCCGCGTCGCGCAGCACCTCGCGGAGCGCGGTGACGGCGTACGGGTCGGCCTGAGCGTCGGCCACGAGCGTGACCTCGCCGGACAGCGGGACCGGGGAGCCGGCCGCCTTGATGCTCTGCGGCCGGGGCCACACGCTGGGCAGGGCGCCGTCGTCCGCGCGGTCGGGGGTGCTGGAGACGGGCGTTCCCGGGGGCGCGGGGGCGGCGACGGCGGCCGGGGCTCCGGTGGAGAGGAGCCCGCCGAGCACGGCCACGGCGACCGCCGCCGCCTGCTTCCCGCCCCTGAGCCGCATGCCCGTTCTCCCCTCGCTCCCACCGGTGGGCTCCGAGCCCACCACCCGGGCGCGAGGGTGTCAATGCGCGTGGTCGTTGTGGTGCAAATGCCCGATGTGGCGGATGGGACGGGGAGGGTGTGACTGACGCAGCGTCACGCGAAAGATGGCGCCGAATGGCCGAAAACGGCGGACGTCTTACGGGAAATCCGCCTCCGGGGAACGGATTGTGACCCGGAGCACGTTGAACTCGTTGTCGTAACGCCTACGTCTGCGGACGCGTCCGCTGGGTAGGTCTGCTGTGTCCTGCTCTCCACGGCCAGGAGGCCACCATGCCCGCTGCCGCGCAGCTCCTGCTCTCCGCCCTGACCAAACAGGTGCCTGGACCCGCCCCGCTGATCAGTGCGTGCCCCGCCACGGCCCCCGGCCCACTCACCAGTGAGGCGCCGCTGGCCGACGCCATACCGCTGACCAGTGAGCCCCCGCTCGCTGACGCCACGCCTCTGACCAGCGAGCCCCCGCTCGCCGTCCTCGCCCCGCTGACGAGCGAGCCGGCTTCCTCCGGCAGTGCTTGGGGCATGGAGTCCCCAGGAGTCTGAATGGGCCTGTCCCGGCTCGCCGCACTGCACGGCGTCGCCACCTCGTACTCCCCGTCCACCGATGTGACGGTGCCCGTCCCCGACGGCACGGTCGTCGCGGTCCTCGCCGCGCTCGGTGTCGACGCCGCCACGCCCGAGGCGGTTCGGAAGGCGCTCGCCGCCGCCGAGTCCGCGGCCCGCTCCCGGCTGCTCCCGCCCACGCTCGTGGTGTGGAGCGGGGAGCCGCTGCCCCCGGCGCTGACCGCGCTGCCCCCCGGCACGGAGCTGGCCGTCCGCCCCGAGGAGCCCGGCCCCGCCCGCCCGGCCCGGATGCGGACCCCCTCCAAGGACCCGGCTCCGGTGGTTTCCGGCCAGGTGCCCGGCGTGGTCAGCGGTGCGCCCGCGACCGGCTGGTGGACCGAACCCCCGCTCGGCGTGCACCGGCTGACCGCCCGCGCGCCCGAGCAGCGCGCCGAGTCCTGCACGCTGATCGTCGCCCCGGCCCGCGTCCCGCAGCCGCCGCCCCGCAGCCACGGCTTCCTCGTCCAGCTCTACTCCCTGCTCTCCGCCCGCTCCTGGGGCATGGGCGACCTCGGTGACCTCGCCGACCTCGCGTCCTGGTCCGGACGGTGCCTCGGAGCCTCCTTCGTCCAGGTGAACCCGCTGCACGCGGCGGTCCTGGGCAGCCCCACCGACCCGTCCCCCTACCGCCCGTCCTCGCGGCGCTTCCCCGACCCGGTGCACCTGCGCGTCGAGTCCGTCCCGGAGTACGGGCACGCGTCCGACCGGGCCGCGCTCGACGATCTGCGCCGCCGGGCCGCGGAGCTCAGCGACGGCGTCCTGAACAAGGGCGCCCTGATCGACCGCGACGCCGTCTGGGAGCTCAAGCGGCAGGCCCTCGCCATCCTCGCCGGCGTCCCCCTCACGCCCGGCCGCCGCGCCGAGTACTGCGACTTCCTCGCCCGGCAGGGACCTGCGCTGGAGGACCACGCCCTGTGGTGCGCCCTGGCCGAGGCGCACGGCTCCGACTGGCACAGCTGGCCGGCCGGGCTGCGCGACCCCCGCTCCCGGGAGACCGCCCGCGCCCGGGGTGAACTGCGCGACCGGGTCGACTTCCACTGCCGGCTCGCCTGGCTGACCGACACTCAGCTGGCCGACGCCCAGCGCGCCGCCCGGGACGCCGGGATGGCCGTCGGGATCGTCCACGACCTCGCGGTCGGCGTGCACCCCGGCGGTGCCGACACCTGGGCCCAGCAGGACGCCTTCGCGCACGGCATGTCCGTCGGCGCGCCCCCGGACGCCTTCAACGCGCGCGGCCAGGACTGGGGCCTGCCGCCCTGGCGCCCCGACGCGCTGGCCGCCTCCGGCTACGCCCCGTTCCGGGGTCTGCTGCGCGGGATCCTCGGCCGGGCCGGCGCCCTGCGCATCGACCACGTGATGGGCCTGTTCCGGCTCTGGTGGGTGCCCGAGGGGCGTCCGCCGACCGAGGGCACCTACGTCAGCCAGGACGCCGAGGCGATGCTCGCCGTCCTCGTCCTGGAGGCCCACCGCGCGGGCGCCGTCGTCGTGGGGGAGGACCTCGGCACCGTCGAACCGGGCGTCCGCGAGGCGCTCGCCCGCCGCGGCGTCCTCGGCACCTCCGTCCTCTGGTTCGAGCGGGACTGGGCGGGCACCGGCCGCCCGCTGGCCCCGGAGGAGTGGCGCGAGGACTGCCTGGCCACCGCCACCACCCACGATCTGCCCTCCACCGCCGCCCGGCTGACCGGCGACCATGTGACGCTGCGCCACCGCCTCGGCCTGCTCACCCGCCCGCTGGACCAGGAGCGGACGGCGGACGGCGCCGACACCGCGGAGTGGCTCGGCCTGCTCTCCCGGCTCGGCCTGCTCCCCGAGGGCGGGGGTGACGAGGAGGCGGCCGTCCGCGCCGTCCACCGCTTCCTGCTGCGCACCCCGGCCCGGATGGCCGGGATCTGGCTGCCCGACACGATCGGTGACCGCCGCCCGCAGAACCTGCCGGGCACCTGGGACGAGTACCCCAACTGGCGGCTGCCCGTCGCGGACGGCGAGGGCCGGCCGGTCACCCTGGAGGAGCTGGCCGCCTCGCCCCGGCTGCACCGGCTGATGGAGGTGCTCAACCCCCACCAGGAGCCCAGGAGGACCCGTACGGCACCCCCGGGCGCGCGGCCCTCGTAGCCGTTCGCTACGTTTGCACCGTGGACAAGAAGAACGCTATGCGCGCCGGTGCCGTCGCCGCCGGAACGACGCTGATGATGCTGCTCATGACGTCCCCCGCGCTCGCGCTCACCCGCGACGACGGCGACGACCCGGGCCCCGGCCTGAGCGTGATCGACACGATCGGCCTGTTCGTCGTGGCCCCCCTGGTGCTGTTCGGGGTCATCGCGGGCCTGGTCATGGTCCTCGACAAGTCCAAGAAGCAGCAGGCCTGACACCCGGCCGCGCGGCACACAGGGCTGCGCGACACCCATGACGTCCCAGGGCGTCCCGACGTGCGCGAGCGCGCCGGGGCGCCCTGTCGTGTGTCCGCGAGCCGTCCGCTCCGCTCATCGCCAGGAGTAATCCGTTAAGTTCTGCTTCAGGGATTCATCGAATGTATTCGATGGACCTGAATGCTCTGCCGGTGTGACGGTAGCCCCGTGACCGACGTCGAAGAGGTTCCCCCGAAAGCGGGACGAGCGGCAGGAGTCCGGCGGACCCCGGGGACGGGCCTCCTGCTCGCCCTCGTCGCGACGGTCGTCTGGTCCGGCAGCTTCGTCGCGGCGCGCGCCCTGCACGACACCGTCCCGCCCGTCCAGGCCGCCTTCTGGCGCTGGATCGTCGCCGTCGCGGCGGTCGCGCCCCTCGCGGCGCGGCAGGCCTGGCGGCAGCGCGCGCTGCTCCGCCGCCACCTGGGCTTCGTCACCCTCGCCGCCCTGCTCGGAATCACCGCCTACAACACCCTGGTCAACCAGGCGGGCCTCTCCACCTCGGCCGGCCAGATGGGCATGATCATGGCCGCCTCGCCGGTGGTGATGGCGGTGTACGAACGGCTCGGCGGCCGGCGGCTCGGCGGGCGCCGCGTCGCCGGAATGGGCATCGCCTGCACCGGAGTCCTGCTGCTGGTCGGAAACGGCTCCCTCGCTCCGCACTTCGCCCCCGGTGACCTGTGGATGTTCGCCGCGATGCTCAGCTTCGCCTCCTACAGCGCGCTGCTGCGCCGCCGCCCCCCGGAGATCGGCCAGCCGGCCTTCCTCCTCGCCACCTTCGTGCTGGGCGCGCTGCTGCTGGCGCCCGTCTTCGCGGTCAGCGTCGCCGTCCAGGGCGGATTCGAACCGACGGCCGGCACCGTCGGACCGCTGCTGTACGTCGGGGTGTTCTCCTCGGCCCTCGCGTTCTTCGCCTGGAACCGGGCCGTCGCGCTGATCGGCGCGGCGCGGACCGGGATCGTCTACTACCTCCAGCCCGTCTGTGTGGCCGGACTCTCCTTCGTCCTGCTGGGCGAGCCGACCGGGCCGGGCCGGCTCCTCTGCCTGGTCCTGATCCTCGGCGGAGTGGCGCTGGGGGCGGGCCGGGTCCGGGACCGGCCGGCGGCTAATGTGCGGACATGACCGAGTGGGACGTCAAGAAGCTCCGGATCCTTCGGGTGCTGAGCGAGCGCGGGACCGTCACGGCGACGGCGGAGGCGCTCATGATGACCCCCTCCGCGGTGTCCCAGCAGCTGTCGAACCTCGGCAAGCAGCTCGGCGTGCCGCTGCTGGAGGCGCAGGGCAGGCGGGTCAGGCTCACCGACGCCGCCCACCTCGTACTCCGCCACGCCGAAGTGGTGTTCGCCCAGCTGGAGCGCGCCGAGGCCGAGCTGACCGGATATCTGCGGGGAGAGGCGGGGGAGGTGCGGGTCGGCGCGTTCTCGACCGCGGTGCCCGCCCTCGTCGTCCCCGCGGTCCAGCTGCTGCGCGCCGACGGCCGGCCCGGACCCGGGGTCCGGGTGCGGGAGGCGGAGGCCGCGGAGGCGTACGAGCTGCTCGCGGCCGGTGACGTCGACCTCGCGCTCTCGCTCGCCGCGCACGCCCCGACGGCTCGCGACACCCGGTTCGCCCTGCTGCCGCTGCTCGCGGACCCGCTCGACGTCGCCCTCCCCGTCGGGCACCGGCTGGCCGACGCCCCCGGGCTCCGGCTGGCCGACCTCGCCGCGGAGCCGTGGATCTTCGGCGGCTCCGGCCCGTGGTCGGAGATCACCACCGCCGCGTGCGAGGCCGCCGGATTCGTCCCCGAGCAGGCCCACAGCGCCTCCGGGTGGACCGCGATCCTGGCCATGGTGGAGGCGGGCATGGGCGTCGCGCTGATCCCCCGGATGGCCTCCGCGGAGCGCCGCAAGGGCGTGGCGCTGCGGGTACTCGGCGCCGACCTGCCCCGGCGCCATGTGGTCGCGGCCGTGCGGCAGGGGGCCGAGACCGGTCCCGCGGTGGCCCGGGTACTGGCCGCCCTGAAGGAGGTCAGCGCCGCCCGCGAGGCATCGTTCAGCTGAGCTGAACGAAATGTGCGAAAACTTTCGATGGACCTGATCGATGGGTCTGTACGACAGTGGGCACATGAGCTTCGACGCGAGCGAGACCCCCGCCCTGGACAACGACCCCCACGCCAATGACGCGGCCCCGTACGGCGGCGGTGACCCGTACGCCGACTACCGCACCACAGAGCTCCCCTTCACCGAGCTGGTCGACCTCGCGGACCGGCGCCTCGGCGCGGGCGTGATCGCCGCCAACGACGAGTTCTTCGCCCAGCGCGAGAACCTCCTGCTCAGGGAGCGCGCGGTCTTCGACCCCGAGCACTTCGGCCACAAGGGCAAGATCATGGACGGCTGGGAGACCCGCCGCCGCCGGGGCGCGGACGCCGCCCACCCCTTCCCGGCCCCCGACGAGCACGACTGGGCCCTGATCCGTCTCGGCGCCCCCGGCATCATCCGCGGGCTCGTCGTCGACACCGCCCACTTCCGCGGCAACTACCCGCAGCGCGTCTCGGTCCAGGCCACCTCGGTCCCGGGCTCGCCCAGCCCCGAAGCGCTCCTCGCGGACGACGTCAAGTGGGACGAGATCGTCCCGCCGACCCCGGTACGCGGCCACGCCGCCAACGGCTTCGAGATCACCGGCGACCGCCGCTACACCCACATCCGCCTCTGCCAGCACCCCGACGGCGGCATCGCCCGCCTGCGGGTGCACGGAGAGGTCGTCCCCGACCCGTCCTGGCTCGCGGCGCTCGGCACCTTCGACCTGATCTCGGTCCTCAACGGCGGAAGCTACGAGGACGCCTCCGACCGCTTCTACTCCTCACCGACCCAGATCATCCTGCCCGGCACCTCCCGCAAGATGGACGACGGCTGGGAGAACCGCCGCCGCCGGGTCCGCGACACCAACGACTGGGTGCGCTTCCGGCTGCCCGCCCAGGGCGCCGTCCGCGCGGTCGAGATCGACACCGCCTATCTCAAGGGGAACGCGGCCGGCTGGATCGCCCTCCAGGGCCGCAACGGCGAGACGGGCGAGTGGTTCGAGATCATCCCCCGCACCCGCCTCCAGCCCGACACCCTGCACCGCTTCCCGCTCCGCGCCCAGGCCGTGGTCACCCACGTCCGGCTGGACGCCTTCCCCGACGGCGGGGTGGCCCGGATGCGCCTGCACGGCTCGCTGACCGAGTCCGGCGCGGCGGCCCTGGCAGCCCGCTACGAGGAGTCGGGTGCCTGAGGGCTGCCCGTAAAGACACCCGCCCGGCGGACGGCTGCGCTTCAGCGCCTGCCCGCCGGGCGGTTTCCACATCCGGACCCTGCTACGCGGTCGCCGCCGCCGCGTCCGCCGCACGGGCCCGCAGCGCCCGCTCCACACCGGAACGGGACTCCGACATCAGCCGGCGCAGGGCCGCGCTCGGCTCCGCGGCGGCCAGCCAGGCGTCCGTGGCGTCCAGGGTCTCCTGCGAGACCTGGAGCGCCGGGTACAGGCCGATGGCGACCTGCTGGGCCATCTCGTGGCTGCGCGAGTCCCAGACGTCCTTCACCGCGGCGAAGAACCGCTCCGTGTACGGCGCCAGCAGCTCGTGCTGGTCGGTCTGGACGAACCCGCCGATGACCGCCTCCTGGAGGGAGTTCGGCAGCTTGTCGGACTCGACGACCGAGGCCCACGCCTCCGCCTTCGCCTCCTGGGAGGGACGCGCCGCACGCGCCGCCGCCGCGTGGCGCTCGCCCGCCGCCGTCCGGTCGCGCTCGTACTCGGCGCCGATCTCGTCCTCGTCCAGCAGCCCCGTCGCGGCCAGCCGCTGCACGAACGCCCAGCGCAGCTCGGTGTCGACGGCCAGGCCCTCGATCACCTCCGTACCGTCCAGCAGCGACTGGAGCAGGTCCAGCTGCTGCGGGTTGCGGGCCGTGGCCGCGAAGGCACGCGCCCAGGCCAGCTGGTGGTCACTGCCAGGCTCCGCCGCGCGCAGGTGCGCGAGCGTCGCCTCGGTCCACTGCGTCAGTCCCGCCTCGCGCCACTGGGGCGCCGAGTACAGGTCCAGCGCCATCTTCACCTGGCGGTGCAGCGACTGGACGACGCCGATGTCCGACTCCTTGCCGATCCCGGACAGCACGAGCGACAGGTAGTCGCGGGTGGCCAGCTCGCCGTCCCGGGTCATGTCCCAGGCGGAGGCCCAGCACAGGGCGCGCGGCAGCGACTCGGTGAAGTCGCCCAGGTGCTCCGTGACGACCCGCAGCGACTCCTCGTCGAGCCGGACCTTCGCGTACGAGAGGTCGTCGTCGTTGAGCAGCACGACGGCCGGGCGCCTGGTGTCGGCCGGGAACGGCACGGCGGTGCGCTCGCCGTCCACGTCCAGCTCGATCCGGTCGGTGCGGACCAGCTTCCCGGCCTCGTCGAGCTCGTAGCAGCCGATGGCGATCCGGTGCGGCCGCAGCGTCGGCTCGCCCTTGGCCCCCGCGGGCAGCGCGGGCGCCTCCTGGAGCACGGCGAACGAGGTGACGTTGCCGTCGGCGTCCGTCTCGATCTCCGGGCGCAGGACGTTGATGCCGGCCGTCTCCAGCCACGCCTTCGACCAGGTCTTCAGATCGCGGCCGGAGGTCTTCTCCAGCGCGCCCAGCAGGTCGGAGAGCCGGGTGTTGCCGAAGGCGTGCGCCTTGAAGTAGGCCTGCACCCCCTTGAAGAACTCGTCCATGCCGACGTACGCCACCAGCTGCTTCAGGACCGAGGCGCCCTTGGCGTACGTGATGCCGTCGAAGTTGACCAGGACGTCGTCCAGATCACGGATGTCGGCCATGATCGGGTGCGTCGAGGGCAGCTGGTCCTGCCGGTACGCCCAGGTCTTCATCGAGTTGGCGAACGTGGTCCAGGAGTGCGGCCACCGCGAGCCCTCGGCGTGCGACAGGCAGGCGATCGAGGTGTAGGTGGCGAACGACTCGTTCAGCCACAGGTCGTTCCACCACTCCATCGTCACGAGGTCGCCGAACCACATGTGGGCCAGCTCGTGCAGGATCGTCTCGGCCCGCGTCTCGTACGCCGCGTCCGTCACCTTGGAGCGGAACACGTACTGGTCGCGGATGGTGACCGCGCCCGCGTTCTCCATCGCGCCCGCGTTGAACTCCGGGACGAACAGCTGGTCGTACTTGGCGAAGGGGTACGCGTAGTCGAACTTCTCCTGGAACCAGTCGAAGCCCAGCCGGGTCACGTCGAAGATCGCGTCCGCGTCGAGGTACTCCGCGAGCGAGGGACGGCAGTAGATGCCGAGCGGGACGCTCTGCCCGTCCTTCTCGTAACTGCTGTGCACCGAGTGGTACGGGCCGGCGATCAGCGCGGTGATGTACGTGGAGATGCGCGGCGTCGGCTCGAAGGACCAGACGTCGTCCGTGGGCTCCGGCGTCGGGGAGTTGGAGATCACGGTCCAGCCGGACGGGGCCTTCACGGTGAACCGGAAGGTCGCCTTCAGGTCGGGCTGCTCGAAGCTCGCGAAGACACGGCGCGCGTCCGGCACCTCGAACTGGGTGTAGAGGTACGCCTGCTGGTCGACCGGGTCGACGAACCGGTGCAGGCCCTCGCCCGTGTTCGTGTACGAGCAGTCGGCGACGACCTTCAGCTCGTTGGAGCCGGCCGCCAGGTGCGCGAGGGTGATGCGCGAATCGCGGAACACGGCCGCGACGTCCAGGGGCTTGCCGTTCAGCTCGACCTCGTGCACGGCCGGGGCGACCAGGTCGATGAAGGTCTGTGCCCCCGCTTCTGCGGAGTCGAAGCGCACGGTGGTGACGGACCGGTAGGTCCCGCCCTCCTGCGCTCCGGAGAGGTCGAGATCGATCTCGTACGCGTCCACGGTCAGCAGGCGCGCCCGCTCCTGTGCCTCTTCGCGGGTCAGATTCGTGCCAGGCACGCGGTCATCTCCTTGATGTGTGATGTTTCCGGTCATCCTTCCACGTGACCCGCGCCCAAGGCGATGTCCGTTTTCCGCCGGACCGTACCGTCGGGGCGGGCCATTCTCTCCGTATGACCAGTTACGAGGCACGCGCGATCGACGAGGCCGCGCTCAGGGGACTCCGGGAGACCGACGACGCGGGACGCCCCTGCCTCCCGTACACCGCCGCGGACGCGGGCAGCCCGCTGCGCTGCTGCCTGCGGGGCAACGAGGCGGGGGAGAGGATCGTCCTCGTCTCCTACGCCCCGCTGCGCCGCTGGGCGGCCGCGGCCTGGGCGAGGCCGGGGGCGTACGACGAGCAGGGCCCCGTCTTCATCCACGCCGAGGAGTGCGGGGGCCCGGCGGCCGGCCGCACCGGCTACCCGTTCTCACGGGCGGGGGCGCTGCGGACGGTGCGGCGCTACAACGGGGACGGGCGCATCGTGGGCGGCCGGCTGCTCCAGATCCCGGCGGACGAGGAGCGGGGCTTCGACGAGGCCTTCGCGGAGGCGTTCGCCGATCCCGAGGTGGCGCTGGTGCACGTCAGGGCGGTGGAGTACGGCTGCTGGCACTTCGAGGTCCGGCGCCCGGATTCAAGCCCCTCCGGCGAATGAGGAGCGGGGGCCCGGGGGCGGCGCCCCCGAACCCCCGCGGACGGGCTGATCCCGGTCAGCCCTTCAGCTCCGCCGCGACCAGCTCCGCGATCTGGACCGCGTTCAGCGCCGCGCCCTTGCGCAGGTTGTCGTTGGAGACGAAGAGCGCGAGACCGTGCTCCACGGTCTCGTCGGCCCGGATGCGCCCGACGAAGGACGCGTCCTGCCCGGCGGCCTGCAACGGGGTGGGGATCTCCGAGATCTCCACGCCGGGGGCCGCCGCGAGCAGCTCGTAGGCGCGCTCCACGCCGATCGGCCGAGCGAACCGGGCGTTGACCTGGAGGGAGTGACCGGAGAAGACCGGCACCCGGACACAGGTGCCGGACACCTTCAGCCCGGGGATCTCCAGGATCTTGCGGGACTCGTTGCGGAGCTTCTGCTCCTCGTCCGTCTCGAAGGAGCCGTCGTCGACGATCGCGCCGGCCAGCGGCAGCACGTTGAAGGCGATCGGACGCTTGTAGATGTCCGGCTCGGGGAAGTCGACGGCGCCGCCGTCGTGGGTGAGCTTGTCGGCCTCTGCGACGACCTTGGAGACCTGGCCGTGCAGCTCGGCCACGCCGGCCAGTCCGGAGCCGGACACCGCCTGGTACGTGGCGACGGTCAGCGCCTCCAGGCCGGCCTCGTCGTGCAGCGGGCGCAGCACCGGCATGGCGGCCATCGTGGTGCAGTTCGGGTTGGCGATGATGCCCTTGGGGCGGTCCGCGACCGCGTGCGGGTTGACCTCGGAGACGACCAGCGGGACCTGCGGGTCCCTGCGCCAGGCGGAGGAGTTGTCGATCACGACGGCACCCTGGGCGGCCACCTTCTCGGCGAGCGCCTTCGACGTCGCGCCGCCGGCCGAGAACAGCACGATGTCCAGACCGGTGTAGTCGGCGGTGGAGGCGTCCTCGACGGTGATGCTCCGGCCCTGCCACTCGATCGTGGAGCCCGCGGAGCGCGCGGAGGCGAACAGCCGCAGTTCGTCGGCGGGGAACTTCCGCTCGGCCAGGATCCTGCGCATGACTGTGCCGACCTGACCGGTGGCGCCGACGATTCCGACCTTCACAGGAACTCCTTCAAGCGTACGAACGGCACGGTTGCCGGTCCATCATGCGTATGTCCACGGCTCCCTTGTCCAATCCATTGTCCGGGGAGCGGACAGGGTGCGCACAGCGCAGTGGGGCGGGCGCCCGTCGAGCGCCCGCCCCACTGTCGTACGGATCACATGTTCAGCGCGATGCCGTTACGGCGTGACCTTCTCGATCACGACGCTGCCGGTGCCCGCGGCGGTGCCCCGGGCGTTCACCAGCTGGATCTCACCGAAGAACTGCCGGCCCTCGGGGGCCGCCCCGGCGACCGCGACCTCGGCGCTGACCTGCGCCGACGCGCCGGCGGCCAGGTTGACGGCCTTCGACTCGTCGACGGAGAGCGTGCCGAGCGACGACGAGTAGTACACGTCGCGGTAGTCGTACTCGGTGGTGCCGGCCGGGACGTCGTAGCCGTCGACGACGACCGTGTACGTGCCGGCGGCCGGCTTCACCAGGCTGACCGACTCCTCGGAGCCGGCCGTGGTGGAGGCGCCCACCTGGGCCGAGCCCCGGTAGACGTACAGGTCGAGGTCGGCGTTGGCGTCCGCGGTGTTCCCGATGGCGATGTCGAGCTTCTCGACACCTTCACCGATGGTGACCGTGGTGGTCTGCTCGTCGCCGGTGGAGATCGACGGGCGGTCGACCTTGGCCGAGCCCAGCGAGCCGCCCTTGAGCTTGCCCTCCAGGGTGCCCGCGTTGTTGGTGACCGTCCAGTCCACCTTGGCCGGGGTGCCGATCTTCGCCTCGGGGATGGTCTGCACCGCCGGGTCGAAGGAGGCGCCGAGCAGCGAGACATCCAGCTTGTACGGGTTGTCCAGCAGCGGCGAGGTACGACGGGCCTCGACCTCGATCTCCCAGACGCCGGCCTGCGGGTCCGCGTACGAGCGCACGTCGGGGCGGCAGGTGTTGGCCGGGTTCTCGTAGTTCGGGTAGCAGAACGGCGTCCCGCTGTCCTCCACCGCGACCCCGTACGGGTGGATGGAGATGAAGCGGGTCTGGCTGCCCGAGCGCAGGGCGCTCATCGCGACCTCAAGGGTCTTGGCGCCCTCCGGCACGGTCACGAAGTACGACGTGGTGCCGTTGCGCTGCACCGAGCCGGACGCCTTGTACGCGTAGCCCGGCTTCGTCAGCTTCTTGGAGACGACGACGGTGGCCAGGATCTGCTGGTCGATGCCGGAGGTCTTCGCGTCGTCGACCTGGAGGATCGCGCTGTGCACGCCCGCGCTGCCCGGCTCCGCCTGGACCTTGACCGTCACCGGCTTGCCGAGCGGCAGCGAGACGGTCTTCGGGCCGGTCAGCTTGAAGGTGCCGTCGTTGTACTTCCAGGACAGCTTGTGCTCGACCTTTTTGTCCGGGCCCGTGGTGCGGGTGACCGTGACGTCGTACGACTTCTTCTGGCCGGCCTTGAGGCCGCCCTCGCGGTCGTACAGGCCGGTGCCGAAGCCCGGAGTCTTCAGCGCGAAGTCGATCGCGGTGTCGACGGGGGCCTTGACGGTGTACTCGTGCGCCGGGGCGCCCTGCTTCTTGATCTGCTTCCAGGCGGCGATGATGTCGATCAGACCGGCACCCTGGGCGTGCGCGGGCACTCCCTTGATCTGGGTGGCGGTGCTGGTCAGCGCGGTGCGCAGGTCGGCCGGAGGCAGCTCGATGTGCTTCTGCTTCGCGGCGGACAGCAGCAGCGCGGTGGCGCCGGCGGCCTGCGGCGAGGCCATCGAGGTGCCCTGGAGCATGGAGTAACCGGCCGGCAGCGAGTAGCCCGCCTCGGCGACCGGGGAGCCGGGCAGCCAGGTCTGCGTGGAGTTGATCGACGCACCGGGCGCCGTCAGCGTCGGCGTGAAGCCGCCGTCCTCACGCGGACCGCGCGAGGAGAACGGCAGCATGTCGTACTTCTTGGTGACGGCCGAGCCGTAGTTGGCGGCCCAGGTCTCCTTGGAGATGGACGCGCCGACCGAGATCACGTGGTCGGCGAGGCCCGGGTCCCCGATGGTGTTGACGCCCGGACCGTCGTTGCCGGCCGAGATGACCAGCTGGACGCCGTAGATGTCGACGAGCCGCTTGTACAGCTCGGAGCGGGCGTTGTTGCCGTCGTTCAGCGGCGGCAGGCCGCCGATCGACATGTTGACGACATCGACACCGCGGTTCACGACGAGGTCGATCATGCCCTCGGTGAGCGCGATGTTGGTGCAGCCGCCGTCCCAGGTGCAGGCGCGCGAGGAGACGATCTTCGCGCCGGGCGCGGCACCGTTCATCTTGCCGCCGAACAGGCCGTTCGCGGCGGTGATGCCCGCGACGTGCGTGCCGTGCTCGGACTCGATGACCCCGATGGAGACGTAGTCGGAGGTGTCGCCGGCGGCGTTGTAGACGACGCCCTTGCGGTTCTCCACGACGAACGGGATGCGCTCGACGACATCGGTGCGCGGGTTGTCCTTGCCGAAGTAGGAGACCTGGTGCTTCTCCTTGTACGGCTTCATGACGGTGTCGTCGCGGAAGTCCGCGTTGTTGTTCAGGTCCACCCGGGTGGTGCCGGTGACCGGGTCGTACAGCACGGCCCACACATCGGTGGTGTCGCCGTCGCGGTTCAGGTCGCCCGCCATGTCGCCGCCCTTGGTGGCGGCCTCCGCGAACAGGCTGATCCGGTACTTGCCCTTGGGCGCGGAGTACGTGCGGCCCTTGTAGGTGAAGGTCGGGCCGGACACGGCGTCCGTCATCCGCAGCCAGGTGCCGTCGCCGTCACTGACCGGGTCGGTGGCCGTCACCCAGTCGGTAATCTTGCGCTCGCCGGTGCTGGTCTTCTGGAGCGCGGGGTGGCCGAGGTCGACACCCGCGTCCAGCACACCGATGGTGATGCCGCGGCCGTCGGCCTTCGGGTTCTGCTTGACGAAGTCGACCGCACCCGTCTCGAACGACGGGTTGTACGGGTTCTTCGCCGGCGTCTTCTTGTTCGGCGCCGCGTAGCTGCCCGTCGACTTCGCCTTGGCCTTGCTGCCGGTCGCCCGGTCGGCCGCGGGGGTCGGGTCGTCCAGCATGATCTCCTGCTTGAGATCGATGCCGTGGACGGAGGTCAGCTTCGAGGCCGCCTTGATGGTGGCCTCGGCGCTCGCGGTCGGCACGGTCGCCCGTACGTAGCCGAGCTTGTCGTACGCGCGCCCCAGCACGGAGCCCTTGACGGCGCTCAGCTGCTTGCTGACCTGCTCGGTCGCACCGGGTGCGGTGGCGACCATCATCGTGATGTTCTTCTCGCCCTTGGCCCGCGCCTTGGCGAGCACATCGGCATCGGCCGTGCCGAGCTTGTCCGCGGAGGCGTCGCCGGTGGCGGCCTTGACGGGGGTGGCGGCCGGGTCGTCGGCGGCGAAGACGGGGGCGACGCCGGTGGCGGCCAGTGCGGCCACCAGACCGGCGGCGGCCGCGACTCGGGCCACGCGTCTCGCTCCGGGTATGTAACCGGGGGATTCGGAGGTCATCAGCATCCCTGTATGTGAAAGAGAGAGTCCGGAAATCGGTACCGGATGACCGCTCACCCTTTCGTAAATGACAGGGGTTTGTGGAGACTTGGCGTGGGCGAGTTGTGTACATGGCGGACTCCCGCCACTGGTGCCGAAGCGTCACGTGGCACGAAAAGGTGGATACGTGGCGGCCGGGAGGCTCACCGGGGCAGGATCACCACATACGCGGCCGGTTCCCGCGCGGCCGCCGCCATCAGCGCCGTCCGCACCACGACCGCCTGCCGCTCCGGCGCCTCGCGCAGCTTCCGGGGGGAGAGGTGGACGACGGTGACCCCCAGCCGTTCCAGGTGCTCGCGCCGGGCGGCGTACGCGGACCACTCCGCGTCGTGCTCCTCCTGTCGGCGGTCGTCGTCGAGCCGGCTGAACCGGGGCGCTCTGGTGTCCAGTTCGAGCGCGACCGCCTCCTTGGGCCAGTAGGCGTCCACCCCGCCCAGATGCGGGCCGCCGGGCAGCCGCAGATCCACGTTCCACAGGGGCTCCGGCAGCCCGTACCCGCGCACCAGGCCGTACAGCCGGTCCTCCGCCAGCGCCCGGCCCTCCGCGAGCAGCGAGTCCACCGCGTTCACCACCTGGGGGCGGCCGAGGACCTTGGCCCGGTTCAGCTCACCGACCACGACGGCCGGTTCGCAGTGACCGTCGCGGACCGCCTCCGTGAGCAGCCGGCGCACCGCGAACGCGTCGCTGAGCCCGGCGACCGCGTCGGCCAGCGCGCGGGCCACCGGCGCGACCGGCAGCCCGTCCAGCACCTCGGGCTCCGGCAGTTCCGGCGTCCGCACGAGATGCGCGTACCGCACGGAGCGCAGCCGGCGGGCCCGGGGGACCAGTACGTCGATCCGGTCCAGCGAGACGGTGGGCGGCGCGGCGGTGAACCCGTGCAGCGACAGCGCGGCGAGCCCGGTGACCATCGCCTCGCCGTACGCGGGGTCGGCACCACCGGTCCGCACCGGCGCGGCCCGCCGGCCGGAGACCGGCGGGCGTCCCGCGTGCAGCAGGGCGGACCGCAGCCGCTCCCGGCCGCTGAGCGGCCCCGGGTGCAGCACATAGACACCGGGCAGCGGCTGCTGCCACGGACCGCCGGTCCGGCACTGTCCGGCGGCCTGCGCGGCGGAGACACCCCGCGCCTTCAACTGGGCTGCGGACAGCACGCGTTGCCGTACATCGGAGGTGATCCGGAGGTGGCAGGGAGGGAGCGGGGTGTTCTGGGTCATGCTCCGGGGTATCCCGCGCGCCGCCGGGGCCGTAACCCCTGTTACAGGTCCGTCGACATTCCAGGACAACACCGTCCTGAAGTACGGACGTTCGAGAACCGGAAAGGCCCGTACCGCCAGGGATGACGGTCCCTCCCGGGGGAGCGCGCCGGCGCCGCCGAGCGCCCGGCGCGCACGCCGCGTGCAGCCCGCACCCGGCGAGTCCCGGCCCGTCCGGCTTCGAGGACGGAACCCCCGCCGAGGTGCCGGGCACCTGGACGGGACCGTCACGCCGGACGAGCCGGGCACCGCACGCCTCAGGCGGTTCCGCCGTCGCACGCCTGCGCGCGCAGACCCCGGTCGAGGTCGTCGCGTGCCTCCAGCACCAGCCGCCGCAGCGCGGGAGCCGCGTCCGGGTGCGCGGCGAGCCACGCGTCCGCCGCCGCCAGGGTCGACGCGTCGCCCTGGAGCGCCGGGAACAGGCCCTTCACCACGGCCATCCCGATCTGGATCGACCGCTCGGCCCACACCCGCTCGATGACCTCGAAGTACTTGGCCGCGTACGGCGCCAGCAACTCCCGCTGCGAGGACTGCGCGAAGCCCAGGATGGTGGCCTCCACCAGCGCGTTGGACAGCGCGTCCGACTCCACGACGCCCGCCCAGGCCTGCGCCTTGACCGCCGCCGAAGGGCGTGAGGCCAGGCAGCGCACCTGGTGGCGCTTGCCGGACGCGGTGTCGTCGCGGGCCAGCTCGGCCCCGATCACCGACTCGTCGGCCAGGCCGTGCGAGGCCAGCGGGGACAGGAACGCCCACCGCAGCTCCTGGTCGACGTCGAGCCCGTCGATCCTGGCCGTGCCGTCGAGCAGCCCCGACAGCAGCTGGAAGTCCGCGTCGGAGGCGGCGGCCGCCGCGAAGAACCGGGCCCAGGCCAGCTGATGCTCACTGCCCGGCGCCGCGAGCCGCAGCTCGCGCAGCGCGCCCTCGGACAGCGCCCGGCCGCCCTCCTCGCGCCAGGCCGGTGCCGCGTAGTGCACCAGCGCCGTCCGGGTCCAGGCGTGCAGCATCTGCAGCACACCGATGTCCGTCTCCCGGCCGGAGAAGTCCAGCACCAGCGAGACGAAGTCGCGGGCCGGCATCAGCCCGTCCCGCGTCATGTTCCACAGCGCGGACCAGCACAGCGCCCGCGCGAGGGGGTCCGTGATGTCGCCGAGGTGCGAGCGCAGCGTGGTCAGCGACACCTCGTCGAAGCGGACCTTGCAGTAGGTCAGGTCGTCGTCGTTGACCAGGATCAGCTCGGGCCGCTCGGCCCCGGCCAGCTCCGTGATCACCGTGCGCGGTCCCGCCACGTCCGCCTCGGCCCGTGCGTATCGCACCAGGTCACCGTCGGCGGCGCGCCGGTACAGGCCGACCGCGACCCGGTGCGGGCGCAGTTCCGGGTGCGATGCGGCCGCCTCCTGGAGGACCGCCAGTTCGGTGATCCGGTCCGCGGCGTCGTACGTCACCAGCGGGGTCAGCGAGTTGACGCCCGCCGTCTGGAGCCAGGAGCGCGACCAGCCGGTCATGTCGCGGCCGGACGTCTCGGCCAGCACGGAGAGCAGGTCGCCCAGCCGGGTGTTGCCGTAGGCGTGCTTCTTGAAGTAGCGCCGGGCGCCCTCCAGGAACGCGTCCCGTCCCACGTACGCCACCAGCTGCTTGAGCACGGAGGCGCCCTTGGCGTAGGTGATGCCGTCGAAGTTGAGCTTGGCATCCTCCAGGTCACGGATGTCGGCCGTGATCGGGTGGGTGGACGGCAGCTGGTCGGCGCGGTAGGCCCAGGACTTGCGGTTGTTGGCGAAGGTGATCCAGCCGTCCTCGAACCGGGTCGACTCCACCATCGCGAAGACGCCCATGAAGTCCGCGAACGACTCCTTGAGCCACAGGTCGTCCCACCACTGCATGGTGACGAGGTCGCCGAACCACATGTGCGCCATCTCGTGCAGGATGACGTTGGCCCGGCCCTCGTACGCCGCCTTCGTCACCTTCCCCCGGAAGATGTACTCCTCGCGGAACGTGACACAGCCCGGGTTCTCCATCGCGCCGAGGTTGTACTCGGGCACGAACGCCTGGTCGTACTTCCCGAACGGGTACGGGTAGTCGAAGTTGTCGTGGAAGAAGTCCAGTCCCTGCTTGGTGATCAGGAAGACGTCGTCTGCGTCGAAGTGCTTGGCCAGCCCCTTGCGGCACAGCGCGCCGAGCGGGATCTCCAGCTCCGTGCCGTCCTCGAACGTCCGGCTGTAGGAGTCGGTCACGTAGTGGTACGGACCGGCCACGACCGCCGTGATGTACGTCGAGATCGGCTCGGTCTCCGCGAACCGCCACACCCCGCCCTCGCGGGACTCCTCGGCGCCGTTGCTCCACACCGTCCACGCCTCGGGGGCCGTCACCCGGAAGCGGTAGGGGGCCTTGAGATCGGGCTGCTCGAAGTTGGCGAAGACACGGCGCGCGTCCGCCGGCTCGTACTGCGTGTAGAGGTAGACCTCGCCGTCCTCCGGGTCGACGAAGCGGTGCATGCCCTCGCCGGTGCGGCTGTACGCGCACTGCGCGTCCACCACCAGGACGTGCTCGCCCTCCGCCAGCTCCGCCAGCGCCACCCGGGTCCCGTCGAAGACGGCCGCCGGGTCCAGCGCGGCGCCGTCCAGCGTCACCGAGGTCACGGACGGCGCGATCAGGTCCGCGAAGGTCGACGCACCGCCGCGCGCCGCGCGGAACCGGATCGTGGTCACCGAGCGGAACGTCCGCGGACCGGACTCCGGGCCGCCGTCCCCGTCGGCCTCACCGAGGGCGGACCGGACGTCGAGCTCGACGTCGTAACCGTCGACGGTCAGCAGCTCGGCCCGCTCGCGGGCCTCGTCGCGGGACAGGTTTTCACCGGGCACGGCACACTCCTTTGTGTCACGTTCGAATACTTTGATCCTCCCATGCCGCTTCCCGGCCGGGCGTGCGGGAATGGCCGGAGCGTCCCTCGGTGTTCTGGCGCACAGATGGAGATCGGTCCGCCTGAGGAGAGACATGTCTGAGAACAGCACGGCAACCCGCAAAATCCCCGCCGACTTCTGGTTCGACCCGCTCTGCCCCTGGGCCTGGATGACCTCCCGCTGGATGCTTGAGGTGGAGAAGGTCCGCGACGTCGAGGTCCGCTGGCACGTGATGAGCCTGGCCGTACTCAACGAGCCCCGGCTGGACGAGCTGCCCGAGGAGTACCGCGACCTCCTGGAGAACAAGGCCTGGGGCCCGGTCCGGGTGGTGATCGCCGCCCAGCAGAAGCACGGCGACGACATCGTCGGCCCGCTCTACACGGCGCTCGGCACCCGCTTCCACAACCAGGGCGAGGGACCGACCCGCGAGGCGATCGTGGGCGCGCTGGAGGACGTCGGCCTGCCGGCCGAGCTCGCGGAGTACGCCGACTCCGACGCGTACGACACCGAGCTGCGCGCCTCCCACAAGGAGGGCATCGACAAGGTCGGCCAGGACGTCGGCACCCCCGTCATCGCCGTGCCCGGCGCGGACGGCGAGCAGATCGCCTTCTTCGGCCCGGTCGTCACCCCCGCCCCCAAGGGCGAGGACGCGGCGAAGCTGTGGGACGGCACGCTGCTCGTCGCCTCGATCCCCGGCTTCTACGAGATCAAGCGGACCCGGACCGCCGGGCCCGACTTCTCCTGACCACGAGGGTGCGGGCCCCGTGCGCCACGGGGCCCGCACCCGGCCGTCTCACCCGTACAGCGCGTCCAGCCTCGGCAGCCGCCGGGCCATCTCGTCCTCGTCGTCGAAGTCGAAGTCCCACTCGGGATCCAGGGCGGGAAGATCGACCGTGAACGAGCCGCGGGGCAGCTGCTCGCCCGCCACCCGGCGGTAGGCGTCCCACGCGACCCCGAGCATGCGCTCGCACTCCACCTCCTCGTAGTCGGCCGAGGCCTCCTTGATCACCGGCAGCTCCGCCAGCGCGTCCGGATCCGCGACCACCCGCTCGAACACGTCACGGCCCTGCGCTATGAGCCAGCCCCGGAAGTAGTCGAACCCGTCGTCCGAGCAGCCGCCGTTCACCGTGTACGCGGCCGCCCAGAGCGGCGCCCGGTAGGAGGCGGCCATCAGGTCCCACAGCAACTGCTGCGCCGCGACGATCTCGCGTGCCGGCCGCTCGGCGAGCAGATCCGAGATCCGGTCGGCCACGTCCTGTGCGTCCGCCGGGTCCGTGACCAGGGCGCGGGCGTCGTCGATCAGCTTCCAGAAGTCCTTGGAGTCCATGGGATGAAGCATGACGGACAGGACTGACATCATGGTCCGGAGACACCGTTGACAAGCCGCCGAGCGAGACGGAGAACCGGATGAAGGTACGGCCCGCACGCCCCTCCGAGGCCGCGGAACTGACCGGACTCGCCCTGCGCTCCAAGGCGTACTGGGGATACGACGAGGAGTTCCTCGCGGCCTGCCGGGCCGAACTCACCATGGACCCCGACGACATCGGCCCCCGCCGGACCGCGGTCGCGGAGGAGGACGGCCGGGTCCTCGGCTTCACCACCCTGGAAGGAACGGCGCCCACCGGAGTGCTCGGCATGATGTTCGCCGAGCCGGACGCGGTCGGGCGCGGAGTGGGCCGGCTGCTCTTCGGACACGTCGTCTCCGAGGCCCGCAGGCTCGGGTTCGCCCGCTTCACGATCGACGCGGACCCCAACGCCGAGCCGTTCTACCGGGCGATGGGCGCGGTACGCATCGGCACGACGCCCTCCGGATCGGTCCCGGGCCGCGAACTCCCGCTGCTGGAGTTCACACTCACGTCACGCTGACCCCTTGCCGCGGGCTCGAACTCTCGTTCATGATCGGCGGCATGCCAGCCGACGTCCCGACGGACGCGACAGCGGGCCCGGGGCCCGAACCGGGCCCGCTCCTGCCACGGCAGGTCCGGATCGGATACGGGCTCGGCTCCCTGTGCACCGGCACCTTCGCCACCGTGCCCGGACTGATCCTGCTCTACTACCTCACCGACGTCCTGGCCGTGCCCGCCGCCGTCGCGGGCGCCGCCGTTTTCCTGCCCAAGGCCTGGGACGTCCTGATCAACCCGCTCGTCGGCGCACTGTCCGACCGCAGCCGGCTGCGCGGCGGCCCGCGCCGGCCGTTCCTGCTGGCCGGCGCCTGCACCCTGCCGCCGTTCTTCGCGCTGCTCTTCGCCGCACCGCCGCTGCGGGGAGCGGCCGCCGCCGGCTATGTGGCGGCCCTGTTCCTGCTGGCCGCCACCGCCTACGCGGTCTTCCAGGTGCCGTACGTGACGATGCCCGCCGAGATGACCGAGGACCCCGCCGAACGGCGCCGCCTGCTCGGCTGGCGCGTCACCTTCCTCGGCGTCGCCATCCTGCTCTCCGGCGCGCTCGCCCCGGCCATCGCGCACGCCGGCGGCGACACCCCGGCGAGCTACCGGCTGATGGGCCTCGCGGTCGCCGCACTGCTCGCCGCCGGCATGTTCGGCGCCTGGTCCACCACCCGCCGGGCCCCGGCCGTCGCCCGCAGTGAGGCCGAACCGTCGCTGCGCGCCCAGCTCGCCACCGCCCGCTCCGGCGGCCCTTTCCGCCACCTCGCCGCCATGTGGACGCTCCAGGCCCTGGCGATCGGGGTGATGCTCGCGGGCGTCCAGTACTTCGCCACGTACACCCTCGGCTCGCCGGGCGCCGTCACCCCGCTCTTCGCCTGCCTGATCGGCCCGCTGGTGCTGTTCACGCCCCTGTGGACCCGGCTGGCCCGGCTGCGCGGCACGAAGTACGCCCAGGGGTGCGCCTCGCTGCTCTACCTGGCCGGAGCGGTCGCGCTCGCCTTCACCCGGCAGGGCGGCCCCGCCCTCGGCTACGCGGCCACCGCGGTCATCGGCATCGCCTACGCCGGGCTCCAGCTGCTGCCCCTGACCATGCTGGCGGACACCATCGCCGCCGACGCGGCCCGGACCGGGAAGCGGCGCGCCGCGACCTTCACCGGGCTCTGGACCGCCGCCGAGACCCTGGCCTTCGCGCTCGGCGCCGGGCTGTTCGCGCTCGTCCTGGCCACGACCGGGTTCCGCTCCTCCGACGCCGGCCACCGGGTGGACCAGCCCGGCGCGGCGCTGACCGGGATCGCCCTGGGCATGAGCGTGCTGCCGGCCGTCCTGGCCGCCGCGAGCCTGTGGATGCTGCACCGCTACGAAGACCCACTCCAGGAAGAGCCCGCCCATGCCGACTGACCCCGCACCCGCCGTCCCCGCCGACGCCGTACTCGCCGAACTCGCCGCCCTGCGCGGCGCCGACGCCCCCACCCGGGGCGGCCGGACCTTCGCCTACGTCTACGACGCGGGACTGGCGGGCCTCGACGAGCTGGCGGCCGCCGCGTACACCGCGTACGCGACCGTCAACGGACTGGACCCCACGGTCTTCCCGAGCGTGGCCCGGCTGGAGAACGACGTGGTGGGCGCGGCGGCCGCGCTGCTGGGCGCGCCCGGCGCGCAGGGCACGTTCACCAGCGGCGGCACGGAGTCGATACTGCTGGCGGTGAAGACCGCCCGCGACCACGCGAAGGCCGAACGCGGGGTGAGCGAACCCCAGTTGCTGCTGCCGTCCACCGCCCACGCGGCCTTCCACAAGGCGGCCGCCTACCTGGGCCTGGAACCGGTCGTGGTGCCGGTGGACCGCTCGACGTACCGGGCCGACGCCGCCGCCACGGCCGCCGCGATCACCCCGCGCACCGCCCTCGTCGTCGCCTCGGCGCCCTCGTACGCCCACGGGGTCATCGACCCGGTACCCGAGATCGCCGCGGCCGCCGCCGAACGGGACGTCCTGTGCCACGTGGACGCCTGCATCGGCGGCTGGCTGCTGCCCCATCTGCGGCGCGCGGGACAGGAGATACCGCCCTTCGACCTCTCCGTCCCCGGCGTCACCTCGCTCTCCGTCGACCTGCACAAGTACGGCTACGCGGACAAGGGCGCCTCGGTCGTGCTCTACCGGGACGCGGCGCTCCGCCGCCACCAGTACTTCGCCCACGCGGGCTGGCCCGGCTACCCGGTCGTCAACCCGACCGTCCAGGGCACCAAGCCGGCGGGGCTGCTGGCCCAGGCGTGGGCGGTCCTGCGGTACGTCGGAGAGGACGGCTACACCGCACTGGCCGCCCGGGTGGCCGAGGCCTCCGGCCGGCTGCTCACGGGGCTGCGCGCGACGGCGGACGTACGGGTCCTCGGTGCCCCCGCCGCGGGGCTCGTCGCGTTCACGGTCGTGGACCCGGCGGACGGGGCCCCGAGCCTGAGCCTGCTGCTGCACCTGGCGGATGAGATGCGCGAGCGCGGCTGGTACCTCCAGCCGCAGCTGTCCTTCGACGGGCTGCCGCCCAACCTGCACCTCACCCTGACCCCGGCCACGGTCGGCCAGGTGGACGCCCTGCTCACCGACCTCGCCACCGCCCTGCGCGCGGCCCGCGCACTGCCCCCGGTCGCGGTGGACCCCGGACTGGCCGAACTGGCCGCGGGGCTCGACCCGTCCGCCCTCGGCCCGGACGAGATCGACGCGGTCCTGGCCTTCGCGGGCCTCACCGGCGACGGCGGACTGCCCGCCCGGATGGCCCCGGTCCTGGTCCTGCTGGACGCCCTGCCGGGACCGCTGAAGGAACGGCTGCTCGCGGAGTTCGTGGGCTCGGTGTTCCGGATCTGAGCGGTCCGTCTCAGCAGGCGTCGCGCTGCTCGTCCACGTCGAAGTCACCCAGGTGCACCGGCGGGTGGGGCAGCGCGGTCCCGGTCAGCACCGGGGGGAGCAGCCCGCCCATCCCGGTCGGATGGACGGTCTCCGAGGTGCTGCGGAGCTCGTCCACGGTCCACCAGTGATGGCCGTACGAGCCCTCGTCGGTCGCCACCCGCATCCCCGGCACCTCGGCGGCCGTGACCCGGACCGGGCGGTACTCCTCGTACTGGTCGAAGTGCCGACCGTCCACCCCGAACCGGATCTGCCGGGTCCAGACGACCGGGCCCAGCCGGGCGGCGGTCAGCTCCAGCGCGGTCTCCTCGCGGACCTCGCGCAGCGCCGCCGCCACGTAGTCCTCACCGGCCTCCACTCCGCCGCCGACCGTGAACCACCAACGCGCCCCCGCACGGCGCGGATCGCGGCCACACAGCAACAGCAGCCGGTCGCGCTCGTCGGTCAGCAGGACCCGGGACGTGTACCGCTTCCGTATCGCCATGGGCCAGGACCCTAACGAGGGCCACCGGGCCGCCGTCGCGCCCGGCGCGGCCCGGCGCGGCTCAGGCGTAGAAGTCGCGCTGCCAGCGGTGCCCGGCCAGCACGGCGAGCTGGTCCCCGGTGAGCGGGCGACCGTCGCTCAGCGCGGTGTTGCGCTCCACGTTGCGCACGCTGCGCATCCCGGGGATGACGGTGGAGACCGCGGGCGAACTCAGTACGAACCGCAGCGCGTGCTCCGCGACGGCGTCCGGCTCGATGCCCAGGTCCGCGACGATCGCCGCCACCCGGCGCTCGACCTGGGCCGGCCGGTCGTCCCGGAAGTAGCGGTTGCGCCAGTCGCCCTCGGGGAACGTCGTGCCGGCGGTGATCCGGCCGGTCAGCCCGCCCTCGTCCAGGGCCACTCGGACGATGACCCCGACACCGTGCTCCTGGCAGGCGGGCAGCAGCTCGTCGGCCGGTGACTGGTCGAACACGTTGTAGATGACCTGCACGCTGTCCACCGCACCGCTGCGGACCAGCGCGAGCGCGCTCTCGGGCCGGTGGTCGTTGACGGAGACCCCGAACAGCCGGATCTTCCCCTCGCGCTTCAGCTCGGTGACCGTCTCCAGCCAGTCGCCGCGCCCCACCCACTCGTCGTGCCAGACGTGGAACTGGAGCACGTCGAAGTGGTCCAGCCCCGAGGCGCGCAGGCTCGTCTCCAGGGTCGCGCGGATGTGCCTGCCCGAGAACGTCCGGGCCGGGTCCGTGCCGTCGGCCGGGGGCCACACCCCGTTCTCCGGCGGCACCTTGGTCGCGACCAGCACCTCGTCCCCGGCCCGCTCCCGCACCACCTGTCCGACGATGCGCTCGCTCTCGCCGTAGCCGCGTGCCGTGTCGATGAAGTTCACGCCGAGGTCGACGGCCCGGTGGAGGGCGCGGACGGACTCGTTCTCCGTGGCGCCCACCCAGCTGGACTCGCCGATGCCCCACGCGCCGTAGCCGATCTCGGATACCCGCATCCCACTGCGTCCCAGTTCGCGGTAGCGCACCGTCGTCCTCCACGTCATCGTCCGGGGCCGGCGCGGGGCGTGGCTCCGTACCGGCAAATGACGCTGACGATAGGCGACCCGCGCGGCGGGGTCAGGTGGTTTTCGGGGGCGCGGGTCCGGAGGAGCGGGGCCCGGAGGTCAAGGGGTGACCAGGCTGTGGACGGTGACCGGGTCGCCCACGCTCACCACGCCCTCGCAGACCACCGCGTTCTTCACACCGAAGCTGACCCGGTTCCCGTACTGCGCCTCGCGCCGGTACGTCGCCAGGGTCCGGACCGGTTCCGGCCCCTTGCGCAGGCCGGTGATCTGGTCGACGAGCGGGACGCTGCAGCGCGTCGCCCGTACCGAGTGGGCGAGTTCGACGGTGCCCAGGGTCATCCGGCGCACCCGGTCCTCGAAGTGCGGTTCGTCCTTGCCGGTCAGGACGATGTTGGGGCGGAACCGGTCCATCGGCACGGCGTCGGCGTCGCCCCGTGCGGCGATCCGGGCGTTCAGGTCGTCCAGCGAGGCGGTCGAGGTGACCAGTACCGCGTGCGCGTCCGCGAAGTTGAGCTTGCCGGGGGTCTCGCCCCAGCCGTCCCGGTCGAATCCGGGGGCCGCGCGCACCAGGCGCGACTTGGCTCCCAGTACCTCGGAGAACCAGTCCGCGACCGTGTCGCCCTGGTCGACGGCCGCGCCGAGCGGGCGGTCGAACATGCTGACGTCGCGGCGCGGGCCGTCCCGGTCGACCTCCAGGAGCAGGGGCTCGACGCCTGCGGCGGAGAGCGCCAGCGCCGCCCCGGACCGCAGGACGGTGACCTTGACCGCGGCCATCACCGGGTGCGTGCGCTGGCTGCGGAAGGCGCCTTCCCCGGCGTCCACCACCATGAAGGTCCGGTCGTGTTCGAGGCCGGTTCCGACGACCCGCGCGGATTCGGTGGCGGTCCCCGCGCAGCCCTTGACCGGGTAGTGCACCAGCTCTCGCACGGTGATCGTCATGACGTCCTCTCCAGGGAAACGCTGGGGCCACCATCATCCCATTCACCCCGCATGATGTAAGTTCCTTTTGGGAACGTAAGTGGTGCGGACAGAGGTGCCGACAGGGTGCCGAGAGGGGACATGCCATGTCGCAGGCGCGCTGGGCAGAGGTCGACGACTACTTCAACGCTCTGCTGCTGGGCCCGGACGAGGCGCTGGACGCGGCCGTCGAGGCCAGTGAGAAGGCCGGGCTGCCGGCGATCCAGGTCGCGGCCAACCAGGGCAAGCTGCTGAACCTGCTGACCCGGCTCCAGGGGGCGCGCACGGTGCTGGAGATCGGCACCCTGGGCGGGTACAGCACCATCTGGCTGGCGCGTGCGCTCCCCGCGGGCGGCAGCGTCGTCACGCTCGAAGCCGATCCGGAGTGCGCCGAGGTGGCGCGCCGGAACATCGAGCGCGCCGGTCTGGCGGAGGTCGTGGAGGTCCG
Organism: Streptomyces sp. NPDC088730; assembly: GCF_044751215.1. NCBI lineage: Bacteria > Bacillati > Actinomycetota > Actinomycetes > Kitasatosporales > Streptomycetaceae > Streptomyces > Streptomyces sp. NPDC088730. Next base: position 447,864 of record NZ_JBIVLK010000001.1, read on the forward strand.
GGTGGGCCCGGCCCTCGACACGCTGCCGCTCCTCGCGGAGCAGGGGTACGGGCCGTTCGACGTCGTGTTCATCGACGCCGACAAGCCGAGCAACCCCGACTACCTGGCCTGGTCGCTGAAGCTGACCCGGCCCGGCAGTCTGATCGTCGCCGACAACGTCGTGCGCGACGGCGAGGTGGCCGACGCCGGGAGCGAGGACCCGAAGGTGCGGGGCGTGCGCCGGTTCACCGAACTCGTCGCGGCCGAGCCGACCCTGACCGCGACCGCGCTCCAGACCGTCGGCGCCAAGGGGTACGACGGCCTGCTGATGGCCCTGGTGACCGAGTAGCCGCCGTCCGCGCCACGCGGACATGGAAGGGCCCCCGCGAGTCATGTCCTCGCGGGGGCCCTTCGTTCATCCGCCTGCCCGGTGAAGGTTGAGAAGACGATCACGAGGCAGGACGTCAGGGGGCGGCTCGGTCCGGGTCAGGGGGCGAGCAGGAGCACGTCCGCGCGCTCCTTGGCGGCCGCGTACCGCTTCGCCACGTCCTGCCAGTTGACGACGCGCCACATCGCCTCGATGAAGTCGACCTTCTGGTTCTTGTACTGCAGGTAGAAGGCGTGCTCCCAGGCGTCGAAGACGAGGACCGGGACCGAGCCCTGGCCCACGTTGCCCTGGTGGTCGTAGACCTGCTCGACGATCAGCTTGCCGCTGACGGGCTCGTACGCGAGGACGCCCCAGCCGGAGCCCTGCGTGGTGGCCGCGGCCTTCGTCAGCTGGGACTTGAAGCCCGCGAAGGAGCCGAAAGACTCGGTGATCGCGTCCGCGAGGCCGCCGACACCGTCCGCCGCGAGGGGCTCGCCGCCGCCGTCACCCGTCATGTTGTGCCAGTAGATCGAGTGCAGGATGTGGCCGGAGAGGTGGAACGCGAGGTTCTTCTGGAGCCCGTTGATGGCTCCCCAGGCCTCCTTGTCGCGCGCCTCCTCCAGCTGCTCCAGGGTGTCGTTCGCGCCCTTCACGTACGCGGCGTGGTGCTTGTCGTGGTGGAGCTCGATGATCTGCGGATTGATGACCGGTTCGAGCGCCGCGTAGTCGTACGGGAGTTCCGGGAGCGTGTAGGTGGCCATGGTGCGAACCCTCCAGCTGCTGTCCTGTTGTTATTGCAACCTATATGCAAGAGCAGGCTAACAGCAGGAGTGGCTGAGGGTGGATCAGCCCTTCGGCGTAGGACTCCGGCCGCCCGCGGCCCCTTCCGGGCATACGGAAGCGCCGGGCGGGCCGGAGTGTTCCGGCCCGCCCGGCGCTTCGTGCACCGCGTGGGTGCCCGGTCCGCGCGTCCGGTCTACGCGTCCGCCGCCGGGGGCGGGGCCGCCGAGCGGCGCTGGCGTACGACGCCGATGACGATCAGGACCGCCGTCAGCGCGCCCGTCGCCAGCAACTGGTCGCGGGTGTCCGGCTGGCGGAGCATCAGGACGAAGATGCCGGCCATGGCGAGCAGGGCCACGACCGTGAGCCCCGGGAACAGCCACATCCGGACCACCAGCTTCTGCGGCTCCTCCCGCTCCAGCCGGGCGCGCAGGATCAGCTGGGAGACGGCGATGAAGATCCAGACGACCAGGATCACCGCCCCGGTCATGTTGAGCAGCCAGGGGAAGACGTCGTCGGGCCGCCAGTAGCTCAGCAGCACGCACAGGAAGCCGAACACGGAGGAGACCAGCACCGCGCCGCGCGGCACGCCGGACGAGACCCGGCCGAGCCGCTTCGGACCCTGGCCCCGGGCCACCAGCGAGCAGGCCATGCGCGAGGCGCCGTAGATGTTGGCGTTCATCGCGGAGAGCAGCGCCACCAGGATGACCACGTTCATGATCTCCGCGGCGGCGCTGATCCCGAGGTGGTCCAGGGCCGCGTAGAAGGGGCCGACCGAGACGACCTTCGGGTCGTCCCACGGGACCAGTGTGACGATGACCGCCATCGAGCCGACGTAGAAGAGCGCGATCCGCCACATCGCCGTCCGCACGGCCTTCGCGACGCCCCGCACCGGGTTCTCGGACTCGGCCGCGGCGATGGTGACGGTCTCCAGGCCGCCGTACGCGAAGACGGAGGCGAGCAGCCCGATGACCAGCCCCTCGGAGCCGTTCGGCAGGAAGCCGCCCTCGCCGCTGAGGTTGGCCGTGCCCGGCGCGTCCGTGTCCGGGAGCACCCCCAGGATCGCCAGCACGCCCAGCACCAGGAACAGCGTGATCGCGACGACCTTGAGGGCGGCGAACCAGAACTCGAACTCGCCGAACTTCGTCACGGAGGCCAGGTTCGTCCCCAGGAACACCACCATGAACAGCGCCACCCAGGCCCACTCCGGCGTTCCGGGCAGCCAGCCGGTGACGATCTTCGCCGCACCGATCCCTTCGAGGCCGACGGCGACGCAGAGCAGCACCCAGAACGCCCAGCCCGCCGTGAACCCCGCCCACGGGCCGATCGCCCGCTCGGCGTGCACGGAGAAGGAGCCGGACGCCGGATTGGCCGCCGACATCTCGCCGAGCATCCGCATCACGAGCATGACCAGCAGCCCGGAACAGGCGTAGGCGATGACGATCGAGGGGCCCGCCGCGGCGATTCCCGCGCCGGAGCCGACGAACAGCCCGGCGCCGATGACGCCGCCGAGGGCGATCATCGACAGATGGCGCTGCTTGAGCCCGTGGGTGAGGGCCGAATCGGTCCCCTGGCCGGAAGCGGCGGCCGGGGTGCCGGTGGGGGGAGGCACGGAGGTCCGGGGCATGGACTGACTCTGTTCGGTCGGTGAGACGGGGGGACGCGTCCCAGTCTGGACGCGTCCCCCGCTCAGGCGGAACGGAAATCCGCTATACGGGCACCATGCCCACACAGGGCGCGCACCGCACGGCGTGGAGCGGCCCCGTGCCGAGGTTCCGTCACGGGTCCGCCGTTTAGAGGGAGTCGACAGTCGGCCCCCGTCGCACCTCTCCGCCGGCGAGCGGTTGATCCGCTCCGACCTCCGTGATGAGCATCACGTCCAGGGGTAATGGTGTGCCGCGCTTTGTGTGAATCCCACCAATGCCTCAACCGCCGCTTTGTGGGCCGCTGATGGTGATCGAGCATCGCTCCGTCGGATAGCGTCAGGCTTCAGCCCTCCACCCACCTGCCCTCACCCCGCGGAGTCCCGATGAGTACTGCTGCCGCCGCCCCCGTCCGTACCGGAGCGGTCCTCGCCGACCTGCTGCCCGCCGCCCGGCACCGCTACGCCGTGGACACCGCCCTGGTGCTCGGCGGCGCCGCGCTCACCGGCATAGCCGCGCAGATCGCCGTGCCGGTGCCCGGCTCGCCGGTCCCGGTCACCGGCCAGACCTTCGCCGCGCTCCTGGTCGGCACCGCGCTCGGAGCCCGCCGCGGCTTCCTCGCGCTCGCCGTCTACGCGCTCGTCGGCATGGCGGGCATGCCGTGGTTCTCGGCCGGCAGCTCCGGTCCGGGCGGTGCCTCGTTCGGCTACGTGCTCGGCATGCTGCTCGCCGCGACCGTGGTGGGCGGCCTGGCCCGCCGCGGCGGCGACCGCTCGGCGCTGCGCACGGCGGGCACCATGGTGCTCGGCTCGGCCATCATCTACTCGGTCGGCGTGCCCTACCTGGCGCTGTCCACCGGCATGTCGGCGAGCGCCGCGATCGCGGCCGGCCTGACGCCGTTCCTGCTCGGCGACGCGCTGAAGGCGGCGCTCGCGATGGGCGCGCTGCCCGCGTCCTGGAAGCTCATCGGCCGCCGGGGCTGATCCCGCCGCTTCCGTACGCACCACCGAAGAGGCTCGCCGGGTCGTGACGCGACACCAGACCGGCGAGCCTCTCGCGTGTCCGGCGGCCGTGGAACCCGTCCGTACGGTCCCCGCCGCCGAAGGAGAAGTTCAGCGAACGGCCCACGACGAGCGGTGCGAGGACCCCGGCCACCTCCTCGTACAGGGCCCGGACGGCGGCCACGTCCGTACCGTCCAGCGGGGACAGCAGCCGGAGCAGGAACCCCGCCTCCCGGTACGGCACCGCGTTCTCCGCCGTCGGGGCGGTGGCCAGGGCGCCGCCCAGGTGGTTGAGCTGGACCACGGTCATCATCGGAGCCTCGCGGCCGGTCAGCTCCAGCACCCGCACCGCGCGCTCCGGATCCAGTCCGCTCAGCATCAGCCCGTCCCCGTAGTACGCGTGCGGGAACGGCGGATCGTTGTGAATACCCGGGCTCTGCGTGTACGGCATCTCCCGCAGCGAGTCCGCGAGCACCGGCCCGATCGCCCGCAGCGGTGCGACGAGGCGCTCGCCCCCGGCCGCGCTCCCGGTGTACGCCACACGCACGGAGACGACGTACCGGCCCCGCACCGCCTCCGGCACCTGCGGCACATCCGGGTACACGAGTGCGGCCACCGACGACGTCAGCGCGTCGGGCAGGGTCCGGGTCCACTCCGGATAGCGCCGGAGCACCTCGGCGCCGGCCCCGCCGTCCCCGTCGAAGGCGATCGAGCCGCCGTACAGCCGGGCCACCGGGACGAGCCCGGTCTCCAGGCCCGTCACCACGCCCAGCCGGTGCCCGCCGCCGCGCAGCCCCCAGAACAGGTCCGGTTCGTCCTCCGGGGTGACATGCCGGAGCACCCCGTCGCCCGTCACCACGTCGAGCGACCGCACATGGTCGGCGGCGTACCCGAACTCCCGGCCCAGGATGCCCAGCCCGCCGCCCAGCGTGTAGGAGACGGCGCCCACGCCGGGCGCGGAACCGTTCAGCGGGGCCAGCCCGTGCGGCGCGGCCGCCTCGACCACCTGCCCCCAGGTGGTGCCCGCCCCGATCGCGGCGGTGCGGCGCACCGGGTCGATCCGTACGGAGTCCATCCGGCGGGTGTCGATCAGGACCCCGCTCTCCACGGGGCCGGCCAGCCCGTGCCCGGTGGCCCGGACGGCGACCCGGAGGCCGCCAGAGGCGGCGCGTGCCACGGCGTCACGTACGTCACCGGCCCCGGCGGCCTCCACGACGAGGTCCGGGCGGACGGGGAAACCGGTCTGGAAACCGGACGGGACGGCAGTCATGGCGGAGGCTCTCCACTCGCTCGCTCGATGGCTCACGCGCTCGGTGGCTCACGCGTTCGCCGGCTTACGAGGGAGAGCCTCCCCGCGATACCTGACAGTTCCGGTCAGGTATGGAGGCTCATTCGGCGGACTTCCCGGCCGGGGTGCCGTTGCGGCGCCCGCGCACCTCGCGCACCAGCGAGACGGCCACCACCAGGACCGCGACCAGCAGCGAGAGCAGCACCTGCTCGCGTCCCGCGTCATCGGTCAGCATGTAGACCAGCACGAACGAGATCATCGCGATGGTCGCCCAGGTCAGATACGGGAAGAGCCACATCCGTACGACCAGCTTCTCCGGCGACTCGCGCAGGATGATGCCGCGCATCCGCAGCTGGGTGAAGCAGATGACCAGCCAGACGAACAGGGCGACCGCGCCGGAGGAGTTCAGCAGAAACGCGAAGACGGTGTCCGGCCACTGGTAGTTGAAGAAGACGGCGACGAAGCCGAAGACCACGGAGGACAGGATGGCCGCCTGCGGCACGCCCCGCTTGTTGGTCCGGGCGAACGCCTTCGGGGCGTCACCGCGGCCGCCGAGCGAGAAGGCCATCCGGGAGGCCGTGTAGAGGCCGGAGTTGAGGCAGGACAGCACGGCGGTGAGCACGATGACGTCCATCACCTGTCCGGCGTGCGGGATGCCGATCGAGTCGAGCGCGGCGACGTAGCTGCCCTTCTCCATGATCGAGGCGTCGTTCCACGGCAGCAGGGTCAGCACGACGAAGATCGAGCCCAGGTAGAAGACGGCGATCCGCCAGATCACGCTGTTGGTGGCCTTCTGGACGGCGCGCTGCGGGTCCTCCGACTCACCGGCCGCCAGCGTCACGATCTCGCTGCCCATGAAGGAGAAGACCACCATCAGCACCCCGGTGAGGATGGCGCCGGGACCCTTGGGGAAGAAGCCGCCGGTGTCGGTGAGGTGGGCCAGCCCCGAGCCGGCGTTGTCCGAGCCCGGCAGTACGCCGAAGACGGCGAGCAGCCCGACGATCACGAAGGCGCCGATCGCGACGACCTTGATCCCGGCGAACCAGAACTCGAACTCCCCGTACGAGCCGACCGAGACCAGGTTCGTCGCGGTCAGTACCAGCATCACGATCAGCGCCCAGGCCCACTGCGGGACGCCCGGCACCCAGTTCTCCAGGATCTTGGCACCCGCCGTGGCCTCGACGGCGAGCACCACGACCCAGAAGAACCAGTAGAGCCAGCCGATCGAGAAACCGGCCCAGCGGCCCAGCGCCTGGTCGGCGTAGGCGGAGAAGGAGCCGGAGGCCGGACGCGCGGCGGCCATCTCCCCGAGCATCCGCATCACGAAGACGACCATCAGGCCGACCAGCGCGTACGACAGCAGGATGGCCGGTCCGGCGGCGGCGATGCCCGCGCTCGACCCCACGAAGAGGCCCGCGCCGATCACGCCGCCGATGGCGATCATCGAGAGGTGACGGTTCTTGAGGCCTGCCTGGAGCCCGTCCCCGGGGCCCGTCCGGCCCGGCCCCTCGGGCTGTTGGCCCGGTCCGGCCAGAGTCGTCTGCGACGTCATGGATCGAATCCTCACGTTTCGGATCACTCGGTGCGTGCCCGCCGCCGCACGGTGGTGGGCGGCGAGCGTTGCATTGAAGCCCGGTCAACCCCGAAAGCGGAACCCCCACATCCGCATCGTTGACACGATCATCGCTTCAGCGGCTTCGCGCGCACAGGGTCCGCACATCAGGGCCACACCGCACCCCGTCGTCGGTTACCCGGCGAAGCTCGTGCCACACTCCTCCCATGCGCGTGTACCTCGGATCCGACCATGCCGGTTACGAACTCAAGAACCACCTCGTCGAGTGGCTCAAGGCCCAGGGCCACGAGGCCGTCGACTGCGGTCCCCACATCTACGACGCCCAGGACGACTATCCGCCGTTCTGCCTGCGTGCCGCCGAGAGGACGGCCGCCGACCCCGACAGCCTCGGGATCGTCATCGGCGGCTCCGGCAACGGCGAGCAGATGGCCGCGAACAAGGTCAAGGGCGTCCGCGCCGCACTCGCCTGGAGCGAGCAGACCGCCGCGCTGGGCCGCGAGCACAACGACGCCAACGTGATCTCCATCGGCGGCCGGATGCACACCGAGGAGGAGTGCACGAAGTTCGTCGAGATCTTCCTCGCCACTCCGTACTCCGGCGAGGAGCGGCACAGCCGCCGCATCGCGATGCTCACGGCGTACGAGAACACCGGCGAGCTCCCCCCGGTCCCGGCCCACCACCCGCAGCAGGGCTGACCGCCGCACCGCCCCCGCTGTGCCGCCGGAGCCCCCGGCGGCACAGCCATGCCCGCACCACCGCCTCACCCAGGAGCGCCGCCGCCGTGCCCGAGGGCCACACGATCCACCGCCTCGCGGACGACCACCGGGACAGGTTCGCCGGCCGGCCGGTGCGGGTGAGCAGCCCGCAGGGCAAGTTCTCCGACAGCGCCGCGCTGCTCGACGGCCGGGTGCTCGAAGGCGCCGACGCGCACGGCAAGCACCTCTTCCTCGGCTTCGCGGGAACCGGCTGGGTCCACATCCACCTCGGCCTGTTCGGCAAGCTCGGATTCGGTACGGTGCCGGCCCCGCCGCCCACCGACACGGTCCGGCTGCGCCTCCTCAACGACGAGCACCACGCGGACCTGCGCGGCCCGACCACGTGCGCGCTGATCACCGACGCCGAGAAGCAGTCGATACACGACCGGCTCGGCCCCGACCCGCTGCGCTCCGACGAGGACGGCGAACGTGCCTGGCTGCGGATCTCCCGGAGCCGGATCACCGTGGCCGCCCTGCTGATGGACCAGAAGGTCGTCGCGGGCGTCGGAAACGTGTACCGCGCGGAGGTGCTGTTCCGGCACGGCATCGACCCGTACCGGGCCGGCCGGGACCTCACCCGCCGCGAGTGGGACGCGATCTGGACGGACCTGGGCGAGCTGATGCGCGAGGGCGTGCGCAACAACCGCATCGACACGGTCCGCGCCGAGCACCTGCCGGAGGCGATGGGCCGCCCGCCGAGGGTGGACGACCACGGCGGCGAGGTGTACGTCTACCGGCGCGCGCGGCAGTCCTGCCACGTCTGCGGCACGGAGATCCGGGCGGCGGAGCTGTCGGCCCGGAACCTGTTCTGGTGCCCGGGATGCCAGTCCCGCTGAGCGCGGGTTGCACGTCCCGCCGGGCTGTCCTCAACCGCCGGACGGGCTCGATTCTCACGCCAGTCAGGCCACATCAAGCCCGTCCGGCGATTGAGGACAAGGCCTGTCGCCGGACGGGCCCGCACACGGTTAGAACCCCCGTGGCAGCCACGGTGCCACGTCGGACAGGAACGCCGACGATGCCTCCGCCAACGCCCCCGCCCGCACCTCCCGTACCCGCCCGGCCAGGGCCAACGCGCCCAGTGATTCGCCGCCCAGGTACGCCGTCCCCAACTCCCGCACCGAGAGCGCCAGCTCCGCCGCGTCCTCCGTGCGCTTGCACGACGCGCCGCCCTTCGCGTCGGCTGTCAGCCGCCAACGCCCCGCGTTCCAGGGGCAGAACGCGTCCTCGACCTCGAACACCACGTCCACCGGCCCCCGGTAGCTCCGTGCCTCCAGCGCCGCGCCCACGTCCACCAGGCGTACATGGAGCGAGTCCCGGACCTGGACCCCGCACCGCCGCACGTCAGAGACCAGGTGCAGCACCGCGTCGTCCACCGGCCGGTTCCGTGCCTCGACGGTCGACGTCAGGTCGATCCCGAAGAGGAACCGCCACAGCGCCGCGTACGCTGCCGGATCCAGCGCCGCCAGGTCGCTCACGAGGACCCGGCCCTTGGGCCCGGCCGTCTGCCAGTCCGGTTTGATGTGGTACGTGGTGTAACCCACCACTTCACCGTCCCGCTCGGCCAGCACGCACTGCAACGCGGAGCCGCCCTCCCGCGAACTCACCGGATCGACGAGCGACTTGCGCTCCCAGCCCGGAGCGTGGGCCGGGGTGCCGGGACGGCCCGGCACCAGGCGCGCATACACGCTCTCGCAGGCCGCGACCGCCTCGTCCTTCTTCGCGTGCCGCAGCCGGACCCCGTCCGTGCCCTCGGGGACGTTCAGCCGCACCCGGTCCGTGTCGATCGTCAGGGACATCTGGCGGGTCGCCGCCCCGTACCCGTACCGGCCGTAGATCGCCGGCTCCGACGCCGTGAGCACGGCGAGCGGCTCACCCAGTGCCCGCACGTCGTCGAGCTGCCGGCGCATCATCGAGGTCAGCAGGCCGCGCCTGCGGTGGGTGGCCGCGACGCTGACCATCGTCACGCCGGCGGCCGGCACCAGCGCGCCGCCCGGAACGGCCAGCCGGAAGCTGAACGCCCCGGACGTGGCGACGACATCGGGGCCGTCCCAGATCCCGAGCGAGCGCTCGTGCTCGGTCAGCGATTCCTCCAGCTCGCGTTGCTCGGGCGGTTCGGCCACTCCTCCGAAGGCGAGCTCCAGGCACTCGAACCATTCGTTCCATTCGGACGGCCGCAACACGCGGAGCTCTGTAGTCATATGCCATGCCTACCAGGGGCGAGACGGACAGGCGACCCGATTTCGAACGCATTGTCACAGGGGTCCCCCTGCACCGGAGGCCGTCGGGTGGATAAAGTCCCCGCAATGGCCCGACGCGCAGGAGCAGAGACCTACCCGGCCCGATTGCGGAAATCGGCGCACCGGGTGCGCAGCACGCTGCGCAGATCCGGCGTCGACTACTTCCGCGGCGACGGCTCCGACTGGATCGCCCTGGCCGCCCTGTTGCTCATCATCCCGGCCATCACCTGCGGCACCCTGCTGAACCCGGTGTGGTGTTCACCGACCGCGCTCGTCCTGCCGATCGTCGCGGGCGGCCTGGTGCTGCGGCCCGCGAGCCTGCTCGGTCTGTACGCGGCCGCCGCCGCTGCCCTGATCGTCGAGTCGGTGCGGCTCGGCCCGTTCACGGACGGCACGGTCGGGGTCACCCCCGGAACCGTGCTGACGGTGGCGGCCTGCGGCTTCTTCGGGCTGGTGCTCGCCCAGTTCCGGGCCAGGGTCGGGGTGCCGTGGCGGCGCGGCGGCACGATGCTCTTCGACCTGCGCGAACGCATCCGGGTGCAGAGCGCGCTGCCCAGGCTGCCGCAGGGCTGGCACCGGGAGATGTCGCTGCGCCCGGCGGGCGGCCAGTCCTTCTCCGGCGACTTCGTCGTCGCGGCCCGGACCAACGGCGGCCGCACCCTGGAGGCCGTACTCACGGACGTCTCCGGCAAGGGTATGGACGCGGGCTCCCGCGCGCTGCTGCTGTCCGGCGCGTTCGGCGGGCTCCTCGGGTCGCTGCCGCCGCACGGCTTCCTGCCCGCGGCCAACGGCTACCTGCTGCGCCAGGACTGGGACGAGGGCTTCGCGACCTCGATCCATCTGGTCCTGGACCTCGAATCCGGCGACTACGAGCTCCTCTCGGCCGGCCATCCGCCCGCCCTCCAGCTGCACGCCGGCAGCGGCCGGTGGGAGGAGATGGCCGCGGAGGGCCCCCTGCTCGGGGTGTACGACGGAGCGCAGTTCGACGCGGTGAAGGGCTCGCTGGCCCCGGGGGACGTACTGATGCTGTTCACCGACGGACTGGTGGAGACGTCCGAACGGGACATGGCGGAGGGCATCGACCGGCTGACCGGCGAGGCCGACCGCTATGTCTCGACGGGCTTCGAGGGTGCCGCCTGGCACCTCATCGAGGCGTGTGCCAAGGACGTCAACGACGACCGGGCACTGCTCCTGCTGTCACGCAAATCCTGAACCGTACGCAACCGGTCCTAACCGGGCGTACGTCAACAGCTTCCGGCTCGTCACCGGATCGGGGTGAGCGCGGTGTCGCGTCCGCCCGGAAGGATTCTGGCCAGCCAGTGCGACCGTCCGGCCACCAGTGGGGCCAGGACCGCGAGGACCAGTACGTATCCGGCGATGAACGGCGCGAGCCGCTCGTCGAGTCCGGCGCCCGCCGCCATCGTGGCGAGGATCAGCGCGAACTCGCCGCGCGCCACCAGGGTGGTGGAGATGTTCGCCGTGGCCTGCGGGCCGAACCCGTACAGCTTGGCGGTGGCGATGCCCGCGAGGACGTTCATGGCGAGGGTCACCGCGACGGCGGCCAGCACCGCCCACAGCACGACCGGCAGATCACCGGGGTTGATGGAGAGGCCGAAGGCGAAGAAGAAGATCGCGCCGAAGGCGTCCCGCAGCGGGTGGACCAGCTTCAGGATGCGCTTGCCGGAGGAGGTGCTGCCGAGCATCAGGCCCACCATGAAGGCGCCGATGGCGTCCGCGACCCCGAACCACTCCGAGATGCCGGCCACCAGGACCGCCGCGCCGAGGAAGGAGATGACGAGGAGTTCGTCGTCCTTGGTGTTGATCAGCTTGCTGATGAGCCTGGTGCCGAACCTGGCGGCGAGGGCCAGCGCCAGCAGGAACCCAAAGGCCTTTCCGCCGTCGGCCGCCGCCGCCGCGAGGCTGTCGGCGCCCGAGAGGATGGGCTGGAGGGCGGCCAGGTACAGCGCGAGGAACACGTCCTCGACGACGATGATGCCGAGGATCGGCTTGGTCTCCGGATTGCCGATCCGGCCCAGGTCGACCAGGACCTTGGTGACGATGGCCGACGACGAGATGCCGAGCACCCCGGCCAGCACCAGCGCCTCCGACGTGCCCCAGCCGAGCGCGAAGCCGAAGCCGAGTCCGGCGCCGACGTTCAGGGCGAGATAGGCGCCGCCGGCGAGCGCCATCCTGCGTCCGCCCGCCTTGAGGTCGTCGAGGTGGAACTCCAGGCCGAGGTAGAAGAGCAGCAGCACCAGGCCGAGCGCGGAGAGCATCTCCAGATCGTGCGGGTCCGCGACCAGGACGATGCCGGGGGTGTGCGGGCCGAGCAGGATCCCGGCCAGGATGAACAGGGGGATGGTCGGCAGTCCGATGCGGCTGCCGACGCGGGCGAGTACGGCGGCGGCGAGGAAGGCGCCGCCCATGGCGATGAGCGTGTCTGCGTGTCCGATGAGCCCAGTCCTTCGCTTGGTCAAGAGAACGTCAAGGAATCGTCAGTAATTAGTTTACCGAATGATTGACGTTGCAAGTATCACCACCCCGACAGGCCTCCCCACGGGCTCCCGGAAGAGCCTCCCGACGGATTTCCCGACCGGCCTCCCTGGGGTTTCCCCCACCCCCGATCCGCCAGCCGCCGTCATGGCCCCGGAGCGGTACGAATCCGTACGTTCGAGGGACCGATCACGGATGGCTACGGAAGGCGGACACCATGGGGCTTCGGCGCACCAGGCGGGGAGCGCAGGAGAGCGTGCGGGCAGCACGTGAGGCCCGCACCGCGCTGAGCTGCGCGGGGCCGGTTCCCGCGGACCCGGCCGTCGAACTGCGCGGCGTCCGCCGGCAGTACGGCCGGGGCGGATCGGCCGTCCACGCCCTGCGCGGCATCGATCTCGCCCTGCCGAGGGGCAGCTTCACCGCGGTGATGGGCCCGTCCGGCTCCGGTAAGTCGACGTTCCTCCAGTGCGCGGCGGGGCTCGACCGTCCCACCGCGGGATCGGTCAGCCTCGGCGGCACGGAGATCACCGGCATGAGCGAGAACAAGCTCACCGAACTGCGCCGCAGCCGGCTCGGCTTCGTCTTCCAGGCGTTCAACCTGCTCCCGTCCCTCACGGTCGAGCAGAACGTCGTCCTGCCCATGCGCCTGGCCGGACAGCGCACCGGCTCCGCCCGCAGCCGCCGCGAGGCCGCGGAGATGCTCACCAGGGTCGGCCTCGGCGACAAGGGGAACCGGCGCCCCGGCCAGCTCTCCGGCGGCCAGCAGCAGCGCGTCGCCGTCGCCCGCGCCCTGGTCACCCGGCCCGATGTGATCTTCGCCGACGAGCCGACCGGAGCCCTCGACACCACCACCGCCGCCGAGATCCTCCAGCTGCTCCGGCACGCGGTCGACACCCTCGGCGCGACCGTCGTGATGGTCACCCACGACCCGGCGGCCGCCGCCTACGCGGACCACGTGCTCTTCCTCGCCGACGGCGAGATCGCGGACCGGCTGCCCCGCGCGGGCGCCGACCGGATCGCCGCGCGGATGACCGCGCTGACCGCCCACACCCGCGACCACGCAAGGGCCGCTGCCTGATGTTCATCCCGAACGGCCTGGCCCGCGCGGCCGTACGCTTCAAACCCGCGTCGTTCGCGGGCACCTTCGTCGCCCTCCTGCTGGCCGCGGCCATCGTCTCCGCCTGCGGCATCCTGCTGGAGACCGGCCTGCGCGCGTCCGTACCGCCCGACCGCTACGCGAAGGCGCCGGTGATCGTCGCCGCCGACCAGCAGGCCCGGCTGACCGTCGGCAGCGGGGACGACCGCTACGAGGAGGCCGGCGCGCTGCCGGACACCGCCCGGCTGTCCGACGCCCTGATCGCCAGGGCCGCCGCAGCCCCCGGCGCCACGGCCGCGATCGGTGACGTCGGCTACCCGGTGCACTGGGGTTCCGAGAGCGGTGGCGCGGGCTCAGCGACGCACCGGGTCTCCATGACCGACGGCGCCGGTTCCGCGACGCACCAGGGCTCCGCGACCGACGGCGCGGGCTCCCCGGAGCACCAGGACTCCGCGCCCCTCACCGCGCACGGCTGGGGCTCCGCCGCCCTCACCGGCACCCGGCTGGCGTCCGGTGACGCGCCGCGTACCGGCGAGGTCGTCGTCCCGGCCGGCCACGGCGGGGCCCGGACCGGTGACCGCGTCACGCTGGACACCCCGGCGGGCCCGAAGGAGTTCCGGGTCTCCGGCACCACCACCACCGACGCCACCGTCTGGTTCACGGACCGCGAGGCCGTGGCGCTCTCCGGCCACCCCGGCCGGGTCGACGCCATCGCCGTACTCGCCGCCGACGGCGCCGACCCGTCCGTCCTCGCCCGCCAGGTCTCCGACGCCCTCGGCCACACCTCGGGCGTCAGGGTCAGCACCGGGAACGACCGAGGCGCGGTCGAGGACCCGGGCCTCGCGGACGCCAGGGAACTCCTCACCGGGCTCGGCGGCTCCTTCGGCGGCGTCGCCACCATGGTCGCCGTCTTCACCGCGGCCGGTACGGTCGCCCTCTCCGTGGGCCAGCGCAGCCGCGAATTCGCCCTGCTGCGTGCGATCGGGGCCACCCCGCGCCAGCTGCGCCGCAGCATCGCCACCGAATCCCTGCTCGTCGCCCCGCTCGCCGGCGCGCTCGGCTGCCTGCCCGGAACGGCCCTGGCCGCCTGGTGGTTCGGGCAGCTCAAGGCGAAGGGCGCCGTCCCGGACGCCGTCGGGCTGCGGATCTCCTGGCTGCCGCTGACGATCGCCGTCGCCGCCACGATGCTCACCGCACTGGGCGCCGGCTACGCAGCCGCGCGCCGCCCGTCGAAGACGAAGCCCGGTCTCGCGCTGGCCCAGTCCGCCGTGGAGCGCCCGCCGTTCGGCTGGATCCGCACACCCCTGGGGATCGCCGCGCTGGCCGGTGGCGGTGTCCTCGCGGGCGTCGCCGCCTCGCAGACCGGCGACGACGCGGCCAACGCCGCACTCGGTGTGGTCATGCTCTTCATGCTCGCGGTCGGACTGCTCGGCCCGCTGATCGCCCGGATCTGCGCCTCGGTCCTGGGCCTCCCGCTGCGGGCCGGCGGCCCCTCGGCCTCGTTGGCCGCGGCCAACTCCCTCGCCAACTCCCGCCGGATGGCCTCCGCGATCACGCCGATCGTGCTCGCCATGGCCTTCTCCTCGACGCTCGTCTTCATGCACACCAGCGAGGACCGGGCGACCGAGCACCAGCGGCGCGACGCCGTCACCGCGGACCGGATCGTCTCCGCGCCGGCCGGCCTCGCCTCCGACGCCACCGAGCGCGCGGCCGCGACCCCCGGCGTCTCCACCGCCGTCGGACTGCTCCGCACCTCCGTGCTGGTCCCCGCCGGATCGGGCGGGGACACCTGGCTGGAGAACGCCCCGACGCAGGGAGTCATCGGCTCCGGCCGTGAACTCGCCGCCGTCCAGGACCTCGACGTCCGTACCGGATCGCTCGACGCGCTGGCCCCCGGCACCGTCGCCATCGACACCACGCTCGCCGGCTCGGCGAAGGTGCACACCGGCGACCGCCTCGCGCTGCGCCTGCCGGACGGCACCAAGGCGTCGCCGAAGATCGTCGCGGTCTACGGAAGAGGCCTGGGCACCGCCCTCGTCACCCTCCCCTCCGCCGATCTGCGGACCCACGTCACCTCGCCGTACGCCTCCGACGTACTCGTACGGGCCACCCCGGCGGGCGCGGAGCGGCTCACCGCACTCGGCACGGTCACCGACCCCTCCGGCTACGCCACCGCGCAGAGCCGGGACCGCGAGCTGAACGCCTGGGCCAACACGGTCATGGCCGCGGTCCTCGGCGGATTCGCCGCCGTCGCGGCGGTCAACACGCTGGTGATGACGGTCCTGGACCGCCGCAGGGAGCTGACCATGCTCCGGCTCGTCGGCTCCACCCGCCGCCAGATCATGGGCATGATCCGCTGGGAGGCGCTGCTCGTCACCGTGGCCGGGGCCGCGCTCGGCACGGCCATCGCGCTGGCCACGCTCATCCCGATGATGCGGGGCTTGACCGGCGAATCCCCGTACATCCCGCCCGCGTTGTACGGATCGTTCCTGGCCGCCACGGTGGGCCTCGGGCTCGCCGCCGCACTGGTGCCCGCCCGAGCCGCCCTGGGCCGGGCCGCGGCACGTCCGTAGAGTCGGGCCATGACGGCACCCCGCGCGCACCTCACCCTGGCCGAAGTCGAGCGCCTCGCCCGTGCGGCCCACGAGGGCCAGCGGGACAAGGCGGGACGCCCGTACGCCGAACACCTCGCCGCCGTCGCGGAGGGCGTACGGGACAGGGGCGGCAGCGAGGAGCAGATCGCCGCCGCCTGGCTGCACGACGCGGTCGAGGACGACGCGCTGTCGGAGCGCTGGCTGGCCGGGGCCGCGCTGCCGCAGCGGGTCAAGGACATGGTCCTGGCCGTCAGCAAGCGCGAGGGCGAGGAGCTGTCGGCGTACGCCGGCCGCATCCTGGCCACCCCGGGCGCACTGCTGGTCAAGGAGTCCGATCTCGCCCACAACGCGGACCCGGACCGCCTCGCGGCCCTGGACGCGGCGACCCGTACCCGGCTGGCCGCGAAGTATGCGCTGGTGCGGAGTCTGCTCGGACTCACCGCCCCGGAATCACTCACCGAACGTCGGGATTGAGCCAACACGGCGGAGCCGGACCCGACCGGGTCCGGCTCCGCCGTGTTGGCTCAATCCCGACGTCTCAGATCTTGGCGGCGTCCCGCCGGAACGCCCAGTTCATGTCCGGTTCGGTCACACAGCGCATGACCCGTCGCACCGGCGGCGTGCACAGCAGCGTCACCCCGGCCGAGGCGGCCACGGTGACGAGCACCAGCCCGACGGGCGAGATGAGCCAGTCGTTGTGGTCGAAGAGGCCCGAGTAGTCGGCGCCCTTCACCAGGAACCCGTGCAGCAGATAGCCGCAGATCGTGCCGGCGCCCAGCACGGTGAACCACATGTGGCGGCGCGGCACCCACGCGAGGAACCCGGCGGTGAGCAGCGTCGCGCAGCCGAACAGGGCGAGGGTCATCACCGCGCCCGACCACCACGGGGCGCCCATCTCCTGGGCGCTGGAGTCGCGCAGGAACCAGCCCAGTTGCATCCGGGGCGCCGCCCAGTAGGCGAAGACCGCCGCGCCGGCGAACAGCGGCAGGGCCAGCAGCCGCACCTCGCGGCGCTTGACCATCCTGAAGTGCTCGGGCTTGAGCTGGAGACCGAGCACGAAGAACGGCAGGAACTGCAGGACGCGCGGCAGGTCGAGGTCGTCGCCGATGCTGGGTGCGAGCGAGGCGAGGACGGCGATCACGAGCGACACCGCCAGCGGGTGGCGCAGGTTCTGCCAGATCGGCGTGGTGAGCCGCCAGATGAACAGCGCGGCCAGGAACCAGGTGAGGTACCAGGGCTCCAGCAGGCTGATCGACCCGTCGGACGAGCCGCTCGCGGCCCCGCGGAACAGCGAGTACGCCGTCTCGAACACGATGTACGGCACGGCGACCCCCGTCACCAGGCGCTTCACCTTGGCGGGGGTCAGGCTGAACGAACGTGAGAAGTAGCCGGAGATGATGATGAAGGCCGGCATGTGGAAGGTGTACGTGACCATGTACGCCGCGCGGGCCGCCCGGCTGCCCTCCATGACCGGCACCCAGGAGTGCGCCACCGCGACCAGCACGATGGCGAGGTACTTGGCGTTGTCGAAGTAGGCCTCACGCTTCTTCGCGGCCGGCGCCGGCGCGGGCCGCTCCGCCACGGCCACCGCGGAGGTCGCGTCCGGCGCCTGGCCCGCCGCTTGGGGTCTGGGCTCCGACTCCCGGGTCGCCGGGGGAAGCGGGGCCCTCTGGAATACGTTCGGAGCGTGGAACATCTCAAGCACCCTAGACGTCTCGACTGCATTTCGTGAAACCGCCATCGGATATCCCGTGTGCCCGGCCGGCCAAAAGACAAACCCTTATTTTTTTGTCTGGTATGGGTAGGTTAATCCCCCTTAAATAGTGCATATGGGCAGGCAGTTGGATGCGGTGAATTACGTCGCGTCCGGTGCCGGGAATTACATGTGGCTGAAGTGTGTGGATAAGGGAACGATCGCTGTTGCAGATCATTTCCGTTCATCGGATCATTACCGCGGGCGCAGCGGGCGCCCGCCGTGCCGCCACTGGGCCGACGGCCGCATCCGGACGCCGTGAACCGGCCCGCGGCCGGGGCAAGATGGCGCGATACCGACTGGTCGCCTCGTCAGACGGCAGCGACCACAGGGGAGTTGGTGGCACGATGGACGACAACGGAGGTGCGCGCGACCGCGCACTTCCGGGCCGGCAAGGCGGACCGACCGAGGGTGTGATCAGTCGTGGCCATTTCACTGTCTGTGGTGCTTCTTTTGGCGATCATCCTGGTGGTCCTGATCCGAGGCGGCTCCATCAAGGCCGGACCCGCGGTCGTCGCGGTGCTCTTCGGCTTCTTCCTGGCATCGACCGGCATGGCGCCGTCGATCCAGAAGTTCATGGACTCGATAGCGCAGAGCATCAACCAGATCAGCTTCTGACCCCGGACCGCGTCCCGGGCCGCACCCCGGCCCGGGACGCGAGCGGGGAACGCGCAGGGGAAACGCGAAGGGCCCGGTCCGGCAGCCATCCGAGAGGATGACGCCGGGCCGGGCCCGAGCCATGGAGCGGGCGACGGGAATCGAACCCGCGTAGCTAGTTTGGAAGACTAGGGCTCTACCATTGAGCTACGCCCGCATGCACCGCACCGCAGGTCACCGGGACCGCGGCACGAGAAGCATCGTAGCGGGTCGCGGGCGCTGCCCGCACACCCGATCCCGCATCCGGTGTCGCGCCGGGCGACGCCTCCGGAAAAGCGGCCGATGTACTGCCGGTCTCCATGTACCCTACGTGTCGCACCGACGGGGTGTGGCGCAGCTTGGTAGCGCGTCCGCTTTGGGAGCGGAAGGTCGTCGGTTCGAATCCGGCCACCCCGACCACCGGCAAGATCGCATTGTGGGAGTTCTCCACCTTGCCGTTACTATGCAAAATGCGTGCCCGTGTGTCTGATGTACCGGGCTCGGTCCGCGAAGCCGCCTCGTGTGCGGTGGAGCAGAACCCCAAGAAGTCAGCCACAAGGAGACCGAACCGTGAAGAGCGCCGTGGAGACCCTGAACCCGACCCGGGTTCGGCTCAGCATTGAGGTGCCCTTCGAGGAGCTCAAGGACAGCCTCGACGCGGCGTACAAGAAGATCAACCAGCAGGTCACGGTGAAGGGGTTCCGCAAGGGCAAGATCCCCAACCGGGTCATCGACCAGCGGTTCGGCCGTGGTGCTGTGCTGGAGGAGGCCGTCAACGACGCCCTTCCGAAGTTCTACACCGAGGCCGTCAATGAGGGAGAGCTCAACGTCCTCGGCCAGCCGGAGGTCGACATCACGGAGCTGAAGGACGGCGAACTGCTGGCCTTCACCGCCGAGGTTGACGTACGCCCCGAGATCGAGATCCCGGACTACTCCGGCATCGAGGTCACCGTCGACGCCCTTGAGGTCAGCGACGAGGACGTCGAGAAGGCCGTGGAGCAGCTCCGCGAGCGCTTCGCCTCGACCAGCCCGGTCGAGCGCGCCGCCGCCGACGGTGACGTCGTGACCATCGACCTGACCGCCAAGGTCGAGGGCGAGGTCCTGGAGGACGGCGTGGCCGAGGGTGTCTCGTACACCATCGGTTCCGGCGAGCTCCTCGAAGGCATCGACGACGCCGTGACCGGCCTGGAGGCGGGTGGCGAGGCCACCTTCTCCTCCGAGCTGAAGGGCGGCTCCGCCGAGGGCAAGGAGGCCGAGGTCACCGTCAAGGTCACCGCGGTCGCCGCCCGTGAGCTTCCCGAGCTGGACGACGAGTTCGCCCAGATGGCGAGCGAGTTCGACACGCTCGACGAGCTCAAGGCCGACAGCCGCAAGCGGCTGGAGAGCACCAAGCAGTACGACCAGGCCACCCAGGCCCAGGAGCGGGTCCTGGAGGAGCTCCTGAAGCTCGCCGAGGTCCCGATCCCCGAGAAGCTGCTCGCGGACGAGGTCCAGACCCGCAAGCACAACCTGGAGCACCACCAGCTCGGCCAGATGGGTCTCGACCTCGAGAAGTACCTGGAGATCCAGGGCAAGACCCTTGAGGAGTTCGAGGCCGAGACGTCCGAGCAGGCCGTCAAGGGCATCAAGACCCAGTTCATCCTTGACGAGCTCGTCAACAAGGAGAAGCTGAACGTGAACCAGGAGGAGCTCACCGAGCACCTCATGCGGCGCGCGCAGTCCTCCGGCATGAGCCCCGACCAGTTCGCCCAGGCCGTCGTCGAGGGTGGCCAGGTGCCGATGCTCGTCGGCGAGGTCGCCCGCGGCAAGGCGCTGGCCGTGGTCGTCGAGGCCGCCAAGGTCGTCGACACCAACGGTGAGCCCGTCGACCTTGAGGACGACGAGGACGTGGCGGAGGAGACCACCGAGGCGGTCGAGGCCGCCGAGGGCACCGCCGACGCCCCGGCCGAGGAGAAGACCGAGGCCTGAGCCTCGCGCTGAACCCGCAGACGGGCTGCTGAACCCGCAGACGGGCTCCGGACGCAATCGCGTCCGGAGCCCGTCGTCGTACCGGTGGACGTTCCCCACAACCCGTGTGCGGACTGCGGACCTTGCGCTCCCAGCGAACAGTTGCGGAAGCGGGATGGCGTTGTCCCACCTGCGCGTTAGGGTCCATGAATAGGAAGGGTCGGGGAGTCCCGGCCCACCCGGTACGAAGACGCTGAGACGGCCGGAGCCGTCAGAGACGAGCAGGTGGATACGTGACGAATCTGATGCCCTACGCCGCCGGAGAGCCGTCCCTCGGTGGAGGCCTCGGTGACCAGGTCTACAGCCGACTGCTCGGCGAGCGCATCATCTTCCTCGGTCAGCAGGTCGACGATGACATCGCCAACAAGATCACCGCGCAGCTGCTCCTCCTCGCCGCGGACCCGGACAAGGACATCTACCTCTACATCAACAGCCCCGGCGGTTCGGTGACGGCCGGCATGGCGGTGTACGACACCATGCAGTACATCCCCAACGACGTGGTCACCATCGGTATGGGCATGGCGGCCTCGATGGGCCAGTTCCTGCTCACCGGCGGCACCGCCGGCAAGCGCTTCGCGCTCCCGAACACCGACATCCTCATGCACCAGGGTTCGGCCGGTATCGGCGGTACGGCCTCGGACATCAAGATCCAGGCCCAGTACCTGCTGCGCACCAAGCAGCGGATGGCGGAGATCACCGCCCGCCACTCGGGCCAGACCGTTGAGACGATCATCCGCGACGGCGACCGCGACCGCTGGTACACCGCGGAGGAGGCCAAGGACTACGGCCTCATCGACGAGATCATCACGATCGCGTCGGGCGTTCCGGGCGGCGGCGGCACCGGCGCCTGATCCGGTTCCCCGGATCGCGCCACCGCACCGCATCTCTCGTACGCCGAGACACCCAGCCCACAGAACGCCACCAGGATGGTGAACACCCACATGAACAACTTCTCCGGCGCCTCCGCGAGCGGCCTCTACACCGGCCCGCAGGTGGACAACCGCTACATCGTCCCGCGCTTCGTGGAGCGCACCTCGCAGGGCGTGCGTGAGTACGACCCGTACGCGAAGCTCTTCGAGGAGCGCGTGATCTTCCTCGGGGTGCAGATCGACGACGCCTCCGCCAACGACGTCATGGCGCAGCTGCTGTGCCTGGAGTCGATGGACCCGGACCGGGACATCTCGATCTACATCAACAGCCCCGGCGGCTCGTTCACCGCGCTCACCGCGATCTACGACACGATGCAGTTCGTGAAGCCGGACATCCAGACGGTCTGCATGGGCCAGGCGGCCTCCGCCGCGGCCGTGCTGCTCGCCGCCGGTACCCCGGGCAAGCGCCTGGCACTGCCGAACGCGCGTATCCTGATCCACCAGCCGTCCTCGCAGACCGGCCGTGAGCAGCTCTCCGACCTGGAGATCGCGGCCAACGAGATCCTGCGGATGCGGACCCAGCTGGAGGAGCTGCTGGCCAAGCACTCCACCACGCCGATCGAGAAGATCCGCGACGACATCGAGCGGGACAAGATCCTGACCGCCGATGACGCCCTGGCCTACGGCCTGGTCGACCAGATCGTCGCGACCCGCAAGAGCGCGGCCGGAGCGGCCGCCTGACGTCGGCCTTTACCCCTTGGTACGGCAGGGTCACCCGGCCCCGGCCGTGTGAACCGTGCCAAGGGGGGCCCGAACGGGGGGCCAGGCAAGGTACCGTCGGACAGAGGCACCAGGAGGCGCTGAACCAGGCGTCTCCGAGGCGAAGGGGAAGCACCTCGTGGCACGCATCGGTGATGGCGGCGACCTGCTCAAGTGCTCGTTCTGCGGAAAGAGCCAGAAGCAGGTGAAGAAGCTCATCGCGGGACCCGGTGTGTACATCTGCGACGAGTGCATTGATCTCTGCAACGAGATCATCGAGGAGGAGCTCGCGGAGACCTCCGAGGTGCGGTGGGAGGAACTTCCCAAGCCGCGCGAGATCTACGAGTTCCTCGAGGGGTACGTCGTAGGCCAGGAGCCCGCGAAGAAGGCTCTCTCGGTCGCTGTGTACAACCACTACAAGCGGGTCCAGGCGGGCGAGAACGGCGGCGGGGCGAGCCGTGACGACGCGATCGAACTCGCCAAGTCCAACATCCTGCTGCTGGGCCCCACGGGCTCGGGCAAGACCCTCCTCGCGCAGACACTGGCCCGGATGCTCAACGTCCCGTTCGCCATCGCGGACGCGACGGCGCTCACGGAGGCCGGCTACGTCGGTGAGGACGTCGAGAACATTCTGCTGAAGCTGATCCAGGCGGCCGACTACGACGTCAAGAAGGCCGAGACCGGGATCATCTACATCGACGAGATCGACAAGGTCGCCCGCAAGAGCGAGAACCCGTCGATCACCCGCGATGTCTCCGGCGAGGGCGTCCAGCAGGCCCTGCTGAAGATCCTGGAGGGCACCACCGCCTCCGTACCGCCGCAGGGCGGCCGGAAGCACCCGCACCAGGAGTTCATCCAGATCGACACGACGAACGTGCTGTTCATCGTGGGCGGCGCGTTCTCCGGCCTGGAGAAGATCATCGAGTCCAGGGCCGGCGCCAAGGGCATCGGCTTCGGCGCCACGATCCGTTCCAAGCGGGAGATCCAGGCGAGCGACCAGTTCCAGGAGGTCATGCCGGAGGACCTGGTGAAGTTCGGGATGATCCCCGAGTTCATCGGCCGCCTCCCGGTCCTGACCTCCGTCCACAACCTGGACCGCGAGGCCCTGCTCCAGATCCTCATCGAGCCGCGCAACGCCCTGGTGAAGCAGTACCAGCGGCTGTTCGAACTCGACGGTGTGGAGCTGGACTTCGAGCGTGAGGCCCTGGAGGCCATCGCGGACCAGGCGATCCTGCGCCAGACCGGCGCCCGAGGCCTGCGCGCGATCATGGAGGAGGTCCTCCAGTCGGTGATGTACGAGGTGCCGTCCCGCAAGGACGTCGCCCGGGTCGTCATCACGGCCGACGTGGTCCGCAACAACGTCAACCCGACCCTGGTCCCGCGCGAGCCGCGGACGATCGGGAAGGGCGACGACGGCCGGCACGAGAAGTCGGCGTAGCGGTGGCGTAGAGACGTACGCGAAGGGGCGCCCCGCCGGATCGAACCGGCTGGGCGCCCCTTCGCGTTGCCGGGATCAGACCTTGGTGCGGGAGGTGTTGTAGAGCTTGGCGGTGAGGCCCGCCACCTCGTCCTGAGACATGGGCTTGTTGGTCATGGCCCCACCGACGTCGAAACCGATGACAGCACCGACGGTGCTGTAGTCGGCCCAGATGCAGACGGGCATGACCATTTCCTTGGGGCCGCCCGCCGCGGTGCCGTCGGCCTTGTCGTTGGCGACCTTCATGTTCTGGCACTTCATGAGTGCGCCCTTGAAGCCGGACGGCGTGACGCTCTCGGGGCTGCCGACGAGGGAGGTCTTGGCTTCGTCGTTCTCGGACATCCCCTTCTTGGCCTGCGCGAACATGCCGTCGAGGGCCTTCGCGGGGTCGGCTACGTCACCCCAATTTCCGTACACCATGAGCATCTTGCTCATGAGCGGGTTCTTCTCGGCATCGCCGCTCGCGTACTGGGCCTGAGCCTGGTGGACGTCCTTGATGCCCAGAGCTTCGGCGTCGGACTTGTCCTTGCTCGTCATCTCATCCGAGGATGCGGCGTCGTTCTTCTTGTAGTCGTCCACCGAGGCCGCCGGCGTCAGCTTGTACCCCTTCGTGGAGTCCGCCACGTCGCTGTTGCCCGCGCCGCCGCCCGACGTCAGGAAGTACACGCCGCCGCCTATGACCGCGAGCGCCACGATCACTCCGCCGATGATCAGGCCGGTCTTCTTCTTCGGCGGCTGGGCCGGGGGGAAGCCGGGCTGCTGGCCGTAGACCGGCTGGCCGCCGTACGGGGGAGTGGGGGGCTGCTGGCCGTACGGGCCGGGCTGCTGGGCCTGCGGGTAGCCGTAGCCCGGCTGCGGGGGCTGCTGCTGCGGCGGCACGCCCTGGGGGGCCTGCTGCGGGTACCCGTAACCGGGCTGCCCCTGCGGCTGGCCCTGCGGCGGCGGGCCGCCGTAGGGGCCAGGCTGCTGGCCGTACGGTCCGGGCTGGCCCTGGGGCTGTTGTCCGTCGTACGGGCCCGGCTGGTTGAAGCTCATCTGCGGATCCCCTGTTCGTGAAGCTCATGCGTGCTTATGCGTTCCGAACATCCTGACGGACGTCCCACGTACGTGGGGCACCGGGAGGCACACCGTTACCGAACAAACCGGTTTCGGCGCATGACTGTGACGGCCCTAAACTGTGTCGCGTGACCGAGAACGCAGCGCAGCAGCCAGCCAGCCACCCCGAACTGCCGACCCAGTACACGCCGGCCGAGGTAGAGGGGAAGCTGTACGAGCGCTGGGTGGAGCGCGGCTACTTCGAGGCCGACGAGCACAGCGAGAAGCCGCCGTACTCCATCGTCATCCCGCCGCCCAACGTCACCGGCTCCCTGCACCTGGGCCACGCCTTCGAGCACACGCTGATCGACGCGCTCGTCCGCCGCAAGCGGATGCAGGGCTTCGAGGCGCTCTACCAGCCCGGTATGGACCACGCGGGCATCGCCACCCAGAACGTCGTCGAGCGCGAGCTCGCCAAGGAGGGCAAGTCCCGCCACGACCTGGGCCGCGAGGCCTTCGTCGAGCGCGTCTGGAAGTGGAAGAACGAGTCCGGTGGCCAGATCTCCGGCCAGATGCGCCGCCTGGGCGAGGGCGTCGCCTGGTCCCGTGAGCGGTTCACCATGGACGAGGGCCTGTCCAAGGCCGTCCAGACCGTCTTCAAGCGGATGTACGACGACGGGCTGATCTACCGCGCCGAGCGCATCATCAACTGGTGCCCGCGCTGTCTCACCGCGATCTCGGACATCGAGGTCGAGTACCAGGAGGACGACGGCGAGCTCGTCTCCATGAAGTACGGCGAGGGCGAAGAGACCATCGTCGTCGCCACCACCCGCGCCGAGACGATGCTCGGGGACACCGCCGTCGCGGTCCACCCCGACGACGAGCGCTACAAGCACCTGGTCGGCCGGCAGATCAAGCTGCCGCTGACCGACCGCACCATCCCGGTCGTCGCCGACCACCACGTCGACCCCGAGTTCGGCACCGGCGCCGTCAAGGTGACCCCGGCGCACGACCCGAACGACTTCGAGATCGGCAAGCGCCACGACCTGCCGTTCCTCACCGTCCTGGACGAGCGCGCCGTCATCACCGTCCCCGGCCCCTTCCAGGGCCTGGACCGGCTGGAGGCCCGCTCCGCCATCGTCGCCGCCCTGCGCGCCGAGGGCCGGATCGTGGCCGAGAAGCGGCCCTACGTCCACTCCGTCGGGCACTGCTCGCGCTGCAAGACGACCATCGAGCCGCGGCTGTCCCTCCAGTGGTGGGTCAAGGTCGAACCGCTCGCCAAGGCGGCCGGTGACGCCGTCCGCGACGGCAAGGTCAAGATCCACCCGCAGGAGATGGAGAAGCGGTACTTCGACTGGGTCGACAACCTCCACGACTGGACGATCTCGCGCCAGCTCTGGTGGGGCCACCGCATCCCCGTCTGGTACGGCCCGAACGGCGAGGTCGTCTGCCTCGGACCGGACGACGAGGCCCCGACGGGTGAGGGCTGGACGCAGGACAGCGATGTCCTGGACACCTGGTTCTCCTCCGGCCTGTGGCCCTTCTCCACGCTCGGCTGGCCCGAACAGACCGACAGCCTCGCGAAGTTCTACCCGAACTCCGTCCTGGTCACCGGCTACGACATCCTCTTCTTCTGGGTCGCCCGGATGATGATGTTCGGCCTGTACGTCAACGACGGCGTCCCGCCGTTCGGGACGATCGTGCTGCACGGCATGGTCCGCGACGAGCACGGCAAGAAGATGTCGAAGTCCTTCGGGAACGTGGTCAACCCGCTGGACTGGATGGACAAGTACGGCTCCGACGCGCTCCGCTTCACCCTGGCGCGCGGCGCCAACCCGGGCACCGACGTCCCGATCGGTGAGGAGTGGGTCCAGGGTTCCGCCAAGTTCTCCAACAAGATCTGGAACGCCACCCGCTTCGCCCTGATGAACGGCGCCACCATCGAGGGCGAGCTGCCGGACGCCGCCGAGATGTCGGTCACCGACCGGTGGATCCTGTCCCGCCTCAACAAGACCGTCGCGGAAGTCGACGCGTACTACGACGACTACCAGTTCTCCAAGCTCAGCGAGGCGCTCCGGCACTTCGCCTGGGACGAGGTCTTCGACTGGTACGTCGAGCTGTCCAAGACCACGTTCTTCGGCGGCGGCCGGTCGGCCGAGGTCTCCGGCCGGGTCCTGGGCGAGGTCCTCGACGTGATGCTGCGCCTCCTGCACCCGGTCGTCCCCTTCGTCACGGAGACGCTGTGGACCGCGCTCACCGGCCGCGAGTCCGTCGTCATCGCGGACTGGCCCGGGGACAGCGGCTTCCGGGACGACGCCGCGGAGAAGGAGATCGAGCTCGTCCAGCAGGTCGTCACCGAGGTCCGCCGCTTCCGCTCCGACCAGGGGCTCCAGCCCGGCCAGAAGGTCCCGGCCGAGCTGAACCTGACCGGTACCCCGCTCGCCGCGCACGAGGCGGCCATCCGCCAGCTGCTGCGCCTCCAGCCCGCCGGGGACGGCTTCCACGCCACCGCGTCGCTCCCCGTCGCGGGCGCCACCGTCGCGCTCGACCTGTCCGGCACGATCGACGTCGAGGCCGAGCGCAAGCGGCTGACGAAGGACCTGGAGGCGGCCCGGAAGGAGAAGGCGCAGGCCACCGGGAAGCTCGGTAACGAGGCGTTCCTGGCCAAGGCCCCGGACAACGTGGTCGACAAGATCCGCGGCCGGCTCACCAAGGCCGAGGGCGACATCGAGCGGATCACCAGCCAGCTCGCGACCCTGCCCACCAGCTGACGGCCTGCCTACGGAGCCCCCGCGAACCCGGCCCGCCCGGGAGCGCGGGGGCTCTGCCGTACGCCCCCGCCGGGCGCTGCGCGCGATGTCGCCGCCCATCCGTAGACTGGTCCTGTGAGTGAGCCCCGCCCTTCCGACCGGCACGACGCGTCCGACTCCGACGAGACCTTCGCGGAGATCGTCGACGAAGAGACCCAGCGCGACCCCGACCTGGCGGTGATCGAGGCCGGGAGCCGGACGCTGCGCGCCGCCTCCGGCCCGCCGCAGGGCGACGAGGTCCCCGCCCGCCCCACCGATCCGGAGGTGGACAGGGCGCTGCGCGCGGTGGAGCAGGAGCTCGCCGGGCGCTGGGGCGAGACCAAGCTGGAGCCGTCCGTGGCGCGCATCGCCGCGCTGATGGACATCCTCGGTGACCCGCAGCGCGCGTACCCCTCCATCCACATCACCGGTACCAACGGCAAGACGAGCACGGCCCGCATGATCGAGGGCCTGCTCGGCGCCTTCGAGCTGCGCACCGGGCGCTACACCTCGCCGCACGTCCAGTCGATCACCGAGCGGATCAGCCTGGACGGCGCCCCGATGGACGCCGAGCGGTTCGTCGAGACGTACCAGGACATCAAGCCGTACGTTGAGATGGTCGACGCCCAGCAGCCCTACCGGCTCTCCTTCTTCGAGGTGCTCACCGGCATGGCGTACGCGGCGTTCGCCGACGCGCCGGTCGATGTCGCCGTCGTCGAGGTCGGCATGGGCGGCAGCTGGGACGCGACCAACGTGATCGACTCGGCGGTCGCGGTCGTCACCCCGATCTCCCTGGACCACACCGACCGGCTGGGCTCCACGCCCGGCGAGATCGCGGTGGAGAAGGCCGGGATCATCAAGCAGGGTGCGACGGTCATCCTCGCCCAGCAGCCGGTCGACGCCGCGCAGGTGATGCTGAAGAAGGCCGTCGCGGCCGATGCCACGGTGGCCCGCGAGGGCATGGAGTTCGGCGTCGTCTCCCGGGAGATCGCGGTCGGCGGGCAGCTGCTGACGCTGCGCGGACTGGGCGGTGAGTACGACAACATCTTCCTCCCGCTGTACGGCGCCCACCAGGCGCACAACGCCGTGGTGGCGCTCTGCGCCGTCGAGGCGTTCTTCGGGATCGGCGCGGAGCAGCCCGGATCGCTCGACGCGGACATCGTCCGCAAGGCCTTCGCCGCGGTGATCTCGCCCGGCCGTCTCGAAGTCGTGCGCTCCAGTCCGACCGTCGTCCTGGACGCCGCCCACAACCCGGCCGGGGCCCTCGCCGCCGCGGAGGGGATCTCCGAGGCGTTCAGCTTCTCCCGGCTGATCGGAGTGGTCGGAGCCAGCGGCGACAAGGACGTCCGGGGACTCCTGGAGGCCTTCGAGCCGATCTTCGCCGAGGTCGTCATCACCCAGAACTCCAGCGGCCGCGCGATGGACGCCGACGAACTGGCCTCCATCGCCGTCGAGGTCTTCGGCAACGAGCGGGTCCAGGTCGAACCCCGCCTCGACGACGCGCTGGAGGCGGCGATCACCCTCGCCGAGGAAGAGGACGAGTACGCGGGCGCCGGGGTGCTGGTGACCGGATCCGTGATCACGGTCGGCGAGGCCCGGCTGCTTCTGGGAAGGCGCTGACCCACGTGCGTACGCTCTGTGCATCGACGCTGCTCGGTGAGTTCTTCGTGATCGGCTTCGCCGGACTCGTCGCGATGAAGTCCGACGACCTGTCGTCCGCGACGGTGTGGACGGTCTGCGGCATCGGCATGCTGCTCTCCGTGCTGCTCTGCGGGGTGATCACCCGTCCCGGTGGTGTGCAGCTCGGCTGGGCGCTCCAGATCGCGCTGGTCGCCAGTGGATTCGTGGTGCCGATGATGTTCATCCTCGGAGTGGTCTTCGGCGGCCTGTGGTGGGCCTCGGTGCACTACGGCCGCAAGATCGACGAGGTGAAGGCGCGCTGGGCCGCGCAGGAGGCGGCGCAGGCCCCGGCCGGCACCTGAGCCGAGTGGCTGTCGCCTCGTGGCCAAACCCGGCCGCGGGGCCTTCACCGTGCCCCTGTAATCTCGCCTCACCGCACCCGTATGCCTGACCCGTATGCCTGACCCGTATGCCTGACCCGCATTCCTGCAAGGAGCCGCACATGACCCAGCGCACCCTCGTTCTTCTCAAGCCCGACGCCGTCCGTCGCGGTCTGGTCGGCGAGATCGTCGGCCGCATCGAGCGCAAGGCCGGCTGGAAGATCACCGCGCTGGAGCTGCGTACCCTGGACCGGGCCACGCTGGAGCAGCACTACGCCGAGCACGTCGGCCGCCCGTTCTACGAGCCGCTCGTCGAGTTCATGCAGTCCGGGCCCGTGGTCGCTCTGGTGGCCGAAGGCGAGCGGGTGATCGAGGGCGTCCGCGCGCTGGCCGGTCCGACCGACCCGATCGCCGCCGCGCCCGGATCGATCCGTGGCGACTTCGGTACGATCACCCGGGAGAACCTCATCCACGCCTCGGACTCGGAGGAGTCCGCGGAGCGAGAAATGAAGCTGTTCTTTCCGGGACTCTCCTGACCTTCGCTCCGCCAAACAGCGCTCATGACCTGGGGCGACCGAAGTAATTCGGTCGCCCTTCGGCATAGGGTCACCGATCGCGGGAACGCATCCCTCCGACGTAACGTCACCATGAGTGGGACGGCCACCCGTTCTGCTCAACAAGGCGAAGGACCCTCGCGCTGTGTCGGTGTATCCGGCACTACGATGGAAGCTTCCACGCCCGCAGCGCTCATCTCGCCTACCAAAACAAGCCATCACCGCTTTCACTTGGGAAGGCCCGACGCATCCTCATGGGGAACAAGGGGAACTCAATGTCGTTCATCGGCCGTGACATGGCTATCGACCTCGGGACTGCCAACACGCTGGTGTACGTCAGGGGGCGCGGCATCGTTCTGAACGAGCCGTCCGTCGTGGCCATCAACACCAACACCGGCGGCATCCTGGCGGTCGGCGCCGAGGCAAAGAAGATGATCGGCCGTACACCGGGCAACATCGTTGCCGTACGGCCACTGAAGGACGGCGTGATCGCCGACTTCGAGATCACGGAGCGGATGCTCCGCTACTTCATCCTGAAGATCCACAAGCGCCGCTACCTGGCCCGCCCGCGGGTCGTCGTCTGTGTGCCCTCCGGCATCACAGGGGTCGAGCGACGCGCCGTCATCGAGGCGTCGACGCAGGCCGGCGCCCGCCAGGTGCACATCATCGAGGAGCCCATGGCGGCGGCCATCGGCTCCGGCCTGCCGGTCCACGAGGCCACCGGCAACATGGTCGTCGACATCGGTGGCGGCACCACGGAGGTCGCGGTCATCTCGCTCGGCGGGATCGTCACCGCCCAGTCGATCCGGGTCGCCGGTGACGAGCTGGACAACGCGATCATCCAGCACATCAAGAAGGAGTACTCGCTCCTCCTCGGTGAGCGCACGGCAGAGCAGATCAAGATCACCATCGGTTCGGCGTTCGAGCTGGAGAAGGACGAGCACACCGAGATCCGCGGCCGCGACCTCGTCTCCGGCTTGCCCAAGACCGTGGTCATCTCCGCGACCGAGGTCCGCAAGGCGATCGAGGAGCCGGTCAACGCGATCGTCGACGCGGTCAAGACGACGCTCGACAAGTGCCCGCCGGAGCTCTCCGGCGACGTCATGGACCGGGGCATCGTCCTCACCGGCGGCGGCGCGCTGCTGCGCGGCCTCGACGAGCGGCTCCGGCACGAGACGGGCATGCCGATCCACATCGCGGAAGACCCGCTGGACTCCGTCGCGCTCGGATCCGGCAAGTGCGTCGAGGAGTTCGAGGCGCTCCAGCAGGTGCTGGACGCCCAGCCCCGACGGTAGAACTCACGCGAGCCTCCGCGCGGACACTGCCGCTCCGCGCGGAGGATCGTTGATATACAGGCACGAACATTCCTACGAGGAAGGCACGGCCGCCGCACGTGAGGGACACACGAGAGAGCCGGCTGCTCCTGGTGCTGCTGATCGCCATCGCTTTCGCACTGATCACGGTGGACATCCGCGGTGGCGAGGCGTCGCCGGTGGACGGCGCCCGGCAGGCCGCCTCCACGGTCTTCGGACCGGTCGAGAACGGGGTCGCGTCAGCCGTCGACCCCGTGGGCAACGCCATAGGGGCGGTACGCGCCTCCGGCGCCCGGCACGACAAGATCGCCGCTCTGGAGCAGCAGAACGCCGCGCTGAAGGCCAAGCTCGGCAGCGACGACCAGAACCGCAGCAGGGTCCGCGAGCTCGACAAGATGCTCAAGAAGTCGGGCGCCGGACAGTACGGCATCAAGGCCGCCGAGGTCATCGCCATAGGAGCGGCCCAGGGCTTCTCCTGGACGGTCACCATCGACGCCGGCTCCAAGGACGGTCTCAAGCGCGACATGACCGTCCTCAACGGCGACGGACTCGTCGGCAGGGTCACCACCGTCGGCCCGGACACCGCGACGGTGCTCCTCGCCAACGACCCCGACTTCACCGTCGGCACCCGGATGGAGGCCACCGACGAACTCGGCTTCGCCACCGGCCAGGGCTCGCGCCCGATGGCCGTCCAGTTCCTGAACGGCAAGGCGAAGGTCAGGAAGGGCGACCGGCTCGTCACGTTCGGGTCCAGCAAGGACAAGCCGTTCGTGCCCGGCGTACCCGTCGGCGAGGTCGTCCGGGTCGACCCGTCGGGCGGCGACCTGACCCGCACGGTCTACGTCCGCCCGTACGTGGGCTTCACCAAGCTCGACATCGTCGGCATCGTCGTCCAGGCCCCGCGCGAGGACCCCCGCGACGCGGTCCTGCCGAAGAAGCCGGCCAAGCCCGCCAAGCCGAAGCCCACCCCGACGGTCACCGTCACCATCTCGCCCAACGGCGACCTCGTGGACACCAACGGCAACGTCGTCGGGAACATCCACGAGAGCGCGGACCCCAGCGGCAGCCCGGACCCCAGCCCCAGCGGGAACGCCACCCCGAACGCCGACAACGCGGTAAACGAACAGAGGTAGAGCTGATCCCCATGCACGTCAACCGGACTCTGCTCTCCATCGCCCTGGTCGTGCTCGCGCTCGTCGTCCAGGTCTCCGTACTCGCCCGGCTCCAGCTGCCCGGCGCGGTGCCCGATCTGCTCCTCATGGTCGTTCTCGGACTGGCCTTCGTCTACGGCCACGTCAGCGGCGCCCTCATCGGCTTCGGTGCGGGGCTGCTCGCCGACCTCGCGCCGCCGGCCGACCACGCGGCCGGCCGGTACGCCCTGGTCCTCTGCGTCATCGGCTACCTCGCCGGACTGGTCAAGCCGGAGAACGGCCAGCTCAAGTCGGCCGTGACGCCGATGGCCGTGGTCGTCGCGGCGGCGATCGGATCGACCCTGCTGTACGCGGGGGTCGGCGCGCTCGTCGGGGACACGGCCGCCCGCCATGTGGGGCTCGGCAGCCTGCTGTTCACCGCGGCCGTCTACGACCTGCTGCTCGCGCCGTTCACGGTGCCCCTGATCATGGCGATGGCCAGACGCACGGTGAACGACCCCCTCACCGAGTCCTCCTCCGGCGGCAAGGACGCCACGGCGGGCTGGCTCGCGGCGGGCACCGGCCTGCGCATCGGCAACCAGCGCGGCGGACTCCGCGTCAAGGCCGCCCGGAACCGGGCGGCGCGCGCCGGACGCATCAAGGGAGTCAAGCGACTGTGAGCCCGCAATCCCCGGGGACCGCCCACCGCGCCCCCCGCCCGACCACCACCGGGGGCGCCCCGTGACCAACATCCCGGAGACGGGCCGGACCCAGCGGGTCCAGATCCGCCTCGTCGTCATCCAGGTCCTCGTCTTCTCCCTGCTGCTCACCCTCGGCGGCCGCCTCTGGTACCTCCAGATCCGCAACGGCCAGGAGTACTCCGACGAGGCGAAGAACAACCACGTCCAGCAGGTCGTCCAGCCCGCCGCCCGCGGCTCCATCCTCGACGCCCGCGGCGTGCCGCTGGCCGACAACGAGACCCGGCTCGTCGTCTCCGCCAGCCGCACCGAGCTGCTGAAGACGGACGACGACGGCAAGGACGTGCTGACCCGGCTGGCCGGCGTCCTGGACATGAAGCCCAAGGACGTCATCGACAAGGTCCGGCTCTGCGACGCGAAGACCCCGCAGCCCTGCTGGAACGGTTCGCCCTACCAGCCGATCCCGGTCACCGACGAGGCCACCACCCAGCAGGCCCTGACGATCCGCGAGCGCGCCGAGGACTTCCCCGGCATCACCGCGGAGCCCACCGCCGTCCGCCGCTACGCCGCACCCGGCAAGGCCAACACCGCACAGGTCCTCGGCTACCTCTCGCCCGTCACCGACGACGAGATCACCAAGGCCCAGGACAGCGACTCGCCCTACCTGCGCTCCGACCAGGTCGGCCGCTCCGGCCTGGAGCGCACGTACGACAAGGAGCTGCGCGGCAAGGCGGGCGTCACCCGCTACGAGGTCGACAACCTCGGCCGGGTCATCGGCCAGGCCAAGAACGACAAGGCGGAGGCCGGCGCCAGCGTCATCACCTCGATCGACGCCCGGGTCCAGGCCGTCGCGGAGTACGAGCTCAACCAGGCCATGAAGACGGCCCGCACCGAGTTCGACACCAACACCGGCGAGAACTACAAGGCCGACTCCGGCGCCGTCGTCGTCATGGAGGCCAAGACCGGCCGGGTCGTCTCGATGGCCTCGCTGCCCAATTACGACCCCAACGCCTGGGTCGGCGGCATCTCCGGCAAGGACTACGCCAAGCTCACCGGCAAGAACTCCAACTTCCCGCTGCTGAACCGGGCCATCCAGGGCCAGGCCGCCCCCGGCTCCATCTTCAAGGTCATCTCCTCGACCGCCGCGGTCAACGCCGGATACCCCTTCGACGGCAACTACCCCTGCCCCAGCTCGTACTCCATCGGCGGCCAGACCTTCAAGAACTTCGAGTCCCAGGGCTACGGCGACATCACCATCGGCCGCGCCCTGGAGGTCTCCTGCGACACCGTGTACTACGGCATCGCGCACAAGGAGTGGCAGAAGGACGGCGGGAACAACCCGAAGACGAAGCCCAACGACTGGTTCTACAAGACCGCCCACCAGTTCGGCCTGGGCAAGGAGACCGGCATCGACCTCCCCAACGAGGTCAGCGGCCGGGTCCCGGACCGCGAGTGGAAGAAGAACTTCGCCAAGGCCAACCACGACTCCTGGTGCAAGCAGGGCAAGAAGGACGGCACGTACGTCGAGAAGATCGCCTACGAGAACTGCCTCGAAGGCGACAAGATGCGTGCCGGTGACTCGGTCAACTACTCGATCGGGCAGGGCGACACCCTCGTCACGCCGATACAGATGGCGACCATCTACGCGGCGATCTCCAACGGCGGCACCCTCTACAACCCCACCGTCGGCAAGGCGATCGTCAGCGGCGACGGCAAGAACGTCCAGGAGATCAAGCCCAAGTCGCACGGCAAGCTGCCCTTCACCCAGAAGACCCGCAACGAGATCGACGGAGCCCTCGCGGGTGTCGCGACCCGCGGCTCCGCCGCCTGGCGGTTCGGCGGCTGGCCGCAGGACAAGATCCCGATGCACGCCAAGACGGGTACGGCCGAGGTCTACGGCAAGCAGACGACCTCGTGGTTCGCCACCTATACCAAGGACTACACGGTCGTCATGACGATCTCCCAGGGCGGTACGGGCTCCGGCGCCTCCGGGCCCGCCGTGCGCAACATCTACAACGCGATCTACGGTCTCGACGCCACGGGCAAGCAGGACCTCAAGAAGGCCCTGCTGCCGGCCCCGCAGAAGTCCCTGCCGAAGATCCAGCAGGACGGCACCATCGAGACCCCGAAGATCAAGCCGTACGACCCGAACTCGGGCAAGCCGCCGGCCGAGCAGACACTCGCCGCGATCGTGGGGAGGCGCGACTGATGGCCGGCTTCTCCGTCCAGCGGTACGCCCCCGAGCGCTCGGCCTGGGGCCGGCTCACCGCGCGGGACTCCGTGGTCCGCCGGCTCGACTGGCCGCTGCTCGGGTCCGCGCTCGCGCTCTCGCTCATCGGCTCGATACTGGTCTACTCGGCCACCAGGGGGCGGGATTCGCTCACCCACGGCGACCCGTACTACTTCCTCTTCCGGCACGCCCTCAACACCGGCATCGGCTTCGCCCTGATGGTCGGCACGATCTGGCTCGGCCACCGCACCCTGCGCGGCGCGGTGCCGGTCCTGTACGGCCTGTCCGTACTCCTCGTGATGGCGGTCCTCACCCCGCTCGGCGCCACCGTCAACGGCGCCCACGCCTGGATCCTGCTGCCCGGCGGCTTCTCGCTCCAGCCCTCGGAGTTCACCAAGATCACGATCATTCTCGGCATGGCGATGCTGCTCGCCGCCCGGGTCGACGCGGGCGACCAGCCGCACCCCGACCACCGGACCGTCGCCAAGGCCCTCGGGCTGGCGGCAGTCCCGATGATCGTCGTCATGGGCATGCCGGACCTCGGTTCAGTGATGGTCATGGTCGTGATCGTGCTCGGTGTGCTGCTCGCCTCCGGGGCGTCGAACCGCTGGATCTTCGGAATCCTCGGCGCGGGCACCGCGGGCGCCGTCGCCATCTGGCAGCTCGGGCTCCTCGACGACTACCAGATCGCCCGGTTCGCGGCCTTCGCCAACCCGGCGCTCGACCCGGCCGGCGTGGGCTACAACACCAACCAGGCCCGGATCGCGATCGGCTCCGGCGGCCTCTCCGGCACCGGCCTCTTCCAGGGCACCCAGACCACCGGCCAGTTCGTCCCCGAGCAGCAGACCGACTTCGTCTTCACCGTCGCGGGCGAGGAGCTCGGCTTCCTCGGCGCCGGACTGATCCTGGTCCTGCTCGGCGTCATCCTGTGGCGCGCCTGCCGCATCGCCCGGGAGACCACCGAGCTGTACGGGACGATCGTCGCCGCCGGGATCATCGCCTGGTTCGCCTTCCAGGCCTTCGAGAACATCGGCATGACGCTCGGCATCATGCCGGTCGCCGGACTGCCACTGCCGTTCGTCTCCTACGGAGGGTCCTCGATGTTCGCCATCTGGGTGGCCATCGGACTGCTCCAGTCGATCAGGGTGCAACGGCCGATAACGGCCTGAGCCGTTGCGGGGCCCCTGCCCAAGTGGGGACATCACGTCTAGATTCGACTCATGGCGGACTCGAAGCGCGAGATCGAGCGGAAGTACGAAGCCACCGACGCCACCCGGCTGCCCGACCTGAGCCGGGTGGCCGGCGTCTCGGCCGTCGACCACCTGGGCGTCAGCGAACTCGACGCCGTCTACTACGACACCGAGGACCTGCGGCTCGCGGCGGACTCCCTCACCCTGCGCCGCCGCACCGGCGGGGCCGACGCGGGCTGGCACCTCAAACTCCCGGTCGCCACCGGCGTCCGCGACGAGATCAGGGCCCCGCTCTCCGACACCCTGCCGCCCGAACTCGCCGCGCTGATCCGCTCCCGGGTCCGTGACGCCCCGGTCGTCCCCGTCGTCCGGCTCCGCTCCGCCCGCGACGTCCACCACCTGACCGGTCCCGACGGCGCGCTGCTCGCCGAGGTCAGCGTGGACCGGGTCCGGGCCGAGCGGCTGCGCGGCGGCAGCGCCCGCACCACCCGTACCGCCTGGACGGAGATCGAGGCCGAACTCGCCGACGACGGCGACCCGGCGTTCCTCGACGCCGTCGAACGGCGGCTCCGCAAGGCCGGGGCACGGCCCTCCGCCTCGCCGTCCAAGCTGGCACGGGCACTGGCCGAGACCGGCCCGAAGCGGAAACCGGCCGGCGAAGGGTCCCGGCCGCGCACCGCGGGCGACCACGTCCTCGCCTACGTACGCCACCAGATCACCGCGATCGTCGCCCTCGACCCGGCCGTGCGCCGCGGTCTGCCCGACTCGGTGCACCGGATGCGGGTCGCCACCCGCAGACTGCGCAGCGCCTTCAGGACGCACCGCAAGATCCTCGACCCGACCGTCACCGGCCCGGTGGCCGAGGAGCTGAAGTGGCTCGCGGCGGAGCTGGGCACCGACCGCGACCAGGAGGTCCTGGACGGACGGCTGCGCGCCCGGCTGGAGGAGCTGCCCCACACCCTGGTCCTGGGGCCGGTCCGGGGCCGGCTGCGGATCTGGTCGGTGGCCGGCGGTACCGGCTCCCGACTCCGCACCGCCGCCGTACTCGACGGCAGCCGCTACCTGACGCTGCTGGGGACCCTGGACGCGCTGCTCGCGGAGCCGCCCCTGCTGGCCGCCGCGGCGAAGCCGCCCGGCAAGGCGCTGCCGCGCGCCGTGCACAAGGACCACCGGCGCCTCGCACACCGCATCGCCCACGCCCTGGAGCTGCCGCCGGGACCGCAGCGCGACATCGCCCTGCACGAGGCGCGCAAGGCGGCGAAACGCGCGCGCTACGCGGCCGAGGCCGCCCGCCCCGCGCTCGGGAAGCCTGCCCGGAAGTCCGTGCAGCGGCTGAAGGCCGTGCAGGGTGTCCTGGGCGACCACCAGGACAGCGTGGTGGCCCGCGAGGCCCTGCGCGCCCTCGCCGTCCAGGCACAGCTGTCCGGCGAGCCCTCGTTCACCTGGGGGCTGCTGTACGGGCGGGAGGAGCGGACGGCGGCGGCACGCGAACGGGAACTGCCCGGGGTCTGGGCCGCGGCAGCCAGGGCGGAGATCCGGACGGCACGGGAAAGCTGAGCGTCGCGGTACGCTGGATGGTCATCCTTGCCGGCTCTCGAAAGTTCGCGATGTCTGTCGATTCGGTCTTCCCACAGCTCGAAGCTCTGCTCCCGCATGTGCAGAAGCCCATCCAGTACGTCGGCGGTGAGCTCAACTCCACCGTCAAGCCGTGGGACGAGTGCGACGTCCGCTGGGCCCTGATGTACCCGGACGCGTACGAGGTCGGACTCCCCAACCAGGGCGTCATGATCCTCTACGAGGTGCTCAACGAGCGCCAGGGCGTCCTCGCGGAGCGCACCTACAGCGTCTGGCCGGACCTGGAGGAGCTGATGCGCGAGCACCAGGTGCCCCAGTTCACGGTGGACGGACACCGCCCGGTCAAGGCGTTCGACGTCTTCGGGCTGAGCTTCTCCACCGAACTCGGCTACACCAACATGCTCACCGCGCTCGACCTGGCCGGCATCCCGCTGGCCGCGAAGGACCGGGGCCTGGACGACCCGATCGTGCTCGCGGGCGGCCACGCCGCGTTCAACCCCGAGCCGATCGCGGAGTTCATCGACTGCGCGGTCATCGGGGACGGCGAGCAGGCCGTCCTGGAGATCACCGAGATCATCCGCGCCTGGAAGGCCGAGGGCCGCCCCGGCGGCCGCGAGGAGGTGCTCTTCCGCCTCGCGAGGACCGGTGGCGTGTACGTCCCCGGCTTCTACGACGTCGAGTACCTCCCGGACGGCCGCATCGGCCGCGTCGTGCCGAACAAGTCCGGCGTGCCGTGGCGGGTGTCCAAGCACACGGTCATGGACCTCGACGAGTGGCCCTACCCCAAGCAGCCGCTCGTCCCGCTCGCCGAGACCGTCCACGAGCGGATGTCCGTGGAGATCTTCCGCGGCTGCACCCGCGGCTGCCGTTTCTGCCAGGCCGGCATGATCACGCGCCCCGTGCGGGAGCGAAGCATCACCGGCATCGGCGAGATGGTGGAGAAGGGCCTCAAGGCGACCGGCTTCGAGGAGGTCGGCCTGCTCTCGCTCTCCTCCGCGGACCACTCCGAGATCGGTGACATCGCCAAGGGCCTCGCGGACCGCTACACGGACGA
The DNA here is from genome assembly GCF_044751215.1 of Streptomyces sp. NPDC088730. Lineage (NCBI taxonomy): Bacteria > Bacillati > Actinomycetota > Actinomycetes > Kitasatosporales > Streptomycetaceae > Streptomyces > Streptomyces sp. NPDC088730. The sequence goes on from NZ_JBIVLK010000001.1 coordinate 486,739, forward strand.
CAAGATCGGCCTCTCGCTGCCCTCCACCCGCGTCGACGCGTTCAACGTGGACCTGGCCAACGAGCTGACCCGCAACGGCCGCCGCTCCGGTCTCACCTTCGCCCCCGAGGGCGGCTCCGAGCGCATGCGCAAGGTCATCAACAAGATGGTCTCGGAGGAGGACCTGATCCGGACCGTCGCCACCGCGTACGGCAACGGCTGGCGGCAGGTGAAGCTGTACTTCATGTGCGGTCTGCCCACCGAGACCGACGAGGACGTCCTGCAGATCGGGGACATGGCGGTCAACGTCATCGCCAAGGGCCGCGAGGTCTCCGGACAGAACGACATCCGCTGCACCGTCTCCATCGGCGGCTTCGTGCCCAAGCCGCACACCCCGTTCCAGTGGGCCCCGCAGCTCGGCGTCGAGGAGACCGACGCCCGGCTGGCCAAGCTCCGGGACAAGATCCGCGGCGACAAGAAGTACGGCCGCTCGATCGGCTTCCGCTACCACGACGGCAAGCCCGGCATCGTCGAGGGCCTGCTCTCCCGCGGTGACCGCCGGGTCGGTTCCGTCATCCGCGCGGTCTACGAGGCGGGCGGCCGCTTCGACGGCTGGCGCGAGCACTTCAGCTACGACCTGTGGATGAAGAGCGCGGAGAAGACGCTGCCCGGCTTCGGTGTCGACGTCGACTGGTACACCACCCGCGAGCGGACGTACGAGGAGGTCCTGCCCTGGGACCACCTGGACTCCGGCCTCGACAAGGACTGGCTGTGGGAGGACTGGCAGGACTCGCTCGACGAGACCGAGGTCGAGGACTGCCGCTGGACCCCGTGCTTCGACTGCGGGGTGTGCCCGCAGCTGGACCTCGACATCCAGATCGGCCCGACGGGCAAGAAGCTCCTCCCGCTGACGGTCGTGAAGTGACACCGTCCTGAAGTGCCACCGTCCGGCTCCGGCCGGGTGACAGCTCGATGACGAAGGCCCGGCCCGGGAAACCCCGGGGCCGGGCCTTCGCGTCGTGCAGTGCATGGACTACGGAGAGCACCCGGCCCCCGCGCGGTACGAGAGCGGCGACGGCTGTCTGACCACCCTCATCCGGATTCCGGTGCGGATCGTGGTCCTCGTGCTCGTCCTGCCGGTCCGGATGGTGTGGGACGTGCTCGTCGCCTCCGCCCGCGCCGTGGAGCGCACCCTGCTCCGGCCGCTGGGGCGGGCGCTGTCCCGGCTGTTCCACGTCCTGGTGGCCGTTCCGGCCGGATGGCTGTGGGAGTGGGTGCTGACGCCTCTGGGCCACGGGCTCCGGTGGCTGGCGCGGGCGGTCCTCGTGTGGCCGTGGACCGCGCTCTGGCGGTACGTCGTGGTGCCCGTGGCGCGGTACGGGATCGCCGTCCCGCTCGGGTGGCTGTACACGGCGGTCCTCACCCCGCTCGGGCACGGGCTGCGCTGGGTGTACCAGGCGCTGCTCGCTCCCGCCGGACGCGGTGTCCGTACGGCGGCCCGATGGCTGCTCACCGTCCTGCTCGTGTGGCCGGTGGCGGGCGTGTGGCGGTACGTCCTGGTGCCACTGGGGCTGGCGGCCGCCTGGCTGGTGCGGTACCTGGTGGTCCTGCCCGCCGGGTGGACGTACCGGGAACTGCTCACCCCGCTGGGCCGCGGCACCGCCTGGCTCCTCGGTCTGCTGGCCCGTGGCGTCGCCGCCGGTTTTCGGGGGGTGTGGGCCGGTCTCCGGCTGCTGGTGCTGGTGCTTCTCGTCACTCCGCTGGTCCGGGGCTACCAGTGGGTGCTCGTCCCCGTGGGCCGGGAGGTCGCGGCCGCGTTCCGGTTCGCCTGGCGCGCCGCCGGATTCGTCTCGCGGGCCGTCGGCCGGGGGCTGGCCCGGCTGGCGTGGTACCTGGTAGGGGCGCCGGTGGCCTGGGCCTACCGCACGGTGTGCACCCCCGTCGGACACCTCGTGCGCCGAGCCGTGTGGGCCCCGGTCCGGCGGGCGGCCGTCGCGGCGGGCCGGACCGCCCGGGACACGCTGCGCACCGCCCGCGAAACCGTGCGCCGGGCGCGCCGCGACGCGTGGCGGGCGCTGGTCGGCGGGCCCCGCGTGCCCGAGCCCCGGGAACCGGACGGGCTCGTTGCGCGTACTCTGGGTAGTACAACGACTGTGCCCAGCGCGGCGCCCGAACCAGAGATCTCCCTGCACGGCGGGAAAGCCGCCCAGCGGGGGTGAGCCGGAGCGGACACCCCGGGCCACCCGTATTTCGTGGGCGGTGCGCCACCGCGTCCGCCCCGCACCGAGGAGAAGAACCACTGGGCAAGCGACAGCCCGAAGGTCCGCCGCCCGCACCGGCAGTGCAGCGCGTTCGTCTGCGCTACACCAAGCGCGGCCGCCTCCGGTTCACCAGTCACCGTGACTTCCAGCGTGCCTTCGAGCGGGCGTTGCGCCGCTCCGAGGTGCCCATGGCCTATTCGGCGGGCTTCACCCCGCACCCCAAGGTGTCCTACGCCAATGCCGCCCCCACCGGCACGGGCAGCGAGGCCGAGTTCCTGGAGATCGCCCTCACAGAGGCGCGTGACCCCGATGTCCTGCGCGAGCTGCTGAACGACTCGCTGCCGGACGGGCTCGACATCACGGACGCCGTGGAGGCCCGCACCTCGGGCCTCGCCGACCGGCTGACCGCCTCCGTCTGGGAGATGCGGCTGGACGGGGTCTCCCCGGAGGAGGCCGAGAAGGCCGTGGCCGCCTTCAACGGGGCCGAGACCGTCGAGGTCCAGCGCCGTACGAAGAACGGCGTGCGCAGCTTCGACGCCCGTTCCGCCGTGGTGGAGCTGCGGGCCCTTGATCAACAGCCTGATAGGCCCGAGGTCAAGGCCTGTGCGATACTGCGGCTGGTTGTTCGGCACGTGACACCTGCCGTACGGCCTGACGACGTCCTGTCCGGTCTCCGCGTTGTGGCCGACCTGGCGCCGCCTGTCCCCGCTGCGGTGACGAGGCTGGCGCAGGGGCTCTTCGACGAGGAGTCCGGCACGGTGACCGACCCGCTCGCGCCTGACCGCGAGGCAGCCCCGGCCGTTCTACCCATGGCCACCGGGACCGCCGTCGCGACGGCGCCGGAAGGTGCGGGCACCGCGTAAGGCGGTCGTTGGAGCGCAGCCCTCGGACTCGGGAGCCACCTGGTCCGGGCCGCGCGCAGACCCATAAGACTTTCGCCAGGCCGTGCGCACACCGTGTACGGAACCGGCGAGCCAGACATTCAGCCCCCGTGCGGCGCCCGCGCCCCGGACGGCGGTACCGCGTACACCTCGCGGACCGTGCCGGACCGGAATCAGACGCGGCGCCCGGGAGCGCGACGGGAGAACCGCCCGCATGCAAGAGCCCACCGAACCCGGCACGACCGGGAACGCAGAAGACAGCAACACCCCCGGGGACAAGCTGCCGCCGCGCCGCAGGCGCCGCGCGGCGTCCCGGCCGGCCGGCCCGCCCTCGGGCGGCGCACCGGGCGCGGCCGACGCGCCGGCCATACCGGCCGTTGACGCCGGAGAGTCGGACCCCAGCACCGGGAACAACAGCGAGACCGAGGCCGCCCCGCCGGTCCGGGCCCGCCGCCGCGCGGTACGCAAGGCGACCGCTCCGGCGGGTGCTCCGCAGGCCGCTGAGGCTGTGGAGATCGTGGAGGAGCCCGCCGCGGTGGCGAGCCCCGAGCCCGTCGCGGACGAGCCGGTTGCGCAGAGC
>NZ_JBIVLK010000001.1:490538-1427044 GCF_044751215.1 Streptomyces sp. NPDC088730
CGAGCCGGTCGAGGCGCCGCGTGCGCGTCGTCGTGCGTCCCGTAAGGCGACCGCTCCGGCGGGTGCTCCGCAGGCCGCTGAGGCTGTGGAGATCGTGGAGGAGCCCGCCGCGGTGGCGAGCTCCGAGCCCGTCGCGGACGAGCCGGTTGCGCAGAGCGAGCCGGTCGAGGCGCCGCGTGCGCGTCGTCGTGCGTCCCGTAAGGCGACCGCTCCGGCGGGTGCTCCGCAGGCCGCTGAGGCTGTGGAGATCGTCGAGGAGCCCGCCGCCGTGGCGAGCCCCGAGCCCGTCGCGGAGGCGCCGCGCGGCCGTGCCCGCCGCCGGGCTTCCGCCCCGGCCGGCGCTCCGCAGGCCACCCGTACCGAGACCGCCGAGCCCGTCGCCGCCGAGCCCGAGGAGGCCGCCCCGGCCGCCGAGCCGGCCGAGGCCCCGCGCGGCCGGCGCCGTGCCGTCCGCAAGGCCACCTCCCCGGCCGGTGCCCCGCAGGCCGCGGAGGAGCGCACCGAGGTCCAGACCGGCGAGGGCCTGCCCGAGACCGCCGTCGAGGAGCTGGCAGCCGAGACCGCGGAGGTCGAGGAGGCCGCCCCGCGCGGCCGCCAGCGCCGCCGCGCCACCGCCGCCGCGGGCCGCCCCGAGTTCACCGGCAAGGTCGAGGAGCCCGTGCGCAGGAGCCGTGGCGCCGCCCGCCCCGCCGTCGCCGTGTTCCAGGCCCCGGTCTTCTCCGAGCCGATGTTCCAGACCCCGGAGACCGCTGCCGCGGCCGCCGCCGCGGGGACCGGCACGCACGACGAGGAGCCCGAGGAAGAGACCGGGACGACCGAGGAGCAGACCCCGGTCGCCGAGGCGCCCGCCCCCGCGGAGGCCGCGCAGGGCGGTTCGCGCCGCCGTCGCCGCCGCCGCGGTGAGGCCGCGGAGGCCGAGCCCGCCGCCGCACCCGCTCCGGCCGCCGCCCCGGTGGAGGAGCAGGCGGCGCAGGAGGACGAGCCCTCGGGCGAGCACGACGCGGAGCACGACGGCGAGGACACCGACGAGTACGGTGACCGGCCCTCGCGCCGCCGCCGTCGCGGTGGCCGTCGCCGCCGCCGTGGTGAGTCCGCGGAGGACGAGAGCACGGAGCAGCAGCACACCGACGACACCGCTGACCACCGCTCCGAGGACGAGCAGGAGCGCGCCCACGAGTCCGAGGGCGACGACGACAGCGACAACGACAACGACGAGAACGACAACGACGGCGACGACAACGACTCCGGTGCCGCCGGTTCGAGCAGCAGCCGTCGCCGCCGTCGCCGTCGCCGTCGCAGCGGTGACTCCTCGTCCGACGCCGAGAACGGCACGGACGACCCAGAGCGCACGGTCGTCAAGGTCCGCGAGCCCCGTAAGAAGGAGGCCGAGCGCGAGCCCGGCACCGGCTTCGACGAGGTCCAGTCCATCAAGGGCTCCACGCGTATGGAGGCCAAGAAGCAGCGCCGCCGCGAGGGCCGCGAGCAGGGCCGCCGCCGGGTCCCGATCATCACGGAGGCCGAGTTCCTGGCCCGCCGTGAGGCCGTCGAGCGCGTCATGGTCGTCCGCCAGAGCGGCGAGCGCACCCAGATCGGCGTCCTTGAGGACAACGTGCTCGTCGAGCACTACGTCAACAAGGAGCAGGCCACCAGCTACGTAGGCAACGTCTACCTGGGCAAGGTCCAGAACGTCCTGCCGTCCATGGAGGCCGCCTTCGTCGACATCGGCAAGGGCCGCAACGCGGTCCTGTACGCCGGCGAGGTCAACTTCGAGGCGCTCGGCATGGCCCACGGGCCCCGCCGCATCGAGACCGCGCTCAAGTCCGGCCAGTCCGTCCTCGTCCAGGTGACGAAGGACCCGATCGGCCACAAGGGCGCCCGCCTCACCAGCCAGGTCTCGCTGCCCGGCCGCTACCTGGTCTACGTGCCCGAGGGCTCGATGACCGGGATCAGCCGCAAGCTGCCCGACACCGAGCGTGCCCGGCTCAAGACCATCCTCAAGAAGATCGTCCCCGAGGACGCGGGCGTCATCGTCCGTACCGCCGCGGAGGGCGCCAGCGAGGACGAGCTGCGCCGCGACGTCGAGCGGCTCCAGGGACAGTGGGAGGACATCCAGAAGAAGTCGAAGAGCAGCGGCAGCTCCAACGCGCCGACGCTGCTCTACGGCGAGCCGGACATGACCGTCCGGGTCGTCCGCGACATCTTCAACGAGGACTTCTCCAAGGTCATCGTCAGCGGCAACGAGGCGTGGGACACCATCCACGGCTACGTCTCGCACGTGGCGCCCGACCTGACGGACCGGCTGTCGCGGTGGACCTCGGAGGTCGACATCTTCGCGACCTACCGGATCGACGAGCAGCTCATGAAGGCGCTGGACCGCAAGGTCTACCTGCCGAGCGGTGGCTCGCTGGTGATCGACAAGACCGAGGCGATGGTCGTCGTCGACGTCAACACCGGCAAGTTCACCGGTCAGGGCGGCAACCTTGAGGAGACCGTCACCAAGAACAACCTGGAGGCGGCCGAGGAGATCGTGCGCCAGCTGCGGCTGCGCGACCTCGGCGGCATCGTCGTCGTGGACTTCATCGACATGGTGCTGGAGTCCAACCGGGACCTGGTGCTGCGGCGCCTCCTGGAGTGCCTGGGACGCGACCGTACGAAGCACCAGGTCGCGGAGGTCACTTCGCTGGGCCTGGTCCAGATGACCCGTAAGCGGGTCGGACAGGGTCTGCTGGAGTCCTTCTCCGAGACCTGTGTCCACTGCAACGGGCGCGGCGTGATCGTGCACATGGAGCAGCCCACCTCTGTGGGCGGTGGCGGCGGCAACGGCAAGCGGTCCAAGAAGCGCCGCGGCGGTTCCGGCCAGGACCACGAGCACGGCCACGAGCACGAGCAGGATCACGACAACGAGACCGAGACCGAGGCCGAGGTGGCGGCCGAGGTCGCCGCTCCGGTCGCGCTGCCCGAGCCGGAGTTCGTCGCGGACGAGGAGCTGTACAGCAGCGCGGCGGAGGCCGAGGCGGCAGCAGGGCGAGGCCGTGGCCGTCGCCGGGCGACCCGTAAGGCGACCGCCCCGGCAGGCGCACCGAAGCAGGCGTCCGCGCCCGCTCCGACGGCCGAGCCCGTCGCGGAGCGGGAGCCCGTCGCGGCCCCCGAGCCGCAGCCCGAGCCCGCCCCGGAGCCGGTCGCCGAGGCCCCGGCCGTCGAGGCGCCCCCCGCCGAGGCGCCCCAGGGCCGTACGCGCCGCCGTGCGACCCGTAAGGCGACCGCCCCGGCGGGTTCGCCGGCCCCGGCAGAGCCGGTGGCGGCGGAGTCCACTCCGGCGGAGTCCACCCCGGCGGAGCAGGCCCCGGCCGTCCAGGCGCCGGTCTCCGACGCCGACCCGGTCGCCGCGGAGGACCCGGTGGCCGAGGCCCCGCACGTGGAGGTCCCGGCGGAGGAGCCGGCCGCACCGCCGCGTGCCCGCCGCCGGGCGACCCGCAAGGCCACCGCGCCCGCCGGTTCTCCGGCCGGCACCGAAGAGGCCGCGACCGTCGTGGTGACGGCCTCCACCGATGCCGAGCCCAAGGCCGATCCGAAGGCCGAGCCCACCGAGGCCGAGTCGGCGCCCGACGCCGACGCCGAGCCCGGGGCCGCACCGGCCAAGAAGGCGGCCCGCAAGACCGCCAAGAAGGCCACGGCCAAGAAGGCGGCCACGAAGAAGGCGGCCACCACCACGAAGACCGCCGCCAAGAAGACCGCCGCGAAGAAGACGACGGCCAAGAAGGCGGCAGCGAAGAAGACGGTGGCGGCGGAGCAGCAGTCGCCGTCCTCCGTCACGGCTTCGGCGGACGAGGTCTGACCGACCGCGCACCGTGTGCCCGTACGCAGCCGGACCGGTTCCCCACAGGAACCGGGCCGGCTGCGTACTGCCGCCCCCCGGCGCACCACAACCGTCCCCGTGGACACGGAAGTTCGAGTACATGCGCAAGATCCAGAAGGCCGTCATACCGGCGGCAGGGCTCGGCACCCGGTTCCTGCCGGCGACGAAGGCGACTCCCAAGGAGATGCTGCCGGTCGTCGACAAGCCCGCGATCCAGTACGTCGTGGAGGAGGCCGCCGCCGCGGGACTGAGCGACGTGCTGATGATCACCGGGCGCAACAAGCGCGCCCTGGAGGACCACTTCGACCGGAACTACGAGCTGGAGTCGGCGCTGACCCGCAAGGGCGACGCCGAACGGCTGGTCCGGGTCCAGAAGTCCAGCGATCTGGCGACCATGCACTACGTCCGCCAGGGCGACCCGCGCGGACTCGGCCACGCCGTCCTGTGCGCGGAGCCCCATGTGGGCGACGAGCCGTTCGCGGTGCTGCTGGGCGACGACCTGATCGACCCGCGCGACCCGCTGCTGGCCCGGATGACCGAGATCCAGGAGCGCGAGGGCGGCAGCGTCGTCGCGCTGATGGAGGTGGCACCCGAGCAGATCCAGCTGTACGGCTGCGCCGGGGCCGAGGCCACCGCGCAGGACGATGTGGTCCGGGTCACCGGGCTGGTCGAGAAGCCGGAGCCCGGCGAGGCGCCCAGCAACCTCGCCGTCATCGGGCGCTACGTCCTGGACCCCGCGGTCTTCGGCGTGCTGCGCGAGACGGAGCCGGGCCGCGGCGGTGAGATCCAGCTGACGGACGCGCTCCAGCGGCTGGCCGTCGACGAGAGTCTCGGCGGCCCGGTCCACGGCGTCGTCTTCCGCGGCCGCCGCTACGACACCGGTGACCGGGGCGACTATCTGCAGGCCATCGTCAGACTCGCCTGCGAGCGCGAGGACCTGGGCCCCGAATTCCGCAGCTGGCTTCGCGGTTACGTGGCCGCCGAGCTCTGAGAGGCTGTCGGGGCCGTTCCCGTACGGCACCCGGACCCACCACCCGGGACACACGCACCAAGGCCCACCAAGGAACAAGGAGAACCTCATGATCGGCATGATTCTGGCGGCCGGCGCAGGCCGTCGTCTGCGCCCCTACACCGACACGCTGCCCAAGGCCCTGGTGCCGGTCGGCCCCGAGGGGAACGAGGAGAGCCTGACCGTCGTCGACCTGACCCTGGGCAACTTCGCCGAGGTCGGCCTGACCGAGGTCGCGATCATCGTGGGCTACCGCAAGGAGGCCCTGTACGAGCGCAAGGCCGCCCTTGAGGCCAAGTACGGCGTCACCCTCACGCTGATCGACAACGACAAGGCCGAGGAGTGGAACAACGCCTACTCCCTCTGGTGCGGCCGTGACGCCCTCAAGGACGGCGTGATCCTCGCCAACGGCGACACCGTGCACCCCGTCTCCGTGGAGAAGACGCTGCTGGCCGCCCGCGGCGAAGGCAAGAAGATCATCCTCGCCCTCGACACGGTGAAGAAGCTCGCCGACGAGGAGATGAAGGTCGTCGTCGAGGAGGGCAAGGGAGTTCAGCGGATCACCAAGCTGATGGACCCGGCCGAGGCCACCGGCGAGTACATCGGTGTCACCCTCATCGAGGGCGAGGCGGCCGCGGAGCTGGCCGACGCGCTGAAGACCACCTTCGAGCGGGACCCGGACCTCTACTACGAGGACGGCTACCAGGAGCTCGTCAACCGCGGCTTCAAGGTCGACGTGGAGCCGATCGGCGACATCAAGTGGGTGGAGATCGACAACCACGAGGACCTGGCCAAGGGCAGGACCATCGCGTGCCAGTACTGACCCGGCTGATCCCCGCGCCGGTCGTCGTCGACATCCGGGCCGGCGCGCTGGCGGATCTGGCGGGTGTCCTGGCCGATCAGCGCATCTCCGGCTCCGGGAAGCTGGCGGTCGCGATCAGCGGGGGCTCCGGCCGGGCGCTGCGGGAGCGGCTGTCGGGCAGCCTGCCCGGTGCCTCCTGGTTCGAGGTCGGCGGCGGCACGCTGAACGATGCCGTCAAGCTGGCGGAGGACATGAAGTCCGGGCGGTACGACGCCGTCGTCGGCCTCGGCGGCGGCAAGATCATCGACTGTGCCAAGTTCGCCGCGGCCCGCATCGGGCTGCCGCTGGTCGCCGTGGCGACGAACCTGTCCCACGACGGTCTGTGCTCACCGGTGGCCACGCTGGACAACGACGCGGGCCGGGGCTCGTACGGGGTCCCGAATCCGATCGCCGTCGTCATCGACCTCGACATCATCCGGGAGGCCCCGGTCCGCTTCGTGCGGTCCGGGATCGGGGACGCGCTCTCGAACATCTCCGCCGTGGCGGACTGGGAGCTCGCCCACCGGGTCAACGGCGAGGACATCGACGGACTGGCCGCGGCGATGGCCCGGCAGGCCGGCGAGGCCGTGCTGCGCCACCCCGGGTCCCTGGACGAGGACCGGTTCCTCCAGGTGCTGGCGGAGGGGCTGGTGCTCACCGGGATCTCGATGTCGGTCGCGGGCGACAGCCGGCCCGCCTCCGGTGCCTGCCACGAGATCAACCACGCCTTCGACCTGCTGTTCCCCCGGCGGGCGGCCAGCCACGGGGAGCAGTGCGGACTGGGCGCGGCCTTCGCCATGTATCTGCGCGGCGCCCACCAGGAGTCCGCGCGGATGGCCGCGACGCTGCGGCGCCACGGCCTGCCGGTCACCGCGCAGGAGATCGGTTTCAGCGTGGACGAGTTCGTCTCCGTGGTCGAGTTCGCGCCCCGGACCAGGCCGGGCCGGTACACGATCCTGGAACACCTGAACCTCTCCGCGGACGGGATCAGGGAGGCCTACGCCGGCTACGTCGCAGCGGCCGGGGCCTGAATCGGGGCCCGGTTTGACCGGGGTGTCCCGGGCCCCGTAATCTTGACCGTCGGCGTTTGTTTCGCCACACCTCTGAGCACTGACCTCCCGCTCGTACGGGAGAGGCCGCTCGTCCACTCCGGATCGTCTCGGGTCCCCGGACCCGTGTGAGCGGCTGGCTTCAGGGGTTTCCGCTTCGAGTGAGAGTGAGATCCGCGTGTACGCCATCGTGCGCAGCGGTGGTCGCCAGCACAAGGTTGCTGTCGGCGACATCGTTGAGGTTGACAAGATTCCCACCGCCAGTGTTGGCGACACGGTAGAGCTCTCTACCCTGCTCGTTGTCGACGGCGACGCCGTGACCAGCGACCCGTGGGTGCTTGACGGCATCAAGGTCCAGGCCGAGATCGTGGACCACCACAAGGGCGCGAAGATCGACATCCTTCGCTACAAGAACAAGACCGGCTACCGCCGTCGCCAGGGTCACCGCCAGCAGTACACGGCGATCAAGGTCACCGGTATCCCCGCGGCTGCGAAGTAAGGGACTGAGGAGACATGGCACATAAGAAGGGCGCATCGTCCACTCGGAACGGGCGCGATTCCAATGCTCAGCGGCTCGGCGTGAAGCGCTTCGGCGGTCAGGCCGTCAACGCCGGTGAGATCCTGGTCCGCCAGCGCGGCACCCACTTCCACCCGGGCACGGGCGTCGGCCGTGGCGGCGACGACACGCTGTTCGCCCTCGCCGCCGGTGCGGTCGAGTTCGGCACGCACCGTGGCCGCAAGGTCGTGAACATCGTTCCGATCGCCGGCTGATTCCCGGCGCTCGTAGAGCGGTTTGACGTGGAGGCGGACCTCACTTCCTGTTCCGGGAAGTGGGTCCGCCTTTCGCGTGTTGCTCCTGAGGGGCATGAGCGAGACTTTTCTGCACGTATGTAACTGGAGGTTCCAACCATGACCACCTTCGTGGACCGCGTCGAGCTGCATGCCGCCGCGGGTAACGGGGGCCACGGCTGCGCCTCCGTTCACCGTGAGAAGTTCAAGCCGCTCGGCGGCCCGGACGGCGGCAACGGCGGCCGCGGCGGCGATGTGACCCTGATCGTCGACCAGGCCGTCACCACGCTGCTCGACTACCACCACCACCCCCACCGCAAGGCCACCAACGGCCAGCCCGGTGCCGGTGACAACCGCACCGGCAAGGAGGGCCAGGACCTGATCCTGCCCGTGCCGGACGGCACCGTCGTGCTCGACACGGACGGCAACGTCCTCGCGGACCTGGTCGGCCAGGGCACCATGTTCGTCGCCGGCCAGGGCGGCCGGGGCGGCCTCGGCAACGGCGCGCTGGCCTCCGCCCGGCGCAAGGCCCCCGGCTTCGCGCTGCTCGGTGAGCCCGGTGAGAGCCGGGACATCGTCCTGGAGCTCAAGACCGTCGCCGACGTGGCCCTGGTGGGCTACCCGAGCGCGGGCAAGTCCTCGCTGATCTCGGTCCTGTCGGCCGCCAAGCCGAAGATCGCCGACTACCCGTTCACGACCCTGGTCCCGAACCTCGGGGTCGTCACCGCGGGCTCCACCGTCTACACCATCGCGGACGTCCCGGGCCTGATCCCGGGAGCCAGCCAGGGCAAGGGCCTCGGCCTGGAGTTCCTGCGCCACGTCGAGCGCTGCTCGGTCCTCGTGCACGTACTGGACACGGCGACGCTGGAGTCCGACCGCGACCCGCTCTCCGACCTCGACATGATCGAGGAGGAGCTGAAGCTGTACGGCGGGCTGGAGGACCGGCCCCGCATCGTCGTCCTCAACAAGATCGACATTCCGGACGGCCAGGACCTCGCGGAGATGATCCGCCCGGACCTGGAGGCCCGCGGCTACCGCGTCTTCGAGGTGTCCGCCGTCGCCCGCACCGGGCTCAAGGAGCTCTCCTTCGCGCTGGCCGGTGTCATCGCCGAGGCGCGCGCCGCGAAGCCGGTGGAGGAGGCGACCCGCGTCGTCATCCGGCCCAAGGCCGTGGACGACGCCGGTTTCACCGTGACGCTGGAGGACGACGGCATCTACCGGGTGCGCGGCGAGAAGCCGGAGCGCTGGGTGCGCCAGACCGACTTCAACAACGACGAGGCCGTCGGCTACCTCGCGGACCGGCTGAACCGGCTCGGTGTCGAGGACGAGCTGCGCAAGGCGGGTGCCCGCGCGGGCGACGGAGTGGCCATCGGCGCCGAGGACAACGCCGTCGTCTTCGACTGGGAGCCGACCGTGACGGCCGGCGCCGAGATGCTCGGCCGCCGAGGCGAGGACCACCGCCTGGAGGAGCCGCGTCCGGCCGCGCAGCGCCGTCGCGACCGCGAGGACGAGCGCGACGACATCAGCAAGGAGTACCAGGAGTTCGACCCGTTCGCGTGAGCGACGGGTAGCCTCCGCCGGTCCCGGTTCCCCGAGGACGCGCCGCCAGACTGCCGTCTGCCGCGGCTACACGTCCTCGGGGAGCCGGGACCGCGTGCTTTCCCGGAGGCCGGGGCCGTCAGGACCGGCCGGCCTGCTCCAGGGCTTCGGCGGGGGAGGGCGCCGGGGTGCGCTCGTCGAGCGGGACGAACGGGAGCATCGTCTCCTCGCCCAGGAACACCCGGCGCACGACGCGTTCGGCGGCGCGGCCGTCGTCGTAGTCGCAGAAGCGCTCCCGGAACACCTTGCGCAGCCCGGCCGACCTCTCGCTCCGCCACTCCCGGGAGCCCAGCACGGAGGCCAGCTGTGCCTGGCTGGTCGCCACGGCGCCCGGGGGCTCGGCCATCAGGTCGAAGTAGGTGCCGCGCACGGCCCGGTAGGTGTCCCAGTCGTCGGCGTAGATCACGATCGGCCGGTCCAGGTTGGCGTAGTCGAACATCGCCGAGGAGTAGTCCGTGATCAGGGCGTCCGCCGCGAGGTAGAGCTGCTCGACGTTCCCGTGCGCGGAGACGTCGATGATCCGGCCGCTGGCCTGGAGGTCGGCGAGCCGGCCGGTCGGCTTGTAGAAGTAGTGGCCGCGCACCAGCAGGGTGACGTCGGGCCCCAGCTCCTCGGCCAGCCCCGGCAGGTCGAGCCGCGGGGCGAAGGACTTCTCGTACTCGCGGTGGGTCGGCGCGTAGAGGAAGGCCGTCGAGCCGTCCGCCAGGCCGAGTTCGCTCCTGGCCCGTGAGACATCCGCCGCGGTGGCGTTGAGCAGTACGTCGTTGCGCGGGTAGCCGGTCTCCAGCGAGGTGTACCGGCAGGGGTACACCCGCTCCCACACGGTGGTGGAGAAGCGGTTGGCGGACAGGCTGTAGTCCCAGCGGTCGCAGCGGCGGAGCAGCTTCTCCATGTCCATGCTGGTGGACGCCGGGTACTGGGCCTGGTCGAGGCCCATCGTCTTCAGCGGGGTGCCGTGGTGGGTCTGCAGGTGGATCTGGCCGTCGCGCTTGATCACGGTGTCGCCGAAGTTCACGTTGTTCGTGAGGTACTTCGCGCGGGCCATCACCGACCAGTACTCACGGGACCCGACCACCACTGCCTCGACGCCCTTGGGCACCCGGTCGCGGTGCTCGGACCTGACCGCCCAGACCCGGCGCATGTCCGGGGCCAGCCGGCCCAGCTCCGCCTCGATGGCCGCGGGGTTGCAGGAGTAGCCGCGGCCCCAGTACGCGGAGAACACCGCGAGGTTGTCGTCCAGCGGCATGCGCAGCTGGGACCTGTAGAACACGCCGAGGGCGGCGCGCTTGGCCCGGCCGGCGCGGGCCCGGCCGCCCAGCTTGGCCCGGTTGCGCACGTTGTTGACCCGGGTGACACCGACCAGTGCCGGGTAGGAGCCGAGGCCGAGCAGGGCGTACTTGTAGCCCTTGCCGCCCGGCGGCCGCCGGAAGCCCTCCGGGAGGCGGCTGCGGTACTCCTTGGCCGCGCGGTGGAAGAACTCGGCGCGGGCGTTCCGCGGAAGCCGGCCGGGCTTCTCCAGGACGGTCAGGAAGTGGTCGGTCATCTTCCTGAAGAGCGCCGGGCGCCAGGAGTCCAGCTCAGGCCGTTCGTCCAGATAGGCGAAGACGCGGTCGTACTGGTCGAAGACGTCGAAGTGCTTGCGGCTGACCGTGCGCAGGATGTTGCCGCCCTCGCGCCGCTGCCGGTACAGCACGCAGGAGCGGTCCAGGACGGCGATGGTCTCCGCCGAGATCAGCGAGGAGAACGTCCACGGCGCGTCCTCGTAGTAGCCGGGCGGGAAGCGGAAACCGTGCGCGGTGACGAACGCGCGGCGGTAGGCCTTGTTCCACACGATCTGGAGCAGATCCAGCAGCTGCGGCCGGTCCGCCAGCGCGAAGACGGCGGGGCCGCTCTCGTCCAGCAGCTCCGCGCGCTTGTTGCGCAGATGCCGCCCGTCCCAGTAGGTGCGGGTGTAGTCGTAGACCAGGACGTCGGGGTCGTCCGTCGCGTCGAGGCGCGCCGCGATGGCCGCCAGCGATCCCGGGGCCAGGGTGTCGTCGCTGTCGAGGAAGAGCAGGTAGTCACCGGTCGCCTCGTCCATCCCCGCGTTGCGGGCGTGTCCCAGCCCCACGTTCTCGGTGAGGTGGAGCACACGTACGCGGGCGTCGCGTTCCGCGTACGTGTCGAGGATCGCGCCGGAGCCGTCCGGCGAGCAGTCGTCGACGCCGATGACCTCGAAGTCGGTGAAGTCCTGCTGGAGCACGGAGTCGAGACACTCCCCGATGTACCCCTGCACGTTGTACGCAGGCACGATGAGTGTCAGTCGAGGCATCGTCCACCAGTCCAGAGAAGCTGTCCGAGGGTGTGTGCGAGGTGCGCGGTGCGCACCGCCGAACAGTGCGGCGGAGTCCAGCACCCGGACAGCGTAATTGATTGCTGTCAGCCGCCTTTGAGCGGCAAGGGCGGGCTCGCCGGTCCGACTTTTCCGGGCACGTAGGGTGAACGGGACGGTTATGGCCTCGGAGAGGGAGACCCACGACATGACCTGGATGGTTACGGGCGGAGCGGGATACATCGGGGCACACGTCGTGCGCGCGATGCTCGCGGGCGGCCGGCGGGTCGTCGTGTACGACGATCTGTCGACCGGGAGCGCCGGGAAGGTGCCCGCCGGAGTGCCCCTGGTGACCGGCAGCGTCCTGGACCGTGCGGCCCTGGACGCGGCGATCCGCGACCACGGGGTGACCGGTGTGGTGCACATCGCGGGCAAGAAGCAGGTGGGCGAGTCCGTCGAGCGGCCCCTGCACTACTACCGGGAGAACGTGACGGGGCTGGAGACGCTGCTGGAGAGCATGGTCGACGCGGATGTCGACCGGCTGGTGTTCTCCTCCTCCGCCGCCGTCTACGGCATGCCCGACGTCACCCTCGTCACCGAGGACACCCCGTGCGCGCCGATGAGCCCGTACGGCGAGACCAAGCTCGTCGGGGAGTGGCTGATCCACGCCGCCGCCCGCGCCCACGGGCTGCGCTGCGCCTCGCTGCGCTACTTCAACGTGGCCGGCGCGGCGTCGCCGGAGCTGGCCGACGCCGGGGTGTTCAACCTGATCCCGATGGTCTTCGAGCGGCTGGAGGCCGGTGAGGGCCCGCGGATCTTCGGCGACGACTACGCGACGCCGGACGGCACCTGCGTCCGCGACTACATCCACGTCGAGGACATCGCCTCCGCCCACCTCGCGGCCGCGCGCCGGCTCGAAGAGGCGGAGCGCGGTACGGATCTCACGCTCAACATCGGGCGCGGTGAGGGCAGTTCCGTACGGGAGATGGTCGACCGGATCCTCCGGGTGACGGACAACGGGGACATCGCCCCCGAGGTGACCGCCCGCCGGCCGGGCGACCCGGCGCGGGTGGTCGCGGCCGCAGACCGGATCCGGGCGGAGCTGGGCTGGTCGGCCCGGTACGGCGTGGACGAGATGATCGACTCCGCCTGGCAGGGCTGGCGGCTGCGCCACCCGTAGGCCGGGCCACCGGGCCACCGGGCCACCGGGCCACCGGGCCACCGGGCCACCGGGCCACCGGGCCACCGGGCCACCGGGCCACCGGGCCACCGGGCCCACGGCGGCGGCGCCGGGGGCTATGCCTCCGGCGCGGGCTCCAGCGCTTCCTCGCCCGCCGCGTCGGCCTCCTCCGGCGCGCCCCGCTGTGCCGGTATCCCCGGGAGCAGCCGGCGGGCCATCCGTACGCGGTGCTCGTCCGCGACCTCGCACAGCCCGAGGGCGGCCTCGTTGAAGCGTGTCCGGGAGGGCGGGGCGGACGGGCGGAGGAGAGGGAGCTCCAGCTCGGCGCGGGCAGCCGCCAGCCCGTCGCCGGCGGAGTGGCGCACCGAGTCCAGGAGAGCGGCGACACCGGCCGCGTCCGGGGCCAGGACCTCCGCCGCCCGGACCGTCGGGAGCACCTCGCGGAACTGCTCCTGAGACAGCTCGCCGGTGTTCACGACGGCGTCCGGCTTCTCGGCCGCCAGGTAGTCCGTGACCGGTTGGCGGCCGTCGCGGTGACCGGCAGCGCGAGGTGCGGGACAGCGGCCGCGGCTGCCGGGGCGGCGAAGGACGCGGCCAGTACGGCGAGCGGGAGGGCGTGCGCGGCGGACCGCAGGAGCGGGGGAGCGGTTGCACCGGGGGACTCAATGAGCGCGAGCGCTCGCGCGCGCGGTGGGGCCGCTCTGCCGCTCCGACGTATCGGTGCGGCCCACGGGGCGGTACGGTCCGGGACCGGTGCGGCCGGTGCGTATGGATGGTGTGGGGGTCGAGGGGCCCTCGATAGGGAGGGCGGCTCGTCCGTTCATGAGACGGGCGTGAAGAGTCAGTGAGAGTCGAGCGGATGGGGGCAACCCATTCCGGGGATCGCGAATTGGTGCGAGGTGTCCCCGGAAGGGCGGATTACGCCAACCGGCCACCGGGATTCCGCGGTCGATCCGGGAACCGATGTATTCGTCATTCAGTTCGACGTAGTGAAATGGATTTCCGCGTCCGGCAGCCGGACGGGCGTGGAGAAGTGACCCCCGGTTACGGGTTTCCACTGCTTTTCGTCCGGATGTGTCGGTAATGGGACCATGAAGGCTGTTTTGCCATAGATGGGGCAGCGAATCTAAGTAAGGTCGCCCGACAGGTCGCAGCTGCGACTGGACCGCCATCTCATCGTGGGGGCAGAAACAGTGAAGGCTCTCGTACTTTCCGGTGGGGCAGGCACCCGGCTCCGTCCCATCACCCACACCTCGGCCAAACAGCTGGTTCCGGTGGCGAACAAACCTGTGCTGTTCTACGGCCTGGAGGCCATCGCGGAGGCGGGCATCACCGAGGTCGGCATCATCGTGGGCGACACCGAGGAGGAGATCCGCGCGGCGGTCGGGGACGGCTCCCGGTTCGGCATCGACGTCACCTACATCCCGCAGTCCGAGCCGCTCGGCCTCGCCCACGCGGTCCTGGTCGCCCAGCGGTTCCTCGGGGACGAGGACTTCGTCATGTACCTCGGGGACAACTTCATCATCGGCGGGATCACCGGCCTGGTCGAGGGATTCCGGGCCGACCGGCCCGACGCCCAGATCCTGCTCACCCAGGTGCCCGACCCGACCTCGTTCGGCGTCGCCGAACTCGACGGCGACGGCAGGGTGGTGGCTCTGGAGGAGAAGCCGAGGGAGCCCAAGAGCGATCTGGCGCTCGTCGGCGTCTACCTCTTCACCCGGGCCATCCACGAGGCGGTCCGCTCCATCCGCCCGTCCTGGCGCGGAGAACTGGAGATCACCCACGCCATCCAGTGGCTGATCGACCAGGAGCGCGACGTCCGCTCCACCATGATCCGCGGGTACTGGAAGGACACCGGCAACGTCACCGACATGCTGGAGGTCAACCGGACCGTACTGGAGAGCGTCGAACCCTCCACCGAGGGCGCCCACGTCGACGACGAGAGCGAGATCATCGGCCGGGTGCGCATCGAACCCGGCGCCCGGGTCACCCGCAGCCGGATCGTCGGGCCCGCCATCATCGGCGCCCGCTCGGTGATCAGCGACGCCTACGTCGGACCGTTCACCTCGGTCGCCCAGGAGTGCCGGATCGAGGACAGCGAGATCGAGTACTCCATCGTCCTGCGGGGCGCCTCGATCGACGGCGTCCGCCGCGTGGAGGCCTCCCTCATCGGCCACGAGGTCGAGGTGACCCCCGCGCCCCGGAGCCCCTCCGCCCACCGTCTCGTCCTCGGCGACCACAGCAAGGTGCAGATCTCCTCATGACGACCCACATCCTGGTGACCGGCGGCGCCGGTTTCATCGGCTCGCACTACGTCCGCACACTCCTGGGCCCGGACGGACCCGGTGACGTGGCCGTCACGGTGCTCGACAAGCTCACCTACGCGGGCAACCCGGCCAACCTCGACGACGTCCGCGACCACCCGGGCTTCTCCTTCGTCCAGGGCGACATCTGCGACGCGGAGCTGGTCGGCGGACTGATGGCCGGGCACGACCAGGTCGTGCACTTCGCCGCGGAATCGCACGTGGACCGCTCCATCGACGGCGGCGCCGCCTTCGTCCGTACCAACGTCGTGGGAACCCACACCCTCGTCCACGCCGCGCACCTGGCGGGCGTCTCGGCCTTCGTGCACATCTCCACCGACGAGGTCTACGGATCGATCGACGAGGGCTCCTGGACCGAGAGCGAACCCCTCGCCCCCAACTCCCCGTACTCCGCCTCCAAGGCGTCGAGCGACCTGATCGCGCTCTCGTACCACCGCACCCACGGACTCGACGTGCGGGTGACCCGCTGCTCCAACAACTACGGACACCACCACTTCCCCGAGAAGGTCATCCCGCTCTTCGTCACCAACCTCCTGGAGGGCCGCCCGGTACCGCTGTACGGCGACGGCGCCCACGTCCGCGACTGGCTGCACATCGACGACCACGTCCAGGCCATCGAACTGGTCCGCACCCGGGGACGGGCGGGCGAGGTCTACAACATCGGCGGCGGCACCGAGCTGTCCAACAAGGAACTCACCGGACTGCTGCTGGAGGCCTGCGGCGCCGACTGGGACGCGGACGTCACCTACGTCGAGGACCGCAAGGGCCACGACCGGCGCTACTCGGTGGACTGCACCAAGATCCGCGAGGAGCTGGGGTACGAACCGGGCAAGGACTTCCGCAGAGGCCTCGCGGAGACCGTGCGCTGGTACCGCGAGAACAGCGCCTGGTGGGAGCCGCTCAAGGAGAGGGCTGCGCTGTGAGCCCGGTCTGGCTGGTCACCGGGGCTGCCGGAATGCTGGCGCGGGACCTGCTGGCGGCCCTCGCCCACGAGGACGTCACCGCCGTCGCGACGGACCGCGAGGCCCTGGACATCGCAGACCCGGACCGCGTCAGCGAGGCGTTCGCCGCCCACCGCCCCTCGGTCGTGGTGAACTGCGCCGCCTGGACCGCCGTCGACGACGCCGAGAGCCAGGAGGACGCCGCACTGCGGGTCAACGGCACCGGACCCGCGGTCCTCGCGCGGGCCTGCCGCGAGCACGGCGCCGTGCTGCTCCACGTCTCCACGGACTACGTGTTCGCCGGGGACGCCGCCCGGCCGTACGGGGAGGACGCCCCCACCGGCCCGCGCAGCGCCTACGGACGCACCAAACTCGCGGGTGAACGCGCCGTCCTGGAGACCCTCCCCGAGACCGGCTACGTGGTCCGCACCGCCTGGCTCTACGGGGCCGGCGGCGGCAACTTCGTCCGGACGATGATCAGGCTGGAGGGTGCCAGGGAGACCCTCGACGTGGTGGACGACCAGCGCGGCCAGCCCACCTGGACCGTCGACCTGGCGGCCCGGCTGGTCCGGCTCGGCCGGGCCGCGCTGGCGGGCACCGCCCCGGCGGGCGTCTACCACGGCACCAGCGGCGGCGAGACGACCTGGTTCGGCTTCACCCAGGAGATCTTCCGGCTGCTCGGCGCCGACCCGGCCCGGGTCCGCCCGGCCACCAGCGAGGCCTTCGTCCGCCCCGCCCCCCGCCCCGCGTTCAGCGTGCTCGCGCAGAGCCGCTTCGAGGCGGCCGGCATCGAGCCGATCCGCGACTGGCGCACCGCCCTGGGCGAGGCGTTCCCGGCGCTGCTCGCCGCGGAACGCCCCTGACCTGCGGCCGGGCCCTGCTCAGCCCCCGGCCCTGCTGAGCACCGGCCAGCCGCCCGGCCCCCGGACAGGCCCTGGTCCGGCGGGCGGCGGACCGGCCGTCCGCAGCCGCGCGTAGTACGCCTCGCACTGCGCGTACGAGGGGAGCAGCCCCCGCTCCTCCGCCTCCGCCAGGGACGGGGCCGCCGCGTCCTTCCCGGACAGCAACGGGGCGACGTCCAGCGGCCAGTCGATGGCCAGCTCAGGATCGAGCGGATCGATGCCGTGCTCCCGCGCCGGCGCGTAACCCTCCGAGCAGAGGTACAGGACGCACGCGTCGTCCGTCAGCGCCATGAAGGCGTGGCCGAGCCCCTCCGCGAGGTAGACCGCCCGGTGACCGCTGTCGTCGAGACGCACCCCCTCCCACCGCTTGTACGTGGGCGAGCCGGCCCGGATGTCCACGATCACGTCGAGCACCGCGCCGCGCACGCACTTCACGTACTTCGCCTGGCCCGGCGGCACATCGGCGAAGTGGATCCCGCGCAGCGTGCCCCGGGCGGAACTGGAGAAGTTGGCCTGGGCGAGCCCCAGCGTGTGCCCCTGCGCCGCATCGAGGTCCGAGGCCCTGAACCACTCGTGGAAGCTGCCCCGGCCGTCCGTGAGGACCTCGGGCTCGTGCACCCAGGCCCCTGGGATGGAGAGCTGGCGCATGCGATCACGTCCTTGTTGCTGGAGGTTCTGAAGTTCTGAGGTTCTGGAGTTCGGGAGTTCTGGGGTTCCGGAGTTCTGGGGTTCCCCGGCTCCGCCGCCGGCCGTGCTGCCGACACCGCTGCAACGAGAAGCGGGGCATTTCGGACACGGAGTGGCACGGATCAGGATGTACCGGGGTCCACCGTGCGGAACGCCCACGCGCCGATTCCGGCGCTCGCGTAGATTGCGGATTCCGATCGAGGGCGAACCACGGGGGATACGCGTGTCAGGGGCAAGGCAGGGCGTCACGGAGGCCCGCAGGATCGTCGTCAAGGTCGGTTCCTCCTCCCTCACCACCGCCGCCGGCGGCCTCGACGCGGACCGCGTCGACGCGCTCGTCGACGTCCTCGCCAAGGTGCGCGGCGGCGGTGAGCGGGAGGTCGTGCTGGTCTCCAGCGGCGCCATCGCGGCCGGACTCGCCCCGCTCGGACTGCACCGCAGGCCCAAGGACCTGGCCAGGCAGCAGGCCGCCGCCAGCGTCGGCCAGGGACTGCTCGTCGCCCGCTACACCGCCTCCTTCGCCCGCTACGGCGTCCGCGTCGGCCAGGTCCTGCTCACCAGCAACGACACCAGCCGCCGCGCCCACTACCGCAACGCCTACCGCACCCTGGACCAGCTCCTGGACATGGGCGCGCTGCCGGTCGTCAACGAGAACGACACCGTCGCCACCGACGAAATCCGGTTCGGCGACAACGACCGGCTCGCCGCGCTCGTCGCCCACCTGGTCCGCGCCGATCTGCTGATCCTCCTCTCGGACGTGGACGGCCTCTACGACGGCGACCCGAGCATCCCCGGCACCACCCGCATCGCGGAGATCACCGGCCCCGCCGACCTGGCCGGGGTCAGCATCGGCAGCGCGGGCAGGGCGGGCGTCGGGACCGGCGGCATGGTCACCAAGGTCGAGGCCGCCAGGATCGCCACCGCCGCGGGCGTCCCGGTCGTGCTGACCTCGGCCAGCCACGCCGCGGACGCGCTGGCCGGCCGCGACACCGGTACGTACTTCCACCGCACCGGGCGCCGCAGCGCGGACCGGCTGCTGTGGCTGGCGCACGCCTCCACCCCGCAGGGCGCGCTGACCCTGGACGACGGTGCCGTGCAGGCGGTCGTCGAGCGCCACAGCTCGCTGCTGCCGGCCGGGATCGCCTCGGTCGAGGGCGAGTTCGCCGCGGGCGACCCGGTGGAGCTGCGCGATCTGCGCGGCCGGCCGGTGGCCCGGGGGCTCGTCAACTTCGACGCGAAGGAGATCCCGCAGCTCCTCGGCCGCTCCACCCGCGATCTGGCACGCGAACTGGGGCCCGCCTACGAGCGCGAGGTCGTACACAGGGACGATCTTGTAGTCCTGCACGGCTGACGGACCCCTGAAACGGCTGAAAGTCCAGCCTTCGGGCAGAGACCTTCACGAAAACCGCCCCACGCCGGGCCGAGGACTGGTCCACTTTGTAGCAGGGACACTGCGGGGTAGACCGCTCAGCAACACATTCACAGGAGGCCGCCGGTGAGACGAGCGCGCCCGGGGGCGCCGCCCCGAGGAACGGGTGGCCGCGCCCTGACCAGCGTCGGAGCAGGTGCCGACTTCGACGGGAGAAGGTCCGCGGAGCGGAGGGAGGAGCGGCCGGCCGGGGCCGAACAGACGGCGGTGGGCCAAGAGCTCATCCAGTCGAAGCTGTGGCACATCACGCTCTGCGTCTCAGGTACTGAGATTCCGCTGAAGGAGGTCAGACGCGGCCTCGAACAGCTCGCGCACGACCACCCCTTCCTGCTGACGAGCAGATACGCCAACGACCACGCGGAGATCCGGTACTGGGAAGAGGCGCGCGATCTGCACGACGCGGCGGCGGTCGCCCTGAGGCTGTGGGGTGAGCACCGTTCCAGTGCCGGACTGCCACCGTGGGAGATCGTCGGCCTGGAGGTCATCGACCGCGAGACGTACCACCAGCGCATCGCCGAGGGATACGGGCCGCCCCCGGCGGCCCCGGTCGGGGTGCACCCCTACTGACCCGGCAGCCGCGGCGGGCGGCGGCCGTCTCGCATCACGGGATACGTGACGGATGCCCGCAGTGTGCGCACTACTCTGCGGGCATGACCACGCTTTCGCCGTACGACAACATGTCCCCGGTCGCCCAGGCCGCCTACCGCGCACGCGCCGCGGCCGCCGATATCGCGCCGCTTCCGCGCGCGGCCAAGGACGACGCGCTGCTGGCGATCGCGGACGCGCTTGAAGTACGGACGAGCGACATCATCGCGGCCAACGCCGAGGACGTGGCGCGTGCCCGCGAGGCCGGCACCAGCGAGTCGGTCGTCGACCGGCTCACTCTCACCCCCGAGCGGATCCGCGCCATCGCCGCCGACGTGCGGGACGTGGCGGCGCTGCCCGACCCGGTCGGTGAGGTGGTGCGCGGCTCCACGCTGCCCAACGGCATCGACCTGCGCCAGGTCCGGGTGCCGCTCGGCGTCGTCGGGATCATCTACGAGGCCCGGCCCAATGTAACGGTGGACGCCGCGGCGCTCTGCCTGAAGTCGGGCAACGCGGTGCTGCTGCGCGGCTCGTCCTCCGCCCACGCGTCCAACAAGGCGCTGGTCCGGGTCCTGCGTGACGCGGTCGGCGGCTCCGGACTGCCGGCCGACGCCGTCCAACTGGTGCCGGGCGAGAACCGCGACTCCGTACGGGAACTCATGCGGGCGCGCGGACTGGTCGACGTCCTCATCCCGCGCGGCGGGGCCTCCCTGATCCGCACCGTCGTCGAGGAGTCCACCGTCCCGGTGATCGAGACCGGTACCGGCAACTGCCACGTGTACGTGGACGCGCGGACCGACCTCGACATGGCCGTCGACATCCTGGTCAACTCCAAGGCGCAGCGCCCGAGCGTCTGCAACGCCGCCGAGACGCTCCTGGTCCACAAGGACGTCGCAGAGGCCTTCCTGCCGAGGGCCCTGGACGCCCTGGCCGAGGCCGGTGTCACCGTGCACGGTGACGAGCGGGTCATGGAGTACGCCGAGGGGTCCAAGGCCACCGTGGTGGCGGCGACGCCGGAGGACTGGGAGACCGAGTACCTCTCGTACGACATCGCTGCCGCCGTCGTGGAATCGCTGGACGCGGCCGTGGCGCACATCCGGCTCTGGTCGTCCGGCCACACCGAGGCGATCGTGACCACCTCGCAGGCCGCGGCCCGCCGTTTCACCCAGTTGGTCGATTCGACGACGGTGACTGTGAACGCCTCGACGCGTTTCACCGACGGCGGCCAGTTCGGCTTCGGCGCCGAGATCGGAATCTCCACCCAGAAGCTGCACGCCAGGGGCCCGATGGGGCTGCCGGAGCTGACCTCCACGAAGTACATCGTGACCGGCGACGGCCACGTGCGGTGAGCTCGGGATGTGCCGGATGTGCGGTCTCCCTGCCCAAAACGACCCTCCGGGGCTAGGCTGAAGCTGTGCCGGACGACGTGGGGGGCAGGCCGTTCCCGAACGGCTGGGAGCCCGACGACGACCGCGGGGGCGCGGACGAGAACTTCGCCTCCGTGGTGTTCGACGAGGACTTCGTACAGGCCGCCGCGTTCCATGAACCGACCGCTGTCGAGCGGCTCTCCGCGGCCGCCGAGGCACGCGCCGACGCGGAGGCCTTCCGGGCCAGGTCCGGCGGCGGACCGCTGGACGACGAGCTGTACGACGACGGCTACGGGCCGGGCGCCGGTTACGGCCGCGGCAGCGCCTACGACGACCGTCCCGGCGTGGACGCCGACGACTACTACGACAGCGGCCCCTACGGGCGCCACGGCGGCGCGCTGCGCCCCTACCGGGGAGCGGCCCGCTGGCACCGGCCGGTGGCCTGGCTGCTCGCCCTGGTGATGGGCATCGGCATGGTGGCGCTGGCCTTCAGCGCCGTCTACCGCAACACCTCGGGCGACCGGCAGGACCCGGCCCCGCCACCGGCCACCACCGGGGTGGACAGCGCCCCGGCGCCATCGGTGGTTCCGTCCATGGTCCCGCCCGCCCCGGACAGCTACCTCCGCCCGGTGGTCTCCATGGCCCCGCGCACCCCCTGACGAAGTCCCTGTAGCGCGCCCCCTGGCGAAGCCCCTGTCACCCCCTGGTGAGGCCCCGCCCCATCGGTGCGGGTATTTCCCGCGGTGGTTCCGGGCCCGGCTCCGCGTTTACGTTCGCCGTAATCGACCTACTCTCAAGGTATGACCCCTCACCTGCTCGAAGAGGGGGCTCCTCATCTGCCCGCGCATGCTCCCGCATCACGGGCAGGCCCCGCCCAGGCCGTTCGGCCGGGGAGGGCGCACCGCACCGGCCTCCGGTCGGTGACGTGGGAGTCGGGAGACGGCATGGCAGACCACGGAGATCCCCCCGAAGGCCCGGCGGGGAACAGCGCGAGCGGCGGCGAGGACGAGTACCGGTCGCTCGTCTTCGACGAGTCCTTCGTCCGGGCCGCCCGGCTCCAGGAGTTCTCCGCGCAGGAGCGGATGGGGGAGCACGCCCGTGCCGTACGGAGCCTGCCCGGCCGGGCCGTGCGTACCGGCTCGCGGGCGGCGCTCGCCCTGGTCGTCCTGATCGCCCTGGCCTTCGGCACGGCCGTCTTCATGGGCTTCCGCCACCCCTACCAGGCTCCCGTCGGCAGACGGGCGGAGCCGCTGCGGATGATCTTCGTCCCGCTGGCCCCGCGCGGCGCCGTGCCCCCGGGCACGCCGGCCGGCCTGTTCGAGAGCAGCCCCGCCGCCGACTACCCGAAGGGCGCCCAGGGCATCAGTCCGCCGGTGGCCCGGCGGACGGACAACTTCTCGGAGAGCCAGGTGGTCGCCGCCCTGGCCACCGTCAAGAACTACCTGGTCGCCTCCTCGCTCGACCCGGACGTCCTCGGCGGGAACACGGTCCGGCCGGTGGAATCACTGCTCGACCCGGACCAGATGGCCCAGTTCGAGCGGAGCATGACCGAGCCGTACGACGACGGGCAGCACGCCGAGACGGGCTGGCTCGTGCGGTTCGACCCCGCCGAGGTCACCCCCGCCCCCGAGGTCCGCGTCCGGGGCACACTGCGGTACGCCGAGGTGGGGACCGACGCACTGGAGGTGGCGTCCGACCACACCTTCACCTACGCGCTCCGCCCGACCGCGTCGGGGCCCCAACGGGACGACGGGGCGTCGCTGTTCACCGTGCGGCGGGAGCTGCGCTTCCGGCTCGACCGGGAGGACCTGCGGCTGGGCCGGCTGGAGGTGCGGACGAGCTACGTCCAGGCCGGACCGCAGTCCTGCGCGGCCGACTCCCGCGGTGCGCTGCGGCCGCTGCTGGCCGGCCGCAGAGCGGTCTCCCGGGGGCCGGCGGGCACCGACCCGTACGACACGGGCCGGCCCACCGCGGGACTGTGCGGGACGCTGGAGCTCAGCTCCCCGCAGAGCCCGGCTCCTGGGGCCCCCGCTCAGGGTCCTCGGGGTTCGTCGAGTCCTGCGAGCCGTCCTTAGCGCCGCCCCTGCCGGTGCCGCCCCCACTGCCTCCCTGGCCGGTGAACTTGTCACGCAGCTTGCCGCCCAGATCGCCGGCGCCGCCCGCTATGTCGCCGACCAGCTTCATCAGCGGATCCTTGCTGCCGCGCACCGAATCGGCGTAGTGCGAGGCGGATTCCCTGAAGGCGTCCGTGACCGAGGTGTCCTTGTCCTCGTCCCGGCGCGGG
This sequence comes from Streptomyces sp. NPDC088730, assembly GCF_044751215.1. NCBI lineage: Bacteria > Bacillati > Actinomycetota > Actinomycetes > Kitasatosporales > Streptomycetaceae > Streptomyces > Streptomyces sp. NPDC088730. Next base: position 513,692 of record NZ_JBIVLK010000001.1, read on the forward strand.
TAGTGCCCGTCCATGATCCGCTGGTAGTCGCGGGTCTCCGCCCACTTCTTCAGCTCGGCCGCCCGGACCGTGGTGAACGGGTGCGAGCGGGGCAGCACATTGAGGATCTTGAGCACGGAATCGCGCAGGTCGCCGCCCTTCTCGTACTCGTCGGCCTGGGCGAGGAACGCGTCCACGTTCATCTCGTGGAGGTGGTTGCCTCCGGCGATCTTCATGAGCCCGCGCATCGAGGCCCGCAGATCCTGGCCGACCAGCAGCCCGGCCCGGTCGGCGGACAGCTCCGACTTGCGGAACCACTCGCGCAGCGCCGTCACGATCGCCATGATCGCGACGTTGCCCAGCGGGATCCAGGCCACCCGCAGGGCGAGATTGGTGAGGAAGAGCAGGATCGTGCGGTACACGGCGTGACCGGAGAGGGCGTGGCCCACCTCGTGGCCGACGACCGCCCGCATCTCCTCCTCGTCGAGGAGCTCCACCAGTCCCGTCGTCACCACGATGATCGGCTCGTCGAGACCGATGCACATGGCGTTGGGCTGGGGGTCCTGGTTCACGTACATCGGCGGGACCTTCTCCAGGTCCAGGATGTAACACGCGTCCCGAAGCATGCTGTTGAGATGGGTGAACTGGGCGTCGCTCACCCGGACGGAGTCCGACAGGAAGAGCAGTCGCAGGCTGCGCTCGGGCAGCAGCCCGCTCAGGGCCTTGAAGACGGTGTCGAAACCGGTCAGCTTGCGCAGGGCGACCAGGGCCGAACGGTCCGCCGGGTGCTCGTACGCCCGGGACGAGATTCCCGGGAAACGCCTGCGCTGCCTGCTCGGCACGTTCTCGTGACTGCTCTCGGTCATGAATAGGCCCCCTGTTCGTACGAGATGTTGCTCGCCCCCTGATAAATCCCAGCCTAGGTGCTGGCGCTACGGTGTGCGGGGGGCTGTGGATAACTGAGGAGACGCCCGACATGCCGCATACCGTTGCTCTGCTCGCCGCCGCATCCGAAGAGCAGGGACCGGGCAACACACTCCGCATCGTGCTGCTCGTCTCGCTGGTCGGAGCCGCACTGCTGGCCTGGTTCCTGCTGCGCGGATACCGCGACGACGACAACAAGGACAACAACGACTGAGTCGGCGTGAGCGTGCCCAGGCCTGCCGCATACGATGTCCGCGACGTCTTCCCTCCGACTCCCGATCGATAGGTCCTGCCGAAGATGAGCCTCACGAGCACCGCACACCAGCTGGTCACCGTCGCCGCCGAGGGCGAGCACGGCGGCAACCACGAAAGCCTCAGCCCGTACCTCACCGGTGGCGGCGCGTTTGTCGCGCTTCTCCTCCTTCTGTGGATCACCACGCGCTTCAACCGCGACCGCTGAGGCCGGGGCGTACAGCTGTGCCAGTAGGCTCTGCACGCATGGGAGAGCAGGAAGTGCCTACCGGCCCCGGAAAGCGCCGAATCGGCGTGATGGGCGGGACGTTTGACCCGATTCATCATGGACACCTGGTGGCGGCCAGTGAAGTGGCCGCCCAGTTCCACCTCGACGAGGTGGTCTTCGTCCCGACCGGGCAGCCGTGGCAGAAGAGCCACAAGCACGTGTCCGCGGCCGAGGACCGGTATCTGATGACGGTCATCGCGACGGCGTCGAACCCGCAGTTCTCGGTCAGCCGCAGCGATATCGACCGCAAGGGCCCCACGTACACGATCGACACCCTGCGGGACCTGCGCGCGGCCCACGGGGACGCGGACCTCTTCTTCATCACCGGCGCCGACGCGCTGTCCCAGATCCTCACCTGGCGGGACGCCGACGAGCTGTTCTCGCTGTCCCACTTCATCGGTGTGACACGGCCGGGGCATGTGCTCACGGATGCCGGCCTGCCGGAGGGCGGTGTCTCTCTCGTGGAGGTTCCCGCGCTGGCCATCTCCTCCACAGACTGCCGTGGGAGAGTCGCCGCGGGCGATCCGGTCTGGTACCTGGTGCCGGACGGCGTGGTCCGCTACATCGACAAGCGCCAGCTTTACCGCGGCGAGTGAGCCACGGAGAGAGGCACCGGTGAACGACCGACAGAGCCCGTACGACCCGTACTACCAGCAGCCACAGATCGTCGGCTACGACGAGTACGGGCAGCCGGTTTATCAGCAGCCCGTGCAGCAGCAGCAGTACGACCCGTACGGCCAGCAGCAACAGCAGGCTCAACAGCCCCCGCAGGCGACCCAGACGGATCAGGGCTACGGCTACGACCCGTATGCCCAGCAGCAACAGCAACAGCAGCAGCAACAGCAGCCCGACCCGCAGCAGCAGTACGACCCGTACGCCGCCCAGCAGCCCCAGTCCCAACCCCAGCAGGGGTACGGGTACGACGGCTACGGCTACGACACCGGGCAGCAGCCCGCCGCGGTCGACACCACCCAGTGGAACGTCCCGCAGCAGAGCGCGCCACCCTCTCCCGCCGCCACGCCCGTTCCGCCGCCGAGGGAACCAGCGCCCGCCCCGGACCCCGAGCCGGAAGCGGCCGTTCCGGGGCAGCGCCGCGGCGACCGTGACTACCGCACCGAGCAGTTCTCCTTCATCGAGGAGCCCGACGAGGACTCCGAGGACGTCATCGACTGGCTCAAGTTCACCGAGAGCCGCAGCGAGCGCCGGGAGGAGGCGCGGCGGCGCGGCCACAACCGGATGGTCGCGCTGATAGTCGTGGTGGCCCTGGTCGTGGTCGGCGGCGTCGGTTACCTGTGGGCCGCGGGCAAGCTGCCCGGGTTCTCCGGCTCGGAGAAGGAGGACACGGCGACGACCGGCCCGCAGCGGCGCGACGTCATCGTGGTCCACCTCCACAACACCAAGGGCGGCGGTACGTCCACGGCACTGCTCGTCGACAACGTCACCACCAAGCAGGGAGCCACCGTCCTGCTCCCCAACTCCCTCGCCGTCTCGGACGAGGAGGGCAACACGAGCACGCTCGGCAAGTCGGTCGAGGACGACGGCACCACCGGCACACGTGAGTCGATCGACACGCTGCTCGGCACCGAGATCAGCGGCACCTGGCGGCTCGACACCCCGTATCTGGAGAACCTCGTCGACCTGGTCGGGAACATCGACGTCGACACCGACACCGATGTGCCCGACGCCAAGAAGGGGGCCTCGCCCCTGGTGAAGAAGGGCAAGGCGCAGACGCTCAGCGGCCCGATGGCCGTCGCGTACGCCACCTACCGCGGTCCCGACGAGGCCGAGGCCAAGCAGCTGATGCGGTTCGGGCAGGTCATGCGCGGAGTGCTGCGGAAGATCTCGGACGATCCGAAGGCCGCCACCGTCACCGTGCAGACGCTGGCCCAGATCCTCGATCCCTCACTTCCCGAGAAGGACCTCGGGGCCTCCCTGGCCAAGCTCGCGGAGCACGCCAAGGTCGGGGACTACAAGACGGCGCTGCTGCCGGTCCAGGAAGACGGCAGCCTCACCGACTCGGCCGCGGACAGCGTCGTCAAGGACATCCTGGGCGGCACGGTCAAGGCCCCGTCGGCGGACGCGGCGGTCCGGGTCGCGATCAAGAACGCCACCGGCAGCGACCGCGGCACGGAGTCCGCCCGGATCAAGCTGGTCAACGGCGGCTACGTCTTCGTCAACGGCGGCAAGTCCGGCGCCGAGGCTTCCTCCGAGGTCGTCTACAAGGACGCCGCGGGCAAGGAGAAGGCGACCCAGGTCGCCAAGACCCTGGATCTGCCGGCGACCGCGGTGAAGCAGGGCAAGCCGGCCGGGAACGCGGACGTGTCCGTGGTCCTCGGACAGGACTACAAGGTCGACTAGGGCCTGGTCCCGCCCGGCCGGGAGCCGTCGGCGCCGGTCCCGGAACCACCACGCGGTGGTTCCGGGACCGGCGCCGCGGGCGCCGGGATGATCTCCGGAAAAATGGCTGCGTGGGGTGTCGGCGGTCCGTGAGACCCTAGAGGTTGATCTGCCCGCCGACGAAAGCCTGCTTGTGACCGCCACGGACCGCTCCATCGAGCTCATCAACGCTGCCGCTCAGGCGGCCGCCGACCGGCTCGCGCACGACATCATTGCGTACGACGTCAGCGATGTGCTGTCGATCACGGACGCCTTCCTGCTGGCCTCGGCCCCCAACGACCGCCAGGTCAAGTCGATCGTCGACGAGATCGAGGAGCAGCTCCAGAAGAAGCTCGGCGCCAAGCCGGTCCGCCGCGAGGGTGACCGCGACGCCCGCTGGATCCTCCTCGACTACGTCGACATCGTCATCCACGTCCAGCACAGCGAGGAGCGCGTTTTCTACGCGCTGGAGCGCCTCTGGAAGGACTGCCCCGAGATCGCTCTGCCCGAGGACGCCGTGAAGACCCGCGGCAAGGCCGAGGAGCACGCACAGCTCACCGGCGGCACGGAAGGTGACCAGAGCTGAACGGCAGCGCAAGCGGCAGGGGCCGCAGGATCGTCCTCTGGCGACACGGCCAGACGGCGTGGAACCTGGAGCGCAGGTTCCAGGGCTCCACGGACATCGAGCTGACCGAGACGGGCGTCGGGCAGGCCCGTCGGGCCGCCCGGCTGCTCGCCTCGCTGAAGCCGGACGCGATCGTCGCCTCCGATCTGCGCAGGGCGGCGGCCACGGCCGCCGAGCTCGCCGCGATCACCGGTCTCGGTATCGCGCACGACCCCGGTCTGCGTGAGACCTACGCGGGCGCGTGGCAGGGCCTCACCCACGAGGAGATCGTGGGGCGGTTCGGCGAGCAGTACGCCGCCTGGAAGCGCGGCGAGCCGGTGCGGCGCGGCGGCGGTGAGCTGGAGACCGAGGTGGCCGACCGGGCCGCCCCCGTCGTGCTCGCACACGCCGACAAGCTGCCGGAAGACGGCACGCTCGTCGTCGTCAGCCACGGTGGCACCATCCGGACCACCATCGGCCGGCTGCTGGGCCTGGAGTCGCACCACTGGGAAGGGCTCGGCGGGCTGACCAACTGCTGTTGGTCGGTGCTGGGCGAGGGCGCGCGCGGCTGGCGTCTGCTGGAGCACAACGCGGGCACACTGCCCGAGCCGGTGCTCGGCGACGACGACTGACCGGACACCCACACGGTGCCCGGACGCCTCCTTCGGGCGGCATCCGCCGGATTTCACTTTCCGGCTGGTCACAGGCTAAAGTTCTTCTTGTTCGCAGCGCGGAAACGCAGGGAAACACAGCGGACAGCGGGGCTATAGCTCAGTTGGTAGAGCGCCTGCATGGCATGCAGGAGGTCAGGAGTTCAATTCTCCTTAGCTCCACAATCAAGATCGACGATGAAGATCCCGTCCCCGACAGGGGGCGGGATCTTCTTGTCGGCGACCACGCAGCATCGTCATCTGCCGCTCGCTCTCCCGGTCGGCCGCGGTATAGGCGACGATCCGGCACTCCGGCAGCCCGTTCACGGAGAGCGACACCGACGTCATCCGTATGTCGGCGGACGCCGCGTGGTGCCGGAAGGTCTTCACCCGGGGGCCGGGCGGGGCGACGTCCCCGCTGCGCCACAGCTGGGCGAAGTACGGGCTCGCCGCCGAGAGGGCCGCGACGAACGTCTCCCAGGCGGGCTCGCCCGTATGGCGTCCGTAGCCGCTCCGCAGGGTCGCCACCATGAGCGGCAGTTCCCGGGTGCGGTGGACGATCGGGCAGTCCTTCGCGGGCACCGTGAACAGCGCCCACAGCACGTTGCGGATCCCGGTGTCCATCATCTCGGGTACGCCGAAGAGGTCCCGGTAGGCGGGGTTGGTGGCCAGCACGTCGTACCGCGTGTTGTAGACGACCGCCGGGTGCGGGTCGAGCGCGTCGATGATGCCCTGGATCTCTTGGCCGACCTCGATCGTGTCGCCCTGTCTGCCCGGTATGTACGCCACCTCCGCCAGGTGGTAGAGGTGCTCGCGCTCCGGCGCGTCCAGTCGGAGCGTGCGCGCCACCGCGTCCAGGACCTGCGGGGAGGCGTTGATCGGGCGGCCCTGCTCCAGCCAGGTGTACCAGGTGACGCCGACGCCGGAGAGCTGGGCGACCTCCTCGCGGCGCAGGCCAGGGGTGCGGCGCCGGAATCCCGGCGCCATGCCCACGTCGGCCGGGGTCACCCTGGCCCGGCGGCTGCGCAGGAAGTCGGCGAGCTCGGGCCGCCGGCCCGGTCGTTCCTGTGCTGCCCGATGTTGTGCCGTCACCGTCGTCACACCCCCATCGTCGGTGTTCCCGCCGGGCGTTGCCAGGTGCTGTCAGTACCAGCATCAGCGGGCTCTCGTTACCCGTATGCGACTGGGGCCAGCCTTGAGTCCATGACCACGACCGCGACCACGGGCACGGCTTCCGAGGCAACTCCACGTTCCCTGCCCAGTAAAGCCCCCACCACTGACAGCCGCCCCGGACGGCTGCTCGCCCTGGTGCTGGCGGCCCAGTTCATGGCGCTGCTCGACATCTTCATCGTCAACGTCGCCGCCCCGACGATCCGCACCGAACTCGGCGCCTCCGGGGCCGGGTTGCAGCTCGTGGTGGCCGGGTACACCATCTCCTACGCCGTTCTGCTCATCACCGGTGCCCGGCTCGGCAGCGTCTTCGGGCACGGCCGCGCCCATCTGGCGGGCCTCGCCGTGTTCACCGCCGCCTCGCTCGCCTGCGGACTCGCCGCCGGAACGGGCCAGTTGATCGCCTTCAGGGTGATCCAGGGGATCGGTGCGGCGGTGATGATCCCGCAGGTGCTCAGCCTGATCCAGCGGCACTTCAGCGGCGAGGCGAGGGTGCGCGCGCTGGGCGCCTACGCGGCGGTGCTGGCCACCGGAGCCGCCGCCGGGCAGGTGCTGGGCGGCGTGCTGGTCAGCGCCGATCTGTTCGGGACGGGCTGGCGGCCGGTCTTCCTGGTCAACGTGCCGATCGGGCTGGTTCTGCTGGTGCTCGGCGTCCGCGTGCTGCCGGTCGAGCCGCGTGCCGGGCAGGCCCGGCGAGCGGCACGGGCCCGTGGACTCGACCTGGCGGGGCTGCTGATGCTTGCCGCGGCCGTCGTCCTGTTCACCGTCCCGCTGGTGCTCGGGCAGGAGCTGGGCTGGCCCGACTGGACCTGGATCTGTCTGCTCGCCTCCGCGGTGTTCCTCGCCGGGTTCGCGGCGTACGAGACGCGGCTGGCCGCGCGCGGCGGCGCCCCGCTCATCGCACCCGGGGTGCTCCGTATCCCCGGCATCGCGCGGGCGGCGCTGCGCGTCCTGTTGGTGATGGGCGTCAACGCGGGCTTCCTCTTTGTGATGACGCTGCATGTCCAGGGGGGTCTGGGCTATTCGGCGCTGCGCAGCGGACTGATGTTCGTGCCGACCGCGGTGACCTTCGGAGCGGTCGGACTGACCTGGAGGCGCTGGCCGGCCCGGCTCCAGGGAGCCCTGACCCCGGCCGGATTCGCGCTCGTGGCGATCGGCTCGGTGCTGCTCGGCTCCCTGCTGCGCGACGGCGGAGACGGTGGTATCGGCCTGTATGCGGCCTTCGTTGTCATCGGCGCGGGCCTGGCGCTGGGCTTCAGTCCCACGCTTACGGGTGCCCTGGCGAACGTACGGCCGGAGGACGCCGCCGATGCGAGCGGCGTACTCGTCACCGTCACCCAGCTCGGCCAGCTGATCGGTGTCGCGGGGTTCGGCACGCTCTACCTCAACCGCCTTGGTACGCCAGGGGCGCAGGGTTCCGGAGAGGCGCTGTGGGTATGCGCTCTCGCACTGTCGGCGGCCGCCGTCGCGGGTGTGCTCGCGGGTCTCGTACGGCGTCGGCGGGCGACGGCATCCCGGCAGGGCTGACCCTCTTGCGGGGTCATGGCAGAATCGGACCGCCGGAGGGGGCGACGGACCGAACGGGAGGGAGTGCGCGATGTCTGCGAGTCGCCACGAGGTCCCGGACCTGCCCCCTGTTCCCGAGGCCCGCGTACGCGTCGGCTGTCCCGCCGGCGGTTCGCCCCCCACGGTCCGGAGCTGACCCATGGGTGCCCACAGGCGGAAGTGCGACTGGTGCGGCAGCGGTACGCCCATCGTCAGGGACATGGATCCGGTCAACCCGGACTACCAGTACTGGTGCGAGGAGTGCGCGCGGGCACTCGTCATAAAGGGCGACCCCATCGAGACCTACCGGGAGCTGGAGGGCGAGCCGATCTACGGCCGTCTGCTGGAGGAGCACTGCACGCTCAAGCGCTTCTACTCCTTCGCCACCGCCTGACCCGGCCCCGCCGACGAGCCGGAACCGGGCGGACCGGAAACGATTTGGTGGACGGCCGGGGTGACCGGTAATGTTCTCGATGTCGCCACGGGAGACCGGGCGGCGCAGCACGGGGCTATAGCTCAGTTGGTAGAGCGCCTGCATGGCATGCAGGAGGTCAGGAGTTCAATTCTCCTTAGCTCCACAGTGAAGATCGAACAGCGGGCCATCCGAATCGGATGGCCCGCTGCTCGTATGTGCCGGGTCACGCCGGTGAGTGGGCCCCGGCCCCCCGCGGCCGGGTCATTGCGGTACCCTGACGCCATGCGTGCCGTACGCCTTCTGCTTAGCGAGCCGCGCTGATCACTCCCGACCGGTGAGAATGCCTGGTCGGCATCGGCGCGGCGTCCCCTCCTGTGCGAGGGGATTTTTCGTTTCCGTAGACGCGTGTCCGTAGACGTGGGCGCCGGCAGATGACGATCGATGGAGCTTTGAGGATCATGAGCGAGACGAATTCCGCAGCCGACGTTGCTGCGCCGCACCGCTACACGGCAGCGATGGCCGCCGACATCGAGGCACGCTGGCAGGACTTCTGGGACGCCGAGGGCACGTACGAGGCGCCCAATCCGTCGGGCGACCTGGCGGACGATCCGGAGCTGGCCGCCAAGCCGAAGAAATTCATCATGGACATGTTCCCGTATCCCTCGGGTGCGGGCCTGCACGTGGGCCACCCGCTGGGCTACATCGCCACCGATGTCTTCGCCCGTCACCAGCGGATGACCGGCCACAACGTGCTGCACACCCTGGGCTTCGACGCCTTCGGCCTGCCCGCGGAGCAGTACGCCGTGCAGACCGGCACGCACCCGCGGCTGTCCACCGAATCCAATATCGAGAACATGACGGCGCAGCTGCGCCGGCTGGGCCTGGGCCACGACAAGCGCCGCTCGTTCGCCACCATCGAGTCCGAGTACTACAAGTGGACCCAGTGGATCTTCCTGCAGATCTTCAACTCCTGGTACGACGCGGACGCCGACCGGGCCCGGCCGATCGCCGAGCTGGTCGCCCAGTTCGAGAGCGGTGAGCGCCCGACCCCGGACGGCCGCGACTGGAGCGCGCTGAGCGCGGCCGAGCGTGCCGACGTGCTGAGCGGCCACCGCCTGGCCTACGCCTCCGACGCGCCCGTCAACTGGTCCCCGGGCCTGGGCACCGTCCTGGCCAACGAAGAGGTCACCGCCGACGGCCGCTCCGAGCGCGGCAACTTCCCCGTCTTCAAGGCCAAGCTGCGCCAGTGGAACATGCGCATCACCGCCTACGCCGACCGGCTGCTGAACGACCTGGACGGGCTGGACTGGCCCGAGGCCATCAAGCTGCAGCAGCGCAACTGGATCGGGCGCTCCGAGGGTGCGCGCGTCGACTTCCCGGTCGACGGCGCCGGCGGCATCACCGTCTTCACCACCCGCCAGGACACCTTGTTCGGTGCCACCTACATGGTGCTGGCGCCCGAGCACGAGCTGGTCGAGCGGATCATCCCGGCCGCCTGGCCCGAGGGCACCCACCCGGTCTGGACCGGCGGACACGCGAACCCGGCCGAGGCCGTCACCGCGTACCGCAAGCAGGCCGCCGCCAAGTCCGACGTGGAGCGGCAGGCCGAGGCCAAGGACAAGACCGGCGTCTTCACCGGCGCGTACGCGACCAACCCGGTCAGCGGCGAGCAGATCCCCGTCTTCATCGCCGACTATGTGCTGATGGGCTACGGCACCGGCGCGATCATGGCCGTACCGGCGCACGACGCGCGCGACTTCGCCTTCGCACGCGCCTTCGAGCTGCCGATGCGCTGCGTCGTCGAGCCGTCGGACGACCGCGGCACGGACGCCTCGACGTGGGAGGACGCCTTCGGTTCGTACGACGCGAAGCTGGTCAACTCCGCGAACGACGAGATCTCGCTGGACGGCCTGGGCGTCGTCGACGCGAAGGCGCGCATCACCGAGTGGCTGAAGGAGCACGGTGTCGGTGAGGGCACCGTCAACTTCCGGCTGCGCGACTGGCTGTTCAGCCGCCAGCGCTACTGGGGCGAGCCCTTCCCGATCGTGTACGACGAGGACGGCATCGCCCACCCGCTGCCCGAGTCGATGCTGCCCCTGGAGCTGCCGGAGGTCGACGACTACTCGCCGCGCACCTTCGACCCGGACGACGCCGACACCCAGCCCGAGACCCCGCTGTCCCGCAACGCCGACTGGGTCAACGTCACGCTGGACCTGGGCGACGGCGCCGGCCCGAAGAAGTACCGCCGCGAGACCAACACCATGCCCAACTGGGCCGGTTCCTGCTGGTACGAGCTGCGCTACCTGGACCCGAACAACAGCGACAAGCTGGTCGACCCGGCGATCGAGCAGTACTGGATGGGCCCGCGCGAGGGGCAGCCGACCGGTGGTGTCGACCTGTACGTGGGCGGCGCGGAGCACGCCGTACTGCACCTGCTGTACGCGCGCTTCTGGTCCAAGGTGCTGCACGACCTGGGACACATCTCCTCCGCAGAGCCGTTCCACAAGCTGTACAACCAGGGCATGATCCAGGCGTTCGTCTACCGGGACAGCCGCGGCATCGCGGTCCCGGCGGCCGAGGTCGAGGAGCGCGACGGGGCCTACTACTTCCAGGGCGAGAAGGTCTCCCGCGTCCTGGGCAAGATGGGCAAGTCCCTGAAGAACGCTGTGACGCCCGACGAGATCTGCGGCGAGTACGGCGCGGACACCCTGCGCCTGTACGAGATGGCGATGGGCCCGCTGGACGTCTCGCGCCCCTGGGACACCCGCGCGGTCGTCGGCCAGTACCGGCTGCTGCAGCGGCTGTGGCGCAACATCGTGGACGAGGAGAGCGGCGAGGTCACCGTCGTCGAAAGCGAGCCCGGCGAGGACACGCTGCGCGCCCTGCACAAGGCGATCGACGGCGTCGGCGGTGACATGGCCGGGATGCGCTTCAACACGGCCATCGCCAAGGTCACCGAGCTGAACAACCACCTGACCAAGGCGGGCGGCCCGCTGCCGCGCTCCGTCGCGGAGCCGCTGGTGCTGCTGGTGGCGCCGCTGGCGCCGCACATCGCCGAGGAGCTGTGGCGCAGGCTGGGCCACACCGACTCGGTCGTGCACCAGGACTTCCCGGTGGCCGACCCGGCGTACGTCATCGACGAGACCGTCACCTGCGTGGTGCAGATCAAGGGCAAGGTCAAGGCGCGCCTGGAGATCTCCCCGTCGATCACGGACGCGGAGCTGGAGACCCTGGCACTGGCTGACCCGGCCGTCGTCGCCGCGCTGGGCGGGGCGGGCATCCGCAAGGTGATCGTCCGGGCGCCGAAGCTGGTGAACATCGTCCCGGCCTAGTGCCTGTCCGCCGGACAGGCACTAGGCCGCACCAGCTGTTCGGCCTCTTCGCCACGGTGTGAGGGCTTTCCCCTACGGGCAGGTTGGGGGTTCCGATGGAACCCTCCGCCTGCCCGTTCCGTTTACGGTGGAGGGGCCGGTAAACACGTGTCGGCAGCCGTCACACCATCCGAGGGGCGCTCATGGAAGCCGTGATCCTGATCCTGGGGCTGCTCGTCGTCGCGTTCGTGGCCCTGGGCATCTATGTGAGTGTCAAGCTCATCCGAGCGGCCAGCCGTGGGGTGGACCGCACGATCACGCAGGCGCGCCGCGCTGTGGAGGACACCACGCTGCGCGCGAAGACCTACGGACAGGTGGGCGTCGCCGGGGAGCTGGCACAGCTGCGCCTCTCGCTGCGCACCTCGATGCGGGCCACCCAGGAGGCCCTGCAGACGGGCGTGACCGAGGACGCCTCGCTGTCCGAGTCGCTGGGTCTCTTCCAGCGGCTGAGCGTGCACGGCCGTGAGCTGGACGACGAGCTGAAGAGGCTGGAGCGGGAGCCCGACAAGAAGACGGTGGCCTCGTTGCTGCCCAGCCTCAAGAAGCGCACCGGTGAGATCACTCGCTCCGCGGACTCGTTGCGCTGGGCCGCGCGTGACCGGGCCCGTCAGTTCGCCGATGACGATCTGGCCGCGCTGAACGAGCAGATCGACGTGGAGGCCGGTGCGCTGCGGCACTGGACGACGGAGGAGCCGGTGCCGGGCGGACAGGACCCGACGGGAGCGCCCGGAGCCCCTGGAACCTTCCGGAGCGCCCATCCGCAGGGGCAGGGGCAGGGGCAGGGGCAGTGGAACGGGAACGGGCTGTCGGGAGACGCTGGGGTCGCGGAGGCCATCACGGCTGCGGACCCGAGGCAGCAGACCACCTATCCGTGGCAGAAGTCGGCCCGGCCAGAGACCACGAACTGAAGCCGCGGTCCGGGACCATGAACTGAAGCGCGGTCCGAGTCACGGTCCGGAACCATGAACTGAAGCCGCGGCCCGGGACCACGAACTGAAGTACCGGACGTCCTGTGCGGCTGGGCAGAGGCGCGGCGCGTGCCGGGGCCATGGCGCTGACCGGCACGTCGAACGGTACCGGGCATGGCAGGATGCGGCTCGAAGCGACCGGAACTGATCATTCGGGCAGGGTCGGACTGCCGAGCCACCACGCCGGAAGGTAACCTCCCGCTCATGTCCCGCCATGTCGCGATCGTCACCGATTCAACGGCCTACCTGCCGCCCGAGGCGATGGAACGGCATGGCATCACCGCGGTGCCGCTGACCGTCGTCCTCGGTGACCAGGCGCTGGAGGAGGGTACCGAGATCTCGGCCCGCTCCCTCGCGCTGGCGCTCCAGAAGCGCCGCCCCGTGACGACGTCCCGGCCGAGCCCCGAGGTGTTCGCCGCCACCTACCGTGCGGCCGCCGACGCCGGTGCGAACGGCGTCGTCTCGCTGCACCTGTCCGGGGAGTTCTCCGGCACCTACGACGCCGCCGTGCTCGCGGCGAAGGACGCGCCGGTTCCGGTGCGGGTGGTGGACACCGGGATGGTCGCCATGGCCCTCGGTTTCTGCGCCCTGGCGGCGGCGGAGGCCGTAAACGGGGGCGGCAGCCTGGACGATGCGGTGGCGGCCGCCGAGAAGCGTGCGGCGGGCACGTCCGCGTACTTCTACGTCGACACCCTGGACTACCTGCGCCGCGGCGGCAGGATCGGTGCCGCACAGGCACTGCTCGGCTCGGCCCTGGCCGTGAAGCCGCTGCTCCAGCTGGACGGCGGGCGCATCGAACTGCTGGAGAAGGTCCGAACGGCCTCGAAGGCCATCGCCCGGCTGGAGGAGATCGTCGTCGAGCGGGCGGGCAGCGGGCGGGTGGACATCGCGGTGCATCACCTGGCGGCCCCGGAACGGGCCGAGCGGCTGGCCGAGCGGCTGGCCGAGCGCGTTCCCGGGCTGGTCGATCTCCACGTCAGCGAGGTGGGTGCGGTGATCGGCGCGCACACCGGACCGGGGCTGCTGGGAGCTGTGATCTCGCCGCGCTGATGTCACCGTCCGGAGTGGTGGAGTTATCCACAACGGGCAGGTTTTCCACCGTAATTGGGTGGGCTCGGCGGGTTCCGGCGGAAGTGCCTAACGTCGTGAGGCATGGCTTCCCGATCAGATCGTGCAACCAGTGGACCCGGCGGTGGAATCCGCCGTAGCGCCCCCTTCGGCAGGACCGGCTCCTTCGGCAGGACCGGCGGACGAGGCGGCGGGGCCGGCAGCGGGCCCGGACGCGCTCCCGGCTCGGACGGGCGCGCCGCCCGGAGCGGGGCGGGCTACGGACCCGGCCGGCGGCGCCCACCGGACCGAGCCGCTGCCGCTATGGCCTCGCGCTCCCGCGCGGACGCGCTCATGGCGGGCGGATACGAGGGGCGGGTGGCCCGGCATACGGCAGGCGTGGACCCGGGTCCGGTTCCGGCGGCGGGCGTGGCGGGCACGTCAGAGGTGGTGGACACGGCTTCCGCAGTGGAGACGGCTTCCGCAGTGGAGACGGCTTCCGCAGTGGACACGGCTTCCGTAGCGGACACGGCTTCCGCAGTGGACACGGCTTCCGTAGCGGACACGGCTTCCGCAGTGGACGCGGTCTCCGCTGCGGAAGTGAAAGCGGTGGAAGCGGCGACCCCGGAGCCGCCGGTCGGCCCGGCGCCGCGGTCGGAACGGGAGGGGTGGTGGGCGCGGGCGGTTCCCGCGCTGCGGGATCGGCTGCCGATGTGGGTGCAGCTCAGATGCGGTCTGGAGCCAAGGGCCCTCGCCGCGCTGACCGTTGTCCTGGTGGCGGCGGCCGTCTTAGCCGGGATGCACTTCTGGTCCGCGCGCCCCGAAGGCGTACGTGCCCCGGATTCCGTCAGCGAGGCCAGGCACGCCGCTGTGCCGCGCGCCGACGTGGACCCGGCGGCCGGCGGGGCGGGGGTACCCGAGCCGTCCCCCGCGCCGCCGCCCGCCGTCGGGGGGACCGGCGGTCGGATCGTGGTGGATGTGAGCGGGAAGGTGCGGCGGCCCGGCATTCACCGGCTGCCGTCCGGCGCCCGGGTCACTGACGCACTGGAGGCGGCGGGCGGGGTCCGGCCCGGTGTGGATCTCGACGGCCTCAACCGGGCCCGGGTGCTCGTGGACGGGGAACAGATCCTGGTGGGCGCACCGCCCGGCGTGGTTACGGGAGGTGCGGGCGGTGCGGCCGGCGGCGCGGGTCCGGCGGCCACGGGTCCCGCGACCGGACCGGTGAGCCTCAGTGGCGCGACCGCCGATCAGCTCGAAACCCTGCCCGGAGTGGGGCCCGTTCTCGCCCAGCACATCGTCGACTACCGCACCCAGCACGGTGGTTTCCGGTCCGTCGACGAACTCCACGAGGTCACGGGGATCGGCGACCGCCGGTTCGCCGACCTCCAGCCGCTGGTGCGACCGTGAGCGCCGGGGACGTCCACACGGCGTCGGGCCGACGGCTCGGGGACGCCGATCCCCGGCAGGAGGGTCCGGCCGATCTGCGACTGGTCCCTCCGGCACTGGCGGCCTGGGCCTCGGCCGCGCTGACGGTGGGAGCGCCGGGCCGGTGGGCGGCGGCCGGGGTGGTGCTCTGCCTCGGAGCGGCCATGGTCCTCCTGGCCGTGGCTGGACCCCGGCGTGTGCCTGGATTCCGGCGTCTGCCTGGGTTCCGGTCCGGGTCGGGGGTCCCGTCCGGGTCGGGGGTCCAGTCCGGGGCGGGCGCCCGATCTGTGCCGGGAGCCCCGTCCGGGGCGGGCGCCCGGCCTGTGCCAGGAGCCCCGGCTGGGTCGGGAGTCCGGCCTCCGTCGGGATGTCCGTCCGTCCGTTCCGTCCGGCGGCGTGCGGACACGGTGGGCGACGGGCGGTGGCGTCCGCACGCGACGACGGCTGCGGCGGTGCTCCTCTGTGCGGCCGCCGGGGCGGCGTCGGCCGGGCTACACAGCGCCGACGTGCGGCAGGGGCCGGTGCCCGAGCTGGCCCGGCAGTTCGCGAGGATCGAGGCGGAGATCACCCTCACCTCCGACGCCCGCCAGACCTTCCCCCGGGTACGCGGTGACCGCAGCACTCCCGCAGCCCTGCTCCTGGACGCCGAGATCACCCGGCTGCGGACGGGGCCCGGCGGCAAGGCTGCCCGGCTGCGCACACCGGTGCTGCTCGTCGTCACACCCGGCGGTGCGGCGGAGCGCTGGCAGCGGCTGCTGCCCTCCACCCGGTTACGGATCAGCGGCCGGCTGGCGCCCCCGCTGCACGGCGGGGAGCGGGCCGTCGCGGTTCTTCGCCCCGTCGGCAAGGGACCGCCCCGCGTCACCGGCCCGCCCACGCTCGTCCAGCGCACGGCGGGCAGACTGCGCGCCGGGCTGCGCACCGCGACCGAGGGGCTCGGCCCCGATGCGCGGGCGCTCCTGCCCGGACTGGTCGTCGGTGACACCACCCGGATCACGCCGGAACTGCACGACGCGTTCAGGGCGACCGACCTCACCCATCTGATGGCGGTCTCGGGTGCCAACCTGGCGATCCTGCTGGTCCTGCTCATCGGACCGCCCGGCAGCGCACTGCGGGCCGAACGCCGCGGACTGGCACCCGTGCTGGGGATCTCGTTGCGGATGACCGCCCTGCTCGGCGGCGGCCTGACGCTCGCGTTCGTCCTCGTCTGCCGGCCCGAACCCAGTGTGCTGCGGGCCGCGGCCTGCGGTCTGATCACTCTGCTCGCCATCGGCACCGGGCGGCGCAGGACACTGATCCCCGCGCTGGCAGCCGCCGTTCTGCTGCTGGTGCTCTACGACCCCTGGCTGGCGCGCGGCTACGGATTCGTTCTGTCGGTGCTGGCCACCGGCGCGCTCCTGACCATCGCCCCGCGGTGGAGTGGCGCCCTGCAACGGCGCCGGGTGCCGCCCCGGTTGGCCGAGGCACTGGCTGCCGCGGCGGCGGCGCAGGCGGTGTGCTCGCCCGTTGTGGTGCTGCTCGCCTCCCGGGTGAGCCTGGTGGCGATCCCGTGCAACCTGCTGGCCGAGTTCGCGGTGGCGCCTGCCACGGTGCTCGGGTTCGCCGCGCTGGCCCTGGCTCCGGTGGCCATGCCGGTGGCCGGGCTGCTCGCCCGGGTGGCGGGGTGGCCGGCCGGGTGGATCGCCTCTGTGGCCCGGACCGGTGCGGCGCTGCCGGGTGCGGAGATCGACTGGCCCGACGGCCGGACGGGCGCGCTGCTGCTGGCCGTGCTGACCGGGCTGGTGGTGCTGTGCGCCCGACGCGTCGGACGGCACCCCTGGGTCTGTTGCGCCGCGGCGCTGCTCCTGGTGCTCGCGGTGGTGCGCCCGGTACCGCTGACCCGGGTGCTGACCGGATGGCCGCCGCCCGGGTGGGCGTTCGCGATGTGCGACGTGGGCCAGGGCGATGCCCTGGTGCTCGCGGCGGGGCCCGGCTCGGGTGTGGTCGTCGACACCGGACCGGATCCCCGGCTCGCGGACCGGTGCCTGCGTGACCTGGGGATCACCCGGGTCCCGTTGTTGCTGCTGACCCATTTTCACGCAGACCACGTCCGGGGTCTGCCCGGTGTTCTGCGGGGCCGGGCGGTGGGCGTGATCCAGACGACGAGCCTGGACGAACCGCCGGAGCAGGCCGCGTTCGTGAGGAGAACGGCAGCGGCGGCCCGGGTCTCCGTGGTGCGGACCGTCCCCGGTGAGCGCCGCCGGATCGGCACGCTCGACTGGCAGGTGCTGTGGCCGGTGGGCGGTGCGTCTGCGGGCCCGGCGGGTCTGGTGGCGGAGCCCCTGCCGCAGGGGCCGAACGATGCCAGTGTCACCCTGTTCGTGCGGACCGGCGGGCTCACGCTGCTGCTCCCCGGTGACCTCGAACCCCCCGCTCAGCAGCGGCTGTTGCGCAGCTATCCGGCCCTGCCCCGGGTGGATGTGCTCAAGGTCGCCCACCACGGCTCGGCATACCAGGATGCCGCCCTGCTCCGGGCCGTGCGTCCGAGGTTCGCCCTGGTCAGCGTGGGTGGGGACAATCCGTACGGGCATCCGGCCGCCGGGACGGTCGAGACGCTCAGGGCCGGGGGAGCGGTGGTGCTCCGCACCGACAGGGACGGTGCGATCGCGGTGACGGGCGCCGGGCCGGGGCTGCGGGCGGTGGGCCGGTCATGACCTCACCGTCACTCCAGCCACCTTCTTCGGGGCGCCGGTCCACCGTGCCGGGCTCAGTCCAGCCATCGGCCATCGGCCATCAGTTCGCGGCCGGCCTGCTCGTTCGCCTCGCGCCACGCCCTGATCGCGGTCGGAGCGAAGCGCAGGTACACCCAGGCGGGGCTGTTCCGCGGATCCCAGTCGAACTTGGCGGCGAAGGCGTCGCCCGACTCCGGGGCGAGGTCCGCCCCTTCGATCACCTCGGCCGTCGCCTCGACGAGGACCACATCGCGGGTGTGTCCCACCGCGATCCGGGCCTGCCCGGTCGATGTCACGTTGACCGCGGTGGGGTTGGTGCGCCGGGTGGCCATCAACAACGTCCCCCGGTCCCACAGGAACCACAGCGGCACCAGGGTCGGTACGCCGTCCGGCGAGGCGGTGGACACCCAGGCGTCCTCGTCCTGCTCCAGGCGGTCGAGCGCATCCTGCTTGCGCTGCTCCCGGCCGCGGGCCGGCTCGTGCTTCGTCATGTCCCGCACGCTAGCCAGTGCACCCGGCACCGCGCCTCCGCCGCCGGTCCTAGGACCACCGCCTCATGGCGGGCCACCCCACACCGGGACAGACTGCCGGGATGGACCCGCATCTGCCGCACACCGTCGACTCCTACCTCGCACGCATCGGCGCCACCCGGCCCGCCCGCGCCGACGCGGCGGCACTGCGCGAGCTCCAACTGCGCCACCTCACCGCCGTGCCCTTCGAGAACCTCTCGATCCATCTCGGCGAGGACATCGTGCTGGAGGAGCGGGCACTCCTCGACAAGATCGTGGCCGGCCGCCGCGGCGGGTTCTGCTACGAACTCAACGGGGCATTCGCCGTGTTGCTGCGGGAGCTGGGCTTCGAGGTCACGCTGCTCCAGGGCCGGGTCCAAGGCAAGGACGGGAAGCCCGGCATTCCCTACGACCACCTGGCGCTCCGGGTGGGGACGGACGACGGCACCGGTCCGTGGCTCGCGGACGTCGGCTTCGGTGACCACGCACAGCAGCCGCTCGCGCTCGACGACCGCACCGGGCAGGAGGACCCGCGAGGCACCTTCCGGATCAGTCGGGCCGCCGGGGAGGACGGAGAGCGCTACGGAGACGTCGAGGTGCTGCGTGACGGTGTGCCGCAGTTCCTGCTGGACCCGCGGCCCCGGGTGCTGGCGGACTTCCGGGCCGGTGCCTGGTACCACCGCACCTCACCCGACTCCGGCTTCACCCGGTCCACGGTCTGCTCCCGGTTCACCGCCACCGGCCGGATCACGCTCAGCGGCCGCAAGCTCGTCACCACGGCCGGCGGCGAGCGGCACGAGACCCCGCTGGGGGGCGACGCGGAGGTGCTCGCCGCGTACCGCGAGCACTTCGGGCTCGACCTCGACCGGCTGCCCACCGTCCGCAGGGACGGTCCGGCCGCCCCGAATGGGTGACACACACAAACGGAGTGAAAAAGTCGGACCTTCGGTAACACCTCCGCCCAACCGTCGCAGAGATGCTCTGTTTGCCTCGAACGCCACAAGGGTGATCGAATGCATGATCGTCGGCGGGCCGCTGCTCCGACAACGAAGTCCAGCCGTCCGGCCCCAAGGTGAAGACGCCCCCGGGGAGTACGTGAACATGTTCGGCCGTTGGCTCGGAAACAAGGGAGCGACGGGTGCCGTGCGCGGCAGCGCCCTCGCGGGACTCGCCGTACCGGACTCGGCGGGAGTCCTCAGCTGCCGAGTGCTCGACCCGGTCAACGAAGCCGTCCGGCAGGCCGACTTCGTGGTCACGGACGCCACGGGGCGCAAGATCGTCGCCGGTGAGACGGACCCGTACGGCAACGTCCTCGCCACCGTCCCGGCGGGGGAGTACCGGCTGGCCGTCACGGCTGAGGGCTTCACCCCGTTCCACGGCGCGGCCTCGGTCACCGAGGGCGAGCACGCGGGTCTGGGCGATGTGACCCTTCAGATGTCCGCGCCTCCGCAGCTGCCCGACCCGGGCGAGTGGGAGATCGAGCCGATGCACTCGCAGATCGGCTTCACGGCCCGGCACATCGGCATGGCCCGCATCCACGGCCGGTTCAACACCTTCGCGGGCGCGGTCCGGATCGCCGACCGCATGGAGAACTCGGCCATGCACGTGATCATCGACGCCGCCTCGATCGACACGAACGTCCAGATGCGCGACGACCACCTGCGCTCCGGCGACTTCCTCGACGTCGGCCGTTATCCGACGCTGGAGTTCTACAGCGACCGGTTCGTCCACCGCGGCGGCACCCGTTGGGGCGTGAGCGGCGCGCTCACCCTGCACGGCGTAAGCCGTACGGTCACGCTGGACACCCACTACCTCGGCCTCGGCAACGGCCTGGAGGGCGAGACGAGGGCCGCCTGCCGGGCCACCACCGAGCTGCACCGCGAGGACTTCACCCTCACCTGGCAGACCATGCTGGGCCGTGGGATCGCCGCTGTCGGCTCCAGCATCTCCATAGACATGGACATCCAGATAGTCCCGAAGGGCTGAGCCCGTCCGGACGGGTCCCGAGGAGCCGGAGCCCGTCCGGCGTTCCCTAAGGGGTCTCCAGCCACCCCTCGTACTCCGCGGCGAACCCGTCGAGAGCGGCGGCGTCCAGCCGCCGGTCCGGGTCCTCCACGACCACCAGCCACTGGGCGTCCTCCGCGTCGTCCTCGCCGGCCAGGGCGTCGCGCACGAGCTGCGGCTCCTCGGTGACCCCGAACCGGTCGGACAGCTCGTCCGCCACCTCCTGCGCCGTATCGCGGTCGGGCAGCACCAGCACATGTCTCTCATCGCTCACCCGCCCATTCTCCGGCACGGGTGGCGGCGGCCCCGACAGCGGCAGCCCGGACGGTCGCGGCCCGGCAGTGGCCGGCCGGGCTGTCAGTGGCGCGTGGGATGCTGGACGGCGATGGCCACCAGAAGGAATTCCACCGACGACCCGCTCGCCCCGCTCACGCTCGCCGTGGGCCAGGAGGACCTGCTCCTGGACCGCGCCGTGCAGCAGGTGGTGGCGGCGGCCCGTGCGTCCGACGCCGATACGGATGTCCGGGACCTCACCTCCGACCAGCTCCAGCCGGGCACGCTCGCCGAGCTGACCAGCCCGTCGCTCTTCGCGGAGCGCAAGGTGGTGATCGTGCGCAACGCGCAGGATCTCGCCGCCGACACGGTCAAGGACGTCAAGAAGTACCTGGACGATCCGGTCGAGGAGATCACGCTCGTGCTGTTGCACGCGGGCGGCGCCAAGGGCAAGGGGCTGCTGGAGGCGGCACGCAAGGCGGGTGCCCGGGAGGTCGCCTGTCCGAAGACCACCAAGCCGGCCGAGCGGCTCTCGTTCGTACGGGGTGAGTTCCGGACGCTGGGGCGCTCGGCGACACCGGAGGCGTGCCAGTCGCTGGTCGATTCCATCGGCAGCGATCTGCGGGAACTGGCGAGTGCGGTGTCGCAGCTCGTCGCGGACGTCGAGGGCACGATCGACGAGGCGGTCGTCGCGCGCTACTACACGGGGCGTGCGGAAGCGTCGAGCTTCACGGTCGCCGACCGGGCGGTCGAGGGGCGGGCGGCGGAGGCGCTGGAGGCGCTGCGCTGGTCGCTGTCGACGGGGGTGGCGGCCGTCCTGATCACCAGCGCGCTCGCTCAGGGCGTGCGGGCGATCGGCAAGCTGTCGTCGGCGCGCGGGGGGCGGCCGGCGGATCTCGCCCGTGAGCTGGGCATGCCGCCGTGGAAGATCGACCGGGTGCGGCAGCAGATGCGCGGGTGGACGCCTGACGGGGTCGCGGTGGCGCTGCGGGCGGTCGCGGACGCGGATGCGGGGGTCAAGGGCGGTGGGGACGATCCGGCGTACGCGCTGGAGAAGGCCGTGGTGGCGGTGGCGCGGGCCGCTCGCACGGGGCGGTAGGGGGCGCGGCGCCGTTCGGGGGCCGGCGGTGGTGTCCTCAAGCGCCGGACGGGCCTGAACCTGCCGTCCGGGCGGTCCTCGATCGGCGGACGGGCTGGGCTGTGCCGAGTGGGCTGGCCTGTGCTCGGCGCGCGTGTCTTCAAGCGCCGGAGGACTGGGACTGCCGGGGTCGGCTTTGAGGTGCGGTCGGTGTGTGTTCTCAGTCGGCGGACGGCTGGGCTGTGCCGGGGTGTGCCTTGGCCTGTGGCCGGTGCGTGTCCTCAAGCGCCGGGCGGGCTGGGCCTGGCCGGACTGGGTGCGCGCATGACGAAGGCCCCGGGTGTTTCCCTGGGGAGGGGAACGGACGGGGCCTTCGGTCTGTGCTTGGTGCGCCGCACCCGCGTGGCGAACGCAGGTTCGGTGTGCGGCGCGGGGTGCCGGTCAGGAGCGGGAGAGAGGGCCCGCTGGGTCCGTTCCGGCGATCACATCGGGAATGCTCAGCCCTGGAGGGTGGCAACCTTGATGGCCAGCGCCGACTTCTTGTTGGCGGCGGCGTTCTTGTGGATGACACCCTTCGAGACAGCCTTGTCGAGCGCACGGGAGGCGTCGCGGACGGCCACAGTGGCCTTCTCGGCGTCACCCGCGACGACGGCCTCGCGGGCCTTGCGGATTGCGGTCTTGAGCGACGACTTGACGGCCTTGTTGCGCAGGCGCGCCTTCTCGTTGGTCTTGTTCCGCTTGATCTGGGACTTGATGTTCGCCACGAAAGAGCCTTTTCAGGTTCGTTGGATCTTCGATGTGCGCCCTGCGGCAGGAATGCCACGAGGCACAGCTGTCCACGGTAGCAGCCGCGCTCCGACCGGCCCAAACCGGTCTCCGCTCCCCGGGCGTGGGACGATGGGAGCTACGTACAGATCCGAGTACAGATCCGACCGACCCGACATCGACCCGAGACACGGCGTTCGGCGTCTCAAGAATCAGGACCCTGCGTGCCCGCGACTCCTCTCCACGTGCCCGAGCCGAGCCGTACCGACCCGGCGCTGATCCGCAATTTCTGCATCATCGCGCACATCGACCACGGCAAGTCGACCCTTGCCGACCGGATGCTCCAGCTGACCGGTGTGGTCGACCAGCGGCAGATGCGCGCTCAGTACCTCGACCGGATGGACATCGAGCGCGAGCGTGGCATCACCATCAAGTCCCAGGCGGTACGGCTGCCCTGGGCGCCCACCGTCGGCGAGGACCAGGGCCGCACCCACGTCCTCAACATGATCGACACCCCGGGGCACGTCGACTTCACCTACGAGGTCTCCCGCTCGCTCGCCGCCTGTGAGGGCACGGTCCTGCTGGTCGACGCCGCGCAGGGCATCGAGGCCCAGACCCTCGCCAACCTCTACCTGGCGATGGAGAACGACCTCACCATCGTCCCGGTGCTCAACAAGATCGACCTTCCGGCCGCCCAGCCCGAGAAGTTCTCCGAGGAGCTGGCCAATCTCATCGGCTGCCAGCCGGAGGATGTGCTGAAGGTCTCCGCCAAGACCGGCGTCGGCGTGGACGCGCTGCTGGACCGGGTGGTCAGGGACGTCCCGGCGCCGGTCGGCAAGGCCGACGCCCCGGCCCGCGCGATGATCTTCGACTCGGTCTACGACTCGTACCGGGGCGTCGTGACGTACGTCCGGGTCGTCGACGGTTCGCTGAACAAGCGTGAGCGCATCCGCATGATGTCCACCGGCGCCACCCACGAGCTGCTGGAGATCGGCGTCTCCTCCCCGGAGATGACGCCGTCCGACGGCATCGGCGTGGGTGAGGTCGGCTACATCATCACCGGCGTGAAGGACGTCCGGCAGTCCAAGGTCGGTGACACGATCACCTCCCTGAACAAGGGGGCGACCGAGGCGCTGGGCGGCTACAAGGACCCCAAGCCGATGGTGTTCTCCGGCCTGTACCCGCTGGACGGATCGGACTACCCGGACCTGCGCGAGGCCCTCGACAAGCTCCAGCTCAACGACGCCGCCCTGGTGTACGAGCCCGAGACCTCCGCGGCGCTCGGCTTCGGCTTCCGCGTCGGCTTCCTCGGCCTGCTCCACCTCGACGTGGTCCGGGAGCGGCTGGAGCGGGAGTTCGGCCTCGACCTCATCGCCACCGCGCCCAACGTGGTCTACCGGGTCGAGATGGAGGACGGGGCCGAGCACACCGTCACCAACCCGAGTGAATTCCCCGAGGGCAAGATCGACAAGGTGCACGAGCCGGTCGTCCGGGCCACCGTCCTGGCGCCCAGCGAGTTCATCGGCGCGATCATGGAGCTGTGCCAGCAGCGCCGGGGCACCCTCCTCGGCATGGACTACCTCTCCGAGGACCGGGTCGAGATCCGCTACACCCTGCCGCTCGCGGAGATCGTCTTCGACTTCTTCGACCAGCTGAAGTCCAAGACCCGCGGCTACGCCTCGCTCGACTACGAGCCCACCGGCGAGCAGTCCGCCGACCTCGTCAAGGTCGACATCCTGCTGCACGGCGACAAGGTCGACGCGTTCTCCGCGGTCACGCACAAGGACAAGGCGTACGCGTACGGCGTCCGGCTCGTCGCCAAGCTGCAGAAGCTCATCCCGCGGCAGAACTTCGAGGTGCCGATCCAGGCGGCCATCGGCTCCCGGGTCATCGCCCGTGAGACGGTCCGCGCCATCCGCAAGGACGTCCTCGCCAAGTGCTACGGCGGTGACATCTCCCGTAAGCGGAAGCTGCTGGAGAAGCAGAAGGAAGGCAAGAAGCGGATGAAGATGGTCGGCAACGTGGAGGTGCCGCAGGACGCGTTCATCTCCGTACTGTCGACCGACGAGTCCGCCGGGGAAGGCAAGGCCAAGAAGTGACCCTGGTGCCCGCCCGCCGACCCTACTGATCGGTAGAACCATGGGCCCCCGCATCGCAGAAAGCTGCGGAGCGGGGGCCCGTTCGTTATGAAGCGGGGTTCGATTGCCTCTTACGCGGCGGACGCGGGCGCTCTACCCTGATCACGACTTCGTAGTTACTCATGAGTTAAACAAGCAGGATCAAGCACCAGACACACGCGGAGAACACACCGCGAACCAGCAGCCGGTCGTGAAGCACTGCCGTAGGCCCGGAGGATGTCGTGAGCGACGCACAGACCATGATCGAGAACCGTCCGCCGTCCGTGGCGACCCTCTTCATCGACCGGGTGGCCGCCACCCCGGACGCCGAGGCGTACCGCTACCCCGTCCCCGCCGCCGACGGCGGGGGCGCCGACGAGTGGAAGTCACTCAGCTGGGCGCAGGCGGCCGAGCGGGTGTACGCCATCGGGGCCGGGCTGATCTCGCTGGGGGTACTGCCCGAGGAGCGCGTCGCGCTCGCCGCGTCCACCCGGGTCGAGTGGATCCTGGCCGACCTCGGCGTGATGTGCGCGGGCGCCGCCACCACCACGATCTACCCCTCCACCAACACCGAGGAGTCGGCGTTCATCCTCTCCGACTCCCAGAGCCGGGTCCTGATCGCCGAGGACGCCGTACAGCTCGCCAAGGCCCGGGAGCGCCGTGCCGAGCTGCCGGACCTCGCCCATGTCGTCGTCATCGACGCCGAGGGCGCCGGACCGGCCGAGGGCGACCCGGAGGGCTGGGTGCTCACGCTGGCCGATCTGGAGGCGCGGGGCACCGAGCACCTGGCGAAGAACCCCGCCGCGATCACCGAGCGGGTTGACGCGATCACCGCCGAGCAGCTCGCGACCCTCATCTACACCTCCGGCACCACCGGCCGCCCCAAGGGCGTGCGGCTGCCGCACGACAACTGGTCGTACATGGCCAAGGCCACCGTCTCCACCGGCCTGATCACCAAGGACGACGTCCAGTACCTCTGGCTGCCGCTCGCGCACGTCTTCGGCAAGGTCCTCACCTCCGGTCAGATCGAGGTGGGGCACGTCACCGCCGTCGACGGCCGGGTCGACAAGATCATCGAGAACCTGCCGGTCGTCCAGCCGACGTACATGGCCGCCGTCCCGCGCATCTTCGAGAAGGTCTACAACGGCGTCGCGGCCAAGGCCCGTGCCGGTGGCGCGGCCAAGTACAAGATCTTCCAGTGGGCGGCCGGGGTCGCCCGTGAGTACGCGAAGGTCTCCCAGGACAACTTCCGGCGCACCGGCACCGCCTCCGTGCCCTTCGCGCTCGGCGCCAAGCACAAGGTCGCGGACACCCTGGTCTTCGCGAAGATCCGCGAGGCCTTCGGCGGCCGGCTCCGCGCCTGCGTCTCCGGTTCCGCGGCCCTCGCACCCGACATCGGCTTCTTCTTCGCGGGCGCCGGGATCCACATCCTGGAGGGCTACGGGCTCACCGAGACCAGCGCCGCCTCCTTCGTCAACCCCGGCGAGGCCTACCGCACCGGCACGGTCGGCAAGCCGCTCCCCGGCACCGAGGTGCGGATCGCGGACGACGGCGAGATCATGCTGCGCGGCCCCGGTCTGATGCAGGGCTACCAGGGGCTGCCGGAAAAGACCGCAGAGGTGCTGGAGGCCGACGGCTGGTTCCACACCGGGGACATCGGTGAGCTGTCCGTGGACGGCTACCTCCGGATCACCGACCGCAAGAAGGACCTGATCAAGACGTCGGGCGGCAAGTACATCGCCCCGGCCGAGGTCGAGGGCCAGTTCAAGGCGGTGTGTCCGTTCGTCTCCAACATCCTGGTGCACGGCGCGGACCGTAACTTCTGCACCGCGCTGATCGCCCTCGACGAGCCGACCATCCTCGGCTGGGCCGCCGAGAACGGCCTGGCGGGCAAGTCGTACGCGGACGTCGTGGCGGCCCCGCAGACCGTCGAGCTGATCGACGGCTATGTGAAGCGCCTCAACGAGGGGCTCCAGCGCTGGCAGACCATCAAGAAGTTCCGGCTGCTCCCGCGTGACCTGGACATCGAGCACGGTGAGGTGACGCCCAGCCTCAAGCTGAAGCGGCCCGTCGTGGAGCGCGCCTACAAGAACCTGATCGAGGACATGTACGCGGGCTCCCGCGAGGCCTGAGGGCGGCTCCCTCCGGCCCGCCCGCCCCCTCGGGCCCGCCCCCGATCCCGGCCCGCCAGCCGCTTCCGGCCGGCCCGCGCCGCCCCGTTCTGGCCGTCCGGTCCCCGCGCTCCGGCGCGGGGACCGAATGCGCCCCCGCGCCCGCCCCGGCGTGCGCTCCGGCGCTCGCTTCTTCGCTCACTTCGGTAACTCGGCGCGTGCGGGGTTGGCCGATCTGTCACTCTGTCCCTGTCGTCAGCGGCGCAAGAGCGAGAACAGGCAGAGCCAGAACAGGTCAGGAGCCGCCCGGTGGGGTCCATTCCCTTGCAGCGGGACATCGTGCAACGTCCCGGAACCAGCGCCGAGTCCACGGGCACCCAGCCGGTCGCCCGTACGAGTCTGCCCGGGAACCTGCTCGCGCCCGCCGCGGCCCGGCGGTTCGTCGCGGCGGCGCTCACCGAGTGGAGCGGGCTGGGCCTGCCAGCCGCGGTGGGGTTCAGCGACCGGCTGTCCGACGACGCGACGGTGATCGTCAGCGAGCTGGTCACCAACGCCGTCGTGCACGCGGGGACCAACGTCGAACTGCTCTTCCGGCTGGAGGAGGCGACAGAGGACGAGGCGTCCGCACTGGTGCTGGAGGTCTCCGACCACCACCCGGCCCGTGCCGTGCGCAGCGACGGCAGCGAGAACGGCGCCGGATCCGACGGCGCGGCCGGACCGGGGGAGCCCGCCGAGTACGGGCGCGGGCTGGAACTCGTCGCCACCCTCTCCGAGCGCTGGGGCATCACCTACCGCACCGGCCTCAAGACCGTCTGGGCCCGGCTCCCCGTCGACGACTGGAACCCCTTCGCCGACGCCCGCACGGAACCCGGCTTCCAGCAGGGGCTGCGCGCCGCCGAACTCCTCGCCCCGACCGCCCGGCGCGCTCTGCGGGACGACGCGGACTGGGCCGGACGCGGCGCGCTCTCGTTCCTCGCGGAGGCCTCCGACCTGCTGGCCGGGCAGCTCGACGAGGACATCGTGGCCGCGCTCGCCGGACAGTTACTGGTTCCCAGGCTCGCCGACTGGTGCGCGATCTGGCTGGAGCCGGAGAGCGGCGGCCGGGCGGCCGTCCCCCGGCTCGCCAAGGTCTGGCACATCGACGAGGACCGCACCGACCCGTTGCGCGAGGTGCTGGAGGGCGACCCGCTCCGGCTCCCCGAGCGGGTCGGCACCGGCCCCGTCTCGATCCCGTGGCCCGGCAGCGCGGAGGACGGCGAGAAGCCGGACGGGAGCGAAGGCGTCGCCCTCGCGTACCGGATCACCTCGGGCGGCCGCACCCTCGGCGCCGTACTCGTCGGCCGCGAGGGCATCGCCCGCGTCCCCGACGAGGTGACCGCGCTGATAGAGGACTTCGTGCGCCGGGTCGGCCTCGCCGTGGGCGCGGCCCGCGCCTACACCCGGCAGGCCACCATCAGCCGCATCCTGCAGCGCGGACTGCTGCCCAGCAAGGTCGCCGACATACCGGGTGTGGCCAGTTCGCTGGTGTACGAACCCAGCGACGACGGGGTGGTCGGGGGCGACTTCTACGACATCTTCCCGTGCCCCGGTGACCGCTGGTGCTTCGTCCTGGGAGACGTCCAGGGCAGCGGTCCGGAGGCCGCCGTCGTCACCGGTCTCGCCCGCCCCTGGCTGCGGCTGCTGGCCCGCGAGGGCTTCCAGGTCGGTGAGGTGCTGGTCCGGCTCAACCGGCTGCTCCTCGACGACGCCATGGAGGCCGCGGAGGCGGCGGCGCTGATGGTCGCCGCGGCGGGCGGCCAGCAGTCGGCGGAGAGCGGGCCCCGGTTCCTCTCCCTGCTGTACGGGGAGCTCGTGCCGTTGCCGGACGGGGGCGCGCGCTGCACCCTGGCGAGCGCCGGCCACCCGCTGCCGCTGCTGCTGCGCCCCGACGGCACGGTGCGGATCGCCGCGGAGCCGCAGCTGCTGCTCGGTGTCGTCGACGACGCGACGTACGAGAGCCAGAGCTTCGACCTGGCCCCCGGCGACAGCCTGCTGTGCGTCACCGACGGGGTGACGGAGCGGCGCTCGGGGCCGGTGATGTTCGACGACGGCGACGGGCTGGCGCAGGCGCTGGCCGACTGCACCGGGCTCAGCGCCGAGGGGATCGCGGACCGCATCAACCAGGCGGTGCACTCCTTCGCGGAACGCCCGCCGGACGACGACCTGGCGCTGCTGGTCCTCCAGGCCCTGTAGGGCCCGCAGCGGGCCGGCCGCCGGGGTGGCGTCCGGTCGCCGGGCGGCGCGCGACAATGGACGGTATGCCTTCCGTACTGCCCGATGGTGAACCCGTGCCCGACGACGGGGCGCTGCCCCGCCACGCCCTGGAAGGCGCCGCGGACCGGCCGCTCGGCTTCTACCTGCATGTGCCGTACTGCGCGACCCGCTGCGGCTACTGCGACTTCAACACCTACACCGCCACCGAGCTGCGCGGCTCCGGCGGCGCACTGGCCTCCCGGGACAACTACGCCTCCCACCTGATCGGTGAGGTCCGCCAGGCCCGCAAGGTCCTCGGTGACGACCCCCGGCCGGTCCGTACCGTCTTCGTCGGCGGCGGTACGCCGACCCTGCTGGCCGCCGCCGATCTCGTCTCCATGCTGGGAGCGATCCGCGAGGAGTTCGGTCTCGCGGACGACGCCGAGATCACCACGGAGGCCAACCCCGAGTCGGTCGGCCCGGCCTACCTGGCCGAGCTGCGCGAGGGCGGCTTCAACCGGATCTCCTTCGGGATGCAGAGCGCCCGGCAGCACGTACTGGAGATCCTCGACCGCACGCACACCCCGGGCCGCCCGGAGGCCTGTGTCGCCGAGGCGCGGGCGGCCGGCTTCGAGCACGTCAACCTCGACCTGATCTACGGCACCCCCGGCGAGTCCGACGACGACTGGCGGGCCTCGCTGGACGCGGCGATCGGCGCCGGGCCCGACCACGTCTCCGCGTACGCCCTGATCGTCGAGGAGGGCACCCAGCTGGCCCGCCGGATCAAGCGCGGCGAGATCCCGATGACGGACGACGACGCGCACGCCGACCGCTATCTCATCGCGGACGAGGCGATGGCCGCGGCGGGCTTCTCCTGGTACGAGGTGTCGAACTGGTCCAGGACGCCCGAGGGCCGCTGCCTGCACAACGAGCTGTACTGGCGCGGCGCCGACTGGTGGGGCGCCGGACCCGGGGCGCACAGCCACGTCGGCGGCGTGCGCTGGTGGAACGTGAAACACCCGGGGGCGTACGCGCAGGCGCTGGCCGAGGGCCGCTCGCCCGGGGCGGGACGCGAGATCCTCTCCGCCGAGGACCGCCGCGTCGAGCGCATCCTGCTGGAGCTGCGGCTCTCCGACGGCTGCCCGCTGTCCCTGCTCGCCCCGGCCGGGCTCGCGGCCGCCCGGCGTGCGGTGGACGACGGTCTGCTGGAGCCCGGACCGTTCGCGGCGGGCCTGGCCGTGCTGACCCTGCGCGGGCGGCTGCTGGCCGACGCGGTGGTGCGGGACCTGGTGGACTGAGCGGGCTCCCGCCGGGACCGCCCCCGAGGCCGCTCACCCCACCGGCACCCGGCCGGCCCGCGGACCCACGAGCTCACCCCACCGGCACCCGGCGGGCCCACGAGCTCACCCCACCGGCCCGCGGGCCCACGAGCTCACCCCACCGGGCACCCGGCCGGGGTGATCCTTTCGGCCCCCGCGGGCCGGCCGCAGATCACCCTGCTGTGGATCCGGCCGTCCGGATAGGTGATCTCGACGACGTCGAGACCGTGGCCCGCCTGGGCCTCGTACGGGATGAAACCGCGGAACGTGACGGTGCCGGTGGGCATCGACTGCAGATTGACCGCGTACAGGTTCGCCCACGTCTCGGCGGCGCTGTTCCTCTTGTCGCCGTGGCTGGCGGCGTCGTAGAGGGCGGCCGTCGCGCTGTACGAGATGACCGACTGCCCGCTGGCGAACAGGCCGTCCTGGTAGGCCTTGGTGGCGGGCAGCCGGGGCAGGGTCCGGCCCTCCGGCAGCAGGCCCTCCAGGGTCCGGTGCGCCTCCGGGTAGAAACCGTCGGCCCGGCCGCGGCCCATCGGGGCGAGCGCCGTGTGGTAGAGCGTGACGTCCTCCGCGAGGTCCGTGCTGTCCGCGAAGCGCGCCTTGGTCAGGTCGTCGCCGGTGAAGACCGTGATCGGCTTGCCCGCGCAGCCCTGGGCGAGCCGGCCCATCAGATTGTTGACGTCCTCGACCCGGCCGGCGAAGTACAGGGCGTCCGGTGCCGGGTCCGCCTCGCAGATCTTCTGGACCGGCTTGTCGAGATCGGCGCTGTTGCGGCGGCCGAGGCTGTACTCCGCCAGTTCCGACAGCTTGAACCCGGCCTTCCTCAGCATCGTGCTGCCCACCTTGCGCTGCTCGACCGTGTACTGGTCCTTGTCGTTGTTGCCGAGGCGCCGGGAGAGCACGAGGGCTCGCGGGTGCGCGGACTTCGCGGCCACCTGCCGGGCCACCAGGGCCATCGCGTCCGCCTGTTCCTCGTCGGTCGCCGCGATGCCGAAGTAGTTCGAGTAGCCCTTGGCCAGGTAGCCGCCGGAGTTGGTCGTGTCCACCACCGGAAGACCGGCCTCCTGGAGCAGCTCGGTCGCCTCGGGGCTGTCGGTCGTGTCGCGCCCGAGCCCGACCACACCGACGACGCTGGGGTCCTTCGCGGCCACCTCGATGATCTTCTTCACCGCCGGTATCTGCTGGAGCATGTCCTGCCCGCCGTTGGCGGTCAGCACCTTGAGCTTGACGGAGAAGTCCAGCTTGTTGGTGTGGTGCTGGTACAGATACACGCCCGTCAGCTCCTCCAGGGCCTTACGGGTGCCCTCGGGGGAGGCGGCGGTGAACGGGCCCGCGTAGATGACGGTGACGAAGTCGTCCCCGGGCACGATGGCGGCGTTCTCCTCCTCCACCGCCCGCTCGATCCGGTCGAACGTGACGCCCTTCCCGGAGCCGTCCAGCGACAGGCCGTTGCCCGCCGCGAAACGCACCTGCGTCGTCGTCGAGACGCCTATGCACTCCTTCGGCCCGCCGCCGGGGGCCGCGAGCCTCACCGAGTCCGTGTTCACATCGGTGAGCGGACCGTGGCAGTAGCGGTCCGCCAGCTCCCCGCTCACCAGGAAGGTGGCCAGCAGGGCGCCGACCAGGAGGCAGGCCAGGGTCGTACGCGACATCAGCCACCAGACCCACGTCCGGCGCACGCGCTCCGTGACCAGCTGGGCGTGCGCGTGCTCGTGGGTCAGCTGCTCGGTCGAGAGCGGCAGCCGCAGCACCCAGGCGAGGGTGGCGGCGGCCGTGGGGGACTGCCCGATGCTGAGATGGCTGATCCAGTCGTCGTAACGGGCCCGCGCCGCGCCGGTGTGCGTGGGCAGCGGCACCGCGGGCAGCGGCGGGGTGTGCCGCAGTATCTCGGCGGCCGGCAGCGAGGCCAGCAGCAGCAGCGGGTCCACCTCGCTGCGCCGGGACCGGACGTTGTTGATGGCGTTGATCAGCTGGATGCCGCCGTTGCTCTGGCAGGCGGTGGGAAGGAACACCACCGGAGGCACGGTGCGCTTCCCGGCCCGCCAGTCCAGCGCGTGGGGGCGGTAGTTGTTCCGCAGGTCCTCCAGCAGTGCCTGGACCCGCAGCTCCAGATGGAACTGGCGGGACTGCTCGTCGCCCGCCGCCGCGTCGGCCACCCGCCCCGCGACCACGGCGGCCCGGACCCGGATGACCCGCCACGAACCGCTGGGCGAGAACCGGGACCAGCCGTCGGACGGGTACCCGGTACTGGCCGCGGCCAGCGAGGAGGTGGTGGCGAACCACCTGCTGGCCCGCCGCAGCCACAGCAGCGGCGGCGCCGACGTCGTCACCAGCCGCACGACGGCGAGCCCCAGCACCGCGCCCACGGCCACCAGGGCGGTGGGCACCCAGCCGATCTCGCCGAGCAGCACACCGAGCACCGCGATGACGACGGCTCCGAGGAACGTCTCCGGCCGCACCGACTCCCGGAACGCGCCCAGCCAGTTGCGCGGGCCGTGCCGGCTGACCCGCCAGCGCAGGGTGCTCAGCTGTTCCAGGATCCGTTCGTCGCGCTCCGCCGGAGAGCCGCCCCGGTCCGGCTCCCGCACCACGGCGGCGGTGGCCTGCTCGATGGCGCCGAGCAGCCGCGAGCGGGGAAAGGCGAAGGGCTTGAACTGCGAGCTGCTCCGGGTCTCCCACGGCTTCTCGGTCAGCGTGCGGACCATGTCCAGGGCCGCCTCGTACGGCGTCTCGCCACGGCCGTCGAGCAGCTTCAGCGGCACCCGGCGCAGCTGGTTCGCGTGGTGGATCTGGCGCACGATCTGCTCGACCCTGGCGTCCACGGCGGACGGGACGTCGGCGTCGGCGGCCTGGAGGACCACCAACGGCATCACCGGCCGGTTGTCCCGGTACCGGTCGATGAGCTGCTGCACGAAGTGGAAGACGGCCGAGGCCGCCTCGTTGTCCGCACTGTCCAGCCATACCTCGCGCGCCATCGCCCCCGTGCCTTCCCTCGCGAAAAGAGCCAGGAAACACTCAATAACCGATGATGCGTGCGAGGCGCAGGGAATTGTAGGGATCAGCCCGGGATTGGCGGGAAGACCCGCCGGACATCAGGCGGGAAGCGTGACGAAATCAATCAATTCCTCGACCCGGCCCAGGAGTTCGGGCTCCAAATCCCGGTAGGAGCGGACCGACGACAGAACGCGCTGCCAGGCCGCGCCGGTGTTTTCCGGCCACCCCAGCGAACGGCACACACCGGTCTTCCAGTCCTGGCCGCGCGGCACCACCGGCCAGCCGCCGATCCCCACGGACGACGGCTTCACCGCCTCCCACACGTCGATGTACGGATGACCGACCACCAGGACGTTCCCGTCCGTCACCTGTGCCGCGATGCGGGACTCCTTGGAACCCGGCACCAGGTGGTCGACCAGCACGCCCAGGCGCGCGTCCGGTCCGGGGGAGAACTCGCGCACGATCGCCGGGAGGTCGTCGATGCCCTCCAGGTACTCGACGACCACGCCCTCGATCCGGAGGTCGTCGCCCCAGACCCGCTCGACCAGCTCCGCGTCGTGCCGCCCCTCCACGTAGATCCGCCCGGCCCGCGCCACCCGCGCCCGCGCCCCGGGGACCGCCACCGAGCCGGAGGCCGTACGGGCGGGCCGGACCGGGCCGCCGGGCGACGGCCGCACCAGTGTCACCACCCGGCCCTCCAGCAGGAAGCCGCGCGGCGTCATCGGGAAGACCCGGTGCTTGCCGAACCGGTCCTCCAGGGTCACCGTCGGCCCCTCGGCCGTCTTCTCGCAACGGATCACCGCACCGCAGAAACCGGTGACGGCCTCCTCCACGACCAGATCCGGCTCTGCGGGCACCTCGGGGGCGGGGGCGGACTTCTTCCACGGCGGGGTCAGGTCCGGCTGATAGCTGCGCATCGCACGACGATAGGACGCGACGGCCTCACGACACGCCGTAGCGGCGCGCCAGGGCGTCGCGCTGTGACCGGACGAACGCGGCGTCCACCACCGCTCCGTGACCCGGCACGTACAGCGCGTCCTCGCCGCCCAGCGCCAGCAGCCGGTCCAGCGCGGCCGGCCAGCGGGAGACCACCGCGTCCGGACCGGCCTGCGGCTCGCCGGACTCCTCGACCAGGTCGCCGCAGAGGACGACCGGGCGCGAGCCGGGCACCAGCACCGCCAGATCGTGCCCGCTGTGCGCAGGACCCACCTCGGCCAGCAGCACCCGGCGGCCGCCGCCCAGGTCGAGCGTCAGCTCCCCGCGCACCTCGTGGTGCGGGACCACCAGCGCCTCCGCCGCCTCCGCCGCCTCCCGCTCCGGCACCCCGTGCGTGACGGCCGAGCGGTGCAGCTCCGCCGCCTCCGCCCGCAGCAGCTCCGCCAGTCCGGCGGCCCCGTACACCCGCGCCCCGGGGAAGGCGGCCGTGCCCAGCACGTGGTCGAAATGCGGATGGCTCAGTGCGACATGTGTCACGCTCCGGCCGGTCAGCCGGTCGATCTGGTCACGCAGTTCCGCGCCCTCCCGGAGCGTCGAGCCGGTGTCGCAGAGCAGTACCCCGTCCGCTCCGGCCACCAGCGCGGCCGTCGCGTCCCAGCCCGGCAGCCGCCGCCGGCCCGTTCCGTCACCCAACCGCTCCCAGCCGAACTCTTCCCAAGCGACGTCCATACGGCGACGCTATCGGCAACGACCTGCGCGGTCTCGCGGTAGCGTGGCCGGTCGCCCTTGCTAGGGGCCCACCCCGTCGCCGTACACTGACCGGGGAGATTGCTGGCACTCGAATGGACAGAGTGCCAGGAGGAGTCCCGGGAACGACCCGAGATCGACCGAGGTAGACAGCTGGAGGTGTGCGCGATGCTCAGCGAACGCAGACTCGAAGTGCTGCGCGCCATCGTCCAGGACTATGTCGGCACCGAGGAGCCCGTCGGCTCCAAGGCGCTCACGGAACGGCACAAGCTGGGGGTCTCCCCGGCCACCGTCCGCAACGACATGGCGGTGCTGGAGGACGAGGGCTTCATCGCCCAGCCCCACACCAGCGCGGGACGCATCCCGACGGACAAGGGCTACCGGCTCTTCGTCGACCGGCTCGCGGGCGTCAAGCCCCTGTCGTCGCCGGAGCGCCGGGCCATTCAGAATTTCCTCGACGGCGCGGTCGACCTCGACGATGTCGTGGGACGTACCGTACGGCTGCTCGCGCAGCTGACCCGGCAGGTCGCCGTCGTGCAGTACCCCTCGCTGACCCGCTCGACGGTGCGGCACGTGGAACT
Source organism: Streptomyces sp. NPDC088730 (assembly GCF_044751215.1). Lineage (NCBI taxonomy): Bacteria > Bacillati > Actinomycetota > Actinomycetes > Kitasatosporales > Streptomycetaceae > Streptomyces > Streptomyces sp. NPDC088730. Next base: position 549,066 of record NZ_JBIVLK010000001.1, read on the forward strand.
GCTGCTCCTGGCTCCCGCCCGGCTGATGCTCGTGCTGATCACGGACACCGGCCGGGTCGAACAGCGGCTGGTCGACTGCCAGACACCGTTCGGTGAGACCTCTCTCGCCGATCTGCGGGCCCGGCTCAACAGCCGGGTGGTGGGGCGCCGTTTCGCGGACGTCCCGCAGCTGGTGCAGGACCTGCCGGAATCCTTCGAGAGCGAGGACCGGGCGACCGTGTCCACCGTGCTCTCGATCCTGCTCGAAACCCTCGTCGAGGAGACGGAGGAGCGGCTGATGATCGGCGGCACCTCCAACCTCACCCGCTTCGGGCACGACTTCCCCGTGATGATCCGGCCGGTGCTGGAGGCATTGGAGGAGCAGGTCGTCCTGCTGAAGCTGCTCGGCGAGGCCAAGGACTCGGGCATGACCGTACGAATCGGGCACGAGAACGCCCACGAGGGACTCAACTCCACGTCCGTCGTCGCGGTCGGCTACGGTTCGGGCGACGAGGCAGTCGCCAAACTCGGCGTGGTCGGACCGACCCGCATGGACTACCCCGGAACGATGGGAGCGGTACGCGCAGTGGCACGTTACGTCGGACAGATCCTGGCGGAGTCGTAAGTGGCCACGGACTACTACGCCGTACTCGGCGTGCGCCGCGACGCTTCGCAGGACGAGATCAAGAAGGCCTTCCGGCGGCTCGCACGCGAGCTGCACCCGGATGTGAACCCCGATCCGAAGACCCAGGAGCGGTTCAAGGAGATCAACGCCGCTTACGAGGTCCTCTCGGACGCACAGAAGAAACAGGTGTACGACCTCGGCGGCGACCCGCTCTCCGCCTCGGGCGGAGGTGGCGCGGGCGGATTCGGACAGGGCGGCTTCGGCAACTTCTCCGACATCATGGACGCGTTCTTCGGCACCGCCTCGCAGCGCGGACCCCGTTCGCGCACCCGGCGCGGCCAGGACGCCATGATCCGGCTGGAGATCGACCTCTCGGAGGCGGCCTTCGGCACGACCAAGGACATCCAGGTCGACACGGCCGTCGTCTGTACGACCTGTAGCGGAGAGGGCGCGGCGCCCGGCACCTCGGCCCAGACCTGCGACATGTGCCGCGGCCGGGGCGAGGTCTCCCAGGTCACCCGGTCGTTCCTCGGCCAGGTCATGACCTCGCGGCCCTGCCCGCAGTGCCAGGGCTTCGGCACCGTCGTGCCGACGCCCTGCCCGGAGTGCGCAGGCGACGGCCGCATCCGCTCGCGGCGCACCCTCACCGTGAAGATCCCCGCGGGTGTCGACAACGGCACCCGCATCCAGCTCGCCGGCGAGGGCGAGGTCGGCCCCGGCGGCGGCCCGGCCGGTGACCTCTACGTCGAGATCCACGAGCTGCCGCACGCGGTGTTCCAGCGGCGCGGCGACGATCTGCACTGCACGGTCACCATCCCCATGACGGCGGCTGCCATCGGCACCAAGGTGCCGCTGGAGACGCTCGACGGGCTGGAGGAGGTCGACATCAGGCCGGGCACCCAGTCCGGCCAGTCCGTCCCGCTGCACGGGCGCGGCATCACGCACCTGCGGGGCGGCGGTCGCGGCGACCTGATCGTGCACGTCGAGGTGATGACCCCGACGAAGATGGACCCCGAGCAGGAACGCCTCCTGCGGGAGCTGGCGAAACTGCGCGGCGAGGAGCGGCCCACCGGCCAGTTCCAGCCCGGCCAGCAGGGGCTGTTCTCCCGTCTGAAGGACGCGTTCAACGGCCGCTGATCCCACGCGTCACCACCGTACGGGCCCGGATTTCCGGGCCCGTACGGCATTGCGGACAAAACGTGGCCACGGGGTGCGCATCACGGGACAGGACGGGCATGACACGATGCCGTCATGCCATCCGCGTTGACCGATCTCTGCCGGTATCCGATCGTGCAGGCCCCGATGGCGGGCGGCGTCTCCTGCCCGCAGCTCGTCGGAGCCGTGGCCGAGGCCGGCGGGCTCGGCTTCCTGGCCGCCGGGTACAAGACGGCGGACGGCATGTACAACGACGTCAAGCAGGTCCGCGGACTGACCGGCCAGCCCTTCGGCGTCAACCTCTTCATGCCGCAGCCCAACCTCGCCGACCCGAGCGCCGTCGAGGTCTACCGGGATCAGCTCGCGGGCGAGGCCACCTGGTACGAGACCCCGCTCGGCGAGACCGAATCCGACGGGGACGACGGCTACGAGGCCAAGCTCGCCATCCTGCTGGAGGACCCGGTCCCGGTCGTCTCCTTCACCTTCGGCTGCCCGACCCGGGACACCCTCGACGCGTTCGCCGCCGTGGGCACGTACACCGTCGTGACGGTCACCACGCCCGAGGAGGCCCAGGCCGCCCAGTGGGCCGGCGCCGACGCGGTCTGCGCCCAGGGCGTCGAGGCGGGCGGCCACCAGTCCACCCACCGCGACGACCCGCAGGCCGACGGGATCGGCACCGGGCTGCTCAGCCTGGTGGCCCAGGTCCGCGAGACCGTGCAGATCCCGGTCATCGCCGCCGGCGGGCTGATGCGCGGCTCCCAGATCGCGGCGGTGCTCGCGGCCGGGGCCGATGCCGCGCAGCTCGGCACCGCCTTCCTGATCTGCCCGGAGTCCGGCGCCCACCTGCTGCACAAGCAGGCCCTGACCAACCCGCTGTTCGTCCGCACCACCCTGACCCGGGCCTTCTCCGGGCGCCCGGCCCGCGGCCTGGTCAACCGCTTCGTCCGCGAGCACGGGCCGTACGCCCCGGCCGCCTACCCGCAGATCCACCAGCTGACCGCGCCGCTGCGCAAGGCGGCGGCCAGGGCCGGGGACGCGCAGGGCATGGCGCTGTGGGCCGGCCAGGGGCACCGGATGGCACGCGAGCTGACGGCCGGCCGGCTCGTCGCCCTGCTCGTCGAGGAACTGGACGCCGCACGGGCGGCAGTGAGCACAAGGAGCACGCAGTGACGGCACCCGTCTTCGTCGTCGAGGAGATGCCCGCGGGGCCCGGGTTCGTCCTGGACGGCCCGGAGGGGCGGCACGCCGTCTCGGTCCGGCGCCTGCACGCCGGGGAGGAGGTCGTCCTGACGGACGGCCGGGGCCGCTGGGCACAGGGCGTGGTGTCCGCCGCCGAGGGCAAGGACCGGCTGGTGCTCGGCGGTCTGGAGCCGGTCCGCGAGGAACCCCGCCCCGGCCTCCGCATCACCGTCGTCCAGGCCCTGCCCAAGGGCGACCGGGGCGAGCTCGCCGTCGAGACGATGACGGAGACCGGCGTCGACGCGATCGTCCCCTGGCAGGCCGGGCGCTGCATCACCCAGTGGAAGGGCGACCGGGGTCTCAAGGCGCTGGCGAAATGGCGCGGCACCGCCCGCGAGGCCGGCAAGCAGTCGCGCCGGGTGCGGTTCCCCGAGGTGGCGGACGCGATGACGACCAAGCAGGTCGCCGCGTTTCTGGCCACCGCCGACTTCGCGGCCGTGCTGCACGAGGACCGCGGGTACCCCGGCGAACCGCTGGCCACCGTGGAGCTGCCCGAGGCGGGTGACATCGTGCTGGTCGTCGGCCCGGAGGGCGGCGTCTCGCCCGAGGAGCTGGCCGCGTTCGCCGCCGCCGGGGCCCGGACCTGCCGGCTCGGGCCGACCGTCCTGCGGACGTCCACGGCGGGCACGGCGGCGACGGCCCTGCTGCTGGGCCGCACCGGCCGCTGGTCATGAATCGGGCCGTTTCCCCGAACCTTGGCCGGTTCTGGCCGCAAGCGGTCTACCGCACCGTCAGGAGCGGTGGGAAGCTGCCCGTATGGGGACATCAAGGGCATGGCGCAATCGAGGGATCCGACGCTTTCCGGCCGTGATCTGCCTCACCGGCACGGTCGTCGCCGGACTCTCGGCCTGCGACCCGGTCAACGACCTGGACTCCGCGTCCATCGCGGTGACGACCGATCAGACCGCCACCCGCGCGCTGGAGCACGAAGGCGTGCACGTGCAGTGGCTGAGCTGCACGGCACGGATCAGCGGGGGCGCGAGTGCCGGCACCCGGACCGGTTCGTCCGCCCCGGCCACCAGCCGGATCGCGGACGTGGACTGCAACGGCCGCACCAAGGAGGGCCAGGACATCAGCCTCGACGGCAAGGTCGACCGGGAGGTCGAAGGCCGGTGCGTCAGCGGTGACATGACCGCGAAGGCGGCCGGGAAGACCGTCTTCCGCGCCACGATGCTCGGCAACTGCGACGCCGCGCCCTCCTCGGCCGCGCCGCCACGGCCCCCGGCGGGCGGCAGCGGGGGAGACAGCGGTGGAGGCGCCCGGCCGACCGTGACGGTCACGGTCACCGTGACCGAAACGCCGCAGGGCAAGTGAGTGCGGGGGACACCGACTGCGTCGGACTCCGGCCAACTCCGTTTCCCCGGCTGCGGCCTCGGCCTAGGGTGATCGCTGTGACACAGCCTTCCTACCTCCGGTATCCCCATGTCCAGGGCGACCTGATCGCCTTCACCGCCGAGGACGACGTCTGGCTCGCGCCGCTCGACGGCGGCCGAGCCTGGCGGGTCAGCGCGGACAACCGCCCCGTGGCCCAGCCGCGGATATCTCCCGACGGCACCCTCGTCGCCTGGGCGTCCACCCGGGACGGGGCGCCCGAGGTGCACCTGGCCCCCGTCGACGGCGGCCCCTCCGAGCGGCTGACCTACTGGGGCGACGCGCGGACAGCCGTGCACGGCTGGACCCCGGAGGGCGAGGTCCTGGTCCTCAGTACCCAGGGACAGGTCTCGCTGCGCCGCACCTGGGCCCGCGCCGTACCGGTCGACGGCGGGCCCGCCCGGACCCTGCCGTACGGTCCGGTCGGCTCCCTCGCCTGGGGACCCGGCGGCCGGATCCTGCTGCTTTCGGCCACCATGGGGCGCGAGGCCGCCAAGTGGAAGCGCTACCGGGGCGGCACGGCCGGCAAGCTCTGGATCGCGGCGGAGGAGGCGCCGGCGGACGGGGAGCCGCAGGAGTTCGTCCGGGTCAACGAGGAGCTCGACGGCAACATCGAGTGCCCGATGTGGGTGGGCGGGCGCATCGCCTTCCTCTCCGACCACGAAGGCGTCGGAGCGCTCTACTCCTCGCTCCCGGACGGCGCCGATCTGCGCCGCCACACCGGCATCGACGGCTTCTACGCCCGGCACGCCACCACCGACGGCACCCGCGTCGCCTACGCGTCCGCCGGTGAACTGTGGCTCCTGGACAGCCTGGAGAGCGACGGCCCCCGCCGCCTCGACATCCGCCTCGGCGGCCAGCGCGCCGACCTCCAGCCGCACCCCGTGCACGCCGGCAGCCACCTGAGCGCCGCCTCCCCGGACCGTACCGGGCGGGGCAGCGCGGTCGGGTCCCGCGGAGCCGTCCACTGGGTCACCCACCGCGAGGGCCCGGCCCGCGCGCTCGCTGTCGAACCCGGCGTACGGGCCCGGCTGCCCCGTACCTTCCAGGCCGACGGCGACCAGCACGTCGTCTGGGTCACCGACGCGGAGGGCGACGACGCGCTGGAGTGCGCCCCCGCCACCGGCACCTCGCCCGACGCCGTACCGCGCCGCCTCGCCGCGGGCCGGATCGGCCGGGTCCTCGACCTGGCGCCCGCCCCCGACGGCAGCCGGTTCGCCGTCGCCGCCCACGACGGACGGGTACTGATCGTCGAGCGGGAGAGCGGCGAGGTCCACGAGGTGGACCGCAGCGAGCACGGCGACGCCTCCGGGCTCGTCTTCTCGCCCGACTCCTCCTGGCTCGCCTGGTCGCACCCCGGCCCCGAGCCGCTGAGCCAGCTCAAGCTCGCCCACCTGGCAGACCTGACGGTCGCGGAGGCGACCCCGCTGCGGTTCCGCGACTTCGCACCCGCCTTCACCGCCGACGGGAAGCACCTGGCCTTCCTCTCCGAGCGGGCCTTCGACCCGGTCTACGACTCACACGTCTTCGACCTGGCCTTCATCGGCGGCTGCCGACCGCACCTGCTGACGCTCGCCGCGACCACCCCGTCCCCGTTCGGGCCGCAGCTGCACGGCCGCCCGACCGAGCGGGAGAAGGGCGGCGACGGCGACGACAACCCCACCGCGCTCCCGGTCACCCGCATCGACCTGGACGGCCTCGCGGACCGGATCGTCGCCCTGCCCGTCGAGGCGGCCAGCTACTCCTCGCTGCGGGCCGCGAAGGACGGGCTGCTCTGGCTGCGCCACCCGGTCGTCGGGGTCCTCGGCACGAGCGCCGCCACGCCCGACGCCCGCCGCCCGGAGACCGTGCTGGAGCGGTACGACCTGGAGAGGCTGCGCCGCGAGGAACTCGCCTCCGACATCGCCCGGTTCGCGGTCAGCGGCGACGGCAAGCGGCTGGTGCTGCACAGCCGGGGCACCCTGCGCGTCGTACCGTCCGACAGCCGGGTGGCGGCGGGCTCCGACGACGACCACGACGGCGACGGCAGCGTCACCGTCGACCTCTCCCGGATCCGCCGCACCCTGGACCCGGCCGCCGAATGGCGGCAGATGTACGAAGAGGCCGGCCGCATCATGCGGGACAACTTCTGGCGCCCCGACATGGGCGGCACCGACTGGACCGGTGTCCTGGACCGCTACCGCCCGGTGCTGGAGCGCGTCGCCACCCACGACGACCTCATCGACCTGCTGTGGGAGGTACAGGGCGAACTCGGCACCTCCCACGCCTATGTGCATCCGGCCGGCGGCTGGCACGACGACTCGGCCCGCCAGGGCCTGCTCGGCGCCGACATCTCCCGCGCCGAGGACGGGAGCTGGCGCGTCGACCGGATCCTGCCCTCCGAGACCTCCGACCCGGCCGCCCGCGCACCGCTCGCCGCACCGGGCGTCGCCGTCCGCGCGGGGGACGCGATCCTCGCGGTCGACGGCCACCCGGTGGACCGTGTGAGCGGCCCCGGACCGCTGCTCACCGGCTCGGCCGGCCACCCGGTCGAGCTGACCGTCTCACCGGCCGGCGGCGGCGACCCGCGCCATGTCGTCGTCGTACCGATCGCGGACGAGGAGCCGCTGCGCTACCACGACTGGGTCGCCGACCGGCGCCGTTACGTCCACGAGCACTCCGGCGGGCGCCTCGGCTACGTCCACGTCCCCGACATGGCCGGCCCCGGCTGGGCCCAGATCCACCGCGACCTGCGCACCGAGGTCGCCCGCGAGGGGCTGGTGGTGGACGTCCGGGAGAACCGGGGCGGCCACATCTCGCAGCTGATCGTGGAGAAGCTGGGCCGCCGCATCGTCGGCTGGGACCTGCCCCGCGGCAGGCAGCCCCACAGCTACCCGGGCGACGCGCCGCGCGGGCCGGTCGTCGCGGTGGCGGACGAGTTCTCCGGTTCCGACGGCGACATCGTGAACGCGGCGATCAAGCTGATGGGCATCGGCCCGGTGGTCGGCACCCGCACCTGGGGCGGCGTGGTGGGCATCGACAGCCGGTACCGGCTGGTGGACGGCACGCTGGTCACCCAGCCCAAGTACGCCTTCTGGATGGAGGGGTACGGCTGGGGCGTCGAGAACCACGGCGTCGATCCGGACGTCGAGGTCGTCATGACGCCGCAGGACCGGGCGGCGGGGCGGGATCCGCAGCTGGACGAGGCGATCCGGATCGCGCTGGAGTCGCTGACCAGGACCCCGGCGAAGACGGCGCCGTCGCTGCCGGAGTGACGTGGTGGCGGGGACCGGGGGCCGCCCCGGCCCCCGCGCCTCGAACACCGGCGAGGCCGGGTGAGCCGTCCCGCTAGGCTGCTCCGTGACGGATCACCGAGACAGAAGGAGCACCACCATGGCGGGAGAACCGCAGCCCGACTGCCTGTTCTGCAAGATCGTCTCGGGTGAGATCCCGGCCACGATCGTCCGGGAGACCGACACCACCGTCGCCTTCCGTGACATCAACCCCCAGGCCCCCACCCACGTACTCGTCATCCCGCGCCTGCACCACCCCGACGCGGCCTCCCTGGCCGCCGCGGAACCGCAGGTCCTCGCGGACGTGGTGCGCGAGGCCGGGCAGGTCGCCGCCGACGAGAAGATCACGGACAGCGGCTACCGGATCGTGTTCAACACCGGTGCGGGCGCCGGACAGACCGTCTTCCACGCGCACGCCCACGTCCTGGGCGGCCGAGGCCTCCAGTGGCCCCCCGGCTAGGGCCGCCGCACACCGTGTCCGCACGTGAACTCGTCGTCCTCGGCACCGCCAGCCAGGTCCCGACCCGGCACCGCAACCACAACGGCTACCTGCTCCGCTGGGACGGCGAGGGCCTCCTCTTCGACCCCGGCGAGGGCACCCAGCGCCAGATGCTGCGGGCCGGTGTCGCCGCGCACGACATCAACCGGATCTGCGTCACGCACTTCCACGGCGACCACTCGCTCGGGCTGGCCGGGGTGATCCAGCGGATCAACCTCGACCAGGTCCCGCACCCCGTCGCCGCGCACTACCCGGCGAGCGGACAGCACTTCTTCGACCGGCTGCGGTACGCGACCGCCTACCGCGAGTCCGTCGAGCTGGACCAGGCCCCGGTCGCCGCCGACGGGCCGCTGGCCACCACGGACGCGTACACGCTCAGCGCCCACAAGCTGTCCCACCCCGTCGAGTCGTACGGCTACCGCCTCGTCGAACCCGACAGGCGCCGCATGCTGCCCGCCCGGCTCGCCGAACACTCGATCACCGGGCCCGACATCGGCCGGATCCAGCGCGAGGGCGCCCTCGGCGGAGTCACCCTCGACGCCGTCTCCGAGCACAGGCGCGGACAGCGGTTCGCGTTCATCATGGACACCAGGCTCTGCGACGGCGTGTACGCCCTGGCCGAGGGATGCGACATGCTGGTCATCGAGTCGACCTTCCTCGACGAGGACGAACGGCTCGCCACCGACCACGGCCACCTCACCGCCGGACAGGCGGCCGGGGTGGCGCGGGAAGCGGGCGTACGGCACCTCGTGCTCACCCACTTCTCGCAGCGCTACCCGGACCAGGAGGCGTTCGAGGCACAGGCCCGCGCCGCCGGATTCGAGGGCGAACTCACCGTCGCCCAGGACCTGATCACGGTCCCGGTCCCCACGCGTCACCAGTAACAGCACCAGTACCACCTGCGTTAGCGAGAAACCGTGCACCTCCCCAAAGCGGAACTCCACCTCCACATCGAAGGAACCCTCGAACCCGAGCTGGCCTTCGCGCTCGCCGCCCGCAACGGCGTGCGACTGCCCTACGCGGACACCGAGGAGCTGCGCACCGCCTACCTCTTCGACGATCTGCAGAGCTTCCTCGACCTGTACTACGCGCTGATGGCGGTGTTGCGGACAGAGGACGACTTCACCGAGCTCGCCGACGCCTATCTCGCCCGCGCCGCGGCGCAGGGTGTGCGGCACGCGGAGATCTTCTTCGACCCGCAGGCGCACACCGCCAGAGGTGTCCCGATCGGCACGGTCGTCGAAGGGCTCGGCCGGGCGCTGGAGCGCAGCGAGGAGAAGCACGGGGTCTCCACCCAGCTGATCATGTGCTTCCTGCGCGACCGGTCCGCCGACTCCGCGCTGGAGACCCTGGAGGCCGCGAAGCCGCATCTGCACCGCATCAGCGCCATCGGCCTGGACTCGGCGGAGGTCGGCCACCCGCCCGCCGAGTTCCGCGAGGTGTACGCCGCCGCGGAGGCGCTCGGGCTGCGCAAGGTCGCGCACGCCGGCGAGGAGGGCCCGCCCGCCTACATCCGAGAAGCCCTCGACGTACTCGGGGTGGAGCGCATCGACCACGGGCTGCGCTGCATGGAGGACCCGGAGCTGGTGGAGCGGCTGGTCGCGGAACGGGTGCCGCTCACCCTCTGCCCGCTGTCCAACGTGCGGCTGCGGGCCATCGACACCCTGGAGGAGCACCCGCTGCGGGCCATGATGGACGCCGGGCTGCTCTGCACGGTGAACTCCGACGACCCCGCCTACTTCGGCGGGTACGTCGGGGACACCTTCCACGCCGTCCACGAGGCGCTCGGCCTGGAGCGCGAACAGCTGCGCACCCTGGCCCGCAACTCCTTCGAGGCGGCCTTCCTCGACCACGACGAGGAGCGCCGGGCGCGCTACCTCTCCGAGGTCGAGGCGTACGCGTTCGACTGACCGTCCCCGCCGGCCGGGCCGGCCGTCCGGAACGCACTCCTGACCAGTCGCCTGCGGCGCAGCTCGGGCAGGCTGAGCTCCGTGACGGCCTGCTCGGGCGCGCCCAGCCTGGGCACGGCGCCGGGCACCGCGCCGGTGGTGACGGCGAGCAGGGCGGCCGGAGCACCGCCCCTGCGGCGCACAGATCCCGGCACCAGCGGCCGGCCACCGCTGTGCAGCGCGACGGCCGTCACCGGGACCGCGACCACCAGGGTCACGGCGCCCAGGACCAGCCCCATCACCGGGTAGCCGGACGCCTCGGACAGCACGCTGCCCAGCAGCGGCCCGCAGGCCACGCCCACCGAGGAGGCCGAGCCGGCGAGGACCGCCCAGCGGCCGCGTACGTCCAGTGAGGCGGCCAGACCGATCAGATACGACAGGACCACCGGGTAGAAGGTGTTCCACACGATCTCGCCGGTCGCGAACGAGCGGAGGCCGTCCGCGGAGGAGCTGACCACGATCATCGCCGCGATGATCACGGTGCCCAGCCCGATCGGGACCGCGCGTCCGAGCCGTGCGCCCAGCAGTCCGGCGCCCATCACGCCGAGCAGTCCGGCGCCGAGGGCGGCGGCGAAGACCGCTCCTATGGAGACTTCGGAGAGCCCGACCTGGACTATCCCGATGCGGCTGCTGACGCCCCAGAGCGCGTTCTGCGCCATCGACCAGATGAGCATGCCGCCCGCCAGCACCAGTCCGGAGCGGCGGTGCGGCAGCCGTCCGGCGGCGGGAACGGCGGGACCCGCGGGCACCGCGCCGCCCAGCCGGGACGTGGCGGGCCAGACGAGGAGCGCGACCAGGGCGATCGAGGCGAACGGCAGCCGGTGCCCGCCGCCCAGGTGAGGGATCGTCAGGTAGAGGAGCCCGGCGGTCGCGGAGACGCTGAGCAGCCCCAGGGACGAGGTCCGGTGCGGATCGCGCTGGGCGGCGATGCCCGCCGCGGCGACCGCGGTCGCCGTGCCGGATCCGAAGCCGCCGACCACCACGCCCAGGACCACCAGCGGTACGGAACCGGCCAGCGCCGCGCAGCCGTAGCCGAGCGCGGCCAGGACCAGCCCGATCCGCGCGGGTCTGCGCGGCCCGTACGTCTCGACCCGGCCCGCCAGGCAGAACCCGGCACAGGCCGAACTCAGCAGCAGGGTGCTGCCGACCAGACCGCCCTGGGCCGGGCTGAGGCCCAGATAGACGGAGAGCCTCCCCACGATGGTGGGGAGCAGATATGAGGCGAGGTAGCCGGCGGTGAACACGGCGACCAGCGGCCACGCGGCGCGAGGGCGCGAGGACATGGGCGTTCCTGAAGACATGCCAGAAGAGGCGGGAGAAGACAGAGAGGGGGTAAGGCGAAAACGCAGAAAATGAAGGAAATGCGAAGAAGTCGACGCACTCGTCGGAAAACGCCTCCAACGGTGCTCGCGGGCCAATTTGTATCAAGCGCCCCCGCCTGACCGAAAGCCGCCTCGCTGTGATCTAAGCCACTTATGTGTTTGTCGCGTTCGTATGCGGGTAGCAACGCATGTTTATGCAGGTCAGGCTCTGTGTGACCGGACCCGGCGTGGACCCCCCGAACGGCGGAGTGAATCGGGCACACTGGCCGGAACTGCCACGACCGGGGAGTGCAAGGTGAGCACTGGGATGCCAGGAATCGACCCACTGGACGGGCTGCGCGCGCCGCAGGACCCGGACTGCGACGTCTTCCTCACCGGCACGGTCTTCCTCGACATCATCTTCACCGGCCTGGACAGCGCCCCCGTGCGCGGCACCGAGTCCTGGGCCCGCGGCATGGGCTCCAGCCCCGGCGGGGTCGCCAACATGGCCACCGCGCTGGCCCGGCTCGGCCTGCACACCTCGCTGGCCGCGGCCTTCGGCGACGACCACTACGGCGAGTACTGCTGGGACGCCCTGGAGCAGGGCGAGGGCATCGACCTCTCGATGTCGCACACCGTGCGCGGCTGGCACTCCCCGGTCACCGTCTCCATGGCGTACGAGGGCGAGCGGACGATGGTCTCGCACGGCCACGAGGCCCCGCCGCCCGCCGCGCCCGACCCGGCCGCCGCCGCCTTCCCGCAGTGCCCGCCCCGGGCCCGCGCCGCCGTCGCCTCGCTCGTCCCGGGCCGCAGCGAGCCGTGGGTGGCCGCGGCCGCCCGCAGCGGCGCCAAGGTCTTCGCGGACGTCGGCTGGGACGAGACCGGCCGCTGGGACCTGGCGGGCCTGACCGACCTGGCGCACTGCCAGGCGTTCCTCCCCAACGCGCAGGAGGCCATGCGCTACACCCGCACCGACTGCCCCCGCGCCGCCGCGCACGCGCTCGCCGAGCACGTACCGCTCGCCGTCGTCACCCTCGGTGCGGAGGGCGCCTACGCGGTCGACTCGGCCACCGGGACCGCCGCAGAGGTCCCCGCGATCGGGGTCGAGGCGCTCGACCCGACCGGCGCGGGCGACGTCTTCGTCGCCGGGTTCGTCACCGGCACCCTGGCCAACTGGCCGCTCGCGGACCGGCTCGCCTTCGCCGGACTCACCGCCGCCCTCTCCGTCCAGGAGTTCGGCGGCTCGCTGTCGGCCCCCGGCTGGGCGGAGATCGCCGCCTGGTGGCAGCAGGTCCGCACCTGCGCCGGCCAGGACCCGGCGGCGCTCCAGCGGTACGCGTTCCTCCAGGACCTGCTCCCGGCCACGGCCCGCCACTGGCCGCTGCGCAGGGCCGTCCCGACGATCGGCTTCCGGCCGTGACCGGGCGGGCCGCGCCCCGCCCGGGAAAACCTCTCCGAGTTGTCGTGACGGAGTCGTAGGCTTGGTACTCCAGAGGTTGTCGAGCAGCGAGAACCCTGCAACGGGAGGTATGCGCAGGCCCGAGGGCCGGCCCATGACTCAGACACCAACACAGCCGCAGGCGCGTGCCCACATCAGGATCCCGGCCGCACACCCCATGGTGATGCTCCTGGGATCGGGCGACTCGCTGCTGCGCGTGATCGAAGCGGCGTTCCCGGAAGCCGACATCCACGTCCGGGGCAATGAGATAAGCGCGACGGGAAACACGGCGGAAATCGCCCTGATCCAGCGCCTGTTCGACGAGATGGTGCTGGTGCTCCGCACCGGTCAGCCGATGACGGAGGACGCTGTGGAACGTTCGATCGCGATGCTCAGGGCCACGGACAACGGCCAGGCGGACGGTGCGGAGACGCCGGCCGAGGTGCTCACCCAGAACATCCTCTCCAGCCGGGGCCGCACGATCCGCCCGAAGACCCTCAACCAGAAGCGGTACGTCGACGCGATCGACAAGCACACGATCGTGTTCGGCATCGGCCCCGCCGGTACCGGCAAGACCTACCTCGCCATGGCCAAGGCGGTCCAGGCCCTGCAGTCCAAGCAGGTCAGCCGGATCATCCTGACCCGGCCCGCGGTCGAGGCGGGGGAGCGGCTCGGCTTCCTGCCCGGCACGCTCTTCGACAAGATCGACCCGTACCTGCGCCCGCTCTACGACGCGCTGCACGACATGCTCGACCCCGACTCGATCCCGCGGCTGATGGCGGCGGGCACGATCGAGGTCGCGCCGCTGGCGTATATGCGGGGCCGTACCCTCAACGACGCCTTCATCATTCTGGACGAGGCGCAGAACACCAGCGCCGAGCAGATGAAGATGTTCCTCACCCGGCTCGGCTTCGACTCGAAGATCGTCGTCACCGGTGACGTCACCCAGGTCGACCTGCCGAACGGGACGAAGAGCGGTCTGCGCCAGGTGCAGGACATCCTGGAGGGCGTCGACGATGTGCACTTCTCCCGGCTCACGTCCCAGGATGTCGTCCGGCACAAGCTGGTCGGCCGTATCGTCGACGCGTACGAGAAGTACGACAGCCAAGGCGAGCAGCACGGCCCGGCCGGCAAGGGCCAGGGCCGTCACAACGGGAAGCAGTAGCAGCGCACCATGTCGATCGACGTCAACAACGAGTCCGGAACCGAGGTCGACGAGCAGGCGATCCTCGACATCGCCCGCTACGCACTCGCCCGGATGCGGATCCACCCGCTCTCCGAGCTCTCGGTGATCGTGGTGGACACCGACGCCATGGAACAGCTCCACATCCAGTGGATGGATCTGACGGGTCCGACCGATGTCATGTCCTTCCCGATGGACGAGCTGCGTCCGCCGGCCAAGGACGAGGAGGAGCCCCCGCAGGGGCTCCTCGGCGACATCGTGCTCTGCCCGGAGGTCGCCAAGAAGCAGGGCGAGGACGCCGAGACGCGGCACTCCATGGACGAGGAGCTCCAGCTCCTCACCGTCCACGGGGTGCTGCACCTGCTCGGTTACGACCACGAGGAGCCGGACGAGAAGGCCGAGATGTTCGGCCTCCAGGCGGCGATCGTGGACGGCTGGCGCGGTGAGCGCGGCATGACCGGCCCCTCGCCCGCCCCCACCGTCTCGTGAGCCTGCCGCTCGTCCTCGGTGTCGTCCTGCTGGTCGTCGTCGGCTGGCTGGCGGCGTGTGCCGAGGCCGGTATCGCGCGTACGTCCAGCTTCCGGGCGGCCGAGGCGGTCCGCTCGGGCCGGCGCGGCGGCGACAAGCTGGAACAGGTCGCGGCCGACCCCACCCGCTATCTCAATGTCGCCCTGCTGGTACGGGTCGCCTGCGAGATGGCCGCCGGGGTGCTGGTCACCTACGCCTGTCTCAAGGAGCTCCCCGAGACCTGGGAGGCGCTGGCCGTCGCCATGGGGGTCATGGTCCTCGTCTCCTACGTGGCCATCGGGGTCTCGCCGCGCACCATCGGCCGCCAGCACCCGCTGAACACGGCCACGGCGGCGGCGTACGTCCTGCTGCCGCTGGCCAGGATCATGGGCCCGATCCCGCAGCTGCTGATCCTCATCGGCAACGCGCTGACGCCGGGCAAGGGGTTCCGCAAGGGCCCGTTCGCCAGCGAGGCGGAGCTGCGGGCCATGGTCGACCTCGCGGAGCAGGAGTCGCTGATCGAGGACGAGGAACGCCGCATGGTGCACTCCGTCTTCGAGCTCGGTGACACGCTCGTGCGCGAGGTGATGGTGCCGCGCACCGACCTGGTCTGCATCGAGCGCTACAAGACGATCCGGCAGGCGCTCACCCTCGCGCTGCGCTCCGGTTTCTCGCGGATCCCGGTCACCGGGGAGAACGAGGACGACATCGTCGGGATCGTCTATCTCAAGGACTTGGTCCGCAAGACGCACATCAACCGGGAGTCGGAGGCCGATCTGGTCTCCACCGCGATGCGTCCCGCGGCGTTCGTGCCGGACACGAAGAACGCCGGGGACCTGCTGCGCGAGATGCAGCAGGACCGCAGCCATGTGGCCGTCGTGATCGACGAGTACGGCGGCACGGCGGGCATCGTCACCATCGAGGACATCCTGGAGGAGATCGTCGGCGAGATCACCGACGAGTACGACCGCGAACTCCCGCCGGTCCAGGAGCTGGAGAACGGCTGCTTCCGGGTCACCGCGCGCCTGGACATCGGGGACCTCGGCGGGCTGTTCGGCCTCGACGAGTACGACGACGAGGACGTGGAGACGGTCGGCGGGCTGCTCGCGAAGGCGCTGGGCCGGGTCCCGATCGCCGGTGCGTCCTCCGAGGTGGAGCTGCCCGACGGGCGCCGGCTTCGGCTCACCGCCGAGTCCCCGGCGGGCCGCCGGAACAAGATCGTTACGGTGCTGGTGGAGCCGCTGGCCCCGCCGGAGGAGGAGGCGGCGGCATGACTCCGAAGGAGCTGAGGGCGTTCTGCCTGGAGTTCAACGCGAGCACCGAGGAGTTCCCGTTCGGGCCGGAGGCGTCCGTCTTCAAGGTGCTCGGAAAGATGTTCGCGCTGAGCTCGCTGGACACCCGGCCGCTGACGGTGAACCTCAAGTGCGACCCCGACGACGCGGAGCGGCTCCGGGAGGAGTACGAGGCCGTGGCGCCGGGGTGGCACATGAACAAGCGGCACTGGAACACCGTGACGGTGTCGGGGCTGCCGGCGGCGAAGCTGCGTGAGCTGATCGAGGACAGTTACGACCTGGTGGTGGCGGGGTTGCCCCGGGCGGAGCGGCTGAAGCTCGACAGGGCCTAGGGTCTTTCGGCCGGGTGGCGTGGGGTGACCGGCACGGTGCCGGTCACCCCACGCCGCGGAGCCGGCCGGGGTCTAGGAGAGCCGCACTTCGGTGTTCTGGCAGGCGTGCAGCAGCCACCTCCCGTCATCCTGCTTCGTCATGACGTAGAGCGGAGCGCCCTCCGACTCGCCCTCCGGCGCGTGGTAGACCTGCCGGACCTTGACGGCCGCCACGTCGGGCCTCAGGAATTCCGTGTGCACCGCCTCGTACGTGATCTCGCCGTCCCAGCTGGCCGCGGGCAGCACGGCGCGGGTGAACTCGGCGATCGCGTCGAAGCCGATCAGGACCTTGCCGTGGCCGGTGGTCCAGATCGCTTCGGGGTGGAAGAGCGCGAGGAACCCCTCGACGTCCTTGGCGCGCTGGGTGTGCTCGACCGTGGTGACGACCTGCTCGATGGCTTTGATGTCTGCGCTTTCGGTGTCCATGCGGAACACTCTTTTACCTCAAGGGAACTTGAGGTCAAGACCCGTTCTCACCGCACCGAGCACCCCCGCTGTTCCCTCTACGAGGCCCGCCGCAGCCCCGCGGCCACCACTCCTGCCCCGACGATCAGCAGTCCCGCGGCCACCGCGACCACGGTCCGTACGCCGTCGAACAGCGACACCTGGGCGGTCGCCACCACGCCGAGCAGCGGGATGCCGACCGTGAGCCCCACCTGCTGGGTCGTCGTCACGAGGCCCGTCGCCAGGCCCTGCTCCTCGTTCGGCACACCAGAGGTGACGGTCAGTCCGTACGCGATGATCGCGCCCAGATGGCAGACGCTGGACAGCGAGACCGCGGCGGTCGCCAGCCAGACGCCCGAGTCCGTGCCGAGGCCCAGCAGCGCCGCGATGAACAGGCCCTGACCGAGGAGCGAGAAGGACAGGGTCCGCCGGGCGCCGATCCGGCCGATCACCTTGGGGGCGTACACCCCGGCCGCCACGGAGGCGAGGCCCTGCACCCCGAAGACCAGCCCGGTCCCGAACGCCGACAGGTCCAGCACCTCCTGGAGGTACAGGGTCAGGACGAAGACGATGGTGCTCATCATCGAGAAGGTGAGCAGCCCGCCCAGGTTGCCGAAGGCCACCGTGCGGCGGCGCAGCATCGGCAGCGAGACCAGCGGGGCCGTCGCACGCGACTCGACGGCCCCGAAGGCGATGAACAGCGCGACCCCGAGGGTGAGGGCGATCTGTACGTCCCCGCGCCCGAAGCCGTGCTCGGCCGCCGTGGACAGGGCGTAGATCAGGGCGAGGAGTCCGCCGGTGACCGTTGCCGCACCGGGGATGTCGAGCCGGGGCCGGTCCGGCGTGCGGGACTCGGCGAGCAGTGCGGGGGCCGTCGCGAGCACCGCGACCGCGGCCACCGTCAGCAGCCCCATCGTGGAGCGCCAGCCCAGGGTGTCGGTGAGCGTCCCGCCGGCCACCATGCCGACGGTGAAGCCGAGGGAGAGCAGCGTGCCGCTGATGCCGAGCGCCCGGTCCCGCTGCGGACCCTCCGGGAAGGTGGTGGTGAGCAGGGACATCCCGGTCGGCACGATCACCGCGGCGCCGAGCCCCTGGAGCGCCCGCCCGGTGAGGAACGCGGCCGGGTTCCAGGCGAGGGTGGCCAGCAGGGACGCGGCCCCGAAGACGGCGAGGCCGGTGAGGAACATCCGGCGGCGGCCGTAGAGGTCCGCGATCCGGCCGAAGAGGAGCAGGAATCCGCCGGACGGCAGCGCGAACGCCGTGATCGCCCACTGCAGACCGGACCGGCCGAGGCCGAGGTCGTCACCGAGGACGGGCAGCGCCACGTTCAGTACGGAGAAGTCGAGCGACACCATGAACTGGGCGGCGCACAGGACGAGGAGCACCAGCCGGGCCCGGCCGGAGAGCCGGTCCGGGGCAGGGGGCGCGGGAGGAATGACAGCTTCTTGAGCCGGGGGATGGATCGCCATGCCCATGAGCCTGCGGGCGCCGGAATATCCGTGGGGAGCGGGAACTTATCCTGTTGGCCGCACCACCAGGCAGGCGCGGGCCCGGACACCAGGGGGAGTACGTGGGCACACCGGCCCGGATCACGGCGGACGCGGGCAAGGCGCACCGTCTGGGCGAGCTGCGGGAATTCCTGATGAGCCGGCGGGCGCGGGTCACCCCGTCACAGGCGGGCCTCCCGGACGGCGGTGCCCGGCGCCGCACCCCGGGGCTGCGTCGCGAGGAGGTCGCCGTCCTCGCCGGGGTGGGCGTCTCCTGGTACCAGTGGCTGGAGCAGGGCCGGGACATCACCGTGTCGCCGCAGGTGCTGGACTCGGTGGCCCGGGTGCTGCGGCTCAGCAGCGCGGAACGCCGGCACCTCTACGTCCTCGCCGGGCTCAACCCGCCCGCCGCACAGGTCGATCCGGCCCACGCGGACATGTGCGACGGCCTGCAGCGGCTGCTGGACCGCTGGATGCCGTTCCCGGCCCACATCATGGACGCGTACTGGAACGTCATCCTGTACAACGACGCGGCCGCGACGGTGATGGGGATGGGGCCGGGCCGGACGCAGAACTGCGTGATCGACTTCTTCACGGACCCGGTCCACCGCGCCCGGCGCAAGGACTGGCAGGAGATCGCGGCCCAGGTCGTCGCCCAGTTCCGGGCCGCCTGTTCCGAATGCCCCGACGACGAGGGATTCCGGGCGATCGTGGCCGAGGCGCGGGAGCGCAGCCCCGAGTTCGCCGCGCTCTGGGAGCGCCGGGACATCGCGCCCGGCGGCCAGATGCGCAAGGAGCTGAACCACCCGGTGGTGGGCACCCTGGTCGTGGAGGCCACCCAGCTGCGCATCCCGGCCCGCCCGGACCTGGTGATCGTGCTGCACAACCCGTGGCCGGGCACCGGCACAGAGGAGAAGTTCCGCCTGCTGGCCTCGCCGGAGGGCCGCCGGGGCATGATGCGCCAGGTCCAGGGGTGAGACGGCCGGGCGCCCCGGTGCCGTGTCCGGCCGCGCTCTTCGTATGCTCGGCACATGAGCGATAGCACCGACCTCGGCGCCGAGGACCGCAAGATCGTCACGCTGGCGCGCAGCGCCCGCGCCCGCAACGGTGTGCCGGAGGGCGCGGCCGTACGGGACGAGACCGGACGTACGTATGTGGCGGGCACGGTGGAGCTGGAGTCGCTGCGCCTGAGCGCGCTGCGGACGGCCGTGGCCATGGCCGTGGCGAGCGGCGCCACCTCGCTGGAGGCGGCCGCGGTCGTCTCCGAGGCCGAGACGCCCTCACCGGAGGACCGGGCCGCGGTACGGGACCTGGGAGGGGCGGACACCCCGGTGCTGCTCGCCGGGCCGGACGGGGTGCTGCGGCTCACCGTGACGGCGGGCTGACCTTCGCAGGACCGGCACGTCGTGTGCGTACGCCCGGCGCCCCATCGGTGCCGGGCGTGCGCACACGACGTGCGGGGAGCGTCGATCTTGACAGTATCTGATGGTCCATCAGTCAGCGCATTTCGCTTCCATTGACTTCTTTTCGGCCGGAGTCATCAATGGCCCCCTGCCGGCGCGGAAGAGCCGCCGCGCCGCACATCCGCAGGAGGGGGCTCCATGAGTCCAGCCATTCGAAGATCCGACAGCCCGGGAACGCGGCGCGGAAGCCGCCGCTGGGCCGCCGCGCTGGGGGTGGGCGCGCTCGTCGTCACCGGGGGAGGACTGCTCGCCGGACCCGCCCAGGCCATGGCGGCGGCGTCCGTGGCGGTCGACTTCCCGACCCACTGCATCCCGCCCGCGATCGCCGGGATCCCGCCGATCGACGGGACGACGTCCGCGCAGATCAGCGTCGACAACGCGGCCCCGAAGGTCGGCGACACGGTCACCGTGACGTACACCGTCGTCAAACCGGCCGCGAGCAACCCGGTCGATCTGGCGCTGCCCGCCGACATCATGACGCCGACCGGCAAGGTCACCGTCGCCGGTGCGCAGTCCGCCGACATCACGGTGGCGGGTCCGAAGAAGAACGGTCCGGTGCCCGGCAAGGGAGAGTTCCCGTCGTTCTCCATGACCGGCACGTTCACGGTCACCGCGCCCGGAGAGATCACCCTCTCGCCCGGCGACTACAACATCCACACCAGCTACATCATGGAGCTGGACACCCCCTGCACGGTCACCGATCCGCCCGCGCCGGTCTCCCAGACGGTCATCGCGACGGACGGCGGCGGCCAGGTCAACGAGCGCGCCATCCAGCTCGGGGCGGCCTCCGGCGCGGCCGGCGACCAGGTCGGCGTGGTCGGGTCGAAGTTCACCGCGGGCGCGTCCGTCACCCTCGCCGGCCGGGCCGGGGACGCCCAGACCGGTGACACCGCGACGGCCACCGCGGACGGTTCGGGCGGCTTCACCGGACGGCTCACCGTCAACGACCCCGCGACCACCGGAATCGTCGCCTACGAGGGCGCCGCCTGGGACGCCGCCAAGGGCGCGGGCCCCCAGGCCTACACCGTCACCGGAGGCGGCGGGGAGACACCGGACGGCAGCCAGAAGCTGACCTCGACCGTCAAGGCGGGCACGCTCTCCATGTCGCAGGCCGGGGACTCCGTCGAACTGTCGGCGGTCGACTTCGGCAAGGGCGGCGCATCCACCGGCGACCTGCGGACGGTCACGGTCAAGGACTTCCGCGGCGGCCCCGCGGGCTGGTCGCTGACCGGCAAGGTCACCGACTTCAAGGGCCCGGCCGGTGCCACGATCGGCGCCTCCGCGCTCGGCTGGAGCCCGGCCTGCACGACGAAGGCCGGCAGCCCGAGCACCTGCGCGGCGGGCTCACAGGGTTCGGTCGGCAGCGCGGGAGCCACCCTGGCCTCCACGCCGAACGGCGCCTTCACCGGAGGCGAGTTCACCGTCGACGCCGGGCTGTCGCTGGACGTACCGGCGTACGCCGCCGCCGGCACCTACTCCGGAGTGCTCACCCTCACCCTGACGTGAGCCGGGAGCGCTGATCAACCGGTGGGCCGGGCGCGCACCCGGCCGGTCCACCCACCCCGCCAACGCGTGCACCCTGGGGGCCCGCACCGTGCGCAAGCTGTCCGTACTCCTGTCGTCCGTGCTGTCCACAGCACTGCTCCTGCTGGGCGCCCCCGCGGCGGGCGCCGCCGACAACGGCAGCTGGTCGGTCTTCCCGGCCACCGCCGCCACCGGCACCCGGCCGTACTTCTACCTCTCGGCCGACCCCGGAGCCACCCTCACCGACAAGGTGACCGTCAAGAACAAGACCGCCGCCCCGCTGACCTTCCGGCTCTACGCGGCCGACGCGTACAACACCGAACGCGACGGCGGATTCGCGGTCCGCGCGCTGAACGAGAAACAGCGCTCCGTCGGCGCCTGGGCCACGACCGACCGCGACCGGGTCACCGTGAAGCCGCACGGCTCGGTCACCGTGCCCCTCACGATCAAGGTCCCCGAGGACGCCGAACCGGGCGACCACCCCGGCGCCCTCGTCGCGCTGGACGAGCGCATCGACCCCGCCGACGCGGGCGCGGTGGCCGTCGGCATCCAGCAGGCCGTCGGCGCCCGGATCTATCTGCGGGTCAACGGCCCGACGATGCCCGCGCTCTCCGTCGACGACGTCAGGGTCGAGCACACCCAGCCGCTCGTCCCGGGCACCGGAAGATCCCGCGCCGTCATCTCGTACACGCTCCACAACCGGGGCAACGTCACCCTCAGCCCCAAGGTCGCGCTCAAGGCCGAGGGGCTCTTCGGCCGCACCCTGCTCGCCCGTGACCTGAAACGGATCCCGTCCGAGCTGCTGCCCCGGCAGGAGGTCCGGCTCACCGAGGAGTGGAAGGGCGCGCCGCAGCTGGAGTGGGGCGAGGTCAAGCTGACCGCCAGCGCCCGCGACACCCGCGAGTCCGCCGCCGCCGGGTACTTCGCGCTGCCCTGGCTGGTCGCCGGGGTGCTCCTGGCGCTGCTCGCCGGGGGCGCGGGGCTGTGGATACGGGCACGTCGGAGCCGTCGCCGCAGGGCCTGAGACGAGCGACCCGGCGGCGCCGCCGGCCGCCGTGGTGCGGCAGTGCCGCCGGGATCGGGGACAATGGGCGCCATGAGCGCTCGACCTAACCCAGAAGCTGCTGCGCAGCAGGCAGAGAACACCGCCCCGCACCGGGCCGGCTTCGCCTGCTTCGTGGGCCGTCCCAACGCGGGCAAGTCCACCCTTACGAACGCTCTGGTCGGCCAGAAGGTGGCGATCACGTCCAACCGGCCACAGACCACCAGGCACACGGTCCGCGGCATCGTGCACCGGCCGGACGCGCAGCTGATCCTGGTCGACACCCCCGGCCTCCACAAGCCGCGCACCCTGCTGGGCGAGCGTCTCAACGACGTCGTACGCACCACCTGGGCGGAGGTCGACGTCATCGGCTTCTGCCTGCCCGCCGACCAGAAGCTCGGCCCCGGCGACAAGTACATCGTCAAGGAACTCGCCGGCATCAAGAAGACGCCCAAGATCGCCATCATCACCAAGTCCGACCTGGTCGAGTCCAAGCAGCTCGCCGAACAGCTGCTGGCCGTCTCCCGCCTCGGCGAGGAGCTCGGCTTCGAATGGGCGGAGATCATCCCGGTCTCGGCCGTCAAGGACGACCAGGTCGGCCTGCTGGCCGACCTGATCGCCCCGCTGCTCCCCGAGAGCCCGCCGCTCTACCCGGAGGGCGACCTCACGGACGAGCCCGAGATGGTCATGGTCGCCGAGCTGATCCGGGAGGCGGCGCTCGAAGGCGTGCGCGACGAGCTGCCGCACTCCATCGCGGTCGTCGTCGAGGAGATGCTGCCGCGCGAGGACCGGCCGGCGGACAAGCCGCTGCTCGACATCCACGCCAACGTCTACATCGAGCGGCCCAGCCAGAAGGGCATCATCATCGGCCCGAAGGGCCAGCGGCTCAAGGACGTCGGCACCAAGTCCCGCAAGCACATCGAGGCCCTGCTCGGCACACCGGTCTTCCTGGACCTCCACGTGAAGGTCGCCAAGGACTGGCAGCGCGATCCCAAGCAGCTGCGCAAGCTGGGGTTCTGAGCGGGCCCGGTCCGACGGCCGGAGGCCGGCGCAACCGAGCGAAGCCGCTGAGGCCCCCCGGGGCCGAGGGGTGCGGGGGCGGCGGTGGGGATGGGTTCCGAAGCAGCTGCACAAGCTGGGGTCCGGCCCCCCCCGTCAGCGCCGCCAGGCTTCTCAGCGGTACGCCGCCGGTCTCACGCGCCCTCCTTCAGGACGCGTGAGACCAGTGCGCGCTGGGCGTCGGTCAGCCGGGGATCCGCGCAGTGCACCGTCCGGTCGCCGACCGTGATCCGGTAGCCGAAGCCGTCCGGAACGCCGGCCGGCGGGGCGTCCCGGCCGCCGGTGAGCGCCGATTCGGCCAGGGCCTCCCATTCACCGGCGTCGGCCCGCCCGGAGGTGTCGATCTCGCCGTGGCGTGCGATACCTGCGAAGCCGCCGGTCCTGCTCACCTTGATCCGCATACGGTGTCCTTCCCCTGCGGACGCGCCCTGGGTGCTGCCTACGCGGTCGGTACGCCCACCTCCGACCAGGCCTTGAGAACCGCCTCCACCTCGTCGCCCGCACCGTAGCGGCTGCGTGCCGCCGCGACGGTCAGCCGGGCGAAGGCCGCGAAGTCGGCGTCCACCGCCAGTTCACCACCGGTGAGCACATCGAACCAGAGCTGTCCGGCCTTCTCCCAGGAACTTCCGCCGAGCGCGGTCGCGAGCAGGTAGAACGCCCGGTTGGGGATGCCGGAGTTGAGGTGGACACCGCCGTTGTCGTCGCCGGTGCGGATGTAGTCGTCCATGGACGCGGGCTGCGGGTCCTTGCCGAGCACGTCGTCGTCGTACGCGGTGCCGGGCGCCTTCATCGAGCGCAGCGCCACCCCCTGGACGCGCGGCGCCAGCAGGCCCGCGCCGATCAGCCAGTCGGCCTGCTCCGCGGTCTGGCCCAGCGAGTACTGCTTGACCAGGGAGCCGAACACGTCGGAGACGGACTCGTTCAGCGCGCCGGACTGGCCGTAGTAGCTCAGGTTGGCCGTGTACTGGGTCAGGCCGTGCGCCAGTTCGTGGGCGATGACGTCGATGGCGACGGTGAAGTCCAGGAAGATCTCCCCGTCCCCGTCGCCGAACACCATCTGCTCGCCGTCGAAGAAGGCGTTGTTGTACTTCTCGTCGTAGTGCACCGAGCCGATCAGCGGCAGCCCCTTGCCGTCGATCGAACGCCACCCGTAGGCCTTGAGCAGCAGTTCGAAGGTGGCGCCGAGGCCGGCGTACGCGCGGTTGACGCTGGCGTCGGACGTGGGGTCCTCGCCCTCGGCGCGGACCTTGGTACCGGGCAGCTCGGTGCTGTGCCGGCAGTCGTAGAGGGTGCGGTCGGGCTTGCCGGAACGGTCGTCCTCCGGGGCGGGGGCGACGCGGGCCGGGACGGGGGTCGTCACCTGGCGGCGGGTGCGCCGGGCGGCGTCGGCCTCCAGGGTCCGGCGGGCCGGGGCCGCCAGGACGGGATCGTCGGACTGGGACAGCTTGTCGAGGACGTGGGGCGGCACGATGGTGCAGAAGACGGGCTGGGAGCTGTGCTGGGTTCGAGGCTGCATGCACTCGACTGTGGCAGCGCGTGATCCCTCTGTCACTGGTTGCCACCAGGATTGACGAATTAGAGTGATCGGTCACTGTTTAACCGTTACCGGCCTCCGGTCCCGCATACTGATACGCACAGACGCCTCGGGCGTCGCTCGGCTAGTGTCTTCGCATCATGCGTTTCGGGCTGCTTCTTCTTAGCTGCCGCGGCGAGGGTCTGTAGTCGTAGGCCGACCCCCTCCCCGCGGAGTCTTGTGTTGCAGCGACACAGTCGGCCTTCCCCAGCTCCCGAGGAGCAGGGGAACCCTTCTTGCCGGACTCCGAGGAGCCCCACGCCATGACCGCAGTGAATCCCGCTCAGAACCCCGTCGCGAACGCCGTCGGCCGCCCCACGCCGATCACCAACGCCACCGGGCTCCAGAAGCCCTCCGGGATGCCGACCGGCAAGTACGGGCAGTACGAGGCCGTCGAGATCCCCGACCGCACCTGGCCGGACAAGCGGATCACGGTCGCACCCCGCTGGCTCTCCACGGACCTGCGCGACGGCAACCAGGCGCTGATCGACCCGATGTCGCCGGCCCGCAAGCGCGAGATGTTCGACCTGCTCGTACGCATGGGCTACAAGGAGATCGAGGTCGGCTTCCCGTCCTCCGGCGAGACCGACTTCGCGTTCGTCCGCTCCATCATCGAAGAGGGCGCGATCCCCGAGGACGTGACGATCTCCGTCCTGACGCAGGCCCGCGAGGAGCTGATCGAGCGCACCGTCGAATCGCTGCGCGGCGCCCACCGCGCCACCGTCCACCTGTACAACGCGACCGCCCCGACCTTCCGGCGCGTGGTCTTCCGCGGCTCCAAGGAGCAGGTCAAGCAGATCGCGGTGGACGGCACCCGGCTGGTCATGGAGTACGCCGAGAAGATCCTGGGCGAGGAGACGATCTTCGGCTACCAGTACAGCCCGGAGATCTTCACCGACACCGAGCTGGACTTCGCCCTGGAGGTCTGCGAGGCGGTGTGCGACGTCTGGCAGCCGGAGGCGGGCCGCGAGATCATCCTCAACCTGCCCGCCACCGTGGAGCGCTCGACGCCGTCCACGCACGCCGACCGGTTCGAGTGGATGTCGCGCAACCTGTCGCGCCGCGAGTTCGTCTGCCTGTCCGTCCACCCGCACAACGACCGCGGCACCGCCGTCGCCGCCGCCGAGCTGGCGCTGATGGCGGGGGCCGACCGGGTCGAGGGCTGCCTGTTCGGCCAGGGCGAGCGCACCGGCAACGTCGACCTGGTCACGCTGGGCATGAACCTCTTCTCGCAGGGCGTCGACCCGCAGATCGACTTCTCGCAGATCGACGAGATCCGCCGCACCAGCGAGTACTGCAACCAGATGGAGGTCCACCCGCGCCACCCCTACGCGGGCGACCTGGTCTACACCGCCTTCTCCGGCTCCCACCAGGACGCCATCAAGAAGGGCTTCGACGCCATGGAGGCCGACGCGGCCGCCCAGGGCGGGGGGATCACCGTCGATGATCTCAAGTGGGCGGTGCCCTACCTGCCGATCGACCCGAAGGACGTCGGCCGCTCCTACGAGGCCGTCATCCGGGTCAACTCGCAGTCCGGCAAGGGCGGAATCGCCTACGTCCTGAAGAACGACCACAAGCTGGACCTGCCGCGCCGGATGCAGATCGAGTACTCCCGGATCATTCAGGCCAAGACCGACGCCGAGGGCGGCGAGGTCACGCCGGCGCAGATCTGGACGACGTTCCAGGACGAGTACCTGCCCAACCCCGAGAACGCCGAGGCCCAGTGGGGTCGCGTACAGATCCGCTCCGGCCAGAGCACCATCGGCTCCGACGGTCAGGACACGATCACCGTCGAGGCGACCGTGGACGGCGCGGACACCGTGCTCACCGGCACCGGGAACGGCCCGATCTCGGCGTTCTTCGAGGCGCTGCAGACCATCGGCATCGACGCCCGGCTGCTGGACTACACCGAGCACACGATGAGCGAGGGCGCGAGCGCCCAGGCCGCCTCGTACATCGAGTGCGCGATCGACGGAAAGGTCCTGTGGGGCATCGGCATCGACGCCAACACCACCCGGGCCTCGCTGAAGGCGGTCGTCTCGGCGGTCAACCGCGCCACCCGCTGACCCGAGCCCGCCCGAAAGGGCATGAATCAGTACGGTCCGTGAGCCCCGTCCCCCGCACCCGGGGGGCGGGGTTCGGCCATCTCGGGTGGTTGTGACGGGCGAGGTGCTGACGCCGCTTCACGGATGTGGTTAACATCACGTCCAACACGGCAATGTTGCCGCGTTGGTACCTCCCGTGTCCGCAGGGCTACGGGGGAGTTACGGAGGTGTGCGACGTGCGGTCAGCCCTGGGACAACGCGCCATGAAGCTGCGTATCTGCGGCATCCGTACGATGTGGGACACCGTCGGGGACGGCGAGTTCTTCTGCGCCGGCTGCGGAGGCGACCGCAACTACCGCCGCCTCACCGGACGTCGCCGGTTCACCTTCCTCGGCGTGCCGCTGCTGCGGCGCGGCACCGTGGGCCCGGTCGTCGAATGCGCCGCGTGCCGGCACCACTTCGGCACCGACACGCTCGACCACCCCACCACCACCCGGTTCTCCGCGATGCTCAAGGACGGCGTCCACACCGTCGCCCTCGGTGTCCTGGCGGCCGGCGGGACCACCTCCCGCACGGTCCTGGACGCCGCCGTCGCCACCGTGCGCGGCGCCGGGTTCGACGGCTGCACGCAGGAGCAGCTCGCCACCGTCGTCGAGGTCCTCTCCGTCGACATCGGCCACGGCTCGGCGTTCGACCCGGCCGCGGAGGCGTGCGGCGCGGCCCTCGCCATCGAGCTCCACGAGGCGCTGGAGCCCCTCGCCCCGCACCTGGCCCAGACCGGCCGCGAATCGATTCTGCTGCAGGGCGCCAGGATCGCGCTCGCCGACGGCCCGTACAGCCAGGCCGAACGCGAGGTGCTGACCACCGTCGGCGGCGCGCTCCAGCTCTGCGCGCAGGACACGGCCCGGCTGCTCGCCGCGGCGGCCCGTACGCCCTCCTGAACCACCTCCGCCCCACCGGCCGTTGCCCCCGAGGGAGTACGCCGGCGCACGGCACCCTCCCCGGCAGTGGCGGGGAGGCCGGTCTCCGGCGCGACGGACCCGCCCCGGCCCGGCGGGTGTCCGGACATGAATCCAGACACCCGGACGGACGGGGGGCCCGTATACGGGCCGCAACACAGGACAGGGGCGGACCGGCGCGGCCGTGGGCAGGGAGCCGGTGGCCGCAGCTGCCCTGGGCGGTCGTCGCGCTCCGGACCGCCGTCATCGCGATCACCGGGCCCTTCGCCGGGAGACGTCTCGGACGTACGGGCCAACCACGCCGTCGACTACCTGCCGGCGAGCGCCGACTCGACGCGGGCGGCGAAGATCCGCCGCGAGAAGCGATGGCGGCGGCGCTGCGCGGCCGTGGCTCCGCCGTCGTGGCCCCCTCCGCCACCGTCGAGGCGGGCCTCCTGTGCCTTCTGGCGGCCGATCTCGCCAGCAGCCGGGGAATGGGCCCCACCGCCGCCGTCGGGGTGCTGTGCGCGCTCCTGGCCACGCCGGCGCTGCTTCCCGCGCCCCTGGTGCTCCCGGGCCGCCGGGTGTTCTGGCCGCTCGCGCCGGCGTACGGCAGCGACCCCGTGCGCCGGCGCCCGCTCCGCGCCGCCGTGGGCGGCTCGGAGCGGCCCGGACGCGGCCCGTCGCGCTGCTCGTGACCGGCGGGGGGTTGCTGGGCGCCCTGCCCCCGGCGTGCTCGGCCGCCCCGGCGGCCTCCAGCGCGAGGACTCCTTCACCAGCAGGCCGGACTCGGTCACCGCCATGGCGACACTCGCCGGCACCGTCTGCCCCGCCCGCTCCAGCCGGCCGATCACCGCGCTCGCCCCCACCGTCCGGGCCGACGGGACCCCCGGCCTCAGCCCGCTCACCGCCAAGACCCACGTCAGCCGGATCATGGGCAGACCCGGCGCCCGCGCCCGGCTGGTGATCATCGCCGACGAATCCGGGCTGGCCGCGGCCGTCGGCGGCGCGGCGGCCGGGGACTGAACGGCCCGGGTCGAGGGGGCGGACCCGGCGGGCCACCCGCGTACCGGACAATGGAGCCATGAGCTTGTTCCGGGACGACGGCGTGGTGCTCCGCACGCAGAAGCTGGGCGAGGCCGACCGGATCATCACGATCCTGACCCGCGGCCACGGCCGGGTACGGGCCGTCGCACGCGGCGTGCGGCGCACGAAGTCGAAGTTCGGGGCCCGGCTTGAGCCGTTCTCCCACGTCGACGTGCAGTTCTTCGCCCGGGGCAGCGAGCTGATCGGACGCGGCCTGCCGCTCTGCACCCAGAGCGAGACCATCGCCCCCTACGGCGGCGGGATCGTCACCGACTACGGGCGCTACACCGCCGGCACCGCGATGCTGGAGACCGCCGAGCGCTTCACCGACCACGAGGGCGAACCCGCCGTCCAGCAGTACCTGCTCCTGGTGGGCGGACTGCGCACGCTCTCCCGCGGCGAACACGATCCCCACCTCATCCTCGACGCCTTCCTGCTGCGCTCCCTCGCCGTGAACGGCTACGCACCCAGCTTCGACGGCTGCGCCCGGTGCGGAATGCCCGGACCGAACCGGTTCTTCTCCGTCGCGGCGGGCGGCGTCATATGCGGCGACTGCCGGGTACCGGGCAGCGTCGTACCCTCGGCTGAGGCCGTCACCCTGCTGAGCGCACTGCTCACCGGCGACTGGGAGACGGCGGACGCGTGCGAGGCGCGTCACGTCAGGGAGGGGAGCGGGCTGGTGTCCGCCTATCTGCACTGGCATCTGGAGCGCGGGCTGCGCTCGCTGCGGTACGTGGAAAAGTGACACAGGGAGACTGAGAAGCTCATGGCAGTACGCGGAATCCTCGGCGGCCGTAACCGGCGCGACCACAAGACCCCGGAACCTCACCCGTCCGGTGCCGTGCCGCCGAAGATCCCCGGTGAGCTGGTGCCCAAGCACGTCGCCGTGGTGATGGACGGCAACGGCCGCTGGGCCAAGGAGCGCGGGCTGCCTCGTACCGAGGGCCACAAGGTCGGTGAGGGCGTCGTCATGGACGTGCTCAAGGGCTGCATCGAGATGGGCGTCAAGAACCTCTCGCTGTACGCCTTCTCCACCGAGAACTGGAAGCGCTCCCCGGACGAGGTGAAGTTCCTGATGAACTTCAACCGGGACGTCATCCGCCGCCGCCGCGACGAGATGGACGAGCTCGGCATCCGGATCCGCTGGGTCGGCCGCATGCCGAAGCTGTGGAAGTCCGTCGTCCAGGAGCTCCAGGTCGCCCAGGAGCAGACCAAGGACAACGACAAGATGACGCTGTACTTCTGCGTCAACTACGGCGGCCGGGCCGAGATCGCCGACGCCGCGCAGCGGATCGCCCAGGACGTCGCGGCCGGGAAGCTCGACCCGTCGAAGGTCAACGAGAAGACCTTCGCGAAGTACACCTACTACCCGGACATGCCGGACGTCGACCTCTTCGTCCGGCCGAGCGGCGAGCAGCGCACGTCCAACTACCTGATCTGGCAGAGCGCGTACGCCGAGATGGTCTTCCAGGACGTGCTGTGGCCGGACTTCGACCGCCGCGACCTGTGGCGGGCCTGCCTCGAATTCGCCCAGCGCGACCGGCGCTTCGGCGGTGCGGAGGAGGCGGCGGAGACCGGCAGCTGAGCGGGCGGGTGCGCGGGGGCGGAGGCGCCCCCGCGCACCCGGATCACTTCTGTGTGCTCGCGCAGTCCGCGCAGGTGCCGAAGACCTCCACCGTGTGCGCCACGTTGACGTAGCCGTGCTGCGCCGCGATCGTCTCCGCCCACTGCTCCACCGCCGGACCCTCCACCTCGACGGCCTTGCCGCACATCCGGCAGACCAGATGGTGGTGGTGGTCGCCGGTCGAGCACCGGCGGTAGACGGACTCGCCCTCCGTGGTGCGCAGTACGTCGACCTCGCCCGCGTCCGCGAGGGACTGCAGGGTGCGGTAGACCGTGGTCAGCCCGACCGAGTCGCCGCGGTGCTTGAGCACGTCGTGCAGCTCCTGCGCGCTGCGGAACTCGTCCACCTCGTCGAGCGCCGCGGCCACCGCGGTCCGCTGCCGCGTCGAGCGGCCGCGTACCGGGGCCGCGTTGGTTCCGCTGCTCGGCGCCGTCGCCACAGGAGCCTCCTCGTGTCGCCCGTACGTTTGTCGGGCCATTGTGCCAGCCCGGCCGGGCCGCGGGGTCAGACGCGGACGTCGTCCGCGGCGCGGCGGGTGGCCGGTACCTCCAGGGTGCACCGCTCCGCGGCCGATTCGCGGATGCGCGCGCGCCTTCTTCCCAGCGGGGTGGCGAGCAGGGTCAGCGCGATGAAGACGCCGATGGCCAGCAGCACGATCGTCGCCCCGGGCGGTACGTCCTGGTAGTACGAGGTCACGGTGCCGGCCAGCGTCACCGCCACCCCGATGACGACCGAGAGCACGAAGGTCACCTTGAAGGACCGGCTGATCTGCTGCGCGGCGGCGACCGGGACCACCATCAGGGCGCTGACCAGCAGCAGCCCGACGACCCGCATCGCGACGGTGACGGTGACCGCCGCGGTGACCGCGATCAGCAGGTTCAGCACCCGCACCGGCAGCCCGGTGACCCGGGCGAACTCCTCGTCCTGACTGACCGCGAACAGCTGCCTGCGCAGCCCCACCGTCACCAGCAGCACGAACGCGGCCAGCAGGCCGATCGCGGTGATGTCCTCGGAGGAGACCGTGGAGAGGGAGCCGAAGAGGTACGAGGTGAGGTTGGCGTTGGAGCCGGTGTCGGAGAGGTTGATCAGCAGGACACCGCCCGCCATGCCGCCGTAGAAGAGCATCGCCAGCGCGATGTCGCCCCGGGTGCGTCCGTACCAGCGGATCAGCTCCATGACGACCGCGCCGGCGACGGCGACGGCGGTGGCCATCCAGACCGGGCTGGTGGAGAGCAGGAAGCCGAGGCCGACGCCGGTCATCGCGATGTGGCCGATGCCGTCGCCCATCAGGGCCTGCCGGCGCTGCACCAGGTAGATGCCGACGGCGGGGGCGATGACGCCGACCAGCACGGCGGCGATCAGCGCCCGCTGCATGAAGGGAGGGGTGAGGAATTCCATGATCAGCTCAGCAGTCCCGTCCGGACGGGCTCGGAAGCCGCGTGGGGGTGTACGTGGTCGTGGCCGGGCAGCGCGTGCTGCCCGAGGGCCTTCGGGGGCGGTCCGTCGTGCATCACGCAGCCGTCGCGCAGGACGACCGCGCGGTCGATCAGCGGCTCCAGCGGGCCCAGCTCGTGCAGGACGAGCAGCACGGTGGTGCCGGCCGCGACCTGGTCGCGCAGGGTCGCGGCGAGGATCTCCTGGCTGGCCAGGTCGACGCCGGCCATCGGCTCGTCCATGATCAGCAGTTCGGGTTCGGCGGCGAGCGCGCGGGCGATCAGGACGCGCTGGTGCTGGCCGCCGGAGAGGGCGTCCACCGAGTCCCTGGCGCGGTCGGTGAGGCCGACGAGCTCGATGGCCCGGTCGACGGCGGCGCGGTCGGCCTTGCGGGGCAGGCCCAGCCTGGTGCGGGACAGCCGCCCGGAGGAGACGACCTCGCGGATGGTGGCCGGTACGCCGCCGGCCGCCGTGGTGCGCTGCGGTACGTAGCCGACCCGGGCCCAGTCGCGGAACCGGCGCAGCGGGGTGCCGAAGAGCTCGACGGCGCCGCCGGTGAGCGGGACCTGGCCGATGGCGGAGCGTACGGCGGTCGACTTGCCGGAGCCGTTGGCGCCGAGCAGCGCGACGACCTCGCCGCGGTGCACGGTCAGGTCGATGCCGCGCAGTACGGGGCGCGCCCCGAGGGTGGCCGTGGCGTCGCGCAGGACGATCACGGGTTCGGGGGTGGAGCTCGCGGGCTCGGGCATGAGCGCCTCCGGTGCTGCGGGGTTCGGGCCGGCCGGTTCTGTGGGGTCGTCGCTCACTTCGCGCCGAGCGCCTTCTGCAGCGCGGCGAGGTTGGACTTCATGACCTCGATGTAGTCATCGCCCTTGGACTTGTCCGTAATTCCCTCCAGCGGGTCCAGGACGTCGGTGCGCAGGCCGGTGTCCCGGGCCACGGTCCTGGCCGTCTTGTCGCTGGCCAGCGTCTCGAAGAAGACGGTGGTGACCTTCTTCTTCTCCGCGATGGCGTGCAGGGCGCTGATCCTGGCGGGGCTGGGCTCGGCCTCCGGGTCGATGCCGGCGATGCCCTCCTGGGTGAGGCCGTAGCGCTCGGCCAGGTATCCGAAGGCGGAGTGGGTGGTGATGAAGGTCTTGGTGGCGGTGTTCGCCAGCCCCTTCTCGTACCCGGTGTTGAGCGCGCCGAGCTCCTTGACCAGGGCGTCCGTGTTCTTGCGGTAGTCCGCGGCGTGGTCCGGGTCGGTCTTCTCCAGGGACTTCCCGACCCCCTTGGCGACCTCGGCGTACTTCACGGGGTCGAGCCAGATGTGCGGGTCGGCGCCGGCTTCCGTGCCCTCGTGCTCGTGGCCGTGCTCCTCGCCGCCGACCTCGGCGCCGTGGTCCTCCAGCGTGGTCAGGCTCGCGGCGTCGACCGTGTGCTTGGACTCGGAGAGCTTGATCGCGTCGTCCACGGCGGGCTGGATGCCCTTGAGGTAGAGGATGTAGTCGGCGTCGCTGAGGCCGCCGATCTGCCGGGGGCTGAGCTCCAGGTCGTGCGGCTCCACGCCCGGCTTGGTGAGGGTGGAGACGGAGACGTGGCCGCCGCCTATTCGCTCGGCCAGGAACTGCATCGGGTAGAACGACGCCACCACGTTCAGCTTGTCGCCGCTCCTGTGGTCGGCGGCGTCGGACGACGAGCAGGCGGAGAGCGCGGTGAGGCCGAGGACGACTGCTCCGGCGACGGCGGCGGTGGGTATGAGGCGGCGTTCGTTCATGACAGTCATTTTCAACAAAAATGGAAACGATTGTCAACAAGGCTGATGAGATGCCTCCGGAAGTGACTGTCCCGATACCGATTTGATCGAAGGGGCGTGCCCGCCGGTAATCTGAGGTCTTCTCCGTTCGTCGCCGTCGTAATGAAGAGAGCACCGTGGCCGCCGACAAGATCGACTCCATCGTCAGCCTGAGCAAGCGCCGTGGCTTCGTTTTCCCCTGCAGTGAGATCTACGGTGGTCAGCGCGCCGCCTGGGACTACGGGCCGCTGGGCGTTGAGCTCAAGGAGAACCTCAAGCGCCAGTGGTGGCGCTACATGGTCACTTCGCGCGAGGACGTGGTCGGGCTCGACTCGTCGGTCATCCTGGCCCCCGAGGTGTGGGTGGCCTCCGGCCACGTCGCCACGTTCTCCGACCCGCTGACCGAGTGCACCTCCTGCCACAAGCGCTACCGCGCGGACCACCTGGAGGAGGCGTACGAGGAGAAGCACGGCAAGCCGCCGGTCAACGGCCTCGCCGACCTCAACTGCCCCAACTGTGGCAACAAGGGTACGTTCACCGAGCCCAAGCAGTTCTCGGGCCTGCTCTCCACGCACCTCGGTCCGACCCAGGACTCCGGCTCGGTCGCCTATCTGCGTCCCGAGACCGCCCAGGGCATCTTCACCAACTTCGGTCAGGTGCAGCAGACCTCGCGCAAGAAGCCGCCGTTCGGCATCGCGCAGATGGGCAAGTCCTTCCGGAACGAGATCACTCCGGGCAACTTCATCTTCCGCACCCGCGAGTTCGAGCAGATGGAGATGGAGTTCTTCGTCAAGCCGGGCGAAGACGAGCAGTGGCAGGAGTACTGGATGGAGCAGCGCTGGAACTGGTACACCGGCCTCGGCATGCGCGAGGAGAACATGCGCTGGTTCGAGCACCCGGCGGAGAAGCTCTCCCACTACTCCAAGCGCACCGCTGACATCGAGTACCGCTTCCGCTTCGGCGGCAGCGAGTGGGGCGAGCTGGAGGGCGTCGCCAACCGCACGGACTACGACCTGAAGGCGCACTCCAAGGCCTCGGGCACGGACCTGTCCTTCTTCGACCAGGAGGCCGGCGAGCGCTGGACCCCCTACGTCATCGAGCCGGCGGCCGGTGTGGGCCGCTCGGTCCTGGCCTTCCTGCTGGACGCCTACATCGAGGACGAGGCGCCCAACGCCAAGGGCGTCATGGAGAAGCGCACCGTGATGCGCCTCGACCCGCGCCTGGCGCCGGTCAAGGTCGCGGTCCTGCCGCTGTCCCGCAACCCGCAGCTCTCGCCGAAGGCCAAGGGCCTCGCGGCCGACCTCCGGCAGAACTGGAACATCGAGTTCGACGACGCGGGCGCCATCGGCCGCCGCTACCGCCGTCAGGACGAGATCGGTACGCCGTTCTGCGTCACCGTCGACTTCGACACCCTCGACGACAACGCGGTGACGGTGCGCGAGCGCGACACCATGAAGCAGGAGCGCGTCTCCCTGGACCAGATCCAGGCGTACCTGGGCGCGCGGCTGCTCGGCTGCTGACGCCTCGCATCCGCTGGACGAAGCCCCCGGTTCCCCGAACGGAACCGGGGGCTTCGTGCACACTGGGCACAATCGTCCACAGGAGGCTCGGATGCCGTCCATGACCACGAGCAAGGTCAGCAGATGGGACCAGCACGGCCGTGAACACGTAGTCCACGTAAGGAAGTCGGGGATGCAGCGGCAGTTGAGCTGCGACACCTGCGACTGGCGCAAGGGGGTGCAGTTCCTGCCCTGGCTCAAGGCCGAGGAGCACCTCGCGCAGGCACACCAGGCGACGGTCGACCCGACGGCGTCGTAGTCCCCTTGGCCGCCGTCAGGTCCGCAGGCCGCGTAGCAGCAGATCCGTGACGGCGGTGAACTCGGCGGCGATGGCGGGTTTCTGCCACTCGGCGGCATACGCCGGATCGTGGAAGCGGGCCGTCGCGTCGAAGACCGCCTGGGCGGCCGCCGCGGGGTCGGCCACCGTGAACTGCCCGTCGGCCGCCCCCTCCTCGATCATCTCCCGCAGCTGGCCCACCAGTTCGCGGATGTGTTCCTCGACCACGGTGCTCTCGCCCATGAGCACCTCGTAGGTGGCGAACAGCTCCGGATCATCGCCCGCCTTGTGCCGC
The DNA here is from genome assembly GCF_044751215.1 of Streptomyces sp. NPDC088730. Taxonomy (NCBI): domain Bacteria; kingdom Bacillati; phylum Actinomycetota; class Actinomycetes; order Kitasatosporales; family Streptomycetaceae; genus Streptomyces; species Streptomyces sp. NPDC088730. The sequence continues at coordinate 584,871 of NZ_JBIVLK010000001.1, forward strand.
TTGGCCTCGAACAGCGTCTCCAGCCACTGCCGCAGCTTCGCCGGGGCGGGCTGGGCCGGGGCGCGCAGGATCTCGGTGAGTGCCAGCTCCGTGCGGGTCAGCCAGCGGCCGGTCACGGCCTCGCGCAGGGCGGCCTTCGTACGGAAGTGGCGGTACACGCTGCCGTGGCTGACGCCGAGCGCTCGGGCCACGTCGACCACGGTGGCCTTGGCGGGGCCGTAGCGGCGCAGTACGTCCTCGGTGGCTTCGAGGATGCGCTCGGGGGTCAGCGGGTCGGACGGCGGCGTCATGGTGGGTGTGCTGCCTTTCGGGGCGGGGGCGTCGAGCGGGTCAGGGCGCCTTCGGGCGGCTTTGACCGTACCCGGACGTCAGCGCTCGCTGTCCAGGTGTGCCATCTGGCTGTCGGGGTAGCGGGCGCCCGCCGCCGCGCCGGCCGGGACCGCCTCCTCGATCGCGGCGAGGTCGGCCGGGGTCAGCTCGACGTCGAGGGAGCCGACGGCCTCGGTCAGCCGGTCGCGCCTGCGGGCGCCGACCAGCGGCACGATGTCCGCACCCTGGGCGAGGACCCAGGCGATGGCGATCTGCGCGACCGTGACGCCCTTCCGCTCGGCGATCTTGCGGAGCGCCTCGACCAGACCGAGGTTGTGCCGGAGGTTCTCGTCCTGGAAGCGCGGGCTCATGGCCCGGAAGTCACCGGCGGCCAGCTCGCGGTCACGGGTGAAGTGTCCGCTGATCAGTCCTCGTGAGAGCACCCCGTAGGCAGTGACACCGATGCCCAGCTCGCGGCAGACCGGCAGGATCTCCGCCTCGATGGAGCGGGAGATCAGTGAGTACTCGATCTGCAGATCGGAGATCGGGGCGACGGACGCCGCCCGTCGGATGGTCTGCGCGCCGACTTCGGAGAGGCCGATGTGACGGACGTGTCCGGCCTCGACCAGCTCGGCGATGGCGCCGACCGTCTCCTCGACCGGCACGTCGGGGTCGAGCCGGGCGATCCGGTAGACGTCGATGTGGTCGAGGCCCAGCCGCTGGAGTGAGTAGGCCGCGAAGTTCTTGACCGCCGCCGGTCGGCCGTCGTAGCCGGTGAAGCCGCCCTCTACGGTCCGCAGCGCGCCGAACTTCACGCTGGTCAGGGCCTGTTCCCGAGCGGCTGCGGGGGCGGTGCGCAGGGCTTCGTTGATCAGCAGCTCGTTGTGCCCCATGCCGTAGAAGTCGCCGGTGTCGAGCAGGTTGATGCCGGTGTCGAGCGCGGCGTGGATGGTGGCGATCGACTCGGTGCGGTCGGTCTCGCCGTACAGCGCGGACATGCCCATGCAGCCGAGGCCGAGCATGGAGACCTGCGGGCCGGTGGAGCCGAGGGTGCGGGGGCGGAGGGCGGTCATGAGGAACTCCCGGATGGACGGAGGACGGCGGCGGAGGCGGGCGGAAGGCGAAAGGCGGCGCGAGACAAGGAGAGGTCTGGGTCGGGGTCGGAGCCTGGGGCTGGGGCTGGGTGGGTGTGGGTGTGGGTGTGGGTGTGGGTGTGGGCCGGGATCGGATGTCATGCGTACACATCGACCATGACATGCGTGATGACAACTTTCAATATCTGTCAGTCCATGTTCCTTCTGTAGGGTGAACCCGGCCGACTGCGGGGTGGTTCCGGTCGACGGAAAATCCGGTGCCGGACCGGTTCGGAGCGGGGTACCGTTCCGGCATGTCTTCGTTCTTCCAGATCTACGAGTGAGTGCGCGGAGGGTACGAGCACCCGCCGCCCACCGGATCGATCCAGGGTCGTTTCAGACCTCACTTTCACCACGAATGGGAGAACCCCGTGGCCAAGAGTCGGAATAACCTCCTCGGCGTCGGCGGACAGCGGAAGAAGCTGTCCCGCGCCGAGCAGCAGGGCGCAGGTCCCGAGCGCAACACCGACCGGAAGACGGCGGTGGAGCAGAAGCAGGAGCTGCTGCGCAAGATGCGGGAGCGCGCCGGTCACCCCGCGCCGTCGGACGACGCGGCAGCCGGGCAGGACGCCCCGGCACAGGACGCCCCGGAGCAGGACGCCCCGGCGAAGAGCTGACGCTCCCCGCGGAGCGCGGACCGCACCACTCGAACGACCGTGGGCCCGGAACACCTCAGGTGTTCCGGGCCCACGGCTGTGGCGGAGCCCCGCGCTCACGCCACGGCGCGCGGCAGCCGCAGGCTCAGCAGCGTTGTCAGTACCACCGCGCCCAGCTGCACCAGCAGGGTCACGGCCAGCGCGTCCCGCATTCCCGACCCCGGAGCCAGTGACAGGAACAGCGAACCGAGCGTCGCCACCCCCAGTGCCAGCGCCGCCTGCTGAGTCGTCGTCATGACCCCGCCCCCGACCCCGGCCCGCTCCGGCGGTACGTCGGAGAGCACGATGCGGAACAGGACGGGCAGCTGGAGCCCCTGGCCGAGACCGGCGATCGCCATCCCGGGGAGCAGCCCGAGCATTCCGAGACCGGACCAGTCGCGCCACACGGTGATCACCAGCACCACCACGCCGAGCGCCTGGATGATCCCGCCGGCCGTCACGACCCGGCTGCCGTACCGCCGGACCAGCCCCGGCCCCGCCAGCGAGGCGGCGAAGAAGGCCGCCGCCATCGGGGCCATCGACAGGCCGGAAGCCGCCGGACCCAGCTCCAGGCCCTGCTGGAGGGCCACCGCGATGACGAACATGAAGCCGCCGAAGCCGACCGAGAACGGCAGCACCAGCGACAGCCCGCGCCGCAGCGAGTCGAGCCGCAGCAGGCTCGGCGGGACCAGCGGGATCAGGCCCTTCCGGTCGGCCCGCCGCTCCACCCGGTAGAAGGCGGCCGCGGCGAACGGGAACAGCGCCAGCGAGACCCAGGTCCACAGCGGCCAGCCGGCCGCCCGCCCCTCGGTCAGCGGGGCCAGCAGCGTGACCAGTGACGCGGCCAGCAGCAGCGTGCCCGGTACGTCGATCGGCGCGGGCCGCTCCGACCGCGTCTCGGGCACCGAGCGGGCCGCCAGCACCAGCCCCACCGCCGCCACCGGAACGTTGACCAGGAACACCGAACGCCAGCCCGCGCTCTCGCCGAGCACCGACGAGAGCGGCGCGGCGGCGACCAGCACGCCGCCCAGGATCTGGCCCGCGACCATGGAGAGCCCGGCCGTCGCCCCGTAGAGGCTCATCGCCCTGGCCCGTCGGTGCCCCGAGGTGGCCGCCTGGATGGTGGCGAGCACCTGCGGCAGCATCAGCGCCGCCGCCGCGCCCTGGGCCACCCGTGCGCCGACCAGCGTCCAGGCGTCCGGCGCGAGGCCGCAGGCCAGCGAGGTGATCCCGAAGGCCGCGATGCCGAGCAGGAAGAGTCTGCGCCGGCCGGCCATGTCACCGAGCCGGCCACCGAGTACGAGCAGCACGGCATAGGCGAGTCCGTAGCCCGCGACGACCAGTTCCAGCAGGGCCGGGCCCGCGTCCAGATCATGGTCGATGGTGGGCAGGGCGACGTTCACGATGAAGAAGTCGATCAGGGGGAGGGCCGCGCCCAGCAGCACGGTGAACAGCCCCAGCGCGCCGAGCACCGGCGTGGGGTGGTCGTGCCGCACCACGGGCGCGGCGGTGGCGGCGGATGTCTTCGGCCGGACCTTCGGCCGTACAGAGGATTCACTCACGGCATCGACGATCGCTCTTCCCGAAGCCTGGTACCAGAGTCTCTTTATCCTGGTACAAATAGCACCCGGCATGGCGTCGGGCCGTCCCGCACGCTGGAGGAATGACGACGATGGCGACCGCAGCCCGGACAGGCCTCGCGGCCCCGGCGGCTTCAGCACCTCCGGAGGCCACCGAGGCCCCGGAGGTCACCGCGACCGAGGTCCGGCGGCACGAGCTCGCGGACTTCCTGCGCAGCCGCCGGGAGCGGATCACCCCCGAGCAGGTGGGCCTGGTCCGGGGCCGCCGCAGGCGCACGCCGGGACTGCGCCGTGAGGAGGTGGCCCAGCTCTCCGCCGTCGGTGTCACCTGGTACACCTGGCTCGAACAGGCCCGTGACATCCAGGTCTCGCCCCAGGTCCTGGACGCGCTCGCCCGCGCACTGCTGCTCGACCGCAGCGAGCGCAGCCACCTCTTCTCCCTCGCCGGGGCCATCGATCCGGCTCCCGGCACGGAGTGCCCGAGCATCACCCCGGCGCTGCGCGCCATGCTGCGGCAGCTGGAGCCGATCCCCGCCTGCGTCCAGAACAGCCGCTACGACGTGCTCGCCCACAACCGGACGTACGGCAGGCTGCTCTGCGAGCTGGACGCCGTGGCGCCGGAGGACCGCAACATCATGCTGCTGGCCTATACGAACGAGCAGTGGCGTTCCACCGTCATGGACATCGCGGAGGTGACCCGCTTCCTCACGGCGAAGTTCCGTGCCGCGATGGCCGAGCACCTGGCGGAGCCCTCGTGGAAGGCCCTGCTCAAGCGGCTGGAGGCGGCGTCGCCGGAGTTCCGGGAGACCTGGGCGAGGCACGAGGTCGTCAGATCCGGCGGCCGGTCCAAGATCTTCCGGAACGCGCACGTGGGGCTGCTGCGGGTGGAGACGTCGGATCTGTGGCTGGGCCCGTCGGCCGGTCCGCGGCTGGTCAGCTACGTACCGCGCGACGAGGAGACCAGGGAACGGCTCCAGCGGCTTCAGGCCCTGGTGCTCGCGGACGAGGACTGACCCCCGGTCCCGTCCTCCGGCGTGCTCCCCGACGAGGCCCCGGGCCGCCCGCCGCCCGGACCGTGGCCCGACGGCGCCGCCCCCTCCAGCAGTTCCGCCGTCCGGCGCGCGGTGCCCCGTGCCCAGCGCCCGCTGGTCAGCGCCCCGACCAGCAGGACGCACATCCCGCAGCCGGTGATGATCCACCAGGCGGGCTTGCTCGCCGCCACGAAGTCACCGGAAGGGCCGATGCCGCCCGAGGAGCCGGCGCCGGACACGCCGGCCGCCAGCACCGCGCCGATCACCGCGACGCCCAGCGTCTGACCGATCTGGCGGCTGGTCGAGGCGACCGCCGCGGCCACGCCCGCCTGGGAGCGGGGCATACCGGAGACGGCGGTGTTGGTGATGGGCGCGTTCACCGCGCCGAAGCCGAGCCCGAACAGCACATAGCCGGTGAACATCAGCGCGTTGTCGGTCTCCGCGTCGAACAGCGCGAACATCAGCCCGCTCGCCGCCATCGCGACCCCCGCGACCAGGAGCGGGACACGTGGCCCCCGGGTGGCGACGACGCGTCCCGAGAGCGGCGGCAGGACACAGACCACCGCCGCCATCGGGAGCATGTACAGCCCGGCGCCCAGCGCGCTCATCCCCCGTACGTCCTGGAGGTAGAGCGTGTTGACGAAGAGGAAGCCGCCGAGCGCGGCGAAGGCGCTGACCGCGATGACGGTGGCTCCGCTGAACGGGGCGCTGTGGAAGAACCGCAGGTCGATCAGGGGATCGGTGCGCCGGGGTTCGTACACCAGCAGGCCGATCAGCGAGGCCGCCGCGACCGCGGCGAACAGCAGGATCTCGGTGGAGGTCCACCCCTTCTGCGGCGCCTCGATGATCGCGTACGTCAGCGAGCCCAGCAGCGCGATCACCAGCAACTGGCCCACCGGATCGGGGCGGCGGGCCTTCGCGGCGCGAGACTCGGGGACGTACTTCAAGGTCAGCAGCAGTGCGGCGATGCCGACCGGCAGATTGATCCAGAAGATCGACCGCCAGCCGACCGAATCGACCAGGGCCCCGCCGATCACCGGTCCCGCGGCCATCGAGATGCCGACGACACCGCCCCAGACGCCGATCGCCCGCGCGCGTTCGCGCGGCTCGGTGAAGGTGTTGGTGATGATCGACATCGCGACCGGGTTCAGCATGGAGCCGCCGACGGCCTGCACCATCCGGAACACGATCAGCGTCTCCAGGCTGGGCGCGACCGAGCAGAGCGCCGAGCCCAGGGTGAAGAGGACGAGCCCGGCCAGGAAGACCTTGCGCCGGCCGATCCGGTCGGCGGTGGAGCCCGCGAGCATGAGCAGCGAGGCGAGGACGAGTGTGTACGCGTCGATCGTCCACTGCATCCCCGCGACGCTCGCGTGCAGGTCCTGGCGCATGGACGGGAGGGCGACGTTCAGGACGGTGCTGTCCAGGCTGACGATCAGCAGACTCATGCAGCAGATCGCCAGCACCAGCATCCGTCTCCGGTGGCTGAGCTCGGGCATGCATGGATAGTACGGCTAACTAACGAACCCCGCTGACGGGCCCGCCCCGGCGGCGGCCGGGCCCGCCGCGAAGCAGGGGCCGGCCGGGCGCCCGCCCGGAGCAGTTTCCCGCGTACGCGACAATGGGGGAATGACCACGCTCGCCCCCGCGCCCCAGCTGCTCCGTATCGGCCCGCACACCGTGCAGCCGCCGGTGGTCCTCGCCCCCATGGCAGGCATCACCAACGCACCCTTCCGCACGCTGTGCCGGGAGTTCTCGGGCGGCAAGGGGCTGTTCGTCAGCGAGATGATCACGACCCGGGCACTGGTCGAGCGCAACGAGAAGACCATGCAGCTCATCCGGTTCGACGCGAGCGAGACCCCGCGCTCCATCCAGCTGTACGGAGTGGACCCGGTCACGGTCGGCAAGGCCGTCCGCATGATCGTCGACGAGAACCTCGCCGACCACATCGACCTGAACTTCGGCTGCCCGGTTCCCAAGGTCACCCGCAAGGGCGGCGGCTCCGCGCTCCCGTACAAGCGGCCGCTGCTGCGCGCGATCCTGCACCAGGCCGTCTCCAACGCGGGCGATCTGCCGGTCACCATCAAGATGCGCAAGGGCATCGACGACGACCACCTCACCTACCTCGACGCCGGCCGGATCGCCGTGGAGGAGGGCGTCACGGCGATGGCCCTGCACGGCAGGACCGCCGCCCAGCACTACGGCGGCACCGCCGACTGGGACGCCATCGCCCGGCTCAAGGAGCACGTCCCCGAGATCCCCGTCCTCGGCAACGGCGACATCTGGTGTGCGGACGACGCCCTGCGGATGATGCGCGAGACCGGCTGCGACGGCGTGGTCGTGGGCCGCGGCTGCCTGGGCCGCCCCTGGCTCTTCGGTGATCTGGTGAGCGCGTTCGAGGGTACGGAGACGCGGCAGACGCCCTCCCTGCGCACCGTCGCGGACGTCATGCTGCGGCACGCGACGCTGCTGGGGGAGTGGATCGGCGACGAGACCCGGGGCGTGATCGACTTCCGTAAGCACGTGGCCTGGTACCTCAAGGGCTTCGCGGTCGGCTCCGAGATGCGCAGGAACCTCGCGATCACCTCCTCGCTGGAGGAGCTGGGTTCGCAGCTGAACGAGCTGCGGCTGGACCAGCCGTGGCCGGACGGCGCCGACGGCCCGCGCGGCCGCACCTCGGGCAACAACCGGGTGGTGCTCCCGGACGGCTGGCTGAAGGACCCCTACGACTGCGCGGGCGTCGGCGAGGACGCGGAACTGGACACGTCGGGCGGCTGAGACGGGCGGGCGGACCCCGGGGTGCCGGGTGGCTGCCCGAGGCGTCCGAATCCTGAAATCCGGGGTACGGAAGCAGCGTGATTCGCGCCACCTTTGATGAGGTGCCCGCTCAAACGAGCGTCGTGAAGGTGACTGCATTTCTGGAAGGTCTGGCACTCAGTGCCATGTTTTAGCCTTCGAAAAGTGCACTCAGGTGCGCGGGTGGTTGCTCAAACGAGTGACGTTCCTCAAGGAATGACCATGCTGCCTTCAAGAGCTGAACGAAGAGCCTCGGCCTGATCGGCGGAGCGATTCTTTGGATCTGCTGGCGGACAGGTGGTTGCGACCGCACGACGGCCGAGTGGACGTACCCAGACACCTTTGATCTGGGTATGTTCCTCGCCGTCAGGGCAGTCCACCGCGTCGTCGAGGAGTCGAGACCCGTGTCGGAAAACGAAGACCCGCAGAAGTTCGTCTACGACTTCACCGAGGGCAACAAGGATCTGAAGGACCTGCTCGGCGGGAAGGGTGCCAACCTCGCCGAGATGACCAACCTCGGGCTCCCCGTCCCTCCGGGCTTCACGATCACCACCGAGGCGTGCAAGGTGTACCTCGGCAGCGGCGAGGAGCCGGCCGCGCTGCGCGACGAGGTGAGTGCGCACCTCGACGCCCTTGAGACGCGGATGGCCAAGAAGCTCGGCCAGTCGGACGACCCGCTGCTGGTCTCCGTCCGCTCCGGCGCGAAGTTCTCCATGCCCGGCATGATGGACACGGTCCTCAACATCGGCCTCTCCGACGCGTCCGTCATCGGCCTCGTCGCCCAGTCCGGCGACGAGCGGTTCGCGTGGGACTCCTACCGCCGCCTCATCCAGATGTTCGGCAAGACCGTCCTCGGCGTCGACGGCGACCTCTTCGAGGAGGCGCTGGAGGCCGCCAAGGAGGCCAAGGGCGTCAGCGTCGACGTGGACCTCGACGCGGCCGACCTCAAGAAGCTGGTCAAGCAGTTCAAGAAGATCGTCACCCGGGACGCCGGACGCGACTTCCCGCAGGACCCGCGCGAGCAGATGGACCTGGCCATAAAGGCCGTCTTCGACTCGTGGAACACCGACCGCGCCAAGCTCTACCGCCGCCAGGAGCGCATCCCCGGCGATCTGGGCACCGCGGTCAACGTCTGCTCCATGGTCTTCGGCAACCTCGGCCCCGACTCCGGCACGGGTGTCGCGTTCACCCGCGACCCGGCCAGCGGCCACCAGGGCGTCTACGGCGACTACCTGCAGAACGCCCAGGGCGAGGACGTCGTCGCCGGTATCCGCAACACCGTGGCGCTCGCCGATCTGGAGTCCATCGACAAGAAGTCGTACGACGAGCTGATCGCGATCATGGAGACGCTGGAGACCCACTACAAGGATCTCTGCGACATCGAGTTCACCATCGAGCGCGGCCGGCTCTGGATGCTCCAGACACGGGTCGGCAAGCGCACCGCCGGTGCCGCCTTCCGGATCGCCACCCAGCTCGTCGACCAGGGCCTCATCGACGAGGCCGAGGCCCTCCAGCGGGTCAACGGAGCCCAGCTGGCCCAGCTGATGTTCCCGCGCTTCGACGACGAGGCCGAGGTGCGGCTGCTCGGCCGGGGCATCGCCGCCTCGCCGGGCGCGGCGGTCGGCAAGGCCGTCTTCGACTCGTACACCGCGATCAAGTGGTCCCGTTCCGGCGAGAAGGTCATCCTGATCCGCCGGGAGACCAACCCCGACGACCTGGACGGCATGATCGCCGCCGAGGGCATCCTGACCTCGCGCGGCGGCAAGACCTCGCACGCCGCCGTCGTCGCCCGGGGCATGGGCAAGACCTGTGTCTGCGGCGCCGAGGAGATCGAGGTCGACACCAAGCGGCGCCGGCTGACGGTCGGCAGCACGGTGGTGGAGGAGGGCGACCTCGTCTCCGTCGACGGTTCGACCGGCAAGGTCTACCTCGGTGAGGTACCCGTCGTGCCCTCGCCGGTCGTCGAGTACTTCGAGGGCCGGATGCACGCGGGCGCCGACGACGCCGACGAACTGGTCGCCGCCGTGCACCGGATCATGGCGTACGCGGACCGGGTGCGCCGGCTGCGGGTGCGGGCCAACGCGGACAACGCGGAGGACGCCCTGCGGGCCCGTCGCTTCGGTGCCCAGGGCATCGGGCTGTGCCGCACCGAGCACATGTTCCTCGGCGAGCGCCGCGAGATGGTCGAGAAGCTGATCCTGGCCGACACCGACCAGGAGCGCGAGACGGCCCTGGAGCAGCTGCTGCCGCTCCAGAAGGCCGACTTCATCGAGCTGTTCGAGGCGATGGACGGACTGCCCGTCACCGTGCGGCTGCTCGACCCGCCGCTGCACGAGTTCCTGCCCGACATCACCGAACTGTCGGTCCGGGTGGCGCTCGCGGAGTCCCGCAAGGACGCCAACGAGAACGACCTCAGGCTCCTCCAGGCGGTGCACAAGCTGCATGAGCAGAACCCGATGCTCGGTCTGCGCGGGGTCCGGCTCGGGCTGGTCATCCCGGGCCTGTTCGCCATGCAGGTGAGGGCGATCGCGGAGGCCGCCGCCGAGCGCAGGAACGCCAAGGGCGATCCGCGCGCCGAGATCATGATCCCGCTCGTCGGCACGGTCCAGGAGCTGGAGATCGTCCGCGAGGAGGCGGACCGGGTCATCGCGGAGGTCCAGGCCGCCACCGGCACGAACCTCAAGCTGAAGATCGGCACCATGATCGAGCTGCCCCGCGCCGCGCTGACCGCCGGCCAGATCGCCGAGGCGGCGGAGTTCTTCTCGTTCGGCACCAACGACCTGACCCAGACGGTGTGGGGCTTCTCCCGCGACGACGTGGAGGCCTCGTTCTTCACCGCGTACCTGGAGAAGGGCATCTTCGGGGTGTCGCCGTTCGAGACGATCGACAAGGACGGTGTCGGCTCGCTGGTACGCAGCGCCGTCGCGGCCGGCCGGGCCACCCGGCCCGACCTGAAGCTCGGCATCTGCGGCGAGCACGGCGGCGACCCGGAGTCGGTGCACTTCTTCCACGAGGTGGGCCTGGACTACGTCTCCTGCTCGCCCTTCCGCATTCCGGTGGCCCGCCTTGAGGCGGGCCGGGCGGCGGCGGAGTCGCGCGGCAGCGACAGCCGCTGAACCACCTGAACCACTGATTCCGCGGGGGCCGCCGGTCGGGGCGACCCTCACCGGACCGGCGTCCGGCGCGGAATTCCCCGGAGGCGGCGGCACCCTGTGCGGGGGTGCCGCCGCCTCGCCATGTCCGCCATCCATTGCTTCGTTCAATGCGCAAAGAGGTAGTTCGGAACGGACCGGGGTGCGGTTCATGGATCCCCATCCACGAACCGCACCCCGCTTACCCCCATCGGGTACGGAGCCGCACCATTGCCGACCGCCGCCGAGCGAGCGAAACCCCCCACGGCCTTCACTCGCTCTTCCGGTGGCTCTGGAATCGCAACCCGACGTCGTACAGCCTTTCGGGTGATGCCAGGTCAGGGCGAGACGTTTCACCTCTGGCCGAAACCCCGTGGTGACGTGGTGTGACTGTTCGCATACTCTGACGTGGGGGTAATTGCGGGTGCAAGTGGGTGGGGGTTCGGTGCTGCGTATCCATATATCCGGGTGGGACCTTTCCAGGGTGCGGATGGCCACCGGGCCGGACGCATTGTGGGAGACCATTCTCAGTTTGCACCGGCTGAGGGACCGGCGTGCTTCGACGGTGTTCGGGAAATGGCGGACGGAAACCCGCCCCCGGTTGAATGGTGAAGTACGTCTGCTGTCCGCCGTGGTTCCACCGCGCGGCTATTTCCCGGACTTCCTGACGCCTTCTCAGGAAGGTTCGGAACCGCTGGATTTCGGCGCCGGAACGGAGGTCCTGCGCGACACCCCGGCCGAACGCCTGCGGGCCGAACTGGCGATGCTGGGCGCCGAGGGACGCGCCGACGGCCGCAGTGCCCCGGCCCGGCGCGCGGTTCGGCCGGTGCTGCTGGACGCGCTGCGGGAAGGGCGTTCCGAGCCTCTGGGCCGCCTCATCGGGGCCCTGCGCGGCTACCACCGCGCCGCGGTCGAACCGTACTGGCCGCATATCCAGGCGAGCGTCGAGGCCGACCGCGCGGTCCGGGGACGCGCCCTGCTGGACGGCGGCCCGGAAGAGCTGCTGGCCTCGCTGCCGCCGGTGATCCGCTGGCGGGCGCCGGTGCTGGAGGCCGACTACCCGGTCGACCGCGAACTGCGCCTGGACGGCCGGGGACTGCTCCTCCAGCCGTCGTTCTTCTGCCGGGGCGCCCCGGTCGTCCTGCGCGATCCGCTGCTGCCGCCGGTGCTCGTCTACCCGGTCGGCCACGCCGACGCCCCGGTCTTCGCGGAACCGGGCCCCTGGCTCGGCCGGCTCCTCGGCCACACCCGCTCGACGGTGCTGCGGACCATCGGGGACGGCTGCACGACCAGCGAGCTCGCCCGCCGGGCCGGGGTCTCGCTGGCGTCGGCCAGCCAGCACGCCTGTGTGCTGCGCGAGGCGGGCCTGGTGCACACCCTGCGCCACGGCGGCGCGGTCCTGCACACGGTGACCCCGCTGGGCGGCTCGCTGCTCCGGGGCGGCGCCCCGCTCGCCGTGTCGTGAGGGTGCGGGGCCCGGCTCGCGTACGTTCCCCGCCCGGCACCGATGAGTTTCCGGCGGCCCCGGCGTCTAACTGTCGTAACGCGTTCACGCCAGGCGCACAGGATCGACCCATCGGGAGAGTGAGACGGCCATGCCGCAGATGATCTTCTTGAACCTGCCGGTCAAGGACCTGGAGACGACCAAGGGATTCTTCGGGAAACTGGGCTACTCGTTCAATCCCCAGTTCAGCGACGAGCGCACCGCCTGTCTCGTCATCAGCGACACGATCTTCGCCATGCTGCTGGAGGAACCGCGCTTCAAGGAATTCACCAAGAAGGAGATCGCGGACGCCTCGACGACCACCGAGGTGATCCTCGCGCTCAGCGCCGACAGCCGGGAGAAGGTGGACGAGCTGGTCGACACCGCCCTCGCCTCCGGCGGATTCCCCGCCGGTGAGACGCAGGACCTCGGATTCATGTACGGGCGGTCCTTCCAGGACCCCGACCACCACAACTGGGAGGTCGTGTGGATGGACCCGTCCGCCGTCGAGGGCCAGGGCTGAGCACACCGGGCCGGGGCCTCGGGCGAAATCAGACCCCGAGGCCCGCGAAGGTGACCCCGGTCAGCTGTTCCGACGCCACCCACAGCCGCTCGCTCGCCACGTCGTTGAGCGTCCAGCCCGCCCGCCAGGACGGAGCCGGTTCGCCGCGCCACCCCAGCAGCCTCGGGCCGGTGAACGAGTCGGGCCGGACACCGGGCGCGGTGGCCGCGTACAGGGTGGGCAGGGCGCCCGCGGCCGCCGGCTGGGCGATGATCCGGTTGCCGAACTCGATGACCCGCTCCGCCGCCCTGCGGTTCTCCATCCGGACGCCCGCCGTCTGCAGATTGGTCGACGCGTAGCCCGGGTGCGCGGCGGCGGCGACCAGCCCGCTGCCGATGGCGGCGGTCCGCCGGGCCAGCTCGTGGACGAACAGCAGGTTGGCCGTCTTCGAGCGGCCGTAGGCGATCCAGCGGCGGTAGTTCCGCTCGCTGTTGAGGTCGCCCATGTCGATGTTGGACAGCGCGTGGAGACCGCTGGACACGCTCACCACCCGGGCGCCCGGGGTGGCGAGCAGCTTCGGCAGCAGCAGCCCGGTGAGGGCGAAGTGCCCGAGGTGGTTCACGCCGAACTGGGTCTCGAACCCGTCGGCGGTCCTCCGGTACGGAAGGGCCATCACCCCGGCGTTGTTGATCAGCAGATCGAGCCGGTCCGGGGTGTACGCCGCGGCGAACTCCCGTACCGACGACAGATCGGCCAGATCCAGCCCGGCGAACTCCACGTCCGCGTCCGGCACCGCGCCGCGGATGCGGGCCGCCGCCTCCTTGCCGCGCCGCTCGTCACGACAGGCGAGCAGCACCCGGGCACCGTGCCGTGCCAGCTCCCGCGCGGTGATCAGCCCGATACCGCTGTTGGCTCCGGTCACCACGGCCGTGCGGCCGCTCTGGTCGGGAATGTCGTTCGCGTACCGGCGCTGGGTCATGGATCAAGCGTACGACCGGACGGCCCGATGACCGGAAGGGGCCGCTCCGCCCGCCCGCTCAGGCCCGGTCCGCCCGCTCAGGCTCCGCCCGCCGCTCGGCCCGGCCCGTCCGGCCGTCCGGTCCGCTGGGTCCGTTCAGTCCGTTCAGTCCGCGCGGACCTCGAAGACCGCGACGGTGACCCCGTCGTCGTCCAGGCAGGCACCCGTCGCCAGGTCGAAGCGCTGCTTCAGCAGTGGGGAGGCGACGAAAGGCTGTCCGCCGTCCGATCCGACCAGGCCCCGCGACAGGACGCAGGCCCCGGTGAACGGGTCGCGGTTGTCGATCGCGTACGTACGTCCCGCACGGTCCAGGAACACCGCGACCTGCCGGCCGTCCGGGAGCAGTGCCGCGACCCCCCGGCCGGGGGTGAGCAGCGAACGGTCGCACACGGCGAGCCAGTCGTCCCCGACGGCGAGCCGCACGACCCGGGTGTCCCGCGCGGTCTCCACCGCCCCGGTAGTCGTCCGGGCGGTCATGAGGCGGTCCCTTCGAGCGTGCGGACGGCGAGGACCGGGCCGGCGAGGATGTCCAGGTCGGGCTTGACCTGATCGCGTTCCGGGACGAACCTCACCGACGGGTCGGGTGCGTCGGGTGCGTTGACGAAGGTGACGAAGCGGCGCAGCCGCTCCGGGTCGTTGATGGTCTCGGCCCATTCGTCGCGGTAGCCGCGGACGTGGTCGGCCATCAGCCGCTCCAGCTCGTCGCAGAGCCCGAGCGAGTCGTGCACGACGACGTCGCGTACGTGGTCCAGGCCGCCCTCGACGCGGTCCAGCCAGGTGGAGGTGCGCTCAAGACGGTCCGCGGTGCGGATGTAGAACATCAGGAACCGGTCGATCAGGCGCACCAGTTCGGCGTCGGACAGGTCCTGGGCGAGCAGGTCCGCGTGGCGCGGGGTGGCTCCGCCGTTGCCGCCCACGTACAGGTTCCAGCCGCCGGCGGTGGCGATGATCCCGAAGTCCTTGCCGCGGGCCTCCGCGCACTCCCGGGCACAGCCCGAGACCGCCGACTTCAGCTTGTGCGGGGAGCGCAGGCCCCGGTAGCGCAGCTCCAGGTCGATCGCCATCTTCACCGAGTCCTGCACGCCGTAGCGGCACCAGGTCTGCCCCACACAGGACTTGACCGTCCGCAGCGACTTCCCGTACGCGTGCCCCGACTCGAAGCCCGCGTCGACCAGCCGGGTCCAGATCAGCGGCAGCTGTTCGACGCGGGCGCCGAACAGATCGATGCGCTGGCCGCCGGTGATCTTGGTGTAGAGGCCGAAGTCCCGGGCCACCTCGCCGATCACGATCAGTCTCTCCGGAGTGATCTCACCGCCGGGGATGCGCGGCACGATCGAGTACGAGCCGTTGCGCTGGAGGTTGGCGAGGAAGTGGTCGTTGGTGTCCTGGAGCGCGGCCTGCTCGCCGTCCAGTACATAGCCGCTCGCGCCGACCGTGGGCGCCAGCGAGGCGATGACGGAGCCGACCGTCGGCTTGCAGACCTCGCAGCCGTCGCCGCCCCGGGCCGCCTCCCGGCCGTGCGCGTCGAGCAGCTCGGCGTACGAGGTGATCTCCAGGGTGCGGACGATCTCGTAGAGCTCGCCGCGGGTGTACGGGAAGCAGCCGCACAGGCCCTTGTCCCGGCTCTGCGGGAGCAGCTGCCCGATGACCTTGACGCAACTGCCGCAGCCGGTACCCGCCTTGGTGCACTTCCTCACCTCGGGCAGTGTGGTGTGCTCGCGGACCGCGCCCTTGGTGACGTTGTGGCAGGAGCAGATCACCGCGTCGTCGGGCAGCGCGGAGGGGCCGAGGACCGCCGGGCCGCCCGTGCCTGCGGGCAGCACCAGCTGTTCAGGGGCGACCGGCAGGACGGTGCCCGTCATCGGCCGCAGCACGCCGTACTGGTCGGCGTCCCCGATGAGCACCCCGCCGAGCAGCGTGCCGTCCCGCCCGATCACCAGCTTCTTGTACACGCCGGAGCGGGCGTCCGCGTAGACCACGTCGAGGCAGCCCTCCGCGGTGCCGTGCGCGTCGCCGAAGGACGCCACGTCCACTCCGAGCAGCTTCAGCTTCGTCGACATATCGGCACCGGTGAACGACGCCTTCCCGCCCGCGATCACCTCGGCCGCGGTCTGTGCCATCTCGTAGCCCGGCGCCACCAGTCCGTAGACCCGGCCGTCCGGGGCGAGAGCGCACTCACCGATCGCGAAGACCGCCGGGTCCGAGGTGCGGCACTCCTCGTCCACGACGATGCCGCCGCGCTGCCCGACCGCCAGACCGCACTCCCGGGCCAGCTGGTCGCGGGGCCGTACCCCGGCCGAGAAGACCACCAGATCGGTGGCCAGCGCGGAGCCGTCGGAGAGGGACACGCCGTTCACCGAGCCGTCCTCGCCCGCGGTCACCTCCTGGGTGCCGACCCCCGTGTGCACGGTCAGGCCCATGTCCTCGACGGTGCGCAGCAGCGCCGCGCCGCCGCCCTCGTCCACCTGCACCGGCATCAGCCGGGGCGCGAACTCCACCACGTGCGTGTCGAGGCCGAGCCCCTTCAGGGCGCCCGCGGCCTCCAGTCCGAGCAGTCCGCCGCCGACCACCGCGCCGGTCGTCGCGGTCCTCGCGTACTCCTCGATCGCGAGCAGGTCCTCGACGGTGCGGTAGACGAAGCAGCCCTCGGTGTCCCTGCCGGGGACCGGCGGGACGAACGGGTAGGAGCCGGTGGCCAGGACCAGGGTGTCGTAGCCGAAGGTCTCGCCGGAGCGCGCGGTGACGGTGCGCGCCGCCCGGTCCACGGACTCCGCCGGGTCACCGAGGCGCAGCTCGAAGCCGTGCCGCGCCATGAAGCCGGGCTCGGCCAGCGACAGTTCGTCCGGGGTGCGCCCGGAGAAGTACGAGGACAGCCGGACCCGGTCGTAGGCGGCGCGCGGCTCCTCGCAGAGGACGACGACCCTGGCGGTGCCGGCCGCGGCGGTCAGCCCGCGCTCCGCGAGGGCCTCCAGGAACCGCTGGCCGACCATCCCGTGTCCGACGACCACGAGGGTCGGCACGGCCGCGGAGCGGGAGGCGCGGGCGGTCGGGGAAGTGGACACCGGCATCTCGGGAGCCTCCGTCGTTGGTGAGCGGGTGGAGCCGCCGGAGCGGGGGAGCCCGGCCTGTCTGCTCATGAGGGAAGCGTGTCCGGCGGGTGTTACCCGTCCGGATCTCCGCTGTTTCCCGGCGGGAACCTTGCGCTCAGCGCCGGTGGCGGCGGCCTGTGAGGGGGCTTGTGAGGCGGGAACGGGTTGGACGCGACACGTGCCGTTTCCCTAGGGTCGCGATCATGCCTGACATAACCGTGACCACCCTCGTCGTGCTGTGCCTCGCCGCGGGCGCGGCCGGCTGGATCGACGCGGTGGTCGGCGGCGGCGGACTGCTCCTGCTGCCCGCACTGCTGCTGGGGCTGCCGCACGTCCCCGCCGCGCACATCCTCGGCACCAACAAGGCGGTCGCCATCGTCGGCACGTCGGGCGCCGCCGTCACCTACGCCCGCAAGGCGCCGGTGAGGGTCGGCACGGCGTTGCGGATCGGCCTCGCGGCCCTGGCGGGATCGATGACCGGTGCCTTCTTCGCCGCCGGGATCAGCAGCGATGTGCTCCGCCCGGTGATCATGGTGGTGCTGCTGGCGGTCGCGGCGTTCGTGATGCTGCGGCCCCGGTTCGGCAGGACGGCACAGGAGGGTACGGCTCCGCGGGTCACCCGGGCCCGCACCGTCACCGCGATCGTCCTGGTCGGCGGCGGCATCGGCCTGTACGACGGCCTGTTCGGGCCGGGCACCGGCACCTTCCTGGTGCTGGCGCTGACCGCGGTGCTCCACCTGGATCTGGTGACGGCCTCGGCCACCGCGAAGATCGTCAACGTCTGCACCAACGCCGGCGCGCTGGCGATGTTCGCCTATCAGGGCAATGTGATGTGGCAGCTGGCCGGTCTGATGGCGGTGTTCAACCTGGCGGGCGGCCTGATGGGGGCGCGGATGGCGCTGAGCAGGGGCAGCGGGTTCGTCCGCGGGGTGCTGCTGGTCGTGGTGTTCTCGCTGGTCGCGAAGCTCGCCTTCGACCAGTGGAACGGGTGAGCGCCGGGGCGCGGCCGGGCGTCAGCGCACCGAGGTGAGGTGCGCGTACGCCACCACGTTGCCCTCGTAACCCGTCGACTCGGAGAATCCGCCGCCGCAGGTGATCAGCCGCAGCGAGGCGTGTCCGGAGGACCCGTACACCCGCTTGTCGGGGAAGTCCTCGCTGTCGTAGACCTCGATGGCGTCGAGCGCGAAGACGGCGGTCCGGCCGTCCTGCCGGTCCACCTCGACGGTGCTGCCCTTCTTCAGTGAACCGAGGTCGTAGAAGACGGACGGGCCCTGCGCGTTGTCGACATGGCCGGCCACGATCGCACTGCCCTTGGCGCCCGGCGGGGTGCCGTCCTTGTACCAGCCGACGATGTCGGTGTTCCCCGCCGGAGGCACATCGAGGCTGCCGTCCGGACCGAGCCCGAGCCGCATCATCGGGGCGTCCACCCGGATGGCGGGAATCCGGATGCGGACGGGGGCCGAGGGGCGCAGGGGTTCGGCGACCGGCGATCCCGGGAGCAGTTCCGGTCCGGCGGCGAAGGCCTCTGCGGAGGCCGGGCCCGGCGGGGTCAGCCGGGTTTCGGCGCCGTTCCGGATCAGCCAGACACCGGCCAGCGCCGCGATGACGAGCAGCCAGCCCTTGGCCTTCTGGGACACGGTCGTCCTCCGGGTGACGAAGGTGGATGTGCGGTCCCGTCCCGGTGGCGCTGGGCCACCGGGACGGAGACCAGGCGGTACGGAGAGGTGGAAGTCTCCGTCAGCCGGCGTCCCGCGTGCCGCTCGCCCGGCGACGCAGGAGCCAGGCTCCGCCGACGGCGGTCGCGGCGAGAACGCCGGCGCCCGCCGCGATCTGGGTGGTGTCCGGTCCGACGCTGCCGCCGATACCGGTCTTGACGTGCCCCGTGGGGGCGGTGGGGGCGGCCGAGGTGCGGTGGCCGGAGGGCGTCTCGCGGTCCGAGGAGCTGTCGCGCCCGGTGGAGCTGTCGTGGGACGCGGAGCTGTCGTCGCGTCCGGCGGAGCTGTCGTGCGTGCCGGTGCTCTCGTGCCCGGACGGGCTCGGCCGCTCGCTGGAGGGGTCCTGGCCCGGAGCGGTGGGGGAGTCCGGTACGAGGGCGGAACCGGCGGCCTCGGCCTCGTCGAGCCCGGCCGAGTCGTAGGCCGAGGGGTCGGTGCCCGCATCGGCGGCCGGGGAATCGGCCGGGGAGTCGTACGTGGAGGAGTCGTACGCGGAGGAGTCGCCGGTGTCCGCGGGGGAGCGGTCGTCGGAACCGTCCGGGGCCGGGGCCGTCCGGGAGGCGGCGCCGTCCTCGCCCGTGGTGCCGGCCGCCTCCACCTCGATCCGGCCGCTGGCCTTCTTGCCGTTCTCGCAGGCCACGTCGATGCTGTACGGGCCGGGCTCGACATTGCCCGGCACCCGGAACGAACCGGCCAGGACCTCCTTGAGGGTGGCCGGTGCCAGCGCGAAACGCGAGGCCTCCAGGGAGCCGGCGTCGCCCGTCGCGCCGGTGTCGCTCCCGCAGGCCTTGGTGTTCACGGTGACCGTGGTGCCGGGGGCCGCGCTCGCCGGGGTGATCTCCAGCGGGCCCGATTCGTCCGCGTACGCCGACGGGGCGGCGGCGCAGAGGCCGAGCGCGGCGGCGGTGAGGGCCGCGGCGGCGGTGCCGGTCACGAGGCGGGCAGGACTGCGCATGGGGGGTTCCTCCGAGCAAGGGGCGCTGGCGGGTGGGTCCTGGCTCCGAGCTAACGGCCGGGTGGCCGCCCACGCCTGCTGACACCGAGTCAGCTGTCACCCGTCCGGACCGGCGCAGCCTCCTTGCCACGCGGTATGCGTGCAGGTCAGGGCGGTCGTGGCGGGGGAGGTGCGGCCTCCTTCCGCAGCCGGTGCCGATCGGGTGATGGCGCCCGCAGTGGATGTGGCGCACATCACATGCATGACCTCGTGATCGAGGGGCACACGCATCACACCCCCCACGGGACGGCGCCCCCTTGCCGCCCCCGGCCGTCGCCCTTATCGGGCCCGCCCCCCCTGGGCCCGATAAGGGCGGCTCCTTGCCCGGTGTCCCCCGCGGAGGCCGGGGCGCTCACTCCGGCGCGGTGGCGGACCACTCGACGACCGGGGGCCGGACCCGGGCGCAGAGCGGCTGGCCCTTGGCGTCGGAGAGCGGCAGCCGGGCGGTGAGGTGGCCGGAGCGCGCGGCTGCCCGCAGGGTGTCCGCCCCGATGTCGGAGAACATCAGCTTGGCCCGCCGGAACATCGAGAAGAGGCCGTTCCCGTCGACCGTGCCCCACGACAGGTAGACGAACCGCCCGCCGAGCCTGTTCTGCACGTAGGGTCCGCTGATCCCGACCCCGTCCGCGGTGGCGGCGGCCGTGCAGTCCAGGGTCCAGGAGGCGGACGGGGCGTCGCCCGGAAGCAGCCCGAGGAGTTCGCCGGGCCGGTCCTTGCGCTGGACGCCCACGTGGATGTTCTCGTACCCGTCGAAGTCACCGCCGGGCCCGCAGGCGCGGCCGGGCAGGCGTGAGCCCTCGATGTGGATCTGCATGCGCGACTGCGGGCCTTCGGTGGGGATCTCCATGCCTTCCATGGTCCCCTCTCGGCGGCCCGCCCCCGCACTCCGCCGGAGCCGGCAGCGCTCAGACGGTGTCCCTGGGTGCCCCGTCGTAGGCCGCCGCCAGCCGCGTCATCAGCTCCTCGTCCACCGTGAACGCGGTGTCATCGATCCGCCGGACCGGCGCGATGCCCTGCGAGTTGGTGACGAACGCCGACCGGTAGGCCGCCAGCCCGTCCAGCGTCACCGGACTCCGCCGCGACCGGATCCCGGTGCCGGGGAACTCCTGCTCCAGCAGTGCCATGGTGGTGCCGAGCAGCGCGGGAGCCTGTGGCCAGACGACCGAATCGCCGTCCCAGAAACCGATGTTGGTGAACGCCCCCTCGGTCACCGAGCCGTCCGGCAGGGTCAGCAGCGCATCGTCGAAGCCCGCGCGGGAGGCGAGATTCGCGTAGTACGTCTGGCCGAACTCGCCGGGGCGCTTGAGGTGCGGCACGGCGCGGGCGTACGGCACCGACATCATGCTCTTCGGTTCCGCGGGCATCCTCGCCGGTCCGCGCACCGTGACCATGACGGTCGTCGCGGTGGCGCCCGGCGGCAGGAACCCGTGCACCCGCACCGAGCCGTCCGCGACCCCCGCGCCCCGTAGCGCGTGCCGGATCAGTTCACGTACCCGCCCGCCGTCCAGCGGGAGTTCGAAGAGTGCCCGGTTCGCGCTGTCCAGCCGGTCCAGGTGCAGCCGGAGCCCGCGCACCCGGCCCTCCCTGATCTGCATGGCGGTGAAGTGGCCGTAGTTGAAGAAGGCGGCTGTCCGCAGATCGTCCTCGGTGGCCGGATGTCCGTCGAACTCGGCGTACGGGACCGGTGCGGCTGCTGGCGTCGTCATGCGGGCCACCGTATGCCGAGGCGCTCGGCGGAAGAGCCGGTCGCGTCGGGCTTGACCTCAACCATGGTTGAAGTACGAGCCTCGTCCCATGGACCTCATCGCAGCTGAGAACACAGCCGAAACCACACCCGCGACCACGGCCTCCGCCGACGCCCCGCTGAAGGTCGCGGTCATCCTCGCCAGCAACCGCGAGGGCCGCTTCGCACCCGTCGTCGCCGACTGGTTCCGCTCCCGCACCGACGCCCACCCCGGCATCGAGACCGATCTCATCGACGTCGCCGGACTCGCCCTGCCGACCGCGCTCTCCTACCGTCCCGGGCCCGAGGACCGGGACCTGCTGGGCGAGGTCTCGGCCCGGCTGGCGGCTGCCGAGGCCTTCGTCGTCGTCACCCCCGAGTACAACCACTCCTACCCGGCCCCCCTCAAGAACCTCATCGACTGGCACCACGCCGAGTGGCAGGCCAAGCCGGTCGCCTTCGTCTCCTACGGCGGGGTCTCCGGCGGGCTGCGCGCGGTCGAGCACCTGCGGCAGGTCTTCGCCGAACTGCACACCGTCTCGATCCGCGACACCGTCTCCTTCCACAACGCCGGTGCGCTGTTCGACGACGAGGGCAGGCACCGGGACCCGGCCGGTGCCGACGCCGCCGCGAAGTCGCTGCTCGACCAGCTGGTGTGGTGGGGCCGGGCGCTGCGGGAGGCGAAGAAGGTGCGGCCGTACGGCGGCTGACCGGGCGTCGGCCGGACCGGTGCCCGACCATCGGGGCAGGGGCGCTGCCGGACCCGAGGAGACCGAACCGACTCCGCCCGGAAGGCAGACCGTTCCGACCACGACGGACGGTGAGGAGAAGGCCGGGCCGCCGGCGCAGGGCGTGGTGCGGGCGCGGCCCGTGGCCTGCGTACAGGTCTCCCGCGCCCGCCATCTCCGTCTGCCGGCGGGAGAACGCCGGGGAGGGGCAGCCGCTCCTCAAGACGACGGCCGAGCGGTACGAGCAACGCCGAGCGGTACGAGCAACCAGGGGGCCCGGCTCCAGGAGGCGCACGGCCAGGACACCCCGGAGACCATCGTGATCCGGTGGTACGGGGCAGCGGCCGCTATCCCGGCCGGGTCTCTGCGGAGACCGCCCCGGCCACCTCGTCCCCTCCGGTCGCCGCGGCGAGGACCGGTGTCCCGGACGCCCCGGGAGGGAGCTGACGGCCCGTGCCTCCCACAACGGCCCCCAGCATCCGCCGCGAGGACGCGTGTTCACCGCGCGTCCGCCGCGAGGGCCGTTTCCACCCCCGGCTCCCGGGGCCCCAGGAAGTGCGGATCGGGCTTGAACAGCGCGTCCAGGGCCGCCTTCCCCGCCGCGGCGATCTCCCGTGTCCCGCCGTAGTACCAGGTCGCGTCGTGCTTGGCGTCGACCCCGACGCCGTACGCGTCGATGCCCGCCGCCCGGCACAGCGCGATCGCCCGGCGGACATGGAAGCCCTGGGTGACCAGCAGCGCCCGGTCCACCCCGAAGATCTTCTTGGCCCGGACGCACGAGTCCCAGGTGTCGAAGCCCGCGAAGTCGCTGACGATCCTGCTGTCCGGCACCCCCTGCCGGACCAGGAACGTGCGCATCGCGTCCGGCTCGTCGTACTCCACCCGGCTGTTGTCGCCGGTCACCAGCACGACCTTCACCTTCTTGTCCCGGTACAGCTCCGCCGCGGCCCGCAGCCGGTTCGCCAGGTACGGGGACGGCTTCCCGTCCCACAGCCCCGCCCCGAACACCACGGCGACCTGTTGTGCGGGCGCGTCCGCCGCCGTCCTGACCCGGGCGTCCGCGACCGAGTGCATCCAGGTGACGGGCGCCAGGGCCAGCACACAGGCGACCATCACCCCCTGCACGGCCCGACGCCGCCCGCGCCGGGTCCGCGGCAGCCCGGTCCGCAGCCGGGCTGCCGTTCTCGCGAGCCCGCCCCGGCCGTCCGCCCCTGCTCCCCGTCGCTTCAGCCGCATGGGAGCGCCCCCGTTCCTGTCCGTCTGCCTGTCATGTACCGAGACGTCCCGAGACATGTCGTGCCGTGCGGAACTGTTCCTCTGTGACTACTGACGACAGGACGGCCCAAAGGGTTCTCCGCGGAAGGCCGTCGGTAGCATCGGCCGATGCGGCTCCCACGACTCATCGCCTCGGACCTCGACGGCACACTGCTCCGCGACGACGGCACGC
Organism: Streptomyces sp. NPDC088730; assembly: GCF_044751215.1. NCBI lineage: Bacteria > Bacillati > Actinomycetota > Actinomycetes > Kitasatosporales > Streptomycetaceae > Streptomyces > Streptomyces sp. NPDC088730. The sequence goes on from NZ_JBIVLK010000001.1 coordinate 608,182, forward strand.
TCTCGCCCCGCACCCTGCGCGCCCTGCGCGCGGCCGAGGACGCCGGTGCGGAGATCGTGATCGTCACCGCCCGCCCGCCCCGGTTCGTCGACCGGCTCGCGGAGGCCACCGGCCTCATCGGCACGGCGGTGTGCAGCAACGGCGCCACGGTGTACGACATAGCCACCCGCACCGTCGTCTCCTCCCGCCACCTGCCCCTGGTCACCGCCCGGCGAGTGGTCACCGCGCTGGCCGCCGCGCTGCCCGAGGTGGGCTTCGCCCTGGAGACCGGCAACCAGGTCCTGTACGAACCGGCCTTCCGGATGCGGTTCGCCGAGGACGGCGCCGAGATCCCCGTACCCTCACTCGCCGACCTGTGGCTCACCGAGGCCCCCGTCACCAAGCTGCTCGCCTGGTCGGACCGGCTCGACGCGGACACCCTGCTCGCGGCGGCCCGGCCGGGCGCGGGCAGCGACGTACAGCTGACCCACTCGGGCGGGCACGGGCTGCTGGAGATCAGCGCGCGGGGCGTCACCAAGGCCGGCACCCTGGCGGTGCTGTGCGCCGGACGGGGCATCGAAGCGGCCGAGGTCATCGCCTTCGGAGACATGCCCAACGACCTCACCGTCCTCGACTGGGCCGGCACCGGCTACGCGATGGCCAACGCCCACCCGGCCGTGCTGGCCGCCGTCCCGGCGCACACCGTCAGCAACCAGGAGGACGGCGTCGCCCACGTCATCGAACGACTGCTGGCCGCGGCCGCGACCGACGCCTTCCACGGAGCGGATGACACCGCGGCCGACGCCACGGCCGACGCCGTCTGACAGCGGCCCCGGCCCTGCGGTGAGGCACCGGAAAACACCCGTGACCGGCGCGCAACGACGCGGCAACCTGCGCCCGGCACCATCGGGCTCATGACGGAGCCGGCACCGGAACGCCCGCAGGAATCCCTGCCCCTCGACAGCACGGCGCAACTGCTGAGCCGCATCACCGCGCAGCTCGACACCCAGCTCAGCCTCGTCTCCCTGAACGGAACCCGACGGCCCGTGCACCGCACCCGGCAGCAGCCCGCACCGGGCGGCGCGAACCCCCTGATACCCGCCGCCCCCGCCCTGGTCGCCGTCGCCCACGGCAGCCGGGACCCGCAGGCGCTGCACACGGTGACGCGGCTGCTCGACCGGGTGCGGGAGCTGCGGCCGGGGCTCGACGTCCGGCTCGGGCACATCGAGCTGAACGCGCCCCTCCTGCCGGAGACCCTGGCGGCCCTGGGCGACGGGGAGGCGGTCCTGGTGCCGCTGCTGCTGGGGCGCGGGTACCACGTCAAGCAGGACATCCCGGAAGCCGTCGCCGGCGCCCCGGCCCCGCGGACCAGGACCGCCGCGCCGCTCGGCCCGCACCCGTTCCTGGCCGAGGCGCTGCACGGGCGGCTCATCGAGGCGGGGTGGCGGCCCGCGGACGACGGGAACCGCGGCAGCGCGGTGGTCCTGGCCGCCGCCGGCTCGCGCGATCCCGAATCGGCCGCCGACACCCGCCGCACCGCGCACCTGCTCAGCGAACGGCTCGGCGGGGTGCCCGTCGTTCCGGCGTACGCCTGTGCCGCGACGCCCACCGTCCCGGCCGCCCTGCGCGCGCTGGCCGCCCGGGGCCGCCGGAGGGTCGCCGTCGCCGCGTACTTCACCGCCCCCGGACGCTTCGCCTCGGCCGCGTCCAGGCACGCGCCGTGGATCGCCGCCGCCCCGCTCGGCGCGCACCCGGCGATGGCCCGGCTGCTGCTGCGCCGCTACGACCAGGCACGGGCCACCGGAGTCCCGGCACGGGAAAATCCGATGAACACACACTTCCTGGCACCCGTCTGAGCCCTCTTGCCGGCCCGGCCGATTAGTGTCATTGCCATGGACGGCACGTACGGCACGACCCAGGCGCACGGCGCACACACATCGGACACGGCGCCCTACGGCGCCGCCGACGCCGAGCGCTGGGACACCGAGGAGGACAAGCGGCCCGGCCGCACCGCCTTCCAGCGCGACCGCGCCCGGGTGCTCCACTCCGCCGCGCTGCGCAGGCTCGCCGGGAAGACCCAGGTGGTCACCCCCGGCACCCGCAGCTTCGGCTGGGACGCCAGCCCCCGCACCCGGCTCACCCACTCCCTGGAGTGCGCCCAGGTAGGCCGCGAACTCGGCGCCGCACTCGGCTGCGACCCCGACCTGGTCGAGACGGCCTGCCTCTCCCACGACATGGGCCACCCGCCCTTCGGCCACAACGGCGAGCAGGCGCTCAACGACTTCGCCTCCGACTGCGGCGGATTCGAGGGGAACGCCCAGTCGCTGCGGCTGCTGACCCGGCTCGAACCGAAGCGGTTCGTGCCCGACCCGCGTACCGGCGAGCTGGCCAGCGTCGGGCTCAACCTGACCCGCGCCGCCCTCGACGCCGCCACCAAATACCCCTGGCCCCGTGGCGCCCACCCCACAGACCCCGGCTCACCGAAGTTCGGCGTGTACGAGGACGACCTGCCGGTCTTCGACTGGTTCCGCAAGGGCGCCCCGCAGGACCGCAAGTGCTTCGAGGCCCAGGTGATGGACTGGTCCGACGACGTGGCGTACTCCGTCCACGACTTCGAGGACGGCCTGCACGCCGGGCACATCGATCCCAACTGCCTGGACGCCGAGCCGGAACGCCAGGAGATCTGGCAGGTCGCCATCGGACGGTACGTCCCGGCGGACACCGACCCGCAGGAGCTGTCCGAGGCGCTGGACCGGCTCATGGGCCAGGACTGGTGGCCGCACGGCTACGACGGCTCCGCCGTCGCCCAGGCCCGGCTGAAGGACGCCACGAGCCAGCTCATCGGCCGGTTCTGCCTCGCCGCCGAGACCGGCACCCGCAAGGCGTACGGCACCGGCCGGCTCGGCAGATACGGCGCCGAGCTCGTCGTGCCCCGCGAGGCCCGCAACGAATGCGCGGTGCTCAAGGCGGTCGCGGACCGCTACGTCATGCAGCGCGCCGAACAGGAGGCGATCCGCGCCGACCAGCGGATCGTCATCGCGGAACTGGCCGCGGCCCTGACCGCCCGCGCCCCCGAGGGCCTTGAGCCGCAGCTGCGGGCACTGTACGAGTCCGCGCCCGACGACCGCGCCCGCAAGCGCGTCCTGGTCGACCAGATCGCCGCCCTGACCGACGCGTCGGCCCGTACCCTGCACCGGTCGCTCGGTGCCCCCGGCCGATGACCCCGCACCGCGCCCCTTCCGCGCGGCTGCGCCGCCGACGATGTGACAGGTGGTGTGCTGGGGGACGCGTACCGCGTGGCCCGCTGCGTACCTGCCACCCTGTTCCCCGTGGTGCGGCACCGGTCCGCGGACCGGCCCATGACCACTGGGTGTGACCTGATCGGGTCACACCCCCTTTCGCCATCACGCTGCGTGCGGGACGCTCGCAGTTGGCGCCGCGCAGCAAGCACCGAGGAGGCATCAAGTGGTCGACGCACATCGGACGTTCGTCATTGTCGGCGGAGGACTGGCCGGAGCGAAGGCGGCGGAGACGCTCCGCTCGGCGGGATTCAGCGGCCGGGTCATCCTGATCGGTGATGAGCGCGACCATCCCTACGAACGCCCACCGCTCTCCAAGGGATACCTGGCCGGCAAGGAGGAACGCGACAGCGTCTTCGTCCACGAGACGGCCTGGTACGCGGGGGCCGACATCGAGCTCCACCTCGGCCAGCCCGTCACCGTACTGAACCGCGACGCCCGCTCCGTGGAGCTGGGCGACGGCACCGTCATCCACTACGACAAGCTGCTCCTGGCCACCGGCGCCGAGCCGCGCCGCCTCGACATCCCCGGCACGGACCTGGCGGGCGTCCACCACCTGCGCCGCCTCGCCCACTCCGACCGGCTGCGCAACGTACTGGCCGCGCTCGGCCGCGACAACGGCCATCTGGTGATCGCCGGAGCCGGCTGGATCGGCCTGGAGGTCGCGGCGGCGGCCCGCGGATACGGCGCCGAGGTCACCGTCGTCGAACCGGAGGCGACCCCGCTGCTGAAGGTCATCGGCCCCGAGCTGGGCCAGCTCTTCACCGACCTGCACAGCGACCACGGCGTCCGCTTCCACTTCGGCGGCCGGCTCACCGAGATCGTCGGCCAGGACGGCATGGTGCTCGCGGTCCGCACCGACGACGGCGAGGAGCACCCCGCCCACGACGTCCTCGCCGCGATCGGGGCCGCCCCGCGCTCCGCCCTCGCGGAGGCCGCCGGACTCGACATCGCCCCGCGCGCCCAAGGCGGCGGCATCGCCGTGGACGCCTCGCTGCGCACCAGCGACCCGCACATCTACGCCGCGGGTGACGTCGCCAACGTCGCCCACCCGGGGCTCGGCGCCCGGCTGCGGGTGGAGCACTGGGCCAACGCGCTGAACAGCGGTCCGGCGGCGGCCCGCGCCATGCTCGGCCAGGAGGTCTCCTACGACCGGGTGCCGTACTTCTTCTCCGACCAGTACGACCTCGGCCTGGAGTACTCGGGCTGGGCCCCGCCGGGCAGCTACGACCAGGTGGTGATCCGCGGCGATGCCGGCAAGCGCGAGTTCATCGCGTTCTGGCTGAAGGACGGCAAGGTGCTCGCCGGGATGAACGTGAACGTGTGGGACGTCACGGACACCGTGCAGGAACTGATCAAGGCCGGTCGGCCGGTCGACCCGGACGCGCTGGCCGACCCGTCGGTACCGCTGGAGTCACTGATCTGACCGTTGCCCCGGTCCGCGTTGTGCGGGGGCCGCCCCTGCCCCGGTGGGTGGGGGGTGGCGCCCCTCCGGGGTGTCTCCTCGGGAATGGCGTGTTCACCCGGATACGTGAGGGACCCGGGTCGTACGCCATTCCCTGCGGGGACCCCCTGCACGTCCCCACCCCTGCATCACTCGCGCCCGCAGACGCGCGACGGCCGGGTTCGGGGGCGTGCAGGGGGGTCCCCGCAGGACGACGAACACAGACCCGGGTCCCTCACGGGCCCCCCGCACGTTCGTCGTCCGAGGAGACGCCCCGGAGGGACCCCGAACCCCCACCCACCGGGAGGGCACACCCCCGCACCCGGCGGAGCACGCCGCACCCCCAGCCCGTCCGGCGATTGAGGACGGAACCCCGCACCAAGGAAGGGCCGCGCCCAACACCCCCGCGCGCCCGCCCGGCCGAGGGCTGTCGTATCCCACCCGTAGACTTCACTCGTGGCAGGCAGGATCAATGACGACGACGTGAAGGCGGTACGGGACGCGGTCCCGATCGACGCCGTCGTTTCCGAGTACCTCCAGCTGCGCAACGCGGGCGGTGGAAACCTCAAGGGCCTGTGTCCCTTCCACGACGAGAAGTCCCCCTCCTTCCAGGTCAGTCCGAGCAAGGGTCTCTTCCACTGCTTCGGCTGCCAGGAGGGCGGCGACACGATCGCCTTCGTGATGAAGATCGATCACCTCCAGTTCTCCGAGGTGGTCGAGCGGCTCGCCGCCAAGGCCGGCATCACCCTGCGGTACGAGGAGGGCGGGTACAACCCCTCCCACCAGCGCGGCGAGCGGATCAGGCTGGTCGAGGCGCACAAGGCGGCCGCCCAGTTCTACGTCGAGCAGCTGGACGGCCCCGAGGCCGAGATCGGCCGCAAGTTCCTCGCCGAGCGCGGCTTCGACCAGGCCGCCGCCGCCCACTTCGGCGTCGGCTACAGCCCGGCCGGCTGGGACCACCTCACCCGCTATCTGCGCGGCAAGGGCTTCAGCGACAAGGAGCTGATCGCCTCCGGCATCTCCCAGGACGGCAGGCGCGGCCCCATCGACCGCTTCCGCGGCCGGCTGATGTGGCCGATCAGCGACACCGCCGGGGACATCGTCGGCTTCGGCGCCCGCAAACTGCGCGACGACGACAACGGTCCGAAGTACCTCAACACCCCAGAGACCGCGATCTACAAGAAGTCCCAGGTGCTGTACGGCATCGACCTGGCCAAGAAGGACATCGCGAAGGCCAGCCGGGCCGTCGTCGTCGAGGGCTACACCGACGTGATGGCCTGCCACCTCGCCGGGATCACCACCGCCATCGCCACCTGCGGTACCGCGTTCGGCGGCGACCACATCAAGATCCTGCGCCGCCTCCTGATGGACAACGGCAGCGCCCGGGTGATCTTCACCTTCGACGGGGACGCGGCAGGCCAGAAGGCCGCCCTGCGCGCCTTCGAGGACGACCAGAAGTTCGCCGCCGAGACCTACATCGCGATCGCCCCGGACAACATGGACCCCTGCGATCTGCGCCTCGCCAAGGGCGACGAGGCCGTCCGTGACCTGGTGGAACCCAGGACCCCGCTCTTCGAGTTCGCGCTGCGCCAGATCGTCGGGCGCTACGACCTGGAGACCCCGGCCGGCCGCGCCGCCGCGCTCGACGAGGCCGCCCCCGTCGTCGCCAAGATCAAGACGGGCAGCGTGCAGCGCGAGGTCGCCGTCCAGCTGGCCGGCTTCGTCGGCATCCTGGACCAGGAGTACGTCGTACACAGGGTCAACCAGCTCGCCCAGTGGGCCCGGAGCCGGGGCGGCGACCAGCGCGGGCCCACCCGCTCCTCCTCCCGCGCCGGAGCCAAGCACCAGCAGGCCCAGCCCCCCGCCGGTCCCTCGGGCCCCTCCGGTCCCTCCGGCCCCGCGCTCAACCTCCGCAGTCCGGCCCACCGCACCGAGCGCGAGCTGCTCAAGCTCGCCCTTCAGAAGCCCGCCCTGGTCTCCCCGGCCTTCGACGCCTACGGGGTGGACGAGTTCACCGCCCCGCCGTACGCCGCGGTCCGCCAGTGCATCGCGGAGGCGGGCGGCGCCGAGATGGGCGTCCCCGAGACCCGCGAGTACCTCGTCCAGGTGCTCGACGCGACGCCCAACGAATCGGTGCGCAAGCTGGTCACCGAGCTGGCGGTCGAGGTCTTCCACGGCAAGTCCATCGACGAGGCCTACGCGGGCGAACACCTGGTCAAGGTCCGGCTGCGGGCCGTCGACCGCCGGATCGACGACGTCCAGGGCAGCCTTGCCCGGCTCGGCAGCAATGTCGCCCCGGACCATCTGGCCGCCGCGCAGAACGAGGTCTGGGTCCTCCAGCAGTACGCCCAGTCCCTGCGCAACAGCGGAGCCGACGCGCTCTGACCGCGCCGCGAGCGCCCCGGGTAACCCCTCGGTAACCGCCCGGTCTCAGAAAGTCCCCGCACGCCCCTCGTGGCAGCTGTGTGTCGTACCCCACACTGGGTGGCGGTGCCTGAGTCATCGGAGCGCGGCCGGCCCACCGACCGGTGGTCCTCCATCCCCGCGGTCCGGCAGCGATCACCTGGAGGTCGCCCCCGTGCAGACCCGGACCGTGAGCAAGACCGAGCATGCCGCGGCCATCCCCGCGCAGCACCGGGCCGTACGCCATCCGGAGGCCGCGGCGGACCCGCCGCCACCCGTACCGTCCGAGCCGTCCGAGCCGTCCGAGGCGGTCATGGAGGAGTCGGCGGAGCTGCCGGAGCCCCCGGCGCCGCGCGGCCGGCCGGACACGGGCGGGCCGTCCTCCGACCTGTTCCGGCAGTACCTGCGGGAGATCGGCCGCATCCCGCTGCTCACCGCCGCCGACGAAGTGGAGCTCGCCCGCAGCGTCGAGGCCGGGCTGTTCGCGGAGGAGCGCCTCGCCCGCACCCCGGACCCCGACACCCGCCTCGCCGTTGACCTGGACCGGCTCGTCGTCATCGGCCGGATGGCCAAACGCCGCCTCATCGAGGCCAACCTGCGCCTGGTCGTCTCCGTGGCCAAGCGCTTCGTCGGGCGCGGACTGACCATGCTCGACCTGGTCCAGGAGGGAAACCTCGGACTGATCCGGGCCGTCGAGAAGTTTGACTACGCCCGCGGCTACAAGTTCTCGACGTACGCGACCTGGTGGATCCGGCAGGCCATGTCCCGCGCGCTGGCCGACCAGGCGCGGACCATAAGGGTCCCGGTCCATGTCGTCGAACTGATCAACCGCGTCGTACGGGTCCAGCGCCGGATGCTCCAGGAACGGGGCTACGAACCGACGCACGAGGAGGTCGCCGCCCAGCTCGACCTGACCCCCGAGCGGGTGGGCGAGGTGCTGCGGCTGGCCCAGGAACCCGTCTCCCTGCATGCCCCGGTCGGGGAGGAGGACGACGTCTCGCTGGGCGATCTGATCGAGGACGGCGACGCGGCGTCCCCCGTCGAGTCCGCCGCGTTCCTGCTGCTGCGCCAACACCTGGACGTGGTGCTCTCGACGCTCAACGAGCGCGAGCGGAAGGTGGTCCAGCTGCGGTACGGGCTGGCCGACGGCCGGCCCCGCACGCTTGAGGAGATCGGCCGGATCTTCGGCGTGACCCGTGAACGCATCCGCCAGATCGAGTCCAAGACCCTCAACAAGCTCCGGGACCACGCCTTCGCGGACCAGCTCCGCGGCTACCTCGACTGACGCACGAGCGTACGGGCCGGGGGCAGCCGCGGAGCGGCCCGGTCCAGGGCCTGTCCGGCGGATCAGGCCCTAGTCGACCTCGGCGACCGCCTGCGCGAACTGGGCCGCGTACAGCCGCGCGTACGCGCCGTCCGCCGCCAGCAGCTCGTCGTGCGTGCCCTGCTCGACGATCGAGCCGTTCTCCATCACCAGGATGACGTCGGCGTCCCGGATGGTGGAGAGCCGGTGCGCGATCACGAAGCTCGTACGGCCGTGCGCGAGCTGCGCCATCGCCTTCTGGATCAGCACCTCCGTGCGGGTGTCGACGGAGCTGGTCGCCTCGTCCAGCACCAGTATCACCGGGTCGGACAGGAACGCCCGCGCGATGGTGATCAGCTGCTTCTCACCCGCGCTGACGCCGGTGCCCTCGTCGTCGATCACCGTGTCGTAGCCGTCCGGCAGGGTGCGGATGAAGCGGTCGGCGTGGGCCGCCCGCGCCGCCTCCTCGATCTGCTCCCGGCCCACCTCGCCGGAGGCGCCGTACGCGATGTTCTCCGCGATGGTCCCGCCGAACAGCCAGGTGTCCTGGAGGACCATGCCGATTCCGGACCGCAGGTCGGCGCGGGACATCTTCGCGATGTCCACCCCGTCCAGGGCGATCCGGCCGCCCGTCACCTCGTAGAACCGCATCAGCAGGTTGACCAGCGTCGTCTTGCCCGCACCGGTCGGTCCGACGATCGCGACCGTGTGACCCGGCTCGACACTCAGCGACAGGTCCTCGATGAGCGGCTTCTCCGGGTCGTAGCGGAACGACACGTGCTCCAGCGAGACGCTGCCGCGCAGCTCCTCCGGGTGCGCGCCCTCGCCCTTCGCCGGGTCGGCGTCCTGCTCCTCCGCGTCCAGCAGCTCGAAGATCCGCTCGGCCGAGGCCACCCCGGACTGCACCAGGTTCGCCATCGAGGCGACCTGGGTCAGCGGCATGGAGAACTGCCGGGAGTACTGGATGAAGGCCTGCACATCACCGATGGACAGCGCGCCGGAGGCCACCCGCAGCCCGCCGATCACGGCGATCAGCACGTAGTTCAGGTTGGACACGAACATCATCAGCGGCTGCATGATCCCGCTGTTGAACTGCGCCTTGAACCCGGCCTCGTACAGTGCCTCGTTCTGCTCGGCGAAGTCCCGCGCGGACTCCTCCTGCCGGCCGAAGACCTTCACCAGGTTGTGTCCGGTGTACATCTCCTCGATGTGGGCGTTGAGCTTGCCCGTCACCTTCCACTGCTGGACGAACTGCGGCTGCGAGCGCTTGCCCACCCTGGTCGCCACGACCACCGACAGCGGCACCGTCACCAGTGCGACGAGCGCCAGCAGCGGCGAGATCCAGAACATCATGATCAGCACGCCGATGATGGTCAGCACCGAGTTGATGAGCTGGCCCATCGTCTGCTGCATCGTCTGCGAGATGTTGTCGATGTCGTTCGTCGCCCGGCTGAGCACCTCGCCGCGCTTGGCGCGGTCGAAGTACGACAGCGGCAGCCGAGACAGCTTCGTCTGGATGTCCTCGCGCAGCTGGAACACGACCCGGTTGATGACCCGGATCGACAGCCTCGTCGACACCAGCATCAGCAGCCCGGCACCGACGTACGTGATCAGCGCGGCCAGCAGCACATGGCCGATCGCGTCGAAGTCCATGCCCTTGCCCGGGGTGAAGTCCACCTTGGAGAGCATGTCGGCCAGGCCGCTGTTGGTCTTGTGCAGACCCGCGAGGGCCTGCTCCTTGCTCGTCCCCTCCGGCATCTGCCGGCCGATGACCCCGGCGAACACCAGGTCGGTGGCCTTGCCGAGGATCTTCGGGCCGACCACCGAGAGCGCCACGCTCAGCGCGCCGGCCACCAGCATCACGTACAGCGTGGTCCGCTCCTTGGCGAAGCGCTTCAGCAGCCGCTTCGTGGAGCCCTTGAAGTCCATGGACCGCTCGGTCGGCGCCCCGCCCGCCATCATGCGTCCGCCAGGCCCGGCCATTACGCGGCCTCCGCTTCCGTCAGCTGGGAGAGCACGATCTCCCGGTATGTTTCATTGCCTTCCATCAGCTCGCGATGGCTGCCGGAGCCGACCACCCGGCCCTCGTCCATCACCAGGATCCGGTCGGCGTCGCGGATGGTGGACACCCGCTGCGCGACGATCACCACGGTCGCGGCCGCGGTCTCCCGCAGCAGAGCCGCGCGCAGCGCGGCGTCCGTGGTGTAGTCCAGCGCGGAGAACGAGTCGTCGAAGAGGTAGATCTCCGGCTGCTGGACCAGCGTCCGGGCGATCGAGAGCCGCTGCCGCTGCCCGCCGGAGACATTGGTGCCGCCCTGCGCGATCGGCGCGTCCAGACCGTGTTCCAGGCCCTCGACGAACTCCTTGGCCTGGGCGACCTCCAGCGCGTGCCACAGCTCCTCGTCGGTCGCGTCCGGGTTTCCGTACCGCAGGTTGGTCGCGACCGTTCCGGAGAACAGGTACGGCTTCTGCGGGACCAGGCTCACGGTCTTCGCCAGGAGTGCCGGAGCCAGCGTCCGCACGTCCGTCCCGTCGACCAGCACCTGACCGTCCGTCACATCGAACAGCCGGGGTACGAGACCGAGCAGCGTCGACTTGCCGCTGCCCGTCGACCCGATGATCGCGGTCGTCTCGCCGGGCCGGGCCACCAGATCCACGGAGCGGAGCACCGACGCCTCCGCACCGGGGTAGCGGAAGTCGGCGCCCCGGATCTCCAGATGCCCGTGGGCGCGCAGTTCGGTCACCGGGTCGACCGGCGGCACCACGCTGGAATCGGTCTCCAGGACCTCCTGGACGCGCTCGGCGCACACCTCGGCGCGCGGCACCATCATGAACATGAAGGTGGCCATCATCACCGACATGACGATCTGCATCAGATACGAGAGGAACGCGGTCAGCGCGCCGATCTGCATCCCGCCGCTGTCGATCCGGTGCGCACCGAACCAGACGACGGCGATCGACGACACGTTCACGACCGTCATCACGGTCGGGAACATCAGTGCCATCAGCCGGCCTGTGGACAGTGCCACATCGGTCAGCTCGGTGTTGGCGCCCCGGAAACGCTTCTCCTCGTAGTCGTCGCGGACGAAGGCGCGGATGACGCGGTTGCCGGTGATCTGCTCGCGCAGCACCCGGTTCACCGTGTCGAGCCGCTCCTGCATCGTCCGGAACAGCGGACGCATCCGCTTCACGATCAGGCTCACCGCGATCCCGAGGACCGGCACCACCGCGAGGAGCACCGCGGACAGCGGGACGTCCTGGCCGAGCGCCATGATGATGCCGCCGACACACATGATCGGCGCCGAGACCATCAGCGTGAACGTCATCAGGATCAGCATCTGGATCTGCTGGACGTCATTGGTCGTACGGGTGATCAGCGAAGGCGCGCCGAACCGGCCGAGCTCACGCGCGGAGAACGACTGCACCCGGTCGAAGACCGACGCCCGGACATCGCGGCCGAGCGCGGAGGCGGTACGGGCACCGATGTAGACGGCCCCGATGTTGCAGACCACCTGGGCGATGCTGACGACGATCATGGCGCCGCCGTACTGAAGGATGTAGCCCGTGTCGCCCTTGACGACACCGTTGTCAATGATGTCGGCGTTCAGGGTGGGCAGATAGAGGGCGGCGGAGGTCTGGAGCAGCTGGAAGACCACCAGCAGCGCGATCGGCTTCTTGTACGGACCGAGATAGGTCCGCAGGAGTTTTATGAGCACGCGTGTCTCTCGGAGTCGGCATAGGTCGGGAGTCGACCCATTTTCCGGCACCGCACACCGCGACCGCGAACGTTTTTATTCAAGTCCAGGTCAAAAAACAGACCCGGTCCATAATTCCGCCGTCGAACGTCCTTCCGGCACCCGGGCGGGTCGCCGAAGGCAGCCTCTCAGCGCGCGGCGTCGAACGCCCCGGGGTGGATCTGGTCCCGCGTGGCCACGTACTGCTGGCGCACCGCCTTGCCGACCGGCAGCTCCTCGCCGGGATCCAGCACCTGCGCCGCCGCGTCCCGCCAGACCGGGGGAGTGCGCGGATCGAGCGTCCCCTGCGAGACCCCGAGCGCCCAGGCCGCCTGCCGGGCCGCACCCAGCGCCGCGTACTGCGCCGGCTCCGGCACGACCACCTGCGTCCCCAGCAGCATCGGCGCGAGCGCCCGCACGGCCGGCAGCTCGGCCGCGGCGCCCAGCAGGAACACCCGCCGCACCTCGACCCCGCGGTCCCGCAGCACGTTCAGCGCGTCGGCCAGCGAGCAGAGCATCCCCTCGAACGCGGCCCGAGCGAGGTGCTCCGGCTTCATCGACTCGCGCCGCAGCCCGCTCAGTGTCCCCGCGGTGTGCGGCAGGTGCGGAGTCCGCTCACCCTCCAGATACGGCAGGAGCACCAGTCCGGAGGCGCCCGGCGTCGACTTCAGCGCCAGCGACGAGAGCTCCTCCAGCCCCTCCACGTCCAGCATCTCGGCGGTCCCGCGCAGCGCGCGTACCGCGTTCGACGTGTGCACCACCGGCAGGTGCATCCCGGTCGCGTCCGCGAACGAGGTGATCATCCCGGTCGGATCGGCCAGCGCCTCGTGGTGCACCGCCATCACCGAGCCCGAGGCCCCCAGCGAGACCACGGCGTCACCGACCCCGACCCCCAGCCCGAACGCCGCCGCCATCGTCTCTCCGGTACCCGCCGAGATCAGCAGGCCCTCCGGCGTCGTCCCGGCCGCTTCGCACGGTCCGAGCACCTCGGGCAGCGCCGCCTGCCGGCCAAGGGCCAGTTCGACCAGATCCGGCCGGTAGGACTCGCTGCCCGCCGACCAGTAACCGGTCCCGGAGGCCGCGCCCCGGTCGGTGGTCCGCCGCGCCGGACGGCCCAGCAGCTGCCACACCAGCCAGTCGTGCGGCTGGAGCACGGCGGCGACCCGCTGCGCCATCTCCGGCTCGGTCCGCGCCAGCCAGCGCAGCTTCGACACCGGCTGCGCGGCCTGCGGCACCGCCCCGACCGCCTCGGCCCAGGCCTGCCGCCCGCCCAGTCCGTCGATCAGGTCGGCCGCGGCGACCTGCGCCCGCTTGTCGTTGCCGAGCAGCGCGGGACGTACGAGGTTGCCCTGGTGGTCCAGCGGCACGAGCCCGTGCTGCTGCGCGGACACACCGATGGCCTGCACGCCTTCGAGCAGCCCGCCGCCGGCCGCCTCACCGAGTGAGAGCAGCCACGCCTGCGGGTCGACCTCGGTGGCCTTCGCCTCCACGGGGTGTGCGGCGTACCCCTGGCGCAGTACGGCACCCGTGTCCGTATCGCAGACCACGATGTGCGTGAAGGCGGAAGAACTGTCCAAGCCGGCGACTATGCCCATACACAGATTCTGCCGCACCGCCGGAGCGTTCCCGCACGGCGGTGCGGCAGCTGTGGAGGGACGAGGCCTCAGGGGCCGGCCTCGGCCGCCGTCCTCAGGTGTTGCTCGTACCCCAGTCGTCCTCGCCGTTCGCCCCGCGCCCGCGCAGCGAACGCACCCGGTCCGCCACCGACGGCGGGACCTTGTCGCCGACCTTCTCGCCCACCGCGTGGGCCGCCTTCCCGGCGAACTCACGGCCGCTCTGGGCCGCCGATTCGCAGGTGTTGCGCACGGCCGGGTTCTGGGCGAACTGGCGTGCGGATTTCTTCAGCTGCTCGTAACGCTCCCGCCCGGCGCGCGTGCCGAGCACGTAACCGAGGGCCACTCCGGCGATGAACGTGAGCCGGTACCGCATGGCTGCCACCCTTCCTTCACTCCGTGCGACGTGTGCTGCTCGCCTACCCGCGGGCGTCGGAGATCACCCCGGCCGATACCGATTGGCAAAGCACCCCCCTGCTTGCGCTAATGTATGTGTCGCAGCGAACGTCCGCCGCCCGGCATCCGCCAGGCAGGTGCCGTCCGAGGCAACGCAGCAATCCCCTGTAGCTCAATTGGCAGAGCAGCCGGCTGTTAACCGGCAGGTTACTGGTTCGAGTCCAGTCGGGGGAGCGCGATCCCCTGTAGCTCAATTGGCAGAGCATTCGGCTGTTAACCGGAGGGTTACTGGTTCGAGTCCAGTCGGGGGAGCGGAACGGAAGAGGGCCCTGCGGGGTCCTTTTTCGTGTGCCCGAATCCGGTCCCCGGCGGTCCGGACCCGTGGTGCACGTGGGGCCGGCGTGACTCTTTCGCGTCAACTTCGCGTCACCCGGAACCGGGCAGGGAGCAGTGCGGTCTTCATGGTCACGAGTACCCGGGCACCCGGAGCGAGAGATCGTATGACCGGCTATGCTGCGGCAGACGGCGCGTACACATGTACGCGCCACGCCGAAACGGGGCGGTAGCTCAGCCGGTTAGAGCAGCGGACTCATAATCCGTCGGCCGTGGGTTCGAGTCCCACCCGCCCCACCACTGCAGAAACGTCGTGAGCTGCACAATTGCCGTCGCGACGCTAGCCGGGTCAGGGTATGCGCCGCCTGAGCGCCGCGGCGACCCGCCGCGGGCTCCTTCGGATGGCTCATGCCAGGACCCGCGAACGCCTGAGCGACGGCCGCTCCCGCGCGGTGATGTGACGGGCCGTATCCGCGATCGGCCCGAGTCGCACGGTGAGCCGTCCCGCAGGTGTCCGAAGGGCGGCCCATCCGGCAGGCCGGCGTCACGTCGTGCCGGCGCCGGGCGATCCGGGGCGGCCGCTGAGCGCGCAGTGGGTGCCACCCTCCAGCAGCTGCTCGACCTCGCGGTGGGCGGAGTCGACGATCGCGCGGACACAGCGTGACGCGGTCTCCGGGCGTCCGGCGGCGATGGCCTCGGCCACCTCCATGTGGCGGCGTACCGCGTCCGCGTCCACGTGGTCGGGCATCAGGGGCAGGTCGCGGCGGGCGACGAGGAGTTCTTCCGTGACCTCGGAGAGCTGGGCGAACATGCCGTTTCCCGAGGCGTTCAGCAGGGCGCGGTGGAAGGCCAGGTCCGCCGCTATGAAGCCGGGGGTGTCATCGGCGCGGGCGACCGTCTCCATCGCCTCCGCGAGCGCGACGAGCGCGTCGCGGGTTTCGGGCGGGGCGCTCACCGCCGCGAGGGCCGCGGCGGAGGGTTCCACCGCGGCCCGCAGCTCGGTGAGTTCGCGCAACTGGGCGCTGCGGAACGGGGAGGCCAGCCGCCAGCGGATCACCTGGGGGTCGTAGAGGTTCCACTCGGTCATCGGCCGCACGGTGATGCCGATGCGGGGCCGGCTGGTGACGACGCGCTTCGACTCCAGGACCCGGACCGCCTCGCGGGCCACGGTGCGGGAGACTCCGTACTGGTCCTGTACGTCCTCCAGGCGGAGCACGTCGCCCGCCCGGATCTCCTCCGCGGCGAGGGACTCCCCGAGCCGGTTGACCACCTGGCCGTGCAGTCCGTGCAGTTCCACGCCACTCCCTGTCGCTCGTTCTCGAAACGCCCGGCACCCGCCGGTGCTGCCGTCCGGTGACGTCAACGGGCTCCGGCGAGGGTGCGCAGGAGGGTGCTCACCCGGTCACCCGCGGCGCGGGCGCCGCCCGATGTCAGTGCCGACCCCATGCCGCAGGCCACCGCCCCCGCGGCGATCCATTCCGGCGCGTTGTCGATTGTCACACCTCCGGTGGGCAGTACGGGGGCCTGGGGGAGTGCGGCGCGTACGTCGCGCAGCCAGCTGGGCGAGAAGGCCGACGCGGGGAAGAGCTTCAGCGCGTCGGCGCCCTCCTCCAGGGCGTGCACCATCTCGGTCGGGGTGGTGACGCCGGGGAAGACCGGGACCCCGTAGCGGTGGCCCGTGCGGATCACCTCCGGGTGGAGGCTCGGTGAGACGAGGAAACGGGCGCCCGCCTCCACGGCCGCGCGTGCCGCGGTCGCGTCGATGACGGTGCCCGCGCCGATCAGGGCGCCCGGGCGGGTCCCGGTGAGGTGGGCCAGGGCGGTGAGGGCGCGCGGTGTGGTGAGGGCGATCTCGACGGAGTTCAGCCCGGCGTTCAGTACGGCTTCCGCGGCGGCGACGGCCTCGTCGGGACCTGTCGTGCGGATGATGCCGAACACACGCTGTGCGGTGACGGCCTGGACGGTCTCCCAGCGGTACATGGCGTTCGTACTCTCCCGTTCCGGAGTTCTGTTCCTGAGTCCTGCTGGTGAAGTCCTGCTGCTGGGTCCCGCGTCAGCGGATGACGCTCTCGGTGCCGGCGCCGGTGAACGAGGCCAGGGCGCGGTCGAGGCCGGCCCGGTCGGGCAGCCCGTCCGTATCGGTCGGGCACTGGACGACCAGGGCGGCGACCGCGGCGGCCCGGCTCAGGCAACGGGCGGTGTCGAAGCCGTGCAGCAGACCGGAGAGGAAGCCCGCGGCGAAGGCGTCCCCCGCCCCCACGGGGTCGGTGACCGGCACGTCGAAGGGGGGACGGTGGTGCGCCCCGGCGCCGCGGGTGAGGCACGTGGCGGACTTGTCGCGGTGCTTCACGACGAGCGTGCCGGGGCCGGAGTCCAGCAGGGCGGCCGGGTCCGGCACACCGAGCGCCTCCAGCTCGTCCTCGCCCGCCAGCACCACGTCCGCACGGGCCAGCAGCGGGCCGGCGGTCTCGCGCCAGCGGTCCGGCGGACCGAGCTTGTGGCGGATGTTCGGATCGAACGAGAGCACCGCGCCGGCCGCCCGCGCCAGTTCGGCCAGGCGCCAGGTCGCCCGGTGCGCGGACTCCGACAGCATCGGGGTGATTCCGGTGACGTGGACGAGACGCGCCCCCTCGAACATGCCGGGCTCCAGCTGCTCCGGCGAAAGCCGGGACGCGGCCGAGCCCGCACGCAGATACTGCACGTCGATCGCGCGCGCCGGGTGGCTGTCCCGGATGAGGACCCCGGTCGGGGCCTCCGGGTCCGTCACCGCGTACCCGGTGTCCACGCCCTGCGCGCGGAGCTGGGCCAGCACGGACCGCCCCGCCGGATCGTCACCGACGCGGCCGAGCCAGCGGACGGAGTGCCCGAGCCGGGCGAGGCCCGCGGCCGCATTGCTCTCGGCGCCCGCGACGGAGCGGCGGAAGGAGAGCGCGTGCTCCAGCGGCACGCCGGGCTCGGCCAGCAGGAGGAGCATGGCCTCGCCGCAGACGACGACTTCGGCGCTCATCGGGCCAGTTCCGGTACGAGGGGCGCGAACTCCGCGCAGAAGCGGTCGATCATGCCGAGCTCCTCCCCGTCCAGCCGGTAACCCGGTGCCCGGCAGTGCGCGGAGGCGAACCAGCCACGGCGTACGGAGATCTCCTTCTCCACGGCGATGATGAGCTCCACGTTCTGCATCCAGTACGAGAGGTAGGGCAGCATCCGGGTGTGCAGGGCGACGGCCCCGGCCTCGTCGCCGCGCTCCCACAGCTCCCAGATCCCGGTGTACAGCTCGGTGAAGGAGCAGCCCGGCTGCACGCCGGCCGCCCCTCGCCGCAGGGCGTCGGGGAGTTGCAGACCGGCGTAGCCGACCAGGGAGGGCAGCGGACGCGGACCTGCGGCCAGAGCCGCGATGAGCCGGCCGGGCGGGGCGGACTCGACCTTGACCCAGCGCAGGTTGGGGTGGTCCGCGGCCAGCCGGTGCAGCGTGGGCGCGTCCAGCGCCGTTCCGGTCTGCGCCGGGGCGTACTGCACCACGACGGGCAGCGGGTCGACGGCGGCGAGCACCTCGCGCAGATGGGCCGAGACGGCGTCCCTGGAGGGCGCGAGGAAGTGCGGCGGGAGCAGGTTGACGGCGTCGGCCCCGAGTTCGGCGGCCCGGAGCGCCTGGCGGACCGCGGAGCGGGTGGCATGGTCGGGTACGGAGATGATGGCCGCGACATCGTGACGCGGGCGGGTCCGCCGCAGCAGGAGTTCGGTGAGCAGCTCCCTCTCGTCGGGTTCGAGCTTGTGGAACTCGCTCGCGAAGCCGGGGAACATCAGCGAACCGACCCCGGCGGCGAGGACCCGGTCCACCACGGTGGCGAACCCATCCGGGTCGAGCGCTCCGTCACCGCGGAAGGGCACCTCCAGGACGGGCGAGACGCCGCGGACCAGTGTGTCGACGGGCTTGTTCGGGTGTGCGGCCATGTCGGCTCCTCAGAAGGCCTGGCGGGGCGGGGTCGAGTCGGTCGAGCCGACCAGGAAGTCGAGGTCGGCGCCGGTGTCGGCCTGCGTGACGTGTTCGGTGTAGAGCCGGGTCCAGCCACGGGCGGCGGGCGGCTCCGGCGGCCGCCACGCGGAGCGGCGCCGCTCCATCTCGGCCTCGTCGACCAGTACGTCGAGCCGTCGGCCGGGTACGTCGAGCCTGACCCGGTCTCCGGTACGGACGAGCGCCAGCGGACCACCGGCAGCCGCCTCCGGCGCCACGTGCAGCACACAGGTGCCGAAGGCCGTGCCGGACATGCGGGCGTCGGACACCCGCACCATGTCCCTGATCCCGGCGTCGAGCAGCCTCTTCGGGAGGGGCAGGTTGCCCACCTCCGGCATGCCCGGATAGCCGCGCGGTCCGGTGTTGCGCACGATCAGGACCGTTTCCGCGGTGACGTCGAGCGCGGGGTCCTCGGCGACCGCGAGGTAGTCCTCAAGGGCGTCGAAGACGAGGGCGGGGCCCGTGTGGTCCAGCAGGTGCGGTGCGGCGGCCGACTGCTTGATGACGGCGCCGTCCGGGGCGAGGCTGCCGCGGACCACGGCCGTTCCGCTCCCGGCGGGCAGCACCGGGTTGTCGAACGCCCGGATGACCTCGCGGTCGTACACCTGCGCACCCGCGCAGCCGGCCGTCAGGGAGCGGCCGGTGACCGTCACGGTGTCGTCGTGCAGGCCGTCCCGCAGGTCGTTGACGAGAGCCGGGAGCCCGCCCGCGTAGGCGAACTCCTCCATGAGGAACCGCCCGGACGGCATCAGGTCGATGAGCAGGGGGAGTTCGGCCCCGAGCCGGTCGAAGTCGTCCAGCTCCAGCGGAACGCCGAGCCGGCCGGCGATGGCGAGCAGGTGGACCACCGCGTTGGTGGAGCCGCCGATCGCCGCGTTGACCCGGATGGCGTTCTCGAAGGCGTGCCGGGTCATGATCCGTCCCGGGGTGAGGTCGCTTCCCGCGAGCGCCACGGCGCGTGCGCCGGTCTCCTCGGCGAGCGTGCCGCGCCGGGCGTCCACGGCGGGCAGCCCGGAGCCGCCGGGGAGCATCATGCCCAGCGCCTCCGTCAGACAGGCCATGGTGGAGGCCGTGCCCATGGTCATGCAGTGGCCCGCCGAACGGTTCAGGGACGACTCGAACTCGGTGAACTCCTCCTGCGATACCGTCCCGGCGCGCAGCTCCTCCGTCATGCGCCAGATGTCGGTGCCGGAGCCCACGTCCCGGCCCCTGAACCGGCCGTTCAGCATGGGGCCGCCGGTCAGCACGATGGCGGGTACGCCCGCGCTGGCGGCGCCCATCAGCGCGGCGGGGGTGGTCTTGTCGCAGCCGGTGAGCAGCACGACGGCGTCGAGCGGGTTGGCCCTGATCTGCTCCTCGATCTCCATGGCCGCGAGATTGCGGTAGAGCATCGAGGTCGGCCGGAGGAACGGTTCACCGAGGGACATCGCCGGGAATTCCAGCGGGAAGCCGCCCGCCTGGAGCACTCCGCGCTTCACGGCGTCCGCCAGGATCTGCAAATGGCCGTTGCACGGGGTCAGTTCGGAGTACGTGTTGCAGATGCCGATGACGGGGCGCCCGTCGAAGTTGTGACCTCCGCGTCCCATGGCGCGCAGGTGGTGACGGGCGATGAATCCGTTCTTGCCGCCGTCGCCGAACCAGGCGCGGCTTCTTAGCGGGCCGCCACCCGTGGTGGGAGCGGCGGCTGACGGTATCTCTGGCTCTGCCATGTGTGGCCCTCCGGTGGGTACGGCCACGAGGCACCGACGCCCGAGACCGCGCTGTGACCGTGCAAGGGGTTGCCCTGGCGACGAATTTAATGATGCTATCAAATGACGAAAGCGCGAACCCGTGGGATGCAGAGTGACGGAGCGGTGCGGTTTGTCCGCTTCCTGCCCCCTCACCCCGGCGCGCCCCGCGAACCGGCACATCGGTCCGCACCACACGACACGACCCCCGCGGCGCGATGCGCGGCGGTCGCTGCCAGCACGAAGGAGCTCCCATGTTCTGTCCGTCCCGTCGGTCCACCGCCGTCGCCACCGGCCTGCTGCTCACGCTCTGTCTGAGCACCGCGTGCTCCTCGGGCAAGGAGAGTTCCGGGGAGGACTCGGTCGGCAAGGTCGACGGCAAGATCTCCATCACGTACCTGCAGAAGCAGGGCGACCAGGAGTACTTCGTGGGCGAGGCGGCCGGTGCCAAGGCGAAGGCCAGAGAACTCGGCGTCAGCCTCAAGGTGGTCAACCTGGGCAACGACGCCAACAAGACCGTCAGCGAGGTCCAGTCCGCCGTCGCCCAGAAGGCCAAGGGCGTCATCATCGTCGTCCCCGACCCGGCGGTGGGTCCTCAGGTCGCGCAGACAGCGAAGGACGGCAAGGTCGCACTGCTGACCTCCGACGACCAGATCTGCACCACCGGCCCCGACCCGGCGATGTGCGGCAAGGACGACCTGGTGTCCCGCATCGGCTTCAGCGGCGCCCAGATGGGCACCGAGGTCGGCAAGCGCGCCGCCGCCGAGTTCAAGAAGGCCGGCTGGAAGGCCGCGGACACCCGAGTCGTCTCGGCGTGGAAGCAGGACGTCACCGTCTGCGGTGACCGCGTCAACTCGGCCAGGAAGGCCTTCGACGCGGCGGTGCCGGGCGTACGGACCATCAACGTGGCCACCGACAACACCCCCACCGGCGCCCAGGACAAGATCGCCGCGACGGTCACCGCGAACGCCAAGGTCAGGAACTGGGTCGTCTGGGGCTGCAACGACGAGAACGCCATGGGCGGGGTCACCGCTCTGCAGAACGCCGGGATCGGACCCGACCACGTCATCGGCGTCGGCCTGGGGGCCTACCTCGCCTGCAAGGAATGGCAGACCGACAAGAAGAGCGGCATGAAGGCCGCCCTCTTCATCAACGGCAAGGACGTCGGCGCGCTGGCCGTCCAGACCATGTACGACAAGCTCAAGAACGGCAAGGACTTCCCCGAGGAGGCCTTCGCCCCCACCACCATGGTCGACCACTCCACCTGGAAGAGCTCCGGCCTCAGCTGCGGCTGAACCGTCCCGCCCCGCGGCGGCCGGGCCGTGGTGGCCGCAGGGCGGCGGCACGCCCCGGACACCGGCCCCACCCCCTGACCACCCCCTGCGCCACGCCTTCGAGGTGAATCGACACATGACCAAGCCCCCGCCCCCGACAGCCGGCCCGGACCCCTCCGGCGGACCGCCCGAAGCCGCGGCTGTCAGCATCTCGGGGGTCACCAAACAGTTCGGTGCCGTGCGGGCGCTCAGCGGGATCACGCTCGACTTCCCGCCGGGTCAGGTCACCGCGCTGATGGGCGAGAACGGTGCGGGAAAGTCGACCCTGCTCAAGATCCTCACCGGGGACCACCAGCCGACCGAGGGGCACATCGTCCTCGGCGACGAGAGCGTCACCCTCGACTCCCCGGCCCGTGCGCGCGCCGCCGGCATCCGGATCATCCCGCAGGAACCGGAGATCATCCCGCACATCTCCGTCGCCGAGAACGTCTACGCGGGCGCCCTGCCCCGCAAGTCCGGCAGACGGTTCGACCGGGCGGAGCTGCGCCGCCGGATCGAGGCCGACCTGGCCCGGCTCGGCTTCGCCGGCGTCCTGGATCCCGGTCTCCTGGGCTCACAGCTCACCCCGGCGCAACGCCAGCTGGTCGAGATCATGCGCGCCCTCACCGGAGCGACGACGGCCCGGCTGATCGCCTTCGACGAACCCACCTCCTCCCTGGCGGAACACGAGGTGGAGGCCCTGTTCGCGCTGATCCGGCGGCTGCGCGACCAGGGCATCGCGATCGTCTACGTCTCGCACCGCATGCAGGAGATCTTCCGGCTCGCCGACCGCATCGCCGTGCTGCGCGACGGCAGCCTGGTCGGTGTCCAGCAGGCGGACACGACGGACGAGGCGGAACTCGTGCGCCTCATGGTGGGCCGCGACCTCTCCACCATGTTCGTGCGGCAGCGGGTGGCCACCGACCGGCTCGTCCTCGACGTCAGGCACCTCAGCACGGACGACGTCACCGACATCTCGCTCCAGGTCCACGCGGGCGAGGTCGTCGGACTGGCCGGTCTCATCGGGGCGGGCCGTTCCGAACTCGCCCTGGCCCTCGCCGGTGACCAGCCCGTCCACAGCGGCGGCGCCACCCTCGACGGCACCCCGCTGCCGAGCGGCCGGCCGGGCGCGGTGATCCGGGCCGGACTCGGACTCGCGCCGGAGGAACGCAAGGCCCAGGCCCTCTTCCTCCAGCAGTCCGTCCGGGCCAACATCTCGCTGGTCGTCCTGGACCGGCTGCGGCGCTCCCGGTTCGTCCGGCGGAGCGCGGAGCGCGAGCTCGCCCAGCACTACACCGACCGCCTACGGGTCCGCACACCGACGATCGACCACGAGGTGCGCAAGCTGTCCGGCGGCAACCAGCAGAAGGTCGTCCTGGCCCGCTGGCTGGCCCGCAAGCCGAAGGTCCTGATCCTCGACGAGCCGACCCGGGGCATCGACGTCGGGGCCAAGGCGGAGATCTACCAGATCATCGCCGACCTCGCCGCCGAGGGCGTCGCCCTGCTGGTCATCTCCTCCGAACTCACCGAACTCCTCGGCCTCGCGGACCGGGTCGTCGTCATGCAGGAGGGCCGCATCACCGGCGAGCTGAACCACGACGAGGCCACCGAGGAATCCATCCTCGCGCTCGCGATGGCCGACGACATCATCAGCACCAGCACCCCCGGAGCCACGTCATGACCACCACCACCGCCCCCTCCCCAGCGGTCAAGGAGCCGTCGGAAGACCCCGGCTCCTCCCGGCCGAGGCTGCTCTCCCGCGTCAGCGGGCAGAACATCAGCCTCGTCGGCGCGCTGATCCTGGTACTCGTCCTGTTCGGGATCCTCAACGACAACTACCTGAGCCTGTCCAACATGCAGGTCATCGCAGAGGCCGCCACCATCACCGGTCTCCTCGCGATCGTGCAGACCGTCGTGATCATCTGCGGCGGCCTCGACATCTCGGTCGGCTCGCAGACCGGGGTGGCCTCCGTCGTCAGCGCCATGGTCTTCACCAGCACCAACACCAACGCCTTCCTCGGCATGGCCGCGGCCATCGGCGTCGGCCTGCTCACCGGCGTACTCAACGGGCTGATCATCGTCTACGGCCGGGTCAACCCCACGATCGCCACCCTGGCGGGGCTCGCCGCCTACAAGGGGCTCGCCCAGCTCCTGTCCGACGGGCGGGCCCAGGGCTACGTGCTCAACGACGACTTCTTCGTCTTCCTCGGCCGGGGCAAGATCGCCGGTCTCCCGGTCATGGTCTGGATCCTCATCGTCGTCGCCGTACTCGTCCACCTCCTGCTGCGGTACACCGACGTCGGCCGCAACATCTACGCGATCGGCGGCAACGACACCGCCGCCCGCCTCGCCGGTATCAACATCAACAAGTACCTGATCTGCGTCTACGCCCTCATCGGCGTCGTCGCCGCCGTCGCCGGCATCCTGCTGACCGCCCGCACCGGCTCCGGCCAGCCCACCTCCGGCAGCGAGGGCCTCGAACTCAAGGCCATCACCGCCGCCGCCCTGGGCGGCGCCGCGCTCAAGGGCGGCAAGGGCGGGATCGGCGGCACCCTGCTCGCCGTCGCCCTGCTCGGCTGCCTGGAGAACGGGCTCACCGTCCAGGGCATCAACACCTTCTGGCAGAACGTCGCCCAGGGCGCCCTCCTCGTCATCGCCGTCGTCATCCAGCAGCGCCGCAGCGGCGAACGCGCGGTCGGGCTCCCCAGCTGAGCGGCCCGGTGAACCCCCCGATGCCCATCCCCTCACCAGTTCACGAACAACCCATCCCAGCAGCAGCCAAGTGGAGAAGAAGGGCCTGACGTGACGCTCCCTCACCGCCGTAAGCCTTCCGACTGCCCGGACACCGACCGGCCGGCCGACGGGTTCAGCCGTCGCAGCGCGCTGAAGAGTCTGGCGGCCGCCGGATTCCTCGCCGTCGCGGGCAACGTCTTCCTCGCCGCGCCCGCCCATGCCGCCGCGGCCCCGCCCGTGATCCCGCCGCTGCCGGAGACCGTCTCCGGAGTGCGTACGCCGCTCGTTCCCATCACCTCGGGATGGCGCTGGACGTCCAGTCCCCCGGCCTCGTTCTGGACCCCCGGCACCGACACGTCCTCGTGGCACCCGCTCGACGTGCCGGGCGAACCCGCCCTCCAGGGCGAGACGGTGCCCTCGGACACCGAGTGCGCCTACGCGGTGAAGATCGCTGTCCCGGCGGACTTCACCGGCAAGCGCGTCATGCTCCGCTTCGACGGCGTGTACAACTACGCCCGGCTGTGGGTCAACGGCACCGCCGTACGCACCCACGACGGCGGGTTCACCACCTGGTACGCCGACATCACCGCCCTGGTCACGCCCGGCCGCGAAGCCCTCGTCACGCTCGGCGTCACCGACCGGGCCACCAGCATCGCGGGCCAGTCCGACTACGCGCACCACATCATCGGCGGCGTCCTGCGCGACGTGACGCTGGTGGCCCTCCCCGCCGCGCACCTGACCAGGCTGCACGCCGACACGGCCTTCGACAGCGCGTACAAGGACGCCACGCTCACCGTGACCGCGGCCGCCGCGCTCCAGTCCGGCCAGAGCGGAACGGCCCGGCTCACCCTCACCGACCCCGCGGGCAAGCCCGTACCGCTTACGCCCTCGAAGATCACCCTGACGGACAAGGCCCCGCAGAGCCAGGCCGTGATACCGGTCAGGGCCCCGCTCAAGTGGGACGCGGAACACCCCCACCTGTACACCCTGTCGGCCGAGTTCACCGCCGGGGGCGTGACGCAGACGGTGACCCGGAAGATCGGGTTCCGGCAGGTCGAGGCCAAGGGCAACCAACTGGTCGTCAACGGGAAGCCGGTACACCTGCTGGGGGTCTGCCACCACAGCATCACCGAGAAGCAGGGCCGTTCGACGAACCCGGCGATGGAGGAGCAGGCCGCCCGCCTCTACAAGGAGGCGAACTGCAACTTCATCCGTACCTCGCACTACCCGCCGACCCCGGCGCTGCTGGACTGGGCCGACCGCCTCGGGCTCTACGTGGAGGTCGAGTCGCCGGTCTGCTTCCAGCAGGCCACCGTTGACGATCCCGCCTACACCGAGCAGTACACGACCCAGTTCGCCGAGATGATCGAGCGCGACCGCAGCCACGCCTCCGTGATCGAGTGGTCCGTCGGCAACGAGAGCGGCATGGGGCGCAACTTCGCCGCGGAGAACACCTACGCCCACGAGACCGACCCGTCCCGCCCGACGCTCTTCGAGGACATGGGCCAGAGCAACGGGGGCAACCAGACCGACATCTACAGCGGCCACTACCCCAGTCTCCAGAACGCCAACGGGAACGCGAAGCAGCCCATCCAGTATGGCGAGTTCGCCCATGTGCCCTGCTACAACGTGGGCACGCTCAGGGAGGACCCCGGGGTGCGCGACTTCTGGGGGCACAGCATCGCGAAGCTGGCGGAGAAGTTCCGCACCACCGACGGCGTCGTGGGCGGTGCCATCTGGGCGGCCATCGACGAGGTGTTCCACCTGGACAACGGGCCGGTCGGCTACGGCGAGTGGGGCGTCATCGACCTGTGGCGGCGGCGCAAGCCCGAGTTCTGGCTCACCCAGAAGGCCTTCTCCCCGGTGCGGATCGACGACGGGGTGCTCACCGGCCTGACCCCGGGACGCGCCATCGCGGTGCCCGTCAAGAACTGGTACGACCACAGCAACCTCGGTGAGCTGGACGTCAGCTGGCGGCTCGGCGCCAGGTCGGGCACCCTCCGGGGCATCGACATCGCGCCCCGGAGCAGCGGCACGCTCACGGTCCCGGCCGGTGCCTGGTCAACGGGCGACGCCCTGCGGCTCACCTTCCGGCGCGGCTCGGCCCTGGTGGACGAGTACCGGCTGTGGCTCAACACCCGGGCGGAGCCGTCCTTCCCCTCGGACAGCGGTACGGCGCCCACCGTCGGCGAGACCGCGGACACGATCACCGTCAAGGGCGTCGACGCCCCGTTCACGGTGGTGTTCGACAAGCACACCGCACGGCTCACCGAGGCGTACGCGGACGGCACCAGGATTCTCAGCGGCGGCCCGGACCTGGTGATCTCGCGTGCCGTTCCCGGCCGGTGGGCCGGCACGTCCGCGACCGTGACCACGGCCGGCGGCCAGGTGTCCGTCACCCTCAAGGGGCGGTTCGGCACCATCGGCACCACCGTCAAGGTGACCGTGAGCCCGCGCGGCCTGCTGACGACGGCCTACACGCTCGCCAACCCGCCCTCCGGCCAGATCAGCGACGTCGGCGTCCGGTACGTCCTCGCCGACGGCACGGACACCCTGAGCTGGCAGCGGGACGGGCAGTGGACCGCGTACCCCGACGACCACATCGGACGGACCTCCGGCACGGCGACCAGGAGCCGGGGCTCCGGGACCGACGGCTACCGCACCCGGCCGGACTGGTCCTGGGGGCAGGACACCCACAGCTACTTCCTGTTCGGCAAGGACAGCACCGCCCACTGGACCAACGACTTCCGCAGCACGAAGGCGGGGGTGCGGATCGCCAGGGCCACAGCGGGTGCCGGAGGGGCGGGCGTACAGGTCGAGTCCGACGGCACCGACTCGGTCCGCCTCGCGCCCGTGGAGCCGGACCTGATCGACGACGCCTCCGCCGCGATCGTCTACACGGGCGACTGGACCCACGCGGACGCGAGCGCCGACTACACCGCCGGTGACCTGTTCGGCACGGAGTCCTTCACCGACGCGGCCGGAGCGGCGGCGGAACTGACGTTCACGGGCACCGGAGTCGGGCTCTACTCCGCCAGGGCGGACAACCTCGGCATCGTGAAGATCTCGGTGGACGGCAAGCTCGCGGAGACCGTGGACCTCTACGGAACGGGCAAGACCCCGGCCCAACTCGTCTTCCGGAGCGCGCAGCTGACGTACGGCCGGCACACCGTCAAGGTGGAGTGCACCGGCACCAAGAACGCCGCCTCCAAGGGCGCCCATGCCCTCGTCGACGCCTTCCAGGTCGTGAACCCGGTCATCGACGACGCCTCGGACAGGGTCCTCTACACCGGGTCGTGGACGCACGCGGACTCGGCCGAGGCATGGACGAGCGGCGACCTCGGGCGGACCGAGTCCTTCAGCAGCACCGCGGGTGACACCGCGACCGCCACGTTCTGGGGCACCGGCGTCCGCTTCATCTGCCCCAAGGGCCCGAACCAGGGGATCGCCGAGGTCTCCGTCGACGGCGGAGCCGTCACCGAGGTGGACCTCTACGCGACGGAGAAGCGGTTCCAGCAGCGCGCGTTCGAACGCACCGGGCTGGCCGAGGGCGAGCACACCGTCACCGTCCGGGTGACCGGCCGCAAGAACGCGTCCGCGTCCGGCGCCCATGTGGTGCTCGACGCGTTCGAGGCGCTGACCGGCGACGCGTTCCCGCTCCGGGCTCCCGGCGTCGGCCTGATCGTCAGCGCCCGCCTCAACTACCCCGACCTCGCCTGGGGCAACTACATCGACCCCGCGATCACGCTTCCGGCCGGCTGGAGCGGCACGGCACGGGTGCGGCTGCTGCCCTGACAGCCGGCCGCGCCGCGTCACCGGCAGGTCTGGTTTCGTTAGCTGATCCGACGGCATCCGCCTCGCGCGGAAGGAGAGGACCGACATGATCGACCTGACCGACGACGTGGTGCTGGTCACCGGTGCGGCCCGCGGCATCGGTGCCGCCGTCGCCACAGCGGCGGCGGCCGCCGGTGCCCGGGTGGGTCTGCTGGACATCGACGGGGACGGCGCGCGGCGGACCGCGCGCCTCATCGGTCCGGCCGCCAGCTGGGCCGAGTGCGACATCACCAGCGAGGGCCAGGTCCAGGACGCGGTGACCGCCCTGGGCAGGGAACTCGGCCCGGCGACCGGGCTGGTCAACAACGCGGGACGCAACTCCTACGCCGACGTGGTCACCATGACCACCCAGCAGTGGGACGAGGTGTTCGGCGTCGACCTGAAGGGAGCCTGGCTGATGGCGCGGGCCGTCCTGCCCGGCATGACGGACCGGGGGCGCGGCGCGATCGTCAACATCGCCTCCATGCACGCCACGATGACCTGCCCCGGCATGTTCCCCTACGCCTCGGCCAAGGCGGGGCTGGTGGGGCTGACCCGCAGCATGGCCCTTGAGGTGGGGCCCCGGGGCGTCCGGGTCAACGCGGTCAGCCCCGGCTACATCGAGACCGACCTGCTGGCCGAGTACTTCGAGCAGGAGCGGCCCGAGGTCCGCCGGGAAGCGGAGTCCAAACACATCCTCGGCCGCCTCGGCACCCCGGAACAGGTCGCCTCCGTGGTCGCCTTCCTGCTGTCCGACGCCGCGGGATTCGTCACCGGCGCGGACTGGGCCGTGGACGGAGGTGTGTCCGCCAGGTTCGCCTGATCCGGCCGAGAGACCTCAGCCGCGCCCCTTCCTGCTTCCGGCGGCATCACCGGA
The DNA here is from genome assembly GCF_044751215.1 of Streptomyces sp. NPDC088730. NCBI lineage: Bacteria > Bacillati > Actinomycetota > Actinomycetes > Kitasatosporales > Streptomycetaceae > Streptomyces > Streptomyces sp. NPDC088730. Next base: position 637,158 of record NZ_JBIVLK010000001.1, read on the forward strand.
GGCCGGGGAGGGGCGCAGCACCGTCAGCAGGGCGGTGGCGGCGGGCGTGGGGTTGAACGCGCTCCAGGCCAGGTACTCGATCCGGACCGGCCCGTCCGTCACGGGGACGGCGGCCGTGGACGCGTCCGGGGCCAGGATCGCGGGCGGCAGCAGGGCGACCGCGAGGTGCTGCCCGACGAGGTCGAGGATCAGTCCGGCGGACATCGACTCGAAGGTCACGTCGCGCCGGATGCCCGCCGCCTCGAACGCGAGATCGCTCTGCGCGCGCCCGGGAGTGCCGGCCGGGAAGTCGACGAACGTCTCGCCCTCCAGATCGGCCAGGCGCAGCCGGCGCCGCCCGGCCAGGCGGTGTCCGGCGGGAACGACCGCCACGAGCCGCTCCCTGGCCAGTTCGAGCGTGCGGATACCGGCGGGGGCGGCGCTCGTCGCCGGCAGGCCCAGCACGGCGAGGTCCACCGTGCCCGCTTCCACGGCGGAGGCGAGCTCGTCGCTGCCCGCGGTGCGCAGGGTCACGCGGACGGCGGGGTGGGCGTGGTGGAAGGTCCGCAGCGCCCCCGGGATGTCGAGGGCGGTGACGGTCGGGATGACGCCGAGGGCGACCGGCCCGCGCAGCTCCCCGACGGCCGCCGTGGCGTCGGCGGCCGCCCGCCCGGCGGCCTCCACACTGACCCGGGCGGCGGGCAGGAACGCCTCGCCCGCCGCCGTCAGCTCGACCCGTCTGCTGGTCCGCGCGAACAGGCGCACCCCGAGTTCGTCCTCCAGGGCCTTGATCTGGTGGCTCAGCGCCGACTGGACCACGTAGCACCGCTCGGCGGCGCGCGTGAAGTTCCGGGTCTCTGCCACGGCCAGCACGTACCGAAGTTGACGGAGTTCCATCCATCAATCTTCTCTCACGATCATTGCCATGAAAAGCATGTGTTGGACTCATGGATGAACCGGGGCCGAGAGTGAGCGGGTGACCACAACGACAGCTCCTGCGCGCACGGCGTCCGCGCCACCGGTCCGCCGGGCCGGACTCACGATCGCCACCGCGTTCGCCCCGGCGGTCTGGGGCACGACCTACATCGTCACGACCCGGCTGCTGCCGCCCGGCTCGCCGCTCTTCGCCGCGCTCATGCGCGCACTCCCGGCCGGCCTGCTCGGGCTCCTCATCGCGCGCACCCTGCCGCGCGGGGTGTGGTGGTGGAAGGCGGCGCTCCTGGGCACCCTGAACATCGGGGCCTTCTTCCCGCTGCTGTTCATCGCCGCCGAACGGCTCCCCGGCGGGGTGGCGGCGACCCTCGGGGCCAGCCAGCCGATCCTGGTGGCCCTCCTCGCCCTCCCGGTCCTCTCCGAACGGCCGTCCCCCTGGCGCCTGGCCTGGGGTGTCGTCGGCGTCGCGGGCGTCGGGCTCGTCGTGCTCGGCCCCGGCGCCGCCTTCGACGCCCTGGGGATCCTCGCCGGGCTCGCCGGAGCCGCGGCCATGGCGGGAGGCGTCGTGCTCACCAAACGCTGGGGCCGGCCCGAAGGTGTCAGCGCGGTCGGGTTCGCCGGCTGGCAGCTCACCGCCGGCGGACTGGTACTGCTGGCCCCCGCACTGCTCGTCGAGGGCGTGCCCGGCGGGGTGGACGGCCGGGCCGTGGCCGGATACCTGTGGCTGGGCACGGCCGGCGGGCTGATCGCGTACACCCTCTGGTTCAGGGGCCTGCGCGCCCTCCCGGTCACCGCGACGGCCCTGCTCGGACTCCTCTCGCCGCTGGTCGCCGCCGCCCTCGGCGTGCTGCTCGCCGGCGAAAGCCTCGGCGCACTCCAGCTCCTCGGCTTCGCCCTCGCCCTCGCGGCACTCGCGGCCGGGCAGTTCACTCCCGCACTCGGCACCCGGAAAGGGCCCGCCTCATGAACATCACCGTCCTCGGCGCCACCGGCATGGTCGGCTCACGTCTCGTCACCGAGGCCGTCTCGCGCGGCCACCGGGTGACCGCCGCGTCCAGACACCCGGCCGGAGCCCGGTCCGCCGCCGTCATACCCGTGGCCGTCGACGCGGGCGCCCCGGCGGCACAGCGCGACGCGGCCCTCGACGCCGCTCTCGGCGGGGCCGACGCCGCCCTGCTCGCCATCCGGCCGGCCCCGGGCCAGGAGGACTCGATCGCCGCGCTCACCTCGGCCGCGCTGGACGCGGCCGGCCGGGCGGGCATCCCGTTGCTGGTCATCGGCGGAGCGGGCCCCCTGCGGTCACCGCGCGATCCCGAACTGCTGGTGATCGACGACCCGGACCACGTACCCGCCGCCTGGCGGGCCGTCGCGGAAGCCAGTACGACCCAGTTGCGGACCTGCCACGAGCACGCGAACGGCGACTGGGCCTACCTCAGCCCGCCGTCCCTCCTCGAACCCGGCACCCGCACCGGCGCCTACCGCCGCGGCACGACCACGCTGCTCACAGACCCCGACGGCACCTCGCGCATCAGTGCGGAGGACCTCGCCGTGGCCGCGCTGGACGAGATCGAACATCCGGGTGGGGAGCGGCACTTCACCGTGGCGCGGAGCCCTGCGGAGCGCCCTGCGCGGTAGGGGCCGTCTCCCGGCGCCCCCGTCTCCGCCTGTGGTCCACGCGGCACACCGCCTCAGGGCTTGCGGCCGACTCCGCAGAGCGCGTGGTCCCGCAGGACGTCCGTACCTTCGACGCCGGGATCCGGGCGCCAGGCCGATGTCCTGACGACGCCCGGTTCGACGATCTCCAGTCCGTGGAAGAAGTCCTCGATCCTGTCCGGGCTCCGCAGGTGGTACGAGCCGGCCGAGCCGGCGTTGTAGGCGGCGATGGCCTGGTTCAGGGTGTCGCTCGTGTCGGTGCCGTCGCTCAGGGCGAGGTAGCTGCCCGGCGCGAGCGGCTGTGTCAGCCGGTCGACGAGTGTCCACGGATCGTCCTCGTCCGGCAGCTGCCCCATGATCCCCAGCATGGTCAGACCGACCGGCCTGCTGAAGTCCAGGGTCCTGGCGGCCTCTTCGAGGATCATGTCGACGTTCTTCACATCGGCGTCGAGGTACGCGCAGGCGCCCTCGGGGGTGCTGGTGAGCAGGGCGCGGGCGTGGGCCAGTACGAGCGGGTCGTTGTCCACGTAGACGATCCGGGACTCCGGCGCCGCCCGCTGGGCGACCTCGTGCGTGTTGTCCGCGGTGGGCAGTCCGGCGCCGATGTCCAGGAACTGGCGTATCCCCGCCTCCGCGGCCAGGAAGCGCACCGAGCGGGCGAGGAAATCCCGTTGGAGGCGGGCGATGTCCGCGATGTTCGCGATGTCCGGGAATATCTCCAGGATCAGGTCGCCCGTCCGGGCCGGTCGCTACCATGCTCCGTGACCGAAACGACCGAACCCGATGTACCCCGCACCCGAATATTCGCCGACCTGACCCCGCTGCGGACCTCCCCCGACTACCGGCGGCTCTGGTTCGGGAACACGGTCTCCTGGGTCGGGCAGGGGATGACGGCGCTCGCCGTCTCGCTCCAGGTGTACGACCTCACCGGGTCCGCGTTCTCCGTCGGACTGATCGGGTTCTGCTCGTTCCTGCCCCTGGTCGTCTTCGGACTGTACGGCGGGGCCATCGCGGACACCGTGGACCGTCGCAAGCTGGGGCTGGTCAGCGCCTTCGGCTCGTTCGCGCTCTCCGTCACCCTGGTGGCGATCACCGTCGCGGGAGTGGAGCGGGTGGGCCTGCTGTACGCGGTCGTCGCGCTCCAGGCCGTCTGCTTCGCGCTCAACTCCCCGGCCCGCAGTTCGATGATCGCCCGGCTCCTGCCGGCCGAACAGCTGCCCGCCGCCAACGCGCTGAACTCCATGACCAGCACCACGGGCGGGCTCGTCGGGCCGATGCTCGGCGGGCTCATCGTCGGCTGGTGGGGCTACCGGGCCGCCTACGGCGTCGACGCCGTCACCTTCACCGCCTCGCTGTACGCGATGTGGCGGCTCCCCTCGATGCTGCCGGACCGGGGCGAGAACCCCGCGGGGGCCGCGAAGCGGGCGTCCGTCATGGACGGGCTGCGGTTCCTGGGGACCCGGCCCAATCTCCGGATGACCTTCTTCACCGACATGTGCGCCATGGTGCTGGCCAACCCCCGGGCGCTCTTCCCCGTCGTGGCCGTCCTCTGGTACGGGGGTGACGCGAAGACCACCGGACTGCTGGTCGCGGCCCCGGCCCTGGGCGCGCTGCTGGGCGGGGTGTTCTCCGGCTGGCTGGGACGGATCCGGCGGCACGGGCTCGCCGTGCTCTTCGCGGTCGCGGGCTGGGGTACCGCCGTCGCGGTGTTCGGGCTGACCCGGCAGCTCTGGCTCGGGCTCGTCTTCCTGGCACTCGCGGGGGCCGCCGACACCACCTCGATGGTCTTCCGCAACACGATGCTCCAGGCCGCCGTGCCGGACGAGATGCGGGGCCGGCTCCAGGGCGTGTTCATCGTCGTCGTCGCGGGCGGCCCCCGGCTCGGGGACTTCCTGGCCGGATCGGTCGCCGACCTCGCATCGCCCGCGCTGGCGGTGACCGGGGGCGGGATCGTGTGCGTGGCCGCCGTGCTGCTGCTGGCCCTCCGGTGGCCCCGGTTCGCGCGGTACGACGCACACGATCCCCAGGCCTAGGCCTGTCGTCAAACCGCCTTCGTCGCCCGAAGGGCGGCCGCGCGGCGTCAGGCGACGTCCGCGAGCTTGGGCATCTCGCCGCCCGTCGTCGTGCCGTCGATCAGCGAGAACGGTGCCCCCTGCGGGTCGGTCAGCGCCGCGAACCGGCCGAACGGGATGGTCAGCGGACCGAACCGGAGCCGCGCCCCGAGCGCCTCGGCCTTCGCCACGGCCGCGTCGCAGTCCGCGACGGTGAAGTACACGTTCATGTACGGCGGCACCTCCGGCGGGAAGTCCTCCGTCATCTTCATCCGGCCCAGCACCGGGTCCGCGCCCAGGTCGTACAGCGCGAAGTCGACCGCGTCGTCCTCCATGCGCTTCAGCCCGTATCCGAACACGGCACGGAAGAAGGGGTCCGCCTTCTCCGGCTCCCGGGTGAAGACCTCGGCCCAGCTGTAGGCGCCGGGCACGTTGCGCGCACCGAACCCCTTGTGACTGCCGGGCTGCCACACGCCGAACGCCGTCCCGCCCGGGTCGCGGGCCAGCACCATCGTGCCGAACTCCCCGACCCGCATGGGCTCCACCAGCACCTCGCCGCCGTTCTCGCGGATCTTCGCGGTGGTGGCCGCGGCGTCCGGCGAGGCGAGGTAGAGCGTCCAGGCGGCCGGTACCTCCTGGCCGGGGACGGGAGGCATCAGGGCGGCGACCGCCTTGCCGTCCACGTACGCCTGGGTGTAGTTGCCGTACTCGGACAGCGAGTCGCCGTAGGTCCAGCCCAGCACCTCGCCGTAGAAGCGCTTCGCACCCTCGATGTCACCGAACGTCGCGTCGGCCCAGCACGGAGTGCCCTCTGATTCCGCGGCCATGATCTGGCCTCATCTCTTCGCTCGAAGACGTATCCCGATGTATTCCTGTGAAACCGCCCCCTTTATTACGCTATCTACCTGTCGCTTCCTGTGCGCGCCGAGCCGGGCCTCACGACCGAGCGGGCGACACCCAGGTCCACCAGGTCCTGCGGGCGCAGCCGCAACTGGTCCGCCGTGGCGTGCGTCCGGTCCGGGGAGCGCTTCAGGATCGCCGCCGCGAGCTCGGGGGCGATGACCGAGAAGTAGCTGTCGGCGGTGACGTGGGTGTTGCCCGGAGCGGCCAGGGCCAGCGCGCCGCCCGAACCGCCCTCACCGATCACCAGGGTCGTGACGGGGACCCGGGCGGCCGCGATCGCCGCGAACGCGTCAGCGATGGCCGCGCCCGCACCGGCCCGCTCCGCCTCGGCGTCGTTGGCGGCGCCCGGGGTGTCGACCAGGGTGAGGACCGGGACGCCGAGCCGGTCGGCCAGCCTGATCACCCGGGCCGCCGTGCGGTAGCCGGCCGGGCGGGTCGGGGTGCCGCACTGGGCGACGTACGCGATGGGCCGCCCCTGGCGCAGTCCGAAGCCGCAGAGCAGCCCGGGGTCCGTGCCCCCGCAGCGGTCGCCGTGGAGGGGGAGCCGTATCCCGAAGTAGGCGTCCAGATACGCCTCGGCGCGCGGCCGCGACGCGGACCTGGCCCGGAGCACCGCGTCCCAGCCGGTCCGGGGCAGCCCGGTCGCGGAGAGGGCCTCCGGGACGGGAGCGGGAGCGGGGCCGGAAGCCGGGCCGGCCGTCTCCGCCGCGGCCCCCGCTTCCCGGTACGCCAGCGCCCCCAGCCAGTGGCCCAGGGTCGCGGCCAGCTCCGCCGGCGGGACGATCGCGTCCAGCTGGCCGGCCGCGAGCTGGCCCTCGGCGGTGTACGCGGCCGGGTCCGCGCCGGGCGGCCGTACCCGGGAGCCGGCGAAGCCGACCTGGGCCCCGGGCAGCGCCAGGATGACGTCGGCGCCCGCGCCGAGGGTCGCCCAGCCGCCGCCGGTCGTCGGGTCGCGCAGGACCGCGAGCTGCGCCGGGCCGGCCGCGCGCAGCCGGGCCGAGGCGGCGGCCACCCGGTGCAGCTGGGTGAGCGCGATCATGCCCTCCTGCATCCGGCTGCCGCCCGTGGCGATCAGCGAGACGAGGGGGAGCCGACGGGCCACGGCCTCCTCGTACGCCGCCTCCAGCCGGTCCCCGGTGCGCTGCCCGAGCGAGCCGCCGAGGAACCCGAACTCGAACGAGACCAGCACGCAGCGGTGGCCGCCGACGGTGGCCATTCCGTGTACGACGGACTCCCGCTCGCCGGTGCGGGCGGTGGCCCGTGCCCGGGAGTCCGCGTATCCCGCCCAGCCGAGGGGGCCGTCGGCCGAGGTGTCCTCGCGCGGTGCGGTGGACTCGGTGAAGTCGGCGGTGACGGCGGCGATCGCCGCGCGGGCCGAGAGCCGGTCAGCCATGGAGCGACCGCTTCATGATCTTGCCCAGGTCGTTGCGCGGCAGCGCGTCCAGGTAGCGGACGGTGCGCGGCCGCTTGTGCGGGGAGAGCTGGGCCGCGACATGACCCGCGAGCTCCTCGGCCGGGGGCGGGGAGGCGGGGTCCGCCGGCACCACCCAGGCGACGATCCGCTCGCCGAGGTCCGGGTCGGGTTCGCCGGTGACGGCGGCCTCGCGGACGCCCGGGTGGTCCAGCAGGGCGTTCTCGATCTCGCCCGCGCCGATCTTGTAGCCGCCGCTCTTGATCAGGTCGGTGGCCTTGCGGCCGACGATCCGTACGTACCCGTCGGGGTCGAGGGTGGCCATGTCCCCGGTGCGGAACCAGCCGTCGGCGGTGAGCGCGGCGGCCGTCGCCTCGGGGCGGTTGAGGTAGCCGGTGAACAGGTTCGGGCCGCGCACCTGGATCTCACCGATGGACGCGGGGTCTGCGAGCGCGCTGCCGTCCTCCTCGACCAGTCGAAGTTCGACGCCGCGCAGCGGGGCGCCGACGGTGCCGGGGCGGGCTTCGCCGTCGGCCCGTACGCCCGTGTTCATGAGCGTCTCCGTCATGCCGTACCGCTCGATGACCCGACGGCCGGTCGCCGCCGCGATCCGCTCGTGGTCGTGGACCGGCAGCGCCGCGGAGCCGGAGACCAGCAGCCGGGCGCCCGCGAGGGCCTTCGCGAGCCCGCCGGACGCGGCCGGCCGGTCAAGCGCTTCCGCGATGCGGTGGTACATCGTCGGCACGCCGAACAGCATCGTGCCGCCCGACTCCAGCTCCCGGGCCACGCCCTCGGTGGTGAACCGGCCGAGATGGCGCACGGAGCCGCCCCGCCGCAACGGGCCCAGCACGCCGAGGATCAGTCCGTGCACGTGGAACAGCGGCAGCGCGTGGACGAGGACATCGTCGCCGGTCCACTGCCAGGCGTCCTCCAGCGCGTCCAGGGTGGCGGCGACGGCCCGGCGCGGCAGGACCGCGCCCTTGGGCGGGCCGGTGGTGCCGGAGGTGTACACGATCAGAGCGGGGGATTCGGGGGAGGGCTCGGGGAACTCGCTGGAGCGCGTCCGCGGCGCGGCGGCCGTGTCCACGTCCACCCGGACCAGTGCGGCCAGTGCGGGAGGCAGTACGTCACCGGCCGCCGCCAGCACCGTCGAGGGTGCGCTGTCGGAGACGATATGGGCCAGCTCCCGCTCGCCCGTCTTCGGGTTGAGCGGCACGGCGGGCACGCCCGCCCGTAGCGCGGCGACCACCGCGACCACGGTCTCCGGGGTCGCGGTGGCCCAGACGGCTACCCGGCCGGCTTCCGCGATCCGGGCCGCGAGCGCATCCGCCGCCGCGGCCAACCGGGCGTAATCGAGGGACTGTTCGCCGAACCGGACGGCTTCACGGGCGGCCGGGGAACCGGCGGGGTCCTGGAGTGCAGGCAAGAGTGGCATCACCCTGTGAAGCCTAGAGAGGTGAAGCGCTTCCGTTCTCGAAATGTGGTCCGGAACCGCTGCCGGATGGCTGTACGGGGCATCCGGCGGGAATTTGGATACGACCTTGACAAATTAATTTTGCGTTGCCAGCATGCAAAAAGTTCACTCCGGCAGGGCATCTCGGCGCGGCGCGAAGTAAGAACCTGGCCGCATCGCCGCCCCTCCGGCAGCACACGCACGTCGCAAAGCGCGACACAGCGCCTTGCCTGACAACCCCACGCACCGTCAGGAAGGAAGCGTTCATGCCTCTGTCCCCACCCCTTTGGTCCAGGGTTCTCACGGCCCTCACCCTGGTGGCCGGCGGCGGTCTCGCCGCCGGCACCGCGGCGGCCGCACCCGCGGTCCCCACCGCGCTCCACGCACAGGCCGACATACCGGCCGCCGACTACCAGCAGGTCCAACTGGCCCTGGGAACGGACGAGCTGGGCGAGGCCATGTCCCTCGCCGTCCTCCCGGACAGGTCCGTCGTCCACACCGCCAGGGACGGCACGGTCCGGCTGACCGACGCCGCCGGGACGACGAAGACGGCCGCCAAGCTGAATGTCTACACGCATGACGAGGAGGGGCTCCAGGGCGTCGCGGCCGACCCGGACTTCGCCACCAACCGCTACCTCTACCTCTATTACTCACCCGTACTGGACACCCCGGCCGGCGACGCCCCGGTGACCGGCACCGCCGCCGACTTCGAGGCGTGGAAGGGGCACCTCAACCTCTCCCGGTTCACGATGAAGGCCGACGGCACCCTCGACACCGCGAGCGAGAAGGTCGTCCTCGAAGTCCCCAACGACCGGGGCCAGTGCTGCCACGTCGGCGGTGACATCGACTTCGACGCCGCTGGGAACCTCTACCTGACCACCGGCGACGACACCAACCCCTTCGAGTCCGCCGGATACGCGCCGCTCGACGAACGCACCGAACGCAACCCGCAGTTCGACGCCCAGCGCTCCTCCGGGAACACCAACGACCTGCGCGGCAAGCTGCTGCGGATCAAGCCGACGGCCGACGGCGGCTACACCGTCCCGGCCGGCAACCTCTTCGCCCCCGGCACGGAGAAGACCCGGCCGGAGATCTACGCGATGGGCTTCCGCAACCCGTTCCGGATGTCCGTCGACAAGCAGAGCGGCGCCGTATACGTCGGCGACTACGGCCCCGACGCCGGCACCACCGACGCCAACCGCGGCCCCAGTGGCCAGGTCGAGTTCGACCGGGTCACCGCCCCCGGCAACTTCGGCTGGCCCTACTGCACGGGTACCAACACCGCCTCGGAGACGTACAACGAGTACACCTTCCCGGGCGGCCCCTCCGGCGCGAAGTACGACTGCGCGGGCGGCCCGGCCAACAACTCCTTCCGCAACACCGGCCGGCCGACGCTGCCGGCCGTCCAGCCCGCCTGGATCAGGTACGGCGGGGACGCGGGCTCACCGCCCGAGTTCGGGGGCGGTTCCGAATCCCCGATGGGCGGCCCGGTCTACCACTACGACGCGGACCTCGACTCGGCCGTGAAGTTCCCCGAATCGCTCGACGGCCGCTTCTTCGCAGCCGAGTACGGCCGCAAGTGGATCAAGCCGATCGAGGTGAAGGCCGACGGATCACCCGGGACCATCGACTCCTTCCCGTGGACCGGGACCCAGGTGATGGACTCCGCGTTCGGCCCGGACGGCGCGCTGTACGTCCTGGACTACGGCACCGGCTCCGGCAACCAGGCGCTGTACCGCGTCGAGTACCTGGCGGGCAGCAACCGCTCCCCGGTCGCCAAGGCCGCCGCGGACCGCACCTCGGGACCCACCCCGCTCGACGTCGCCTTCTCTGCGGACGGCAGCGCGGACCCCGAGGGCGGGGCGATCAGCTACGCCTGGGACTTCGGTGACGGCGCCACCTCCACCGAAGCGAATCCGCAGCACACCTACACCACCGCCGGTACCTTCAACCCGACCCTCACGGTCACCGACCCCGAGGGACTCACCGGCACCGCCAGCCTCGTCGTGACGGCCGGCAACACCGCCCCCACGGTCACCCTGACCACACCGGCCAACGGCGGGCTCTTCTCCTTCGGTGACTCCGTGCCCTTCACCGTCACGGTCACCGACCCCGAGGACGGCACCGTCGACTGCTCGAAGGTCAAGGTGACCTACCTCCTGGGCCACGACAGCCACCGGCACCAGATCACCTCGAAGAACGGCTGCACCGGCACCATCGACGTACCCGTCGACGGAGAGCACGACAGCGCCGCCAACATCTACGGGGTCTTCGACGCCGAGTACACCGACGCGGGCGGGCTCACCGGCCACGGTGCCAACATCCTCCAGCCCCGGCACCGGCAGGCCGAGCACTTCGCCGCCCAGTCCGGCGTCGAGGCGGCCCAGCACGGAACGGCGGAGGGCGGCGCCACCGTCGGCTTCACCGACAACGGCGACTGGATCTCCTTCGAGCCGTACGCCCTGGCCAACGCCACCGGCATCTCGGCCCGGGTCTCCTCCGCCGGTCCCGGCGGCACGCTGGAGCTGCGCGCGGGTTCCCCCACCGGCACCCTGCTCTCCACCCTGACCGTCGCACCCACCGGCGACTGGGAGAAGTTCACCGACGTCTCGGCGGACGTGACCGACGCGCCCGCGGGCACCACCGAACTCTTCCTCGTCTTCAAGGGGCCCACGGGCCAGGGGAACCTTTTCGACCTGGACGCCTTCACCTTCGAGACGGAGGGGTGACGGCACATGAGACGCCAACCAGCCCGGCGCGCACGCCGGATCGCGTGCGCCGCGGTCCTCGCCCTCGGAGCCGCCCTCCTGGCCCCCGCCCCGGCGGGAGCCGCCGCGGCCGCTGACCCGTACGACGTGCTGGTCTTCTCCAAGACCGCCGGATTCCGGCACGACTCCATCCCGGCCGGCATCACCGCGATCCAGGAACTGGGCGCGGCGGACGGCTTCGAGGTCACGGCCACGGAGGACGCCGCCGCCTTCACCCCCTCGAACCTCGCCGGGTACGAGGCGGTGGTCTTCCTCAGCACCACCGGCGACGTCCTGGACACCGCGCAGCAGGACGCCCTGTCCGCGTACGTGGACGGCGGCGGCGGATTCGTCGGCGTCCACGCGGCCGCCGACACCGAGTACGACTGGCCGTCCTACGAACACCTCGTCGGCGCCTGGTTCAAGAGCCACCCGGCGATCCAGGAAGCCAAGGTCGTCACCGAGGACCACGCCCACCCGGCGACCTCGCACCTGGCCGACGAGTGGACCCGGACCGACGAGCTGTACAACTACCGCACCAACCCGCGCGCCGACGTCCACGTGCTCCAGACCCTGGACGAAAGCAGCTACACCGGCGGCGAGATGGGCGACGACCACCCGATCACCTGGTGCCACCCGCAGCAGGAGGGGCGGTCGTTCTACACCGGCCTCGGCCACACCATCGAGTCGTACAGCGATCCGGACTTCCGCCGACTGCTGCTCGGCGGCATCCAGTACGCGGCCGGCGCGGTGCCGGCCGACTGCGGCTCCGGAACGACCGGCCCCGGTGACGAGTCCGTGGAGGCGGAGTCGTACACCTCCTCCTCCGGCGTGCAGAGCGCCGCGCACGCCGGAGCGGGCGGCGGGGCCACGCTCGGCTACATCGACAACGGCGACTGGACGGGGTACGCCTCCGTCGACACCGCCGGGGCCACATCCTTCACCGCGAAGGTCTCGTCCGCCGGGGCGGGCGGCACCATCGAGGTGCGCTCCGGCTCGGCCACCGGACCGCTGCTCGGCTCCGTGGACGTCGCCCCGACCGGCGGCTGGGAGACCTTCACGGAGGTGACCGGCGCCCTCAGCGGTGCCGGTTCCGGCCCGCTGTTCCTCCGGTTCACCGGGGGAGCGGGCTCCCTCTTCGACATCGACAGCTTCACCCTGGCCAGGGAGCGGGACACCAAGGCCGCCGGCTCCTCCGGCGTGCACCTCTTCTACTACCCCTGGTACGGCACCCCGGAGACCAACGGCAGCTGGCGCCACTGGGAGCAGGGCGGCCACACCCCGCGGGACGACATCGGCGCCGACCTCTACCCGAAGCTCGGCCCGTACGACTCCGGTGACGCCGCCGGGGCCGTCGAGCAGCACATGAAGTGGATCGAGCAGTCGGGCGCCGGAGTCATCGTCTACAGCTGGTGGGGACAGGGCGGCTACGAGGACAAGCTCGCCCCGATGGTCCTGGACGCCGCCGCCCGGCACGGCATCAAGGTCGCCTGGCACATCGAACCGTACGGCGGCCGGACGGCGGCCTCCGTGGTCGACGACATCACCTATCTGAACGACAAGTACGGCGACAGCCCCGCCTACTACCGGGACGCCGAGCACGGCAACCGGCCGGCGTTCTACATCTTCGAGAGCCTGAGGATCCAGGACTGGTCGGCCCTGGACGCGGTGAGCGACAGCGCGATCGTCCTCGCCCAGACCACCGACACCACCAAGGTCGCGCACTTCGGCGGGATCTACACCTACGACGGCATCGCCGGCGCCACCGCCCCCGGCTGGAAGCAGGCGGGGGAGTACGCAGAGGCCAACAACCTGGTCTGGGCGCCCTCGGTGGCCCCCGGCTACATCGACGACCGGGCCGTGCCCGGCAACACCACCCCCACCCTGGGACGCGAGGACGGCGCCTCCTACGACCTGGAGTGGAGCAACGCGCTCGACCCGGACATCGGCGGATCACCCTCCTGGGTCTCCGTCACCTCCTTCAACGAATGGCACGAGGGCAGCTCGATCGAACCCGCGTCGGGCACCCCGCCCGCCGGACACGGCTACCAGACGTACGAAGGGGCGTACGGGAAGACCGGGGCCGCCGCGGAGACGGCCTACCTCGACCGGACGGCCTACTGGGCCGACCGGTTCGAGCAGCAGCGTGACGAGGCCCGGTCCGCGGACTGAGCCGGCCCACGACGAACGGCAGCGTCCCGGCGGGGACGCTGCCGTTCTCCTTCGGTGCCGCCCTCAGGCGTCCCGCGTGATGGTCCGCATCCGCCCGTACGCGTACACACAGCCGGCCAGCGCCAGATCGGACAGCAGCATGAAGCCGATCGAGTAGGAGCCCTTCGAGCTGTAGATCGCGCCCATCACCAGCGGCGGTACGAACCCGCCGAGCCCGCCCATCGCACCGACGATCCCGGTGACGCTGCCCACCTTCGCCTGCGGGGTCACCTGGGAGACCAGGGCGAAGACGCTGCCGCTCGCGGTACCGAGACCGGCGGCCATGATCAGCAGCGCGATCGTGCCGCCGGGCATCAGCTTCGGGTCGAAGGCCTGGACGATCGCCATCAGCGCGGCCACGCCGAGCGCCGCGGCGGAGACCAGCGCCGGGTGCATCCGGTCCGAGAGCCAGCCGCCGATCGGCCGGAAGACCACCGTGACCAGGGCGAACCCGGCGGCCTTCGTACCGGCGTCGGTCGGCGAGAGGTCGTACCAGGTCTTCAGGTACGTCGGCAGGTAGACACCGAACGCCACGATGCCGCCGAAGCCGATCGCGTACAGCGCCGACAGCTCCCAGGTGACCCGCAGCCGCCCCGCCGCACCCAGCCGGTGGGCCAGCGTGTCGGTCGGCACCTGCCGGCCCGGCCGGTCGTTGACCAGCACCGCCGCCAGCGCCGCGTACACCACGAGCGCCCCGGCGACCACCAGGAACGGCAGGTTGTCACCGTGCTTGGCGATCCTCGGGGTGAAGTACCCCGACAGCGCCACACCGCCCATGCCCATGCCGAACACCCCGAGGGCCAGGCCCCGTTCCGCGGGCGGGAACCACGAGTTGACCAGCGGGATGCCGATCGCGAACGTCGTACCGCCCAGCCCCAGCAGGAAGCCCACCGCCAGCATCGCGCCGTAGGAGTCCTTCGCCGGGATCAGCAGCAGCACCGGCACGATGGTGAGCGCGGAGACCAGCGGGAACATCAGCCGCGCACCGAACTTGTCGGTGAGCGCGCCCACCGGGATCCGGCCCAGGGAACCGACCAGCACCGGCACGGCGACCAGCAGCGACTGCTGGAACGAACTCAGCCCGAGCCGTTCCTTGTACGAGTCGGACATGGGCGCGATTAGATTCCAGGCCCAGAAGGTGAGCGCGAAGCCGATCGTGGCCATCACGAGGTTGCGGTAGGCGGCGCCGGAGGCGGCCGGAGCGGGTGACTGCTTGACGGCTGTGTCCACACAGTCAGTCAAGGCCGGAAGAAGCTACCGGGCCCGTCGGCGTGCTCCATCCGGGGGCCGGGAGAGAGGCGCCCGAAGTCGCGAATGTCCGAAAGCTGAGACAATCGCGGTATGGACCGTCTGGACAGGGAAATCCTCGGTGTCCTCCAGGAGGACGCACGGATCTCGTACCGCGATCTGGGGGAACGGGTCGGGCTCAGCGCCAACGCGGCGGCCGACCGGGTGCGGCGGCTGCGCCGGGACGGTGTCATCCGCGGCTTCACCGTGATCATCGACCCCGCCGCCGACACCCGGACCGGCCTCGTCGTCTTCATCGAGGTGACCCTGCGGATGGACACCACCCACGAGGTCTTCGAGCAGGCCGTGCTCACGCTGCCCGGCATCACCGAGGTGGTGCATCTGACCGGCGGGCACGACTACCTGGTACGCGCCGTCGCCGCCGACACCGCGGCGCTCGACGTCCTGCTGCGCAGGCTGAGGCGGGAGGCGGGCGTCGCCCACTCCAACACCAGGGTCGCGCTCAGAGGGGCGCCTGCCAGCTGACGGCCGGCGGCCGCGTGCCGTCCTCCTCCCGCCCGTCGTCCCGGACCGTCAGCCGGACGGCGGCCCGGCCGTCCGGCAGCACCGCCGTCGCATCGACGACCACCTCGATCTCCGACACCCCGGCCCGCCGGTGCGCGGCCGCCAGCGCCCCGCGCAGCGCGGCCAGCAGCTGCCCGCCCGCCGGCTCCCGCACGAGGGCGTCCACCGCCCCGGTGAAGTGCACCGACGGCGGGAACCCCAGCACCGCGGCCGCGCCCCGGGTCTCCCGCAGCACCTGGCCGCGGAAGGTGGCGGGGGCCTGCGCGGGCGGCTGCTGGAGGGCGAAGATGGTCGTCCTGACCTCTTGGATCGTGGAGTCCAGCTCGTCGACGGCCCGGCCGAGCAGCTCGTCGGTCTGCCCGGTGGCGGCCCGGCGGCGGGTCGACTCCAGCATCATCTCGGTGGCGAACAGCCGCTGGACGACGAGGTCGTGCAGATCGCGGGCGATCCGGTCCCGGTCCTCGTACACCGCCAGCTGCTCGCGGTCGTGCTGGGCGTCCGCCAGGACCAGCGCGAGGGCGGCCTGCGAG
This sequence comes from Streptomyces sp. NPDC088730, assembly GCF_044751215.1. Classification (NCBI taxonomy): domain Bacteria; kingdom Bacillati; phylum Actinomycetota; class Actinomycetes; order Kitasatosporales; family Streptomycetaceae; genus Streptomyces; species Streptomyces sp. NPDC088730. The sequence goes on from NZ_JBIVLK010000001.1 coordinate 652,841, forward strand.
GCGAACTGGGAGGCCAGCAGCCGGTCCACGGCCGTGTAGGGGCGGCCGCCGCGCCGCCGGGGCAGGGCGAGGGTGCCGATGAGCCGCCCGCCGCTCTGCAGCGGCAGCATCATGCTGGGGCCGAACCGGGACCGTACGTGGGTGGTCATCCGGGGATCGGTCGCGGAGTCCTCCAGGAAGACCGGCTCACCGCCCAGCAGCTGCACCAGGACGGGGGAGCCGGGTTCGATGGCGGTGCCCACCAGTCCGGCCGGGTCGTCGAGCGTGGACGCGACGACGATCTCCATCCCGCCCTCCTCGGTCGGCTGGAGGATCACCCCGGCCGCCGCGTCGCTGAGAATCCTGGCGCGTTCGGCCACGGTCATCAGGGCGTCGGCCGCGTTCTCCCTGGTCAGCAGGGTGTTGGTGACCGCGGCAGCGCCCTCGATCCAGCGTTCCCGCTGCCGGACCGTCTCGTAGAGCCGGGCGTTGCCGATCGCGATCCCGGCCTGCGAGGCGAGGACCCGAAGGAGCGCCGCGTCGGTGTCGGTGAAGTGCGCGGTGCTCTTCTCGGTGAGGTAGATGTTCCCGAAGACCTCGTCGTGGACCAGGACCGGGGCGCCGAGGAACGAGTGCATCGGGGGGTGGCCGGGGGGCAGGCCGGTGGAGCGCGGGTCGGCGGTGAGGTCGTCGGAGCGCAGCGGCCGGGACTCCTCGATGAGCGCGCCGAGCATGCCGGTGTGGCCGTCCGGGAGGTCCCCGATGGCCTCGCGCTCCGCGTCGGTCAGTCCGCAGACGATCAGTTCGCTGATGGTGCCGCGCTCGGGGTCCAGCACGCCCAGCGCACCGTAGCGGGCCCCGGTGAGGGCGGTGGCGGTGTCGATGATCTGCTGGAGGGTGGCCCGCAGCCCGAGATCGGTGCCCACGCTCAGCACCGCCTCCAGGAGCATCGGCAGCCGGGGCGCCTGCGGCACCTCACCGCGGGGCGCCGCGTCGTGTGGTTCGTCGGTCATCCGCCCTACGACCCGGGGTGCTCAGCAGGAGAGCGGGTCGAGGACCATCGGGCGGATCTTCCCGTCCAGCATGGCGCCGAGCCCCAGGACCGAGCAGACGTCGGGCCGCTCGGCGATCTGTACCGGCATGCCGGTCGCGTCGCGCAGCATCTGGTCGAGGCCGGGCAGCAGCGCGCTGCCGCCGACCATCATGATCCCGCAGTCCGCGAGGTCGGCCACCAGATCGGGCGGGCAGTCCCGCAGCACCTTGCCCAGTCCGTCCAGGACCGAGGTCAGCGGGCGGTGGATCGCCTGCCGCACGGCGGCGGTGTCGACCTGGACGGAGCGGGCCAGGCCGGTGGCCACGTCCCGGCCGTGGATCTCGGTCACGGCGGGCCCGTGCGAGGTCAGGCCGTTGCCGCTGAGCGCCAGTTGCAGGGGGCGCACGGACTGGCTCGGCAGCATCAGCTCGTGGTACTGGCGCAGGTGCTGGATGACCGCGTGGTCGATCGCGTCGCCGCCGATCGGGATGCGTACGGCGGTCACGATCGAGCCGAGCGAGAGCACCGCGATCTGGGTGGTCGCGGCCCCGCACACCATGATCATGGTGGCGGTCGGCTGCTCGACCGGCAGCCCGCAGCCGACGGCCGCCGCGATCAGGGTGTCGACCAGCTCCACGCGGCGGGCGCCGAGGCCGACCAGGGTCTCGACGGCGGCCCGCTGGGCGAGCGGATCGCTGTCGTGCGGGGTGCAGGCGGCGGCGCGCAGCCGGGGCTTGCGGCGCAGCTGACGGCGGAGCTTGTCGCCCAGCAGCTGGCGCAGCATGCGCTGGGCCATCTCGATGTCCACGACGGTTCCGCCGGAGACCGGACGGACCACCCGGATGTACTCGGGGGTGCGGCCCGTCATCTGCTCGGCGAGCGCGCCGACGGCGATGAGCGATCCGGTCCGGGTGTTCACGGCGGCGGCGCTCGGCTCGTCGACGACGAGGCCGAGCCCCTTGACGTACACCCGGGTCCGGGCGGCCCCGAGGTCCACGGCGACATGGCAACGGCGCAACTGATCGAGGCTGACGGTCACGGCGGGTCTCCCGAGAGCGCTGATGGGGGTACCGACGGGCAGCCGGCTGTCCTCGTATCGTGCGCCGGTGGGAAGCGTTGTGCGCGCTGGGATGCGCCGTAGGGGGTACGGAGCTGACGGCTCGTCGGCCGGGGCCCGGCCGCTGCGTCAGCGCGGCAGCAGCCGCTGGAACAGCCCCCAGGTGAACTCCGCGACATACGGTTCACCGGCGGCCGGAGGCGCGCCCTGAGCGGTTGCCGGACCGGAGTCCTGAGCCGTGGCCGGAACGGTGATCGCGAGCGCCCAGCGGGTCGGCGCGCTGCCCTCCATCGGGCGGGCCGGCGCGAAGGCCCGCGCCACCTCGTCCACCGTGCACGACCAGGGGCGCAGATCCGCGACGCCGCGCAGGGCGGGGGCGGCCGCGCCGGGGGCCCGCACCAGCCACTCGTTCCACACGGCCCCGCCGGGCCCCGCCATCACCTCGAACCGCAGCTCCGGCCAGAGCGGCACCGGCCACAGCAGCGCGTCGCACTCCAGGTCGCCGACCGTGCGGCGCACCGAGGTCTCGGGCTCACCGAGCACGGAACGGTAGCGCCGCAGCGATCCCCGGCCCCTGGGTGCCCGCACCATGGCCTGCCAGCGTCGGTTGGCCTCGCGCATCTCCGCGAGCGTGGCGCTCAGCTCGTGCCGGGCGTCCTCGACCAGGTCCGGCCGGTGGTCGGCCATCCGGCGCAACAGGACGAGCTGGAACTCTCGGGGGCCGAAGGGCGTGGCAGCGGTCATGGGGCAACGTTTCCACACCGGATCGCCGGGCAGGGCTCAGGCAGGTGGTTCCATGCCCAGCATCCGGCGCAGCAGGTCCCGCAGCACCGCGCGGTCCGTGTCGGAGAGGCCGGCCAGCGGCTCGCGGGCGAAGTCGAGCGACTCACGCAGCTGCCGTGCCGTCCGGCTGCCCTTCTCGGTGGGCGCGGCCAGCTTCACCCGCCGGTCGGCCGGATCGGGGCGGCGCTCCACCAGGCCGCGCGCCTCCAGCCGGTCCACGATGCCGGTGACGTTGGACGGCTCGCACTTCAGCTTCTGCGCGATCCTGCGCATCGGCATCGGCTCCAGGGAGAGCAGCCCGAGGACCCGGGCCTGCGCGCCGGTGAGGCTGTGCGCGGCCGCGGCCTGCTCGTACTCCTCGTAGTAGCGCGCCACGACGGTGCCGATGAGCTCGACGACTTCGAGGGTCAGTGGGTCTGTACGAGTGGCCATGAGGCTCAGGATAGCCGGTTACTTGACAACATGAAATATCCAGGCGCATGGTGTTTCACATGGTGAAGCTTTTCCGCTCCGGCCGAACGGCTTCCCGCACCCCACAGCACTGCCCGAACCCCCGATCCCTCCCGATCCCCCCGAGTCAAAGAGGAGACACCGAGCCCATGTCTGCAGCTCTTCCCACGTCCAGCCGTGAATGGCACCTCGTAGCCCGTCCGCACGGCTGGCCGAAGGCCGAGGATTTCGCGCTGCGTGAGGCACCGGTCACCGCTCCCGCCGAGGGCCGGATCCTCGTCCGCAACCTGCACTTCTCGGTCGACCCGTACATGCGCGGCCGGATGAACGACGTGAAGTCCTACACCCCGCCGTTCAAGCTGGACCACCCCATGGAGGGCGGCGCGGTCGGCGAGGTCGTCGCGTCGAACGCCGACGGGTTCGCGGTCGGCGACCACGTCCTGCACGGACTCGGCTGGCGCGAGTACGCCGACGTCCCGGCCAAGCACGCCGTGAAGGTCGACGCCTCCCTCGCCCCGCTCTCCGCCTACCTCGGCGTGCTCGGCATGACCGGGCTCACCGCCTACGCGGGCCTCTTCGAGGTCGCGTCCTTCAAGGAGGGCGACGCGGTCTTCGTCTCCGGCGCGGCCGGTGCGGTCGGCAGCCAGGTCGGCCAGCTGGCGAAGCTCAAGGGCGCCTCGCGGGTCATCGGCTCCGCCGGCTCCGACGAGAAGGTCAAGCTGCTGGTCGAGGAGTACGGCTTCGACGCCGCGTTCAACTACAAGGACGGCCCCGTCGCGGAGCAGCTGCGCAAGGCCGCCCCCGAGGGCATCGACGTCTACTTCGACAACGTCGGCGGCGAGCACCTCGAAGCCGCGATCTCCTCGTTCAACGTGCACGGCCGCGCGACCATCTGCGGCATGATCGCGCAGTACAACGCGACCGAGCCCACCCCCGCCCCGCGCAACCTCGCGCTTGTCATCGGCAAGCGGCTGCGCCTCCAGGGCATGCTCGTCGGTGATCACGCCGGCCTTCAGGAGCAGTTCGTCCAGGAGGTGGCCGGCTGGCTGGCCTCGGGCGAGCTGAAGTACCGCGAGACCGTCGTCGAGGGCATCGAGCACGGCTTCGAGGCCTTCCTCGGCCTGCTCCGCGGCGAGAACACCGGAAAGATGATCGTTTCCCTCGGCTGACACCGCCGCAGGGGCACCCGTTAGGCTCATCCCAGGCCGTCGCGATCGTGGGCGCGAGTCGCGGCGCATCAGCAGGAGGTATCACAGCTATGACCGTTCAGGACATCGCCGTCGCGTACACCGCCGTCGCCACCGCCGAGAACGGCCGTGACGGCCGGGTCTCCTCGGACGACGGCAAGCTCGACGTGGTCGTCAACCCGCCGAAGGAGATGGGCGGAAGCGGCGCGGGCACCAACCCGGAGCAGCTCTTCGCGGCCGGCTACAGCGCCTGCTTCCAGGGCGCGCTGGGCGTCGTGGCCCGCCAGGAGAAGGCCGACATCTCCGGCTCCACGGTGACCGCCGCGGTCTCCATCGGCAAGACCGAGGCCGGCGGCTTCGGCCTGGAGGTCGCGATCTCCGCGACCATCCCGAACGTCGACACCGCGACCGCGCAGGCACTCATCGAGAAGGCCCACCAGGTGTGCCCGTACTCGAACGCGACGCGCGGCAACATCAAGGTCGAGCTGTCGGTCGCCTGACCCGGCCCCACCGCAGCACCCCCGTACCGCGCATCGCGCCCGTACGGGGCCGAGGGCCGCATCCCGTCCGGGGTGCGGCCCTCGGCCGTGTCCGGAGTACCCGGCCTGCGCCGTACGGCTCCCCGCTACGCTGACGCCATGCGTGATCTAGGGGTGGGTTTCAGTCATTTGATCAACGGGCAACGCTGGGTCGTCCGGCACGGCAGGTGGCTCGGCATCGGCCTGGTCCCCGGTCTCATCACCCTGGTGGTGTACGTGGGCGCGCTCGTCGGCCTCGGCTACGGGGCCGACGACCTGGCGGCCTGGGCCACCCCGTTCGCCGACGACTGGTCCTCGCCCTGGCTGGGGCTGCTCCGCACCACCCTGACCGTGCTGGTCTTCGCGTTCGGCCTGTTCCTGGCGGTGATCACCTTCACCGCCGTCACGCTGCTGGTCGGGCAGCCCTTCTACGAGGCGCTGTCCGAGGAGGTCGACCGGGCCGAGGGCGGCGAGGCGCCCGAGTCGGGGCTGCCGCTCTGGCGGGAACTGTGGATCTCCGCCCGCGACAGCGTGCGCATCCTGGTGCGGGTCGCGCTGTACGGGCTGCTGCTCTTCGCTTTCGGGTTCGTCCCGGTCGCCGGCCAGACCGTCGTCCCGCTGATCGGCTTCTGCGTCACCGGCTACTTCCTGGCGGAGGAACTCACCGCCGTCGCGCTCCAGCGGCGCGGCATGGTGCTGAAGGACCGGCTGGTCCTGCTGCGCGGCCGCAAGCTGCTGATCCTCGGCTTCGGCGTGCCGCTGGGCCTCGCCTTCCTGGTCCCGTTCGTCGCCGTCTTCCTGATGCCGGGGGCCGTCGCCGGTGCGACCCTGCTGGCACGCGAACTGGTGGGGGAGGACGGCCGGCCGGACGGTGACCCGGACGACGGGGCGGACGACCGGGAGAGCGCGGACGGTGGAACACCGGCACTCTCCCCGCCGCACCCCCTCGGCGACTGAGCGTCAGCCCGACCGCGCCTCCGGCGCGGTGCGCACGGCAGGCACGGCTTGCGGGCCGGCGCGGTCCGGCTCAGCGCACCGAGAAGCCGTACACCGTCCTAGACACGTACTCCTCGCCCGGCCGCAGCACCGTGCTCGGGAACTCCGGCCGGTTCGGGGAGTCGGGGAAGTGCTGGGTCTCCAGCGCGATTCCGGCGCACGGCACGAACGGCTCCCCGTCGAAGTGGTCCGCCGTGTAGAGCTGGAGACCGGGCTCCGTGGTCGCGACGGTCAGCACCCGCCCGGACACCTCGTCGTACAGTTCGGCCGCCGGACCGGGCGTGCCCGCGTCCAGTACGTAGTTGTGGTCGAACCCCCCGGACACCGGACGGGGCTCCCGGAAGTCGAACCGGGTCCCCTCCACCGGCCGGAACTCGCCCGTCGGCAGCGACTCCGCGTCCGCCGGAGTGATCCGCCCGGCCGCGATCCGCAGCAGCTGGCCGAGCGCGCTGCCGCTGCCCGCGCCCGCCAGGTTCCAGTACGTGTGGTTCGTCAGGTTCAGCACGGTCGGCGCGTCCGTCGTCGCCCGGTACGCGATCCGCAGCGCACCGCCCGCGTCCAGCGTGTACGCCACCGAGAGCTCCAGCCGCCCCGGGAAGCCCTCCTCGCCGTCCGCCGAGACCAGGGACAGCTCCACCCCGTCCGCGATCTCCCGGGCCTCCCACACGCGCTTGTCGAAGCCGCGGGCCCCGCCGTGCACGTGGTTGCGCCCCTCGTTGCGCGTGAGGCGCCGGGTCCGCCCGTCCAGCTCGAAGGCCGCGCCGCCGATCCGGTTCGCGTACCGCCCGACCAAGGCGCCGAAGTAGGGCCCGGTGTACTTCAGGTACGAGGCGAGGTCCGGCAGTCCGAGCGCCACGCCGGTCCGCACCCCGTCCCGGTCCGGCACCTCGACCGACTGCACGATGCCGCCGTACGTCAGCACCCGCACCCGCGTGCCGTCCCGCTCCAGCGTCCAGCGGTGCACGGCCGGGCCGTCCCCGAGGGTGCCGAAGTCTTCCGTGCGCGTCACCGTGTTCGAACCCGTGTCCATGATCGCGAACTCTAGACCGGGCGGGCCCTACGCCGGCGGGCGGGCCGCCGTGACGTTGCGGTACGCGATCTCCGCCAGCCGGGCCTGCCCGTTGCGCCCCGGGTGGAACCAGTCCCACTGGCTGAGCTGCTTGCCGGTGAACCGGTAGTCGAAGACCGCCCCGCCGTCGTAACGGCAGCGCACGTCCTTCGCGCACACCTCGCGCAGCACCCCGTTGTACGCCACCACGCGGTCCTGCACCTCCGAGCGCCGCGTCACGGCGGAGGCGCTCATGTCGTCCGCGTCGGCCAGCATCGACTTGCAGATGCCGAGCTTCCAGATCTGCTTGCCCAGCTGATTGACGCGCCCCGTCGACCAGAGCCGCTTCAGGTCCGGCACGCTCGACACGTACACCTGGGCCTTCGGCGCGCCGTCGCGCAGCTGACGCATCGAGGCCTCGAACGACCTACGGAAATCAGCCACCGGTGTCATGGCCCGCACCGAGTCCCGGCAGGCGTCGTTGGCGCCGATCATCACCGTCACCAGAGCGGGGTCCTCCTTCGCGGCCAGCGCCATCTGCTCCGGCAGCTGGGCGATCCGGGCCCCCGTCGCCGCGTGGTTCCAGCTGTGGTCCGCCGCGCCGGAGGCGCCGAGCAGCCGCACGGCGAGGCTGTTCACCGCGCTGTCCGTGCCGGTGGACCAGGAGGCCTCGGGGCAGTCCGCCAGCACCGAGCAGGCGTCGAACCCGCGGGTGATGGAGTCCCCGACGGCCGCGACGGAAGCCGGGCTGCGGTCCCAGAGCGGCGCGGCCGCCGCGGAGGGGTGCCCGGCCGACGCGCCCTTCGTCGTGCTGTCCGAGCCGGAGTCGCAGCCGGCCAGTACCACCGTGCCGAGACACGACAACGCGGCCAGCGCGGCCGTCGCGCCGCGCGATCGGCGCCGTACGGAACGATCCGGCATCCCCTGGTCCCCTCCTGTCCATGCCCCCGGCAAACCCTCTTGGCACCGGTCGGCGGGCCCGCGCGCTCCGCTGGATGAAAGCTCGGCGAATCATGGGCCCAGGACCGACGGTACGTCACACCTCGGACGCCGCCGCACGGTAGCTTTTCCCCGTCGAACCAGTGGTTCCTCCGGCTGCCCGGCTCCACTCGGGTGGCTTCCGAACCTCACATCACGTCACATACCGTCCCCTTTCCTGAGATTAACTCCCGATGCTGTTTACTGATGACAACCTCGGGAAGCGGCTGGAAAGAGACGTTACGGGCGCGAGGCCGCTGGGGAAGGCGAACCTCGTCCCACACTGGAGGTCCCGGTGACGACACGTGGAGTCCTGTACGTTCACTCCGCACCGCGCGCGCTCTGCCCACACGTCGAATGGGCGGTGGCGGGTGTCCTCGGTGTGCGGGTGCAGCTCGACTGGATCAGACAGCCTGCCGCGCCCGGCACCTGGCGGTCCGAGTTCTCCTGGCAGGCCAGGCCCGGCACGGCGTCGAAGCTCGCCTCGGCCCTGCGGGGCTGGGACCTGCTGCGCTTCGAGGTGACGGCGGAGCCGTCGCCCACCGCGGAGGGGGAGCGCTACAGCTCCACGCCCGAGCTGGGCATCTTCCACGCGGTCACCGGCATGCACGGCGACATCCTGGTCCCGGAGGACCGGCTGCGGGCCGCGCTGGCGCGCTCCGTGCGGGGGGAGACGGATCTGGAGGCGGAGATCGCCAAGCTCCTCGGCAAGCCGTGGGACGACGAACTGGAGTCCTTCCGCCACGCGGGCGAGGGCGCGCCTGTGCGGTGGCTCCACCAGGTGGTGTGACCGGCGGCCGGTTCCGGGCGCGCTGCCCCGGCCCCCCGCGCCTCAGCCGTCGGCGGGGCGGGAATCTGCCGCCGGGCTGCGCCCGGCGGTGCCGCGGGCCGGCGGGCCATTCAAGCCCCTCCGGCGATTGAGCAGCGGGGTCCGGGGGGCAGCGCCCTCGAGAAGGGCCGCGCACAGCAGGAAGCCCGCCTCCCCGGCACGGGGGAGGCGGGCTTCACGGCATGAGGTCACACGCTGCGGAACGCCAGCACCACGTTGTGCCCGCCGAACCCGAACGAGTTGTTGATCGCCGCGATCGGCCCCTCCGGCAGCGGCCGGGGAGCGTCGCGCACGATGTCCGCCTCGACCGCGTCGTCGAGGTTCTCGATGTTGATGGTCGGCGGAGCCATCCGGTGGTGCAGCGCCAGGATCGTCGCCACGGTCTCGATGCCGCCCGCGCCACCGAGGAGGTGACCCGTCATCGACTTCGTCGCGGAGATCGCGACATGGTCCAGGTCGTCGCCCAGGATCTTGCGCAGCGCCCTCAGCTCCGCCACATCGCCCTGCGGCGTGGACGTCGCGTGCGCGTTCAGGTGCACGACCTCGGACGGCTTCAGGTCCGTCTGGTCCAGCAGGTTCTGCATCGCCGCGGCGATGCCGCGCCCGGTCGGCTCGGGCTGCGCGATGTGGTGGGCGTCCGCGGACAGCCCCTGGCCCAGCACCTCCGCGTAGACCCGGGCGCCACGCGCGGCGGCGTGCTCCGCCGACTCCAGGACGACGACACCGGCGCCCTCACCGAGGACGAAGCCGTCACGGGCCGTGTCGTACGGACGCGAGGCCTTCTCGGGCTCTTCGTTGCTCTTGGACATCGCCATCATGTTGGCGAACGCGGCGATCGGCAGCGGGTGGATGGCCGCCTCCGTGCCACCGGCGAGGACCACATCGGCACGGCCGGTGCGGATCATCTCGACGGCGTACCCGATCGCCTCCGCGCCCGACGCACAGGCGGAGACCGGGGTGTGGACGCCCGCCTGGGCGTTCACCTCGATACCGACGTTGGCGGCCGGACCGTTGGGCATGAGCATGGGAACGGTGTGCGGGGAGACGCGGCGTACGCCCTTCTCCTTCAGCACGTCGTACTGGTCGAGCAGGGTGATCACGCCGCCGATACCGGAGGCGATGACCGAGCCCAGCCGCTCGGGCTGGATCTTGGCGTCCTCACCGGCCTTGCCGGTGAAGCCCGCGTCCGCCCACGCCTCGCGGGCCGCGATCAGCGCGAACTGAGCCGAGCGGTCCAGCTTGCGGGCGAGCGGGCGGGGCAGGACGTCGCCCGGGTCGACGGCCGCGAGGGCCGCGATCCGGACGGGCAGTTCGGCGAAACGTTCGCCCTCAAGAGGCTTGACGCCGGACCGGCCGGCCATCAGACCTTCCCAGGTCGATGCGGAATCGCCACCCAGCGGAGTGGTTGCGCCGATACCGGTGACGACCACGGTGCGATTGGTCGAGTTCACTGGAAAATCTTCTCCACGTGTAGAGGGTCGTGAATCAGCGGCGCCACCGCCGGGTGGCGACACACGAACCGGCTGGATCAGGCCTGGTGCTTGAGGATGTAGTCGGTGGCGTCGCCCACCGTCTTGAGGTTCTTGACGTCCTCGTCGGGGATCTTGACGTCGAAGCGCTCCTCGGCGGCGACGACGACCTCGACCATGGACAGCGAGTCGACGTCCAGGTCGTCGGTGAAGGACTTCTCCAGCTCGACGTCCTCGACCGGGATACCGGCGATCTCGTTGACGATCTCGGCGAGACCGTCGAGGATCTCCTTCTGCGTGCTGGCCATGTTGGCGCTCCTTCGGTGTATATCTGCTGGGTTCGGGTGTCCGGGCGAAAAGACCCGGTGTGCCTAGGGGAGGGTAACGACCGTCGCGGCGTAGACGAGACCCGCCCCGAAGCCGATGACGAGCGCGGTGTCGCCGCTCTTCGCCTGACCGGTCGCCAGAAGCCGCTCCATTGCGAGCGGAATCGAGGCGGCGGAGGTGTTGCCGGTGGTCTCCACGTCACGGGCGACCGTGACGTGATCCGGCAGCTTCAGTGTCTTCACCATCGAGTCGATGATCCGCATGTTCGCCTGGTGCGGAATGAAGACGTCCAGGTCTTCCGGAGCGATCCCGGCCGCGTCCAGCGCCTGCTGGGCGACCTTCGCCATCTCGAAGACGGCCCAGCGGAAGACCGCCTGGCCCTCCTGCGTGATGGCCGGGAACTTCTCCGGACGGTCGGCGTGGAAGGTGTCCCACGCCACGGTCTGCTTGATCGTGTCCGACTTGTCGCCCTCGGAGCCCCACACCGTGGGGCCGATGGCGGGCACGTCGGACGGGCCGACGATCACGGCACCGGCGCCGTCACCGAACAGGAACGCCGTCGCGCGGTCGCTCAGGTCGGTGAGGTCACTCAGCCGCTCCACGCCGATCACGAGCACGTACTGGGCCGAGCCCTCGACGATCATGCCCTTGGCGAGCGTCAGGCCGTAGCCGAAGCCCGCGCAGCCGGCCGAGATGTCGAAGGCGGCGGGCTTGCCCGCGCCGATCTTGTGGGCGATCTCGGTGGCGATGGCCGGGGTCTGCTTGAAGTGCGAGACGGTCGAGACGACGACCGCGCCGATCTGCGACGGGTCGATCCCGGCATCGGCGATGGCCTTGCCGGACGCCTCGACGGACATCGCGGCCACGGTCTCCTCCTCGGAGGCCCAGTGGCGGGTGGCGATGCCGGACCGGGAGCGGATCCACTCGTCCGACGAGTCGATCGTTTCGAGGATCACCTCGTTCGGCACGACACGGGTCGGGCGGTAGCCGCCGACACCCATGATCCGTGCGTACGGGGCGCCCTTGCTGGGCTTGATCTTCGACATGCTCTCGGGCTCCTTAGGCGCCCGCGTGCTCAGCGATGAGCGCGCGGGCAGCGTCGAGGTCGTCGGGGGTCTTCAGCGCGAGCGTCTTCACGCCGGGCAGCGCGCGCTTGGCGAGACCGGTGAGCGTGCCGCCGGGGCAGGCCTCGATCAGCGCGGTGACGCCCAGTTCCTTGAAGGTCTCCATGCACAGGTCCCAGCGCACCGGGTTGGCGACCTGGCCGACCAGGCGCGAGATGACCTCCGCGCCGGTGGCGACCGCCTTTCCGTCGGCGTTCGAGACATATGTCACGGCCGGGTCGGAGACCTCCAGAGCCTCGGCGGCCTCGCGGAGCCGCTCGACGGCGGGAGCCATGTGGTGCGTGTGGAACGCGCCGGCGACCTTCAGGGGCACCACGCGGCGCACTCCCTCGGGCATGTCCTCGACGAGCGCGGCGATCTGCTCCGCGGTGCCGGCGGCGACGATCTGACCGGCCCCGTTGACGTTCGCCGGGGTCAGTCCGAGCTTCTCCAGGTGCGCGATGGTGACCTCGGGGTCCCCGCCGAGCAGTGCCGCCATGCCCGTCTCGGTCACCGCCGCGGCCTCGGCCATGCCGAGCCCCCGGGTGCGTACGAGACGGAGAGCCGCGTCCTCGCCGATGACTCCGGCGAAGGCGGCTGCGGTGATTTCACCAACGCTGTGACCTGCGACGACACTCGGTGACGCGTCGAGCGCGGCAGCGGACAGCAGACCGGCGGCGACCAGCAGCGGCTGGGCCACCGCGGTGTCGCGGATCTCCTCCGCGTCAGCCTTGGTGCCGTAGTGGGCAAGGTCGAGCCCGATGGCGTCGGACCAGGCCGCGATGCGGTCGGCGGCACCGGGGAGGTCGAGCCAGGGAGTCAGGAAGCCGGGCGTCTGAGCGCCTTGGCCGGGAGCGACGAGTACGAGCACCCTCACACTCTCTCTTGTGAACGGTCCGGTACGCCCGTGGGGACAGGGACGAAGAACCGTATGGGGAATTGTTGATGTCCGACAAAAGTCTAGGACTGGAGATCCCTGTCGGCCAGACGCCCCAGGATGAGGGCGATCCGGAGTGTGAACGCCGAGCGGACATCCGACGGCGACCAACCGGTGACGTCTGTCACACGTCGCAGCCGGTAGCGCACGGTGTTGGGGTGGACGAAGAGCATCCTGGCGGCGCCTTCGAGGCTGCTCGCCTGTTCCAGATACACACTCAGCGTCTCCAGGAGGGCGGAACCCGCTTCTTCGAGCGGTCTGTAGATCTCCTCTACCAACTGGTCCCGCGCGGCCGGGTCGCCCGCCATCGCGCGCTCCGGCAGCAGATCGTCCGCCAGCACCGGCCGGGGGGCGTCCTGCCAGGCGCCGCAGGCCTTGAGCCCGGCGGCCGCCGCCTGCGCGGACCGGGTGGCCGCCAGCAGGTCGGGCACCACGGGGCCGGCGACGACGGGGCCCGCCGCGTACGGCCCGATCAGCGCCTTCGCGACCTGGAGCGGATTGTCGCTGCCGCCCGCGATGACGACGAGCCGGCTGCCGAGCACCCCGGTCAGCACCTGGAGCTTGGCGTGCCGGGCGGCCCGCCTGATCGCCTCCACGGTCAGCTCGCTGTCGCCGTCCGGAGCCGTTCCGAGCAGTACGCAGACGTGTTCGGGGGAGTTCCAGCCGAGCGCGGCGGCCCGGGACACGGCGCCCTCGTCGGCCTCCCCGGACAGCACCGCGTTCACCACGAGCGATTCGAGCCGGGCATCCCAGGCACCCCGGGCCTCTGCGGCCTGGGCGTAGACCTGCGCGGTCGCGAAGGCGATCTCGCGGGCGTAGACGAGCAGCGCCTCACGGAGCACCGACTCGTCGCCGGGCGCGGCGACTTCGTCGATCGCGGCCTCCATGACCTCGATCGTCGTACGCACCATCTCGACGGTCTGCCGCAGCGTGATGGCCCGGGTCAGCTCGCGCGGAGCCGTGCCGAAGACATCGGTGGAGATGGCCTGCGGGGTCTCCGGATGCCGGAACCACTCGGTGAAGGCGGCGATTCCGGCCTGGGCGACCAGGCCGATCCAGGACCGGTTCTCCGGTGGCATGGCCCGGTACCAGGGCAGTGACTCGTCCATGCGGGCGATCGCGTTCGCGGCCAGCCGGCCGGAGGACTGCTCCAGACGTTTCAGCGTCGCGGCATGGAGATGGGCGTCGTTCGCAGCGGGCTGCTCAGGATCGGGTCGGGGCACAGACACAAGACTGCCCTATCCGGACAGCTGCCCGGAGGGGCGGGGCCGGTCGTGCAAGATCAGGATACTTTGTATGAAATCCGTAGGACGGTCCCGCTGCCGCGCGGGCTACCGTGGGGCGGGTGATTTCCGTACGTCGCTCGGGCGACCGCTTCAGGGGCGGGGACGAGGCGGCCGGGATCGACTCCCGGCACTCCTTCTCCTTCGGCACCTTCTACGACCCGGACAACCTCCGCTTCGGCCCGGTCCTCGCCTGCAACGAGGAACGGCTCGCCCCCGGCGCGGGCTTCGACGAGCACCCGCACAGCCACACGGAGATCGTGACCTGGGTGGTGGAGGGGGAGCTGACCCACCGCGACTCCGCCGGCCACGCCACGGTCGTACGGGCCGGGGACGTCCAGCACCTCAGCGCGGCGGGCGGCGTCCGGCACGTCGAACGCAACGACGGGGACACCCCGCTGACCTTCCTTCAGATGTGGCTCGCACCGCTGGAGCCGGGCGGTGAGCCCTCGTACACGACCGTCGCCGGCATCGCCGACTCCACCCCGTACGCCCTCCCGGAGGCGGGCGCGATGCTGCACGTCCGGCGGCTGGGGGAGGCGGAGCGCACGGCGCTGCCGGACTCGCCACGGGTGTACGTGCACGTGGTCGCCGGAGAGGTGCGGATCGGCGACGAGGCGCTGTCGCCGGGCGATTCGGCCCGGATCGCCGGGGAAGCGGGTCTTGAGCTGGTCGCGGTGGCTGCCGCGGAAGTGCTGGTGTGGGAGTTGAGCGCCGGCTGAAGGACGGCTGAGGGCTCGCTGAGACGGCTGCGGGCGCCGTGTCGTGCGGCGGCGGTCACCTCCCGCCGTAGCCGTGGCCGTGGCCGTGGCCGACCGGCGTCGCGCCGGTGTGCGAGTCGTGATCGGCCCGACCACAGCGCGCGGACCGCTCAGTCGAGCGCGATGCCGTTGACTCCGTCGAAGAGCAGGTTCGGCCAGTAGCCCCAGGGGTCGGCCCATGCCACCGGGTCGATTCCGCCCAGCAGGTCCCTGATGATCGTCTCCCAGACGTGGTCCATCCCGAGCCCGAGCCGACAGCCCTCCGCCCTCGCGTGGGCCACCGCCCACATGGTGAAGGCGAGGGTGGAGAGGTCCGTGTTGCACGGGGTCAACTCGGCCTCGTACTGGTTCCACATCAGGACCAGGCCGGTGCGGCCGTCCACCACCAGGTCCGTGTCCTCCAGGACGTACCCCAGCACGATCAGGTGCTCGGCGTCCGGTGGCGGACCGGGTAGTTCCTCGTCCTCCTCTTCCTCGATCCGGCGGGCGGTGATCTCGGCGAGGGTCGGCAGCCGTTCCTCGTGGCCGGACATCTCCAGGTAGGCCCAGGCGTCGATGACCCCGGTCTCGCGGAGGAACCGCCTCGTCGGGCCGTGCACCAGCGCGTCGGGCAGCAACTCGTCCGGAAACCCCCAGTACTCCCCTTCGTAGACGAGATCGAGCATCTCCCGCGTGACGCGTACGGCGAGCCCGTCCCCGGGGACGGCCGCGCGGCGCAGCTGCCACATCACGTACGCCGTCGGCCAGAAGGAACCGGCCCTCGGGAGTTCCGGCTCGGTCACCGCCAGCAGTTCCACCAGTTCGTCGGCGGTGTGCCGCGGTTCCCGGTCGTTCCGCAGGTCCTCGGCCAGGTGGGCGTCGCGGACCAGCGCGGACACGTCGACGCTCATCGGGTCCGGCTGAGCTCCGCCGATGCCCGTGTCGTACGAGTACACGTGGCCGGTGCCGGGGTCGAGCAGGACATGCCCGTGGTCGCCGTAGGCGCCGATGTGGTGGAGTTCGGGCCAGGTGGTATCCGGCCCGCCCGGCTCGAACCGGATCAGGGCCGCTGTGCGGGGCAGCCCGGTCTCGGCCAGGAAGCGCCGGGTGAGATCGTGGGTGATCCCCGGTGGTGTGTGGCGTTCCACTTCCGTGAACCAGTGGTTCATCTGGTCCGGCGTCACGTTGAAACGCAGCGTGGCGCGGTCCGTCGGTCCGGCCACGGCGCGGCCCCCTGTCATCCGGTCGTGCGACTCGTGCGAGACGCGTGGTGGTGCGGCGGCGGCTCGCGCGATGTACGCGGCTCGCGCGGTGCGGGCCGTCGGCGAGGGGCGACGGCGCAGCCCCGGACGGTCCGCCGTCGCACCGGCTGTCGCCCGTCGGGCAGGCTAGCGGCACGCGCGGATGTTCGTCGACTCCGGTCCGGCGCAGGCCAGTTCGCGCTGCGGGCGGAGGTGAGGAGACCGGGACCGGCGCGACCGCGCCGTCGGCTACCGCCCGGCGTCCCGGCGCCACATCGACCACATCGGCGGGCCGGACCGGAACGTCATCTCCTCGTGCACGGTGAAGCCGTGCCGTTCGTAGAAGGTCAGGTTGCGCCGGTTGCTCGACTCCAGGAACACCGGCCGCCCGTCCGCGTCCGCCCGTTCCAGCAGCCCGCCCAGCACCTGTGACCCGCGACCGGTGCCGCGCGCCTCGGCGTGGGTGCCGATGTACTCGACGTACCAGTGCGCGGGGTCTGCCGGATGGCGGTGCTCCAGCGCGAGCAACCGCAGTCCGGTCCTGGGCAGCTGGGCCCGTCCGGCGCGCAGCAGCGTGCCCGCGTTGCGCAGCAGGTAGCTCGCCGGGAGCTTCCACCGGCCGGGCTCCGCCCATACCGCCGCCACCGTGCGGTCCCGGTCGGTCCACACCCGGCCCGCCGGGACCTGCTGGGCGAGGTGGGCGGTGAACAGCAGCCGCAGCCGCCGGTCCCGGTCGCGCGGCATCAGCCAGGACCAGACGGGGTCCTCCGCGTAGGCGCTGGCGAGTACGGCGGCGAGTGCCGGGACGTCGGGGGCGGCGGCGCGCACGATGTCGGTCATGGCGGGGGAGGGTATCGGCCATTCGTCATCTCGTACTACCGGTCCGGCGCGACCTGTTGCATCTTGGCCCCGCACGTTCCGGCCGGCGGAGCGGCGGGAGAACATCTGCCGGTGTCTCAGGAGTGAGGAGTACGGCCATGGTTCGCCCGCCGTTCGCCCCGGCGGCCTAGATTTCGCAGGCACGCGCGTACATCCGCCCCCTGAATCACTCTCCCCCCCAGAGGTCCGCTGATGACTCCCACCACAGAAGACACCGTGAGCCCCGCCCAGGAATCCCGTATCACCCGGCGCCGGATGCTCCAGACGGCCGCCGTCGCCCTCGGTGCGGTGGCGGCCGGTCCGGTCGCGGAAGCGGTCGCCGGGACACAGGCCGGTGCCGCCGAATACCGCCTGCCCAAGGGCTTCAACGGAGACATCTCCGATCTGAGGCACGTGGTGATCCTGATGCAGGAGAACCGGTCCTTCGACCACTACCTCGGCCAGCTGCCGGGTGTACGCGGACATCACGACAAGCAGGTCCTGAGGTTCCAGGACGGCACCGACGTCTTCCAGCAGCGCGACGCGACCGGCGCCATCGTGCCGCCCGCCCCGTCGACCGCCACCTGGAGCGACAACCACAGCTTCTACGGCGCCAACGAGGGGCGCTGGAACACCTGGGTGAAGGACAAGGGCGACCACTGCATGTGGTACTACACGCCCGACTACATGCCGTGGATGTACTCGCTCGCCTCCCAGTACACCGTCTGCGACATGAACTTCTGTTCGCTGCACGGACCGACCATCCCGAACCGCTACTACCTGATGACCGGTGCGGCGGGCGGCGAGACCACCAACGCCAGGCAGAACGACTACAGCCGCGGCTGGACCACCGTCCCCGAGCAGCTCCAGCAGGCCGGAATCGACTGGCGGGTCTACTCCGACAACAGCGGCCACGGCGTCGGGGGCAGCCTCCAGAGCGGGTTCGTCGGTGAGTACGGCTGCAACGTCACCAACAGCTTCAGGTCGTTCGACCCCCGCTCTGCGGACGCGGCCGATCTCGAACCGGGCACCGGCAAGATCTGGAAGGCCAACTCCTTCGTCTACGAGGGCGCCACCACGCCCAACGACGACTCGGAGGCCAACCTCGACGCGGTGCTCCGCGATCTGATCGCCGCCTGCGAGCCGGGGGCGCAGCACCCGCTTCCCGAGGTCTCCTGGGTGGTCATGCCCGCCGCGTGGAGCGAGCACCCGGGCTTCGACACCGTGCACGGCGAGCGCTACATGAACAAGGTCCTCAAGACGCTCCAGAGCAACGAGGACATCTGGAACCACACCCTGGTGATCATCACCTACGACGAGAACGACGGGAAGTTCGACCACGTGCTGCCCCCGCGCCCGGAGCCGGGCACGGCCGGTGAGTTCTCCGGCACCACTCCGTACGGGTTCGGCCCCCGGGTGCCGATGGTGCTGGTCTCGCCGTGGACACGGGGCGGCTACGTCGCCTCCGAGGTGTTCGACCACACCTCGACCGTGAAGTTCCTGGAGACCTGGGCCTCCCACCTGGGCAAGCCGTTCACCTGCCCGAACATCACCGACTGGCGCCGCTCCGTCGCGGGCGACCTCACCAGCGCGATCGACTTCGCGCACCCGCGCCCCGGACCGGTCGTCATCGCGGACCCGGTCACCGGGACCCCGCCGAATCCGTCGCGGAACAGGATGAGGCCGAGGGCCCTCTCCTTCCACCCGCACGCCACCCTCACCGAGGACCGCTCGGCGGGCACGGTGACCGCGTCCATGACCCTGGCCGGGGGCCCGGCGGGCAAGGCGGTGAGCCTCCAGGTCTTCCCCGACCGGTACCTCGCCTTCGACAACACGCCGTACACGGTGACCGGGGCGGACCCCCGTTCGTACACCTGGGACGCGACGAAGACCGACGGCAGGTACGCCTTCTCCGTCTACGGACCCGACGGCTTCCTGCGCTCCTTCGCGGGACAGCTCACCCCCACGGGCCAGAGGAACACCGGCATTCCGCGCGTCGAGGCGGAGTTGGAAGGAGGCCGGCACGCGGTCGTCAGACTGAAGCTGCGCAACGACGGCAGACATCCCGTCCGTTACACCCTCAAGGCCAACGACTACGTCGGCGGCACCCGGAAGTACACCGTCCCCGGCGGCCACTCCACCACCGTGCACTGGCCCACCGAGGACGGCTACTACGACGTGGTGCTCACCGCCGACACCGGGACCGGCTGGACCCAGCGGTACGCCGGGCGTGTGTCGACGGTCTGAGCAGCCGGAAGGGGCCCGGGACGACTGTCACTGGTCCGTCCCGGGCCCCTTCGTCGTACGAGCCTCAGAGTCCGGCGACGAAGCCGCGCCAGGCGTCGGCCGCGATAACGATGACGGGCCCGTCCTGGACCTTGCTGTCGCGGACCGGGACGGAGGCGGCGCAGCCGGTCGCCACCTCGACGCAGTCACCACCGGTTGTGCCGCTGTACGAGGACTTCCGCCAGGCGGCGCCGCCGGTCACGGTGCACTCGACGCACTCGCCGCCGCTGCTGCCGCTGTAGCTGGACTTACGCCACTCCGCGCTCTTCAGGTCAGGGCTGGTTCGCATATCGCTCCTCCATCACGCGGCTGATCAGCGCCGCTGAATCCCCCACGGAGAGGGAGGCGGCCTGGAGGTGAGCGTATCGGAGCGATGCCTCCCTGACAGTGTCCGGGCTGGCGGTCATATGACCGGAGATGAGGTCCTCGGTGTAGACGATGTCCGGGTCGTCGTCGAAGCGCAGAAGGTTGAACGAGCCATCCAGGCTTGAGTGTTCACCGGCTGCGAAGGGCAGCACCTGGATACGCATCCAGCGGTGCGTGGAGTAGTCCAACAAGTGCTGGAGTTGCGCGCGCATCACCTTGTTGCCGCCGATTGGCCGGTACAGCACGGCCTCGTCCAGAACGGCCCAGGCCAGGGGAGGCTTCTCCCGCTCCAGGATGCGCTGGCGCTCCATGCGGGCCGCTACCAGGCTGTCCGGGTCATTGGGCATGCCGGGGGCGAGCAAGGCCCGCGCGTAATCCTCCGTCTGCAACAGCCCGTACACCAACTGCGCCTGGTACGTGGAGATGTACGCGGCCTTCGCCTCCATCTCCGCGTACGCCTGGAACCACGACGGCAGTTGGCTCCGCAGGACCAGGCCCACCAGGCGGGAGAACACGCCGTCGGTGCCCAGGGCGGCGTCCACCCGCTCGGAGAAGTCGCGGGTGGGGATCTTCTTCGTCGTCTCGATCTGGCCGATCAGCGAGCCCGTGCAGAAGATGATGTCGCCCAACTGCTGCTGCCTGAGGCCGGCCGCCTCGCGCTGGCGGCGTAATTCCCAGCCGTAGTAGTCGAGGGGGGACGCGCAGGGGTCGAGTGACTGGATGTTGGCCACGGTGGGGGGACCTCCGGTGTGCAGGCGCGACGCGCAACGCCTCGCGGCGTTCGGTTCCTTTGGTAGCCGAGCGTAGTCACTTGCTCGCACGATGGTGACATGAATCACGTAATCGCGCCCTGGACCGAGGCCGAAGAGCCGGCCTACCGATCCGACTTCGCCGTGGGTGAGCACTCGGCCCGGCACCTGAGGCGCCTCCTGCGCCTCTACCTCAAGGGGTGGGGGCTGATGGCCGTGGCCGACGCGGCGGAGCTCGCGTTCACCGAGCTCATCGCCAATGTGGTCCGGCATGTGCCGGGCCGCCGCTGCCAGACGTTCGTCTTCCGGCTCCCGGGCGGCGTGGGTGTCCGCGTCGAGGTGGCGGACGGCTGCCCGGAGGTGCCGCGCGTGGTCGAGGGCGGGGTGCTCGACGAGGGCGGGCGGGGGCTGGTCCTGGTGGATGCCGTGACGGACAAGTGGGGCGTGGAGGTGCGCCGGGACGGCGGCGGCAAGACGGTGTGGTTCGAGTGCCTGGCCGCCGCGTCCGGTGTCGGTTCGGCTACGCCGCCAGCTCGGCCAGCACCGCGTCCGTGAACGGCGTCCAGACCTCGGCCGCCCACGGGCCGAAGGGCCGGTCGGTGAGCGCCACGCAGGCCGCCCCCGCGACGGGGTCGATCCACAGGAACGTGCCGGACTGGCCGAAGTGCCCGAAGGTCGCGGGGGAGGAGTGCGCGCCGGTCCAGTGCGGGGACTTGGAGTCCCGGATCTCGAAGCCGAGGCCCCAGTCGTTGGGGTTCTGGTGGCCGTAGCCCGGCAGCACGCCCTTCAGTCCGGGGTGCACGACGCTCTGCGCCTCCAGTACCGTGCGCGGGTCGAGGAGGCGGGGGGACTGCACCTCGGCCGCGAACCGGACCAGGTCCTCGACGGTGGAGACGCCGTCGCGGGCGGGCGAGCCGTCCAGGGTGGTCGCGGTCATGCCGAGGGGCTCCAGGACCGCCTGGCGGGCGTATTCCGGGAACGGGATGCCGGTGGCCTTGGCGATATGGTCACCGAGCACCTCGAAGCCCGCGTTGGAGTAGAGCCGCCGGGTGCCGGGCGGGGCCGTCACCCGGTGCTCGTCGAAGGCGAGGCCGCTGGTGTGGGCGAGCAGGTGGCGGACCGTGGACCCCTCGGGGCCCGCCGGCTCGTCGAGCTCGACCGCGCCCTCCTCGTACGCCACCAGCGCCGCGTAGGCGGCGAGCGGCTTGGTGACGGAGGCGAGCGGGAAGCGGTGGCCGCCCGGACCGTGCCGGCCGAGGACGGTGCCGTCCGCTCGTACGACGGCCGCCGCCGCGGTGGGCACGGGCCAGTTCTCGATCATCGCCAGGCTCTGCATGCCTATGAGACTAATACCGGCGGAAAATCGGCTCCGGTTGCGCTTGCTTGGAGTGCACTCCAAGGTTCTAGCGTGGAGGCATGACGGTGATGGAGACCACGACGACTGCGACGAGGACCGATCTCTGCGCATCGCCCGCCAAGGCGCACCCCCGGCCCGAGGGGCAGGACCAGTACACGATCAGCGAGGTGGTCGCCTTCACCGGGCTCACCGCACACACCCTGCGCTGGTACGAGCGGATCGGGCTGATGCCGCACGTCGACCGGTCGCACACCGGCCAGCGCCGTTTCACCAACCGTGACCTGGACTGGCTGACCTTCGTCGGCAAGCTGCGGCTGACCGGGATGCCGGTCGCCCACATGGTCCGTTACGCGGAGCTGCTGCGCGAGGGCGACCACACCTTCGAGGAACGGCAGGAACTGCTGGAGGCGACCCGCCGCGACGTGAGGACGCGGATCGCGGAGCTCCAGGACACCCTCGCCGTACTCGACCACAAGATCGACTTTTACGCGGGCGCCCGACGGGCGCCGGAGAGGTCACGTACCTGATGACTGACAACAAGATCGCCACCGTTGAGCTCGGCAGGGGCGGCCCCCAGGTCGGCGTCCAGGGGCTCGGCTGCATGGGCATGAGCGAGTTCTACGGGGACACCGATGAGTTCTCCGCACGGGAGACGCTGGAGACCGCCCTGGCGGCCGGTGTGACCCTCTTCGACACCGCGGACATCTACGGCAGCGGCGCCAACGAGACGTTCATCGCGCCGTTCGTCGGGGCGCACCGGGACGAGATCACCCTCGCCACCAAGTTCGCCATCGAGCGCCGGGACGACGACCCGCACTACCGGGGCATCCGCAACGACCCCGCGTACATCCGGCAGGCCGTCGAGAACAGCCTGCGGCGGCTGGGCACCGACGTGATCGACCTCTACTACATGCACCGCCGCGACCCGGCGGTGCCGCTGGCCGAGTCCGTGGGCGCCATGGCCGAGCTGGTCCAGCAGGGCAAGGTCAAGCAGCTCGGGCTCAGCGAGGTGACGGGTGCGGAGCTGCGCGCGGCACACGCCGTGCACCCGATCGCCGCCCTCCAGTCCGAGTGGTCGCTGTTCAGCCGGGACAGCGAGCTCAGCGCGGTGCCCGCGGCCGTGGAGCTCGGCGTGACCGTCGTGCCGTACTCACCGCTCGGCCGCGGTTTTCTGACCGGAGCCTTCGCGGACGCGGGGAAGGACCTGGCGAAGAACGACTTCCGGCAGTTCCAGCCGAGGTTCACCGGCGACAACGCGAAGGCGAACGCCGCGCTGCTGGAGCCCGTCCGCAAGATCGCCGCCGCGCACGGGGCGACCGCCGCCCAGGTGGCGCTGGCCTGGGTGCAGCAGCGCGCCCAGGTGCACGGACTGGCCGTGGTGCCGATCCCGGGCACCCGTAAGAGCAGCCGCCTGCTGGAGAACGTCGGCGCCACCCGGATCACGCTGACCTCCGAGGAGCTGGACCAGCTGGAGCCGATCGCCGGGCAGGTCGCGGGGGACCGCTACCCGGACATGAGCTCGACCGCCACCGCCCGCGAATAGCGGCGCCGGCTGATCGCGCCCGGTCCACCGGGCGCGATCAGCCCTTGGCCACCTTGATGACCACGGTGGAGCACATCTTGTCGGCGAAGGTCTGCCTCCTGACGTCCCACAGCGGCCAGAGCCAGCCGAGGTAGCACGGCAGGCTGTCCACTATGTGCGCGAGTTTGCGCACGAACGCCATGCCGAAACCGAGCGTCCTGCCGTCGGCCTGGCGGCGCACGCTGATCCGCAGGACCTTCTTGCCGGTCGTCTGGCCGTACCTGCCCTCCCGGTAGAGCTGGTAGAAGCCCATGACGAGGAAGTAGGCCACGCCGACGGCGAAGAAGGGTCCGGGGTCCGCGTTCGCCGGGTCGTCGCTCCTCACGATGTCGACGAACCCCAGCGCGTACATCGGCGCCACGATGACCATCAGGTCGAGCATCCACGCCCCCACCCGCTCCCCCCAGTGGGCCGGCGGCGGCAGCCCCGGCCCCGGCACGCCCGGTATCCAGGCCGGCGGGTACATCCCGTACGGCTGCTGCTGATAGCCGTACCGCGGGGGAACGCCGTACGGGGGAGGTACGTCCCGCGGGGTTCCCTGCGGTCCGGCCTGCGGATGTCCGGGCAGGCCGTGCGGAGGCTGCCGGGCGTAGGGGTTGTGCGGATCGCCGTAGCTCATGGCGAGGTGTCTCCCGTGCCGGTAAGGGGTGCGGAGCGCCGAGGTCGCCGTAACACCGCTTTGCCCCCGCACAGTTGCAATCGTGAGCGCTCATCGTGCGGGGCGCCCCGGCCGCTTGTCCAGTCCGCTCCCCGGCAGATCCGCCCAGTGTGGCCTCTGAACTGGTCGTACGTCTCCGAAGGGAACGGGCCCTGGGGGTACGCGCCTTCGGCGATCGCGGCGAAGGCGCGCAGCGATTCGGTTCCGGGAGCGAAGTACCCGGGGTGTCCGTGGGCGTCCTCCGCGGGCACCCGGCGGGCGCCGGACTAGGCGGAGGCCGGGTCGGCGCCTGCTGGGCGTTGCCGGAAGCCCAGCAGGCGGTCCCGGCCGCCTACGGCAGGACCCGCTGCCAGCGTTTCCGGGCGCCGGCCGGGAGCGGGGCCGGCGGATGGGCGGGATGGGCCGGTCCATACGCCATCGGGCCCAGATGGCGGCGGGCGGCGCTCAGCAGACCGTCCGTCGCGGGCGGGGACGGCGGGGGCGGGGGCGTGGAGTGAGCGGGCATGGGCTGCTCGGCGAAGGCAGCGAAGCCGTCCCCCGGCGTCATTCCGGGGTTCCGGTTGCGCGGGCGCCTGCCCCGTACCGGGGGATGACCCGCCCCGGGCGCGTACGGGACGGGCCGCCGCTACAGCTCGGCGAGCAGCTGGGCCTTCTTCGCGCTGAACTCGTCGTCCGTCACCAGTCCCGCCCGGTGCAGTTCGCCGAGGTGGTGGATCCGCTCCGCGATGTCCGCCGGGTCGCGCCGCCCGGCGGATGTCAGGGCCGTCGCCGCGGCCACGGGCGCGGTCTGCTTCCTGCGGACGGATTCCAGCACGGCCGCGGCGAACGGCAGCGACTCGTGCACCGGGCCGTAGCCGAGGCCGAAGATCACCGCGGCGGGGTCCTCGTCGGCCCGGGTGGGCCGTGCGGCCACGGACTGCGCGCTCCGGTCGGTGCCCGTGCACAGCGCCGCGCCGGGACCGCCGCCGAGGCCGGGGCCCTCCGCCGTGGCCGGGCCCGTGCACTCCAGCCCCCTCGGCACCAGCCGCAGATAGCCCTCGAAGGCCTCCGGGGAGCGCCACTCGACGCCGCTCAGCTCGGTGACCGGGAACGTCTGGTCGCCCGCCTTCCACTTCTCGGAGGAGGCGCCCGTCCAGAACCACCGGAAGGAGATCCGGTCCCCGTCGAAGCTGGCCCGGCCGTCGTAGGCCTTGAAGCGCATCGGCGCCTCGGGCGCCGCGACCAGGAAGCGCTCGGCGGGTTCACCCGCGTCGGGGCCCAGCCGGGCCCGCAGCTCGTCCGCGTAGTACTCGGCGAGCGTCTCGCGCTCGGCCGGAAGCACCAGTCGGTAGGGGTCGCAGCCGTCCTTGAGCTGCCCGGCCGCGGCTTCGAGCAGCGGGTCGGCGCCGGGTCTCGGGACGGCACGCAGCACCACCGTGCCCCGCTTGCCCGGAGTCAGCGTCACCGACGACAGCGCCGCGTGCGGGACGCGGCGCTCACGGAGGCTCTGGAAGAGCCTCGGCGTGCGGATACCCCGTTCGAAGCGGATGAGCACGGAGTCGGCGTCGAACTCCCAGGTGGCTTGAATTCCGGCCAGCACATCACCCATGTGCCTCATCGTATGCGGCACTTGCCCGCACGTCCCCCCTCCGAGTCGACGGCAATCCGCGACCGGCACGGCTCTCTACGCGCGTCAGACCGTCTCGTTGCCGGAAATTCGTTCGTGGCAGGCGGTGTCGGCCGGTGCACAGGTCACCGAAGCGTAGGTGCCGACACCGATCGCGGCGAAGTTGCCGAGGCTCTCGGTTCCCGGCTCGAAATAGCCGCTGTGGCCGATCGCGTCACCCGCCGCCGCGATCCGGGCACCGAAGTCCGGATCGACCGGATCGGCCCCGTGGCCGACCCCGGCGACCTCAAGGTTCGGTACATCCGCGATCCAGTCGTCGCGGTCCCGCATCGCCCACACGTTGGCGCGGGTGTGCAGTGCGCCGGCGTTGTCGGCGCGCATGCCCGGACTGCCCGCGACCGCGATGTCGGTGACCCGGGCGGGCAGTCCGCTCGCCGCCACGCCGCACAGGACCGAGCCGTAGCTGTGGCAGAACAGCGAGACGGGTGCCTGGCCAGGGAGCGCCCCGACGAGCGCGTCGAGCCGGACCGCCCCGCGCTGGGCGAGGTTCCCGAGGGCGGCGTCCATGCCGATGCCCACGGGCGCGGTGTAGTCGGCCCAGGCGATCACGGCGGTGCGTACGGCGGGGCCCGCGGTCCGCTCGGCGGCGTACAGGGACTTGGCCATGCCGACGGGCGCGGCGTTGGTCTTGGTCCCGGTCCGCTCCAGCGTCAGCAGGTTGGTGTCCACGCCCGGTACGACCACCGAGATCCGCTCGGCCCGGTCGAGATCACCGAAGACCTCGGCGGCGCGGCCCCGGCCCGACGGGTCGAACGCGAGGAAGTGCCGGCCCGGGGCGAGCATCGAGCGGAAGCGGTCCAGCCGGTGGGCCGCCTCGGCGCGGCCGTCGGGGGAGAGCTGGGTGTCGTGCTGCCGCTGCTGCTCGACCGTGCCCGCCTGGATGAGCGCGAGCCGGTTGGCCCGGTAGCGCAGGGTGACCGGGGCGCCGTTCAGATTCCCCACCACCAGCGGGTACTTGTCCGCCAGCCGGACGCGCTGCGCGGCCGTGAGCGTGGCGAAGAAGCGCGCCAGTCTGTGCGGCTGCGCGTCGGCGGGGGGAAGCGCGCGGCCGCCTATCGATCCCCTGGCCCAGGAGGCGAGTGCGACAGTGCGTGGCTCGTCGGAGCGTTGATGACGCACGGCGGTCCAGCCAGTGGTCGCCAGCATCACGAACACAACCGCGATGGCGAGCAGAGTGCGCCATGCGGTGAGCGTCGGGGAGGAATCGAAGGAAGTCACTGCGGCCCACATTAGGAGACGCGCGCCGCACGCCGTTGAGCGGGTGACACACATCACCCGACTGTCGGGAATGGAATGCCCCTTCCCTTACGCTCCGTACGGGCCACCCGTACGCTCCGCCGAGCTCCGCACCCCGCGGATGTCGCATCCGGGCGGCGTGGTCCGCGTGTTGTGACCTTGGCCATACGCCGGCTCGGAGACATGCGGCACACGGCCCCGGGCGGGCGCGTGCCAGTCGTCGGCCAGGGCCGGTCCCAACTGGTCGAGGTACATCTCGGTCAGCGTCCGCAGCGAGTCCACGCTGGTCTCCCGGCCGTGCCCCCACAGCTGGCCGGTCACCCTCATCACCCCGCAGAACGCGGCGACGGCGACGCGCGGGCGCGGGTCCCGCTCCACGTCCAGTCCCTCGCGCTGTGCGATCAGCCGGGCCGTCTGGTTCTCCAGCTCGCTGCTGCGGCGCAGATGGGCGGCGAGCAGCGAGGGCGTCGATTCGATCATCTGGTAGGTACGCATGTGGAGTTCGACCGGGACGATGGCCTCGATGGCGTCCCCGATACTGTTCCAGGCGCACAGGACCGCGCGGCGCATCGCTTCGAAGGGGGCTTCAGACGCGGGCCGTTGGCTCAGTTCGGCGATGAAGCGCGACTCCACCATCTCCTGGACGGCGAAGGCGGCCGACTCCTTGCCGGCGAAGTAGCGGAAGAAGGTGCGCTGGGAGACCTCCACCGCGTCGACGATCTCGTCGACGGTGGTCTCCTCGTACCCCTGGGTGGTGAAAAGATCGAGGGCGGCATGGAGCAGCGCGTCCCGGGTGCGGCGCTTCTTGCGCTCGCGCAGCCCGGTCGGATACTCGGCGGTCTGTTGCCCGTCGGTCACGGAGCTGGTCCTCTTTTCCCTGCTTTGTCCAGCTCAGCTTACCTGTGAGCTACGTGACAGTTACCGACTTGTGAAATGGTTTGTCAACTGTCAGCGACTGACACTAATCTCCGGGTATGACTAGTCAGACCACCGTCGAAAAGGCACCGCGGGAGCCCCGGGATGCCCCTGTTCCCGCACCTGCCAAGGGGCTGCGCGGCCACCCCTGGCTGACGCTCTTCTCCGTGGCCATCGGCGTGATGATGGTTGCGCTCGACGGCACGATCGTCGCGATCGCCAATCCCGCGATCCAGAAGGACCTCGGCGCCTCGCTCGCCGACGTCCAGTGGATCACCAACGGCTACATGCTCGCCCTCGCGGTCTCCCTGATCACCGCCGGCAAGCTCGGTGACCGGTTCGGCCACCGCCAGACCTTCCTGATAGGCGTCGTGGGCTTCGCCGCGGCGTCCGGGGCCATCGGCCTCTCCAGCAGCGTCGTCCTCGTCATCACCTTCCGGGTGCTCCAGGGCCTCTTCGGAGCCCTGCTGATGCCGGCCGCGCTCGGCCTGCTCCGCGCCACCTTCCCGGCCGAGAAGCTGAACATGGCGATCGGCATCTGGGGCATGGTGATCGGCGCCTCGACCGCCGGCGGTCCGATCCTGGGCGGCGTGCTCGTCGAGCACGTCAGCTGGCAGTCCGTCTTCTTCATCAACGTGCCGGTCGGCGTGATCGCGCTCGTGCTCGGCGTGCTGATCCTCAAGGACCACCGCGCGGAGAACGCGCCGCGCTCCTTCGACTTCGCCGGCATCGTGCTGCTGTCCGGCGCGATGTTCTGCCTGATCTGGGCCCTCATCAAGGGTTCGGAGTGGGGCTGGGGCGACCTCAAGACGATCGGCTTCCTGATCGCCGCCGTCGCCCTGTTCGTCGGCTTCGCCCTCGTCCAGCAGCGCGTCAGGGAACCGCTGATCCCGTTGGCGATGTTCCGCTCCGTGCCGCTCTCCGCCGGTACGGTCCTGATGGTGCTGATGGCCTTCGCCTTCATGGGCGGTCTGTTCTTCGTCACCTTCTACCTCCAGAACGTGCACGGCATGAAGGCCGTCGACGCCGGTCTGCACCTGCTGCCGCTGACCGCGATGATGATCGTCGCCTCGCCGCTGGCGGGCTTCCTGATCACCAAGTTCGGCCCGCGGGTCCCGCTGGTCGGCGGCATGGTGTGCACCGCGATCGCGTGCTTCGGCATGTCCCAGCTGACCGTCGGCACGGGCACCGTCACCATGTCGATCTGGTTCGCCCTGCTCGGCCTCGGCCTCGCGCCGGTCATGGTCGGCGCCACCGAGGTCATCGTGGGCAACGCCCCGATGGAGCTCTCGGGTGTCGCGGGAGGCCTCCAGCAGGCCGCCATGCAGGTCGGCGGCAGCCTCGGTACGGCCGTCCTCGGCGCCATCATGGCCGCCCGGGTCGACGCCGAACTCGCCGACAACTGGAAGGACGCACAGCTGCCCCCGCTGTCGGGCGAGCAGCTGGACCAGGCGTCCCAGGCCGTCAAGGTCGGCATTCCGCCGGTCGCCCCCGACACCCCGCCCGAGGTCGCCGGCAAGATCGTGAACGTCGCCCATGACACGTTCGTGTCGGGCATGAGCACGGCGTTCATGGTCGCGGGCATCGTCGCGGTGATCGCGGCCCTGGTCGCCACCCTGACCAAGCGCGGTGAGAACGCGGAGGCGGGCGCGGGCGTCGGTCACATCTGATCCGACCGCCCCGTCCGGGCGCCGTCCCGGCGCCGGAAGGCGTCAACACAGTGCACGCGACAGCCCCGCCGGAAGGTTCCGGCGGGGCTGTCGCCTATCAGGGTGGTAAGGCCCCCGGCCCCTTCCCGGACGCCCGCCCCGCAGCTCAGGCTGGGTGCGGAAGATCCACATCAGCACGGGGGGTTCACTCACATGCGTACAACGTCCACTCACATGCGTACAACCGTCGCCGGCGCCGTCCTGGCCGCCACCGCCCTGGCCGTCACCGCACTGCCCACCGGCCTGGCACCGCCGGCCGAGGCCGCGCCCGTCCGGCTCGGCGCCTGCGGGAGCGGTCAGCTCTGCCTCTGGGCGAAGCCGGAGTTCGCCGGCGGCCGGCAGGTCCACGAGCTGTCCACCATCGACATCGACAGCTGTGTGCCGCTGCCGGCGGGCTCCACCGGCCAGGCGCTCGCCAACCGCACCGGCCGCCCGGTCACCACCTACCAGTCGGCCGAGTGCGCGGAGACCGGGGAGTTCGAGACCTATCCGGGCGGCGGCACCTGGGTGCCGCGGTCCCCGTACCAGGTGCGCGCCTTCAAGGTCTGGGAGAACTGAGACCGGCCGGAAACGCCGCGTGGCGGTGGCACCCCATCGGTCCCACCGCCACGCGGCCCCGCGAACTACGCGTCGCCGCCCGCGGCCCCCGGATCGGCCGAGGCCACATCCAGCAGGTCGTAGCGGTCGACCGCGGTCTTCAGCGCCGAACGGTCGACCTTCCCGTCCTTCGCCAGCTCGGTGAGGACCGCCAGGACGATCGACTGGGCGTCGATGTGGAAGAACCGGCGGGCCGCGCCCCGCGTGTCCGCGAAGCCGAAGCCGTCCGCGCCCAGCGACTGGTACGCACCGGGCACCCAGCGCGCGATCTGGTCCGGCACCGACCGCATCCAGTCCGAGACCGCGACGAACGGTCCCTGTGCGCCGGAGAGCTTGCGCGTCACGTACGGGACGCGCTGCTCCTCCTCCGGGTGCAGCAGGTTGTGCCGCTCCACGTCCACGGCCTCGCGCCGCAGCTCGTTCCAGGAGGTCGCCGACCAGACGTCCGCCTTCACGTTCCACTCGTCCGCGAGGATGCGCTGCGCCTCGACCGCCCACGGGACCGCCACACCGGACGCCATGATCTGGGCGGGGATCTCGCCCTTCTCGCCGCTGCTGTAGCGGTAGACGCCCTTCAGGATGCCCTCGACGTCCACATCGGCGGGCTCGGCCGGGTGCTGGATCGGCTCGTTGTACACGGTGAGGTAGTAGAAGACGTCCTCGTTCTCCTCGGGCGTCCCCCCGTACATCCGCCGCAGACCGTCCTTGACGATGTGCCCGATCTCGTACCCGAACGCCGGGTCGTACGCGACACAGCCCGGGTTGGTCGAGGCGAGCAGCTGCGAGTGGCCGTCCGCGTGCTGGAGGCCCTCACCGGTCAGCGTCGTACGGCCGGCGGTGGCGCCCAGCACGAAGCCCCGCGCGAGCTGGTCGGCCATCTGCCAGAACTGGTCGCCGGTCCGCTGGAAACCGAACATCGAGTAGAAGACGTACACCGGGATCAGCGGCTCGCCGTGCGTGGCGTAGGCCGATCCGGCGGCGATCAGCGAGGCGGTACAGCCCGCCTCCGAGATGCCGTCGTGCAGCAGCTGGCCGGTCGGGGACTCCTTGTACGCGAGCAGCAGATCGCGGTCCACCGACTCGTACTGCTGACCGAGCGGGTTGTAGATCTTCGCGCTCGGGAAGAACGCGTCCATGCCGAAGGTCCGGTACTCGTCGGGCGCGATCAGCACGAAACGCTTGCCGATCTCCTTGTCCCGCATGAGGTCCTTCAGGATGCGGACGAACGCCATGGTGGTGGCGATCGACTGCTGTCCCGAGCCCTTCTTCGCGGTCGCGTACGCCTTGTCGTCCGGCAGGGCCAGCGGCTTCGCCCGCACCACCCGGGTCGGGACGTAACCGCCCAGATCCTTGCGGCGGTCGTGCATGTACTGGATCTCCTCCGAGTCGCGGCCCGGGTGGTAGTACGGCGGGTTGCCGTCCTCCAGCTGGGAGTCCGCGATCGGGATGTGCAGCCGGTCCCGGAAGCGCTTGAGGTCCTCGGCCGTGAGCTTCTTCATCTGGTGGGTCGCGTTGCGGCCCTCGAAGTTCGGCCCCAGCGTCCAGCCCTTGACCGTCTGCGCCAGGATCACCGTCGGCTGGCCCTTGTGGGCCTTGGCCGCCGCGTACGCCGCGTAGACCTTGCGGTGGTCGTGACCGCCGCGGCCCAGGTGCAGGATCTGCTGGTCGGACATGTCCTTGACCATGTCCCGCAGCCGGGCGTCGTCACCGAAGAAGTGATCGCGGATGTACGCGCCCGTCTCGGTGGCGTACGTCTGGAACTGGCCGTCCGGCGTGGTGTTCAGCCTGTTGACCAGGATGCCCGTGCGGTCCTGCGCCAGCAGCGGGTCCCAGGAGCGGTCCCAGACGAGCTTGATGACGTTCCAGCCGGCCCCGCGGAACTGCGACTCCAGCTCCTGGATGATCTTGCCGTTGCCGCGCACCGGGCCGTCGAGCCGCTGGAGGTTGCAGTTGACGACGAAGGTCAGGTTGTCCAGGCCCTCGCGGGCGGCGATGGAGAGCTGGCCGAGCGATTCCGGCTCGTCCATCTCGCCGTCCCCGAGGTACGCCCAGACGTGCGAATCGGAGGTGTCCGCGATACCGCGCGCCTCCATGTACCGGTTCATCCGCGCCTGGTAGATCGCGCCCAGCGGGCCCAGGCCCATCGAGACGGTCGGGAACTCCCAGAAGTCCGGCATCAGCCGCGGGTGCGGGTAGCTGGACAGGCCGTTCGGCGCCTTCGACTTCTCCTGGCGGAAGGCGTCGAGCTGCGCCTCGCTCAGCCGGTCCAGCAGGAAGGCGCGGGCGTAGATCCCCGGGGAGGCGTGCCCCTGGAAGAAGATCTGGTCGCCGCCCTTCCCGTCGTCCTTGCCGCGGAAGAAGTGGTTGAAACCCACGTCGTACAGCGAGGCGGAGGAGGCGAAGGTGGCGATGTGGCCGCCCACGCCGATCCCCGGACGCTGCGCCCGCGAGACCATCACGGCCGCGTTCCAGCGGGTCGCGTTGAGGACCTTGCGCTCGACGTCCTCGTCACCGGGGAAGAACGGCTCGTCCTTCGTGGCGATGGTGTTCACGTAGTCCGTGCTGCGCATCTCCGGCACCGCGACACGCTTCTCGCGTGCGCGTTCGATGAGCCGGAGCATGAGATAGCGGGCCCGCTCGCGGCCCCGCTCGTCGACGGCGGCGTCGAGGGAGTCGAGCCATTCCTGGGTCTCTTCGGGATCGAAATCCGGGACCTGACTCGGAAGGCCGCCAATGATGATCGGGTTGCGATCGGATCCGGAAGCCACGCTGTTCCTTCGCTGTTCGGTGCTGCGCTACGGGGCCTGGTTGAGGGATTCACGCCCCCGGGATGTGTACACGTACGCCGTCCCATCGTGTACCGCGAGGGCGCAAACGTCACCTCTACCGAGGAGTAACCAGGGGCTTTCCGGGACACCGCGTCACCGGACGGCCCAAGCCCCGGATGGGCCGCGCCGGAGCGGGTATCCGGGAGGCGGGAGGCGCGTGGAGGGCTGGTCGGGCAGGATGGGTCGGGCGAAACCGCAACCATACGCCCAAGGCGTCCAAGTGTTCCCAAACACTGCTCGACTCCGATTGCCGGACCGAAACGGCATAAGCTGTTCAAGGACGAAAAGGGTGTGGAGGGCCGTGAAGGCTCCAGCAGCGGACCCGCCGACAGTGCGGCGACGTGGCACGAAACGTCACCGTTTAGGCGGTCTCGTGCGCTGGGTACTTGCGCGATCCGCCGCTCCCGTGTGGACTACGGCCAACGCCCCGCGTACGCGCGTGGCTGCAGCATTTTCCGAAACATGATCAGGAGGCAACCCGTGAGCGCGACCGCGGACCACGCGGAGGAGCGGACCAACCCGGCGACACGCCTGGGGTTCGAGCCCGGACAGGTGGTCCAGGAGATCGGCTACGACGACGACGTCGAGCTGGAGCTCCGTGAGGGCATTGAGGCCATTATCGGCCAGGAACTCGTCGACGAGGAGTACGACGACGTCGCCGACGTCGTCCTGCTCTGGTTCCGCGACGAGGACGGCGACCTTACGGACGCGCTGGTGGATGCCATTGGTCTGCTCGAGGAGGGCGGCACGGTCTGGCTGATGACGCCGAAGACCGGCCGTGACGGATACGTCGAGCCGAGCGACATCAACGAGGCCGCCCAGACGGCCGGTCTCGCCCAGACCAAGAGCGTCAGTGCGGGCAAGGACTGGACGGGCAGCCGTCTGGCCACGCCGAAGGTGGCGGCCAAGCCCAGGCGCTGAACCGCATTTCGCCACTGAAGGCCCCCGACGGCAGCAAGCCGCCCGGGGGCCTTCGTATGCCCGTGTCGCCCGCGGGACCCGGAAGACCCCCGTGGGCGGCCGTGCGGGCCCGGGAACACCCGTGAAGCCCCGGCAGGGGCCCGCGGGGAGCTGCGAGGACCGGCCGGGTGACCTTCCGCGGGTGCCGTACGGCCACCGGGGGCGGCTGCGTAGGGTGGGAGTCACCCGGACAGCCCAGCCCGGCGACGTAGCGAAGGGACGCGTTTCATGGCGATCGAGGTCGGCACCAAGGCCCCGGATTTCGAGCTGAAGGACAACCACGGCCGGACCGTGAAGCTCTCCGAATTTCGCGGCGCCAAGAACGTGGTGCTGCTGTTCTACCCGTTCGCCTTCACCGGCGTCTGCACGGGTGAGCTCTGCGCCCTGCGCGACGAGCTGCCCACGTTCGAGAACGACGACACGCAGCTGCTCGCCGTCTCCAACGACTCCATCCACACCCTGCGCGTCTTCGCCGAGCAGGAGGGCCTGGAGTATCCGCTGCTGTCGGACTTCTGGCCGCACGGTGAGACCTCGCGGGCGTACGGCGTCTTCGACGAGGAGAAGGGCTGCGCGGTGCGCGGCACCTTCATCATCGACAAGGAGGGCGTGGTGCGCTGGACCGTTGTCAACGGCCTGCCCGACGCACGCGACCTCAACGACTACGTCAAGGCGCTCGGCACTCTCTGATCCGAGATCCGGGGGATCTCGGGGCGACCCCCGGCCAAAAGCCTGTTTTGGCCGGGAACCGGTCACTAGGATCCACTCGTTGATCCGATGCCAACGCAACGTGGAGGCGCCGGCACCGGCCGGCCCCCAATGAAACCAATGGGAGGACTCATGGGAGTCAGCCTCAGCAAGGGCGGCAACGTCTCGCTGACCAAGGCCGCGCCCAACCTGACCGCGGTCATCGTGGGTCTGGGCTGGGACGCTCGTACCACCACCGGTGGAGACTTCGACCTCGACGCCAGCGCGCTGCTGACGAACGCCGAGGGCAAGGTCGGCAACGACGGCAACTTCGTCTTCTTCAACAACCTCAAGAGCCCCGACGGCTCCGTCGAGCACACCGGTGACAACCTCACCGGTGAGGGCGAGGGCGACGACGAGGTCATCAAGGTCAACCTGGCCGGTGTCCCGGCCGATGTCGACAAGATCGTCTTCCCGGTCTCGATCTACGAGGCCGAGTCGCGCCAGCAGAGCTTCGGCCAGGTGCGCAACGCGTACATCCGCGTGGTCAACCAGGCCGACAACAGCGAGCTCGCCCGCTACGACCTGAGCGAGGACGCCTCGACGGAGACCGCCATGGTCTTCGGCGAGCTGTACCGCAACGGCGCGGAGTGGAAGTTCCGTGCCATCGGCCAGGGCTACGCCTCGGGTCTGCGCGGCATCGCGCAGGACTTCGGCGTCAACGTCTAGGACCTTGACCGGCACCCGGTGCCCCTCCCGGCGGAGCTCGCCGGGAGGGGCACCGGACCGCCGCTCCCGGGCCCGCGCGGGCCCCGGACCGGCACCAGCACGTCCCCGTCCGGCGCCGCACCCTGTGCGGCGCCGGACGCGCTCAACAGACGGTTCATCCACTCGGGGAGGACACACACCATGGGCGTCACACTCGCCAAGGGAGGCAATGTCTCCCTCTCCAAGGCCGCACCCGATCTCACCCAGGTACTGGTCGGGCTCGGCTGGGACGCACGATCCACCACCGGGGCCGACTTCGACCTCGACGCCAGCGCGCTGCTGTGCCAGTCGGGCCGGGTGCTCGGCGACGAGTGGTTCGTGTTCTACAACAACCTCACGAGCCCCGACGGCTCCGTGGAACACACCGGTGACAACCTCACGGGTGAGGGCGAGGGCGACGACGAGTCCGTCATCGTCAACCTCACCCAGGTCCCGGCCCATTGCGACAAGATCGTCTTCCCGGTCTCGATCCATGAGGCCGACAGCCGCGGCCAGACCTTCGGGCAGATCAGCAATGCGTTCATCCGGGTGGTGAACCAGGCCGACGGCCAGGAACTCGCGCGTTACGACCTGAGCGAGGACGCCTCGACGGAGACCGCGATGATCTTCGGCGAGCTCTACCGCTATGGCGGCGAGTGGAAGTTCCGTGCGGTGGGGCAGGGGTACGCGTCGGGGCTGCGGGGCATCGCTCTAGACTTCGGGGTCAACGTTTCGTAAAGCCGCGCTCGGCGCGGGGGAGCCCCGTACTCACCGGGGGAGACCCGTTAAATAAATGATGGGGTAGCCAGTGCTTCTGAAAACCTTCGGCTGGTCGTTCGCGATTACCGCGATCGGCCTGGTCGCAGCGTGGTTCTACGGGGGGTGGGAGGCCTTCGGGGTAGTGGCGATCCTCACCGTCCTGGAGATCTCGCTGTCCTTCGACAACGCGGTGATCAACGCCGGAATCCTGAAGAAGATGAGTGCCTTCTGGCAGAAGATCTTCCTCACGGTCGGTGTGCTCATCGCGGTCTTCGGTATGCGGCTGGTGTTCCCCGTCGTGATCGTGGCCATCACTGCCAAACTGGGTCCGATCGAGGCCGTTGATCTTTCCTTCAACGACCCGGACCGCTACAAGGAACTGGTCACGGACGCCCACCCGGCGATCGCCGCCTTCGGTGGGATGTTCCTTTTGATGATCTTCCTCGACTTCATTTTCGAGGACCGTGACATCCAGTGGCTGCGCTGGATCGAGCGCCCGCTCGCCAAGCTCGGCAAGGTCGACATGCTGTCGGTCTGCGTCGCCCTGATCGTCCTGCTGATCTCGGCGATGACGTTCGCGGGCAGCGCGCACCAGCACGGCGGCGGCCACGCGGACAAGACGGAGACGGTCCTGCTCGCGGGTATCGCGGGCCTGATCACCTACCTCATCGTCGGCGGGCTCTCCGGCTTCTTCGAGAACAAACTCGAAGAGGCCGAGGAACGCGAGCACGAGGAGGAGGAACAGGCCAAGCGGACCGGGAAGAAGATCTCCGCGGTCGTGCTCTCCGGCAAGGCCGCGTTCTTCATGTTCCTCTACCTGGAAGTGCTCGACGCGTCCTTCTCGTTCGACGGCGTGATCGGCGCGTTCGCCGTCACCAACGAGATCGTGCTGATGGCGCTGGGTCTCGGTATCGGTGCCATGTACGTCCGTTCGCTCACGGTCTACCTGGTCCGCCAGGGCACCCTGGACGACTACGTCTACCTGGAGCACGGCGCGCACTACGCGATCGGCGCGCTGGCCGTCATCCTGCTCGTCACGATCCAGTACGAGATCAACGAGCTCATCACCGGTCTCGTCGGCGTCGTCCTGATCGCCTGGTCGTTCTGGTCGTCGGTCCGGCGCAACAAGGCGCTGGAGGGCGAAGGCGGCGGCGGGGACAGCGGCGGGGACGGCGGTTCCACGTCCGAAGTGCCCGCCGGGGTGTGACCCGGTAGGGAATGAGGAACGCTCTCTGCGGGGCGGCTCGAACGGTGAAGGTCCTCGGGAAGATCCCGGACCCGGCCCGGAGCCGCCCCGCAGCGGTGCGTGCGTCGTGTGTTGCGCATGCGGCGGGTGCGGGGCCGGGTATCCGGCGTGGCCGATATGTGTGGGGGTTGGGGATGGCGTTCTGGGACAACCTGTGGCCGGGGCGGGAAGCGCAGTTCGAGTCGGGCAACGCGGCCACGAACTCCATCGTGCTCTCGCGGCGGCATGCCACGGTCTCGCTGACCAAACAGGGCGCGCTGACCGGCAACCTCCGGGTCAACCTCTCCTGGCGGATGCGCACTTCCGACATCGAGGGCCGGTCGCGGCAGAGCGGCCGGCTGCTGAGACCGCTCAAGCTCTTCAAGCCGGACGTGGTCCAGGCGCACACCCAGGGCGTGGTCAACGTCGACCTGGACCTGGGCTGCATGTACGAGCTGGCGGACGGCACCAAGGGCGTGGTGCAGCCGCTCGGCAACCTGATCGGCGACCTGAACGCGCCGCCCTACATCAGGCTCAGCGGCGACGACCGCTTCGGCGCACCGTCCGGCGAGACGGTCTACGTCAACCTCGACCAGCGCGACCAGATCAAGCGGCTGCTGTTCTTCGTCTACATCTACGACCAGACACCGGCCTTCGACCGCACGCACGCCAAGGTGACGCTCTACCCGGGCAACGGGCCGCGCATCGAGATCGAGCTGGACGAGCGGGCCCCGCAGGCACGCTCATGCGCCGTGTTCACCGTGGAGAACGTCAAGGACGAACTGATCGTGCGGCGCGAGGTGAAGTTCGTGTACGGCTTCCAGTCGGAGCTGGACCGGCTGTACGGCTACGGGATGCAGTGGGGGCGCGGCTACAAGTCCCGGACGTAGAGGCAGGAGCCGGGGGTGTTCAGGTGCGTCTCCGGGGGTGCGCCCAAGGGCCCGCTCGGGGCGGTGCCCCGGACTGCGCCCAAGGGCGTGTCCCGGTGGGCGTCTTCATGGGCCCGCTCATGGCCGGGGGCCGGGCTCAGGGGCGTATGAACTGCGGCCCCTGCGGCGGCAGGACGAAATTCGGGTCCGGCGCGTGTGCTGCCGCCGCCGCGGGCTGCGGATAGCCGTAGGCGGGCTGCGCGGAGGCCGGCTGGGGGTAGCCGTAGGCGGGCTGCGGCGGCGGGGCCACAGCGGGCTGCGGGTAGCCGTACGCGGGCTGCTGGTGCTGCACGGTGAGCTGCGCGTCCGGATCGGGGGCCGGTGCGGGCGGGAAGGCCGGTACGGGTGGGACGGGCGGTGGTGCCGGGGCCGGAGTCGGTTCGGGATCGGCCGGGGCCGCCGTCTCGTCGACCGAGATGCCGAACGCGGTCGCGAGACCGACGAGGCCGGTCGGGTAGCCCTGCCCCACGGCCCGGAACTTCCAGCCATCTCCGCGGCGGTACAGCTCGCCGCAGATGATCGCGGTCTCCGCGCCGGTCTCCGGCCGGATCTCGAACACGGCGAGCGGCTCACCGCCCGCCGCCGCCGCGTCGAAGAGCATGATGGACAGGTCGCGCACCTGTTCGAAGGAGGCGCCGTCGGAGGATGCGGCGATGACGACCTGGTCGACCGAGGGGTCGAGCGCGCCCAGATCGGCCTCGATGGTGTCCGTCAGCCCGGTGGCGAGGCTCCGCTTCGGCAGGCGTCGTACCAGGCCGGAGGGGTGGCGGGGCTGGTTGTAGAAGACGAAGTCCTCATCCGAGCGCACGCGGCCGTCGGAGCCGAGCAGCAGGGCCGAGGCGTCCACGTCGGGGACCCCGTTGCCGGGGGTCCAGCGCAGCACGGCCCGTACGGCCATGGCATCGAGTGGGACGTTCGAGCCTTTCACCATCGCGTGCGTCATGGCGGTCATCCTGCCTGCTGGCCGCCCCCGCGGACAACGCGGGGGTCGCGAGTCGCGTCCCGGCGAAACACCGGAAGCGCCGCGTCCGCACGTTGCCGAACCGTCGTCAAATGGACGAGTTACCCGGAATTCATGTGGCCAGGGAACTGCCGACACCCGTCCGTACGTACTATTACCGGCCACACGTTGTCCGATCGGTCAGGTAGCACGGGGGGAATCAGATGCGTCATTTCGGGCATATCGCGCCGACTGTCAGGGACGGCCTGTTCTTCCAGGAGCCGTGCTCCTTCGATGCCGACGCACCGCCCCGGATCCTCGCGGCCGCGCTGGGCGCCACCCTCTACAGTCCCGCCACCCGGCCGGCGCTCGCCGGCGACGTGGTCAAGCAGGCCGCCCGCGGTGTCGTCTCCATGGTGCTGTGCTTGGAGGATTCGATCGACGACTCCGAGGTGGCCGGAGCCGAGGAGAACCTGGTCGGCCAGTTCGCGGAACTCGACGCACGCGGCGGTGAGCTCCCGCTCCTCTTCATCCGGGTCCGTGAACCGCACCAGATCACGGACCTGGTGCGCCGGCTCGGTGATTCAGTCCGACTGTTGTCCGGATTTGTACTTCCGAAGTTCACGCGGGAGCGTGGCGTGCCCTTCATGGAGGCGCTCGCCAAGGCCGAGAGCGCGGGCGGCCGGCGGCTCTTCGCCATGCCCGTACTCGAATCGCCCGAACTGCTCCATCTGGAGACCCGGCGGGAAGTCCTCCAGGAGATCGCCGCCACCGTCGGCTCGTACCGGGACCGAGTGCTCGCGCTGCGGCTCGGCGTCACCGACTTCTGCTCGGCGTACGGACTGCGCAGGGCCCCCGACATGACCGCGTACGACGTCCGGATCGTCGGTGACGTCATCGCCGACGTGGTCAACGTGCTGGGCCGGGCGGACGGCACCGGCTTCACGATCACCGGACCCGTGTGGGAGTACTTCCGGCTCCAGGAGCGCATGTTCAAGCCGCAGCTGCGCCGCAGCCCCTTCCTGGAGGGCCGGGCCGAAGAACTGCGCACCGCGCTGATCGAGCACGACCTGGACGGCCTGCTGCGGGAGATCGAGCTGGACCGGGCCAACGGCCTGCTCGGCAAGACCTGCATCCACCCCTCGCACGTCGCGCCCGTGCACGCACTGTCGGTGGTCAGTCACGAGGAGTTCAGTGACGCCCAGGACATCCTGCGGCCGGAGAGCGGGGGCGGCGGAGTGCTGCGGTCCGCGTACACGAACAAGATGAACGAAGTGAAGCCGCACCGGGCCTGGGCAGAGCGCACCCTGCAGCGGGCCGAGGTCTTCGGGGTGGCCAGGGAAGACGTCGGTTTCGTGGAACTGCTGGCCGCGAGCCTCGCGGAATGAGCCTGTTCGGGTGAGGGTGGTCCGGTGACGGTGTTTTCACGACGGTCCCGGATGCGGTCCTGGACGCGGTCCCGGATGTGGGTGTGGATGGGCGTGGCTCCGAGTGCGATCCGATGAGCGGGCGCACGGCTGAGGAAAGAGACGACGAACGTGGTGTGGTCGGGTAGCTGGGTCGCGGAGCGGCTGGGCGTCGAGCTGGTGGGCGACGCCGAACTGCGTGAGCTGCTGGGCCTCGCCCTGCGGCGCAACCCCAAGCGGGCGCATCTGCTCGTGTCCCATGTGCTCGGCAAGCACGTACCGCAGTACCCCTCGGTGGTCTACGGCGCCGGATTCCAGCTCGGCCGCCGGGTGCGGGAACTGCTCGGGGAGGCCGGGGCACGGCACGCGGTCGTGCTCGGCTACGCGGAGACGGCCACCGGCCTCGGCCACGCGGTCGCCGACGGGCTCGGCACCGCACCGTATCTCCACTCGACGCGCCGCCCCGTGGCGGGCGTGGCTCGGGCGGGCGGATTCGAGGAGTCGCACTCCCACGCGACCTCGCACCTGCTGCTGCCGGAGGACCCGGACCTGCTGACGGGTGACGCGGGGAGTGCGGATGGCGCGGGTGACGGCGGGACTGGCGGGACTGGTGAGGCCGGGGGGAGCGATGGGACCGGTGGGACCGGTGGGGTTGGTGGGATCAATGGGACCCGTGGTGTCCGTGGGACCGATTGGATCGATGGGGCTGCGCATTCGGCTGGCCCGGCTGGTGCGGCTCGCCCGGCTGGTGCGACCGGTGCGGAATCGGCCGAC
The DNA here is from genome assembly GCF_044751215.1 of Streptomyces sp. NPDC088730. Classification (NCBI taxonomy): domain Bacteria; kingdom Bacillati; phylum Actinomycetota; class Actinomycetes; order Kitasatosporales; family Streptomycetaceae; genus Streptomyces; species Streptomyces sp. NPDC088730. The sequence continues at coordinate 694,030 of NZ_JBIVLK010000001.1, forward strand.
GCGGTGCTCGTGCTGGTCGACGACGAGTTCTCCACCGGCAACACCGTCCTGAACACCATCCGCGACCTGCACGAGCGCTACCCGCGCAACCGCTACGTGATCGTGGCCCTGGCCGACATGCGCTCACCGGCCGACCGCGGCCGGCTGGCCGAGTTCGCGGCGGAGATCGGCGCCCGCGTCGACCTGGTGGCGAGGAACGCGGGCACGGTCCTTCTCCCGGACGGCGTCCTGGAGAAGGGGCAGGCGCTGGTCGCGGCGGAGGAGGAGAAGGCGCGGGACCTGGCGCGGGGCGCCGGAGCGCCGGCGCCCCGGCCCGCGTCCGGTGCTCCCCGGCCCTGTACCCGGGTGGACCTGCGTTGGCCCGCCGGTGTGCCCGACGGCGGCAGGCACGGCTTCACCCCCGAACACCGCACCCGGCTGGAAGCGGCCCTCCCCGCCATGGCGGACCGGATCGCCGCTGAACTGGACGGCACGGCGCGTCGCGTACTGGTCCTCGGCTTCGAGGAGCTGATGTACGCGCCCCTGCGCCTGGGCACCGCTCTGGAGGACCGCCTCGACGCCGAGGTCCGCTACTCCACCACGACCCGCTCCCCGGTCCTCGCGGTGGACGACCCGGGCTACGCGATACGCACCCGGCTGGTCTTCCCGGCCCACGACGACCCGGCCGACGGCCCCGGTGCCCGGTACGCGTACAACGTCGCGGGCGCCGGTTTCGACGCCGTCGTGGCCGTCGTCGACTCCACCGCCGACACGCCCGAACTGCACGCTCCCGACGGACTGCTGGCGCGGCTCGCCCCCCACACGGCCCAGGTCCTCCTCGCGGTGGTGCCCTCGTACATACCGGCCGATGCGATATCCGCGGTGTCCGACGCGTCCGCGTCCGCCGCCGCCGCCATCCCGTCCCCGGCCGCCGCCCCGTCGTCGGCCTCCGACCGCTCCGCCTCCACTCGCTCCGCCTCCGCCCGCCAGGGAGAACCCCGCATGCTGCCCGAGCCCCTCCGCGGCCCCGCCTTCTCCTCCTACGCGCCCGACGAGGTCGGCTGGCTGCTCCAGGACCTCTCTGACACCGAGCTGGAGGCGCCCACCGAGGAGCGTGAGGAGGCGATACAGAGCGGCGGCGCGCACTACGCCGAGTCGCTCCCCGTCGAGTACCAGCCGTCCGACCAGTACCAGGACCTGTTCAAGGCGGCCCTGGACCTGTCGGCGGCCCGCATCGCCCGCGCCGTCGGCGCCGTCACCGAGACCGTTCTCGCCGAGCGCGGACCCCGCCCCGTACTGGTCTCGCTGGCCAGGGCGGGAACGCCCGTCGGCGTACTGATGCGCCGCTGGGCCCGCCACCGCCACGGCGTCGAGCTGCCGCACTACGCCGTCTCCATCGTGCGCGGCCGGGGCATCGACGCCAACGCCCTGCGCTGGCTGGCCGCCCACCACAACCCGGCCGATGTCGTCTTCGTCGACGGCTGGACGGGCAAGGGGGCCATCACCCGCGAACTGGCCGCGGCCATCGCGGAGTTCGAGGAAGCCGACGGCACCGAGGGCTTCAACCCGGAGATCGCGGTCCTGGCCGACCCGGGCGGCTGCGTCCGCACGTACGGCACCCGCGAGGACTTCCTGATCCCCTCGGCCTGCCTCAACTCCACGGTGTCCGGCCTGATCTCCCGTACCGTCCTGCGCTCCGACCTGGTCGGACCGGACGACTTCCACGGCGCGAAGTTCTACCGCGAGCTCGCCGGATCGGATGTCTCCGGCCACTTCCTCGACACCGTCGCGGACCGGTTCGGTGAGGTCGCGGACGCGGTCGACGCCGATGCCAAGGAGCTGCTCACCGCCGACCGGGCCCCCACCTGGGAGGGCTGGGCCGCCGTGGAGCGCATCAGCGAGGAGTACGGCATCCACGACGTGAACCTGGTCAAGCCGGGGGTCGGGGAGACGACCCGGGTCCTGCTGCGCCGGGTTCCGTGGAAGATCCTCGCCAAGCGCGGCGCCGGTGCGGACCTGGACCACATCAGGCTGCTGGCCGAGCAGCGCGGCGTTCCCGTCGAGGAGGTCGACGCCCTCCCGTACACCTGTGTCGGGCTGATCCACCCCAAGTACACGCGCGGGGCGACCGGCGCGGACGGCAAGGCGGTGGATTCCAAGTGACGGTCCACGCGCCCTCCCCGGTGACCCTGGTCGCCAGCGACCTCGACCGCACCCTCATCTACTCGGCGGCGGCCCTCCAGCTCCCGATGCCGGACGCGCAGGCCCCCAGGCTGCTCTGCGTCGAGGTGTACGACCACAAGCCGCTCTCGTACGTCACGGAGACGGCGGCGGAACTCCTCGTCGAACTGGCCGGTTCCACGGTCTTCGTGCCGACCACCACCCGTACCCGCGAGCAGTACCACCGCATCCATCTCCCGGGACCCGCACCCCGGTTCGCGATCTGCGCCAACGGCGGACACATCCTGGTGGACGGCGAGTCCGACCCGGACTGGCAGCGGACGGTGACCCGACGGCTGGCCGACGAGTGCGCCTCGCTCGACGAGATCCGCGCCCACCTCATATCCGCCGCCGATCCCGCCTGGCTGCTCAAGGAGCGGGTCGCGGAGGACCTGTTCGCCTACCTGGTGGTCGACCGGGCCCAGCTGCCCCCGGACTGGAGGCAGGAGCTGGCCGAGTGGGCGGAGCCGCGCGGCTGGTCCGTCTCGCTCCAGGGCCGCAAGATCTACGTCGTCCCGAGGCCGCTCACCAAGAGTGCCGCGATGCGCGAGGTGGCCCGCCGCACGGGCGCCACGCTCACGCTCGCCGCCGGTGACTCCCTCCTGGACGCAGACCTGCTGCTCGCCGCCGACCACGGCTGGCGCCCCGGCCACGGCGAACTGGCCGACGCGGACTGGAGCGCCCCGCACGTGGAGGCGACCGCGGAGCGGGGCGTGGCCGCGGGCGAGGAGATCCTGCGGCGCTTCCTCCTGCGGACGTCGAGCCCGGTGCGGGCCGCCTGACACCCGGAAGCCCGTACTGGCCGCCGCGCCGACGAATCCGCTCGAACCGGCGGTGGCCAACGGCACCCGGCGGCATCCGGCGGCTACAGTCGCCGCGTTCCCGCCCTCCGGGGGGAGCACGCGGCAGACCAAGGAGTTGTGCGATGACCAAGGGAAACGAAACCAAGATCACGGACGAGCTGTACGCGTACATGCTGGCGCACAACCCGCCCCTGGACGCGGTGCAGCGCGAGCTCGTCGAGACCACCTACGCCCGTCTCCCCGACCACGCGGGCATGCAGTCGGCCGAGGAGCAGGGCCCGCTGCTGGCCTTCCTCGTCCGGCTGACCGGAGCCCGTCACATCGTGGAGGTCGGCACCTTCACCGGCTTCTCCGCCCTGTCGATGGCCCAGGCCATGCCCGCCGACGGGCTATTGATCGCCTGCGACGTCTCGGAGGAGTGGACGGCGTACGGCCGTGAGGCATGGGCGAAGGCGGGCGTGGCCGACAGGATCGACCTGCGGATCGCCCCCGCCCTGGACACCCTGCGGGCGATGCCCACCGAGCCGCACATCGACTTCGCCTACCTCGACGCGGACAAGGGCGGCTACATCCCGTACTGGGAGGAGCTGGTGCCCCGGATGCGCCGAGGCGGCGTCATCGCCACGGACAACGTGCTCTTCCACGGCCGCGTGACCGACCCGGACGCGACCGGCGGAGCGGCGGCCATCAAGGAGTTCAATGACCACGTGTCCGCCGACGCGCGGATGGACAGCGTGCTGCTCACGGTGTCGGACGGCCTGACCCTGTCGCGCAGGCGGTAGCCCTGGCCGTCGCGCAGGCAGCCCTGGCCCCGGCCGTGGTCGCGCTATTCGCCGCTGCGGCCGGGTCAGCCGCAGCAGCCCCCTCCGCAGCAACCGCCGCCACCGCCGTCGCCCGAGGGCGCAGGCGAGGAACCGGCCGAGCCGCCGACGGCGACGGTGGAGAGAAGCTTCACGGTGTCCTCGTGCCCGGCGGGGCAGGAGGCGGGGGCCGAGGACTGGGCCATCGGGCGACGGAGTTCGAACGTGTGTCCGCAGGAGCGGCAGCGGTACTCGTAACGAGGCATGAGCTCAGGCTATCCGCAGGGACCGGATTCCAGGCAGAGGCAGGTGCAGAAGCAGGGGCAGGGCGGAAGCAGGGGCGGCACTTCCGGCGCACTGGCGCACTGGCGCACCGGCACACGGGCGCACCAGACCTGCGGGCTCTGCACCCCCCCGCGGGCATTGCACCCCCGGGGCTCTGCACCCCCCCCTGCGCGGGCTTAGCCCCGTCGATCGGGGGAGGAGGCCGGGACGACAACGGGCATCTCCTCGACCTGCCTGCGCCGCGCGAGCCGTTCCTCCTCCGCGGCTTCCTCGGGGTGCCGGGCCCGCCAGTACGGGTTGTCGTGGGAGAGGCCGCCGCTGACCCGCCCGTACATGCCGAACATCATCAGCAGCAGCCCGACGACAAAGCTGAACAGCACGTTCTGGATCTGGAAGGCGAGGAAGTTCATCCCGGTGTCGAGCAGCGCGAGGTTCACGAAGCCGCTGAGGACGAACACGATGCCGATGACCATGTTGAGGGTCGAGGCGAAGTTGCCGCCGATCACCATCCCGATGAACAGCAGCAGCCCGACACAGATCGACAGCACGCTGAGGGCACCGTTGGTGCTCAGACCGGCGACGGTGTCCCCACCGGTGTCGAAGAAGCCGATCTTGTCGATCAGCCCCAGGACGCCGAAGGCGAGCAGCACCAGACCCATCAGCCCCGCCCCTATCCGGTAGACGCGGCTGAGGCGGTGGTCGACCGGCAGGTGCTCATCGAGTCGAGTGGCCCTGCGGTGAGCGCCGGGCCGCCGGGCAGGACGCAGTACATGGGGCGCGTGGGGCGCGTGGGTCGCCATGGAGGAGCCTCCTTCGGCCACTACCAGGATCGCTCGGCGCCGGGCACGGCGCACCCCGGCGCTCGTACTCAGGCACGCAGGCACTCCGGCGACTCATCCGTCGACACGCAGGCACACCCTGGACGGCGGGGACGGCGGGGACGGCGGGGACGGCGGGGACGGCGGGGACGGCTCCGACGGCCGACGCGCGGGAGGGCTCAGGTGCCGGCCCCGCGCTCCTCGCGGATCTCGGAGACGACGTGCGCGGCGGTCTGGCGCACGCCCTCCGTGACGGTCAGGAAGTGCCAGTAGTCGGGATGACGTCCCTCAAGGCCGTTAACGGCCTGGTCGAGCCGGGCCACGGCGTCGTCCAGCGGACGGGCATGGCGCGGCTCGGGGGTGTTGCGCCCGGCCATGGCCAGCCGCTGGGCGTCCCGGATCGCGAACCGGGTCCGCTGAATCTCCTGCTGCGGGTCCTTGGCCACCTCGTTCAGCCGGTGCAGCCGGTCACCGGCCGCGGACACCGCCTCGTCGGTGGCGTTGAGCAGGGCCCGTACCGTACTCAGCCGGGAGGTCGCGTCGGCCCAGCGCTGCTCGCTGCGCGCCTTCGCGGCCTCCTTGAGCTTCTCCTCGGCCTGGCGCACGTTGACCGCGGCCTGCTCCGGAACGGGCTGGAGGTCCTGCCAGCAGGCGGCGGAGAACCGTCGCCGCAACTCGCTGAGCACGGGCTCGACGGAAGAGGCCCGGGTCGTCAGGGCCTCGGCGCGCGTACGCAGCGTCACCAGCCGGCGATCGATCTCGGCGGCCCGCTCGGGCAGCTGAGCCGCCTCGGCCCGCACCGCCTCGGCATCGCGCGACACCTGATCGGCCCGCTGGAGGGTCTCGGCCACACCGTGCCGGCCGGCGCCCTGGTTGAGCTTGGTCAGCTCGGGTGCGAGGGCGGCGAGCCGCGCGGCGAGCTCGTCCGCCCGCAGCCCGGACTCCCGCACCGTGTCGAGAGCATTGCTCGCGGACAGGAGCGCCTGCCGGGCCCGCTCCACGGCCGGCGCGAGCCGCGCGAGCTGGGTCTCGGCGCTGCCGAGCAGCGGACCGAGACCGGCCGCGTACCGGTCGAGCTCGCCCTTGACCCGTACGAGATCGTTCTTGGCGGAGGACAGCTGGGCCTTGGCCTGGGTGGCGACCGACGGTTCAAGATCGTCGCGGTCGAGATCGTGTGCGTCGACGGCGGTGATGTAGGCGCTGCTGACCGCGTCGATGCTCCGCCCGAGCGCGGCGAAGTCGTCCACGGCCTTGCGCGCGGCCGGGGAGCTGTCCACCGCGGTGATCGTCTCGATGGAGATCTGCAGATCGCGCTGGGCCGTGTCCAGCTCGACGAAGGCCTCGGCGGCGGCGTCCTTCGCGGCCTGCGCCTCGGCGCGCTGCCCCTCCCCACGCCCGCCGAACCAGCGCCGCGTGCCGCCACCGGCGAAGGCGGCCGACAGGGCGCCCGCGAGCAGCGGCACCGGCAGCAGCATCAACACGAGGACATCGCGGGCCCCACCGGACCGATGGACATCTCTGACGGCGGAACTCGCACCCGCTCTCGCCTGCGGCTTCGCGTGTGTCGCCGTCACATCCCTCTCCCGTGCCGATTCGCCCTGCCCGGTACATTCTCCCACCAGGTAAGGACGAACACACGGGCCGGTTAGTTCGCGGTTCGCACCGTGACTTCGCCGTTGTTGCTCCGGGCCTTCACCACATGGGAGCTGTCGCCGCTGCGCGGCACCTCCACCGACGTGTTCCCGTTGTGGGCGCTGGCGCTCACCGCGTACGACGTGGCGCCGCCCGGCAGCTCGATGACGACCTTGCCGTTGTCACTGCTGGTGTCCACGGAGGCCGGCACGGCGGAGAACCCGAGCCGCACCGCACCATTGACCGAGTCGGCCTTGACCGACGCTCCGGAGATCCCCTCGGCGACGATGCTGCCGTTGTCGCTGTCCAGCTTCAGCGGCCCACTGGCGTCGCGCACGGTCACCTCGCCATTGTCGGAGCGCAGATCGAGCGCGGTGTCGAAGCCCGTCGCCGTGACCTTGCCGTTGTCCCCGCGCACGGTGACCGCCACCCCGCGCGGCACCTTCACCTGCTGCTTGGCCGCACAGTTGCTGATCAAGGCATCGCACTTCACCTTCAGTGTCAACGTGCCGCCGCGCATGTCCCAGCGCGGGTCGGGCCCGCTCCCGAGCACCACCCACCCGTCGACCTGCCGGGTCACCTCGACCTTCTTCACGTCCGCCGGTACGAGCTCCAGCGTCGTGTTGGCCGTATCGATGGTCAGCGTCTTCCCACTGAACGCGAACGACTTGTGCTCGACCGGTGCGTCGTCGGTGTCCGCGCTGCCGCAGCCGGAGAGCACAAGGGCGGCAAGCACCGCTCCGCCGGACGCGATGAGTGTGCGGGTGTGGTGTGCCACGGTGTTCGTCCCCCAGGTCGTGCCGATTCGCCTTACGGTGTTCCGGCTCACGGTATGTGCGCACCGGCAGCCCGGGGAATCAGGACGGCTACCGTATGCGGGGTGGGGATATCCCCCCTCTCGCCCCCTTGACGGGTCCCGCACGACTGCCTCGGCCGCCGGACTACTGCGGCCGGCAACCGTTTGTGACCAGGGGCCGTAGTCCATGTACGCTGTTCCCTCATCCACGGGTGCGTAGCTCAGGGGTAGAGCGCTGCTCTTACAAAGCAGATGTCGGCAGTTCGAAACTGCCCGCGCCCACCAGGGATAAATAGCAGGTGAGAGCCTGTTTTTGACCCCCCAGTCGATCGTGATTGGGGGGTCTTCTTGTGATCGAAGTCCACTAAGAGTCCACATCCCCAAACGATCAAGGTAGTAACTCACTCGATAGAGGGACTGGAACCGTGGCCGATACACCGTAGAGTGCCGCCCATGGGAGGGGCAGGTGTGTCTCCCCGCGCACGCCTGACACGCGCCTCCCGGATTCTGTGGTGTCCCGGCGGGGAGGCCAGGCCCACAGAAGCGAGACCCCCACCGGCAGCCGGTGGGGGTCTTCTGCTGCACAACGTAAACCGCCCCACGCTCAGAAGGGCGTGGGGCGGGGCGCTTTGACTGAGTCTTAGCGCCATGCGGCGCGATCTGGCGGACACGCGAACGCCGATGCACCGCATCGATGCCACGTCCTTTCGGATATGGCTGCTTAGGATTGCGTGCCTCAGGCATCCAATCAAGATGTAGGTTCTGCCCTACATACTTTCGATCATGGAACGCAGAGCGTGGTGGAGTGCCACGCTCCGTACCGCCGCCCGACTGGGTGCTCGCCCGCCGGCGCTTCGTAGGAGACCGCATCCGGGTCGCCCGAACCACCGCGAACCAGACTCAGCAACAGGTCGCCGAACTCATCGGCATGGACCGGGCCACGTACAACCGCATCGAGCAGGGCCACGCTTCGCCCCTCCTGGACTCCCTCATCCGTATCGCCGACGCCCTCGGCGTACCGCTCTCCGACCTCGTGCGGGAGTAGACCCGCTCGCACCCCGGCCGCCGACGACCCTGGGTGCGAGCGGGAGATCAGCGGGACTGGCGCTTCGGGTACGACTGCGGGTGCGCCCTCGACCTGATGCACAGCACCCTGTGGACGTAGATCGTGCCGCCGGGGCCGGTGGCCCCGTCGATGGCGATGGCCTCGGCGTCGACCGGACGCATCAGCTGGCCGCAGCGGTCGCAGATCATCGGGCCTCCTTCGGGGCCGCGACGAGCCGGCAGCGGCCCACCTCTTCGTATTCGGTGTGGCCGGTCCGCCCGGCGTGGCGCAGCGCCCAGGTGTCCGGGGTGATGTGCGAGGTGCTCGGCTCGGACTCCTCGTCGCAGCCCGGCTGGAGGCAGCGGATCACGATGGTGGTCTGCGGGGCCTCGCCGCGGGGAGCACCGATCGTCCACTCCACGAACCGCATCACCGACCGGGTCATCGGCGGGCCTCCGCGGCCCTGTCCGCGCACATCTCGGTGTCCGCGCAGGCGCGGGGGAACCAGGAGTACGCGGCGCCGTCAGCTGGCCTCGCGCGCTGCTCGCCCAGGTCGACGTCCAGCCCGGCCGCGAGAGGGTAGTCACACCAGGTGCAGCGCCAACCTCGTTTTTGCTGCTCGGTCAGTTCGCTGACTGGTGGTAGTGCCCTCACGGTCATGTCGATCCCCGGCCTACGTCGATTCAGGGGCATTCAGTCAGTTCGCTGTACGCGCCCACGGTCACACCTTGATGATGTGCGTGCATGGTGAGCAGCGAATAGGCCGCCTGATGGCCACGCGTGGCCACGCAGCGGCCACGGCCGAAAGCGCAGACGATGACACCCCAGACTGGGCAGATGAGCCGCAACGACGCGCTGCGGGCCGCTCGACTCCGAGTCGGATGGCGGACCATCGACGCCGCTGCGGCGGCCCTCACCGATCACGGACAACAACTGCTGGACGACCGTCAGTTCACCGTGTCCGCCCGGACGTGGCGCCGGTGGGAGGGCGACCGCCCGGGGTGGCCAGCCGAGGAGACCGCGATCGTCCTGCACGACGCGCTCGGCCGGTGGCCGGAGGAACTCGGGTTCACCACACCGCCGGGCTGGATCCGGCCCGAGCACCACGAAGAGGCACAGGTGCACCGCCAGGCATTCGTCTCCGTCACCGCCGCCGCGCTCGTCGCGGGGCCCGTCGCGCCGCAGCACGTCGACCCGGCCCTGATCGACTACTTCCAGCAGCAGTTGGAAGGGCACTACCGGGCGGACATGTTCCTCGGACCCCACGACCTGATCGGCACCGTGTCCGCGCAGTACCAGCTCATCGACAAGCTGGTCCGGTCAGCGAAGGGGGAGACCCGTCGAGGTCTGCTGCGCGTCGGGGCCGCCTACGCGGCCCTCGTCGGCTGGCTCTACCAGGACGCGGGCGATATGGATGGGGCTGCGTTCTGGCGAGGCGTCACCCAGGAGATCGCCATGCGGTCCCGGGACCCACACCTCATCGGCTACTCCCTCGTGAACCAGGCGCAGGTCCGAACCGACCTCGGGGACGGACACGCGGTCGTCGATCTCTGTGAGGCCGCACTCGATGACGCCGAGCACCTCGTGCCCAAGGTACGGATCATGGCCATGCAACAGCAGGCCCACGGCGCCAGCCTCACCGGGGAACGGGCCCTCGTCGACCGGCTCATCGACCAGGCCGACCAGTTGCTCCCCCGCGTGGACGACAACCTCCCGTGGGGGAACGCGTGCCGGCGGACACCCGGCTACCTCGAAGTCCAGCGGGCCACTTGCTACGGGCGTCTCGGCCTCGGCTCGGAGGCAGGGGCCCTGTGGACGCAGGTGCTGGCCATCGTGCCTGAGACAGCGCGCCGGGACCGCGGGGTGTACATGGCCCGGCAGGCGACAGCGGCCGCGGCCGCGCGGGAGCCTGATCAGGCGGTGGAAATCGCGCGCACCGTCGCGACGATCGCGGTCGAGACCCGCTCGGCGAGAATGCGGCGGGAGCTGGTCACCCTGGAGCGCGCGATGCGCCCATGGCAGGATGCCCCGGTCGGCCGGGACCTGGCCGAGATTCTTGAGCCCGTGACCGTGGGGAGCTGAGCGTGTCCAAGGGACCAGTACCGCTGACGGACAGTGCGATCGAGGGGCGGCTGATGGAGCTGCGCGGCTGGTCGCGGGTAGGCGATGAGATCTCGCGGTCATTCAGCATCCGCTATCACGGCGGTGTCGCGATGATCGTGCACGTCGCCGATGTGGAGCGCCTCATCGGGCACCATGCAGACATCGACCTGAGGTGGGGTCGGGTGCGGTTCGGGATCACCACGCACGATGCGGGCCACAAGCTGACCGATGCGGACTTCGACCTGGCCGCACGCATCGACCAGATCGCCGCAGCCCACGGGGCCGAGCCAGTGACCGAGTAGCGCCCTCGGGAGCATCTCCGGCAGATTGTCAGTGGGTGGTCGTACCCTGCGGCCGTGGCAATCGAACTGACAGATGAACTGATCGCGCTGGAGCGCGCGGCGTGGGCCGAGCAGCAGGAGGGACGGCTGACGGTGGACACCGCAGCTCGGGTGCAGGCGGCGATCACCGCCCACGCCGCAGCGACCGGGCAGGGACGATACGACGTCGAGCGGGAGCTCAAGCGACGCGTCCGACATCCCGAGCCCGACGCCTGACCCCGGACATGACGAAGCGCCCCCTGCCGCCGGCCGAAGCCGGGACGGGGGGCGCAGTTGTTCAGCGGTCGTGTCGCTCGGCCGCCACGACGGCAGCCGTGATGAGGGCGAGGACCGCCCACGCGGCCCACAGCCACCATCGGGCGCCGGCCGCGATCGTTACGGCGGTGACGGCGACGAGGCTCGACGCCGTTGATACCGTCAGGGCTTTGCTCGATGTGCGCATCCTCTTCCTTCCGTTGGTCGGGGGTGGCGTGCGATTGTGGGGGGCGGGGCCCGAAGTTGTCGCTAGCATCTTCGGGCCCCTTCTCTCACCTCTTGCTCTTGCGGTGTCGGCCCCGGTGCTTCCGCTTCCGGTCCTTGACCGCGATGGCCGCTGAGATGATGTTCACCGCGAGGGTGGCGATCCCGGCCATCAAGGTGATGGTGTCCCCACTATTCATTTGTCACCCCCTTTCCTGCTGGGGTACCCCCATCTTATAGGGGGGACTTGAAGTGCGTCAAGCCCCCCCTTGAAAATAGTTCTGTGTAGCCCTACGCTGATCCCATGACCAGCGACAACGCGCACATCACCGACCTCCTCGCCACCACCCGCGAGACCCTCGCCACCGCGCTCACCTCAATCAGCGACCCGATCGCCCGCGAAGCAGCTGCCCGCCAGATCCTCGCCGCCCTGCCAGACATCACTCAGGAGGTCACAGCCATCCGCAGTGACACCGTCCGCACCCTCAAAGAGGGGCGGACGCTCGCCGAGGTCGGCACGCTGCTCGGCGGTCTCTCCACAGCGCGCGTGGACCAGATCATCAAGGCGGGCAAGAAGAAGTAGCCCCCGCCGCCGGCCGTAGCCGGGACGGGGGCGTGGTGGTTCAGTGGCGGCGCCTGTCGAGCAGCGCGTAAGCGGCCGGGGACGTGGTCGGGTCCGGGACTGCCGGAGCCCCGTCGCGCCGGCAGACCAGCGCATCCGGGTCGCCCGGCGGCGGCTGGAGGCTGTACCCGGCCGGGCAGGTCTGTCCGTCGCGACCCGCGGCGCCGTCCTTCCCGGCCGCGCCGTCCTTCCCCGCAGCGCCGGGCTGTCCGGCCGGCCCTTGCTCGCCCGCCGGTCCCGCAGGACCTGCGGGGCCAACGGGCCCCGGAATTGAAGAGTCCGTTCCCGCGCGACCAGCCGCGCCAGCCGCTCCGGACGGGCCCGGTGACGGAGTCCCCGCTGAACCGTTCGCGCCTCGGGCGCCGCGGGCGCCCTGCTCGCCGCGCGGCCCCGGCGGCCCCGGAATCGGCACGGGTACCTCGGCCCGCGCCGGCAGATCCTCCACCGCGTCGCCCGGGTCCGGGGCCGCCGGGGTCCCGCCGCGCGCCTGGACCTGCGCGCGCAGCCGCCGCACATCCGTCGCCAGCGTGGTGACCGCGGTACCCCGCCGGTCCGCCTCCGTCGCCAGCTCGGACGCACGCGCCTCGGCGTGCCCGATCTGAAGGAAAGCGATCGCCAGGCCGCCGCCGAGGAAGAGCAGCGCGGCGACGACCCAGAGGCCGCGGCGACGCCGGTACAGGATCCGTTCGGCCCGGGTCACGGAGCACCTCCGAGCTGGGTCACGAGCAGCCGCAGCCGCGCGTTCTCCACCCGCTCTGTCGCCAGCTCGGCGCGCAGAGTGGCCAGCTCGGCGCGCAGGTCGGTGCGCTCCTCCTGCAGCTGGTCGGTCAGACTGTTGTATCCGGTGATGACTCCGCCCTCCCGGGCCGTCCGGTTCGCGCCGCGGTGACCGTACATGGCCGCTGCCGCCACTACCGGCGAGGCCAGCAGTGCACCCAGCGCGGTGAGTAGAGCAGCGTCCATGCGTCCTCCACGTGGCGCTCGTCGGGCAGGTCAGACGCCCTTGGCGAGCGGGTCGGCGACATCGCGCGGCGTGTGCCGTGCCCGGTACCCGGCGAGGAACGCGAGGGCGGGGGGAACGAGCGCGAGGAGCGGGGCCTGCAGCCACGACGGGAGCGGGCCGAGGAGTGAGGCGTCCGCCTGAACGGCGTTGAGGACGGCGACGGCCAGGCCGACGACGAACGTCATGACGGTCGCAGCCGTCACCTTGGACTCGATCGGTGCAGCCATGGTCAGGCCTCCTGGCCGTTGATGTCGACGGTGATCACAGCGTCCTTGATGGCCTTCTCCACCGCGGCCACGATGGTCTTGGTGTCCGCCCCGCCGCCGGCGAGCTTCGCCAGGGCGGTGATGGCCGCGGTCTGCGCGGCGAGGCGTTTGTCCATGGAGCGGATGCGGCCCTGGAGATCGCGCAGAATGCTCTGCGGCTGCCAGTTCTTGTTGGTCTTGATGTCGGCAGCACCAGCCGGGGCCGCGATGGCGTCCGTCTTCCACACCGCGTCGAAAACGTCCTGCTTGGTCATCCCCGCCATGGGGTCCTCCTCGATCGGGTTCTTCCAGTTGGGGTCGGCAGACTTGATGCCGCCGGGGTAGGCCGGGTATCCGTAGCCGTACACGTAGGCGGCACGGCGCTGCCGCGTCTTGCGGTACACGCCGTCACCCTCGGCCGAGCCGGACGTGTTCGTGTTGCCCTCGATCGTGGTGATCGTGGTCGCGTCGTAGCCCACAACGAGACCCGTGTGGGAACCGCCGCCAGGACCGAAGAACACCTGACTCCCGATCGCCGGGTATTCCGACCACCGGTCGCGGGCCTTGAACCACGCGACACCAGCCGCGCAACTCGCTGTCCGCGGGAACAGTGCGGCGGCCCCTGCGGTCATGGCCACCCACGACACGAACGTCGCGCACCACGCCTGCCAGTCCGCCCACTCCAGCCCGGCCACTGCGGGGGCGTACTTCGTCTTGTTGTTCCAGTGCCCACCTGACTTCCCTTCGTGGTAGCCGACTTCAGCCGTCGCGATGCGGGCGACATCAGCCGCAGTTCCGGTCATGAGGCGCCCTCCAGGGCATGAGAAAAGCCCCGGCCGATCGGCACGGGGCGGTGGGTATGGGGTGGGTCAGGGGACGATCGGCTGGGGATCGAGCAGGGTGGCGGACATGATGCTCATCGCGTGTCCGCACAGCCCGCAGGAGATGTTCGGGCGGCCGCCGTTCGAGTAGAGCTCGGGGTAGTCCCACAGCGTTCCGTAGTTCACGCACCCCGGGTTGTCGTCCCGAACCGTGGCCCCGTAGTACATGGCCGGCACGAAGGTCAGCACCGGGGGATCCGGCAGCGGCTCGTGCGGGTCCTGGCCGGTGCCGACCGAGCCCGGTCCGTCGAGGGATTCGTTCACAGTCCGATCACCATCCAATACACAGTCGTTGCCACCGGGGTTCCGGCGCGGGTGAGCCACAGCGTGGCGCTGTTCGCCGTGACCGCGGTCATGCCGACACCGGTCACGGCAGTGCCTGGCGAAGCGGTCGAAGGAGTGGCGAACCCGAAGAAGGCGTTGCCCTTGAGGCCGAGACCGCTGATCCCCGCCGAGGTTGGGGTGTTCGACGCGGTCGGCGTAATCGTTGCCCCCCCGATTGCCCAGTTGTCCGCCTGGAGGATCGCGTGCACGGCGGCGTGAGGTGGTCCGCCGCCGGAATCGGTGGTGAGTACCACCTGCGCGGGGACGTCGCCGGAGAACACACGGCCCGAGGACAGGATGAGGTCGGCGTAGGAGTTGGAGTCGGTGTCGTAGACCGCCGAGGCGCCCTCCGCAACCGCGTTGTCGTCGACCGGCCGCCACCGCAGCTCGCCGCCGTACAGGTAGGCGAGCAGCGGCCATGGTTCCTGGCTGCCGCGGACCCAGAATCCGGCGCCGCCGTCTTCCTCGTCGGGCCCGAGGCGGGCGATCACCGTGCCGTCGTCGGAGTACATCAGCAGGGCGGGGCCGTCGCCGTCCAGGGCGATGCGCGCACCCGAGGCAGCGGTCTGGATGAGGCCTGCGGTTGCGGCTGCCAGACGGCGAGAAGCGCGCAGTTCGCGCATCTCCCGCTCCAGCCGGGCAATTTTCCGTGCGAGGCTGGTTGCGTCGGTGGGCAGCTGGTCGAGCTGTCGTCCCATCAGCTGTCCTCCACGAGGATCGGGCGGACCTTGTCCGCGGCGGGGTCCAGCTCCCACGACCAGCAGCGCGCGACCACGTCGGCGCCGGTCGGGTGCCGGGGCGAGCGGTCGACGGCGACCCGGATCGTGTCGCCGAGCACCCAGTCCCGGCCGAGGCGCGGCGCCTGTGAGGCGACTGCTTCGAGCGACCACACGGTGGCCCCCTGCGCCATCAGGGCCACCGATTCTGCTGCGTGCGCGTTGAGCTGGTCGGGGTCGGTGACTCCGGTTGCGGGGGTGTAGCGGTATTCCCACAGCGGCCACCCGGCGGCGAGGAGCGCGGTGGCGTCGTGCGCGGTGGAGGTGAGCCGGGAGGACCCTTCGCCCTCGCCGCGGGCGAAGACGCGGGTGGCGCCCTTGCCTGCCTCGTAGGACTCGGTGAGCGTGTACGCGCTGACGCTGCCCGGGAAGTCGAAAGTCCCTTCGGGCCAGTCGGTCTGTGTACCGATCTTGGAGCGGATCCGGATCGGGAAGACGAACCCGGAGTGACCGGTGTTCCAGGCGGCTTCGATGGTCCACTCGGGGCCGCCCTCCAGAGCCATGACCTCCTGGGCGCACGACAGGATCGTCTTGTCGTCCCCGTCGTCCGCCGAATAGTTCATGGCGACGCCGGTCGCCACGCTGTCGATGACGAACGGCGGCCCGCTCGTAAGGGCAGGTGCGAGGAGCCCGGCCAGGACGTCCGCCTGGTCCGCGCCCCAGTAGCTGTGCGTGGCAGGGAAGCGGGAGTCCAGGTAGCGCTCCAGGGTGGCGGCCCCGAGCGACACGGTGTTCGCACTCCCTGCCTCGCGAGGCAGGACGACCCCGGCCCATACCGGCATGTCGGTGAGCGTGTCGACGGCGACCAGCAGGGTGCGGCCGGGGTCGGTGGCGACCACCCATTCGGCCGGCGCACCGCCGAGGTCGAGGGTGAACTGGGTGGTGGTCTGGTCGCCCAGCTTCCTGGACAGCGCACCGTTGGGCTTGAGTGAGGGCAGGTCCTCGATGATGGCGCCGGTCAGCATGTCGCATCCGAACCACGCCAGTTCGACGGCGCTCATCCGGGCATCGGCTCCACGATGAGTTGCCCGCCGGAGACGCGGGTGACCGTGCCGATCGCCCCGGCTGAGCTCAGGTTGTACTGGGGGGTGATCGTCAGGGAGGCGCCCGGCGTGAGGCCGCTACGGATCACCTGGCGGGAGGCGTAGGTACGCGAGCCCGCCGCGCTCACCCCGACCTTCTCGCTGGCGCCTTCGGTGAGTGCACCCGACGCACGCCAGACCGCCCACGCCGTGGACGTCGAGCCGTTCGTGTTGTTGACCGCCGCCCCGATCGTGATCCGCACCATGCCGGACGGAGGCACGACGACCGTGAGCGGCGGCCACTCGCCCGAGGTGAAATCGGTGTTGATGTTCCCGACCACGGGCGAGGCGGGGAAGCCGACCTGATCGGAGACCTGAGGCGTGAGCGGGGAAACCGTGCGCCAGGAACTGCCGTTCCAGCGGCGCAGCCCGGTTCCGTCGTCGTAGTACTGGCCGGTGTAGGGGTTAGACGGGGCGGCCGCCGCGGGCAGGATCCCACCCGGGGCCACGGTGTAGGGGCGGACGGCGGTGGACACCGACGCGGACCCGCCGCCGGACGGCGGCACGGTGATCGTGGCGAGCGGCATGTACACCACGGTGCCGGCCGGTGTCGGCGCCGAGGGTGTGCTGGACGGGGTGCCGGCCAGGTACACGACGTCCGCCCGGTAGAGGCCGGATGCGTCGACCGTGCTGTCCCAGATCCGCAGATACACCAGGTCGATGCGGGTCAGGGAGGCGTGCGCGGCAGTCACTGTGCCAGCGGCGGTTGCCGTGGGGAAGGCCGCCCGGTAGACGCCCTGCGCCGAGTAGGCGACGGTGGCGACCCCGGCGGAGACGGTGATGGTCGAGCCGGACAGGGTGACGGTCAGCCCGGGGTCGCCGGGCCGGACGCCGGAGCGGGAGCCGAGCGCGGTGCCGTCGGCCATCACGGTGGCGGCCTGGGTCTGCCTGGTCTCCAGGCCGGACAGGGTGAGGCCGTCGATAGCCCACACGTCTACGGGCACGGGGTCCTCCTTCTCACAGCCACGCCGACCGCCACGAGGCGGTGAGCTGGGCGGTCGCGTTGTAGTTGCTGGACTGGAACTGGTAGCTGACGGTCTGGCGGGGCGGGATCGTGGGCCAGCCGGAGGGCACGGTCATGAACCGGCGCCTGCTCACAGCGCCGTTGAGGGTGACCGCGTGCGAGTCGGTGTCGACGACCAGGACGTCTCCGGCCTGGAGGTCCTGCGTGTAGATCAGCTGCCGCACCGAGCCGTCCTCATAGGCCGCCGAGACGATCGGCTGAACCACGGGCCCGGTCAGTGAGAGGACGGGGCGGGTGTCCATGGTCCCGACGTTGGTGGCGGTGATCTGCCCGGATACGACCGTGCCGGAGAAGGTGATCGGCACGGTGACGGGGAAGACGAGTCCGCCGCTGGTGGACGGCAGGGACGTGGTGTCCTCGTGCAACGTGGTGCCGTACCGGCGCGGGTCCGCCGCCGTCACCATCACGGAGTACGTGGCCACGGTGTCGGTGACGTACTGCATGAGCGGCTTGCCGGAGCGCCGCACCTGCGCCTGCCGCGGCTGGGACTCGCTCACCGTCAGCGTGGTGTCGGTGAGCGAGGACGCCTCGCGCAACGACTCCATCGCCGCTTCCAGCGCATCCCGGGAAGGGGCGACCAGTGTGCCGGCGAGGGTGACCGGCCGGGACGACAGGTAGACCGGTGACGCGTAGGTGCCGTGGTCCGCCTCCCGGTCGGTGAACTCGCTGCGGGACTCCGGGGAGTCCCACCCGTCCAGGGTCTGGAGATAGTGGGCTACCCCGTCCGGGTTGACCATGCCCAGCTCGACCGAGCCGAGCGTGGCCCGCAGACTGTCCAGGACGGCGCCTGGCGTGGTCGTCATCTGTTGCTCCTTTCAACCCACGAAGGAAATGCGGCGGGCGATGTCGTGGGCCTGCTCGGCGCTCGACTGTGCAGCGCCGTACAGGTTGACCGTCACCGGCCTGCCGTGCGGGCTGTCGGCGGAAGACGCCGAGGTGTCTGCCGAGCGGTAGCGGCCAGCGGGGACCGCGGCGTAGCCCATCAGTTGGGCGGTCGCCTGCAGCAGGGACCGGGAGCGGGCGGAACCGTCGTGGGGGATCCACGACTCCGGTACGCCAGCCTCCCCGCCGAGGACCATCTGGGGCCCGGTGAGGATGCCGCCCCGGGCCATGGTCTTGATGCCGGTCTGGCCGGTGAACTGCGTCAGGAAGGCGTCCCGGTACTGGGCCGGGAGCTGCTTGATCTGGTCGAGCATCCGGGGCACCAGGGTCTTGATGGTGTCCACGGACAGGCCAGCCGCGATGAGGTCGGAGTAGCCGCGCCCAGGTGCCGCGCGCAGTGTCGTCAGCAGCAGCAGGGCACTCTCCAGGTCCTCCCCGGCCAGCGGCTTGCCCGCCCGGGTGACGGCGAGGTCAGCGGCGGCCACGTCGGTCTTCTTGCCGGTCGCAGCCTGGTGCGCCAGCTCCATCGCGGTGCTGTCGCCTTGCGCGGCCAGGGCCTGGGCGAGATCGCCGTAGCCGAGCGCGGCCAGGGCCTGGAGGTCGGACGCGAACTGCGCGGACTCCTTGGTAGAACCGTTCAGCTGCTTCGTGAAGTCGGCCAGGGTCGCCTTCGTCGTCCCGGTCAACTTCTGCAGCTTGGCGGTGATGTCCTTGAACTGTTTCTCGGACGCCCCGGCCATCGAGTTCACCAGGGCGTAGCCGTCCTCGCCCATGGACTCCAGCAGGTCCTTGATGTCCTGCCCGCCCCGCTTGCCGATCTTCGCCAGGTTGGTGCGCCACTTCGTAGTCGCGGCCAGGCTGCTGTTGAGCTGCTTCTGATACGCGGCCAGGTTGAACGTGGTCGGCGCCTTCGCTCCCTTCTTCAGGCCCAGCGCACTGTCGGCCGCGTACACATCGCGCTTCTCGGTCTTGACCTTCAAGTCGGCCGACCGCTTCGCCTTCTGCGCGGCCTTGGTCCGGTCGGCTGCCGTGTCGTTGGCCTTGGCCGCATTGCGGCGGGCGTCAGTGAGCTTCTTCTCGGCGGCCAGCAGCTGCGCGTGCGTGTGCTTGCCCCGCCGTACCCGGCTGAGATTGTCCTCGGCCTCGGTGATCTTGCGGGTCCCGTCCTTGCGGGTCGCGGTCTGCTTCTTCTCGGCCGCCTTCATGGCGTCGGTCTTCTTCTTCGCGTCGGCCATCGCCGTCGAGAGGTCCTTGAACGCAGCCCTCAGCTTCTCGACGAGCGTGTCGTAGCGCTCCTTCGGGTCGCCTGCGCCGCCGAGCACCGGAGAGCCTGTCGGGCTGTACGTGAGGCCGACCCCGCCGCCGGAGGCGAACCGTTTGGCGTTGACCCGGTCGAGCATGTTGACGCCGTACTTGCGCACCGCGTCGGCCTTGACGATGTACTCGCCGTTGCTGACCAGGGCCGGGATGCTGTCCGACGTCCCCGTGCCGGGGCCGGAGATCGGCCCGCCGAAGGGGTACATCTGCAGTACCGCGCCACCGTCCGCGTACCGGCGGATGATGCCGCCGTTGCGCCGTGACTGGATCATGTCGGGAACACCGTTGGCGTCGGTGTCCGATCCGGTGGCCTTGAGGTAGACGCCGATCCCGACCGGCTTGCCCTGGATGTTGTTGATGGCGCGCTGGATCGCACCGACCTGGGAGATCGGCGTACCCGTCGGGACAGAGACGGACACCTTTCCGTCCTTCATGTGGGTGACCTTGTAGCCGAGGTCCTTCAACACCTTCTCGGCGGTCTTGGTCAGCGCCGACATGGTGAAGGACTTGCCCTTGGTCGAGCGAACCTTGTTCTGCACGGCCTGCAGATCGCTGGTCGCCTTCTTCGTCTCGGCGCTGATCTTCGTCGTGGCCGAGGCGGGCAGCTGGGCGTAGGCCGAGGTCAGCTTGTTGATGGCGTCCTTGGAGAACCCGGCGGCGTGCATCGTCGCCTTGAGCGCCTCGACATCCTTGGCCAGGACCGCGTTGCCGGCCTCCACGCTGTTCTTCTGCTCGGCCACCGCCTGCGCGTGCTCCATCGCGGCCTTCGCCGCGTCGAGGAACGCACCCTTGACCGCCCGGCCCTTCTCGCTGTTGACGTCCAGCGAGTGGCCGTTCTCCTTCACCGCGGCCGACAGGTCGGCCAGGCTCTTGCGGAATGAGATCTCCTGCTCAGCCGTGCTGATGTTGATCCCGTTCAGGGTCTTAAGTGCGTCGGTGAGTTCCTCGGCCGCGGACTTCTGGTTCTTCAGCTCCTCGTTCGTCATCGCGAGGTCGTCCTTGAGGCCCTTGGACGACGTGCCGGTGAGCTGCTGCTCGATGCTGGTGTTCGCCAGAGCGTCGGTGTACTGCGGCAACAGCGTCTTCAGCTTCTCGACCGACGTGCCCTGAGACAGAGCGTTGGCGGACAGCTCGTCGAACGCCTTCGCCGCAACATCCGCATGCCCGCTGGAGACGAGCGACCCGAGGGCGTCGTCGATCGACTTGACCTGGTCGGTCGCGTCCTGCAGAGCGACGTGTACCTCGCCAACTCCCGCGAGGAGGTTGAACGACAGCTCGTTGACGACGTCCGAGGTCCGGTCCGCACCGGTCGGGTGGGCGAGGCGCTTCACCGCCTCTCCGAACCCGTCGAGGTCCTCCCCGAAAGTTCTCGTGAGTTCGCCGGCCTTCTTGCCTTTCGTCGCAAGGTCGACCAGGGATTCGGCCATCTTCGCGGTCGACGGCGGGGCGTCCTTGAACGTGTCGCGGACCTTCTTCGTCGCGTAGGAGACCAGCTCCAGCCCGGCCACCACCGCACCGACCTGGCCAAGCACCATCATCGACGTCCGGGCGCGGGCCGCGGTGACACCCATGGACGCCAGCGCGGCCCGGGTAGCGGCGATGCGCGGCAGCAGGAGCAGCATCCCGGCACCGGCCAGAGTGATGGCTCCCCCGACTCCGGCGAAGAGGGTGATTGCGTGCTGCACCGGGGCGGGCAAGGAGTTGTAGGCGTTGACGACGCTGACGATGCCCTGCGCCAGGCTGCGCAATGCCGCGTTGGCCGACGAGCCGCCCTCGATGAGGGCCACTTCGAGGGCGCCCTTGAGACGCTCCATGTCGCCGATGAGGTTGTCCGTCTGCACCGACGCCATGCGCTGGGCTGCGCCCTGGTCGTCGACCGCGCGGCGGTAGGAGTCGATGCCCTTCGCGCCGAGCTCGTACAGGATCGTCGCTCCACGCACGGCGTCCGAACCGAAGATCGTCGCCATGGCCGAGTTGCGGGCCTCGGGGGTGAGCTGGCCGAAGGAGGTCTTCATCCGCTGAGCCGTCTGCGACAGGCCGACGAACTTGCCGGACGAGTCGTAGGCGCTGAAGCCGATCTTCGCCATGGCGGCTTCGGCTTCCTTGGACTGCGGAACGAGCCGCTGCAGCATGGTCTTCAGCGACGTGCCGGCGTCCGAGCCGATCAGGGCGTGGTCGGCGAACGCCGACAGGGTGGCGACGGTGTCCTCGATGGACAGGCCCGTCTGGTGCGCGAGGAGACCGCCCTGCCGCAGTGCTGTGCCGAGCCCGTGCACGTCGGCCGCCGACTTGTTCGCGCCAGCGGCCAGGAGGTCCGCGATGTGGCCGACGTCCTTGCCCGACAGCCCGAACGTGTTCATCGCCTGGGCGCTGAGCGTCGCCGCCTCGGAGAGGTCGACCTGCCCGGACGCGGCCAGCGCGAGCGAACCCTTCAGGGCGCCGCCGATGATGTTCGCGGTGGACACGCCGGCGCGCGCCAGCTCGGCCTCGGCGTCCGCAGCCTCCGTAGCGGTGAAGCTGGTGGTCTTGCCCGCTTCGAGCGCGGCCGCCCGCAGCTTGCCCATTTCGGCGGTCGACGCGCCGGTCACCGCGCGGACGTTGGACAGCGACTTGTCGAACTTCGCGGCGGCGGCAGCGGCCACCGCGAACCCGGCGAGGAGAGCGGCGCCGACAGCGGCGCCCCCGTTAGCCAGGCGCGCCGTGTTGTCGGACGCCTGACGCATACCCCGGGTGTAGTTGCTGATGTCGGCCCTGAGTCGGACGGTGACGGTACGAACGGCCACGCCGTCACCCCCTCTTCGTGCGGTGCTCCAGGTGGACGTGCAGTCCGTCGGAGGAGCCCTTGTTGTCCTGGTGCGCGCGCACGGTCTTCGCCGACGTCGCGCAGGCGTGGCACATGATCAGCCGGGCCTTGTACTCGAATTCGTTCTTCGGGTCGGTGGCCTCGGACCAAGGCTGTCCGCAGTCCGGGCAGGTGTCCGCCTCGACCTCGGCCAGGGCAAGTGCCCAGGCCCGGTCCTCCTCGGTGAACAGCGGCTCGCCAACAGCCACCACCCGGCCGAGGAAGACCGAGCGCGGAACGCCCCAGACCCGTGCGGTCTCTACCTCTCGCCGCCAGCGGCCGCCGCCAGGAGAGCGGAGGCGGCCAACGAGAAAGGGACGAGCGACGCCGAGTTGTGCACGTCCCACGCCGCATCGAACAGAGTCTGGATCTGCCCCTGGTTGATGACCTTGAACAGCGCCTTCGCGTCGTCCGCGGTCATAACCGGGTCGACGCACGAAGCCGCGATCAGGGCCCGCGGGAACGACTCGGAGTCGAACGCCTGCTCCTTCTCCGTCGAGGGGTGCGCGGCCAGCAGCGAGGAGTACGCCTCGTCGCCGATGTACCGGAACCGGAACTCGGCCTCGGACTCGCGCGCCGTCTCGCGAAGCGCGGCGATCTGTGCGGCGATCTCCCGGCCGGGGTGCTGCTCGGCCAAATCGGAGGGCTGCCAGTCCTCCGAAACCGTGAGGAGCTCGCCTTCCAGGCGCTCGATCTCCCCGGCCAGAGCACCGTCGAGCATGATTTTGACTGCTCGTTCACGCGGCTTGGCCTTGGCGAGCAGGGCCTTGATGTCCGGCATCAGGCCACCGTCGCGGCCGTCGCCGGGGCGTCCGTGACCCGCATCGGGGACACGAACTTCATGACCTCGTTCGCCGCCGGGGAGCTGTTCTGGGGCTCGCCGCATGCGATCGGGTACACCTCGGCCTTCTGGCCCGCCGTCCATGCGGTGGTGACGGCGATACCGCGCCGCACGGCCAGGAACCCGGACACCCCGTACTTCAGGGTGGTGTACGGGGCATCGTCCGTCGGGTTGTCGCCCCGCTTGAAGGTGAGTTCGACGTCGAAGCCGACCCGCCCCACGGTTTTGGTGTCGAAGGTGGAGGCGAGCGAGGACGTGTCGACGTCCGCCGTGGTCGGGTCGAGCTTGAGCCCGTCCGGGGTGATCCGCTTGGTGTAGTCCGCACCCGCGTTGAGCTCGGCCACGGTCGGGGCGTTGATGTTCGCGCAGGTGGCCATCCACACCACGCGGGTCTTGCCGTCGCTGATCAGGTCAGCCATGAGGCCCTCCAGGGCATGAAGAAAGCCCCGGCCAGATGGCGCGGGGCAGCGGAGTGGGTTGAGGTCAGATACGGAGCGAGGCGACCGTGACCGTCGTCGCCGAGGAGTATCCGATGGCGCACAGGCCGTCCGTCGAGTTCTGGAGCAGGTCGGCGGGGAGCGGGCCGATCATCCGCTCGCCGGACCCTGGGACGGTCACGGTGACGTCGGCGGCGGCCTGGCCGCGCACGGTGGCGGTCGAGGTGAGCGTCACCGTGATGGAGCTGGCCGCGCCGTTCTTCACGTGGAGGAAGTTCCGGTCGCCGCACTCCACCTTGTCGCCACCGCCCGCAGCGGCCGAGTACGTGGGGTTGAGGCCGCCAAGGGCCACAGTCTGGGTGGCGAGGGTCGCCATGAGGGTCTCCGATCAGGAGGGGATGGACTGGATCAGGTACTGCACCGGCACGAAGTAGACGGGCGGGGTGACGTCGTCGTCGCGCTGCACCGGAGGCCCGCCCTGGTCCTCCGGCTGCCACGCCTTCCGCCCGACCACCGTCAGCGGGCCGTCGAGCGCCTGGCGGACCCGGTCGGCCACCCACAGCGCCCGCTCGACGGAAGCGCCCACACACGTGACCTGGACCAGGTGCACGAAGTCGGTACGGTCCGCGGCGAGTGACGCCCTCCGGGCCGTGCCAGGATCCGGGTAGAGCACGGCGAACTGGCCCGGTGGAGACCACCCGCTGCCGGTGGGCGTACCGCCGATGTACACAGTCAGCCCGGCGCCGGTCAGTGCCGCCTGGAGAGCATCGACATGGGGCAGAACGCTCGGGGTCACCACCACGTCAACCCACGCTCAAGAAGCAGCGCCATCTGCGCCTCGAACCGCGGGGTCTCGTTGACCAGGGCCCGGCCGCCGTCGTTGTGCGGCGGGTTCTTCACCGAGCCGTACTCCAGCAGGTTGCCGAGCGCCCCCTGCGGAGCACCCTTGTCCGGGCCGATGATGGCCAGCACCTGGTCCGGGCCGAAGCTGTGGATGTCGAAGCCGACCGCGCTCGGATATGCCGGCGCGTGCTTGCCCGATGACGCCCGCGCGTTGGCCCGCCACTCCGTCTTGATGTTCAGGGCGCCCCGTATCACGACCGACCGCACGTCACGCCGAGTCCGCGGCACCCCGCGCGACAGATGCGTCCGCAGACGGCGCACATCACCCATGTCGAACGGGTTCCTGCTCATGATCTGTCCTCCGCACTGATCCGCCACGCCGTGGCCGTGCCGCCGTACTGGGCGGCTTTGACGTACAGGAACAGGCCCACCATGCGGGCGTCGTCCGAGGCGAGCACTTCGATCCGGTCGCCCGGCAGGACGCGGGTGTCGGGCGGGAGCGGGGTGGACCAGGGCAGGGCCACTTCGTAGTCCCGCATCGTCACCTCCCGGTCCCCGGCCTGCTCCTCGGTACCAGTCGCCTGGGCCACCGGCTTGACCCGCCCCGGGCCAGGCCCGTACAGCGTCGTCTGCGGCCCCGGAGCCGTGCCCCCGGTGTCCCGGTCGAAGACGTCCTCGCCCTGCCGGTACAGGCGCAGGCTCTCTCCCATCAGCTCCTGGTGGGCCTGCCGGCCCCGGATCAGGAACGCGGCCAGGCCGTGCACTAGACCACCCCCCAGTCCCGGACGCCGAACGCCTGGCGGATGGTGTCCTGCTCGCCGGGCATCAGGGATACCCGGGCGTCCGCAAGGGTCTCGGAGTAGTCGTCGATGCTGCGCTGCCGGATCATCTCTGGGTTGATCAGGATCCGTTTCACCGCGTCGCACGCGATGAGGGCGGCCACCTGGTAGGCGACGTCCTCGGTGTCGAAGCCGTGTGAGTAGGTGACGGTGACCGGCCCGTCCCAGCAGTACCCGTCGACCCGAGTGAGGAGCTCCCCGCCGTCCCACCGCCACACCGCGACGGTGAGCCCGGCAATGGCGGTGACGTCCCGGACGGGGCGCTGCGGGAGCCGCAGGACCACGGTGCCGGAGCCGCGCAAGGTCACCGTGTCGTTGTCGACGCGGCTGATCTGCTGGTATCCGGCGGTCATGCGGATGAGGTGCGAGGCCCCCGCGAGCAGGCGGTCGACATGGAGCAGTTCGTCGGCGGTGAGGTCCCGCCCCAGCTGCGCCCGCAGGTCAGCGACAGTCGCGAACGGCCCCAGCGCCATGTCAGCCCCCGTACTTCTTGATCAGCTCGGCCTTCGTGAGCTTCTCGACCTCGGCCCGCTCCTCGTCGCTGGCGGCGACGCCAGCGGCGTACTCCCGCCACGCGGCGACCGGCTCGGACTGCGGAGGGCGCCCCGGGGCCTCCTGCACATCGGGTGCCTCGTCGGAGCTGAGAGGCGGTGCGGAGGGCTGGAGCCCGCCGCCGGGCAGGCCCGGGGCGTACACCTCGGGCCCATGCGGGTTGGCCTCCCCGGCGTTCACCGGCGGCCGGAAGTCGCCCGGCCGCGGGTCCACCGCCGCGTCCCGCACCCGGGTGCCGATCACCGTGGTCGTCACCTCGCGCGGGTCCGGCGGCTCGGGCACCTCCCGCTTCGGGGGCTCGCCGTCGATGCCGTACCCGGCGCCCTCGCAGTACGCGATGATCGCCGGGTCGTCGGACTCGCCGACACCGTCCTGGAACATGATGTTGCCGGGGCCCTGGCCGCTGTAGCCGGGCACCGGGGTCGTGATGCGTGCCATCGTCTGGTCTCCGATCAGCGAACGAGGATGTTGCGGAACACGGCGGCGCTCTTCGTCGCCTTGAGGACGACGGCTGCGGGGCCGAGCTCGACCTCACCCGTCTTGACCGCACCGGCGGTGGAGAAGTCCGGCAGCCACGTCTGCACGAGCGGGGCACCGGCCATCGAGATGCCGTGGAACCCGTCCAGGCCGAACCGCACCGCGTAGATGTCGGTGTAGTTGCCCGCCACGGTCGCCACCGTCTTGGAGGTGGTGGGGATGACGAGGTTGTTGCTGCCCGCCTTCGCCCCCAGGTCGACCAGGGCGATACCCCGGTACGACTCGATCTGCTGGCCGAACGCGGACGCGGCCCGGTCGTAGTAGCCGGCGCGGCGGGCCAGGGACCGGATGCGGGCGATGGCGTCGATGTTGCCGAGGATCGCGTCCGGGGTGCCGTCCAGCATGGCCAGCCAGGCGTCGAGGGCGTCCAGGGCGTCGTTCGCCTTGCCCGAGTCGGACCCGAGGGTGACGCCGCGCCAGTCGGTGGAGATCGCCGACCCGTACTCGGTGGAGGACGACGTGAGGCTCTTGGAGAGCCCGTCGAAGCCGTTCGCGTCGACCGCGGTGTCACCGTTGATCACGGCGTCGTTGAACTTCGCGTTCGTCGCCTTGATCTTCTGCTGCATCTGCAGCGTGGTCTCCGCCGCGGCGGCCACCCGGTTCAGCACGCGGTCGATCTGGAAAGACCCGCCGAGCGGCTTGAGGTCGACGGTGTAGCGCTGCTTGGTGACCTCGGCCGCGGTGTACTCGGAGTTGATCGCACGGAAGGCGGCGTCCGCCTGCGTGATCAGCCGGGTGTACCCGTAGGTCAGAGTGGCCCCCGCGCCCGCCTGGTTGACGACATCGTCGAAGGTCAGAGTGGAGAGAAGGAAGTTGTTCTTGGCGAACTCGTCGATGACCTGGACGTCGATGTCGTCGGTCGCGTTCAGCTTCGCCTGAGCGAGCGTGACGGGCATGGTCTACTCCTGATGGGTTCAGCCGGTCTTCCCGGCAAGTGCGGTGGCGACCGCCTCGCCGAGGTTGGCCGCGGTCTTCTTGGGGGTCTTGCGGGCGCCGCCGTCGGCACCGCCCTGAAACCGCCGGCCCTTGTCGCCCGTCGCGGGCGCGGCCAGGTAGGGCTCGTCCTCCAGGAGGTCGTCGATCAGATCGCTGATCGCCTCCCGGTCGGGCCGTCCCTTGTCGGTCTCTCCGATGTCGGAGAGGTCCAGCAGGCGCGCGGCCATCTGCGGGTTCGCGAGCCGACCAGCTGCCGCGGCGACTGCCGCAGCCTCGACCCGCTCGCCCCACACCTCGGCGCGGGCCTCCTCGCGGGCGCGCTCCCGGATCGCCTCCGGGTCGCCGTCGCCCTGGTCGCCGTCCTTCGTGGCCGGCTTCTTTGCGGCGTCACGGTTGCCCTGCTGGCGCAGCTGGGCCTTGAGGGTGCGGTTCTCCCGGCGCAGCTCCCGCAGCGCCTTCTTCCCCTTGTCGCCCAGGTCCTTTTCGGTGTCGTCGTCTTGGTCGTCGCCGTCGCGGTCGCCGTCCTGGTCTCCGTCACCGTCGTCGCCCCGGTCCCCGCCGTCGTCGGTGTTCCCGCCGTCGTCGGCGGTACGGCCTGCGCCGTCCGCGCCGCCCCCGCCGCCGTCGGCGTACAGGACGAACGGGCTGGTGTAGGGGTGGGCCCAGCCGTCACCGTCGAGGGCGGCGGCCAGGGTGCGGGCACGGGTGTTGAGCATCGCGCTCTCCAAACAGGGTGAGGGGCGGCGTCGCGCCGCCCGAGGGGGTTATCGCAGGTAGCCGAAGCGTCGGAGCATCGACAGGACCTCGGCGTGGTCCTCGGCCAGCTCGTAGATTTCCTCCGGCAGCAGCCGGGGCGTGCGGAGCCGGAAGTCCGCGCGGGTGGCCTGACCGGACGCGACCGCGCGCCGACGCTCGGCCTGGTAGAAGGAGCCGCGCCGGGTGGTGCCCTCCGAGGTGGCCCGCACCCGGCGCCCGTAGGCGGTCGCCGTGTACGTTCCGCGTCGGGCGTTGACGATGGCGAAGATGTCGCCGCCGTCCCGGATCGCCCGCGCACCGGCCGCACCGAACGTGCGGTCCTGATCGGCGGCCGACAGGCTGTTGAAGTAGGAGCGCGGGGTCACGGTCGGGGCCCGGCTGCCGCGGGTGGTCGGCTGGTGCACGCAGTGGCAGTGCGGGTGCCGGCGGAACGCGATGGCGGACCCGTAGACCTGCCCGGCGAGGATCACGCACCGAGAGCAAGCGCCCCCGGCGATGACCCGCACGTACCCGGTTGCCTGCCGGTTCGTGGCGATGGCCACCCCGGACGCCGAGCGGCCCGCGTCCGCAACCTCGGAGGAGGCGATCCGCAGCAGCTGCGAGCGGCCCGCCTGCAACGCCACCCCGGGCGGCATCCCCGACGCGATTCCGGTGAGCGCGGTGATGCGCGGCAGGTCCAGCAGCGACGACAGGGCCCGCCCGTCCGCCGCGAACCCGGCGAACGCCGACGGGTTCACCCGGCCCTCCGGGTCGGACCCGCCGCCCTGCTCCTCCAGGGACGCGGCCACGTACTCCTGGGCCCCCTGCGCCGCCGCGGCCTGGGCGGCGACCAGCACGGCCAGCACCCGGTCAGCGACCACTCGCCACGTCGCCGTGATCCGCCGCGGGCTCACGTACCGCCACAGCTCATCGACCGCCGTGACGGCCTGGAGAGCCAGCAGCTCCTGCCGTCGGGCGCGCGCGGCGGCGGCCTGGGTCGGCCCGGCCATCAGACGGGCACCTCATCAGCCTTCGGCACATCGGCCGGTATGTCCTCGGGCGGCTCGCCGCCCATGCCGCCGAACGCGAGCGCGCGGGCGGCGCGCTCGGCGTCCCTTTCCAGCATTTTCTCCATGCGGTCGATCTGCGTCGGGGTGTATCCGGCGTCCTCCATCAGCTGACGCCACGGCACGCCCAGAGCCTTCTTCTTCAGCACGGCGTCGATGTGCTGGGCCTCGGTGCGGTAAGCGACGTCGCGCCAGATCGTCTCTGCCAGCGGGTTGTTGCCGCGCTTGTCGCCCTTGACGAGGAACGCAAGCCGCATGACCTCTTCCCAGTCCTCACCCAGGAACGTGGTCTTCTCGCCACACTTCGAGGTCAGGCCCGCCTCGGACGCGGTCAGCGCGTCTGCGGCCACGTTTTCGACCTTGCCCATGAAGTACGTGGGCGGGGTGCGGGACAGCGCGCTGATGTGCTCGGTGATCATCGTGATACCGGCGACGAAGTTCCGCAGATCGGCAGCTTCGAAGTTCCCGAACTTCGCCTGCGGGTTGCTGGCCCGGAGCATCTTGCTGACCGACAGCCGCCACATCTCCGGGTCGTCGATCTCCTGCCCCGTCAACGGGTCCTTCGGAAGGTCAATCCCAGCACCCCAGCGGGCCGGGAACGCACCTCCTTCAGACGCGGTCAACATGTCGATGACGAGCTTGTTCGCCGCGCCCTGGAGGGGCATGACGTTGATGTGCTCGGGCGACGGGTCGTCGATGAGGCGGGGCCGGTTACGGAGTTCGACCATCGGCACCCGCTTGAGGGGGTTATCGATCCGGATCTGATCCGGGTCGTCTCCTCGCGGCTGCCACCCGGACGTCAGCGACGCGGGCAGCACCAGCCCAGAGACACTGGAGGAGCGGCGCCACTTCCAGATCTCGTCGGGCAGGTACAGCGTCGCGTAGGTGTAGCCGTCCTCGCCGTCCCAGCGTTTCAGGGCGGCCTTGCGACGCCGGCGGCTCCCGGGCTCGTAGACCACGATGCACTGGGTAGCGTCCTCGACGGTGATCTCGGGCTCGGCGTCGACCGCCTCCGGGTCCTCCACCCACACGAGCACGAACGCCCTTGACTTCACCATGGCCTCGGTGTGTGCGACCCGAGCCCAGGCGTCCATGCTGGAGGCCTGCCAGATGCGCTGGGCGTCCTTGTCGGCGGCTGGCGGGTCCTTGTCGTCTCCGGTGCCGAACCGGAACCCGACGGGCACCAGGCGCTCAGCCGGGGCCGAGCAGACGACCTCGCACCAGTTGTCGGAGAAGTTGGCGAACAGGCCGCCGAACGCCTGCCGGAACCGGTCGCTCGCCCACTCCAGGTTGTGCTTCCCGACGTAGAAGTCGTTCCACAGCTTGATCTTGGCCTGGC
Source organism: Streptomyces sp. NPDC088730 (assembly GCF_044751215.1). NCBI lineage: Bacteria > Bacillati > Actinomycetota > Actinomycetes > Kitasatosporales > Streptomycetaceae > Streptomyces > Streptomyces sp. NPDC088730. The sequence continues at coordinate 724,435 of NZ_JBIVLK010000001.1, forward strand.
GCTTGTCCAGCTCGCACTCAAGAACCCTGGTGATCCGGAGGGCTTCCTGCGCGGTCACAGGCATAGGCACCCCCTTGGGTCAGTAGGCAGAGAAGGAACTGGAGCCCGCGGCGGCAGCCAACTTCAGGGCGTCCGCGCGGGCCTCCACGGCGAGGGCCGCCGTGACGGCGCTGTCGATCTTCCGGTCATGCGACGGCTTCGTGATGGCGATGCCCGAAGGGCGCCGCTCGGGCTTGGCGTTGCCGATGTGGTCTGCCATCGTCGGGTGGCCGTCGTGGGTGAGCTCCCCGGCTAGCACCGAGGTCTTCAGCCGGTCCAGCGCCGGGCACATACGGGTGGGAACGCGCGTCTCGAAGACGAGGAAGGTCTCCTCACCGAACTCACCCATCCAGGCGTCGCACTCATCCCGCCAGTCCGGCGGGTCCGCGTAGGCCCGCTCGACCTTGTACGTGGCGAACACGTGGGACATGCCAGCCTTCACCTCGGTACGCGGTACGCGCCAGCTGTCCGGATCGCCGTCGTCCCATTTCGTCCAGATCATCGGACGCCCGTCCGGGAACGTCGGAGTGAAGACGTACCCGTCGGACAGCCTGCACGCGGTGATCGCCGTGCAGTCGTCGTGATCGGACCCGTCGAATCCGACCGTTATCCGCTCCCCGGGCTGGACCTCCTGGGGCAGTGCGCACCGTTCCCACAGGTGCTTCGACAGCCACGTCTCCGAGAGGGAGACGGGCAGGTTGAGGAAGTACCTCCTGAATTTGGCCCTGTCCTGCGTCGGCTTGTGCGCCAAGGTGACCATGCGGTCCAGGTCCATGTGCGCCGCGAACGGGCCGTATGCCTGGATCAGTCCGACCTTGAGGGCCACCGGGTCCTCGTAGGCCGCGTCCTCCAGCAGCGTGCTGGGTGCGGCCTTGTGGTTGAAGTACAGGCGCGGGGCCTTCTTCGCCTTGAAGTTGCGGTGCGTCCGCTCGGCGATCGAATCCTCACCGATCGCGTACATGGTCGACGTCTGGAGGAACCAGGGCTCGGCGGCCTTCCGCTTCATCGTGTTCCGCTCCACCGTCTCGTACATGTCCCGCAGCTCCGGCAGCACGTACAGGTGCGTCTCGTCCGCGACGGAGAACGACTCCTTGCCGCCGTCCTTCGCCGCCGAGCTGGCCGTCGAGGGACGGATCTCTCCGCCGTCCGGCAGGTACACGCGGGTGCTGGACTGCCAGTCGTTGCCGATGTCGACGCCCGGGTAGTCCTCGGCCAGGCGCTCGCTGTGCGACAGCATGTAGGTGACGTTGGCGTAGGTGTTCCCTGCCTGCGTCTCCTCGGTGGCCAGGCACCGGATGAACGGGTACGTGACCGGGCGCCCTACCGGCTCACCGACCTCGTACTCGTACCCCCAGTCCGAGACCTCCCCGGCCTCCGCCCAGTGATCGAAGCGCACCGGGGCCAGCGCCTCGGCCACCACGATCATCCCGGCGACCTCGGACTTGGCCCGGCCCTTCGCCCGGGACAGCATCGCCTCATCGAAGCGGCGCCGCCCCCGGGCGTCGATCGCGTAGACGCAGGCCAGGAACGTCAGCATCTCCTCGTCCAGCTCGATCTCCTGGCCCTGGACGTCACCAGGGCCGTGCGGGAGGTAGTACTCGATCCAGTCCGCGAGGGCGTAGCCGAGGGAACGGCGCGGCCCCGGCGTCCTCATTCGTCACCGACCGCCCGGAGCCGCGTGCGCGGGTCAGCCTTCCCCTGCCGGGCCGCCGCCCGCTCGGCCGCCCGCTCCGAACCCTTGCCGACCTCCGGGTGTCCGAGGGACCAGCGCAGCCGCATCCGGTCCGCTGGCGTCCCGCCGATCGACGCTTCATTCAGCCGGATCTCGGACAACAGCTCCTTGCTGGGTTCGGCCCAGTACTTCTCGACCAGCTCGGCCAGCATGTGCAGCCGCTGCCAGTCTGTGGCCAGGAACGTTGCCGCCTGCGGAGAGGCCCGCCACGTCTCGTACCACCCGAGCGTGCGGGCGTCGTAGTCGTGCCCGCCCGGGAAGTCCGGGGACGGGCCGGTGTAGCCGTCGGCGGGCAAGACGGTCGTCGCGACCGGGTCCGAGTTCTTCCGCCGGCGGTTCGGGGAGGGTGTGGGTCCGACACCTGCCATGGGGTCCTCCTTCGCACCGTCGCGGCACGTTCAGCCCGGCCATCGCGGCGCGGGCACCAGTCACAACGGGTCACATCCGGGGCCCGGTTGAGGCCCCCCAGACCCGTACTCACAGCGAGCCACCTCCCCGGCGGTCCGCAGGCTGATCACGATCGGGGGCACCCCCCGGGGTTTGGTCACCCGGGGTGATCGGTCTCGGACTGGCCGGCCGGGTAGCCGTGGTCGGCCAGGGGGCTGGTCAGGGGGGTGGCCTTGCGAACGGTCCAGGCCACTGTGGGATCGGCCGGATCGGCCATGCGGTGGCCCTGGTCGTCGAGCTGGAACTGCCGCCAGACGATCACGAGCCGCTTACCGCTGCGCTCGATGGTGACCCCGGGGGCGGCGGCGACGGCCTGTGGATCGAGCCCGTTGGCCTCGGCCCACCGGCACAGCTGCTCGCGGTGCTGCTCAATGTCGGCCGCGGTGATGGTGGTGATGACGGCGCTGCTCACTGATTCCACCCTCCTGGCTGGTGTCGTGCGGTCTCGCTGCTGTGGCATGGCTGACAGAGGCCGCGCCCGTGCTGCGGGTCGTCCGGGTCGAGGCCGGCGGCGACGAGGTCGCGCCGGCTGTTCGGCCAGTGGTCGGCGTGCACGCTCGCGCGGGTACAGCGGCTGGCCGTGGAGCTGGTGCTGTTGCCCCCAGACAGGCAGCTGGTGCACCCGCGGCAGGTACAGATGGGGTCGCGGGCCAGGACACCTGGCCGGAACCGTTGCTCGTGCTGCAGTCCGTACCCGCGCTGTCGTGCCGTGCCGCGGTGTTGCTCGGCTTCGGCTCGGTGGGTGGGACAGCGGCCGGCGGGAGTGAGGTGGGGGCAGCCGTCCACGCTGCATACCGTCAGTGCTCGGCGTCTGGCCACGGGCGACCCCCTGTCGATCAACGGCTGTAGGTGGAGTCCAACAGGTAGATGCTCGCGCCGATCTCCGTGGTCTTGGCGGTGGCCTCGGGCTCGCACGCGGTGGCCATGTCCGCTTGAAACCGGGTCACTTCGGAGTCGGCCGGCAGGGTGGTGGCACCGTCAGCCTTCCGTGCTCCCGTGAGCATGTCGGCAGCGGTGACCCACCGTTGATGGTCATCCATCATGTTGAGGAACTCACCGCACGTGGTGGCGTCGTATGGCGTGCGCCAGGTCTGCTCGTACTTAGCTGCCTTCGGCGTGGCCTTCGGCACGTCGATGGTCTTGACGTCGCCATCTCCGTTGTTGTCGGCGGAGCTGGCGTGCGTGGTGCAGGCGCTGAGGCCGAGCAGGAGAAGGCTGGCAGCGAGTGCGGCGGCGTGGGTGCGCATGGTCCCCCCAGGACGTTGCGTGATGAGGGGGTCATCATCGGGCACGTGGCGCCGTGGTGTGAAGGAAATGCGAAGGCCCGCCACGTCGGGCGGGCTGTTTGTTTCCGGGCACGCCGGATCTGCCGCCCATCATGGGGCATGATCGGGCGGTTGTGCAACTACATCCGTAGTGGACGTGGTGAGGCCCCTCCCGTGTTCAGCGCGGGAGGGGCCTCAGGTCCGAGTAGCTGCGGCAGCGGGCGCTACTTGCTCTTCTCGGCGTCCCTCCGTTGTTGCGACTCCTCATTCCGGCGTCGGAGTTCTTCGAGGGTGATCGGGTCGAGTGCCATGATGCGGTCCTGTCTCTGTGATGGGGATGGGCCCGGGGCGGCCGCGGTCGCCTGGCAGTGATGCGGCCGCTCCGGGGTAGACCGGCGGTAGATCCGCCGGGAGATGGTGGGTAGATGCCGGTAGACGGCGTGGTAGACGCGCAGGTCAAGCGGCGGTAGACGGGGCGGGAGACGCCTCGGTCTCTTCGGGCTGGGAGAGGGGCGGGAGGTCGGCCCTGCGGACGCCTCGCGTCGGCCCCTTGCCGCCCGACTTGACCTTGGGGGCGACGGGGATACCGAGGGCCTCCAGTCGTGCCCTGAGGTCGGCCACCTTCCACCCCTCCCCCTGGCCCTTGGACTGGAGGTGGGTGAGGACCTCGGAGAGGTGTACGGCGTCGCGGTCCCCGAGGACCTCGTGGAGGAGCAGGACCACAGCGTCGCGGGACGCGGGCTGTGGGGACTCGTCGACGGCCTGCTCGTCGCCCCCGGTGCCGAGGGCCCGGATGGCGGCCCAGCACCAGAGCGGCACGGCGATCCAGAGCAGCGCGGGCCAGCGGCGGATCAGCCACCACACCCCGTAGGCCCCGGCGCCGAGGAGGATGAGGCGGAAGATGCAGCCGAGGATCGCGGCGATCCCGTCGAGGTCGTCGCGGCGGCCGGCGCGGACCCACGCAGCGGCGCGTTCGGCCAGGCGGCGGATGAGGATGCGCTGCCCGACGATCAGAGTGCGGGCACGGCGCTGTGCGGCGGTGCCTGTGGGCTCGGTGGAGGTCATCAGGCGTTCCCCCCGAGCATGTTGCTGCCGGAGAGGCCGAGGCTGTTCACGAGAGCGGGGAGGCCGTCCAGTGCCCCAGCGACGCCAGCGGTGACGCAGAGGATTGCGCCCGCGATGCAGAAGCCGATGAGCCTGCCCTTGTCGTCCTTCGACGCGGTCTTGTAGGAGACGATCAGGAGCACGAAGAGGACCACGACGACGACACCCCCCTCAGGGGTGAGTTGGCCCAGTGATCCGGAGGCGATGGCAGTACCGGAGTCGGCGCCTGTTGTGCCGGTGACGGTCTTTCCGCCCACGCCACCAGCGACCTGCCGGGTGCATCCTGCGAGCCATCCGGCAAGGCCCCCCGCGCAGATTGTGGCCAGGGCTCCGTTGATGAAGCCCTGGACCATGGCGAACAAGTCCTTGATCGCGCGGCCGCCCTTCCACCATTTCCACAGGTAGACGGCCATGATCGTGATGGCGATGGCGCAGGCGGCGAGGGTGGCGCCGGTCTGGGTGGTGGTCATCGGTGGACTCCGGTGTACGCGGTGACGATGTCGAAGGGGTCGATCGCGCCGAGGAGGCCGCCGAGGGTGACGGCGATGGCCCAGAGGCGCAGGAGGGTGCCGCCATGGCGGCGGGTGCGGGCCCAGATCCAGACGAGCGGGACCAGTGCGAGGGCGTACCCGGCCGGGGTGCCCCACTCGGTCCGGGTGAGGGTGGTGGCGTAGGCCCAGGTGGTGGCGGCGCTGTACCCAGTGCCGGGGAAGGGGAGCACGGCCAGGAGCAGAGCGCCGCTGATCTGCCACGGGCGGCCGAAGCCACGTACCCACGCCCAGAGGCGCTCCCGGCGGGTGGGTTCCACTTCCTCGTAGTACGGGGCGACGAGGTGAACGTGGACCTGTGGCGGGAGCGGCTCGGGCGCGGGCGGCGCGACGGGCACGGCCGGGGGCTGCACGGGCGGCGGGGGCGGGGCGGGGGCTGCGGCGGGCTGTTCCCACCAAGGAGGCAGTTCCCCGGGCAGTGGCGGACGGCCGGGGAGCGGGGCGCCGGCCGGGATGATGCGCGTGGGGGTGATCGGGCGGTCGGTCATGTTGCGACACCTGTCTCGGTGTCGCATGCGACGGCTGCCGGGTAGTACGTGGCGAACTCGTCGGCGGCGCGCGACAGCTGCGCCGCGGTGTCGCGCAGCTGCGCGACCCAGCGCTGGGCTGTCTCGTCGTCGGTGATGGTGTGCGCCGGTGTCGCATCGGATACGGCCTGGGCTGCGTCATACAGCTGTCGCATGGCTGTCTCGGTCTGTGCGACGCGGTGCGCCATCCGCTGCGCCGGTGTCTCAACGACGGGTGCGACGGGTGTCTCGTCGGGTGGCGCGGTGGCGCGGATGTCGCGTCGGACGGTGTCCTTTGAGACACCGACCTCGGCGGCAATGTCGCGGAGGGAGGCGCCGCGTTGCGACAGCTGGCGCACTCGGGCGCGCCGTTGTGCGACGGCGGGCGGCGTCACTGCGACACCCCCTGTGCGATGAGCCGGAGGAGCGCGGCGTATTCGCCGCGGGTCTGGCCGGCGCGGACGTGGGGTGCGGCGGCGAGCAGGTCTTGCTCGGCAGCGAACGCGGCCTCGGGGTCGTCGGGGTGCATCTGCTCGGCGAGGACGAGGGCGCGGGCGAGACGGATCTCGTTGTGCATCTCGGCGGTCGGCCGGCGGGCGTCGAGGGTGTCGGCGAGGCGGCCGAGGAGGAGCACGGTGTCGTCGCTGAGGACGAGGTCGGCTGTCATCGGGCACCGCCGGTGGGGCGGGTGGTCCCGGTGACGCCGGCCTCGGTGGCTCGCACCGTGGTGGTGCGGCCGCCGTGGCGGCGGATCACGCCGACGGCGATCAGACGCCGCTCGGGCGGGTGACTTGCGGGCGCACTGGTGCGCGGGAAATGATCGGCCATGGCCGAGCCTCCTGGTCTAGTCAGGATGGTTTTCGGTCTGGGGTCGGGCGACGCGCGCGCCTCGGGTGTTCCACCACCCGGGAGCTGTCGTCCGGCCCTGCTTCTATTCGGTTGTCGGGCTGGTGCTCGGCCCGTTCTTCTTGATCGCCTTGTCGATGGCGTTCCAGCTCTTCCCGAGATCGCGTGCCACGTTGGCCACGGTTCCGAGTTCGGCTACGCCGTCGAGCAGGGCGAGCGCTCTTCGTTTGGCGGATTCGGACACGAGGTGTTGGAGCTGTTCCACCAGCTCGTCCTCCCCGCGGACCCGGTCCCGCCAGGGGATCGCGTTCACGGGGAGAACGTATCCCACCCAGGGTGTGATGCGCAAGGGGCTACGCCGCTATGACCCCGTGCTCGGTCCAGATGCCGCCGCACTGCGAGCAGTTGGCGAGCGGGGACGCGCCGGCCCCGCCGTACACCCGGATCACGCCGCCGCAGCTGGGGCACGGCACGGACAGGTCGACGGTCTCGGCCCCGGTGTCGAGTACCTGCTCGACCCGCCGCCGGGCCTCGGCTGCGACGCGGGCAATGTGCTGCTGCTGTGCGGCCTCCAGCGGGCGGAACGGGCCGGGGCTGCCCTGAACCCGTCCGAGGAGCCACAGCGCGGCGTACGGGGCGCTGGGCTGCGCTCCGGTCCACCTCCACCGGCGGGGGTCTGCGGCGTCGTCCTGGGCGGCCTGAACGCGGCGTGCGTGGTCCCCCCACACCAGGCGCTCGGCTCGGGTCTTCGCGACCGCGGCGCGGCGCGGCGCCGGCATGGAGATGGGGGCGCGTTGGACGTGCTCGGCAATTGCGGCAGCGCACCCGGTGAGCGCGGCTTCGACGCTGCGCATGACGCCGTACACCTGGAGCCGGATCGGGATGGGCCGCTGGCCGAGCTGGGCCGGGTCGCGCTCCAGCGCCCGCAGCTCGGCGGCGGCGTCGGTGTCGTGCTCGTCGAGGAGGGTCATGTACGAGCGGAGGCCGCGGCCGAAGCCGCCCACTGCGGCGGGCATGCCGAGCGCGTCGTTCAAGTCGGGCCAGGCGAGGGCGATCAGGCGGAGGTCGGCGGCGGCAGTGCTCACGGGTGGCTCCTTGCGGTGTGGCGCGGGACAGGGGTGCGGGGGTGGCCGCCCGGGTGGGGTCCGGGCGGCCGGGTCAGACGGCGATGGGGCTACGGCTGGTCGAGGGTGGTGCGGAGGTCGCGGGCCATGGCCTGGGCGAGCGGGTCGGGGGCGTCGTCCCAGACGGTGGCGAGCGCCCGCACGCCTTCGACGGCGGCCTCGGCCTGCTCGGCGCGGTGGGCCAGCTGCTCGATCGCGGGGGCGAGTCGGGGCCAGGACTCCCCGCCGTGCGCGTCCGCACCCTCGCGGAGCACGGCGGCCCGGTCGACGGGCAGCCGCCCCACCTCGTCCCGCAGGCGCATGTTCTCGGTCACGTGGTACGCGAGCAGCGGGGCCCGGCGGGAGAGTTCGGCACGCAGCCCCTCCACCTCGTACCGCAGCTCCTGCTGTTCGGCGTCCGCGACGGCCATGACGGCGGCGGCCCCCGTGTCCGCCTCGCTGTAGTTCATCTGCACGGGCTGTCCGCGCTCGGCCAGGGCGAGGGCGTTGGTGCCGAGTCGGAGCCGGACCTCGTCGCGGATCGCGGCGGCGTACCGGGCCCGGCGGTCGGTGGGTGCGGTGTCCGGCTGGTCGGTGGTGCAGGTGTGCCGCTTGTGCCACGGCTCGCCGCAGCCCTTGCACGGGGCGGGCAGGTCGTCGGCCGGGTCCACGGCGGGCTGCTGGTCGGTGGTGCCGAGGACCAGCCGGGCCGCCGCGGCGGCGACGGCCGCGATGCTGCGCGGGTCGTCCACGACGATGGTGTTCTCCGTGCGGCACTGCTCCCACACGGCGGCGGCGAGGGCCTGGTGCAGCGGGTCGCCCTCGGACCAGACGGCGGGCGTGGTGGGTGTGGTGTCGGGCCGGGTGTGGCCGAGGCGGTCACGGATCTCCCGCATCGTCATGGCCGGGCGAGAGGGCGTGGTGTCGGGCATGTGGGTCTCCTCGGTGGTCGCGGATGGTTACGCAGCGGGGCGGTTGGCGCACTCATGTGCAAGAGATCGAACGGCGCGGTCCAGGACCGACGCGACGTCTTGATCCGGGAAGTGCTCCTGAATCAGGCGCATGACGGAGGCCGGCACATCGTGCCGATTCCGATCCCTCTTGCCCCGGCCCCGTTCAGCTGTCAGTCGGCAGGTGCGGCACCTGCGTGCTCCGTCCCCCTGGACGACTGTGTTGGCCTCGTCGTAGGGGTGGCCCTTGGGGCAGTGGGTCTTCCGGGCGGCGGCAGCCACGATCGTCTTGCCGCGGAGAAGGTTGGCTCGGTGCGTGACGGCCTCAAGGTGCGCAGGATTCACGCAGCGCCGGTGCTGGCAGCTATCGCCGCCCGCACAGTCCTCGTCCGAGTTGTGGCAGAGGTGATCAACGTGCAGGCCCTCAGGGATCACCCCAATAAAGAGCTCGTGCGCCAGCCGGTGTGCTCGGATGCCACGGCCGTTGCTCTTCAGCTTTCCGTAGCCGTACCCGTCAATGGCACCTGTCCATATCCAGCAGGTGTCTGTGCGTCGCACCCTGGCTTCGAACCTTGCGGCGTACTGCTGCGGATCTGCAATCGGGTGGTCATTCGCCATGGTCGTCTCCGTTCTGGGATGCTGAGTGGGCGCCCCGGCCGGCTATCACCCGGCCGGGGCGTACTGCTGTGTCACGTCATGCACCAGCCGTTGTCACAGCTGTCCGTCTCATCGAGCAGCGGCAACTGTGTTCCGGCCTTGAACAGGTCACGCAGCGGCCGGCCAACCGGGGTGAGATAGACGGGCTCGCGGCCCATGCGTTCGTTCCTGCGGTTGAGGGTGTCCTCCACCTCGCAGGCGTTGGCCCAGCGCTCAGGCTCGTGCTCGAACATCGCCTGCCACTCGGGGACCTTGCGGTGGGGGCAGAAGTCGCAGGACGACTTCGGCGGCATGGGCAGTCCGGCGCCGCGGATGATGCCGGGGCAGTCGGCTCGGCGGATGCGGAGGTCCAGGAGCGGGTAGTCCAGGACTTCGTAGGGCATGGCCTTGTTCGGGTTGGCGCGCTGGACTTCATCGACGCTGATGCCCATGCCGACGGTGGCCTTGTTCTCGGGGGTGGCGCCGTGGTGCTGAAGCCAGGCCCCGGTTACGTCGATCTTGAATTCCTTGGTGCAGACCCGGGAGCCGGGCTTGCCGTTGGACAGAAAGATGGGGATGGTCTGGCGGCTGCCGTCGCTGTCGATGATGCGCTGGCGGATCGTTTCGGTGCCGTTCTTCGTCTCGCGCTCCAGCTCGATCAGGTCGAGGCCGTGCGCTGCGGCGTAGGGCGCGGCGTGTTCTGTGAAGTAGGCCAGCGTGCCCGGGTTCTCGCTGTCGTTACCGACGTTGGCGAAGAGGAAGGTGCGGTAGTCGATGCCTCCTTGTGCGGCAAGGACGAGCGCGGCCATGGACTGCCACCCCCCGCCGAAGCTGAAGGTGCGTAGTGCGGTCACTGGGTGCTCCTGGTCTGTGCGTTGTACGCGGCGGTGCGGGCCTGGTGGACGTCGTGCCGGCGGGTACGGGTCCCTCCGTGGCTGGTGCAGAGCTGGTCGGGGGTACTGCCGCAGGACGGGCAGGCGACAGCCAGTGCGGGGAAGCGGGCGGGGCGGTCAGGCATCGGTGGCTCCCGGGGTGTTGGTCTGCTGGGTGACGGCCGCGATGCCCTCGCAGGCGGCCCTGTCGGCGGCGGCCTGGGCTTCCTCGCGGGCGAGGATCCGGCCGTTGTTCTCTGCGGCCCGGACGAAGAACTCGGCCATGGCGTTGTCGTCGGGGTGGCCGGGGTCGTTTTCCTCGCGGAGCGTTTCGGCACTGAAGCAGCGGCCGCAGAGCAGGGGCTGCTTGTCGCGGGCGCACCACTCGCAGGTGATGCCGGTGAGGTGGAAGTCGTGGTCCGGCTCGTAGAGGAACAGGGGCCGGGTCTGCTTGCAGTGATCACAGCGGGCTTCGAGCGGCTGGGTCATCAGAGGCTCCAGAGGCTGGGCTGGTGGTGGACGAGGGGCAGTTCGGCCTGCCCGTCGACGTGGTGGTCGGGGGTTGGGGTCGGGATGCGCGGTAGTGGCCGGTCGCCGACGCGGCGGGCACAGACGGGGCCGATACCGCGGACCCGCCATCGCTCCGAGCGGAGGACCCGGCCGCAGACGCGGCAGCAGGGGGTCGTCACGCGGCCTCCCGCACGTCGGGCCCGACCATGTAGCCGGAGCTGATGAGGTACTGGCCGATGCGGTCGGTGAGCCCGGCCGGGGTCTGCTGCTCGGGCGGGGTGATGAGGCGGTAGTCGTCGATCGCGGCGGCCACGATCGCCGCGGCGGCCGGCGGGAACGGGTTCATGCGGCTGCCTCCTGCTCGGTGCGGGAAGGGTGCGGCTCGGGGAGTCGGCGGCCGGTGGCGGGGATGGTGCACGGCGTACCGGTGGTGGCGTGGCAGTGCGGGCACGGCACGTTCAGGGCCGGGTTCCGGGGCCGGCCGAGGTTGTACGGCCGGGGGGCGGCGCTCATGAGGCGTTCAGCTGCTGCTTGAACGCGGCGAGCTCGGCACGTTCGTCGTCGGTGAGGCGGGCGAGGTAGGCCGCGGCGGCGGCGCGCCGGTCCTCGGCTGCCTGATGGGCGTTGGGGTCGAATGCGGGCTCGCCGTTCGCAACGCGGGTCCGGGCGGCGTGCGGGGTGGTGATGGGGTGTCCGGCCTTGACGCAGTGCTGGCCGAGACGGGACAGGCACTGAGGGCAGGCCACGGACAGGGGGCTGGCGCCCGGCTCGTCCTCGTCGTCGCCGGGGACGATGCGGCCGACGAGGACGAGTTCGTTCTTCAGCCGGTCGGAGTCGGCGGGCGGGAGCGCGGGGCGGACCTCGGCGGGGCGGTGTCCTCCGGCGACGAGGGCGCGCTGCTGGCGCAGGTTCCGCAGGTACGCGGCGGGGTTGTCGTCGTCGGGCTGCGGCTCGTACACGAACCCGGTGAGACGGTCGTTACGGATCGCGGCGCGGTGGGTGCGGATGTCGTGGGGCTGGATCCACAGCCGGTCGCCGGGCCGGGCGGGGGGTGTGGCGTAGTAGCGGGCAACGGCGGCCAGGGTGTCCTGGTCGAACGGCATGCTGGCGAGGGCGGCGGCCCAGGCTTCGGCTGCTGCGGCGGACGGCTGCCGGTTGTCGAAGGCCGCGGCGTGCATGAGGAGGCGGCCGGCCTCTGCGGTGTTCATCGCTGCTGCTCCTTGGCTTCGAGTTCGGCGGTGAGTTCGGCGGTGAGTGCGGCCCATCCGGCGACGCGGGCGTCGGTGCCGGTGAGGGTGCGGCCGGTCGGGAGGTGGACGACGTTGCTGCCGGGGCGGGCGGCACGCTCGGCGGTCCACTTGGCCTGGCGGCGGATCCACTTCTGCCACTCGGCGGCCCAGTTGGTGCGGTGCTGCCCGTTGGCCCGGTAGTGGTCGATGAAGAGGGCGGTCTCGTGGTCGATGTCGAGGGCGGGCCCGAAGGTGCTCAGGGCCCAGCGGCGCATTGCGTCGGTGAGAGCGAAGGCGTCGTCATCGATCGGGGCGTTCGGCAGCGGCTCGCTGGGACCCGCAGGGGACGTACTCACCCCAGCCCCATGGGTTGCTGGTGGTTCTACTGGTGGTTGATTGGTGGTTAGGGCGGCATTGAGTGCGTGACGTCCGGACGCAGAGTGCGTGACGTCACGCACTTGAAGTGCGTGACCGACGGACGCAGAGTGCGTGACACCCTCATCTGTCACGGACGCAGAATCCGTGACAGTCACGGACGCAGAGTGCGTGACAGCCTTCGAGCGAGACCGGCGCTTCCGTTCGGCCGCAGCCTGCCGCTCACCTTCCTCGGCACGCTCCAGATCTGCCCAGTCCGAGGCCGGCCGCTTCAGGTGCAGGGCCAGCTTCCAGACCGTTCGCCCGTTCGTTTCGCCGGTTGCCGCAATGAGTCCGCCCGCCTCGTTACGGCGGAGCGCCCGTTGGACCGTGCGCCGGTCGTAGCCGGTGCGATACTGAAGACGGAGCACGGACGGATGGGCGTTGCTGCCGTCCTTGTGGGCGTGTTCGGCGAGGGCCTGGAGCACACCGCGGGCAGTGGTGTCGGGCTTGCCCTTGTCGGTGAGCAGCATGGGCGCGTCGTCCATGGCCCAGGTGACTGCCTCGTGGCTCACGCGGTCCTTCTTCCGTACGGGTCCGGTTGTGCGGTGGATCGTGGTCTCTGGCAGCTGGTGAGTGGGGGATGCAACTAGGCGTTTGCGGGTCGGTGCCGCGTGCGCAAGCCCCGTGTCTCCCGGGTGGTGGGCCCGGGGCGCGGCGGCCCCGGGCCGGGAGCGCTACGCGGTGGCGGGCTGCTGCGTGTTGACGCGGGCGGCGGTCTCGTAGCGGTGCTCGGCAGCGATGCACCCCGGGTGTCCGCAGCTCGCCCGCAGGTGCCCGGCCGGGCGCACCTTGTGTGCGACGAACCAGGCCAGCTGTGCCGGAGTGAAGTCCCACCCGTGGAAGGAGACCGGGCTACTGCCGGACCAGGTGATGTGTCCGCCAGTCACTGTCACGGACCGCTCGGCCAGGATCGATTCCGGGGTGCGCGGGGGCTTGGCCGGTGTGTTGTGGCTGAGACGACGGCGGTGGATCTTCTGCCGTTCCCGCTCGTCGAGACCGCCCCACACGCCCACGTCCTGGTGCTCGTTGAGCGCCCATCGGAGGCACGTGTTCATGACGGGGCAGGTGTGGCAGATCCGCTTGGCGTTGGCGGTCTGCTGCTGCGCGAGCGGGCCTTCACCGACCGGGAAGAACAGGTCCGTGGTGGTGGCGTCGCAGGCTGCTTTCTTCCGCCAGTCGTCGACCGGGGGCAGGGTGTCGGGCGCGTTGCTCATGAGTCCCCCTTCAGGATTCCGCAGGTGGTGCAGCGGTAGCCGGTGCCGGCCGGGGTGTGGCGGCGGGTGAGGTGGGCGCACGTGGTGGTCTCACAGACCAGCCAGCGGGTGCCGGGGGCGAGGGTCGACAGGTCGAACGTGGCGACGGGGACGGCCGGGGTCGGGCGGCGGCGAAGCTTCACGACTCCACCGCCTTCGGCCGAGGCTTGTCGGAGCGGCGTTCCTGCCAGTGCGCACCCAGGTCCAGCGCCGGGGAGTCGAGGCCGGTCGCACTGTCGTACCCGGCCTGAAGACGGGCCACGGTGCGGCGCAGCTTCGCGTTCTCCGTACGGAGCGCGGCGACCGCACGGCACAGGCGATCGATACGCCCTCCGTATCGGACCGCATCCCGAATCCGGGCCAGGCCGACGCGGGTGGAGCTTTGGTCAGCGGCCTGGTGCAAGGCCGCTCGGTACGCTGCGACGTCCCTACGAGCGGTGTCCCGCTGGTTGAGAACTCCCTCGTACCGGGCGTGCAGGGCGTCGTACCGGGATCGAGTGACGAACATGATCACGCCTCCTCGTCGACGATTTCGCCGTCGATCGCCTCGTCCTCGTCCGCGAGGTCGACGGTCGGCATGGGCGGCAGCTCACTGGCAGGCGGCTGCTCGGCGGCGACCTCGGCCTGCGCCCGCAGCTGCTCCCGCTTGTACTCGGCCGAGGTGGGCACCCACTTCATGAGCTGCCGGACCGCGGACTTCAGCCACATGGATTCGGGGTTCGTGTTCCACGGGGAGTACTCGGAGTTCTTCGAATCGGACTTCGCGCGGATCGCAGCGACCTGCTGGCGGTTGAGGACGACCACCTTCGATGTCGCGCCGTCCTTCATGACGGCGTAGGCGTACACGCCGACCATGTCGCCGCGGTCGGGGCCGAACCAGTCGATCTCGTGGACGGGCTTGCCATCGCGGCCGATGACGTACCGGAACGTGTCGTCAGTGCGGACCACTTCGACGATGACGGAGGACACGGCCCCGGCCCGGTAAATCAGCTCGACGATCCCCTGATAGCCGACGATCCCCTTGATGATCTTTCGGCCGCCGTGAGCCTTCGACTTCCGCGGGGTCAGGTAGAACTGCTCGGTGCCCGGCTCCAGCCCCAGTCGGGCCGCGGTCTTCAGTTCCCGCAAGAACACGCCGACGTCGTTGCGGGCGGCCTGCTCCAAGTCCTGGTTGCCGCGGATTGCGCCGACGGCCAGGCGCACCCACTGGTCGGCGTTGATGTGCGACGGGACCAGGGCGGCGTACTCGTCGCGGTACGCCTCGATCTGCGCAGCCGGGCCGGTGTCCCGCACGGCGATGGCGCTGGTGATGGTGTTCTCGGTCATGAGGTGCTCCGGTTCCGGGCGGGCTGAAGGGAGTGGGTCCGGCCGTCGCGGACGGTGCGGGTCGCGATGATGCGGCGCTCGCACACCGCCCGCCGGCCGGTGCCGATCTCGTCGAGGAGCTGGCCGGCAGCGGCCCGCTTCTCCTCGTCGGCGGCCTTGGCGTTGTCGAGGGCGGCGAAGTACCGGTCACGGCGCTCGGCGCTGACCTCGATGTCGATGTCGTCCTGGCCCTCGGGCAGGGCCTTGATCGCCTGATAGGTCGCGGTGTGGCCGTCGATGTCGGGGCGCTCGTGCTCGCGGACGGTGCGCATGAACTCGGCCCCGGCGTCCCGCATCAGCGCGGTCTCGGTGGCGTCGTACTCGATGACGTACTCGCGGTACTCCGACCCCGCGATGAGCACGGCGACGTGGCAGCGGCTGAGCCGGAGGACGTCCAGGTACCAGAGGCACTGAGCCCGGTAGTGCACGGGGATGTCCTCGGTGCCGGGCTTGCCCCAGCCGTGGTCGTCGCGGGCGGTCTTCGCCTCCAGCAGCTCGGACGGGTCCGCGAACGGCGGTGCGCTGGGGTCCCACAGTTCCCGGTCCGGGTTCGCGACCTGCCACGGGCGGCCAGCAGCCGCGTACGTCGGGGAACCCATCAGGGTCCACTCGGGGTGGAGCTCCGCGAACCGGGCGCAGATGGCGGGTTCGTGGACCTTCCCCCAGTACATCTCCTCGGACTCCTCCACCGGGGCGAGGAGCCCCTGCTTCCGGTGCCAGAGGCTGAACCTGCTCTCGTACGGGCTGATCCCGAGGACGGCGGCGATCTCGGACCCGCCGATGCCGGCCGCGCGGGCGGCGTGCCACTCGGTGGTGCCGGGCTCGAACCAGCCGAGGACGGTGGGCCCGGCCTGTGCGGTGTCGGTCATGTGGTGACTCCTGCGGCGGTGAGGATGAGGGCCCAGAGCAGGGCGGATGCGGTCAGCGCGGCAACCAGCTGGGGCCCGATCACGGTGTGATCCGGTTGAGGCGGTAGCACCGGCGGCTGGGGTCGGTGTCGTCGAGGAGCAGAAGCCCCTGCCGGTGCAGCGCGACAAGGTCGCCCTTCGCGGTTCGCCGGTACGGGGCGGCGTACCCGTGCGCCCGGTACAGCTGCTGCACCATGCGCGTCGTCCAGTCGCCCGGGTAGTCCCGGATCGCGCGCCGCAACAGGGCGAGACGATCAGCGGCGCTCATGCGGTCACCTGCTGCCGAGCCACGGGGGTGGCCTTGAACTCGCGGCTGTAGCGGTAGCGGGGTGTCCGGGCGTGGACGTTCTCGCGCCACTCGATCGGGCCGTGGCACTTCCGGAACGGGTCGTGAAACCACTCGCGTCGCATGGCCTGCGCGTTACAGCCGGGGCACGCGATGACCGGACCGAACGGGGACGTGGGCGCCAAGGCGCTGCGCTCGAAGTAGTCGACGCGGCGGATGTCGAAGCTGCCGTCGATCGCCTGCTCGCCGTCAAGGTCGGGGTAGTCGCCGCCGTCGGCCCAGTACTTGAGGGCTTCGTCTTCGGTCCCGCCCGGCGCCTTGATGACGTAGACGGTGGTGACCTCAACGACGATCGGCCACTGTCGTTCGTGGAGGTCGTAGGCCCGGCGTCCCGCAGCCTGGTCGATCAGATTGGCGATCTCCGGGTCCAGCCCCTCGCCCGGCACCGGGCGGGGGAACTTCTGGCCGAGGTAGTCGTGGTCCCCGGCGTGGCCCAGCTCCAGCTGGCAGTCCCGGTAGGAGTAGTCCTCGCCCGGCAGGCTCAGGGGCTCGTCGCACTTCATGCGGTCCACCGCCCGTCGCGCTGCGCAGGCAGGTCACGGGTCGTCGCGTAGTCGTGGTGCAGCGGGGAATCGTGCGGATCCTCGGGAGACCCCGTCGGCATCGGCAGGGCGCCCATCAGGGACACCGCCTCGGCCAGCGTCACGACCTCCATGCCGTGGCCGTCCGGCCGCACCGGGCTGCTGGCCACGGAGGTCAGCGTCCACGCCACCACCCGCACACCGCGGACGTCGTCGCGGGCCGCCTCGATGTACACCGAGCCGTCCTCACGCGTCTCCATGCGCTCGGCCAGCATCTGGTCATCGCGGAACAGCCGCAGCCCCTGGACGTCGTCGTGGAAGTAGAAGGACAGCCGGGGCTCCGTCGGCGACCACGGCTGCGAAGTGATCGTGAATTCGGTCGGCAGCGTCTGCGACTCGCTGATCATCTGCTCGGCCAGGGAGAGCGCGGCCATGTAGCTGTTCCGCTGGGCGGTGTTCGGCTGGGTAGAGTTGTCGTTCACGGTGTCCTCGCTTCTCTGAGTGGGTGAGGTGCCGAGGGGTCGTCCGGACCTGATCCGTCCGGGGCGGCCCCGTTGTGCGTGGTGGGTCAGACGGCGACGAGGTGCTTGGAGTCCGTGTCCTGCGCGGCCATCCACTTGCGGACGTCGCCGATGTCGAACCGGCGCTGACGGCCGGCGAACGGGGCGACGGGCATTCCCTGCTTGATCCACTGGAGGATCTGCCAGTCGGAGACGCCGTAGTACGTCTCGATCTCGCGCTGGCTCAGAAGCGGCACAAGGCCGGCGGGGAGGGCGGTGAGGCGCTCACTCTTCTTCGGCATCGGGGCTTGACCTTTCTACTGTCGCGGTCGAATGTGTGGACATGCTGAACAGGCGGTGCATCCGGGCGTCGAGCCCTTCGGTGATGAGCCATGCCGTGTGCAGTTCGCATCGGTCCCGCGCGGTGCGTCCCCTGCCGGTGAGTCGGCCGATCGTGGCCGGGCTGACTCCGCGTCCGTCCGGATCGACCGTCTTGGTCTTCTCGGCGAGTTCGTCGAGGGTCAGTCCCTGTCGTGCCATTTCGGCGCGGAGTGGCTGGCCTTCGCCCTTGCGGAGCAGCTTTGGCATGGGTACCTCGTGCTGGTTGATGCGGGTGAGTCCCTCGGTGTGAGGTGCTGTGACAGTTTTACAGTCACAGTCGTGACACTGTCAACGAGAACCCCCGAGAAGTTCCGAGCGACTGCGGGAATCGAATGAGTGTTCTATGGTGTAGTCATATGCCAGTGCGCGGGCGCGTGACGGGGAGGTTACGCGCTGCGTCAATACGCGCCATGCTTCTACTTTTACTTGCGAAAAGTAGAGGTCGCGGGCAATCTTGAGGCCGTGGACAACGAGGATGCGACCCCCACCGAAGACCTCGCGCAGCTGCTCGCACGCCTGAAAGACGAGTACGGCGTGAACGACAGCCAGATCGCGGCAGCTGTCGGCGTGTCCATCTCCACCGTCAACACCTGGGTGCACCGCAAGCGCAGCCCGCGCCCTGACGCCATCCGCGCCATCGCGAAGGCGTACCCGAAGTACACCGAAGACGTACTCTTCGCTGCCGCCGGCCGCAAGGCGCCCGGCCCGCTCAGCCCAGCCGCGGAGGATCGCCTGCTTGAGCTCTTCCGGGGTCTCACTGCCGAACAGCAGGAATTGCAGGAGATCCAGCTTCGTGCGCTGAACGAGCACAACCGTTCCGCGCTGTCGTGAGTCTCCTCTAAATGGACTCCGTCACTCCATGCGCATGACGCACCGTCAACATGCGTAATGGTATTCGCATATTCCACCATCCGGGGGTACGGTCGTTCGCACGGCCGATGCCCTCCCCTCATCGACCGCAGGTTCCCATCCGCCTGCGTACACGGGGGTCCGCATGTGCATTCGCGTCCGCTTCGCTCCGATCGGCTCCTGCCCGGTGTTCGACCCGGCTACCCAGACGATCGCTCTCCCGCCCGGTCTCGACCGTGCACACGCTGTCATCGCCGCACGGGCGGTTCTCGCCGAACTGGCAGTGCAGCAGCTCCGGTTCGGTGCAGTCTGCTACTGCGGGGATGAACTTGATCTGACCCCCCGCATCCCTCAGCAGAGAACGGGAGAGCAGGCGGTGACCCATGGCGCGTAGAGCAGCCAACAACCCGCGACAGATGCGCAGCAAGACGTGCGGCTGTGCCGAGTGCATCGAGGCATACCCCCCAGCCGAACACGGCGAGCGGAAGCACCGGCGCGACTGCGTTGGATCCTGGCAGTCCCGGTACCGGGACCCCACCGGGGCGCAGAAGGCCCGTAACTTCAAGAAGAAGGCAGACGCCGACGCGTTCCTCGACCAGACGCGGACCGAGGTGCGGCAGCGTCGCTACCGCGACCCGGCCCGCGGCAAGGTCCGGCTCGACACGTGGTGGGAGATCTTCTGGGAGGTCGAGGCGAAGAAGGGCCGCCTCACCACGAACAACCGGAAGCTCGGAATCTGGCGAAAGTACATCGAGCCGCAGTGGGGCGGGTACCGCCTCGTCGACCTGGAGTACATGGAGCTCCAACGGTGGCTGACCGCGAAGGTCCCCGGGTACGAGAGCCAGAAGAAGACCAAGGAAGTCCTCACCGCGCTCCTTGATGCCGCGGTCAAGGACGGGGAGCGCATCGCCGTGAGCCCGGCGCTCAATCTCACCGTCACCGCGCCGCGCCCGCAAAAGCACCCCGAGGACCTCAAGCCCCCGACAGCTGCGCAGTACGCCCTCATCCACGCAGCTCTGCCCGCGTACTACCAGGTGATCCTGCGGGACTTCGCACACGAAACCGGGCTACGGCCGGGGGAGTACGCGGGCCTCCGCTGGCACTGTGTGGACGAAGGCGAGCGGGTCGTGCACATCAAGGAGATCCTCGTCTTGGACGAGGGGAGGCTGATCCGGCAAGCAGCGCCGAAGACAAGCGCCGGATTCCGCACGGTACCCCTCACCGATGCCGCGTGGGGGGCTGTCTGCTTCATGCGGGACAAGTGGACGCCGGCACGTACCCGGTCCGCGATTGGTGATGGCAGCGGACTGCACTTGGAGGAGTTGCTGTTCCGGGGCCCGCGCGGAGGTGCGCTCAACGTCAACAATCTGTCGCGGCCGTGGCGGAGGGCGACTCAGCAGGCCGGTGTCGCCCGCCAGGTGAAGGACCCCGTTACCGGGCGTACCGAGTGGTGGCCGCGGGTCTACGACTACCGGCACAAGGTCACCACCCGGCTGCACGATGCTGGCGTGCCGGAGAAGGACGCACAGTCCGTCCTCGGCCAGGAGCGTGGTGGCAGGGTGACATGGGTGTACACCCACGAGTCCGAGGGTGCGCGGGAAAGCGTGCGTGCTGCTCTCGGCGGTGAACGTGGACTCCGGGTGGTGTCGTGACCCCTCGTCGGCTGAAGTCCACTCAGGGTCCACAATCCCTGCCCGGTGGTCCTCGGTGGTTCTCGGAGCGTCTCCGAGAGGATCACGGGTTGGCCTATCCGGAGTTCTCGGAAGGTCTCGGGAACACCCGAAAACCCTCTGACCTGCGGAAAGAAGCTCTTACAAAGCAGATGTCGGCAGTTCGAAACTGCCCGCGCCCACCAGTACGAAGGCCCCCAACCGATCATGGTTGGGGGCCTTTGGCATCTGCTTTCGGTATCAACGGGCGTGGTTATCCACGGTCGGGACGCTGCCGCTTCAGCATGTGGTCCAGGTGACTCACGGTCTCGCGTTCGGTGGGCCGAAGCCGGTGCCCTGATCGTGAAGGC
Organism: Streptomyces sp. NPDC088730; assembly: GCF_044751215.1. Taxonomy (NCBI): domain Bacteria; kingdom Bacillati; phylum Actinomycetota; class Actinomycetes; order Kitasatosporales; family Streptomycetaceae; genus Streptomyces; species Streptomyces sp. NPDC088730. The sequence goes on from NZ_JBIVLK010000001.1 coordinate 744,782, forward strand.
CGTCGACGCACTCGGCCGGCCCTGGTGCACGGTCTCCGGGCCGGACGTCGTCGCTTCGTGTCAACTGGTGCTGCGTCCCCCGTCGCGCAGGCGGTGCCAGGTGCGTAGGGCGGAGGCCAGTCCGGCGCGCTTGGCGGTGGGGGCGGTCGAGTCCCAGTCCCGGGCCGTCGCGGCGAACGTCTCCTGGCGGGGTGGATCGGCCGGGTGCCGTGTCTGCGCCGCCCGTGCGGCGAGGCGCAGGTCTTCCGGGGCGATCGTGGCGAGCTTCGTACGGGCGTGGCTGAGCAGGGTGGCGCAGGCGTCCGTGATCGCGGCTTCTCCCAGCGGGCGTGCGGGGATGTCCACGCCCTCGGTGAGGCACTGTTGCAGCGCTGCCGCCAGGTCCCCCAGGGAGATGTCCCGGATCGTCAGGGACAGGTGGGCCGAGAGTCCGGCCTCGCCCACCGCGCGGTGGGCGAAGCCGCGCGGGATGTAGAGCACGTCGCCGGGTTCGAGGACGCGGCGCAGGAGTTGGGGGGACTCCTCCTCGTCCGGGAGTTCGCCCAGCGACCAGTCCGCTGTCGTCGGCGCGCTGTGGACGTACCAGGTCTTGCGTCCGGCCACCTGGAGGGCGAACACGTCGGCGTCGTCACGGTGGGTCGCGAGGCCCTGGCCCTCGGCGGGGGTGACGAAGAAGAACGCCTCCACGCGCCGGTCCAGTTCGGCGGACAGCCGGGCCGCCAGGTCCGCTGTGGGACGGTGCCACTGGTCGACGCGGCGCAGGAGCAGCGTCGCCCCGTCGCGCAGGAGGCCGACGACCTTCGCGCGGTCGGCGAAGCCCTGGTGCGTCGTGCCGTTGACCACGCGTGACGTGGTGTACGCCTCGGCCGGGACGGTGACCTTGGTGGAGCGGACCATCTCCAGGTAGGGGGTCCGCAGCAGCCCCGAGTCGAAGGCGGCGTCCAACTCGTCGAGGTCGAAGGGTGAGGCCAGAGTCCCCGGCGTGAAGACCGCGGGCTTGAGCTGCCACTGGTGGCTGCTGAAACTCTCGACGTCACCGACCCAGTCGGCCAGCGTGGGCGATTCCATGGCGTTCCCGTGGTGTCTGGGTGGTCGGGTGGCGGGGGTGGTGACGTCACGCTCCGGATCGCGCGTCGAACCGCACGGACAGCAGGGAGCGCAGGGGGACGTGGGTCTCCTGATTCGGGACCCGAACGGCCAGCCGGTTGTCGAGAGCGACGGTCAGCAGCCGTTCGGCCAGGGGTACGACGAGGTGCTTGGCCCAGCAGCGCGCACCGTCGAACCCGAACGGCATGAACGCGGGCGTCTTCTCGGGATCCGGCACCCCGGTCCATCGCTCGGGCCGGAAGTCCATCGGCTCCGACCAGTAATTCGGGTGACGGTGCATCAGCAGCGGAAACAGCGCGACGTTGTCCTCGCGGCGGATCTCGGGGTGCAGTCCGGCGTAAGCGTCCCCGCCCGTCCGGTACAGCATCCACGCGGGCGGCAGCAGCCGCAGCGTCTCCCACAGGACTGCCGTGAGGTCTGCGGCGGCCACATCGTGTTCCCGTCCGGCCGAATCCATGAGCTGTTTCCGTCCGGCCCGGCCCATGAGCTGTTCCCGTCCGGCCGGACCCATGAGCCACAGCGCGTTGCCGGTCAGCGCGGCCACCCCGTCGCAGAGGGTGGCGGTCGCGCGCCGGTACATGGCGATGGCCTGCCCGCGCTCCCGGGCGTCGGAGGCGCTGCGGATCTGCTCGGCCAGCGCGGTACGTCCGTGCCCGGCACCGCCGGGCTCCGGCCATACGGTGACGGCGCGGTCGACGATCCGGGAGAGCGCGGGCGAGCGCGTGATGCCGCGTTTCGACAGCAGGGAGACCGGCAACGGGTCGGATGCGAAGAGCCATTGGCGCAGGTAGGAGGTGGCGGCGTAGGGCCAGGGGCCGTTCAGCCCGCGTGCCGGAGGCGGCGGGGTGCGGATGCCCTCCATGACGTCCTTCCCCAGAGCGCGGATCGTCCGGGTCGCGCTGTCGTGGGGGATGTCGGCTCCGGCCGCCGGCTTGTAGACCGAGCGCTCCGCCGACCGGACGGGGCGCGCCGCGACGACGTCGGCGATCAGGTCGCAGTGGGAGACGCCGACCGTGGTCGCGTCGATCCGGAAGACCTTCTCTTCCCTGGCCAGTAGGTCCTGAATTCGTGGGGCGTACACGATGGAATGGCCGCGATCCGGCGCCGCTGCCGATTCTTCCACGAGAATCTCACCTCCATCAAATGGCGATCGAACGGCAACCAAATGGATTCGCCGCAGTCGGCGGGGAATGCCAGACCCTGGACGGGCCGGAGAAGTGCTCGGGCGTCGGTGGGGGAAGTGGTGTGGCCGCTTCCCTCACCGACGAAGGTGTGCGAAAGGTGTACTAGATGACGTGCAGGACCCACGCGTGGTTGGCGAGGTCCTCGTCCTTCTTGAACTTCCGCACAAGCGCCTTGATCTTCTTCATGACTACTCCATTTCCTGGATTGCGGACGCGCCCGAAAGCTCGCCCGTGCCATAATCGAAAGGGGCTGTCTTCCCCCACTGGGGGAGTGCCACCGTTTCATTTTTCGCTCACGTTTCCCTAACGTTTCACTAACCTCGAAGTCGTGATGGTCCGCCGACGGCCGGTGGGCACGAGCGGTCCGGTCGCGGTGAACAGGCGGAGCCGGAGTCGGCGGGGCTCCCGAAGCCAGGCCTTGCCGGTCGGGGCGAGCATCGGCATCCAGGCCGGCAGGCCGGGAGCGATCTGCACGATCTCCCGCCAGATCCCGTTCTGGGCCGTTCTGGGCCGATCAGGGTCCGTCAGGGTCCGGCGCCCGCTCCGATACTTCTCCGGCAGCTGGGCCAAGGCCGGTTGGATGGCGGTGATCTGCTTGCCCGTTGCCCGTTGCCCGTTGCCCGTCCCCGTCCCCGTCCCCATCCCCGTTGCCGGAGGAGCGGACGGCCCGGTGCGGCATCACCTTCACATCAGCGGTGGATAACGAGTGGCGGCGGGGATGGGGACGGGGACGGGCACCTCATGCTGCGAGAAACGGCCGTGGGGCGTAGGTGGGCATCCGGACGGCCATGCCCCCGACTGCCCAGGTGGCGGCGGTCTCCCCGTCACGCGGCTTTGCGGCGGCAAGGAAGCCGAGACCGTCAGGCTGCGGTCACATGCCCTGAGCCGCAGCTCGCGTCGCTGTCCGTAGCCCGCTGTCGAATCGGTCATCTTGCGCCCTGAGAACGCTCGTTGGGCGGACGACACCCGCCCTGCCCCGTATCGCTGGGACAGCCCGCTGCAAGTCGAGACGGGCCGCAGAGCTGCAAGAACCCAGGTGCCAGCCGACTGAACGGCATGGTGTGCGCTGCGCGGACTTTGGACCTCCACTTCGCGGGCACACCTTCCTCACTGACATGAACATGCATTTGCCCCTAACGAGGCAACGACGTGGCGGACTTGACAGAACCTCATGATCGTCTGGTGATACGCTCGCGTGCACATGCCACGTGAGCTTTCGCCTTGGCATGGCTACAGCCAGGGGGGCTCTCCGGGCGGTGACGTCTGCCCACAGCCGAGGGTCCGCTTGGACAGATTTCGAGAGCTGGACTCCAGCCGCTCAATAGAGAGTCACATGACGAATTTTTGGCAGGATCCGACAGTCTGGGCGCTTGCCGTCGGCGTCGCTGTCGCCGCCACGGTAATCACCCGCCAGCGAAAAAAGATCAAGGCGCTACGTCGTCAAAAGCAGGGCGCTCAAGGTGAACTGGCCGCATCGCAGGGCAGGGCCGCCGACCTTGAGTCCACCGTCATCGAGCTGCGCAGCGGCTACGACGAGGTGGTCCGCCAGGCCAAGGAAGAGGCGGAGGATGCCACAAACAACGTACTGAAGTCGGCCATGCGGACCCTTCAAGGCCTCGCCGCGGAACAGCAGCGGGCCATTTCAGGGCTGCAGAAGAAGTACGGCGACTCTGCCGTGTTGCGGGACATGCTGGACATCGACCACATGAACTCGCAATTCAACCGGCGTGCGCAGTCCATTGCTGTGCTGTGCGGCGGATGGCTCGGCCGGCAGCGGGAGGCTGCGGCGGTCTATGACGTGATCCGCGGAGCGCAGGGCCGTATCCGGCACTACCAGCGCATCGAAATCGCCTCACGGGTCGATTTCGCGGTGACCAGCCGTGCCGTCGAACCGATCGCGCTGACGGTGGCCGAGCTGCTCGACAACGCGACCAGCTACTCCGAGCCGTCCACCATGGTCGAGGTCGAGGTGCGGACGGTGCCCCGGGGCATCTGCATCGTGATCGACGACGCCGGTGTCGGCATGAGCGAGGAAGAACGGACGAACGCCACCGCTCTGCTGTCCAGCGGGTCCGCGGTGAGCGTTTCGGAGCTCGGCAACCCTCCCGCGTTCGGTTTCGCGGTGATCGGTGCCCTGAGCGCGCGGTTCGGATTCACGGTCGCCATCGACAGCACCTCTCCCTACGGCGGTGTCCGCGCGGTGGTGATGGTGCCGAAGGAGTTGCTGACCGAGATGCCCGAGCCCAAGACGCCCACGTCCACCCAAGAAGTCAGTGCCGCTGCCGCGAGCCGCGGTTCGGCTCCCGCGGCGACGGAGGGCGGGCTGCCCCGGCGACGGAACAAGCGCGGCATGGCGCTCGTGCCGGACGGCGGCCGCAGGTCTGACGAAGCGCCGCCGACCCGGTCAGCAGAGGCACGGGTGGCGGCCATGGGAGCGTTCCAGCGTGGCACTCTCAGCGGCCGAGGTGCGGGGGTACCGGCCGCCGAAGGTGATACCGCTGCCGATTCACACGAAGGATTCGATGCCCCGTGAGCGACGACCTGTCCTGGATGCTTGAGGACGCGCTGCAGATTCCGCATGCTCTCCACGCGGTCCTGATTTCTGCCGACGGCCTCCAGATGTCCCGTACTGCGGAGATAGACAGGGGCGACGCCGACAAGGTGGCCGCCGCCGTCTCCGGTCTGCAGTCGCTCAGCCGGGCCGTCAGCTTCTTCTGCGGGGAGCACGGAGCGAACTGGCGGCAGACCCTCATCGAGTTCGACGGGGGCTGGGTGTTCCTGAACGCTGCGGGCGGCGGCAGCTACCTTGCCGTGGCGGCGTCGGCCGAGGTCGACATGCAGGACATCACGTACCGGATGCAGCAGTTGGTCAGCCGGCTGGGCAAGGCGATGTCGACCGGCCTTCGCGGCGACACGGTCACCTCATGACGGAACCCGGCCGTCCCGAGCCCGAGCCCGAGTTCGTGTCCGAGGCCGGAGAACTGGTCCGGCCCTACGTCATCACCCGTGGCCGTGACCTGCCCGATGAGGACGAGTTCGCCCTCATCACCCTCGTTACGACGGCCACCGACCAGCAGCAGCGTCCCCAGCGGCTCTCGCCCGAGGAGCTGCAGATCCTGGAGATGTGCTCCAGCGGCTACCTCTCGGTCGCCGAGATCGCCGCACACTCCCAGCTGCCGCTCGGGGTGGTCAAGGTGCTGCTCAGTTCCCTCGCCGAGGGGGGCTATCTCGTGACCCGGGCGCCGGTGCCCTCGGCCCGTCCCACCAACAAGGCCTTGCTCAAGGAGGTGCTCGATGGCCTCAAGGCTCTCTCTGTCTGAGGATGCCTACGTGCCTGGCGGCGCGCAGCAGACTGCAGTGAAAATCCTGGTCGTCGGGCATTTCGCCGTCGGCAAGACCACTCTGATCGGCTCGCTTTCCGAGATCACGCCGCTGTCCACGGAGGAGCGGATGACGACGCTCTCGGAGCGCGTCGACGACCTCAAGGGGGTTCAGGGGAAGACCACCACCACCGTCGCCCTGGACTTCGGCCGGCTGACGCTGAGCGAGCGCATCGTTCTGTATCTGTTCGGCTCCCCCGGACAGCAGCGCTTCGTGAGCCTGTGGGACGACACGGCCCGCGGAGCGCTGGGCGCCCTGGTCCTGGTGGACCCCGAGCGCCTGGCCGACTCCTTCGACGTCATGGATCTGGTCGAGAGCTACGGCCTCGACTTCGCCGTGGCCATCAATCACTTCGACGGCAGTACGGTCCACACCCCGGAGGAAGTCCGGGAGGCACTCGACCTGCTGCCCGACACCCCCGTCGTCACCATGGACGCACGCGACGAGAAGTCGTCCGTCGACGCCCTGATCACCTTGGTCCGCTATCTGCACGAGCGCGCCGACCTGGAGCACGCATGACAACCCCCTCTGTACCTCCGCCCGGCTGCCCCGCACACGGCAGCGGGCAGCGCATACCCCTGGACAGCGCGGAGTTCGCTGCCAATCCGCACGCGTACTACCGCTACATGCGCGAGCTCGGCCCCACCGCTCCGGTCACCATCGCCCCCGGCGTGGAGGCCACGCTGGTGACCGACTACAACGCGGCTCTGGAACTGCTGCAGGACTCGACGACCTTCCGCAAGGACTCACGCCGCTGGCGCGCACTGGCTGAGGGCTGCGTCCGCCCCGACAGCCCGGTCCTGCCGCTGCTGGCCTACCGGCCGAACGCGATGTTCACCGACGGCGCCGAGCACGTGCGGCTGCGGCAGGCCATCACCGACTCCTTCGCCCGCGTCAGCAACAAGCGGCTGAGCCGGATCGTCAGCCAGGCAGCCCAGTTCCTGATCAACCAGTTCAGCGTCCGCGGCAGCGCCGACCTGCTCCGCGACTACGCCCAGCAGCTCCCGCTCTACGTGTTCAACGAGCTGTTCGGCTGCCCGGCGGAGATCGGTGACCGGGTGCTGTTCGGCATCTCCGGCATGTTCGACGGAGTCAACGCCGAGGCGGCCAGCCAGGTCCTGCTCGGAGCGGTCAGCGAGCTGGTGGCGCTCAAGCGCGCCCAGCCCGGGGAGGACATCACGTCCTACCTGATGCAGCATCCGGCGCAGCTGAACGACGAGGAACTGGCGCACACGCTGGTGCTGCTCCTCGGCGCGGGCGGCGAGCCGGAGGGCAACCTGATCGGCAACGCCTTCTACACGATGCTGACCAACGAGGAGTTCGCGCGCCTGGGGCAGTTCGACAAGGCGGTGGACGACACGCTGTGGCGCAATGCGCCGATGTCCAACTACGCGCCCCACTACCCGGTGGTCGACACGGACGTGGCCGGCGACAAGGTGCGCGCCGGTGACCTGGTGCTGGTGTCCTTCGGCGCCGCCAACACGGCGCTCGCGGACCGCGGTGCCGACACCCGCGGTCACCTCGCCTGGAGCGCGGGCCCGCACGCCTGCCCGTCGAAGGAGCCGGCCAGGCTGATCGCCCTGACGGGTCTGGAGACGCTGTTCAACGCCCTGCCCGACGTCGAACTCGCCGTCCCCGCGGACAGCCTCGCCTGGCGGCCCGGCCCCTTCAACCGGGCCCTGGCCTCCCTGCCCGTCCGGTTCAGCGCGACCACCCCGCGCGCCGCGGCCGCACCGGAGCCGACGGCGCCGCCCACTGGCTACCAGGCATCGCCCGCCGCGGCCGCACCCGCGCCCGCGGCGCCTCAGCCCAACGGCAAAGCGGGTCGCTGGAGCGGCTTCAAGAAGTGGCTGATGGGCCAGTAGCCCACACCCCCTGTGATGCATGTGACACAGGCAGTTGATGTAGCCTGCATGAAAGATCAACTTCCTGGGTAGAACGGCGCGGAGTGTCTGGAGTGACACAAGATGAAGGAGAGGCAATGGACCTCGCAAGCATCTCCGCGCCCCCATGCGCGAGCGCCCGACCGGGCCCACAGCGCACCACCCCCAGCAGACGGAACCCGTACGGGGGCGGCGACCCCGACCGGCCGCAGGACCGAATACCCGCTGCACCCGGCAGCGGATCGGCCCTCGTCTCCTCCCTTTCCGGCGGAGCACGCCCCCGTACTCCCGTACCGTCCGGACGCGTTACGCGCCATGACGTGCGAGGCGCACGATGACCTCCCACCCGGGCCCCGGCATACCGGCGACCAGCCCCGGTGAGACGACGCTCGGCGACCACGTACTCGGTCAACTGCGGCGCCTGGGCGCCACGGTGGGCCTGAGTGAGGCGGACACCGAGCTGTACGGGCAGGTCCTGACCGACTCCCTCGCGGGCGCCGCCCACCGGCCGCTGTCCCTGCCGCCGGCCTCGCCCACCTTCCTCTCGGACGATCGTTCCCCCGTCGAGTTCTCCCTCGCCAGCGCTTCGGACGCCGCCCCGGCCCTGCGCGTGCTCGTGGAGCCCGGGTGGGCCCACAGCGACACGGTCGAGAGCGGCCGTGCCGGGCTTGCGGCCATCCGCGCGATGGGCGCCCGCTGGGGTTTCGCCACCGACCGGCTCGACGCCCTCGCCGACCTGTTCTTCCCCGCTGCGCCCCAGGGCCCGCTGGCCCTGTGGTACGCGCTCGATCTGCGCGCCGGAGGGGTCCCAGGGGTCAAGGTCTACCTGAACCCCTCCGCCTCCGGCCCGGAAAGCGCAGCCCGCACCGTGCGCGAGGCCCTGCGGCGGCTCGGCTACGGCGAGGCCTTCGAGCAACTGCCCCCGGCGGCCGGCTATCCGTTCCTCGCTCTGGACCTGGGCGCCTGGGCATCCCCCCGCGTCAAGGTCTACGTGAGACACCCGAGCATGTCGGCCGATGACGCCTGCGCGCTCAGCCGTACCTCCGGGGCCACAGCGGCCGACATCCGCTACTTCTTCCACGCGGCCGCGGGCTCCCTCACACCGTCCGAGCGCGGCGGAGACGACACCCCGCGACTGGTGCGGCGGCCGGCGCTCACCTGCCACTCCTTCACCGAGGGTGACAGCGCCCCGAGCGGCTTCACGCTCCACATTCCCGTTCGCGACTACGTGCGCGATGACGAAGAGGCCCTCGCCCGCGCCACAGCCCTGCTGACCCGGGCCGGTCTGGACCCCACCGTCCTGAACCGGAGTCTGAGAGCGCTCACACGGCGAACCCTCGCCGACGGCGTGGGGCTGATCGCCTACCTGGCCCTGGTGTACGAGCGCAACCGGCCGCCCCGGCTCACCGCCTACCTGAGTTCCGAGGCCTACCGCGTCCGGCCGCCGCAGGAGCAGTACCCGCGGGGCGGCTGGAAGCCCGCGCAGCGCACCCGGAGCGTCCTGGACCTCGGGCACCAGGCCGTCGGCCACGTCAGCCCGCACACCGCACAGAAGGAAGTCACATGGAGCCCTACCGCATCAAGGTCGTAGAACCTCTTGCTTTCACCACCCGGGAGGAGCGCGAGGCCGCGCTGAAGCGGGTCGCCTACAACCCCTTCGATCTGCGGGCCGACGAAGTCACCATCGACCTGCTGAGCGACTCCGGGACCGGTGCCATCTCCGCGGACCAGCTCGCCGCGGGAATGCAGGGCGACGAGTCCTACGCCGGCAGCCGCTCCTTCTACCGGTGGCACGAGGTCGTCTCCGAGCTCACCGGCTACCCCCACATCCTGCCGGCCCACCAAGGCCGCGCGGCCGAGCGCATCCTCTTCTCCTCGCTGCTGCGGCCGGGCACGAGTGTGCTGTCCAACACGCACTTCGACACCACCCGCGCCAACGTCGAACTGACCGGCTGCACGGCGTACGACCTGCCCTGCGCCGAGGCGAAGGACCTCGACAGCGACTTTCCGTTCAAGGGCAACATCGACCTGGCCGCCCTCGAACAGGCCCTGGAGAACGCGGACCGGACGCCCGTTGCGGCCGTGCTGATGACCATCACCAACAACGGTGGCGGGGGCCAGCCGGTCAGCATGGACAACCTGCACCGCACCGCCGAACTGTGCCGCCGCCACAACGTGCCGATGATCCTCGACGCGGCCCGGTTCGCGGAGAACGCCTGGCTGGTGACCCAGCGCGAACCCGGCTACGCCGACCGCACCCCGCGCCAGGTCGCCGAGGAAGCCTTCCGTCTCGCCGACGGCTGCGTCATGAGCGCGAAGAAGGACGGGATCGTCCACATCGGCGGCTTCATCGGCCTCAAGGACGCCGAACTCGCCGAGCGGTGCGGCGGGCTGCTCATCGCCACCGAAGGATTCACCACCTACGGCGGCCTGTCCGGACGTGACCTCGAAATGATGGCTCGCGGCCTCCTCGAAGTGACCGAGCCGGCCTACCTCGCCGAGCGTGCCGACATAGCCGCCTATCTCGCCGCGCGCATCCGCGAGGCCGGCGTCGACATCGTGGAACCCGCCGGTCTGCACGCCCTCTACGTCAACGCCGGGCGCCTCCTGCCCCACATCCCCCCGCACCAGTACCCCGGCACCGCACTCGTCTGCGAGCTCTACCTGCGCGGAGGCATCCGCTCGGCCGAGCTGGGGTCGCTGTACCTCGGTGAAGAGGACGAGCACGGCAACCCGGTCAAGACGGCGCCCTACGAACTTGTACGGCTGGCTCTTCCGCGACGGGTCTACACCCGCAGCCACTACGACCACGTTGCCGCCACCCTGGCGGATATCGCGAAGAATCCCGAATCGGTCCGTGGCTACCGGGTTACGGGCCAGTCCCCGATCCTCCGGCACTTCAGCATCAAACTGGAACCCGTGAAGTCCGGCGACTGATCAGCGCTCTTCGTCCTTACGAAGCCGGCCCAGCCGTCCGAATCCCGAAGCGGCGCGGGTCTTTCGGCTGTACCGGTCCAGCGACAGTGCTGCGGCAACGAAGAAGGCCCCACCCGGTGAGGGTAGGGGCCTTCTTCCGGTCTGCGGCCCTCGGCCCCGCGCGCTGACGGTGCCGCGGTCCGTCGGCGTCGGTGAAGCGCAACTGGGGGCCGGGGTGGGGCCGTTGCTCGCGGACGATCAGCCGCATCCCCTCGCCCGGCCCTTGAGGACGTCTCCGTCGAGCGCGGCGCGCTGGGTGAGCCGGGCCACGGACGGTGCCCGGAGGACAGGCTGCGGAACGGGCGGCTGTTAGCGTCGGGATCATGAACGACAGCGTGTACGTGGGCAACGCGGGCGAGGACGCGGCACTGGACCGGGGGTGGCTGCTCGGGCACTTCAAGGACGCCGGGGATCCCCGCCACAGCGAGGCCCTGGAGATCAAATGGGGCGTCCACCCGCGTGGTGACGAGCGGGCGCAGTGGGTGCGGGGTGAGGAGCGGCCCGCTCTGCTGGTGCTCATCAGCGGTCGCTTCCACGTTCAACTCCCAGGACACGACGTGGTCTTGGAGCAGCAGGGTGACTATGTCGTCTGGGGCCGGGGTGTGGACCACTCCTGGTTCGCGGAGGAGGAGTCGGTGGTGTTGACGGTGCGGTGGCCATCCGTCCCCGGCTACGCCGTGACACCGGATTAGGGCGGGGCGGGCCTGGGTAGCCTGGCCGCCTGTTCGCGGGGCTGAAGGGCTGGACCAGGCGTTGGGCGAGGTGCCGGAGGTGGACGGCGAAGGGCGGCGTGCCGCGTGCCTCGCCGCCGCCGCTCAGGAGTACCGGCCGGATAGCGCGTCGCCGCTGCGGATACCGGCCTTCCGCCGCTTCCTGCTGGCCCACCTCGTGTCCGCCACGGGGTCGGCCATGGCGCCCGTGGCGCTCGCGTTCGCCGTGATCGGTCATGGCGGCGGCGCGCAGTCGCTCGGGATCGTACTCACCGCGAACACCGTGCCGACCCTGGTCCTGCTCCTCCTGGGAGGCGTGCTCGCGGACCGGATGTCCCGCAGCCGCATCCTCTTCCTCGGGAACCTCGGCGCCGGGCTGGCCCAGGCGGCGGTCTGCGCGCTGGTGGCGACCGGTACGGCGACGACGCTCGCGATCAGTGTCTGCGCCTGCCTCTCCGGGGCCTCGGCCGCGTTCACCGCGCCCGCCGCCCAGGGGATCGCGGCCCGGCTCGTGGCGAAGGAGCAGCTCCAGCAAGCCAACGCGCTGGTCCGGGTGCCCGGGAACGCCGTCAGGATCGTCGGTCCGGTCGTCGGCGGATTCGTCGTGGCGCTGGCGGGCCCCGCCTGGGCGCTCGGGTGGGACGCGAGCACGTTCGTCGTCGCGGCCCTGCTCCTGCTGGGGCTCCGGCTCGCGGGCGCGGTCCCTTCCGGTGGCGGTGTGGTGAGCGATCTGCGGGCCGGCTGGGCCGGGTTCCGCTCGCGGAGCTGGCTGTGGAGCTACACCGTGTCCGGAACCGCGGTCGTGGCGGCCTGGCTGGCGGGATTCCAGTTGCTCGGGCCACTCGTGGCGGCCGGCAGCTACGCCGGCGCCCGTTCGTGGGGTCTGGTGCAGGGCGCCTTCGCCGCCGGACTCCTCGCGGGTACGTTCCTCTGCCTGGCCTGGAAGCCGCGGCGGCTGATGCTGGTCTGCGTGGTGACCAGCGCGGGCATCATGCTGCCCCTGGCCGCTCTGGGGCTGGGACTTCCCCTCGTCTGCGTGCTCCTGGCCGCCGTCGTCGCCGGAATCGGCCTGGACGTCGCGATCGTCTCCTGGTCCACGGTCATGCAACAGCAGGTGAGCGACCATGAGCTGGGGCGCCTCGGCGCGTTCAACGCCGTGGGGGAACGCGCCGCCATCCCGATCGCGTACCTGCTGGTGGCGGTTGCCTCGAAGCACTGGACCAGTCAGCACATCCTGCTGTTGTGTGCGGGAGTCATCCTCGCCGCGACCCTGGCCAACGCGTGCGTGCGCGATGTGTACCGGATCAACCGGGCGTGAGCGGCCCCTCATTGAGGGCGGCGCTGCCCGGCTCCTGACGGGTGCGCGGCCGGCGGCGACCCCCCGACCGCGCCGGGGCCCGTCGCCGCGAGGGCCGGGCCGACCGCCACCTGCGGAAGCAGGCGTCCCGCCACCGGCCCGGCGGGGCGCGGGAGCGGGTGGCGGATATCGGAGGCTCTGCCCCGGAGGCTCGTACGGCACAAGGCCCCTTGAGCCGCGGAGAGCACCGCCCGCCGGACGGCGCCCGAGGAAGCGCCACGCCGGGCAGGGCGGGAAAGGCTCGCCACGACGCGGAGCCGGACGGAGCCGGAGGCGGCACGCGACGGCGGGCCGGTCAGGACCTGGAACGTCGGCGCGCGCCCGGGTGGCCGGGCATCTCGGCCCAACTCCGCCTGGGGCAATCAGCGTTCGAAGGCCGGCCGCCGGGCCGCTCCGGTGGGGCGAATTACGCGGACCGGCGGGCGAGTGCGCCCGCCGGTTCTCGGCCACCGTGGTCAGCGCCGCCAGAACAGCAGGTGGGTGACTCCGCTGGGGCTCGGCACCGTATCGAGGTGGTACCGGTCGAGCAGCTCGGTGTGGCTCTCCCAGAGCCGTTCGCCACGTCCCAGGTCGATGGGGGCCACGGCGATGTGCATCGTGTCGACGAGGCCGGCCTCAAGGAATTCGCGGATGGTGGCGATCCCGCCGCCGAGGCGTACGTCCCGGCCGTCGGCGGCCTCCTTGGCGCGGGCCAGCGCCTCCTCCGGCTTCGCGTCGAGGAAGTGGAAGGTGGTGTCGGCCAGGGTGAAGGAGGGGCGCTCGTAATGGGTGAGCACGAAGACCGGTGTGTGGAAGGGCGGGGTGTCGCCCCACCAGCCCTTCCACTCGTGGTCCTCCCACGGGCCGCGCTGCGGGCCGAACTTATTGCGCCCCATGATCTCCGCGCCCACGTTGCGGGTCTGTTCGCGGGTGAAGTAGTCGTCCAGGCCGCGGGTGCCGCCGGGCTCCGTACGGTTCACCCAGCTGGCGGTGGGGCCCACCCAGGAGAGCAGGGTGGCGGGGTCCGCGTGCCCGAAGGGCCGCTCCAGGCTCTGGCCCTCACCGGCACCGAATCCGTCCCGCGACACGGTGATGCAGTGCATCCTCAACAGCTGTTGTGACATGAGTTCTCCTCCGGGCGTCGACGAGCCGGGCCGTCGAGGGGCCGGATTCGTCGACAAGCGACAGGCGGTGCGTCCGCCTACTGGCGGCAAACTGCAACCGGATGTGATGAGCAACCGGTTGCACAGTACTACGCTGTGAGCATGCCGCAACCAGTAGAGACGGGCCTGCTGCCCGTGCCGCCGGGGAAATCGGGCTGCCCGATCAACCTGACCGTCGAGCTGCTGGGCGACCGGTGGAGCCTGGTCGTGCTGCGGGATGTCATGTTCGGCGGCCACCGGCACTTCCGCGAGCTCCTCGCCCATTCGATCGAGGGCATCGCGTCGAACATCCTCTCCGCCCGGCTGTCGAAGCTTGTGGCTGCCGGTCTGCTCACCCGGCACGACGATCCGAGCCACCGGCAGAAGATCGAGTACCGGCTCACCGAGGCGTCGATCCAGCTCGTCCCGCTCATGACGCAACTGGGCGACTGGGGCTCCCGCTGGCTCCCGACCGTGCCCGAGCTGTCGATCCGCGCCAGGCTCCTCGCTCGCGGCGGCCCCGAGATGGGGGAGAGGTTCATGGACGAGCTCCGCGCCACACACCTCGAAGGCCGTCCGCGGCGCACCGACGGCGTACTGGCCGAGCTCACCCTGGCCTACGAACGCGCTGTCGCCGAAGGTGCCGCCTCCGGGACCGGGACGTCCGTCCCGGAAGGCGCCGCCCCTGGAAGCACCGTCCCCGAAGGCTGAGAGAACCCGGGCGGCGCGGGCGTCAGCGGCTGCCGGCGGGGCGGTCCAGCGCGTAGACCGTGACGGGGTTGCCGTACAGCTCGTCCTGCCGGCGCGGCGCGAAACCGAGGCGCTCGGCCACCTTTACCGATGGCGTGTTGCCCGGCCGGATGAGGGCGGTGAAGTAGTCGGCGTCCAGGGTGGCGAAGCCCCAGTCCAGGCACGCCCGAGCCGCCTCGGTCGCGTATCCGTGCCCCCAGTGCTCCGCCCGGAAGGTCCAGCCCAGCTCGACTTCGTCGAACTGCTGCCAGTACTGCAGCCCGCTCCGGCCGATGAACTCGCCGCTGGACCGGAGCTCCACCGCGCACAGGCCGTGGCCCCGCTCGGCCCACTGCCGCTCGATCCCGGCGAGCCGTTCCAGCGCCTGCTGACGGGAGAAGGCGCCGACGAACCGGTTGACCTCGGGGTCGGCGTGCAGCTCGACGAAGGCGTCGGCGTCCGACGTCGCCAGGGGGCGCAGGGTGAGTCGCTCCGTCTCGATCATGCCTGTGAGCGTAGTTCCTGGCACTGACAGGGGGCAGCCCCTCGCGACGGGGCGGGGGGGGTGTCCGGACGCCCGGCGGGCGGGCCGGGGGCTTCACCCGTTCGGCCGCGCCCGAGTGGCCGCCCTCCCCGGTGCCCACCAGGGTCGGTCTGACGTGCAGTTCCACCGGCTGAGGAGTTCTCATGGCACAGTCAGCGCCCACCCCGGGTACGTCCCGTTCGCATGCCACGGAGCCGGGGGCCGGCAACCCCTGGGCGGCCGGCGGAACCATGTTCGCCGGAGTCCTGCTCATCGTCGACGGTGTGCTGGAGGCGATCAAGGGCATAGCCGGGATCGCGACCGACGACGTCTACACACGGGTCAACAACTACGTCTTCAAGTTCAACGTGACGAGCTGGGGGTGGATCCACCTGGCCCTCGGCATCCTCCTCTTCCTGATCGGCTGGGGCATCCTCCGGGGCTTCGGCTGGGCGCGCGGGATCGGTGTGGGACTCGCGGCGCTCAACATGATCGCCAACTTCATGTGGCTGCCCTACCAGCCGATCTGGGCCGTGGTCTCCCTCGCCATCGACACCTTCGTGATCTGGGCCCTCTGCACGGACCGCTCGAAGTCGGTCATCTGACCGTCGCCGGGCGCGGTTGGTAGCCTCCACCGATGACATCGATCTTGGATGAAGCCGTCCGCGCCCGGCTGCGAGCCGCCAACATCTGGTACGTCGGCACCGTCTTCGCCGATGGGGCGCCGCAGGTCAGCCCGATGTGGGTGGACCTTGAGGGGGACGGGGAGCTGGCGTTCAACACCTCGGCGGGGCGGGTGAAGGAGGAGAACCTGCGCCGCGACCCCCGGGTCTACCTCTCCCACGCGGATCACGCCGACCCCTTCGACCGGGTGCAGATCAGCGGTGAGGTGGTCCGCTTCGTGGAGGGCCAGGAGGCGCACGACCGGATGGACCTGCTGGCCCGCAAGTACCTGGGCAGCGAACGGTTCGAGTGGACCATGCCGGGGGAGCGGCGGATCGCGGTGATCGTGCGCCCGGTCAAGGTGCGGCACATCGTCGGGGTGGAGCGGTTCCGGCCCGGCGGCCCCGTGCCCGCTCCCTGAGCGACAGGCTCACCGGCCCGGCGGGGCTTTCACCGACCCGGCGGCCCTCACTGGCCCGAGCTGTCACCGGCCCGAGCTCTCACCGGCGCGGCGGCCCCGTGTCCGCTCCCTGCCGTGAGCCCGGGGCGCTGTCACGTGAGCCGGGACCGTTGTCAGTGGGGCGGTCCACACTTGATGTATGTGCCGCAGTATCAAGACCCTTCGCCCGCCGTCCCTCCCCGAAGAGGCCACGGAGGAGGACATCCGCGCCGCCGCCCTGCAGTTCGTGCGCAAGGTCTCCGGCTTCCGCGCCCCGGCCGCGCACAACAGGGAGGTCTTCGACCGCGCGGTCGACGAGATCGCCGCGTCGACCGCCAGACTGCTGGACGGTCTGGAAGTGCGGGGAGGTGTCAGGACGCCGTAGGGACCGAGGCCGGAGCGGTGGCGGCAGCGGCCGCGGCGGCCGCCGCCGCGGGGCGCCGGATCAGCAGCGCGGCGAACGCGCCCGCGACGAACAGCGCGAGTACCGAGATCGCGGTGCCCAGCCAGCTTGCGCCGAGCCACTGTGCGCCGAAGTAGCCGAGCCCCACGCTGTAACCGGCCCAGGCCACGCCCGCCACCGCGGACCACGGCAGGAATTCCTTCGCCTTGCGGTGCGAGGCGCCCGCGCCCAGTGAGACGACCGAGCGTCCGGCCGGGGCGAAGCGCGCGATGACGACGAGGACGCCGCCGCCCCGGCTGAGCGCCGCGCCGAGGCGTTCCTGGGCGGAGGTGAGGCGCCGGGACCGGGCGATGGCGGCGTCCAGGCGCGCCCCGCCGCGCCAGGCGAGCCGGTACGCGGCCAGGTCACCCAGCACCGAGGCAGTGGCCGCGCAGAGGATCAGGGCCAGGAGCGAGGGGACCTCGGTGACGTGACGGGCGGCGCCCGCGGCGTCGGCGGCCACGGTGCTGGTACCCGCGGCGGCGGCCGTCGCCGCGGTGATCACGAGGACACCGCTGGGCAGAACGGGGAGGAAGACGTCCAGAAGCACCGAGAGGGCGACCACAACGTAGATCCATGGGCTGCCGGTCAGCGCGCCCACACTCTCCAGCACTTCTACTCCCCGATTCGAGACAACGCCGCGACGTCGCAGGGGAGCGGCAGGAGCGGCAGGGCCAGCTGTACAGCGTACGCCTGCCGTTCACCTGGAGATCCAGATATATGCGTGATGTTGGGCACCCCACATGTATGTCACAGGAGCCTCGACCGTCACTCGTGGGTGCCCGGACGCGAGAACGAGGTGCGGGTGAGGTGCGGGCCGGGCCGGTGGCCCGCACGCGTCCCGCCGAACACCCCCGGATACGCCTGGAAGCGGCATTCCAGGCGTACCCGAGGCTGTCCGGCGGGACGCCCGGCTCAGGCGGCTACCGGGGCGGCCGGTTCGGGCGTGCGCTCCTCTGCGGGCAGCGGAGCGGAGCGGGCGGTGAACAGCCGGTCCAGGGCCAGGGCGCCGGGACCCGTGAAGACGAGCAGCAGGAACACCCAGCTGTAGACGGCGGAGGGCTCGCCGCCGTTCTGCAGCGGGAAGAGCGCCCCTGACTGGTGGACGCTGAAGTACGCGTACGCCATGGAGCCGGACGAGATCAGAGCGGCGATGCGGGTGCCGAGGCCCAGTACCACGAGCCCGCCGCCTACGAGCTGGATGACCGCCGCGTACCACCCCGGCCAGGTGCCGGCGGGTATCGATCCGCCGCCCATGGCGCCACCCAGGACGCCGAAGAGCGAGGCGGCACCGTGGCAGGCGAAGAGCAGGCCTACGACGATTCGGAAGAGCGCGAGGGCGTAGGGCTGGGCCTGATTCAGGCGTGTGTACATGGGGGGAGGCTCCTTCGGTCTAGTGGGGACGTGAACCGATTGAGCACCACAGGTTAGGTAGGCCTCATCATTACTTGCAAGTTCAACGTTTAGTTGACTGGCTGAAAGTCGATGGCCCGTCATTGGTCAGCGAGCGATCAAATACCTTCTGGAGCTGGGGTCCTGTCCTCCTCGACTTGGCCTGAACCATTGACAGCGCAGCTTTCCGGCCATGCAACGTAAGTGTCATCAGCTGATTGCCGAACCATGGCCCATCCGTCTTCCGCCACTGGACCGGAGCTGTACCAGTGCGCCCGTGCCGGGCCAGCAGCCGTCCGAACCGCCGACCCGCGCGGCTCCAGCCGAATCGGAAGGCGCCCTTGAGCGGGCCCGGGATCGAGTTGTGCACGGGAGAGCAGGTCAGTTGCAGTACGCGGGCGTCCGGTGCCCCCTCGGAGGCCCCGGCGGGCCAGGCGGGTTCCGCGATGTACGCGTGGTGCACATCGCCCGAGAGCACGCATATCGTCGCCGGGGCGTCCGGGCCGCTGCCCGCCTCCCGGATCAGCTCCGTCAACTGCCGGAAGGAATCGGGAAAGGCGGCCCAATGCTCCAGGTCGGCGCGCTGCCGCAGGTACTCGCCGACCCGCGCCCAGCGGCCGTCGGGGCCGCCCCGCTCGCCCCGGCACAGCGCCGAGCTCCACTGCTCCGCGTCGTGTACCAATGGAGGTAGCAGCCAGGGGAGCGACGTACCGATCAGGACATGGTCGAAGGAGCCGGGCGTGGAAAGCATCTCCTCGCGCAGCCACCGCATCTCCTCGGGGTGGATCATCGCCCGCTGCGGCTCGTCGAGCACCCGGGCCGCTCGGCTGTCCACCATGAGCAGCCGTACTCGGCCGAAAACACGTCCGTAGCTCCAGCGGGTACGGGTGGGGTCCGCGTCGGCCTCGGCCGCGAACCGGCGGACCTCTTCGGTGCCGTCCGGGGTGGCGCGCACCGCCGCGTAGAGCGGGTCCGCCGCCAGTTCGGCGGGCGAGAGGTTGCCCAGGTGCTGATAGACCCAGTACGACATCAGTCCGCTGACGATCCGCTCGTGCCACCAGGGCGTGGAGCGGATCTCGGTGAGCCAGGCGGCGCTGGTGTTCCAGTCGTCGATGACGTCGTGGTCGTCGAAGATCATGCAGCTGGGGACCGTCGAGAGCAGCCAGCGGACCTCGGGGTCGCGCCACGACTCGTCGTACAGGCAGGTGTACTCGTCGTAGTCCGCGACCTCCGCGCCCGGCGGCTCGTCCAGATCGCGCCGCGCCGCGAGCCGCTGCCGGGTCTCTTTCGAGGTCTCGTCCGCGTACACCTGGTCACCCAGGAGAAGCAGGACGTCGGGGCGTACGGCGTCGGGGTCGGCGGCGAGCCGGGCGGCGAGGGTGTCCAGGGCGTCCGGACCGACGGGGTCGGACCGGACCGAGGTGTGTCCGCCCGCGGGGGGTGCCGCCCAGCGGCAGGAGCCGAACGCGATCCGGGCCGTCGGCCCGGCGTCCTCGCCCGCCTCGCCGTCCTCACCGGCTGTGGCGCCGACGGCGGATACCGGTGGGGTGCTGATCGTGCTCGCCGGGAAGCCGTGGTTCTCCGGCGGCCACACCCGGTGGTCGTCGAGCAGTACCTCGTACTCCGTGGTGGAGCCGGGGGTCAGGCCGGTCACCACCACCAGGGCGTAGTGGTGCCCGGAGACCGCGAAGGTCGGGGACGAGCCGGAGGCCCCGTCCGCGCACCGGATCACGGCGGTGCACGGCCGGTCCGCCTCGACCCAGACGGTGGCGGTGGAGGCGGTCTCCCAGTCGACGTACCGCAGTAGCGGTCCCAGGCGCAGCCCGGCAGTCATATGGTGCTCCTCGCGTCGTTCCGTACGGACGGTTCCGTACGGCGAGTTCGTACCGTACGGAACGACGGGGGAGTGCGGGGCGGTTCCGGCGCCGGGGTCAGCGGGCCGGCCGCCGTTCAGTGATCGTTCAGCAGTCGTTGAGCACGGACTGCAGTGCGGTCTTCTCGGCCGAGTCGACGGTCAGGTCGTAGTAGTGCTTCACGTGCACCCAGGCGCGTGCGTAGGTGCACTTGTAGGCGGCGCGCGAAGGGAGCCACTTGGCCGGGTCCTTGTCGCCCTTGGACTGGTTGACGTTGTCGGTGACGGCGATGAGCTGAGGGCGCGTCAGATCGTTCGCGTAGGCCTGTCGTTGGGCGGTGGTCCAGCTGGAGGCGCCGGACCGCCAGGCCTCGGCGAGCGGCACCATGTGGTCGATGTCCAGATCGGCGGCGGCGGTCCAGGTGGCCCCGTCGTACTCCGAGTACCAACTGCCGCTGACGGCGGCGCAGCTGGAGTCCTGTGTGACGTTCGTGCCGTCCCGCTTCAGGACCACCTCGCGGGTGTTGCAGGCGCCCGACTGGGTGATCCAGTGCGGGAACTTGTCCCTGCTGTATCCGCTGGAGGAACCTTCCGCCTGCACGGTCAGCTGGCCCAGATAGGTGCGGGCGGTCGACGCGGCCACCGGTGTGGGCATGGCGGCCTGGGCGCTGGGAGCGGTGAGCAGCCCGGTGGTTGCGGCGAGGGCGGCGGATGCGGCGAGGACGGCTATGCGACGCGCGTAGACACCTGACATGCGAACTCCCTTGATGTGGGGGGACCTTGGCCCGGCCGTGCGGTACGGCCCGGCCATCGTGGCGGCGCCGGGTTTCCGTGGGGTGGGCGCCAGGTAACAGAGTGGCGACATGGGCACGTCACATCAAGGGTTCTGACGAAGAGGACCGGGGTGCGGGGGCGTGCGCGAGTGAGTGCGCGGGCGTACGGAACTGATGGGACGGCAGGTCCGACCGGAGGCGGAGCCGTGCGGAGTGCCGGGAGCCCGCCCGTCGTCGTGCGCCGGGTCGTTAGGGTGGCCGCGTGCTGCTACCGGTCGACATCACGCTCGGGATCATGCTCGCCCTGCTGCTCGCGGCGGCCGCCGGCATCGCCGCTCTGGCTTCGCTCGGCCGGTCGCGGCAGATCGTCCTGGCCGGGCTGCGGGCGGCGGTGCAGCTCGCCGCGGTCTCCTCGCTCATCGGCTGGGTGGTGCACGCCTCTGCGCCGACGTTCGCGTTCATCGCGTTGATGTTCGGCGTCGCGGTGTGGACGGCGGGTCACCGCGTCACCGGAAACCGCAGCTGGCGGTGGGTGGCCGTGCCGATCGGGGCGGGGGTCGTACCGGTGGTCGCGGCGCTGCTGCTCACCGGGCTCGTGCCGGTCCGGGGCATCGCGCTGATCCCGGTGACCGGCATCCTGATCGGGGGCGCCCTGACCGCGACGGTGCTCGGCGGGCGGCGGGCGCTCGACGAGCTGGCGACCCGGCACGGGGAGGTGGAGGCGGCGATGGCGCTCGGTCTCCCGGACCGCGACGCGCGGCTGGAGATCGCCGGGCCCGCCGCGTCGGACGCGCTGCTGCCGGGGCTCGATCAGACCCGGACGGTCGGGCTCGTCACGCTGCCCGGAGCGTTCGTCGGCATGCTGCTGGGCGGCGCCTCACCCGTACAGGCGGGCGCTGTGCAACTGTTCGTGCTGGTGGCGCTGATGGCCGTACAGGCGGCGGCCGTCGCGACCGTGCTGGAACTGGTGGCGCGGGGACGGCTGCACCGAGACGGGACAGGGGTGTCGGCTGCCGGGGGCTGATGTGCGGCAGGACCGGACCGTCGACTGCCGGGCGCTGATGTGCAGCAGAACCGGACCGTCGGTTACCGGGTGCTGATGTGCGGCAGGACCCAACCGTCGACTGCCGGGCGCTGATGTGCCGCAGGACCCAACCGTCGGTTACCGGGCGCTGATGTGCAGCAGGACCGAACCGTCGGCCGCCGCCTCCACCCGGATCTGCGTCAGGTCCTCGACGTGCGCGTCCGGGGAGAGTGCCGCCGCGCGCGGGCCCACGCCCACGACGCGCATGCCCGCCGCCCGGCCGGCCGCGATGCCCGCCTCCGAGTCCTCGAAGACGATGCAGTCCGCCGGGTCGAAGCCCAGCCCGGCCGCGCCCTTGAGGAAGCCCTCCGGGTCCGGCTTGCTGGCGCCCACGCTCTCGGCGGTCACCTTCAGCTCGGGCATCCGCAGCCCGGCCGCGGTCATCCGGGCCCGCGCGAGCGCCTGGTCGGCCGAGGTGACCAGGGCGTGCGGGAGCGCGGCGATCGCGTCCATGAAGACATCGGCGCCGCCGACCGGGACGACACCGTCGGTGTCGGCGGTCTCCTCCGCGAGCATCACCCGGTTGTCCGCGTAGTTCTGCTCCACCGGGCGGTCCGGGAGGAGCACCGCCATGGTGGCGTACCCCTGTCGGCCGTGGACCACCTTGAGCGCGGCCTCCGGGTCCAGTCCGTGCCGCAGCGCCCAGCGCCGCCAGCAGCGCTCCACGACGGCGTCGGAGTTCACCAGGGTCCCGTCCATGTCGAGCAGGAGGGCGCGGGCGGTGAGAACGGTGGCCGGCATGGGCGGGCTCCAGGGCGGGGTGGCGGTGCGGGGACGCGTGAGACCCCCGGAAAGAGAACAAGCGGCCCCCGCCCGCCGGTCAGGGAGTGCGTTTGGGGGCCACTTTGTTCCATCACGATACAAAAACCTGCCGGGGAAAGCCAATCCCGCCGGGGGCGGGATCGAGGGGGAGCCGGGGCAGAGCCGGATCGGGGCCGGAGTGGGGGCGGGGAGGGTGCGGGAGGGGTGCGGGAGGCGGGTCAGTAGCGCCCGTGGCCCGTCGTGATCGCCTCCAGGGCCCGCCGGGTATTCGGCCCGTAGACCCCGTCGTCGTCGCCCTGGATGTACATGTACCGCTGGTAGCGGTGCACGGCGTCCTCGACGCGGTCCGTGTAGTCGGCGTCGGCGGTGCTCATGAACAGCCCGATCTCCTGGAGCCGGCGCTGCAGCTCGGCCACCTCCGGGCCGTGGTCGCCGCGGCGCAGCGTGCCGCCCTCCTCCGACAGCGCGGGCGGGGCGGCCGGCGCCGTGTTGCCGGTGTCCGCCGTGGACGCCGGGGAGGACGCGGCTGGCGGGGCCGAGGCGCCGGTGGACGCTGACGCGGACGCGGAGGGGCTCGCCGAGGGCGACCCGGACCGGGACGGCGAGGCGGACGTGGACGTGGAAGCGGAGGCGGACGTCGACGCCGAGGCGGACCGGGACGGCGGCGCGGAGACGGACGACGTCGTCGAGGGCGACGGCGCGGCGCTCTCCTCGGGGAGGCTGGCCACCGTGGAGGGCAGGACCGGGTCCAGATCGGCGTCCCCGTTGCCGTCCCCGTTGAACAGCCCGCCGACGAACGCCGCCGTGCCCACCACCGCGACGACGGCCGCCCCCGCGGCCAGCGCGGCGAAGGGGCTGCGGCGGCGCGGCCGCACCGGGTCGGGGGCCGCCGTCGGTGCCGGGGTGCCCGGGTGGCTGTCCGGACCGTCCGGGGTGCCCGTGGTGCCGGGCCCCGCCGGGTTGAGGAACAGGGGCATCGTGGTGGCCGGGTCCCCCGCGCGGCCCTCCGCCGGGTTCCCCGCATGGCCTTCCACCGGGTTCCCCGCGCGGCCCTCCGCCGGGTTCCCCGCGCGGCCTTCCACCGGGTCCCCCGCATGGCCCTCCGCCGGGTTCCCCGCGCGGCCTTCCACCGGGTCCCCCGCATGGCCCTCCGCCGGGTACCCCTTCGTGCCCTGTGCCGGGTATCCCCTCGAATCCTGCGCCGGGTGGCCCGACGAGCCGCCACGGCCGGCGGCCGTCTGCCCGGCCCTCGCGGTCCCCCCGGCCCCTGCCGTCTCCCCGGCCCCCGGGGTCTCCCCGGCCCCCGGGGTCTCCTCGCCCCCCAGCGTCACGTACGGCCGGATGCGCAGCGGGTCGAAGTCCTCCGCCGCCGCGAACTCGGCCGACCGCCCGGCGTGGTGCTCCTGGACGACGCGGTGCTGCTCGGCGGCCCGCTGCTCCTCCGTGACGTACCGCTGTCCGTCGCCCCACGGCCGCCCGGCGCCGCCCCGGGGCGCGCAGTCGCAGCCCGGTCCGGTGCCGGGTCTGCTGTCCGTACCGCACTCCGGGCACATATGTCCGGTCATTGTGGGTCCCCTCCCCT
This sequence comes from Streptomyces sp. NPDC088730, assembly GCF_044751215.1. NCBI lineage: Bacteria > Bacillati > Actinomycetota > Actinomycetes > Kitasatosporales > Streptomycetaceae > Streptomyces > Streptomyces sp. NPDC088730. The sequence continues at coordinate 768,742 of NZ_JBIVLK010000001.1, forward strand.
TGAACTGCCTGCGATTATGCAGTCCGCCGCCGGGAAGCCCAATCGTGCGGCTCCTCGGCAGGCCAGAACGGTGCAAAACGGACAGGATGGGTGTCCAGCGGATCCGAGGAGATGTCACATGGCCCAGCAGTTGAGCCCCCCGGCCCCGGCCCCGGGTGAAAACCGCTCCACCCGGTCGGTCCTGGTGGCGATCGGCGCCCTGCTCCTCGGCATGCTGCTCGCCGCACTCGACCAGACCATCGTCTCCACCGCGCTGCCGACCATCGTCAGTGACCTCGGCGGCCTGGAGCACCTGTCATGGGTGGTCACGGCCTATCTGCTGGCGTCGACCGCCGCGACCCCGCTCTGGGGAAAGCTCGGTGACCAGTACGGGCGCAAACGGCTCTTCCAGATCGCCATCGTCATCTTCCTGATCGGCTCCGCGCTCTGCGGCATCGCCCAGAACATGCCTCAGCTGATCGGCTTCCGCGCCCTCCAGGGGCTCGGCGGCGGCGGGCTGATCGTGCTCTCGATGGCGATCGTCGGAGATATCGTCCCGCCGCGCGAACGAGGCAAGTACCAGGGTCTCTTCGGAGCGGTGTTCGGCATGACGAGCGTGCTCGGACCGCTGCTCGGCGGCTTCTTCACCGAGCAGCTCAGCTGGCGCTGGGTCTTCTACATCAACCTCCCCATCGGCGTCATCGCGCTCGCCGTGATCGCCGCCGTGCTGCACATCCCGGTCCGCCGGACGAAACACACCATCGACTACCTGGGCACCTTCCTCATCGCCTCGGTCGCCACCTGCCTGGTCCTGGTCGCCTCGCTGGGCGGTTCCACCTGGCCCTGGGGCTCGGCGCAGATCATCGGCCTCGCCGTGCTCAGCGTGCTGCTGCTGGCCGTCTTCGTGTACGTGGAACGGCGCGCCGCCGAACCCGTACTGCCGCTGAAGCTGTTCCGGATCAGGACCTTCAGCCTCGTCGCCGTGATCAGCTTCGTCATCGGCTTCGCGATGTTCGGCGCGATGACCTACCTGCCGACCTTCCTCCAGGTGGTGCACGACATCTCGCCGACGATGTCCGGTGTCCACATGCTCCCGATGGTCTTCGGCCTGCTCCTCACCTCGACCGGCTCCGGCCAGATCGTCAGCCGGACGGGCCGCTGGAAGATCTTCCCGATCCTCGGCACCGGCATCACGGCGATCGGCCTGCTGCTTCTGCACCGGCTCACGGAGACCAGCAGCACCCTGGAGATGAGCAGCTACTTCTTCGTCTTCGGCGCGGGTCTCGGCCTGGTGATGCAGGTGCTCGTCCTGATCGTGCAGAACGCCGTGACCTACCAGGACCTCGGCGTCGCCACCTCGGGGGCGACGTTCTTCCGTTCCATCGGCGCCTCGTTCGGCGTCGCCATCTTCGGCACCATCTTCACCAACCGGCTCACCGACAAGCTCGGTGCGGCGCTCGACGGGCGGGCCCTGCCGCCCGGGGTCAGCGCGCAGGGCCTGTCCGCCGATCCGCGCGCCCTCGGCCAGCTGCCGCCCGCGCTCCGGGGACCGGTGATCCACGCGTACTCGACGTCGATCACCGACGTGTTCCTGTACGCGGCCCCCGTCGTCCTGATCGCCTTCGCCTTCGCCTGGCTGCTCAAGGAGGACAAGCTGCGGGGTTCGGTGACCGCCCCCGACCCCAGCGAGACCCTGGCGTCGAACCCGGTCGAGCGGTCCTCGTACGACGAATGCGCCCGCGCCCTCTCGGTCCTGGCCACCAGGGAGGGGCGGCGCGAGGTCTACGTGAAGATCACCGAGAAGGCCGGATTCGACCTGCTGCCCGCCGCGAGCTGGATGCTGCTGCGCATCAAACGGCACGGCACCGTGGAACCCGCCCGGCTCGCCGAGGTCGCCCCGGTGCCGCTGCGGGTGATCAGCGAGGCGGGCCGGCAGCTGGAGGAACGCGGGCTGGCCCGCCGGGTGGGCATGCAGCTGGTGCTCACCGAACCCGGCGCGGAGGCCGTGGTGAAGCTCTCGCACGCCCGCGAGGAGTCGCTGGCGGAGCTGCTGGGCGACTGGTGGGGCCCCGACCGCCCGACCGACCTGGTCGCCCTGGTCTCCGAGCTGACGGCAGAGACGAGCGGATCGAGCAGGGAACGGCCGCACAGCCCGGAGCCGAAGCGGGACCACCAGGCCTGAGCGCGGGGACCCGTCACACGGCGGGGCTGAGTTCCTTGGCGAACCAGTGGTCCGCGTACATGCGGCGGTGGAACGCCGGGACTGCCCGGTAGCCGTGCTTCGCGTACAGCCCACGCGCCTCGACCAGGTCGTCACGGGTGTCGAGCCGGATCAGCCGGACGCCCAGGGCCCGCGCCCGGTCCTCGATCGCCGCGAGCAGCAGCCCGCCACCGCCCGTGCCGCGCACCTCCGGGCGTACGAACACCCGGGTGAGCTCCGCGACCTCGCCGGGCCCGGATGCCCCGTCCGCCGTCCCCTTCACGATCAGCCCGGCACAGGCCGCCGCCCGCCCGTCGAACCGGCCGACGACGAACTCACCGGTCGGCGGGGTCAGCAGCGCGGCACCGTCGTCGGTGAGCCCCTCGTCGATCTCCTCCGAGGTGGCCGGCCGCCCCCAGTAGCGGCTCGCGACCTCGTCGTAGTAGTCCCGGCGCAGCAGCGCGCCGTCGGAGGAGTCGAAGCGTTCGGGCGTCACGGTCCACGTCATCGGGCCATTCTGTCTTTCGCGCAGCTGTGCGGAAAGCGATTTGGGTGCAGGGGGCATCGGTGACGCGGGAAACGGTATCGACGACGGGGGCCGGGGCGGTCCAGCGGCTCGGCGAGCGGTGGATACGGGAGCTGGCGGTGCCCGGCGGTGGCAGCTTCGTCTGCTCGCCGGCCGGGCTCTGGCTGGCCCTGGCCGTGGTCGCGGCAGGGGCGCGCGGCGAGACCGCCGACGAGCTGCGGACGGTGCTCGGGGTGGCGGAGCGGCAGGCCGCGGACGCGGTGACGGCCGGAACGCGCGAGCTGGCGGCCACCGACGCGCTCGGGGTGGCGACCCGGGTGTGGACCCGGGTGCCGGTCTACCGGGAGTACCGGGAGGCGCTGGCGGACGTCGGGTTCGGGCCGATGGACGCCACCGGGGTCGACGCCTGGGTGCGGGAGGCCACCGGCGGCCTGGTCGAGTCGCTGCCGCTGGACATCAGCGACGAGATGCTGCTGGTGCTCGTCAACGTACTGGCGCTGAAGGCGCGGTGGGACGAGCCGTTCGATCCCGCCCACACCCGGGAGCTGCCGTTCACCGACGCGGCCGGGGTGAGCCGCGCGGTGCCGACCATGTGCGCGGGGCGCGGTCCGTGGGACGGCTGGACGGTGCGCGGTACCCAGGTCGTCGAGCTGCGCTGCCGCACCGAGCGTTCCGGCGGCGCCCCGGCCCGGGTCCGGCTGGTGCTGGGGGAGCCGGGCGCGGGAGCGGCCGACGTACTGCCCGCGGCCTGGGCGCCGCGGTCCCAGCGCACCCCGCTGGACACGGACGTCCTGAGCATCGCGGTTCCGCGATTCACCCTGCGTACGAACGTTCAGGTGACCGAGCAGCTGGCGGCGCTCGGGATCCGGGTCGCGACGGGCGAGGCCGCCGACTTCGGGTGGCTGTCGCCCGAGCCGCTCAGGATCTCCCAGGTGGTGCAGGAGGCCGTGGTGAAGGTCGCGGAGGCGGGCGTGGAGGCGGCGGCGGTGACCGTCGTCGCGGCACCGGGGGGCGCGGCGCCGGTGCCGCGGCGCGTCCTGCGCATCGCCTTCGACCGCCCGTTCGGGATCGTGGTCCTCGACGGCGGGGGCGAGCTCCCGCTCTTCACGGGCTGGCAGGCGGACACCCCGGTGGAGGGCTGAGCCCGGCGCTCACCGCAGCGGGGGCGGCGCCATGACCGGCGGCGGCGGTGTCACCGGCCGCCGCCGCCGCGAGCGCGCTACCAGCGGCACCGCCGCGACCGCCGCCGCCACGGCACCGAGCAGCGTCAGCACCCAGGCCGGAACGGGCCCCACGGTCAGCAGTTCGTCCCGGTAGTACGTGGTCCGGTACGGGGTGTCGGCGGCCGTTGCCCGCAGCTCGTGGTCGCCGTCGATCCGCTCCGGCCGCGGGAACGACTGGCTGATCGCCGTGAGGAACACCGGCTTCCCGCCCGTCAGCTCGCCCAGCGCCGGGTAGGCGCCGCCGTCCCGGCCGGTGTCGACCGGCTCCGCGTAGGTCACCTCCGGTTGCAGCCCGCCGATCCGGCCGCGCGGCTCCATGCGGTGCGCCGCCAGCACGTACAGCCCCAACGACTGCGGTGTCGTGGCGAGCCGGGACAGCCGCATCGGGTAGACGGGCCCGGCACTGGCGAAACGCAGCCGCAGCGGGTCGAGCCGGCCGAGCAGCGGACCGCCCTTCTCCCGCGGGGCGAGGCGGATCGCCACGTACTCCCACCCCTGCTCGACATAGGGCCGCAGCGCCGTCGACAGCCGGTCCGGGAGCTCGAAGCCGTTCTCCGTCAGCCAGCCCTCCAGGGCCGCGGGATCGGTCGCGGTCAGCCGGGCCACGTCGAACGGCCCGAGCCGCTCCCGGCCCACCACCCCGACCGGTGCGGCGGCCGAGGGCGCGGCGGACTCCCCCGACGTGCTGCCCGAACCGCCGAACGGCCAGTCGCCGGCGCGCGGCCAGAAGTAGTGCCTGGTCTCGCGGACCGGCGCGGTGAGGGTTTCGAGCTCGGAGAAGAGCGAGGCGTCACCCAGCGCGACCGTGGCTCGGTGCGGCACCGGCATGATCCACGCGGCCTCCGGCGCGTTCCCCCGGACGGTGAGTTGCATCACTATCTGCTCGGTGCCGCCCGACCAGCTGACCACGGAGGTCTCCCGGTCCACTGAGACCTGGCTGTTCCGGTGCACCACCATCGCCCCGCAGCCGCAGGCGTACGCCGGTGCGATCAGCGAGCCGATCTGCAGCGACAGCAGCATCATGACCAGTGACAGCGCGCGGACCGCCCAGGCCCGCGATCCGGCCCGTTCCCCTTGATCCGTTTGATCCGTCCCCGTCCACCGCATCCCGGCTCCTCCCCCGTAGGCCCTGGTCACGGGCTCAGACGTGGGGGCGGTCCCGCCGGTTCCGGCCATCCGGACCCGGACCGGCCGGACCGCCGGACATTCTTTCGGACAAAAGCCGGATGACAGTCAGGTGAAGAGGGGGTTGATTGGGTCTACCTCATAGCGCAATGCGAAGGTTTCACAGCATGCCCGGATCGAGGGCCGGCACAAGACGGCGGGAGGGTCGGCGCAGCGTGGCGAATGCGGAGCACAGTGTGCGCGGAGAGGCGACGGCAGGGACGAGGACGGGGGCGGCCCGAGCCGTCCTCTGGCTGGTCGTGGCCGCGTTGGCCGTACGGCAGATGGCGGTGGTGCTGCGGCAGCCGCCTGGCGAACGGCTCACCGATCTGGATACCTGGACCGGTGAGAACGGTGTGCTTCATGTGACGGGCTCGCTCTACGACACCGACCGGTTCACCGGCACCCCCTTCGCCGGTCTGGTGCTGAAACCGCTCACCCGGACCGCAGAGCAGAGCCTCGGGGTCGCCTGGACCTTCGGCTCGCTGCTGCTCGTCGCCGCCCTCGGCGTCATCGCGGCACGCGCCCTGCCCGGCCCGGTCAAGAGGCGCACCGCGCTGTTCGCCGCCCCTGTCGCGATCGCCCTGCTGATGCTCTCGCTGCCGGTCCGCAACGCCCTCTACCTGGGCCAGACGAGCATCCTGCCGGTCCTCCTGGTGCTCGTCGGCTGCTTCGTCGTCCGCGGCGAGCGCGCCTCCGGCGTCCTGATCGGCGTCGCGGCCGCGCTCCAGCCGACCGTGCTGCTGTTCGCCGCGCTGCTCTGGCTGACCGGGAGACGCCGGGCGGCCCTGACCGGCGGCGCCGCGTTCGCCGCCTGCACGGCACTGGCCTGGGCGGCGATGCCGCACGACTCGTGGACGTACTGGGTGCACCACGTCGCCGGGGCCGGCCTCGGCGACCAGGCCGACAGTCTCGCCAACCAGTCCCTGCACGGCGCGCTGCTCCGGTTCGGACTGGCGGGTCCGCTGGAGATCGCGCTCTTCGCGGTGCTCGCGGCGGCGGTCTGCTTCTTCGGTCTGCGCCGCGCCGCACGGTACGCGGGCGACGGGCAGCTGCTGCTCGCGGTGGCCGTCACCGGCTGTGTCGTCGTCGCCGTCTCACCGACCGCCTGGCAGCACCAGCTGCTGTGGGTGCTGCTCGCGGTGGTCGGCCGGGTCGGCACCCGGGCCTCGGACCGGATGGTGTGGCCGGCCGTGGTGGTCCTGGTGATCACGCTGCCCGGCAAGATGCTGCTGCCCAACATCGAGTCGATGTTCCCGGTACGCGACAACGTGCTGCTGATCGCCGCGCTCGGGGCCGCGTGCGTCGCCCCGTTCCTGCCGCGCACCTCGCCCTACTGGCAGCAGCCGGTCCCCACCGACTACGCGGCCCCCGTCCCGGCCCGCTGGAGCCGGGTGCCGCTGCTGCCGTTCTGGCGGCGGGTGCTCAGCCGGCCCAACCTGCTGCTCGAACTGCTGCTGATCAGGGTCGTCTACTCGGCCTACCAGCACGTCAGGCTGGCCGCGACGGCCGGCCGTGCCACCGCGGAGCACCACGGCAGGCAGATCCACGCGGCCGAGCAGTGGCTGCACATCGACATAGAGCACTGGGCCAACCACGCGGTGGTCGGGGTCGGCTGGCTGCGGGACTTCTTCGACTACTACTACTCGACGTTCCACTTCATCGTGCCGCTGGCGATCCTCGCGGTGCTGTACGTACGCCGCCCCGCGGACTACCGCTGGGTCCGCAGCTCCATCGGCTTCGCCACGGTCCTGGCCCTGGTCGGGTTCTGGCTCTACCCGCTGGCCCCGCCGAGGCTGATGCCGGGGCTCGGCTTCATCGACACGGTCCACGGCGTCCAGGACTTCGCGAAGCCCGACTACGGCACGCTGACGGGCGTGACCAACCAGTACGCCGCGATGCCCTCGCTGCACTTCGGCTGGTCGCTGTGGTGCGGTGTGGTGGTCGTGATGCTCGCCCCGAAGGTCTGGATGAAGCTCCTCGGGGTGCTGCACCCGCTGTTCACGGTCTCCGCGATCATCGCGACGGGCAACCACTGGGTGCTCGACGCGGTGGGCGGGGCGGCGGTGGTCGCGCTCGGCTTCGGGCTGACCTACGCGCTGGCCGGGCCGCGCCGGCTCCAGCAGCCGGTGACCGGGTCCGGGGAGCTCCCGAAGGCGGCCGGGGCCGGGAAGGCGGGGGAGGCCGCGCGGCCGGGGCCGCCGCCGAAGGTGGACGGTGAAGCGGTGGCCGGAAAGCCGTAGCCCCCGGCGGGCCGCCGGACACCGCCTCCGGCTTCTCGGCGGCCCGGCCCCCGAAGGGCAGCGTGAGTCCCGGCACGCCCGTCCGCCACCGGTGCGGGGTGCGGACGGACGTTCGGGCGGAGGTCCGGGACGGTCCGGGCGGTACCCGACGGTACGGCGTTCGTGCTGCCGGCATTCGCCGTGGTCAGGCGTTCGTGGTGCTCACCTGGAGCTGTTTGATGCCGTTGAGCCAGGCGGACCGCAGCCGGCGCGGGTCGCTCACCATCCGCAGGTCGGGGAGTACGTCCGCGATGGCGTTGAAGATCAGGTCGATCTCCATGACGGCGAGGGACTTGCCCAGGCAGAAGTGCGGGCCGCCGCCGCCGAAGCCGAGGTGCGGATTGGGGTCGCGGGTGATGTCGAACTCCTCCGGGCTCTCGAAGACCTCGGGGTCGTTGTTGGCCGAGGAGTAGAACAGCCCGACCCGGTCGCCCTTCTTGATCTGCTGGCCGCCCAGTTCGAGGTCCTGGGTGGCGGTCCGCTGGAAGGACACCACGGGGGTCGCCCAGCGGACGATCTCCTCCGCGGTCGTCTGCGGCCGCTCGCGCTTGTACAGCTCCCACTGCTCGGGGTGGGTGAGGAAGGCGTGCATGCCGTGGCTGATCGCGTTGCGGGTGGTCTCGTTTCCGGCCACGGCGAGCAGGATGACGAAGAAGCCGAACTCGTCCGACAACAGGTTGCCCTCGCCCTCCGCGGCGACCAGCTGGGAGACGATGTCCTTGGCCGGGCACTCCTTGCGCGCCGCCGCGAGGTTCATCGAGTACGAGACCAGCTCCATGGCCGCCTCCGCACCGATCTCCTCGGTGATCGCGTACTCCGGATCGTCGTACGAGGCCATCTTGTTGGACCAGTCGAAGATCCTGCTCCGGTCCTCCTGCGGTACGCCGATCAGCTCGGCGATGGCCTGGAGGGGCAGTTCGACGGCGATGTTGTTGACGAAGTCGAAGGAGCCGTCGTCGTCCGCGCCGGCCTGCGCGGTCTCGACGATCGAGCGTGCCCGGCTGCGCAGCGCCTTTTCGAGCGAGCGGACGGCACGCGGGGTGAAACCGCGCTGGACGATCTGCCGGACCCGGGTGTGCTCCGGCGGGTCCATGTTCAGCATGATCAGCTTCTGGACGTCGATCTGGTCGCGGCTGATCGTCTCGTTGAAGCGGATCACCGCGGTGTTGGTGTTCGACGAGAACAGCTCGGGACGGGTGGACACGTACTTGACGTCCGCATGCCGGGTGACGACCCAGTAACCCTCGTCGTCGAAGCCGGAGATGCCGGCGGGCTGGGTGCACCACCAGACCGGCGCGGTCTCCCGCATCAGGGCGAACTCCGGGTGCGGAACGCGGGATTGGAGCAGGTCGGGATCGGTGAAGTCGAACCCTTGAGGCAGATGGGGGCAGGGCATCGGCAGCTCCAGGTCGAGAACGCCAGGTCGGTCCGAGAGCCGTCCGAGCTTTGTCTGACGACCCATCAGAAGTTGCCCGAAAGGTAGTAACGAGTTCTACAACTGACAAGAGGCATGGCCCGATCTGTTGCGTGAAGCATCCGTGAACCAGGCCGATTTGTGGTGGGTGGCGGCGGTGAAGCGTGGGCAAGGTCCGTGCAAGCCCCTTGCGTACCGAGGGTAATCCTCATAAGACTGCACGAAGAACTAGAACGCGTACTAGTTCCTTCCGTGGGCGCCGGGACGCCTCTGCGGAAGTGCGAGGAGAGGACGAGCTCATGGCCGCGGAACCCGTCATCGTCGAAGCCGTACGCACCCCCATCGGCAGGCGCTCAGGCGCGCTCGCCAATCTGCACCCCGCCTATCTGCTGGGTGAGACCTACCGTGAACTTCTCGGCCGCACCGGCATCCACGCCGACTGCGTCGAACAGATCGTCGGCGGCACCGTCACCCACGCCGGCGAGCAGTCCATGAACCCCGCGCGCAACGCCTGGCTCACCGTGGGGCTCCCGTACGAGACCGCCGCGACGACCGTGGACTGCCAGTGCGGCTCCTCGCAGCAGGCCTCCCACATGGTCGCCAACATGATCGCGGCCGGGGTGATCGACGTCGGCATCAGCTGCGGGGTCGAGGCGATGTCACGGGTACCGCTCGGCAGCGGCTCCAAGCACGGACCGGGCAAGCCGTGGCCCGACGAGTGGAACGTCGACCTGCCCAACCAGTTCGAGGCCGCGGAGCGCATCGCCCGCAGGCGCGGCCTCACCCGTGACGACGTGGACTCGCTCGGCCTCCTCTCCCAGGAGCGGGCGGCCGCCGCCTGGGCGGAAGAGCGCTTCAAACGCGAGACCTACGCGGTCCAGGTGCCCACCACGGAGGCGGAACAGGCCGCCGGACAGGGCATGTGGCGGCTGGTCGACCGCGACGAGGGGCTGCGCGACACCACGATGGAGGGGCTCGGCGGGCTCAAGCCCGTGATGCCCACCGCCATCCACACCGCGGGCAACTCCTCGCAGATATCCGACGGCGCCTGCGCGATCATGTGGGCCTCCAAGCGCATGGCGCGGGCCCTCAAGCTCAAGCCGAGGGCCCGGATCGTGGCCCAGGCGCTCGTCGGCTCCGACCCGCACTTCCACCTCGACGGCCCCGTGGACGCCACCCGCGCGGTGCTCGGGAAGGCCGGGATGTCGCTCAAGGACATCGACATCGTCGAGATCAACGAGGCCTTCGCCTCGGTCGTGCTGAGCTGGGCCCAGGTCTTCGAGCGGGACCTCGACGGGCTCGCCAAGGTCAACGTGAACGGCGGTGCGATCGCGCTCGGCCACCCGGTCGGCGCCACCGGCGCCCGGCTGATCACCACGGCCCTGCACGAACTCGAACGCAGGGACAAGGAGTTCGCGCTGATCACCATGTGCGCGGGCGGGGCGCTGGCGACCGGAACGATCATCCAGCGCCTGTAACGCCCCTGCGGGGGTGCCCCCAAGCCCGATGGTGCTGCCAGATACACCTTCGGGCGGGGGCGTACGCGGATGTCGGCCCCCGCGACGGTTGCCTAGCGTCATGGGCATGGAAAACAACGCGAGCAACTCCGCCCGGACGAACGCCACTCGACGCATCCTGGCCGCCGCCACCGTCGTGGTCCTCGCCGCGCTGGGCACGGTCCCCGCCACGGCGGCCGGACACCAGACGCCCGGCCGGACCGGGTCCGCACCCGCCGCACAGCGGCACGATGCCCGCGGTGAACTCGTCGCCCTCACCCCCGTCGCCCGCCACGACCGGGCCGGCGTCGCGGACTTCCTCGCCACGGCGGGCATGGACACGGCCACCGTCAGACACGGCGTCCGGGCCTACCGCCTCACCTACCGCACCGTCACCCCGCAGGGCGGGCCCACCACCGCCACCGGCCTCTTCGTGCTCCCCGAGGGCGGCGCCCACCGGCTGGACCTGGTCTCCGACACCCACGGCACGATGGCCCACCGCGACTACGCGCCCTCGGCCACCGAGGACTCCGGCCGCTACGCCGCCTACCTCCACGCCTCGGCGGGCCGGGCGGTCGCCGCCCCGGACTACCTGGGCCTGGGCAAGGGCCCCGGCCTGCACCCGTACATGGACACCGGCTCCGCCGTCACCGCGTCACTCGACATGCTCCGCGCCTCGCGCACCGCCGCCCAGCGGCTGGGCCGGCCGCTCACCGGTGACGTGTACGCGAGCGGCTTCTCGCAGGGCGGCCAGGTCGCCATGGCACTCGGCAAGGCCCTGGAGAGCGGCGCCGACCGGCGGTTCGCCCTGCGGGCCCTGGCCCCCGTCTCCGGCCCCTACGACCTGGAGCACGCGGAGACGCCTGCCATCTTCGACGGCAGGGTCAACAGCACCAGCGCCCTCTTCTACATGACGTACTTCCTCACCGCGCAGAACCGGCTCCACCCGCTCTGGAAGGACCCCTCGGAGGCGTTCCGGGAGCCGTACGCGGACATCGTCGAGGGCCTCTTCGACACCAACCACTTCGAGGAGGAGATCATCCCGGCCCTCCCCGCGACGCTGAAGGAGCTGCTCACGGAGGACTACTACGAGAAGATCCAGCACCCGGCCGGCGCCCTGCTCGCGGTGGTCCGCGCCCAGGACGGCAACTGCGCCTGGAAGCCGGACGTACCGGTACGGCTCTACTCCTCCTCCGGCGACACCGACGTACCCATCGCCAACGCCCGCAGCTGCGCGGCCGATCTGGCGCGGCGGGGGGTGCGGGCGCCGGTGATCGACCAGGGACCGGTCACCCACAACGAGACCTACCTGAAGTCGGGTCCGCAGATCGTGCGCTGGTTCGACGCCGCATCGGCCCGGCACTGATCCCGGACCGGCACGCCGACGACCCCGACCGCGTCGCGGTCGGGGTCGTCGGTCATACGCGGACGGAGTCCGGGCCGGCTCAGTACCAGCTGTTGGCCTGCCAGAACGACCAGGCGCCGCACGGGCTGCCGTAGCGGGAGTTCATGTAGTCCACGCCCCACTTGATCTGGGTGGAGGCGTTGGTCTGCCAGTCGGAGCCGGCGGACGCCATCTTCGAGCCGGGCAGGGCCTGGACCAGGCCGTAGGCGCCGGAGGAGGCGTTGGTCGCGCTCGGGTTCCAGCCGCTCTCGTGGCTGACGATGTTGCTGAAGCACTGGAACTGCGCCTCGTCACCGATCATCTGCCTGGCCGTGTCCTGGGCACTGCCGCCGGCGGAGGCCGGCGCGGCGGACGGGGCCGCCGTGGCGGAGGTCGCGCCCACGGCCACACCGCCGACGCTCAGGAGGACGGCGGCGCCGGCCATGACGGTCTTGCGACGGGCGTTGCGGGGCTTGGCGAGAAGGGTGCTGGCGAACGACACAGGGAACCTAACGTCGGGAACGGTTGAGTCGCCCGCCGGTCCGAATCCTGCCTGGCCCGGTGCTCGTTGACCGCTGTCCGTATCCGGTGGACGCTGCGGTGCTCGGCGACGTCAACCAGTGTTAGCGGCGCCGTTCGACGACCGCAATGACCCCCGGTACGACCCCGCATCGCACCCGGGACCGAAGGTCCCGAACCACCCCATAACGCTGCATAGCAGCTCGGAGGGGGTGGAACGGGGGGTTGCGTACGATCCCGACGGCTCCTATTCCGCTTCGTACAGGACCAAGGTCCTGTGGGTGCCCTCACTCCGCCGGGACGTCGAATGTGACCTGGGCCTCGAAGGCGGCACGCCGGGTGGCCCTGCGCAGCGCCTTCAGCAGCGCCGTCCCGACGGTCAGCGTCAGGACGACGGTGAGCGCGGCCCGGCCCAGGTCCCAGCCGGCCGAGGTGGCCGTGCAGTAGGCGAGGAAGCGCACCAGGTTGTCGCCGAGCGGGTCACCGGGATGGAAGGAGATCCCGGAGCCGAGGCCCGGCACGATGGTCCAGCCGTACAGATTCATGATCGTCCCGTACGCGAACGCGGCCACCGCCCCGTACGCCGCCAGCATCAGCAGCTCCGCGCGCCCGCGCAGCCGGTCCGGCGCGGGCAGCAGGCCCGCGCCCATCGTGAACCAGCCCATCGACAGCATCTGGAACGGCATCCACGGACCCACCCCGCCGGTCAGCAGCGCGGACGCGAACATCGTCACCGAGCCCAGCACGAATCCGAAGCCGGGCCCCAGCACCCGCCCGCTCAGCACCATCAGGAAGAACATCGGCTCAAGCCCCGCGGTGCCCGCCCCCAGCGGCCGCAGCGCCGCGCCGACGGCGGCCAGCACCCCCAGCATCGCCACCGCCTTCGCGTCCAGTCCGGCGTCCGCGATCATCGCGACCACCACCCCGACCAGCAGCGGCAGTAGCGCGGCGAACAGCCACGGCGCGTCCTGCGCGTGCGCGAGACCCGAATCGGCCCCGGCCAGCAGCGGCCAGCCGAAGGCCACCACCCCGATCGCGCTGATCAGCACCAGCGCGGCGACGGCCCGCGGCCCGAGCCGCACCGGCCGGGCGCCCCGGCCCGTCCCGCCGCTCACGCGCCACCCCCCAGGGCCGCGCGCACCTGGCTCACGGTGAGCCACTCCTGCGGGGCCAGGATCTTCGCGGTCTGCGGGGCGAACGCGGGGGAGGAGACCACCACCTCAGGGGTCGGCCCGTCCGCCACCACCTCCCCGTCGGCGAGGATCACCACCCGGTGCGCCAGCTCGGCGGCCAGCTCCACATCGTGCGTCGCGAGCACGATCGCGTGGCCCCGCGCCGCCAGCGCGCGCAGCACCCCGACGAGCCGGGCCTTCGCCGCGTAGTCCAGCCCCCGGGTCGGCTCGTCCAGGAGCAGCAGCGGGGGCCGGGCGGTGAGCACGAGGGCGAGGGCCAGGGCCAGGCGCTGGCCCTCGGAGAGATCACGGGGGTGGGTGCCGTCCGGCACGTCCGGCAGCAGCTCGGAGACCAGGGCCCGGCAGCTGCCCGGTGCGGCGCCCGCGTCGGCGTCCGCCGCCGCGCACTCGGCGGCGACCGTGTCCGCGTACAGCAGATCGCGCGGTTCCTGCGGTACGAGCCCGACCCGGCGCACCATCTCGCGCGGCGGCGTGCGGTGCGGCGTGCGGCCGCCGACCAGGACGCTGCCGGAGGTGGGCTCGACCATCCCCACGAGGGCGGCGAGCAGGGTGGACTTGCCCGCGCCGTTACGTCCCATGAGCGCGACGGTCTCACCGGGCGCGACGGTGAGCGTGACGCCGCGCAGCGCCTCGACCCGGCCGCGCCGCACCCCGAGGCGCTCGATCCGGGTGGTGGCGTCGGTGACGGGCTCGGGCCCGGCGGAGGTCTCCCGCGGGCCCCGGCCGAACAGCCTGCCCAGGCCGGACCGCCGCACGGCGGGGCGGGGTGCGGCGGTCACCCCGGCCGGCAGCGACGGCCCGGCCGCACCGCCGACCGGGCCGGGCACCAGCCCCGCGAGCCGCTCCCGCATCCCGGGGGCCCGCCGCCGGGCGTCCCGCACCGAGAGCGGCAGCGGGTCCCAGCCCGCCAGCCGCCCCAGCGCCACGACCGGCGGATGCACCGGGGAGAGGGCCATGACATCGGCGGGGGCGCCCATCACCGGGGCGGCGCCCGGCGCGGGCAGCAGGACGACCTGGTCGGCGTACTGCACGACGCGCTCCAGCCGGTGCTCGGCCATCAGGACCGTGGTACCCAGGTCGTGGACGAGCCGTTGGAGGACCGCGAGGACCTCCTCCGCCGCCGCCGGGTCCAGCGCGGACGTCGGCTCGTCCAGCACCAGGACCCGGGGGTGTGGGGTGAGGACGGAGCCGATCGCGACCCGCTGCTGCTGGCCGCCGGAGAGCGTGGCGATCGGCCGGTCCCGCAGCCCGGCCAGGCCCAGCAGATCGAGGGTCTCCTCGACCCGCCGCCGCATCACGTCAGGGGCCAGGCCCAGCGACTCCATGCCGTACGCCAGCTCGTCCTCGACCGTGTCGGTCACGAAGTGGGAGAGCGGGTCCTGGCCCACCGTGCCGACCAGATCCGCCAGCTCGCGCGGCTTGTGCGTGCGGGTGTCGCGCCCGCCGACGGTGACCCGCCCGGTCAGCCGCCCGCCGGTGAAGTGCGGCACCAGACCCGACACGGCACCCAGCAGAGTCGACTTGCCGACCCCCGAAGGGCCGATGAGCAGCACCAGCTCGCCCTCGGGAACGGTCAGACCGACCCCCGACAGGGCGTTGTGCCCGGCCCCCTCGTAGCGCACGGAAACATCGTCGAACCGGATCACACCTGCTCCTCGAAGCCTGTGGGGGAAGGCGGGACGGGCGCGACCAGCGCGGGCAGCAGACCGATCAGCACCGCGGCGGCGGGCCACAGCGGCAGCACCGGCGCGGTCAGCGGTACGACTCCGGGGTGCAGCGCCCCGGGATCGGCGCCGCCCGCCCAGATCATCGCCACCGCAACCGCCGCACCTGAGCCCGCCACCAGCCAGGCCCGTACGCCCCAGCGGTCGGGCCGGTAGCGGGTCCGCACCGAACGCGTCCCGCCCAGACGCAGCCCGGCCATCGCCGCGACCAGCCCGGCGATCAGCAGCGGCAGCCCGTACACCGCGCCCTGCGCGGCCAGCAGCCCGTACGTGCCGGCGCAGACCCCGAGCAGCCCGCCCAGGGTGAGGACGTTCGTGGTGTGCCGGACGGCGGCCGGGACCTCGGCGGTGCGCCCGTAGCCGCGCGCGTCCATCGAGGCCGCCACCGCGACCGACCGCTCCAGCGCCCCCTCCAGGACCGGCAGCCCGATCTGGAGCACCGCCCCGACGCCACCGGTCGGCCGGCCGCGCAGCCGCCGGGCGGTGCGCAGCCGCACCACGTCGGCGACCAGGTTCGGTGCGAACGTCATCGCGACGACGACGGCCACCCCGGCCTCGTACAGCGCACCGGGCAGCGACTTCAGCAGCCTGGCCGGATTGGCGAGCGAGTTCGCCGCGCCGACGCAGATCAGCAGGGTGGCCAGCTTCGCCCCGTCGTACAGCGCGAACAGCAGCTGCTCCGCGGTGACCCGGCCGCCGATCCGCACCCCCTTCGCCCAGTCCGGCAGCGGCACCTCCGGCAGCGTGAAGACCGGGTGCGTGCCGGGGATCGGGGAGCCGAGGAAGACGGAGAAGAGCAGCCGCACCCCGATGACGAACAGCCCGATCTTGATGAACGCCCCGTACGAGCGGGCCCACGGCGCGTCCGTCCGGCGCGCGGCCACCACGTATCCCGCCACGCCCACCAGCAGGCCGAGCAGCAGCGGGTTGGTTGTCCTGGACGCGGCGGTGGCGAGCCCCAGCGCCCACAGCCACCACGCCCCGGCGGGCAGCGCGTTGCTCCGGGTCGCGGCGGGGGCGCGCCAGACCGGGGCGGGAGCGACGGCCACCGGAGCGTTCCCGGGGCCGTCCGTCGAGCCGTTCATCCGCGGCGGCGGCGGGCCTGCGCGACTGCGGCGATGCCGAGCAGAAGGACGGCGCCGACCCCGAAGAGCACCCCGGCTGACGGACCGCCGCCGGAGTCATCGCTGCCGGGGGCGGAAGCGGCCGTGGACGTGGGCGCGGACGCCGTGGCCCGGCCGCTCTCGGTACCGGTGGTTCCGGAGACCTGCTCGCCGCACCCGGCGGCCGGGTAGCCGGAGATCGCGCAGAGCAGCGCGTCGCTTCCGTACCGCAGCGGCTTGGCCACGGAGGCGAGCGCCTCCGCACTGCTCGCGTCCTCCGGGACCCGGGCGCACGCGGTACGCGGCGGGGGCGGGGTCTCGCCCTGCGGCGCGTCGGCGGCGGTGCCGGGGTCGATGACGAGCGCGACCCGCTTGCTGCCGTCCTTGGCGGGGGTGTCCGCGCAGATCTTCGCGAAGTCGGGGGAGCGGCGCGGTTTCGCCGCGTCCTGGGAGTCGGCGCTCACGGCGAACCGGAAGCCCTGTACGGAGCCGTCGTCCGGCCGGACCAGGGACGGCCCCTGGGTGGCGTACGCCCAACCGCTGCCGGAGCCCTCCCAGAAGGACCAGTAGCGGTATCCCGCCGCCTGGGCCGTCCCCGCGCCGAGCACGGACAGGACGGTGCCCAGGACCACCAGCAGTACGGTGGCCCGTCCGCGCCCGCTCACAGCTGCCGGTTCTTCCGGCGGCCGCTGATCAGGAATCCGGCGCCGGCGCCGACGGCGAGCCCGATCCCGACGAACCACCAGACACCGCCGATCCCGTCCCCGTCGCCGCTGTCCTTCTTCTCCTCCACGGTGGCCGTCGGCTTCGGCGTCGAGATGGAGTAGGGCGCGGGCCCGGTCGCGTTCAGCTGGGCGACGAGGTCGGCGCCGCCGAAGTCGTGCACGTCGGCGCCGGTGGAGTGGGCGGCCATGACCAGCTGGGCGTAGGCGGCTGGGCCGCTCTGCGCGGCCCAGCCGGCGGAGTTCTTCGCCAGCCAGTTCACGGAGGCGGCGGCCTTGTCCTTGTGCCCGGAGGCGGAGAGGGCGACGACCGCGTCGGCGGTGTTGCCGAAGTCGGGCTGCGGGGCGCTGTCCTCGGCCCCCGGCATCGGCGGCTGGTCGAGGTGCCCGGTCTTCGCGAGGGCACCGGCGAGGTAGTGGGCGCCGTTCTGGGCGGCCCGCTCCGGCCTGAGCGGGTTGCCGTTCTTGCAGGTGGGGGCCTTGGCCGCAGCGGTGTCCCCGACGACGAGCCCCTTGCCGAGCGAGCCGAGCACGCTCGCGGCGGTGGCGTCGCCGTTGGCGGCGAGCCTGCCGGCCTTGTCGGGCTGGTAGGCGAAGGCGCCGCCGTCCTCGCCACCACAGGGGATGGCGAAGGTGAGCAGCGCGTCGTACGGGGTCTTGCCGCCGTGCGTCGTGATGTCGCCGAGCCGCTCCCCGGCGCGGGCGAGGGCGCCGATCACGATCGAGGTGGAGTTCGCGTCGCTCGGGCTGCCCGCGGTGTACCCCCAGCCGCCGTCCTCGTTCTGGACGGACTTCAGCCAGTCGAGCCCGTTGGCGACGAGCTCCTCGTGCTTGCCGACCTCGTGCAGCGCCTGCACGGCGGCCGCCGTCGCGTTGGTGTCGATCGCGGACTTGGCGTCGCACGGTACGGAGGGGTCGGCGCGGTAGGCGGCGAACGCCCCGCTGTCGCACTGCTGCCCGACCAGCCAGTCCACGGCCTCCGCGGCGGGCATGACGCCCACGGACCGCTGGGAGACGAAGGCCAGCGACTGCCGCCACACCCCGTCGTACGTCGGGTCCGCCGTGCCGTACAGCCCCGAGGGCAGCGCCGTGGACGCGGACGGTGAGGGGGACGGCGCGGCGATCGCGGCCGGGGCTGCGGCTGCGGCCGCGCAGAGCACGGCAGCGGTGGCGGCGAGCGCGGCTGCGCTGCGGCGTACGGTCATGGCGGGCGGGGCCTCTCCTGCCGGAACCGGTACCGGGCGCGCGGAGGCACCGGGCTCCGGCTCCGTGTACCTCGACGGTGCCGGCCACCGGGGTCCCGATGGCACGAGCCGGTCACGACACGGACAGGGCATTCCGATCCCCGCCGACGGGCGGTTACGGGACGGGGTCTCCCCTGCTTCGAGCGAAGCCGAGAACTCGGGGAACGGTCAGTGCCGGATTCGCACCGGCTTCCCCCCGAACGGGCGTGATGACGACTCGCACACTCTACCGGGCGGTCACCGAGGAAGCCCTGACCGGGCGCTGTCACCGGGCCGGCCGGGCGCTGTCACCGGGCCGGCCGGCGGAGGGGGCCGCGCCGGTCCTCAGTTGCCGGACGGCGGCCGGACGCACCCCGTCTCCGGGCAGACCACAAGCTCCGTATGAGGAGTCACACCGCGACGAACGTCACCGGGCCGCTCCCCGCGACCGCCTCCGCACGGCCCAGCTTCACCAGCCGGCGCACGTGCGCCTCGGCCTCGGAGACGGCGATGTTCCGCGACCCGTAGGGGATCTGCTCCCAGGGGCGGTTCCACTCCATCCGCTCCGCCAGCTGCCAGGGCGTGAGCGGTTCGGCCAGGAGCCCGAGGAGGCCGGTGAGGCGCTCCTCGTGGTGGTCGAGGAGCTCGCGGACGCGGCCCGCCGCGTCCGCGAAGGCGTGCTGGTGGGCGGGCAGCACCTCGGCCACCCCGAGGCGGCCGATCCGTTCCAGGGAGGCGAGGTAGTCCCCGAGCGGGTCGGTCTCCGTCGCGTCGTCCGGGTTCTCGTAGAGGCCGACGTGCGGGCTGATGCCGGGGAGCAGGTGGTCGCCGGAGAAGAGGCGGCCGCGGCCGGGCAGATTGGCCGGGTGGTCCTCCTCCAGGTGCAGGCAGACATGGCCCGGCGTGTGGCCCGGGGTCCAGATCGCGCGCAGCTCGCGGCCCGCCAGGTCGAGGAGCTCGCCGGGCACGATCTCGCGGTCCGGGAGCGCGGCCCGCAGACCGGGCAGGGTGCGCATCCGGCCGCCCTTCTCGCGGGCGGCCAGCAGCGGGGCGATGTGGTCCTCCGGGGCGCCGACCGTCGCCAGCTTCGCCGCGAGGTACGACAGCCAGGTGCCCGGCTCCGACTCCCGGGTGCGGCGGACGATCGCCGTGTCGGCGGCGTGCATCGCGATCCACGCCCCGGACGCCTCGCGCACCTGGCCGGACAGGCCGTGGTGGTCGGGGTGGTGGTGGGTGATGACCACGCCGTGGATGTCGGTGACGTCCACGCCCACCGCCGTGAGCCCGGCCGTCAGGGTGTCCCAGGCCTCGGGGTCGTCCCAGCCGGTGTCGATCAGGACCGGGCCCCGGTCCGTGTCCAGGACATGGACCAGGGTGTGGCCCAACGGGTTGTCCGGGATGGGGACTTTGATGCTGTGGACGCCACCACCGTGGTTCATCACCTGAGTCATGGACTCCCCGTCTCTTCGCGGTCTCGGCGGCGTGCGGGTCCCGGCCACGGCGCACCGCGTCCACTGTAACGAGAACTTGTTCCAGTGGTAGCCCCGGTCACCTTTCCGATCGTGCGGAGTGCCAGCGGCGGGGTGCCCGTCGCCGTGACTGCCCGGACCCCCTCCCGGCCGCCGCCGTGAACTCCTCGTCCGGACGCGCCCGGTGACCGGTTCCCGCGGACCGGACCGTGGGCCGGGCCTGCCGCCGGTTCCGTCGCGTGCCCGTCCCGGGCGCGTTCGGGCCCTGCCCGGCGGCGCGACCGGCCGGGCGTCTCCTGGGGCCTCTTGTTCGGACAGTGCCGGGCTCGCGGGGTCTGGCACGCACATCTGCCGCGTTGTCGTCAGTCGCCATGGCACCTTCCCCAGGCTCTCGACTTCGTTCGAGCGGGGGAGACCCCATCTGCCCCGATCCTCCGCCTTGCAGCTGCGCGCACCGGACCCCGCTCCTGATCCGGCCTGATCCAAGCGAAAGACCCTAGTCGGTGCGGTCCACCCAGGCGTTCACGACGTACGCCGCGCCCCACGGGTTGGAGGCGACCGAGGCCTGCCCGACCGGGGCCCAGTTGCCGAGGATGATGCGCTGGGGGAGCCGGGGGTCGAGCGGGTTGAGCACCGCGTGAATCCGGTGCTGGCCGGTACCGCTGGTGCAGAGGCTGGAGAGGCTGCTCCCGGACGAGATGGTGCAGTTGTCGGGTGCTGCCTGGGCGGCGGGCGCCGTGGCCAGCAGCATGCCCGCGGCGGCGGCGGCTACGGCCACGGCGGCGCCGCGCTTCCTGGGCAGGGGCTTCGCGAACATGGGTGACTCCTTCATCCGGTGACGATGCGTGAGCGGGAAGAGGGACATGTGCGGGTGGAGCGTCGGCCGAACGGTCCGGTTCGGTGGGCTGGGCCGTGGGGTGCCACGGACGCCGACGGGTACCGAAGCGTCGGCAATAGGGGCGAAAGCGGGTGATTACCTGCTTGATCGCCAGACAAATCCTGCCCAGGCGCGCGGTTCCTGGCAAGAGGCTGGCCGGATTTGGTACAGACCAATTGCCGCCCCCGGCGGGGGTGTCCGGCGCGGGGTGCCCGACGTGCGGCCCCGGTGGGCGTGGCTCATCCGTGGACTCCTGGAACTGGAACTGGTATCAGTTCTGACATGGAGTCAGATGCGGGCCGGGGGCAGAGCCCCGGAACGCGTGGCTCGGAACCAGTCAACGAGTCGGGTCACATGCCGCGTCGCGGGAGGCAGCAGCCATGAGCGAGCTTGTCGAACACGGAAAACTGTTCATCGGCGGGGAGTTGGTCGATCCGCTCGGGCGGGAAGTCATCGAGGTCGTCTCCCCGCACACCGAGCAGGTCATCGGCCGGGTGCCGCATGCCGCGGAGGGAGATGTGGACCGGGCCGTCACCGCCGCCCGCCGGGCGTTCGACGAGGGGCCCTGGCCCCGGATGGCGCTGGACGAGCGGATCGCCGTCGTCACCCGGATCAAGGACGCGTTCGCCGCGCGGTACGAGGAGATCGCCCGGGTCATCAGCTCGGAGAACGGCACCCCGTACAGCTCCAGCGTCATGGTGCAGGCCCTCGCCGCGATGATGGTGTGGGACGCGGCGATCACCGTCGCCCGCACCTTCCCGTACGAGGAGCGCCGGGACGGGGCCCTCGGGCCGCTGCTGGTGCGCCGCGAGCCGGTCGGGGTGGTCGCGGCCGTAGTGCCGTGGAACGTGCCGCAGTTCACCGCCGCCGCCAAACTCGCGCCCGCGCTGCTCGCCGGGTGCTCGGCCGTCCTCAAGGTGTCGCCGGAATCCCCGCTGGACGCCTACATCCTGGCGGAGATCGTCGCCGAGGCCGGGCTGCCCGAGGGCGTGCTGTCGATCCTGCCGGCCGACCGCGAGGTCAGCGAGTACCTGGTCGGGCACCCCGGAGTCGACAAGGTCTCGTTCACCGGTTCCGTCGCCGCCGGACGGCGCGTCATGGAGGTCGCCTCGCGCAACCTCACCCGCGTCACCCTGGAGCTGGGCGGGAAGTCCGCCGCCGTGATCCTCCCCGACGCCGATCTGGACACCGCCGTGGCGGGCATCGTCCCCTTCGCCTGGATGATCAACGGACAGGCCTGCGTGGCCCAGACCCGGATCCTGGTCCCGCGCTCCCGGTACGAGGAGACGGCAGAGGCGTTCGCCGCCGCCGCCGGTGCGCTCAAGGTCGGTGACCCGCTCGACCCGGCCACCGAACTCGGCCCGCTCGTCGCACGGCGCCAGCAGCAGCGCTCCCTCGACTACATCCGGATCGGGCAGGAGGAGGGCGCCAAGATCCTCACCGGCGGCGGGCGTCCGGCCTCGCAGGAGCGCGGCTGGTACGTCGAGCCGACGCTCTTCGGGGACGTCGACAACTCCATGCGCGTCGCCCGCGAGGAGATCTTCGGCCCGGTCATCTGCCTGCTGCCGTACGGCGACGAGGACGAGGCCGTGAAGATCGCCAACGACTCCGAGTACGGGCTCAGCGGCAGCGTCTGGACCGCCGACACCGAGCGCGGCATCGACATCGCCCGCCGGGTCAGGACCGGCACGTACAGCGTGAACACCTTCAGTCTCGACATGCTCGGACCGTTCGGCGGCTACAAGAACTCAGGCGTGGGACGGGAGTTCGGGCCCGAGGGGTACGGGGAGTACTTCGAGCACAAGATGATCCATCTGCCCGCCGGGTACGGGGGAGCGTCCTGATGGGGGACCGGTGGAGCGTCGAGGTCGACCGGAGCGTGTGCATCGGCTCCGGGATGTGCGTCAACCACGCACCGGGCGGCTTCCGGCTGGACTCCGCCCGGCAGTCGCATCCCGTGGAGCCGGAGACGGACGCCAACGAGCGGGTGCTCGCCGCGGCGGAGGGGTGCCCGGTCGAGGCGATCACGGTCGCCCTGGCCGACTCGGGGGAAGTGGTGTTCCCGCCGGAGGACTGACCGGAGGGCCGGCCGGGGTGTGGCCTGCCACACCCCGGACGGGTGGCGGACCGCAGTGACCGGGCGGGCGGTGTCGCGACAGAGTCACCAGCATGTCCACAACGCCACCACCCACCACCCGGCCCGGACCGCCCCGCACCGCGGGTGTCCCCGTCCGTGCCGCCACCGTGCTCACCGCTCTGGCCGCAGGCCTGATCTCCGCCTTCGTGCTCGCCCCCGGTCCGGTGGCGGGGAGCATGTCCGGCGGCGGATACGGCAGCCGGCGCGACCTCGACGACCGCCTCTCCGCGTCGTTCACCGACTACTGGGAATCCGGCGAGCGGGGCTTTCCCCCGGGCCTGCGCGACCTCGTCGACTACTGGTCCCGCTACCACCTGGTCAAGGCCGTGACCGCCGCGCTCCTGCTGGCCGTGCTCATCGCGCTCGGCGCGCTGCTCTGGAAGGCGTTCCTGCGGGCCGGCGGGCGCACGGCGGGAACCAGGGCCGCTCTCGCGTCCGCCGCGGCGGTCGTCACGGCGCTCGCGCTGTTCTCGCTGGCGATGGTGATGGCCAACATCCAGGGTGCGGTGGCGCCGTTCTCCTCGCTGATGTCGATGCTGCCGGTCCACAGGCCGCACGGAGAGCTCGCCGGTGTGCTCGATCAGATCAGGCGGCAACTGGCCGCCTATCCGGACGGCGGCCCGACCCCGCCTCCGGTCGAGGTGATGGTCAGCGACTTCGGGCGCTACCACGCCGTGCTCGCGGTGGCCGCGACGGCGGTGGCACTCCTCGCCGCCGCGGTCAGCGCGGTGTCGTGGCGGAGGTTCGCCGCGGTGGCGGCGTCCGACCGGCGGACCAGGCGCGTGCTCCGGTCGTCCGGACTGTTCTGGGCCCTGATGGCGGCGGCCGTCGCCGTGATCGCCGTGGCGAACACGGCCACCACCGCGGACCCCGCACCGGCGCTCCTGGCCTTCTTCGAAGGGGGCTGGTGAAGGGAGGCCCTCAGGCGTCGAGGTGGGCGAGGACGGCGAGCACCCGGCGGTGCCGTGAGTCGTCGGGCGGCAGGCCGAGCTTCGCGAAGACGTTGCCGATGTGCTTCTCCACCGCGCTGTTGGAGAGCACCAGGCGCCGGGCGATGGCCGAGTTGGAGTGGCCCTCGGCCATCAGCGCCAGCAGCTGCCGTTCACGCGCGGTCAGCTTGTCCAGCGGATCGTCCCGGCGCTGCCTGGCCAGCAACTGGGCGACCACCTGCGGATCGAGCACCGTCGCGCCGTGGGCGACCCGGACCAGCGCGTCCAGGAACTCCTCGACCCTGGCGACCCGGTCCTTCAGCAGATAGCCGACCGCGCCGGAGCCGTCCGCGAGCAGGTCGGCGGCGTAGGACACCTCCACGTACTGGCTGAGCACCAGCACGGGGGCGCCGGGCAGCCGGCTGCGGGCGGTGGCCGCCGCCCGCAGGCCCTCGTCCGTATGCGTCGGCGGCATCCGCACATCGACGACGGACACGTCCGGGCGGTGCGCGAGCACCGCCTCGACCAGGGCCGGGCCGTCACCGACCGCCGCCACCACCTCGTGACCGTCCTCGGAGAGCAGCCGGACCAGCCCCTCGCGCAGCAGCACCGCGTCATCGGCGACGACGATCCGCAGCGGCTCCCGGGCCGCGGGGGCCGGCGGCGCCCCGTCCGCGGTCAGCGACATGGCAGCTCCGCCGTGACCGTCGTCGGGCCGTCCCCGGGGCTGTCGATCCGCAGCCGGCCGCCGACCGCCCGCGCCCGGTCGGCCAGGCCCCACAGCCCGTGCCCCTCGGCCGGAGCGGCGCCGCCCACCCCGTCGTCCGTCACCCAGACCCGCAGGGTTCCCCCGGTGTGGCGCATCCCGACCGTGCACCGGCGGGCGTGGCTGTGCTTGGCCACGTTCGTCAGCGCCTCCGCGACCACGAAGTACGCGGCCGTCTCGATGCCGGGCTCCAGCCGGCGGCCCAGCGGAGCGGCGTCGAGCTCGGCGGGTACGACGCTGCGCGCGGCCAGGGCGCGCAGCGCCTCCCGCAGCCCCCGGTCGGTGAGGACCGGAGGGGCGATGCCCCGGGACAGGGCCCGCAGTTCGTCCAGTGCCTCCTGGGTCCGCAGGACCGCGTCGGCGAGGGCGGTCCTGACCAGCTCCGGCCGGCTGTCGAAGTGGTGCTGGGCGCGGCCCAGCTCCATCGCCAGCCGGACCAGCTGCTGCTGGGGTCCGTCGTGGATGTCCCGTTCGAGCCGGCGCAGGGCGGCCGTCTCCGCCGTCACCGCGGCGACGGCCTGCGCGCGGGCGGTGTCCCGTTCCTGCTCCAGTCCGCTGATCCTGCGGTGCAGCGCGGACATGTTGGACAGGAGCGCCTGCCCGAGACCGGCCTGGACGGTGACGCACACCCGGGTCACCAGCGGCAGGGTCGACAGCAGCAGCACGCCGATGGAGAGCGCGAACGCGATCCGCCCGGACGGCGACGTCAGCCCCAGGCTCAGCGCGACGTGGGACCGGTCGCTGCCCGCGTACAGGGTCATGGGCCGCAACGAGCCGGGCGACACCTGGTTGCGCAGCGGATACGTGACGGTGGCGGCCCCCACGAACCACCACACCGCCGTCACCACCGAGGTGACCAGCACGACGGGAAGCACCAGCACCGCGTGCGCCAGGTCGAGCCACAGCTCCGGGTCGGCCGCGCCGTCCGTCCCCTCCGACCTCGGCCGCCGGCCCACGCCGCGCGTCCCGCCGGTCCGGGAGCGCACCGCGCCGATCCGCCACCACTCCAGATCGCCGGGCCACCGCGCCACAGCGAGGGCGCGGGCCGGGACGGGCGACGCGCCCGGCACCAGCGAACCGGCCGTCGCGGCGCACAGTCCGCCGGCCACCAGCAGCAGACCGGCGGCGGCGCTCAGCGGCGAGGTGAGCAGATACAGGGATTCCACGAGCGTGCGGCGCCCGACGCGGAGGACAGGACCGGCACCCGGCCGCCGCCGGCCCGTGACCACGGAGGGCAACGACTGAGCCATGGCCCCAGCATAATCTCAGCTCCTGGCGGCGCTCCGGCCCGACGGCAGGTGCGGGCGCAGCGCCGGCTCGTCCCGGTACCGCTTGCCGCAGTCCGCGAGCAGCCCGGTCCGGGAGCAGCCCGGTCCGGGAGCAGACCGGGCCCACCTTCACGGCCGGGGCGCCGCCGGACTTCCCGGGCCCGGCGTCCTCGCCGCCCGCCTGGCCGGCGGCGCCGCATCCGGTCAGCAGCGGGCCGGCCGCGGCCGGTCGGCGACGGCCGGCAGGGCCGCGGTCGAGGCGGTGCGGGTGGCCCCGCCGGCTGTGCCGGCTCTGCTCGTACCGCCGGCTCCGCGACCCGCGGTGACCGGTTCCTCGGCGTGTTCCTGTGATGTCGGCGAACCGTATGAACACCGTGCCGTCGTCGATGTGGTGCAGGGCGCCTCACTTCACCGGGGAGGCGTGCGGGCACCGCACCTGGGCGGCGCCCGGGGGGCCGCTCAGCGGGGCGGGTCCGGTGCCGTCACGTCGATCAGCCGGCACACCGTCTCGATGTCTATCTTCACCTGAGCGATCGACGCCCGCCCTGAGAGCCAGGTGATCAGCGCCGAGTGCCAGGTGTGCTCGATCACCCGGACGGCCGAGAGCTGCTCGGGCGTCGGGTGCTCCAGCCCCATCGAGTCCAGGATGATCGCGGTGGTGAGGCGGGAGACGGTGTCCACCTCGGGGCTCACGCTGCGGTCCGCGAAGGTCAGCGCGCGCACCATCGCGTCCGCCAGATGGGGTTCCCGCTGGAGCGCGCGGAACGCCCGCATCAGGGTGTCGGCGACCCGGTCCGCCGCGTCGGCCCCGGCGGGGGGACGTTTGCGCAGGGTGCCGTGCATGTGCTGGAGCTGGTCCTGCATGGTGGCGACCAGCAGGTGGACCTTGGACGGGAAGTAGCGGTACAGGGTGCCCAGGGCGACCCCGGCGGCCTCCGCCACCTCGCGCATCTGGACCGCCTCGAAACCGCCCCTGCTGGCGAGCTGCGCACTGGCGTGCAGGATGCGGCGGCGGCGGGCCTCCTGGCGTTCCGTCAGGGGCGGCGATGCCGGTCTGGCTTCCGCTGTCATGTGTCCCATCCCCGTGGCTTCTGTCCGCGACCGCGAGGACGCGAGGGCCGGTCCGGCGGCGCACAGCATGCCAGGGTGTGTGCCGTGGCGCGAATCACCTGATCCGGCCGTTGCACCGTCACTACCTGCCGGTAGATTCGTAGCTTGTTGAACGATCCGGTCTATAACTTGTTCTAGATTAGCGTGAGCGGTTACGCTCCGGCGAACACGCAGTGAGAAGGGGGCCGAGTGTGACCGCTGAGGCCATAGAGTCGGGCCCCCGTACGGGCGTCGGTACGTCGGACACGGAAGCAGGCCCCGAAGACGACCGGCCGCTGCGCATCGCACTCCTCACCTACAAGGGCAACCCCTTCTGCGGCGGCCAGGGCGTCTACGTACGCCACCTCGCCCGCGAACTCGCCCGGCTCGGCCACCGCGTCGAGGTGATCGGCGCCCAGCCCTACCCGGTGCTCGACGAGGGCGTCCCGCTCACCGAACTGCCGAGCCTGGACCTCTACCGGCAGCCGGACCCGTTCCGCACCCCGAAGCGCGGCGAGTACCGGGACTGGATCGACGCCGCGGAGGTCGCCACCATGTGGACCGGCGGATTCCCGGAGCCGCTCACCTTCAGCCTGCGCGCCAGACGCCATCTCGCCGCCCGGAGCGGCGAGTTCGACGTCATCCACGACAACCAGACGCTCGGCTACGGGCTCCTCGGGGATCTCGGCGCCCCCCTCGTCACCACCATTCACCACCCCATCACCGTCGACCGGCAGCTCGACCTGGCCGCGGCGCCGAACCGCCGCCGCCGCGCCTCCGTACGCCGCTGGTACGCCTTCACCCGGATGCAGAAGCGGGTCGCCCGCCGGCTGCCGTCCGTGCTCACCGTCTCCGGCTCCTCCAAGCAGGAGATCGTCCAGCACCTCGGGGTGGACCCCGGCCGCGTCCACGTCGTGCACATCGGCGCCGACACGGAGCTGTGGTCGCCCGACCCCGCCGTCGAAGAGGTCGAGGGCCGGATCGTCACCACCTCCAGCGCCGACGTCCCGCTCAAGGGCCTGGTCCACCTGGTCGAGGCGCTCGCCAAGCTCCGTACCGAGAACCCCGCGGCGCACTTGGTGGTCGTCGGCCGCCGGGCCGAGGACGGGCCGGTCGCGCAGGCCATCGAGCGGCACGGGCTCGGGGACGCCGTCGAGTTCGTCAAGGGCATCAGCGACGCCGAACTCGTCGACCTGGTGCGCGGCGCCCAGATCGCCTGCGTCCCCTCGCTGTACGAGGGCTTCTCGCTGCCCGCCGCCGAGGCCATGGCCACCGGCACCCCGCTCGTCGCGACCACCGGCGGAGCGATCCCCGAGGTCGCGGGCCCGGACGGCGAGACCTGCCTGGCCGTGCCGCCCGCCGACGCCGGGGCGCTGGCCGACGCGCTGGGCCGGCTGCTCCGCGATCCCGCGCTGCGCGAGCGGCTCGGGGCGGCGGGCCGCGCCCGGGTCCTCGCCCGGTTCACCTGGAAGCAGGCGGCGATCGGTACCGCCGCGCTCTACCGGGAGGCCATCGCCGCCCGCGCCGCCACCCGGCCAGACGGCCGCCGCTGACCCCGCACCGCCCCGGACGCCCCGGCGTCCCGCCCCCTCCGAACCCCGACCGCGAAAGCAGGCATTCGTGCTGACCGTGGATTTCACCCGCTTCCCGCTCGCCGCAGGTGACCGAGTGCTCGACCTGGGGTGCGGCGCCGGACGCCACGCCTTCGAGTGCTACCGGCGCGGCGCCCAGGTGGTGGCTCTCGACCGGAACGGCGAGGAGATCCGCGAGGTCGCGAAGTGGTTCGCCGCGATGAAGGAGGCCGGCGAGGCCCCCGACGGCGCCACCGCCACCGCGATGGAGGGCGACGCGCTCAACCTGCCGTTCCCCGACGAGTCCTTCGACGTCGTGATCATCTCCGAGGTGATGGAGCACATCCCCGACGACAAGGGCGTGCTCGCCGAGATGGTCCGGGTGCTCAGGCCCGGCGGCCGGATCGCGGTCACCGTGCCGCGCTACGGCCCCGAGAAGGTCTGCTGGACGCTCTCCGACGCCTACCACGAGGTCGAGGGCGGCCACATCCGCATCTACAAGGCCGAGGAGCTGCTCGGCCGGATGCGCGGCGCCGGCCTCAAGCCGTACGGCACCCACCACGCGCACGCGCTGCACTCGCCCTACTGGTGGCTGAAGTGCGCCTTCGGCGTCGACAACGACAAGGCGCTGCCGGTACGGGCGTACCACAAGCTGCTCGTCTGGGACATCATGAAGAAGCCGATGGCGACCCGGATCGCCGAGCAGCTGCTCAACCCGGTCGTCGGCAAGAGCTTCGTCGCCTACGCGACCAAGCCGCACCTGCCCGCCGTCCCGGCCACCGGCACCCCGGCGAAGGCCGACGAGTCCGCCAAGGCCGAGGCGTGACCCTTCCCGAGCGGACCGAACACCTCGTACTGCCCGGAGTGCTCACCGCCGGGCAGGCGACCGAGACCGTCGCCGCGCTGCTCGCCGTGCAGTGCGAGAACGGCGCGCTGCCCTGGTTCCGCGGGCACCACCTCGACCCGTGGGACCACACGGAGGCCGCCATGGCGCTGGACGCCGCGGGCGAGCACGAGGCCGCGGAACGCGCCTACGAGTGGCTGGCCCGCCACCAGAACGGCGACGGCTCCTGGTACGCCGCCTACCACGACGGCGACCCGCACCGGCCGACCGACCGGGGCCTGGAGACCAACTTCTGCGCGTACGTGGCCGTCGGCGTCTGGCACCACTACCTGGCCACCGGTGACGACGCGTTCGTCGACCGGATGTGGCCGACCGTCTTCGCCGCCGTCGAGTTCGTGCTGAGGCTCCAGCAGCCCGGCGGCCAGATCGGCTGGAAGCAGGAGGCCGACGGCACCCCGGTGACGGACGCGCTGCTCACCGGCTCCTCCTCCATCCACCAGGCGCTGCGCTGCGCGCTCGCCATCGCGGAACGCCGCGAGGAGCCGCAGCCCGACTGGGAGCTGGCCACCGGCGCACTCGCCCACGCGATCCGCAGCCACCCGGAACGCTTCCTGGACAAGAGCCACTACTCGATGGACTGGTACTACCCGGTCCTCGGCGGCGCGCTGGAGGGGCCGGCGGCCACCCGGCGGATCGAGGAGGGCTGGGACCGCTTCGTCGTCCCGGACCTCGGCGTGCGCTGTGTGCTGCCCAACCCCTGGGTGACGGGCGGCGAGAGCTGCGAACTCGCCCTGGCGCTCTGGGTGATGGGCGAGTCCGACCGGGCACTGGAGATCCTCCAGTCCATCCAGCACCTGCGGGCCGGGGACGGGATGTACTGGACGGGGTACGTCTTCGAGGGCAACCGGGCGTTCTGGCCCGAGGAGCGCACGGCCTGGACCGCCGGTTCGCTGCTGCTCGCGGTGGCCGCGCTCGGTGGGGACGAGGCGACCACCGCGGTCTTCAGCGGGGAGCGGCTGCCGAAGGGGCTGGAGCCGGACTGCTGCGGCTGAGCGGCAGGCGGCCTCAGCGGCGGATGCGGCCCGCGACGGCGTGCCCGATGAACAGGTACACGACGGCTGCGAGACCGTAACCGGCGACGACGTTGGCCCACGCCTTGTCGAACGTGAACAGGTCGTACGACCACCCGGCGAGCCAGCGTGCGCTGTGCCGCACGAACTCGACCAGGTCGTTGCCCCGGTTCGCGTCGAGCAGGTACATCAGGATCCAGAGGATGATGATGAAAGCCATGATGTCCGCCACCACGGCTATGACACGTGCTGCGGTGCTGCTTCCGTTGCCTCTTGAGTACGACATGGACTGCGGATTGCCGCTTTCGGTTGAGTGAAACCCGGACGGCTTACTCCGGTGGCGGGCCGTCCGGCCCGCCACCAGCCTTGCAGGGGAGTGCCGGGCCCCGGCACCTGCTGTGATGTGTCCCGCCAGGGAGGTCCGCCGTGCCCCGTACCGTGCCGCTCCGCCGTCTGCTCCTGGCGCTGCTGCTGTCCTGCGCCGTGCTGATGGGCACCACCGGGTGCGGCGACGACAACGGCGACGGCGGGACGGGCAGCAGTTCGGCGTCGCCCACCGGTACGTCGTCGGCCGAGGCGCAGAAGTTCGCCAAGACGCGGTTCGTCACCAACGCCGGGCTGGCCGCGGGCGCCACCTACCAGTGGGTCGTCAAGCCGTACCGGGCGGGCAAGTTCAAGAAGGGCGCCGACGGGCGCACCTTCGCGCTCGTCAAGGCCGGACTCGCGGGCGGCTTCGCCTACAACCGGCTCAAGGCCGCCACCGAGAACGCCAAGGGCGACCCGCTCCTCTCGAAGGCCGTCGCACCGCTGACCGCGGGCATCGCCTCGCTCAAGGGCATGGCCACCAGGCTCCGCAACGGCGAGGCGGGAGCGGGCGACATCGGCGCCTTCGAGAGCGTCATCAGCTCCATCAAGGACGCCGGGAAGAGCGCGGGCGCCGAGGTGAAGGACAAGGTCCCGTCCACCTCGCAGCTCGGCGGATAACTCCTGGGGCCGGTGGTGCGGCAGCGACTAGGCCGTGTCCGGTGGGTCAGGCCCTAGGCTGCGGGCATGACCCCTCTCACCCATGAGCGCTACTGCGACGAAATCGTCCTGAGGACCGACGCGTTGAGATCCGCGGTGGCCGACGGCGACCTCGACGCGATGGTACCGACCTGCCCCGAATGGACGTTGCGCGAACTCGCCGTCCACGTCGGCGGCGCCCACCGCTGGGTCGGTGAGATCGTGCGCACCCGGGCCACCGAGGAGGTCCCGGACGAGCGGGTGCCGCACTTCACCCCGGAGGGCGACGACCCCGCCGTGCTGGACGCCTGGCTGGCCGAGGGGGCGGCGCGGACCGCCGGGGCGCTGCGGGAGGCGGGACCGGAGCTGCCGGTCTAGTCCTGGGCCTGGGAGCACAGCGCCGGGTTCTGGGCCCGGCGCATGGCGATCGAGACCGTCGTCCACCAGGCGGACGCGGCCCTGACCGCGAAGGTGCCCTACGCGATGGCGCCGGACCTGGCGGCGGACACCATCGACGAGTGGCTGGACATCGTCGCCTTCGCCGCAGGCTCCGGATACGACCCGCGGGCGGCGGAGCTGCGCGGTGGCGGGCGCTCCATCCATCTGCACGCCACCGACGTCCCCGGTGCCGAATGGCTGATCGAGTTCGGCGAGGACGGCTTCACCTGGCGCCGCGCGCACGAGAAGGCGACCGTGGCCCTGCGGGGGCCGCTCACCGACGTGATGCTGGTCTTCAACCGCCGGCTGGCCCCGGACAGCGACCGGGTCCAGGTGCTGGGCGACGCGGAGCTGCTGGACTTCTGGCTGGCGCGGTCCTCCTTCGGCTGAGGGGGAAGCGGCCGGGCGGGGACGCGGCCGGTGTGCGGGCCGGGCGCCGCTGCGCCAAGCTGGAACGAACGGCAGCCCGTCCCCGTCCGGCGAGGAGGTTCCGATGGACCCGGTCAGGGCCCTGGAGCGGATCGCCTTCCTGCTGGAGCGCGGCGGGGCCGGCACCTACCGCGTACAGGCCTTCCGCACGGCCGCCCGCACCGTCACCGCCATGGCCGAGGGGGAGGCCGTCCAGCGGGTGACGAACGGCTCGCTGGAACGCGTCAAGGGCATCGGCCCCAGGACCGCTCAGGTCATCCGGGAAGCGGTCGCCGGAGAGGTGCCCGGCTATCTGGAGCGGCTGGAGACCGAGGCCGAGGAGCACGGTCCGCTCGCCGAGGGCGGCGAGCGGCTGCTCGCGCTGCTGCGCGGCGACTGCCACCTGCACTCCGACTGGTCGGACGGCGGCAGCCCGATCGAGGAGATGGGCCGTACGGCGGCGGAGCTCGGCCACGACTGGGCGGTGCTCACCGACCACTCGCCCCGGCTGAAGGTGGCCAACGGGCTGTCTCCGGAGCGGCTGCGGGAACAGCTCGACGTGGTGGCCGAACTCAACGAACGCTGGGCGCCGTTCCGGCTGCTCACCGGTATCGAGTGCGATATCAACCTGGACGGCACCCTGGACCAGGAGGACGAACTGCTGGCCCGCCTCGACCTGGTGGTCGTCTCCGTCCACTCCAAACTGCGGATGGACCCCGGACCGATGACCCGGCGGCTGCTCGCCGCCGTCCGCCATCCCCGGGCGAACGTCCTCGGGCACTGCACCGGCCGGCTGCTCACCGGGCGGGGCCGCCCGGAGTCACGGTTCGACGCGGACGAGGTCTTCGCCGCCTGCGCGGAGGCGGGCACGGCGGTGGAGATCAACTGCAGACCCGAGCGGCTCGACCCGCCCAGGCGGCTGCTGCGCCGGGCCGTCGAGGCGGGCACCCTGTTCGCCGTCGACACCGACGCGCACGCGCCCGGACAGCTGGACTGGCAGATCCACGGCTGCGCCCGCGCCGAGGAGTGCGGCGTCCCGCCGGAGCGCGTGGTCAGCACGTGGACGGCGGACGAGCTGCTGGCCTGGACGGGCGAGGGCGCGGTCCCGGACCGGGCGGCCGGGGCCCTGCGAACGGGAGGCGCTACAGACTGAGCTCCGCCAGGACCCGCAGGGTGTGCGGGTCCGGCGCGGTCACCAGCAGGTCGGTGACCGGCCCCTTGCGCCACAACTCCAGCCGCTCCGCGATCCGTTCGCGCGGACCGACCAGCGAGATCTCGTCCGCGAACGCGTCCGGGACGGCCAGCACGGCCTCCTGTCTGCGGCCCTCCAGGAAGAGCCGCTGAATCCGCCGGGCCTCTTCGGCGTACCCCATCCGCGCCATGAGGTCCGCGTGGAAGTTGCGGGCGGCGGCGCCCATGCCGCCGATGTAGAAGCCGAGCATCGCCTTCACCGGCAGCAGCCCCTCCGCGACGTCGTCGCAGACGTGCGCACGGGCCAGCGGCGCGATCATGAAGCCGTCACGCAGTCCGGTGAGCGAGGCCTCGTACACGTCGGGGCGCAGCGGCGACCAGTACAACGGCAGCCAGCCGTCCGCGATCCTGGCGGTCTGCGCGATGTTCTTCGGCCCCTCCGCGCCGAGCAGCACCGGCAGGTCCGCCCGCAGCGGATGGGTGATCGGCTTCAGCGGTTTGCCGAGCCCGGTGGCGTCCGGACCGTTGTACGGGTGGGAGTGGAACCGGCCGTCCAGCGCGACCGGCGCCTCACGGGCGAGCACTTGGCGCACCACGTCGACGTACTCGCGGGTCGCGGTGAGCGGGCTGCGGGGGAACGGCCGCCCGTACCAGCCCTCGACGACCTGCGGTCCGGAGAGTCCGAGGCCGAGCATCATCCGGCCGCCGGAGAGATGGTCGAGGGTCAGCGCGTGCATGGCGGTCGCGGTCGGGGTGCGGGCCGCCATCTGCGCGATGGCGGTGCCCAGTTGAATGCGGGAGGTGTGGGCGGCGATCCAGGTCAGCGGGGTGAAGGCGTCGGAGCCCCAGGCCTCCGACGTCCACACCGAGGTGTATCCGAGGTCCTCGGCCTCGCGGGCGAGGTCCAGATGGGCCGGGTCCGGGCCGCGGCCCCAGTATCCGAGAGCGAGTCCGAGCCGCATTTCGCTGCCTCCCAGTATGTCTGACGCTGCATCAGATATAGCCGGAGGGTACGACAGCGGCCCCCCGCCCGGAAGGGGCGGGGGGCCGCTGTCGGTGCGGTGCGTGGGTGTCAGCCGCGCTGGATGCCTGTGGTGTCCTGGAGCACGCCACGACGGCCGTCCTGGGTCTGGGCGATCAGGGCGGCACCGCGCTGCTCGACCGCGAGGTACCAGGTACCCGGAGCCAGTTCGGCGATCGGGGCCGGCGAACCGTCCTCGCCGTACAGCGGACGGGCCACCGGAACCGCGAACCAGAACGGGGTGAAGTCACCGGCCGGAGCGGCGTCGGCCGCCGGGGCCTGCTGGGCCGGCGCGGCCGCCTGCTGCGGCTCGGGCCGGCCGGGCTGCTGGGCACCGTACGGCTGCGGCTGGCCCGGCTGCTGACCGCCGAAGGGCGGCTGCTGCTGCGCGCCCGGGTAGCCGTAACCCTGGCCGGGCTGCGGGTGACCGCCGTACGGCGGGTGCACGGCCTGCGGCTTCGGGGCACCCGCGAGCGGGGCCTTGAGCGCGGGGACCATCGGGGACGCGACCGCGGCACCCGCCAGCACCAGGGAGGCGATCATGCCGAGGACCAGACCGGCGCCGGCGTCGATCGAACCGAGGTCGAGGATCGTCCAGAGCAGGTGCCACGCGGTGACGACCGTGGCGGCCACGCCGAACGCGGCCAGGTCCAGGCCGAAGACCTTGCGCGGCTGGGGCTGCGAGCGGGAGAGCACGATCAGCGCCGCGCCGGCCACCCCGACCAGGTAGACACCGATCGCGATGCCCAGCGAATCCCAGGCATTCGGTGCGTCGATGCTGGAGTTCCCGTAGGAGTAGTAGTCGAGGAAAGAGGCGATGAACAGCACGACCGCTGCTCCGATCACCACGCCATCGCCTCGAGTGAGGGAGCGGATATTCACGTGAAGGTCCTTAGTCGGTCGTCTTTTCGGGGCGGTCGTCGCTGCCACCGGTGCGGCGGACACGGCGCGAAGCTCGGGGGCGGCTCCCCATCGTACGGATGAATCTATCGTCTGCCCGGTCGGGTTGTGCCCCCCGTCCGGACAATGGGCGGGCATCCTCCCGAATTCATGGCAGAACCACCTCTTACTACCCGTTGAGGTAGCTGCTGATGCCGTCGGCGATGCCCTGGGCCGCCTTCTGGCGCCAACTCGCACGGGTGAGCAGGGCCGCGTCCTTCGGGTCACGCATATTGCCGCATTCGATGAAGACTTTGGGCACGGTAGACAAATTGAGACCGCCCAGGTCCTTGCGGGTGTCCAGTCCGGTATTGCCGCCGATGTAATTGGAAGGCGCACTTCCGGTAGCCCGGACGAAGAGTCCGGCGATACGCGTACCGAGATCGCGCGAAGGGCCGACGATCATCGAGGTGTCCGCACCGCCGCCGCGCACCGGCGCGGGAAGAATCACATGGAAGCCCCGGTTGCCGGCCGCCGATCCGTCCGCGTGGACCGAGACGACCGCGTCGGCCCCGGCCTTGTTGCCGATCCGGGCCCGTTCGTCCACGCACGGGCCGAACGGCCGGTCGTTGTCGTACGTCAGCACCACCTTCGCGCCCCGCGCCTTCAGCAGCGCGCGCATCCGGTGCGCCACGTCGAGGGTGAACTCGGCTTCCGGGTAACCGGCGTTGGTCGAGGTGCCGGTGGTGTCGCACTCCTTGTGCGCGGTGCCGATGTCCACCTGACGGCCGATCTCGGCGGTGTGCAGGTGGTTGCGCGGGTTGTGCCCGGGGTCGATCACGACCGTCTTCCCCGACAGCGGCCCGGACGGGGCGTCCGGAGCGGACGCGGAGGGGGCGGGCTTCCGCGTGGCCGGGGCCGCCGGGCTGCTGTGCGCCGGCGAGGAGGTCTTCGCGGAGGACGGCGACGCGGCCGCCGGGCCGGGCCGGGCCTGCGCGATGTCACCGCCGCCGCAGCCGGAGGCGCCCAGACACAGCACGGTCAGCGTCGCGGCGGCGAACAGGGCCGGGCGGCGCGGGGTGGGGGGAAGGCATTCGTCGTCACGCACCCGGCGATGCTATCCGGCGGCCCGCGCGGCGTCCGGAGCCCTCGGGGCCGTCCCCGCGCGGGGTGTCGTCAGATCCCGGGCCCGGTACGCCGCAGGACCCGCAGCGAGTCGGTGACCGAGATCTCGGTGAACGCCCCGGAGGCCAGCGCCCGCAGGTAGATCCGGTACGGGGCCTGCCCGCCGTGCGCCGGGTCCGGGAACACGTCGTGGATCACCAGCAGCCCGCCCTCGGCCACATGCGGGGCCCAGCCCTCGTAGTCGCCGTTCGCGTGCTCGTCGGTGTGGCCGCCGTCGATGAAGACCAGGCCGAGCGGACCGCCCCAGACGGCCGCGACCTGCGGGGAGCGGCCCACCAGCGCCACCACGTGCTCCTCCAGACCGGCCGCGTGCAGCGTCCGGCGGAAGGTGGGCAGCGTGTCCATCCGGCCGACCTCCGGGTCCACCACCGTCGGATCGTGGTACTCCCAGCCGGGCTGCTGCTCCTCGCTGCCCCGGTGGTGGTCCACGGTGAGGGCCGTGGCCCCCGCCGCGCGGGCGGCGTCCGCGAGCAGGATGGTGGAGCGCCCGCAGTACGTGCCCACCTCCAGCAGCGGCAGCCCGAGCGCGGCGGCCTCCGCGGCGGCCGCGTACAGGGCCAGCCCCTCCACCACCGGCATGAAGCCCTTGGCGGCCTGGAACGCGGCAAGAATCTCCGGCTTGGGCTCGGCGGCCACGGGGTTCCTCCAGTTGGGGCGGGATACGGGGACGGGGCATGTCAACGGCGCCCCATCGTGCCGCACGCCGGGACCGGGGGTGCGCGCGGGGTCCGTCCGGCCGCGGGGGCGTGCGGCGCCCCCGCGGCCGCCGGCTCAGCCCTTGAAGGCCAGCGACGCGGGACGGGAGGCGTTCCCGTACGCGTCCACGGCGACGACCTCCGCGCGGTAGCGGTGGCCCGCCACCGCGCCCGTGACCGGGATGTCCAGGGCGTTGGGGCGCGGCATGAAGTAGAAGTCGGACAGCACCTTCGACGAGACGGCCTTCGCGCCGGTCGTCGTGTCCGTGATGTCGACCGTGTAGTGGTGGACCATCTGGTCGTCCTTCGCCTGCGCGACCCGCAGCGCCGTGCCGCCCCCGGCGGCGCGCACCGCCGTCAGCGGCTTGCGGGCGGTGAACTGAGGGGCCACCGTGTTGCGCCGGTCGGAGGTGTAGCGGAAGTTGTCCTTGATCTGCTGGTTCGTGCGGCCCTTCAGCCGTACCGTCCAGCCGGGACCGCTCAGCGTGCCGGCGCTCGCGTAGGGCGGCTGCCAGCTCGCCGACCACTGGCCGCCGGTGTAGATGTCGTGCCGGTCGGCGGCCATGTTGATCCGGTCGATCTCGGTGCGGTCCTTGTAGACCTCGACGAAGAGCGCCTGCGCGGTGGGCGCCTCGAAGCGGTCGGCGAGACCGTTCTCGGTCACCATCTGGTAGCCGTGGTCCACCTCGACGTACGACATCGAGCCGTCGTTGACGGAGGTGAAGTCGCCCTGGTACATGGACCGGTCGTCGTTGTTGTTGAGGTGCGAGTGGCCGGAGAAGAGGATCGCCTGGGGGAAGGCGCTCAGGTCCGCCGCGAGCCCTGGGTTGGTGGCCTGCTGGCCGTCCATCGTGGTGCCCGTCGTCGGCCGGTGGCCCTGGACCAGGACCGGCTTGCCGGAGGCTCCGGGGGCGCTGGTGAGCGCGGCCAGCCGGCTCTTCAGCCAGGTGCGCTGCGCGCTGTCGCGGTCGTACGTCTCGGTGTTCACCGTGAGCAGGTGGACGCCCTTGACGTCGGACTCGTAGTAGCCGCCGCCGGAGTCGGGGAACCAGGCCTTCGGATAGCCGGCCCGGATCGCGGCGAGGCTGTCGTCGTGGTTGCCGTTGGACAGGAGCACCTGGGTGCCCGTCATGCCCTTGCGCTTCAGGTTCGACTGGAAGATGTCCGAGACGATGCGGTGGTCGGGGCCCTTGCCGTCGCCGTTGTCGTTGATCATGTCGCCGTTCGACAGGATCGCGTCCGGGTGGGGGAAGACCGAGCCGATGGTGTCGAAGAAGCTCTCGTACTTCTTGTCGTTGTTCTTGTGGTCCCCGACGTGGACGTCCGACATGACGACGAAGCGGGCGAGCGGCTTCTCCTTCGTCTTGACCAGGTAGCCGTACGCGACGGGCACGCTGGCCCGCTTGCCCCGGAAGGCGACGGCCGTGACGTTGGTGTCCTCGGTGATCCGCAGCGGCCGGCCGGGGGAGTAGGCGCGGCTCTCCCGGGTCGGGGTCGAACCGTCCAGCGTGTAGCGGACGGTGTCGCCGCGCCCGGCGCGGAAGTTGAGCGACACCGTGTGGTCGTACCGTCCGCCGGGGACGCTGACACCGGGTGCGGCCGGCGGCGCGGAGGGCTGCGGCCCGGCCTGCGCGGCGGCCGGGGCGGCGAGCGCCAGGCAGGAGGCGGCGATCACGAGCGGGGTGATTCTCACGGGGGTTCCTTCTCTGCGCGATGTCGTGATAACGGACCGGTAACCGGTCTGAACCAACGACGTTAGGCAGCGCGAACCAGCCGGAGGGGAGAGCGGGCTGGCCTTTTGGTGAAGTGCCCGTGAATGTCCGTGGCGCGGCCTCGCGAGACGCCGTACGCCCCCGCCGAAAAGCTCTGCGGGGGCGTACGGGTGGGGTGAGCCCGGGTCGGGGCGGGCCCCTGGCGGAGCTGTGACGGAGGGATCAGCAGCTCTGCCAGAGTCGGGTCATGACGCGGACCCCGAAGCGCAGCCCCTCCAGCGGGACGCGCTCGTCCACGCCGTGGAAGAGGCGGCCGTAGTCCAGGTCGTGCGGGAGCTTCAGACCCTTGAAACCGAAGCAGCGGATGCCCAGGTGGGTGAAGGCCTTGGCGTCCGTACCGCCGGGGTTGCAGTACGGCACCGGGTGGCCGTCCGGGTCCTCCGCGCGCACCGCGTCGCACATGGCGTCGACGAGCGGTCCGTCGAAGGTGGTCTCCATCGCGATGTCGTGGTTGACCCACTCGCGGCTCACCGAGGGGAGGAGCAGCCTGTCGATGGTGTCGATCAGCTCCTGCTCGTGGCCGGGCAGGAAGCGGCCGTCGACGCGGGCGGTGGCCTTTCCGGGGATCACGTTGGTCTGGTAACCGGCGTTGAACATGGTGGGGTTCGCGGAGTTGCGGAGCACCACCTGCATGAAGTCGGAGACCGGGCCGAGGCGGGCGAGGCTGCCCTCGATGTCGTTCTCGTCGAACTCGACACCGTAGAGCCGGGCGGCCTCTTCGAGCAGTGCGCGCACGGGTTCGATCAGCCGGATCGGGAAGGTCTCGCGGCCGATCCGGGTCAGCGACTCCGCGAGGTCGGTGACCGCGTTCTCGTCGTTGGGGGAGGAGCCGTGGCCGGCCCGGCCGGTGGCGGTGAGCTCCATCCAGGCCATGCCGCGCTGGGCGTTCTCGATCGGGTAGAGGCGCCGGGTGTCGTCGATCGCGAAGGAGAACCCGCCGCCCTCACCGATCGCCTCCGTGACCCCGGCGAACAGCTCCGGACGGTGCTCGACGAGCCAGTGGGCGCCGAACTTGCCGCCCGCCTCCTCGTCGGCGAGGAAGGCCAGGACGAGGTCCCGGGAAGGCCGCGTGCCGGTGCGGGCGAAGTGCCGGGCGGTGGCCAGCATGACGGCCACCGTGTCCTTCATGTCGATCGCGCCCCGGCCCCACAGGTAGCCGTCCCGGATCTCGCCGGAGAACGGCGGCACCTGCCACTCGGAGGCGTCGGCGGGGACCACGTCCAGGTGGCCGTGGACCATCAGCGCGCCGCGCTCCGGGTCGCGGCCGGCGATCCGGGCGATGACGCTGGCCCGGCCCGGCGCGGACTCGACGAGCTCCGAGTCGATGCCCACCTCCGCGAGGCGGCCCACCACCCAGTCGGCGCTCGCGCGCTCGTTGCTGGTGGGGTTGGAGGTGTCGAACCTGATCAGTTCGGCGCAGAGGTCGACGACCTCGGCCTGGGCCTCGTCCGAGGCGGGGATCAGGGGTGCGGTGGGTTCGGTGGTGCTCATGCTGCTCCCACAGGGGTGCTGGTGCGGGCGTCGGGGGCCGCGTCCTGGCCGCCCTCGTCGTCCAGGGTGGAGGTCCCGTACGGCTTCACCCAGCCCAGCAGGCCGAGCACGCAGTACAGGACGAAGGCGGTGGCCAGCGAGTTCAGGGCCGGTATGCCGCCGTCGTAGAACTTGCCGACGCAGAAGGCCACGATCCAGATGACGATGGACATCGGCACCCAGGTCGGCGAGGTCTTCGGCAGGGTCTGGGACTCCCGGGTGTCGTCCAGCGGCTTGCGCATCTTCTTCACGACCCAGTACTCGGCCACGATGATGCCGCCGATCGGCGGGATGGCGACGCCGAGGATCGTGAGGAACTCGGTGAAGTGGGTCATGATGCCGACCGCGGACAGGAGCGTGCCGGCGATGCCGAGGACGATCGTGACCGCGCCGCGGTGGACGCGCTTGCCGAAGACGACCTGGAAGAAGTTGACGACGCCGAGCGAGGAGCCGTACAGGTTCCAGTCGTTGATCTTGGCGGTGGACATCAGGACCACGATCACGCCGAAGGCACCGGAGGTGGAGAGCACGATGTGCGAGACCTCGTTGCTCTTCACCAGGTGGCCCAGCAGCACACCGGTCAGTCCGACGATGTACTCGGAGAGGATCATCGAGGAGGCGCTCTGCAGGAAGACGTGCGAGCCCTTGCGGTTGTAGCGGGTCATCTCCGGGGAGACGATCGCGCCGGTCATGTAGCCGCCCGCGATGGCGGTGGCGGCGACGGCGAGGGGGATCGTGTCGCCGGGCGGCGGCGAGTGGATCAGGTCGCTGAAGGAGTGGTCCTTGAGCGTGTTGATGACGGACCAGGCGACCATCGCGAAGAAGAGCGGGGTGACGATCTTCGCGAAGTTGGCCATGTACTTGAAGCCGAAGATCACCAGGGCGGTGATGGCGATGCCCGCCAGCACGCACCACATCCAGGACGGTCCGCCGACGAGCGCCGAGACGCTGTTGCCGAAGATCGTGTTCTGGACGCCGAACCAGCCGACCAGGCTGACCGCGATGACGAAGCTGACCAGTGCGGAGCCGTTGCGGCCGAAGCCCACCCAGCGGGTCAGCATCGGGGTCGCGAGGCCCTCGCGCATACCGGCCAGGCCGATCGCGAAGATCACGATCTCCAGGATCACCGCGCCGAGCGTGAAGGCGAGGAAGGCGTTGCCGAAGGTCATGCCGACACCGATGGTGGCGCCGAGCGTGAACTGCGAGATCGAGCCGGACTGGGCCAGCCACTGGAGGAGCATGGACCAGAAGCCGAACCGCTTGTCGCGCGGGACGCGCGAGAGCGAGTAGTCGTCGCTGCCGATGCTCTTGGTCTCGTTGACCGCGGCGTCGGCCGGAGGGGCGGCAGCCATCAGGACTCCTGGGGTGTGCGGCCGAGGGTCTGCAGGTGGGACAGCGACCCGTAGCGGTTGACGAGGTTGTCGAACTCCACCGCGTCGTGGAAGTCCAGGTGGCCCGCGCCGTAGGCCTTGGCGACCTCCACGGCGTAGCGGGCGGCGGAGGCGATGTCGCTCTCGTGACTCGCGCCCGTCTGGCAGCCCGGCACCGCGGCGGCCGAGGTGACCGCGAGACCGACCACGGGCGCGGCCGTGGCGGTGGCGGGCTGGAGGATCGAATTGATGTGATGTGCACCGTTACCGTACGGCGTAATGTCCTGAGTCGTCACGGGGTATGTGACCAAGGGCTCACCGGTCACCACGGCCAGCAGCTCACCGAGCTGCTCGCTGACGCGGAGCACCCAGCCCTCCTTGACGGTGGGCGACAGGGCGAGGCCCTTGTGGTTGA
The DNA here is from genome assembly GCF_044751215.1 of Streptomyces sp. NPDC088730. Lineage (NCBI taxonomy): Bacteria > Bacillati > Actinomycetota > Actinomycetes > Kitasatosporales > Streptomycetaceae > Streptomyces > Streptomyces sp. NPDC088730. Next base: position 810,820 of record NZ_JBIVLK010000001.1, read on the forward strand.
TGATGCGGTTGCCCTTGGTGGTGTCGATGGAGAGCACGGCCTCCATGGCGTCGGTCACCTCGTGGCGGTTCATGGTGGCGATGTCCACGGGCGAGCCCATGAACGGCACCGGATCGTGCGGCTCGGTCGGCGCGTCCGGGCAGATGTGGGTGGCGACGATCACGTCGCCGGGCAGCACATCGCCCCGGCGGCGCATGTCGAGCAGCTTCGCGGCGGTGGCGACGGCGGAGACGGCTCCGTCGGCGTCGGAGACAAGACCGATCATCTCGGGCCGGGCGCCGATGCCGCCGAGCCGGCCGACCACACCGAGGGTGCGGGCGGTGCCGCCCGCGGTGCGTCCCCGGGAGCCGGGGATGCGGACCATCACGAAGTCCGTCGAGCCGCGCTCGCCGGCGACCGTGGTGACCTCGGCGGACGAGCCCTCGGCCCCAGCCACGGAGTCGAGGTACTCGACGACCGTCTTCCCATTGGCCTGCGGGTCGTCGAGGAGGTCGACGATGTCCAGTACGTACTTCAACATGGGGGGCCTTTCTCGCGCATCCATCACACCCGTCCGGCGCCCGGCAGGGAGTGGGACGCCGGACGGGGTGCTGAGAGCAGATTCGGGATCGGATAGCGTTGAGCGCAACCATTTCCCGTTATCTGCAACTCAGGTCTGAATGGTGAGATCACATGGCGGACTACGATCTGGACCGGCGGACCCCGGCCGGGGCCCTGCAAACCGTCGACCGGGCGCTCCTGGTGCTGCTCGCGTTCGAGCGGACCAGACCCGACTGGGGCGTCACCGAGGTCGCCGAGGAGTTCGGCTGGGACACCTCGGTCGCCCAGCGGCTGCTCGCCACCCTCGCGGGCCGCGGCTTCCTGGTCTCGGACCCGGCCACCCGCCGCTACCGCATCGGCCCCGCCGTGCTGCGCCTGGGCAGGCTCTGGGAGCGCTCCGGGTCGCTGGAGCTGCTCGCCGGACCCGTCCTGGAGGAGCTGCGCCGGGTGACCGGCGACACCGTGCTGTTCTGTCTGCCGGACAGCTTCCACATGCGGTGCGTGGCCGCGGAGGAGGGCGAGACGGGGCCGCTGCGCTACTACCCGCTGGTCGGTGAGCTCTATCCGGCGCACGCCGGGGCCACCAGTAAGTCGTACTACGCCTACCTGCCGGACGAGCAGCGCCACCGGCTCTTCCGGGGGCGCCCGATGGCCCGGTTCACGGAACGGACGGTGACCGATCCGGATCTGCTGGAGCGGGAGCTGCTGAAGGTGCGGGCCCAGGGTTACGCCTGGACGGTCGGCGAGTACGACGCCGGCATCGCGACCGTTGCCGTACCGGTCTTCCTGGGACGCGAACCGTACGGAAGTCTCAGCCTGGGCGGCGCGAAGGAAAGGTTCGAGGGGGCGCCGGAGAACCGCCTCGACGCGCTGCGCAAGGCGGCCGACCTGCTGGAGCGGCGCCTCACCCATCCACCCCAGCGCCCCAAACCCCGCGCCCGCAAGACGGCCTGACCGGCAGTCGGGCCACGTTCCGCCTGACCGGCGGCCCACGCTCCACCCGCACGACCTGACCCAAGAGAACCAAGAGGAACCCCGTGAATCTGCTCCTGCTCTCCAACTCCACGCAGTACGGCTGCGGTTACCTGGAACACGCCCTCGACACGGTTCGGGCGTTCCTGCCCGCGGAGGCCCGCCTCGCCTTCGTGCCGTACGCGCTCGCCGACTACGCGGCGTACACCACCCGGGTCCGCGACGCCCTGGAACCGGCCGGCATCAGCGTCCGCGGCGTCCACGAGAACGCCGACCCGGTCGCCGAACTCGCCGCGTCCGACGCCGTGTTCATCGGCGGCGGCAACTCCTTCCGGCTGCTCAGCGCGCTCTACCGGACCGGGCTGCGCGACGCCGTGACCGAGGCGGTGCGCGAGGGGCTGCCGTACATGGGGGCCAGCGCGGGGACGAACATGGCGTCGCCCACCCTGCGCACCACCAACGACATGCCCATCGTGCAGCCGCCGTCCTTCGAGACGCTCGGCCTCGTCCCGTTCCAGATCAACCCGCACTACCAGGACCCGGACCCGGACAGCACCCACAAGGGCGAGACCCGCGAGGAACGGCTCACCGAGTTCCTGGAGGAGAACGACGTCCCGGTGCTCGGCCTGCGCGAGGGCTCATGGCTGCGGGTCAACGGGCGTCAGGCCCGGGTCCAGGGCGCCCGCCCCGCCCGGCTGTTCACCCGCGGCGCACAGCCGCAGGAGCTCCCGGCGGGGACGGATGTCTCCCATCTGCTCACGACGGCACCGAGGTTCGACGCGCCGGTGCGCTGAGCGCCAGCACCAGATCGGTCTCGGCGGGCCGGCCGCTCGCCGGATGCGCCGCCGGGTAGGCGCGCGGCGCGTACCCGGCGGCCGACCCGGCCAGCACGAAGCTGCCGCCGGCCGGGGCGGCGAGGGCGTACCGGCCCTCCGCGTCCGTCGTGGTGAGCCCGGCCTGCCGGCCCTGCCGGTCGATCAGGGTGACGTTGGCGCCGGCCACCGGGGCCCCGTCCGCGTCGACGACCCGGCCGCGGAAGCCGGAGCCGGGCAGCGGCAGCGGGAGTCCGGACCGCCGGGCCGTCTCGTCGCCCGAGCTGCTCGCCAGCAGCACCGGCGCGGCGGCCGCCCGCTGCGCCGGCAGGAACGCGGCCAGCACCAGGCCGGCCAGCACCGCGCCCGTCGCGATCATGAACGAGGTGCGGAACCCCTGCATGCTGGGCACCGCGACAGACCCCATCCGCGTCGAGGTGTGGGCCAGCACCATGCCGATCACCGCGCTCGACACCGAGGTGCCGATCGAACGCATCAGGGTGTTGAGCCCGGTCGCCGCGCCCGTCTCCGAGGCGTCGACGGCCCCGATGATCAGTGCGGGCAGCGAGGAGTAGGCGAGCCCGATGCCGGCGCCGAGGACCACCGCGATCACGACGGTCTGCCAGGCGGCGTTCATCAGGCCGAGCCCGGCCCCGTATCCGATGGCGATGACCGCCATGCCGAGCATCAGCGACACCTTGGGGCCGTACCGGGCGGACAGCCGGGCGTACAGCGGGGCGACGAGCATCATCGTCAGGCCCAGCGGCGCCACGCACAGCCCGGCGACCACCATGGACTGGCCGAGGCCGTAGCCGGTGGACAGCGGCAGCTGGAGCAGCTGCGGCAGGACCAGCGAGACGGCGTAGAAGGCGACCCCGACCATGATCGAGGCGAGGTTGGTGAGCAGTACCTCGCGGCGGGCGGTGGTCCGCAGGTCGACCAGGGGCGCTTCGCTGCGCAGCTCGAACACGCCCCACAGGAGCAGCACCACCAGTCCGGCGGCGACCAGCCCGAGGGTGGTGGGGGACGTCCAGCCCCAGTCGCTGCCCTTGGTGACGGGCAGCAGCAGGAGGACCAGTCCGGCCGAGAGGCCGAGCGCGCCGGTCATGTCGAACCGGCCGGGGGCCCGCAGCGCGGGCTCCGGCACCGCGAGCACGGTCAGCCCCATGGCGAGCACGCCGAGTCCGGCCGAGCCGAAGAAGAGGGTGTGCCAGTCGGTGTGCTGGGCGACCAGGGCGGCGGCGGGCAGCGCGAGTCCGCCGCCGACCCCGATCGAGGAACTCATCAGGGCCATCGCGGAGCCGAGCTTCTCGCGCGGCAGCTCGTCGCGCATGATGCCGATGCCCAGCGGGATGGCGCCCATGGCGAAGCCCTGGAGCGCGCGGCCCACGATCATGATCACGAGGTCATCGGTGAAGGCGCATATCAGGGAGCCGATCACCATGACGGCGAGGCTCGCCAGCAGCATCTTCCGCTTGCCGTTGAGGTCCCCGAGCCGTCCCATGATCGGCGTGGAGACGGCTCCGGCGAGCAGCGTCGCCGTCATCACCCAGGTGGCGTTGGACGGGTCGGTGTCGAGAAGGGCGGGCAGGTCCTTGATGACGGGGACGAGCAGGGTCTGCATCACCGCGACGGTGATACCCGCGAAGGCGAGCACGGGGACGATCCCCTTGCCGGTCTTCGACGTCCCCGGATCAGGAAGCTCCGCGGACTGCTGTTCGTGCGTCGTCTGTGGCATACGTGCGGCCTCCGGGCAGCGGAAGAGGGAGGGACGGAAGGCGTGCGGGCGGTGCGGGCGGGCAGCATCGGCCGCCAAGTGTGTGCAGGGTGAAACCTTCCGCATGTCCGAGGTATTCCGGTGAACGGGGTGCGAACGGGACGCGGTCGCGGCCATGACCGGCCGCCCGGCCGGAAACAGATGCCGATCTGACCTTCCGTCAGATTGAAACGTGTTCTACTCTTGCGCCGTTCCAGTGGCTGCGACCGGCGAGGATCCGCATGGGCATCGGAATCACCGAAGAACACAGGGAGCTCGCGCGGGCCGTGCGAGGATGGCTCGCCCGCGCCGTACCGCCCGGGGAAATCCGCAAGATTCTTGACGCGGACGCCCCCGCTGCCACCGGCGCACGCCCCGGATACTGGGACGGCCTCGCGGAACAGGGCCTCCTCGGCATCCATCTGCCCGAGGCGTACGGGGGAGAGGGCGGCGGACTGCCCGCACTCGCCGTCGTCCTCGAAGAGGCGGGCCGCGCCGCGCTCCCCGGCCCCTGCCTGGCGAGCACCCTCGCCTCTGCCGTGCTGCACGCGTCGGACCCGCGCACCCCCGGCACGGACGAACTGGTACGGGACCTCGCGTCGGGCCGCCGCATCGGCGCCGTCGCACTCGGCCCCGGCAGCCTCACCGCCGTCGAGCAGGAGGACGGCCACCTGCTCGACGGGGAACTCCCGCCGGTCCTCTCCGCGGACGGGGCCGACCTGCTGCTGCTCCCCGCCGCCTCGGTCACCGGCACCCGCTGGTTCGCCGTGGACACCTCGGCCCGGGGGCTGACCGTCCGCCCGCACCGCAGCGCCGACCCGACCAGGCCCACCGCGGAGGTCCGGGCCGAAGGCGTCCTGGTCCCCGCCGGGCGGCTGCTGCCCACCGACTCCGCACTCGTCCGCGACCTCGCCGCCGTACTCCTGGCCGCGGAGGCGTGCGGCACCGCGGCCCGTTCGCTGGACACCGCCACCGAACACGCCAAGGTCCGCGAACAGTTCGGCCGCCCCATCGGACAGTTCCAGGGCGTCAAACACCTCTGCGCGGACATGCTCGTACGGGTCGAGCAGGCCCGCGCGCTGGCCTGGGACGCCGCCCGCGCGGCCACCGAACCCCCGGAGACACGGGCCATGACCGCGGCCCTCGCCGCGTCGGCCGCCCTGGACGCGGCGTACACCTGCGCCAAGGACGCCATCCAGATCCTCGGCGGCATCGGCTTCACCTGGGAGCACGACGCCCACCTCTACCTGCGCCGCGCACTGGTCGCACGGCAGCTGCTGGGCTCCGGCGACGTCCACCGCCAGCGCGCCGTCCGGCTCGCCGCCGCCGGGGCCCGCCGCGGCCTCACCCTGGAGCTGCCGCCGGAGGCCGAAGCGCACCGCGCGGCGGCCCGCGAGGCCGTCGCCGCCGTCCGGGGCCTGGACCCCAAGGCCGCCCGCAGCGCCCTCGCACCCACCGGCTACGCCGCGCCGCACCTGCCCGCGCCCTACGGGCTGGACGCCGGACCCGTACAACAGCTCGCCGTACAACAGGAGTTGCGCGAACAGGGGGTGAAGCTCAGCGACCTCTCCATCGCCACCTGGGTGGTGCCCTCACTCATCGCGCACGGCACGCCCGAGCAGCAGGACCGCTACCTCCTGCCCACCCTGCGCGGCGAACTCCAGTGGTGCCAGCTGTTCTCCGAACCCGGCGCCGGCTCCGACCTCGCCTCGCTGCGCACCCGCGCCGAACGGGTCCCCGAGGGCTGGCGGATCAACGGCCAGAAGGTGTGGACGAGCGCCGCCCAGTGGGCCGACCACGGCATCCTGCTCGCCAGGACGGACCCGGACGCGCCCAAGCACCGGGGGCTCGGCTACTTCCTGGTCGACATGAAGAACACCGAGGGCATCGACATCCGCCCGCTCAAGGAGATCACCGGCGACTCCCTCTTCAACGAGGTCTACTTCGACGACGTGATCCTGCCCGCCGACGCGCTGGTGGGCGAGGCCGACGGCGGCTGGCGGGTGGCCCGCAACACCCTGGGCAACGAACGCGTCCACATGGCCGACCAGATGTCCTTCGACACCGGACTCGAAGCCCTGATCGACCGCTCCGCCGGACTCGACGGCGCCTGCCGGGCCCGGATCGGAGCACTCGCCGCAGAGGCCCACGCACTGGCCTGCATCGGGCTGCGCACCACGCTGCAACAGGTCTCGGGACTGGAGCCGGGCGCGGGCGCCTCCGTACGCAAACTCATCCAGACCGCCCACCAGCAGAAGGTCGCCGAGCTCACCCTCGAACTCCTCGGCCCCGCGGGCGCGGTGGCCGAGGGAGCCGGGGAGCGGGCGGTGCACGGATTCCTGATGTCCCGCTGCCTGACCATCGCGGGCGGCACCACCCAGGTTCAGCTCAACGTCGTCGCCGAGCGCATCCTCGGCCTGCCCAGGGACTGAAGGGAATCCGTCATGAGGTCATACATCGTCGGCGTCGGCATGACGAAGTTCGAGAAGCCGGAGAGCCGCGACTGGCAGTACTGGGACATGGCGAAGGAGGCCGGCACGGCGGCGCTCACCGACGCCGGTGTCGGGTACGAGGACATCCAGCAGGCGGCCGTCGGCTACTGCTTCCAGGCCTCCACCGCCGGCCAGCGGGCCGTGTACGGACTCGGACTGACCGGGATACCCGTCTACAACGTCAACAACAACTGCGCCACCGGCTCCACCGCGCTGATGATGGCCCGGCAGTTCGTCGAGGGCGGCGGCAGCGACTGCGTCCTCGCGCTCGGCTTCGAGAAGATGGCGCGCGGATCACTCGGCGGCGGTGGCTCCGACGGCGGCGCGGGTGATTTCAAGACGTCCCCGGTCGCCCGGCACTACGGGATCATGGCCGCCGCCCACGGCTTCGAGATGACCCCGCCCACCGCCCAGATCTTCGGCAACGCGGCCCGCGAGCACATGAAGAGGTACGGCACGACCGAGGCGCAGCTCGCCGCCGTCGCCGCGAAGAACCACCGCCACTCGACGGGCAATCCGTACGCTCAGTTCCAGGACCCGTACACGGTCGGCGAAGTCCTCGCCGCCAAACCGATCCACCACCCGCTGACCCGGCTCCAGTGCTCACCGACGTCCGACGGGGCAGCGGCCGCCGTCGTCGTCTCCGAACGCTTCGTCGAGGAGCACGGCCTCGGTGACCGGGCCGTCGAGATCGCCGCCCAGGCCATGACGACCGACACCGAGGACTCCTTCGCCTCCGGCACCTGCATCGACGCGGTCGGACTGCCCATGTCGCGGGAGGCGGCCCGTCAGGTGTACGAGAGCGCGGGCATCGGCGCCGAAGACCTCGACGTCATCGAACTCCACGACTGCTTCTCCATCAACGAACTCCTCACCTACGAGGCGCTCGGGCTGTGCGGCGAGGGCGAGTCCGGCCCGCTCGTCGAGTCCGGCGCCACCACCCACGGCGGCCGCTGGGTGGTCAACCCCTCGGGGGGACTGATCTCCAAGGGGCACCCGCTCGGCGCCACCGGAATCGCCCAGGCCGCCGAACTCACCTGGCAGCTCAGGGGCGAGGCCGGCGCCCGCCAGGTGCCGGACGCCCGCACCGCGCTCGCCCACAACATCGGGCTCGGCGGCGCCGCCGTGGTGACACTCCTGTGCCGCTGACACCGCTGGACCACCCGGGCCCCGGGCCTACTCCGCCGGACCGAGGCCGGTACGGTCCGGAAACCGATGTACGGGGTGCGGGGCGGCTGCGAGTATGACGCCATGGTTGACGTCTCGACGCCCACACGCCGTACCGGCCGCACCCGAACCCGCACCTGGGCGGTGGTGCTCGCCGCCTGCGTCGGCCAGTTCCTCGTCGTCCTCGACGTGTCCGTCGTCAACGTCGCCCTCCCCTCCATGCGCACGGACCTGGGGCTGAGCACCGCCGGGCTCCAGTGGGTGCTCAACGCCTACTCCATCGCGTTCGCCGGATTCATGCTGCTCGGCGGGCGGGCCGCCGACCTGTACGGCCGCAAGCTGATGTTCCTGGTCGGCCTCGGCCTGTTCACCGCCGCCTCGCTGGCCGGCGGCCTCGCCCAGGAGGGCTGGCAGCTGCTCGCCGCCCGCGCCGCGCAAGGGCTCGGCGCAGCGGTGCTCGCCCCCGCGACCCTCACCCTGCTCACCGCGGCCGTCCCCGAGGGGCCGGCACGGGCCAGGGCCATCGGCACCTGGATGGCGGTCGGCGCGGGCGGCGGCGCGGCCGGCGGACTGATCGGCGGGGTGCTCACCGACGCGCTCTCCTGGCGGTGGGTCCTGCTGATCAACGTGCCGGTCGGCGTGCTCGTACTCGTCGGCGCCGCGCTCTACCTGGCCGAGGGCCGGACCGGCGAGCGGAGCCGGATCGACTTCCCGGGCGCGCTGCTCGTCACGGCGGGTCTCGCCTCCGTCGCCTACGGCATCGTGCAGACGGAGAAGTCGGGCTGGACCGCGGCCGCGACCCTGCTGCCGCTGCTCGGCGGAGTGGCGCTGCTCGCCCTCTTCGTCCTGGTGGAATCCCGTACGGCGAAACCGCTGATGCCGCTGCGGGTGCTCGGTGCACGGGCGGTGGCCTCGGCGAACGTGGCGATGTTCGTGATCGGCTCGGCCACGTTCTCCATGTGGTACTTCATGACCGTGTACGCGCAGAACGTGCTGGGCTACTCCGCACTGGAGGCCGGACTCGCCCTGATGCCGACCTCGGTGGCCGTCGTCGTCGGCTCCAAGTGCGCCCCGCGTCTGATGGCCCGGCTCGGAGCGAAGAACCTGGCACTCGTCGGCACGGCGGTCGCCGCCGCCGGCTTCGGCTGGCAGTCCACGATGACCGCCGACGGCGACTACCTGACCTCGATCTGCCTGCCCGGCGTGCTGATGATGGCCGGCACCGGCCTCGCGGCCACCCCGCTCGCCTCGCTGGCCATCTCGGGCGCGGCCACCGGCGAGGCCGGACTGGTCTCCGGGATCGTCAACACCTCCCGGACGATGGGCGGCGCGCTCGGCCTGGCCGTGCTCTCGACCGTCGCCGCCGCCCGCACGGACGGCGGAACGGGCCCGGCGGACCTCACGGCCGGCTACGCCCTGGCCTTCCGGACGTCGGGCTCCGTCCTGCTGGGCGGCCTGCTGCTGATGATCTTCTGGCTCCCGCGCCACCGGTCGTCCGTACAGCACTGAGGGCGTTGCAGAACCCCCGCACCGGGGGCTACGGCTGGGCCCGGGTGCGCCGGCTCGCCAGACAGGGGTCCGTCACCGTCCACCCGGGCGGCAGGAGCATCGTCGCCCTGATCTCCCTCACCCGAACCACAGGGGCGTCAGGCGTCAGGCGGCAGGCGGGCATGTGTGCCGGGCCGCACGCGCGAAGAAATTTCAAGTCGCCTGATTGACGGGTGCGTTCAGGGGCATGCGAGCAATGGGTCTCGCAATGGCGCGTGCGCCGCTGAGCATCCACACAGCCGGACAGCAGCGGGTATCCCACGACAGGCGGTCTCTCGCCCGGGGCACTGCCCCGACACCGGACTACGAGGAGTACTTCACCGTGCTGAACCCCAGCCCGCAGGACCTGCGTGTAGCCCTGGCCCGCTATGCGGACGCCCGCATCCACGACGACCGCTTCCCCACGGACTCCACGGCGGGAGCCGTCGAGGACGCCGCCTACACCCTGTGCGTCATGACCGGCACCCGTGACGTGCCGCAGGCCCTGAGCATCGCCGACGCGCTGCTCGGGGAGCACACGACGATCTTCCCCGTCAGCTCCCCGAAGACGGCCTCCGAGCAAGGCAAGGGACTGCAGGCCGCCTGAACGGTCCGTCGTGGCGCCACCAGCCGGGTGCCGGGCCCCCTCCGTACCGAGTCACACCCGGTGACCGGCTCGCCGCGGGGGCCCGGAGCGGACGGCCGGTCGGGCAGCCGGGCGACCGCCCGCCCCCGCGAGTGGGCAACGGCCAAGGACTTCGACCTCACGGGAACCGGCCTGGTGCCACCCGCGGCCACGCCCTGGCCTTCCGGACGTCGGGGTCGGTCCTGCTGGGCGGCGTGCGGCTGATGACTCTCCGGCCGCCGCGCCACCGGTCGTCCGTAAAGCGCTGCACGGACCGGGGAGGACCGTACAGCGCTGCACGGTCCTCCCCGGACCGGCCCTCAGAGCCAGCCCTGCTGCCGCGCTGCCCGGACCGCCTCCATCCGGTTACGGGTGGCGGTCTTGCCGATCGCGGACGAGAGGTAGTTGCGCACCGTCGACTCCGACAGGTGCAGCTTCGCCGCGATGTCCGCGACCGTCGCCCCGTCCACCGAGGCCATCAGCGCATCGCGCTCCCGGGCGGTCAGCGGACTGGGGCCGGCGCTCAGCGCGGCGGCGGCCAGCGCCGGGTCGATGACGGTCTCCCCGGCCAGCACCCGCCGGATCGCCGCCGCCAGGTCCTCGACCGGCCCGTCCTTCACCAGGAACCCCGCCGCCCCCGCCTCCATCGCCCGCCGCAGATACCCGGGCCGCCCGAACGTGGTGAGGATCAGCACCCGGCAGTCCGGCACCTCCTCGCGGAGATCGGCGGCCGCGTCCAGACCGCTGCGCCCCGGCAGCTCGATGTCCAGCAACGCCACATCGGGCCGCGAGGTGACGGCCGCCGCCACGATCTCGTCCCCGGCCCCGACCTGGGCGACCACCTCGATGTCCGGTTCGAGCCCGAGCAGCAGGGCGAGCGCGCCCCGCATCATCCCCTGGTCCTCTGCGAGCAGCACTCGTACGGACTTGACCGGCCGGTGATCCTGCGGCATCTCGTTCACGGGGAACAGGTTATGGGCGGTGGGGCGTTGGGGCGCGTCAACCGGCCTGGGCGGCCGGTCGGCGGCGTACCCGGCGTGGGTCTGCCGCCGACCGGGCCGCACCGGTTCAGAGCAGCGCGTGCGGGTACTGCTCGGCGCGGTGCTGGAAGGCCAGGACCGCGGGGTTCTGGACGGTGCCGCCGCGGATCTCGATCGCCCGGCTGATGGTGCGGTCGGCGTCCCAGCCGTCCGGCCCTTCGAGGACCGTCCGCAGGAACGGGATCAGCGCCTCGCTGTTCTCCCAGGTAGCCGCGTCCCACAGGTAGGAGGGGCTGTGGTCCACGGCGTAGTAGTGGACGTTGTCGCCGACGGTGAACATCGGCTCGTTGAAGGTCGTGGGCCGGGCCCAGGCGAACCCCATGCCCTCGTCGCAGGAGACGTCGATGACAAGGGTGTCGGGTGCGAGCTTCGGCAGGTCCTCCTGTATCAGGAACATCAGCGGCGCGGCGGTGTCCTGGAGCACGCAGTTGACGATGATGTCGTGCCCGGCCAGGAACTCGGCCAGCGGCTCCGGACCGTCCTCGGTGAGCGCGACGCTGCGCCGCGGGTCGAGGGTGTCGTCGGCCACGTCGTGGTCGAAGCGCACGATCCGCGCCGAGTGGATCGGTGAGCTGACGGCGGTGGTGCCGCGGGCGGTGAGCACGTCCACGTCGTGCACGCCCAGCGCGCTGAGCGCGGTCACCGCGCCGCGGGCGGTGGCTCCGAAGCCGATCACCGCCGCCCGCCGCCGGCGCCCGTAGTCACCGGTCGCCCCGGTCAGCTGCATGGCGTGCAGCACCGACGAGTAGCCGGCCAGCTCGTTGTTCTTGTGGAAGACGTGCAGGTTGAACCCGCCCTTCGGGGTCCAGTGGTGCATCGCCTCGAAGGCGATCACGGTGAGCCTGCGGTCGATGGCGGCCTGCGTGACCTTCTCGTCCTGCACGCAGTGCGGCCACCCCCACAGCACCTGCCCGTCCCGCAGCTCCGCCACGTCCTCGTGCAGCGGTTTGGCCAGCAGGATGACATCGCTCTCCGCGATCAGCTCCTCGCGCGAGCGGAAACCGGCTACGTGCGGTGCGAGCCGGGAGTCCGGGACACCGAAGTGCTCTCCGTATCCGGTCTGGAGAAAGATGCTGGGGCGGAGGTCGGCGTCGATGCGTTCGAAGTGCGCCGGGTGGATCGGCAGACGGTGTTCGTTCTCTTTACGGGCCTGCGAGACGATTCCGAGCTTGAGCTGCTGCAAATTACCCCTCTGATTATCCCCTGTGTAACACATCCCGGAGGGGCGCGGACCCGGTCGACGGCGTTCGTCCGGGCCGGAGGGGAGTTGGAACACGGTGCTCGCACCGGGGCACCGGGGCTCAACCATTGTCGTGGCCCGGTGGTCATACCCCTGCCATCCGCGTGCCGGGTGGGCTCGGTCAGCTGCGCCCAGGGGTTCCTGCGGCGCCGGAACACAGGGGACCGCTTTCATGCGTCACCGCACCACCTAGACAGTCTTCGCCGGGGCACTCGCCCTGTCCGCGCTCGCGCTTCCGGGGGCCGCGCGGGCGGACGAGGTCTCGGGCGACATCAAGATCACGAAAGTGGTCGTCAACGGCGGGAAGAACATCGTCCTGGGGACCACGAACGTGAAGAGGTTCACCATCGCGGTGACCGCCACGGACGACTCGGGCATCGAAGTCGGGAAGACCTTCCCGACCATGTGGCACACGCCCCTCCCGAACGGCGACGCCTACGGTCTCGTGCTTCCCGACGACATCCGGGGCAAGTGCGTGCGCCAGAGCTTCACCACGACCACCTGCACCTACGCGATGACGATGAACCCGCGCATCGAACCCCAGGACAACAGCACGGCCGGGACCTGGACCGTGCGCGCCATCGCGATGGCCAACGACGGTGACTACATCGGCAGGGATGCCGCCGCCAAGGCCAAGGTCCTGCGCAACTCCAGGCTGACGGTCAACGCCTCGCCGGAGCCGGTGAAGAAGAACAGGACGATCACCGTCACGGGCGCCCTGACCCGCGCCAACTGGGTGACCTACACGTACGCGGGCTACACGAAGCAGCCGGTGAAGCTCCAGTTCAAGAAGAAGGGCACGAGCACCTACAAGACCCTCAAGACCGTGACGACGGACAGCAAGGGCAACCTGAGGACGACGACGAAGGCCACGGCGGACGGCTACTTCCGCTACTCCTTCGCCGGCACCCCGACGACTCCGGCGGTCACCTCCGCGGTAGACTACGTGGACGTGAAGTAGCCCCGTCCGGGACGGGGCGATGTTCGCTCGAATCGAGGTCCGGTGAAGCCCCGATCCGTTCCATTAGGCATCCTCTCTTTCCATGGAGCCGCCGGTTGAACGGAGTTGCGGTCCCGGCCGGAAGCCCGTTGCCCGATCAGCCCCGCCGGTCGATTTCCCGTACCGGCGGGCGGTCGACGACTTCTTCCTCCACCGGCGGTCCTGCGATCAGCTGCGTGGAGCTGTACGACTGCGTCGCCCCGCGTGCCTCGGCGAGGGCTTGCTGCCGGATGTCGCCGAACAACTGAATCGTGGTGGCGGCCAGGACATCGTCCCCGCCGATGGTCCGCGCGTCCCCTCGGCGGGTGGACAGGGCCCGGAGGGAATCCTGGAGGGACGGGGACGGGGACGGGGACGGGTCCGGTTCGTCCGATGTCACGAGGGTGACCGTGCCGAAGCGGGTGACCCCGCCCTCGCGGACGACCATGGCTGCGTCCCGGGCGAGGTCCGTCAGGAACACGCTCGCTATCCCGTCCAGGTCGCGGACCATCGCGGGGACGGCCGTCACTCCCTGGTTCCGCAGCAGTTGCCTGACCCCGGCCTCGAACCTGTGGGCGCCTGCCACACCGCTCGGCCTGCGCGTCCTGCTGCGCTTGCGAGGGGGCACGATGACACCTTCGGCGTCGTACATGACACCGTTCAGGCCTTTGAACGTCGGGCTGTGGTCGTACCACTTGCCGCCCACCTCCAGCTCGACGTTCCGGTCGATCGCCGAGAGAAGGTCCCTGGGTATCAGCTTCTTCCGTGCCTCCGCCGCCGCAGCTCGCCTCGCGGCGGTGATGACCTCCGTCAGCACGGTCCGCGTCACCGACGCGGCGGCCCACGTGGCCGACCGGGAGACGTGCATCGGGGTCACGTCCCTGAAAACCGCTCTGACGAGAGGAGGCTTGAACGGCGAGACGTCCACGACGGAGTCGGTCTCCGGACCGATGCGCTCAAGGCGTGCGGGCTGTGCGGTCATGGGAAGAACCCTCCCTTGGGAGCGGGTGGCGATCCCGCACCCACTGTCGGCCTCTCGGCCTGGCTGATCGAGAGATTCGCTGCGATCGTACGGACCGACTCTGACACCGTCGGCTTCCGTACGGCAGCGGGGGCGGGACCGGCCGTCCCGGGTGACTGAGCGACCACGCGTGCGCCGCTTTCGGCCAACTGACCACGTAGTCCCCTGCCCGGCCGTGTGCCACGGACCGGCTGGCCTGAGAGCGTCTGGCCGTGCGTGCCCCGGTGGGCGAGAATGCCTTCAGCGCCCGTGAATATGGCATCCATGCGTTCGACCGACTTGGAGAGCCGATGACCGTCATCGCTGTCACCGCAGACGCGCAGTCCCTCGCCCACGCGTTACCCGCCCCCAGGGGACCGCTGTCCGCGACCGTCGTCACCGCGCTGGCGCGGCCCCCGGCCCCGGAACCGTTTGCACTGCACGCGCTGGAGGGGACCGATCCCTACGGTGAGGATCTGACACTGGCCCTGCACGTCTGCTACGAACTGCACTACCGGGGCTTCGCCGGTGTCGATCCGCTGTGGGAGTGGGACCCGGAGCTGCTCCGGCTGCGGGCGGCGATGGAGCGGGTGTTCGCGACGGCTCTGCGCTCGGACACGGGCGGTGGTACCGATGTCGCCGCCGTACTGGATGGGTTGCTGGTGGAGACGGTGCCCGGTGACGGGGTCTCGCACTACCTCCGGGACTCCGCGGACTGGGAACAGATGCGTGAGTACTTCGCGCACCGTTCGGTGTACCACCTGAAGGAGGCCGACCCGCACGCCTGGGTGATTCCCCGTCTTCAGGGACAGGCCAAGGCGTCCTTGGTGGCGGTCGAGTTCGATGAGTTCGGCGGTGGCCTTGCCGAGAGGGCGCACTCCCAGCTGTTCGCCGACCTCCTGGCCGGCGCCGGCCTCTCCTCCGACTACCTGCACTACCTGGACGACGTACCGGCACCCGCGCTCGCGATCGTGAATCTGATGTCGATGTTCGGGCTGCACCGGAGGCTGCGCGGCGCTCTGGTCGGTCACTTCGCGGCGGCCGAGATCACCACCGCCCCGAGCGCGCAGCGGATCGCCCAAGCGTTGGAACGGCTGGGCGCGGGACCGCAGTGCGTACTCTTCTTCACCGAGCACATCGAGGCCGACGCCGTGCACGAACAGGTACTGCGTCGTGATGTCATCGGTGACTTGCTCGGACGGGAACCCCACCTCGCCGGGGACGTGGTGTTCGGTGTCGAGGCCACCGAGCTGCTGGAGAGCAGGCTCGCCGCGCACCTGCTCGCCGCCTGGCGCACCGGAACGACTTCGCTGCGCCGGGCGTTGCCCGAACAGTCAGCCGGGGTCTGACTCCGGGGCCCGGCTGTCGGCGTCCTGGCGGACGCGTCGGCGGTGGCTGGTGTCACAGAAGGGGTACCGCCGGCTGCGCCGGCACACGCACAGGGCGACCACGAATCGATCCGAGACGACGACCTCACCGTCTCTGCCCACCACCTCGACGGGGCCTTCGACGAGAAGCGGTCCACCGGGAACGAGAGTGATCCGCCTGCGGTCCCGGTCTCGGGGGCCGAGTGCCTTGTCCGGCTCCGGAACGGCACTAGGGCTGGTCGTCGCGCCGGTCTCCACGGATCACCACCAGTTCCTCGTGGCGTTGTCCCGCCTTGATGAGTCCCTGCTGTTCCAGGAATGAGATCCGGCCGTTCATGACCGGGCCGAACGGTACTGTCCGCCGGGCCACTACCGCGGCCTTCAGTCCTGCCTTGTGCAGAAGGTCCACGGTGGTCTCCACTCCGCACACGGCGGAGTGGACGATCAACAGCATGCCGCCGCTGGAAAGCATCCCGGAGGCGTTGACGCACAGCGGATCGAGCAGGGCCCGTCCGTCACGCGCGGCGTCCCATGCCCTGCGCGATCCGCTCCGGGGAAGATCCCCCTGAGGGGACGGTACGTAGGGCGGGTTGGCCAGTATCACGTCGAATTGCCGGGGCGCACGGAATGTCATCGCGTCCCGGCGCTCGACCCGGACCGGGAGCCCGCGTACCCGGGCGTTGAACCGGGCCGTCAACGTGGCACGGAGCGAGATGTCCAACGCCGTGACGTGCCCCGCTCCCACGACGGCCGCGGCGATGGCCAACGCACCGGTACCGGTGCACATGTCCAGAACACGTGCGCCACTGGGGATTCCGGCGTCATTCAAGGCCTGGATCAGCAACCACGTATCCGTCTGGGGCCGGTACACCCCAGGAGATCTCAGTAACCACATGGTGTGATCCGTGAATCGCGGGAAGCGGCCTCTCTCGTGTCAGAGCGCATTGGCTGCCTCACCGCGTTCATCTGAGCGTGTGAAGAGGAAGATGCCGTACTGCCACTCCTCGTCGGTCCACTGCGCGCGCAGATCGAGACCGCGTGCGACGACGTCGGCCACGAACTGCTCACGCCGGAACTTGTGGGACAGGCCGACATTGAGCGAATCACCACGCCGCAGGTTCAGCTCAAGACCAAGATCACGGAATGCGACGGAGTGGTCCTCGGTCGCATAGACACGTGCGTCGACGGTCCCGGTATCGGCGTCGAAGTGTGCCCGAGCGGAGAAAATCCGCGAGTCGAAGTTACCACCGAAACGCCGATTGAGATGATCCAGATGATTGAGCCGGAACCGTGTGAAGGGCGATCGCCCGACCGGATCGTTGTAAGCGGCTTCGAGTACCTGAGCAGGCTTCAGAAGATCGACCGAGACCAGGAATCCGTCACCGGGCCGAAGCGTGCCGATGATTTCGGAGAGCAGCCTGTCACGCTCATCAAGTGGCATATTGCCGAGATTGCTTCCGAGGAATGACACCGCCACTGGTTCGGGCTTGCTGTCCCGCAGCCAGGCCAGCCCCGCTTCGTACCGGCCCCACAGCCCCTGTACCCGCAGGCCGGGCAGCTCGGCGGTCAGATCGCGCCCACTGCTCTCCAGCATCTCGCGGCTGACATCGATCGGCAGGTAGGAAGTCGGCCGACGGTCGGCGCAAGCCGCCAACAGCAGTCGCGTCTTCTTCGCGCTCCCGCTCCCCAGCTCCGCGATCAGACCGCAGCCGATCAGGTCGGCGATCTCCCCGGCGTGACGCTTCAGCAGCCCGTGCTCGACCCGAGTGAGGTAGTAGTCGGGTAACTCGGTGATCAACTCGAATAAGTCCGAGCCGAGCGCGTCGTACCCGAAGTGGGCGGGAACCCGTGGTGGATTCTCCTGGAGACCGGTGAGGAGGGCCGTCCGGTCTTCCCAGAAAGCCGCGCCCTCGTCAACCGCCACGATATCGACCCGGCTCAGCGTCATGGTGTCTCTCCAGACTCCTCGGGCCGCGCCTTCCCGGACGTCGGCCGTAGTTCAATACCCTGTCCTGCATACGTAGATCAAGCGGAACGCGAAGGCAGCGGATACTCCGGTCGCCCCGTGGAGCCTGCCACCGCTCCACCGCACGCAAACCGCCAATACCCGTAACTTCGGCGGACCTTCAGTAATCGCATATGACGGCGCGGCCGAATTCGAGCCACGCCCCTTCCAATTCCGGCCGGACAGTCGCGGCTGTTCTCTGAGAGGTGGCCTTCAGTCGTGCAGGAGGTCCTCGAACTCCCAGGAGTGGCCCGGCGCGTGGCCGACGAACAGCATGCAGGCCTGTCGCAGGTGGGGAGCGAGGACAGGGTCCACCATCTCGCACGGCGCGGCACAGACGTAGGTGAATGCGTCACCGTTCCAGCGCACCCATACGTCAAAGGTGCCGCGCCCCATGTCCTCCAGATGACCGGCGTGCTCGTCCGAATGCCCGTGGGCCAGTTCGCAGACCAGCGAGTCGGGGAGTCCGGGGCTCCCCGACTGCTGATGAGCCTGCGTGGTCTCGAACCAGGGCGGACAGACGCGGGAATTGCAGTGGATCACCGTACGGCCTCCGGCTGAGGGGATGTGGGGCGCGGCCCGCGCGACGCGCGGCAGCGCGCGGGTACGGGTGGGGTGGGGGCTCGGGAGCGCCGTACCCGGCTACGGCGCGGCGTTGCCGGACGGGCCACCCGGCGAGCGTCACCAGCAGCCCGGCGGCCGGGTCGAGCACGGTGAGCAGATCGGGGCCCCCGGCCGCCAGCCGCTCCATCGCGTGCTCCTGCTGGTCCGGGTCCTCCGCCCAGGCCCGCAGCCCGTCCGGAACGGCTTGGCCACGAAAGCTGATCGACGACGGGGACTCGGAGGCACCGAGCCCGTTCGCGAGCCGGTGCGCCTGCCGCCGGAGCCACCGGAGTGCGAGCCGGCGGTTCGGCAGGGTGGCCCGGCCGAGGGAGACGGGCCTCCCGCCGGCCGTCGCGGTGATCTCCGCCGCGTAGGGGACGCCGTTCACGCGGCGGGCTCCCGGGTCGGGAGCCGGACCAACACTTGCAGCGCCTCCGCCGCCGCTTCGGCGAAGGCCGTCAACTCGGCTTCTTTCGCCACGTGTTCGGCCAACGCGCGGTCCAGCTCGGTGCGGAACACTGCGCGGGTCTCGGGGTCCGATGCGATGCGGTGCAACTCGGCGTCCAGGTCGTGCGCCGGGACTCTCACAGCACCTCACCCCGGCTCCGTGCGTTGCACCGCGCGTTCTCGGCGCGCAGCCGCTCTATGGGGTCCGCGCGCCGTACGTGCTCCGGCTCGGCCTCCCATTCCTGCCCGCCGCAGACCGGCCGCAGCGACCAGTACGGGCCGGCGAGGCCCCGGAACTCGCCCACTTGGTTGCCTCGGCCTATGTCCACCATGAGGGTGCCGGGGGCGGGTGCGGGGTGAGGTCGTCCGCTCAGGGGATCGGCTTCTCTGCACACGATCGTGCCTCTCCGTAGTCATTTCACTACCAAGGCGGCCCAGCGTGGCCTACGGTCAGGCCGTATTCAATGTTCTGAAAACGGAGGGAACGTTGGTAAACATCAAGGAGCTGAACCCGAGCCGAAGCCCCCGGGCAGCGTTCGGTGCACGTCTGCGCAAGGCACGGGAGGCACGTGGTCTGAAACAGGACGAGCTTGGCGTGCTGATGGGCTACTCGGGACGGCACATCTCAGGCGTCGAAACTGACAACAAACCGCCGAGCCGCAAATTTTCACGCAGCGTCGATGTTGCCCTCGGGCTCGCCGGGACCGCCGAATCGTTCGAACGCGCGTGGGGAGGCCTACGGAACGGAAGTCTCCTGGAGGGGTTCCCGGAGTATGTGGGGTACGAGGGGCGAGCAGCAGAGATCAGACTGTTTGAGTGCGGCGTGATTCCCGGTCCACTGCAGACGCGAGAGTACGCGCAGGCCCTTGCTGGAAGCTCTGTCAGGCGGGGAGTCATCACGCGTGAGCAGGCAGAGGAACGAGTCTCGTTCCTCATGGAGCGGCAGGCGGCGTTAGTTCGCCCGGTGCCGCCGTTGGTGATCGCCGTGCTGGATGAGAGTTGCATCCTTCGGCCGGTCGGTGGGCCAGCTGTTATGGACGCGCAGTTGCAGCGCCTGATCGACTTTGCCGAGCAGCCGAACACCATGCTTCAACTCGCCCCCTTCGACCTTGGAGAGCGTCGGACCTTCGATCGCTTGGTGAATCTGCTGACCCTCCAGGACCGGTCCGTAATCTCCTACGTTGAGTCGCAGACCCAGGGGTACCTGGACCGCGAACTCAACTCAGTCTTGCCACTGGTGAGGGCCTACCATCAGCAGCAGGCCGAATCGCTTTCCCAGACGGCGTCCGTGGCCATGATCAACGAGGTACGAAAGGGCACCCCGTGAAGAATGATTCTCTCTCCGCTCTGTGGTTCAAGTCCTCCTACAGCAACAACGGTGGTTCCTGTGTCGAGTGGGCTCCGACTCACGCAGCCACTACCGGCGTCGTCCCCGTCCGCGACTCCAAGGATCTGAGCAGCCCCGTCCTGGACATCCCCGCCCACGCGTTCACCTCGTTCGTCGCGGGTATCAAGGCGGGAGAGTTGGGCGCCGCCTGACCGCCCGGTAGGCGTACACCGCCTCTTTGGCGTCCACGTTGCAACGGTGAAAGGGCACCCCGTGACGACCGAATCCCCCCGCTGGTTCAAGTCCTCCTACAGCAGCAACGGTGGCCAGTGCGTCGAGATCGCAGCCAACCTTGCCGTCTCGCGCGGCGTGGTACCCGTCCGTGACTCCAAGGATCTGCGCGGCCCGGTTCTGGAGATCCCGACCCACGCGTTCACCTCGTTCGTGACGGGCATCAAGGACGCAGAGTTCGGCGCCATCTGACCGCTCGGCAGGCGTACACCGCCTCTTTGGCGTCCATGTTGGAACGGTGAAAGGGCACCCCGTGACGACCGAATCCCCTCGCTGGTTCAAGTCCTCCTACAGCAACAATGGTGGCTCCTGTGTGGAGTGGGCGCCAGCACAGGCGTCCGCTACCGGCATCGTTCCCGTCCGTGACTCCAAGGATCCGCGCGGCCCGGTCCTGGACATCCCCGCCCACGCGTTCACGGCCTTCGTGGCGGGCGTCAAGACCGGAGACCTCCGCACCGCCTGAGCAAGCCATCCGGCGCCGCCCCAACGTGTCCCGCACGGCGGGGCGGCGCTGTGACCAGCCGGGCTGCCACCGGCCCCGCTTCACCCGGGGCCGGTACACCGTGACGCGGCGGCCGTGTTCGCTGACCTCGGAGCAGCCGACGAAGCGCTCCCTGAGCATCCGCCATTTGGTGCGGTCGCGATCCGTGTGGGCGGACGGCGCACCGTCGTCGCTGACGACCAGGATGCGGCCCACGGTCAGCATCGCCGCCGCTATCTGCGCCGGGGTGCCCTCCACGCCGTTCATGGTGCCGGATTCCAGCGGGTCCCGGGCCAGTGCCAGATCCCTGAGCCCGGTGAACGCCGTGGGCGACACGAGGGCGGTGTCACGGCGTGCCGCAGGTATGTACAGCACGCCGTCGCCTGCCTCGCGGACCGTGGCGACGGTCTCGGCCGTGGCGAGTACGTCGTCGATCCGGCCGGCCGGGGCGCGCAGTGACAGCTGGACGGGGAGCAGTCCGAGGAAGGCGAGGGCCGTGACCGCGACGATCAGCCGACGCGGGGGTGTGCGCAGACGGGGCGCGAGTCCGCGAATCGCCGCGCCGATGAGCAGGGCGAGCCCGAGGTAGCTGAACAGGACGTAGCGGGTGAGGTAGACCGGTTGAGCCAGCGAGGCGGCCAGCAGCAGGAGTTGGGGTACTGCCAGCAGGGGCGCGGCCACCGCCGTGAGCGCGGCCCGGTCACGGCGGGGCGCGCCGGGGGCCTTCCCCGGCCGGGCGAGCCAGGCGCAGAGGGTGCCCGCGAGGAGGGTCAGCAGGAGGCCCAGCAGGGTGCTCGGGCGGACCGGGGGTATCCAGGCGACCTGCCCCGTCTGGGACTTGCTCGCCACGATGAGGGGGAGTGTGCCGAGCACGGCGCCGGAGGAGGCGGCTCCCCAGCGCAAGGCGGTCGCGCGGGGCGCGCGGGTCAGGGCCAGCGTCACGGCGTGTGCGGGCAGCAGCAGGAGCGAGAACCAGTTGAGCAGCGCGGCCAGCAGCACGGTCGCGCCGTACGCCGCCCAGAGGGCCGTACCACGCCTGCCGGTCGTGCCGATCGCCTCGGCCAGCAGCAGGCAGGCCAGCGCCGCACAGGCTGTGACCAGGGCGTACGAGCGTCCCTCCTGCGCGTACTGCTGCACTGCGGGGATCAAGGAGAATGCCAGGCCCGCGGCCAGCCCCGTACACGGGTCGGCCAAGCGGGCGCCCAGCAGGGTGATCACGGCGGCGGCCCCCGCCATGGCCAGGACGGAGGGCAGCCGCAGGGCGAGGAGGCTGTCCCCGAAGGCGGCGAAGATGCCGTGCGCGAACAGGTAGTAGAGGCCGTGGACGACCTCGGCCGTGTCCAGCAGGTGCCACATCTCCGGGATGCTCCGGTGGGCCACCTGCCACGTCGCCGCCTCGTCGCGCCACATGCTGTCCTCGCGGGTGATCCCCCACAGCCCGAGTAAGAGGCTGAGGGCCGCCGGACCGGCCGCGAGTGTTGTTCTAGGCATGGCGAAGCTCCGGCTCGGCGTGAAGCGTGAAGGGGAGGCGAGCGGAGCCCCCGAACGAAAGCCGTCGGAGGGCTCCGCATACCTTCAGCACGCTAGGCGGCGGCGGTGATCCGGGTCGTCACCTGCGCTGACGAGCCGGGCGGCCGTCGCAGGGGCTACGCGAGGTGCGGACCGGGTCCGTCGCAGGTGCTACACCGGGACCGGCATCGGCCGTGCGACCTACTCCCCGGCGCCGGGCGCCTGGTTCCGGTTCGTGTCCAGGCGGTCTCGTTCGGATCACCGTGCGGACTCTCGGGGTACCTGTGATGTCGCTCCGGCCAGGCGGCGGCCGTGGTCTTCCCGGCCCCACGCGACCGTCTGCCACCCGCTTCCTGATGGAATCAGTGCTCGTCAACCGCTGTTCAATAGTCCGGTGAACGTACTATGGTCGCTCGCATGGCTGATCGCAGTAGATCCATGCAGGAACCCACCCTGCTCATCCTCACGGCTCTGGCCGACAGGCCCCGACACGGCTACGGACTGGCTCAGGAGGTGCTGACGATTTCTCAGGGCCGCGTGCGGCTGCGTACCGGGACGCTCTACGGGTCTCTCGAACGCCTCCAGGAAGAAGGTCTGATCGAGGTCTTCTCGGAGGAGCGGGTCGAGGGGCGGCTCCGGCGCACGTACGCCCTCACCCGCGCCGGGCGAGACACCCTCGCCGCAGAAGTCCGGCGCATCACTGCCACCGCCCGCGAGGCCACCCGACGCCTCAAGCAAGCCACCATCGAGCCGACCGGAGCCCCCGCATGACCGACGCCCGGCACTCCTCCCGCGTCCTGTCTCTCTACCCGCGCCGATACCGGGCAAGCCACGGTGCCGAGATCCTCCAGATGTACCGGGATGCCGGCGAGGGAGCCTCAGCGGCTGCCCGCCGTCTGGAGCAACTGGACATCGCGGCGCATGCGTTGCGCGTGAGGACGCACACCGGCTCCAGTCATCGGGCCGGCCGCTTCCTGGTGGCCGCAACCCCGTACGCCCTGGCGGCCGCCGGGTCGATCGCCGCCGCCGGGCTGACCACCGCCGTAGCGGACGCCGTGCGTGGCGGGAGCACGGCCGGTATGGATCTCCTCGGCGCGGCGGTGTACGTGACCGTGCTGGCGGCCGGAGCCTTGGCCTGTCTGGGACGCTGGTCGATGTCCCGGGTACTGGGGGCGCTGTCCCTCGTGGCGCTGCTCGCCGGGGCCCAGGGCTCCGCCTGGCTGATCCCGCTACTGGCTCTGGTGGTGGTGATGCCCGCAGCGGTCGTACCAGGAAGAATCGACCGCCGGCTGGCCTCGGCCTACGCCGTCATCACCTGGCTGCCTTCCCTTTACGCGGCACTCTCGGGCGACGGCGACTTCTTCCTCGGAATGATTCAGCAACTCGGTCCCGTCATGCTGCTGATCGCCATCCGCACCGCGGCCCCGGGGGTCCGTCCCCGGCACATCCTCGCGATCCTGGTGGCCGGCGCACCCTGGGCCACGACAGCCGCAGGTTCACCGATCGGTGCCGCCATGGTCATCGCAGTCCTCGCCATCGCCTGGGGAGTCGGCCGGCTGTCCCGTAGGCGACTGCCCGTCACCACCTAGAAGCAGAAGGCTTCCCGCGCACCATCGGGCCGACCGGATGAAGGCCGACCGGATGAAGACAGGCCCCGCCCCGACCCCGTCTACGCGCCCGGGGCCGGGGCGGGACCCGTGCCGCCGTTCTCGCCGTCCCCGCCCGGCTCGTCCGTCGGAAGCTCCGCCGTCACCACGAAGCCGCCGCCCGGCCCCCGTCCCGCCTCCAGGGAGCCGCCCGCCGCCGCCAGGCGTTCGGTGAGGCCCTTCAGCCCGGTGCCGCCGATGCCCGGGGTGGGCGCCGCCGCCGTGGTGCGGCCGTCGTCGGTGACCGTCAGGCGGACCCGGTCCGGGGTGCCGTCGATCACGAAGGCGCAGGTGGTGGCGGTGGAGTGGCGCAGGACGTTGGTGACGGCCTCCCGTGTCACCCAGCCCAGCAGCGCCTCGGCCTGCGGCGGGAGCGGGGGGCCGGAGCGGCGGACCGTGGGTTCGATGCCCGCGGCGATCAGCGCGGACCTGGCCCGGTCCAGCTCGGTGGCCAGGCTGCCCTCGCGGTAGCCGGTGACCGCTTCACGGATCTCGGTGAGCGCCTGCCTGCCCACCGACTCGATGTCGGCGACCTGCTGGAGCGCCTGGTCCATGTCGTGCGGTGCGAGCCTGCGCGCGGCCTCCGACTTGACGACGATCACCGAGATCGTGTGGCCCAGCAGATCGTGCAGATCGCGGGAGAAGCGCAGCCGCTCCCTCTCCACAGCGCTGCGGGCCAGTTCCTGCCGGGTGGAGCGCAGCTCCATCACCGTCTCCGACAGGGTGAGCAGCGCGGCCGTCACCGCACCGGAGATGAAGGTGCCGTACGCCAGCGTCCACGGGGTCCCGGTGCTGTCCTCGCGCCAGACCGAGATCACGCACGCGGTCACGGCGAGCACGAGCAGACCGACCGCCAGCCAGCCCTTGCGCAGGACCGTCCCGCAGGCCAGCGAGAGCAGCGGGAAGAACAGCAGCCAGCTGCCGCCGTACCCGGCCGCGAGCCCCAGCGTGACGGCGGTCAGCGCGGCCAGCAGCACGTACGTCAGGCGGCTCTCGCGTGCCCTTTTGTCGAATCCCCTGAACACCACGGAGATGTAGAGGGAGTTGAAGGTGAAGAGACCGATGCCGCCGACCCAGGGGTTGGGGCTCTCACCCTGGAACAGATTGGAGAAGGCGCCCAGGCCGAGCAGCAGCCAGGGCAGCAGGACGTAGGGTCCGGGAGGGCCCGGACGACGGTGCTCCCTGCGCCACTCCCGTCGCTCCGCACGCCGCCTGCGCCGGGCCTCGCGCGCTTCCGATCCGTTCCCGAACATGTTCACTCCCGTCACACGGTCCTCGCGGACCGACGGTACGAGACCACGGCGTACCCGCCGAACAGCAGCAGCCACCCGGCGAGTACGCCGATGGTCGTGGCGCCGGGCGCGTGGCCCTCGGTCGCGGCCCAGCCCAGTTCGGCGAACCGGTTGGCGGGGGTGAACCCGCCGATGGAGCTGAGCCAGTCGGGGAGCAGCTCCAGCGGGAACCACAGTCCGCCGACGATCGCGAAGCCCATCAGGCAGGCGACGTTGACGACGCCGGTGCCCTGCGGGGTCAGCCGGTAGCCGTTGCCGAGACCGAGCAGGGTGAAGGGCAGCGCGCCGATCCACAGCAGCAGGACCAGTGCGCCCCACTGCCAGGCCTCCAGCTCGACCCCGTTGACCAGCCGGCCCGCCAGCAGCACCGTCAGGATCGTCGGAAGCACTGTCACCGAGCCGCTGATCGCACGGCCCACGACCGCCTGCGAGGGGGAGAGCGGAGTGACCCGCAACTGCTGGAGCCAGCCGAGCGACTTGTCGGACGAGACCCCCGTACCGATCGCCATCGCGGAGCCGAGCGCCCCGTACGCGGCCATGCCGACCATGGAGCCGGTCTTCCAGTCGCCTTCGCCCCCACCGCCGATGTTGGTGAAGAGCAGGTACATCATCACCGGCATTCCGGAACCGAAGAGCAGGAAGAAGCCGTCGCGCAGGGTCCGGCGGATTTCGAGCAGGATGTACTGGAACATCAGACGGTCTCCTTCTGGTTCTGGTCCGCCGGAACGGCTGCGGCCGGTGCGGTGAGGGAGAGGAAGGCGGTCTCCAGCGTGGCGGGGGAGACCTGGAGGCTCCGGATCAGGCCCAGCCGGGCCAGCTCCACGACGGTGGCGTCCGAGTCGGCCGTGCGCAGCAGCGCCCGGTCCCCGGTCACCTCGACGGTGGCCACGCCGGGCAGCAGATCGAGGCCCTCGGTGGACCCGCCCGCCAGGTCGAACGAGACCAGGTGCAGTCCGGCCGCCTCCTTGATGGAATCGGCGCTGCCGTCGGCGACGATCCGGCCCCGGTCGATGACGACGATCCGGTCGGCGTTCTCGTCGGCCTCCTCCAGGTAGTGGGTGGAGAAGACCACCGTGTTGCCGCGCCTGGCGTAGGCCCTCATGGAGTCCCAGAAGCCGCGCCGGGCCTCCACGTCCAGGGCCGCGGTCGGCTCGTCCAGGACGATGAGTTCCGGGTTTCCGGCCAGTGCGACGGCGAACCGGACGCGCTGGAGCTGGCCGCCGGAGAGCTTGTCGATGCGCCGGTTCGCGTACTCCGCGACGCCCGCCAGGTCCAGTGCCTCACCGAGCGGCATCGGGCGCGGGTAGGTGGAGGCGACGAAGGCGGTCAGCTCGCGGACGGTCACTCGGGGGATGGGCCGGCCCTCCTGGAGCATCGCGCCGATCAGACCGGCCCGGACCGCCTGGTCCGGGGTGCGGCCCAGGACCCGCACGCTGCCGGAGTCCGGCTCGTCCAGGCCGAGCAGCAGGCTGATGGCGGTGGACTTCCCGGCGCCGTTGCGGCCGAGCAGTGCGACCGTCTCGCCCCGCTCGACGGTCAGCCCGATCCCGTCCACGGCCCGTACACGCTCCTCGCCCCGGCCGAAGGTCTTGACCGCCCCGGTGAAGACCACCGCGGTCCCGTTCCCCGTTGTTGATTTCATGGACATGACGCTACGGAGCCGGGGTGCGGCCCCGGCAGAGGCGCATGTACGGACTCCGTGATGACAAATGTCATCGGCCGGCCGGACGGAAAGGGCGGACGAGGCTCTCCGGTGCGATCCGACCGGCCGGATCGCTTCGGGACAAGGTGATCTGACGGCGCGTCAGTGGTCTTCACAACTGCTGGGAGCTGCGTTATACATAGGGCCACCGGCTAGAACGCGTTCTAGAACGGACGCGGCTTCCGGTCCCGCACGACCTCGGTGCGGCCGACGGTGCGGAAGGCCGCGCCGAGGTCTTCCCACCATCAAGGAGCAGCTCTCCCATGCCCATTGATGCCGCAGAGGCGGTTGCCGCCGAACCCCGCTCGACCCCGATCAGCTGGGACCACAAGGACGTCCAGCTCTACCACCTGGGCCTCGGAGCGGGTACGGCCCCAGGCAGGCCGGACGACGCGACCGACCCGGACGAGCTGCGCTACACGCTGGAGTCCCGGCTGCACGTACTGCCGAGCTTCGCCACCGTCGCGGGCGCCGGTCTCGCGATGGCCGGAGGTCTCGCGGCGCCCGGGATCGACGTCGACCTGGCCGCCGTGCTGCACGGCGGCCAGTCCGTACGCCTGCACCGGCCGATCCCGGTGCAGGGAAAGGCCGTTCAGACCTCGAAGGTCGCCGCCGTGTACGACAAGGGCAAGGCGGCCGTCCTCGTCCTGCGTACCGAGGCCGCCGACGACGACGGCCCGCTGTGGACCAACGACGCACAGATCTTCGTGCGCGGCGAGGGCGGATTCGGCGGCGAGCGCGGCCCCTCGCAGCGGCTCGCCACTCCGGAGCGCGAGCCGGACCGGGTGGTGGAGCGGCCGGTCCGGGCCGATCAGGCGCTGCTCTACCGGCTCTCCGGGGACTGGAACCCGCTGCACGCCGACCCGGAGTTCGCCAAGCTGGCCGGCTTCGAGCGGCCGATCCTGCACGGGCTCTGCACCTACGGGATGACGCTCAAGGCGGTGGCCGACACCCTGCTGGACGGCGAGGTGTCCCGCATCAGCTCCTACAGCACCCGGTTCGCCGGGATCGTCTTCCCGGGCGAGACCCTCCGCATCCGGATGTGGGCCGGTGACGGCCGGGTCCAGGTGCAGGTGACCGCCGCCGAACGCGACGACGCACCGGTCCTCGCGGACACGCTCGTCGAGCACTCCTGAAGCACGTACCGCACCTACCGCACCAACGGCAGGCACCGCACCTACCGCAGGCACCGCACGTACCCGCACGTACCGACCCCGAGGGGAGCCGCACCATGCGCGCAGCCGTACTGCACGAGACCGGCCAGGACAAACTCGAAGTCCTCGACGACGTCGAGGCGGTGGGCTTCGGGCCCGGCAAGGTCAGGCTCCGCATCCGGGCCACCGGGCTGTGCCACTCCGACCTGTCCGCGATGAACGGGGTGCTGCCGCAGCCCGCCCCCTTCGTCCCCGGCCACGAGGGCGCCGGCGAGGTGCTCGACGTCGGTGACGGGGTGACCGGGCTCAGCGCCGGGGACCGGGTACTCGTCTGCTGGCTGCCCGCCTGCGGCGCCTGCGCGTCCTGCAAGCGCGGCCAGACGCACCTGTGCCTGGCCGGATTCATGAACGCGGGCACCCCCAACTTCAAGCGCCCCGGCGGTGACGTCTTCGGCTTCGCGGGCACCGGCACCTTCACCGAGGAGGTCGTCGTCAGCGCGGACTGCGCGGTGCCGATCCCCGACGACGTGCCGTTCGAGATCGCCGCCCTGATCGGCTGCGGCGTCACCACCGGACTCGGCGCCGCCATCAACACCGCGCAGGTGGAGGCCGGTTCGTCGGTGGCCGTGATCGGCTGCGGCGGGGTCGGCATCTCCGCGATCCAGGGCGCCAGGGTGCAGGGCGCCGCCCAGATCGTCGCCGTGGACCCGGTGGCCTCCCGGCGCGAGGCGGCGCTGCGGTTCGGCGCGACGGAGGCGGTCTCGCCCGACGAGTTCGGCGACGCCAAGCAGCGGATCACCGCGGGCGAGGGCTTCGACTACGTCTTCGAGGTCGTCGGCAAGTCGGTCACCGCCCGCACCGCGTACGAGAACACCCGGCGCGGCGGCACCCTCTGCGTCGTCGGCGCGGGCGCCATGGACGACAACTTCCAGGTCAACATGTTCGAGCTGTTCTTCGACGAGAAGCGCATCCTGCCCTCCATGTACGGGGGAGGGGACGTGCTCCGGTCGTACGAGCGGGCCATCGCGCTCTGGCGGGCCGGCCGCATCGACCTCGAATCGATGATCACCCACCGGGTGCGGCTCGACGGCATCAACGACGCGCTCGACCAGATGCGGACCGGCGAGTCGCTGCGTACCTGCATCGAGCTCTGAGCCACCGGCCTACCGCCCCGCCCCCTCCCGAGAGGACCCCGAGATCCGATGTCACTTCCCCTGGACGGACTGTCCGCGATCGTCACCGGCGCCGGTCGCGGCCTCGGACGCGCCGAAGCACTGGAACTGGCGCGGCTCGGCGCGGCCGTCGTCGTCAACGACTACGGGCAGCCGGGCCGCGACGGCTCGGGCGAGGCGTCCGCCGCCCCTGCCGAGCAGGTGGCGCAGGAGATCCGGGCGGCCGGCGGGCGGGCGGTCGCGCACCTCGGTGACGTGTCCGGCCACGAGCAGGCCCGCGCCCTGGTCGAGCTGGCCGTCGAGACGTACGGACAGCTCGACATCCTGGTCAACAACGCGGGCATCCTGCGCGACCGGATGATCTTCTCGATGACCGAGGACGAGTGGGACTCGGTCATCCGGGTCCACCTCAAGGGCCACTTCAACACCACGCATTTCGCCGCCGCGCACTGGCGGTCCAGGTCCAAGGCGGCCGGCGGGCCGGTCTACGGCCGGATCGTCAACACCTCCTCCGAGGCGTTCCTGGCCGGTTCCGCGGGCCAGCCCAACTACGCGGCGGCCAAGGGCGGCATCGTCGGGCTGACCACCTCCACCGCGCTGGCCCTGGCCAAGTACGGGGTCACCGCCAACGTCATCTGCCCGCGCGCCCGGACCCGGATGACGGAGGACGTCTTCGCGGGCTTCGAGGAACCGCAGGACGGACGGCTGGACGCGCTCGCACCCGAGCACGTCTCACCGCTCGTCGGCTATCTGGCCTCCCCGGCGGCCGCCCGGGTCAACGGACAGCTGCTGGTGGTGCACGGCGGGATGGTCGCGATCGTGGAGCGGCCGAAGGTGGCGGCGAAGTTCGACGCGGCGAAGGAGACGTTTTCCTTCGACGAGCTGGACGAACTGATCTCGCCGTACTACGCGGACCGCCCGCCGAACGAGACGTTCGCGGCGGCGGAGGTGCTCGGCCTGAAGCGGGGCTGACCGGCCGCCCGCGAGGAAGCGCACCGGGGAAAGCGCACAGGGGAGGGCCCCGCAGCCGGCCGGCTGCGGGGCCCTCCCCTGTGCGCTTTCCCCGTATCCCTCGTTGGTGTTCCGGCGGTCAGGCCGCCCTGCTCTCCTCTTCAGAGGTGCGGCGGTGGCGGCCGAGCGGTGGTGCTGCCGAGTCGTCCGGCGCCACACCCCCTCGGTGCTTTCCGGAGCCGCCGGCTTCGGCCCGCCCCGCGCCGGCCCCCGGCGGGCGCGTCTGGGTCGTGTCGGTTCGGGCTTCAGACATGTGGGAAGTCACCCCGTTGTGATCGCTTACGTTTTGTCTCCGGGGCCATCACGCCACCGCCACCCGGGAAGCGGTCACCTTCGGCAACCGCGGTGCGCGAATGTGTGATCCCCCGGCCCAACTTTAGACCGGTGGGTCTAGCTCATGGTGGTACGCCCCACGAGTGGCGCCTGCCCCAGAGGAACCGGCCTACACACAGGAGGAGGCGCCACGGCCCCGGACGGTTGCATACCGTTTTCCGGAGATCCGGCCGGGGCCCGTCCCGCGGCCGGTTCCCCGTCGGCCGGTGCCGTCAGGTGCGCCACCGCGCAGGCCGTCTCCCCGTCGGTGTACGGAAGGGTGAGTACGCCCTCGCGGGACCAGACACCGCTGCCCGCCAGCCAGCCCTCGGGCACCGGGAGCTGGTGCAGCCGCCGGCCGGCCGGCCGCCACACCCCCAGCCGGCTGCCCGTCGCCCCGTCGATCCGCAGGGCCACCGCGCAGCTCTCCGGCATCAGCATCTGCCCCGGCTGTACGGCGAACGGCGTCACCGCGGCGTCGGGCAGCCGCAGGCACTCCGGGAAGCGCACCGGCAGACAGCTGCCCAGCACCCCCCAGCCGAGCCGGTCGTGCCCCGGCGCGTCCGAGCGGATCAGCAGGAGGCCGCTGTCCGGGTCCGCGAGCAGCAGCCGGTCGTCGCTGCCCGGCGCGATCTGGAGCAGCGGCGTCATCTCGGCGCCCCGCCCCAGGTCCACCGCGACCGCCTTCACCGGACCGCCCCCCGCCGGTTCCCGGTCCAGGGCCAGCAGCCGGCCGGCCCGGTCCAGCCAGACCCCGCCGGAGCAGCGCCCCGGCAGCTCCGCGATCTGCTCGGGCCCGTTCGCACCGCCCGCCACCAGCCAGAGCCCGGTGGAGTACGCGCCGGTGGACAGGGCGTACGCGCTGACGCCGTCCGGTGAGGGCGGCAGCAGGGACAGCTCGTCGCACTCGACCGCGCCCAGCAGCAGTTCACCGGTGCCGGGGCCGGCCGGGTAGAGCAGCGAGAGGGTGTGCCAGTCCGCGACCCGGCGCCGGATGAGCACCCGCCCGTCGGCCAGCGGCAGCACCTGGGAACCGGCGTCCTCCGGCTGGTTGAGGGGGAGCGGTACGGCGTACGGCTCGGGGCCGTCCAGCGTCCAGCGCTCCGGGAACCAGGCCGTGCCGCCGTTTTCGGAGACCTCGTTTTCGGGGACCACGGGGCGAGCCGCCGTGAGCCGTGCCGCGTACGCGCCGTTCGCCGTGATGGTGAACGCGGGTGTCGGCAGGACCGTTTCAGCAGTCGGCCGTTCCGGTGCCACCGGAGGGCGGACCGCTTCCGCCGCCGCGTTCGGGGCACCGCGCTGCGGCGTGCCCGCCACAGCACCCTCCGCACCGCTCGGCGCCGCAGTCCCCTCCGCACCGTTCTGCGCCGCGGCCGCGGCCGGATCCGGGGGCTCCGCGGCCCCGTTCGGTTCGTCGGACCCTGGTTCCACCGTCTCCACCGTCTCCACCGCTTCGCCGGCTTCGACCGCCGCCGCGGTCCCGTCCTCAATGGCACAGGCAGTCATCAGCTCGTCACCTCCGGCCACCGAAGCTAGTTTTCGCACTTCCTGCCGAACAACACGAGACCTGTCACTTCACACATATGGGTGGCGATGCCCGTATTCACCTGAGAAGGAGGGGGTGGGTGTGCTGCACGATCAGGACCTGTCTAAGGTTAGGCAGTCCTAAGTCTTGTCTGTGTCACCCGCAACTGGAGCAAGTCATGTCCCTTCGACGCCGCGGCACCGCCGCAGTCGGTCTGGCCGTAGTCGCCGCCCTGTCCCTCTCGGCCTGCGGAAGCGACGACGGCGCGTCGGGCGGCTCCGGCAAGTCCGAGGCCGGTGGCGAGAAGAAGGCCGCGGTCGCGACGGGCGGCAAGGACTTCGGGGACGCGGCGAAGAAGACGGCGGAGTACGGGACCGACGCCCCGGCGGGCACGTTCCCCCGCACCCTCACCCACGCCATGGGCAAGACCGAGCTGAAGGCCGCCCCGAAGCGCGTCGTCGTCCTCGACGTCGGCGAGTTCGACAACGTGGTCTCGCTGGGTGTGAAGCCGGTCGGCTACGCACCTTCCGAGGGCGACGCGGCCATTCCCTCGTACCTGAAGAAGAACGCGGGCAACCCCAAGAACGTCGGCACCATCAACAACCTCAACCTTGAGGCGATCGCGGGCCTCAAGCCCGACCTGATCCTCGGCAGCCAGCTGCGCGCGGCCGACAAGTACGACGAGCTGTCCAAGATCGCGCCGACCGTGTTCTCCATCCGTCCGGGCTTCACCTGGAAGGAGAACTACCTCCTCAACGCCGCGGCGCTGGACAAGACCGCCAAGGCCAAGTCCGAGCTGGGCGCCTACGAGGCCAACGCGAAGAAGCTGGGCGAGGACGTCGGCCCGAAGAAGCCGACCATCTCGATGGTCCGCTACCTGCCGGACAAGATCCGCCTCTACGCCAAGGCCTCCTTCATCGGCACGATCCTCGACGACGCCGGCCTGCCGCGGCCCAAGAACCAGCAGATCAACGAGCTGGCCGCGGAGATCAGCCCGGAGAAGATCGACGAGGCGGACGCCGACTGGATCTTCACCGGTGTGTACGGCGCACCGAAGGCCACCAAGCGCGACACCACCCAGTCCAACCCGCTGTGGAAGAACCTCACCGCGGTCAAGGAGGGGCGGGCCAAGAACGTCTCCGACGAGACCTGGTACCTGGGCCTCGGCGTCACGGCCGCGAACCTGGTCCTCGACGACCTCCGCGCGGACCTGGTGAAGTGACGACCTCTGCGCGGACCCGGTGAAGTGACGACCTCCGCGCGGACCTGGTGAAGTAACGATTCATGACCGGTCGCCGGTCCGCCCGTACGGGGTGCGGCGGCCATGGACTGCGGGGCACGGAGGACAGGTAGCCTTTCCTCCGTGCCCCGTCTGTCTGAAGTCATCTCCGAGCTCGACGCCCTCTGGCCGCCCGAGCGGGCCGAAGGATGGGACGCGGTCGGCACGGTCTGCGGCGATCCGGACGCCGAGGTCGACCGGGTACTCTTCGCGGTCGACCCCGTCCAGGACATCGCGGACGAGGCGCTGAAGCTCGGCGCCCAGCTGATCGTCACCCACCACCCGCTCTATCTGCGCGGTACGACGACGGTCGCGGCCGGCACCTTCAAGGGCCGGGTCGTGCACACGCTGATCAGGCACGACATCGCGCTGCACGTGGCCCACACCAACGCCGACTCCGCGGACCCCGGTGTCTCCGACGCCCTCGCCGGCGCCCTCGACCTGCGCGTCGAGCGGCCCCTCGTACCGGACCCGGCCGACCCCGCGGGCCGTCGCGGTCTCGGCCGGATCTGCACGCTCGGCCACCCCGAGACCCTCGGTGAGTTCGCCGCCCGCGCCGCCGCCCGGCTGCCCGCCACCGCGCAGGGCATCCGGCTGGCCGGCGACCCGGACGCCCTCGTGCGCACCGTCGCGGTGAGCGGCGGGTCCGGCGACAGCCTCTTCGACGCGGTGCGCGCGGCGGGTGTGGACGCCTTCCTCACCGCCGACCTGCGCCACCACCCGGCCTCAGAGGCCGTCCAGCACTCGTCGCTCGGCCTGGTCGATGCCGCACACTGGGCCACCGAATGGCCGTGGTGCGAACAGGCCGCGGCACAGCTCGACGCGATTTCCGACCGCCACGGATGGGACCTGCGGGTCCATGTCTCGAAGCAGGTCACCGACCCCTGGACCACCCACCACTCTTCTGGAGCCCCCAACTGAACGCCGCGCCCGCCGACCAGATCCGACTCCTCGACGTCCAGGCCCTCGACCAGCGCCTCTCCCAGCTCGCGCACAAGCGCGACACCCTCCCCGAGCACGCCGAGATCGAGTCGCTCACGACCGACCTCGCCCAGCTCCGCGACCTCCTCGTCGCCTCCACGACCGAGGAGAGCGACACCGCCCGCGAGCAGGTCAAGGCCGAGCAGGACGTGGACCAGGTGCGCCAGCGCGCCACCCGCGACCAGCAGCGCCTGGACTCCGGGACGGTCACCTCGCCCAAGGACCTGGAGAGCATCCAGCGCGAGATCGTCTCGCTGGCCAAGCGCCAGGGCGACCTGGAGGACGTCGTCCTGGAGGTCATGGAGCGCAGGGAGTCCGCGCAGGAGCGGGTCGCCGAGCTGACCGACCGGGTCGCCGCCGTCCAGGCGAAGGTCGACGACGCGACCGCCCGCCGGGACGCCGCGACGAACGAGATCGACGGGGAGACCGCGACGATCACCAAGGAGCGCGAGCTCGTCGCCGCCTCCGTCCCCGCGGACCTGCTCAAGCTGTACGACAAGCTCCGCGCCCAGCAGGGCGGGGTGGGCGCCGCCCGCCTCTACCAGCGCCGCTGCGAGGGCTGCCGTCTTGAGCTCAACATCACCGAGATCAACGACGTGAAGGCCGCGTCCCGCGACACGGTGCTGCGCTGCGAGAACTGCCACCGCATCCTGGTCCGCACCGCGGACTCGGGTCTGTAGTGACCCCCGCGCACCAGTTCGTCATCGAGGCCGACGGCGGCTCCCGGGGCAACCCGGGGCCCGCCGGGTACGGTGCGGTCGTCATCGACCCGGCGACGGGGGAGACCCTGGCCGAGGCCGCCGAGTACATCGGCGTCGCGACGAACAACGTCGCCGAGTACAAGGGCCTCATCGCCGGTCTGCGGGCCGCGAAGGCCCTCGTGCCGGAGGCCCCGGACGCTCCGGACGGCGGCGGAGTACGGGTGCACGTCCGGATGGACTCCAAGCTGGTCGTGGAGCAGATGTCGGGCCGCTGGAAGATCAAGCACCCGGACATGAAGCCCCTGGCGGCCGAGGCCGCCCGGATCCTCCCGGCGTCCGCCGTCACCTACGAGTGGATCCCGCGCGAGCGGAACAAGCACGCGGACCGGCTCGCGAACGAGGCGATGGACGCCGGCAGGCGCGGCGGGCAGTGGGAGCCGTCCTCCTCGACGGCCGCCCTCGACACCCCGCGCACCTCGGTGGCCACGGGCCTGCCGCCGGTCTCCGGTCCGCCGGGCGACGCGGCGGCCGGCGCGGCGAGGGCCAGGGCCGCGCTGAACCGGCCCGCTCCGGCCGCCACGGTCACCCCGCAGACCGGCTGGGGCGCCCCCGACCTGGGCGCGCCCGCAACCCTCGTGCTGCTGCGGCACGGCGAGACCGCGCTCACCCCCGAGAAGCGGTTCTCCGGCAGCGGCGGCTCCGACCCCGAGCTCTCCGCCACCGGCCGCGAGCAGGCCGCGCAGGCGGCCGAGGCGTTCGCCGCCCGCGGCACCGTGCAGGAGATCGTCTGCTCCCCGCTGCGCCGCTGCCGCGAGACGGCCGGTGCGGTGGCGGCCCGGCTGGGCCTCGATGTCCGGATCGAGGACGGGCTGCGCGAGACGGACTTCGGCGCCTGGGAGGGCCTGACGTTCGGTGAGGTCAAGGAGCGGTACGGCGCCGACATGGACGCCTGGCTGGCCTCCGCGAAGGTGGCCCCGACCGGCGGCGGCGAGAGCTTCGCCGAGGTCGCCCGCCGGGTCGCCGCCGCCCGCGACCGGCTCGTCAGCCGGTACGCCGGCCGCACGGTCCTCGCGGTCACGCACGTCACGCCCATCAAGACCCTGGTCCGGCTGGCGCTCGGCGCCCCGCCCGAGTCGCTGTTCCGGATGGAGCTCTCGGCGGCGTCCGTGTCGACCGTGGCGTACTACGCGGACGGCAACGCCTCCGTACGGCTGCTGAACGACACGTCCCACCTGCGGTAAGGCCCTGAGCCCTGAGCCCTTCCGGACAGCACTCGGCCCCATCGGCGGGGGGAGGCCGATGGGGCCGAGGCGGTTCCGGCGGGCTGGGGGATTGCCTGCCGGAACCCGGGTCACCCGGAGTCCGGGTCACGTGTCCCTGAAGGTCTCGTGCCCCGGCTGCCGGGGAGCATGCACGCGAAATCGCGCCAAGTGTTCAGCCTCTTTCCGCCCCCGGCCGTGCGCGCCTCAGCCGCGCAGCGCCGCCGCCTCCGCGGCCAGCCGTTCCACCCGGGCCCAGTCACCGGCCGCCACCGCGTCACCGGGCACCATCCAGCTGCCGCCCACGCAACCGACGTTGGGCAGGGCCAGATAGGACGGTGCGGAGGCGAGCGAGATGCCGCCGGTCGGGCAGAACCGGGCCTGCGGGAGCGGGGCGGAGAGGGCCTTCAGATAGGCCGTGCCGCCCGCCGCCTCCGCCGGGAAGAACTTCATCTCGGTGACTCCGCGCTCCAGCAGCGCGACCACCTCGGACGTCGTGGAGACGCCCGGCAGGAACGGCACCCCCGACGACTTCATCGCGTCCAGGAGGGCGTCCGTCCAGCCGGGGCTGACCAGGAACCGGGCGCCCGCGGCCACCGTGTCGGAGACGTTCCGCGCCGAGATCACCGTGCCGGCGCCGACCACCGCGTCCGGCACCTCCGCCGCGATGGCCTTGATCGCGTCCAGGGCGGCGGCGGTCCGGAGCGTCACCTCGATCGCCGGGAGCCCGCCCGCGACCAGGGCGCGGGCGAGCGGCACCGCGTCGGCGGCGTCCTCCAGGACGACGACGGGCACGACGGGGGCAAGGTCCAGCACGGAGGAGGTCATGCCCTCATCCTGCCGCGAAGACCACACTCCACGCAACGGGCGTTGCGTATGCTGCAACGCGCTCGCGGGTTCAGTGGATCTCCGTCACCACGACATCGAGCTCCCACGCCCGCCCGGCCCGCGCGGGCGCCTCCGCCTCCACCACGTACCCGAGCTCACGCAGGACGCCCACCAGCTCCGCGGGCCCCTTCGGCGCGGCGCCCGACCGGAGCAGATCACGGACCATCCGGCCCTTCGTGGCCTTGTTGAAGTGGCTGACCACCGACCGCTTCTCCACCCCGTCCACCAGCTGGGAGTGCAGCACCCGGACACTCGCCGTGCGCTCGGCGACCCCGCCCTTCGGCTTCCACGCCGTCGCGTACGCGGACGAGCGCAGATCCAGCACCAGCCCGTCCCCGGCCGCCTCCGGCATGACCTCCGCCATCGGAGCGCGCCAGAACGCCCCGAGAGCCCCGAGCCCCGGCAGCTTCACCCCCATCGAGCAGCGGTACGGGGGAATCCGGTCGCCCACCCGGACCGCGCCCCACAGCCCGGAGAACACCAGCAGCGACTTCCCGGCCCGGCGGCGGGCGGCGGTGTCCAGGGACGCCAGGTCCAGCGCGTCGTACAGCACCCCGGTGTAGATCTCCCCGGCCGGGCGGGTGCCGGCCGTCCGCAGCTCGACGTTCTTCGCGATCTCGCCGCGCAGGCCCTCGCTCAGCCCCAGCACCACGCGGGCCTTCTCCTCGTCCGCCACGGACAGCTCCACGAGGGCCTCCAGCACGGCGGCCCGCGACTCGGCCAGGCCAGGCAGCGACAGCGACTCCGGCTTCAGAGGTGCTCCCCGCCCCGAGGCGGCCTTTCCTTCGGAGGGCGGCAACAGCACGAGCACGGCGGTTCTCCTTCGTACGAACGGGACGGGGAACGACCGGCGGTGCGGACCGGTCCACGGCTCCCGGCGGTGTCGCCCGGGTCCGTGAAATCCCCTCGCGCCAGCGTACGGGCAGTCCCGCCCGCGTCCTTCCCGCACCCGGGATGCGCCGGCGGCGCCGCCCCTGCCCGTCCGCAGCCTGCCCGCGTCTCGTACGATCGCGCCTTCGGCCCGGTGCCCGTGTGCTGCGCGCCCGCCCGTGCCCGTGCCCCGTACCTCGTGCGAAGGAAGGACCGGCGTGACCGACCCCGCGGACCCGCCCGCCACCGACCGCCCCGGCCAGATCGTCACCGCCGCGCGCACGCTCCTGGAGCAGGAGGGCCCGGAGGCGCTCACCATGCGCCGCCTCGCCGCCCGGGTGGGCATCACGGCGCCCTCGCTCTACAAGCACTTCCCGGACAAGTCCTCGGTGGTGAACGCCCTGGCCGGCGTGATGCTGCGGGAGACGGCCGAGGCCCTCGAATCGGCCGAGTCCACCGCCCCGGGCTCCTTCCCGGCGCTGGCCACCGCCTACCGCACCCACGCCCTCGCCCACCCCCACCTCTACCGCCTCACCACGGGCCGCCCGCTCCCCCCGGACCTGGAGGAACGCGCCTCGGCCCCGCTGTTCCGCGCCTTCGCGGACGACGCGGACCGCGCCCGCGCGGCCTGGGCCTTCGCCCACGGGATGGTGTCGATGGAACTGAACGGCCGCTTCCCCGCGGGCGCCGACGTCGCGGCGGCGTGGACGGCGGGCATCGCGGCTTTCGCCGCCTCGGTCCGCCTCTGACAAGGGCGCGCAGCACTGCGCCACGATCGAGGAAAGCACCCGCATCCCACGGACGCCGGATTCCCCGGTGTCTCGTTCTGGCGAGCGACCGGGGAAGGCCGCCGAACCCCGCCTGTACCGGGGAGCGGATCTGGGGACCGAGACGTTCCCCTGGACGGTCCGCCCGCCCCGGACGGGTAGCATGGGCGCCACGGCAGACGAGCCGGGCGGACGGCCGCGTGAGGATCTTCGGACCCTCCCGAGGAACGTCCGGGCTCCACAGGGCAGGGTGATGGCTAACGGCCACCCGGGGTGACCCGCGGGACAGTGCCACAGAAAACAGACCGCCTTGGACTTCGGTCCTCGGTAAGGGTGAAACGGTGGTGTAAGAGACCACCAGCGCCTGAGGTGACTCAGGCGGCTAGGTAAACCCCACCCGGAGCAAGGTCAAGAGGGGCCGTCGCGAGGCGGCCCTGCGCGAACGTTCGAGGGCGGCCCGCCCGAGTTCGCGGGTAGACCGCATGAGACCGGCAGCAATGCCGGTCCTAGATGGATGGCCGTCTCCCCGGCCGCCGCGAGGTGACCGGGAGACAGAACCCGGCGTACAGCCCGACTCGTCTGCCGCTACAGCGGAGTTGTCTCGGATCGGGCCTCTGACCTGTGTCGGAGGCTCTTTCCGGACTTCTGCGGCGTTGCCGCGTCGGGGTGGGCGGAAGGAAAGGTCCCTCCGAAGTCCCTGGGCCGGCCCAGGGAGTCGCTGAGAGTCTCTGCACCCTGCGGTCCGGTCCGGTTCCGCGGGCCCCTGCCGCGGCCTCCCGTCCTACTCGAAGAACTTGAGGCTCCAGCCCGTGTCGGTGGTCGGGCCGGGGACATTGGCGCGGCGGTAGGTGGTGTTGCCCCACCAGGCGAACGTGCCGGTGTACCAGTAACGGTTCTCCCACGCGTACGGTGTCCCCTTCGGCACCGCGTGGAACATCGAGGGGAATCGGGGGCCGGCGGGCGGGCTGGTGCCGATGTCGCCGTTGAGCAGGACGAAGCTGTGGTGGCCGGGGCCGTCGACGTACAGCGTCGGGTCCCAGCCGGACATCATCGTCGCCCGGTTGGAGCCGAACAGGCAGCCGTTGGACTTGTACCAGTCCCAGACGTACGCCGGATCACCTCCGGGGCGCAGGCGCAGGTCGGCCAGGCAGTACTGGTCGCTCCAGCTGCCGTTGGCCGAGTACACGATGTGCAACTGCCCGTTCGGGTCCCTGATGGCCTCGGGGCCCTCGTTGATGAACGGGTTGCCCACCACCCGTTCCCAGCTCTCCCGAGGCTGCGAGATGACGTGGCGTGCGCCGGTCGGCGTGGTGGGACTGCTCATGCGCGCGATGTAGAGGTTCTGCTCGACGTCGGTGTCACCGGCCCAGCCGGACCAGACGAACCAGCGCTGCCCACCGAAGGTGAACAGGGTCCCGTCGATCGCCCACCTGCCGTCCGGCAGGGCCAGTTGGCTCTCCCCGGTGTAGCCGCTGTCCGGGCTCGCCGAGCTGATGACGTACATCCGGTGGGCAGCCCCGCGGCCGGCCGAGAAGTAGATGTAGTAGCGGCCGCCGTCCGTGACGATCTCCGGCGCCCAGACCTCACCGTGACCGGCCGTGTCCGACCACACCTGCCGGGCGGGTGCCGATGCCAGCGCGGCCGTCGAGGACGCCTGCCGCACGGCGACGCCACCACCGGCCGACTGCACCGATATGTAGGTGCTGCCGACCCGGATCACGCTCGGGTCCGCGGCCCTGATGGTCTGTTCCGCCCGTGCCTGCCCCGCGGACGACAGGGACATGATCACAGCGAGCAGGCCGGACAGTGCGAGGGCGTAGGCGCGGGCAAGACGGCGAGTGGGTTCCATGGTCCCGTTCCAAGGTCGGCCTCCGCTGTGACGGACCAGTCGGCGGCGGCGTTAC
This sequence comes from Streptomyces sp. NPDC088730, assembly GCF_044751215.1. Lineage (NCBI taxonomy): Bacteria > Bacillati > Actinomycetota > Actinomycetes > Kitasatosporales > Streptomycetaceae > Streptomyces > Streptomyces sp. NPDC088730. Next base: position 851,463 of record NZ_JBIVLK010000001.1, read on the forward strand.
ATCGATGGAAGAGCGCCCTCGCAGCATTCCAACATGCCCTGTACATGTCAATGCGCGGCGAGCGGAGCCGATGGTCCGGCCTCCTCTGAGGCGCCCGCAGCCCTCCGCCTAGCATGTGCGCATGGTGACCTACGTTCCGGCAGTCCTGATCTTCGTCGCCTTCTGTGTCGGCACGCTCCGCGAGCGCCGGCGCTTCAGCAACGCCGTCCTCCTGGGACTCTCGCTCACCTTCGCCGCGGCCGCCTGGCTCGCCGAGCTCGCCCGGTCGCAACCGGCCGCGGGGAGGGAGATCGGCATCGTGCTCTTCCTCCTCGTGGCGGTGGGCATCGCGATCCTGTCCTGGTTCCTGATCTCCAATGGCGTGACGATGGTGCGCAAGGAGGGCAGGAGTCCCGCCAACCTCCTGTCCCTGCTGACAGGGCTTGCCCTGGTGGCCCTGCTCGCACTGATGATCACCGCCCTGATCCTGGAGAACACCACCCTGGTGGTGGTCACAGGCACGGTGCTCGCCCTGGCCGGCTACATCGCCTTCCTCTTCGTCTGCTTCGTCGTCTACGCGTTTCTCTACGGCCGCCTCCACATCCACCGCAAGGCCGACTACGTGGTGGTGCTCGGTGCCGGTCTCATCGACGGGGCCACGGTGTCGCCGCTGCTGGCCGGCCGACTTGAGCGGGCCCGAGCCGTGCACACCAGGCTGACGGCCCACGGCAGGCAGCCCGTCCTTCTCGCCTCCGGCGGTCAGGGGCCCGACGAGAGCCTGCCCGAGTCGCACGCGATGGCCGAGTACCTGATCGAGCGCGGATTCCCGGCCGCCCTGATCGAGCGCGAGGACCGCTCGACGACGACCGAGCAGAATCTGCGGTACAGCAAATCGATCATGGAGAAGGCCCGTCCCGACTACCGGTGCGTCGTGGTCACGAACAACTACCACGTCTTCCGCGCCGCGGTGACCGCCCGCCGGGTGGGGGTCAGGGGCCACGTCGTCGGGTCACCCACTGCCGCGTACTTCTGGCCCAGCGCGATGATCCGCGAGTTCGTCGCCATCCTCCGGACGTACTGGCGCACCAACCTGGCCGTCTGCCTGCTCCTCGTCCTGGGCGGGGCGTGCATCTGGCTGCTCACGTGATCAGGCCGGCCGAATGTCCCGGAGTGCCGAATGTCCCGGAGCGCCGGATGTCCTGGCCCGCCGGGTGTCCCGCAGCAGGGCGCCGGCCCCTCGCACGGCCGCCGTCCCGGACCGTCGCAGCCGCTCGGCATGCGATCACGACCGGTCGGGGTCAGGATCGAGGTGCGGGCGGCGGTGGCCCGGCCGGCGCCGTTCGGGCGTTCTTCGTGTGCAGCGGTCGACCCGGCCGCACCCGCCACGGGCCTGGAGGTATGCATGCCGCGACCCCTGTGGACCGGAGCGATCAGTTTCGGGCTGGTCACGATCCCGGTGAAGGTGATCAGCGCGAGCGAGGACCACGCGATCCACTTCCATCAGTTCCACCTGTCGGACATGGGCCGGGTGCGGACCCGCAAGGTGTGCGACCTCGACGGCGAGGAACTGTCGCAGGACGAGATCGGCAAGGGTTACGAGATCACGAAGGACGAGACCGTCCCGATCACGGAGGAGGAACTCGACCAGATGCCGCTGCCGACCGCGAAGGCGATCGAGATCGTCTCGTTCGTCGACGCGGAGAGCATCGACCCGGTCCGGATCGCCGACTCGTACTACCTGGCGACCGGCGGCCAGGTGGCCGCGAAGCCGTACACCCTGCTCCGGCAGGCGCTTGAACGTTCCGAGAAGGTGGCCGTGGCCAAGTTCGCCTGGCACGGCCGCGAGCGCCTCGGCATGCTCCAGGTCCGCGAAGAGGCGATCGTGCTCCACGTCCTGCACTGGCCCGACGAGATCCGCAGCCCGGAGTCGCTCGCGCCGAAGGAAGTGGAACTGGACGAGAACGAGATCGAGCAGGCCGTCCAGCTCACCGAGACCATGGCCACCGACGACATCTCCGGCTTCCGGGACCACTACCGCGAGGCCCTGGAGCAGCTCATCGAGGCGAAGTCCGAGGGCAAGGAGGCTCCGGAGCCGGCCGAGGACACGGAGCGGGAATCCGGGAAGGTCATGGACCTGATGGCGGCCCTGAACGCCTCCGTGCAGGCCGCGAAGGAGAGCCGGGGCGCCGACGAGGGCGATGGCGATGCCACCGTGCACCCGATGCGGTCGCGCGGGAAGACCCCGGCGAAGAAGGCGGCAGCGAGGAAGACAGCGGCGAAGAAGGCGGCGGGCAAGAAGTCGACGGCCGAGAAGACCGCCGCGAAGCGGTCCCACACGAAGAAGGCGGCGGCCGGGAAGAGCACCGCCGCCGAGAAGCGCAGCGCGTCCTGACCGACGGGGGCCCCGGCCCCGCGGGCCGGGACTCACGTCTCCTCCGGCGTCTCCGTCCCCATCGCCAGCGTGGTCCGGATACCGCGCCGGACGAAGGCGCGTGCCTGCTCGCCCCGTCGGACGCGTTCCGCCTCGCTGATCGGTACGGGGTCCGCGTACCGGCGCTCGTGGATGTCGTGGACCAGGTCCGCGGGGGCGCCGAGGGCCGTCAGCTCGGTCAGGGCCTCGCCCTTCGTGATCAGCCGCCCGTCGCGCAACGTGACCGAGGCGCGGGCCAGGACCAGCGGACCGAGGTCCACCCAGACGTCCTGGAGCCAGAGGTCGGGCCTGTCGGTGGCAGGCAGCCAGTACTCCTTCAGGTCGAGCCGGATGTACTCCTCCAGCTGCCCGGGGACGAGCGGCGGGAGCAGGCCCGTGGGCGGCGGGCCGTGCAGGGTGAGTCCGCCGTCGAGCAGCTCCCGGCGGGTGACCGGGGTGACGGGGCGTTCCAGGATCATCCCGTGCGCCCAGGTGACATGATCCGTCCGGGCCTCCGCCAGTGCCGTCCTGGGCAGGTACGAGCAGTGCAGCGCGGCCGCCGCCGGCTCCTCGTCGACGAGCAGCTGGTGGAACTCGGCCAGCCGCTCCCGGTGCGCCGTGTCCAGCGGGCCGTCGACGATGGCGATGAGGTCCAGATCGCTCCGCCCCTCCTGGAAGTCGCCGAGCGCCAGTGAGCCGTGTGCCCAGACGGCCACCGTCGGCACCAGCGTCCTGACGCCGGCGACGAACCGTGTGAGCACCTGATCCGTTTCGGTCGCTGTCATGGCCGGGATTCTCGCAGAGCGCCCTGCCGGACGTCCGGGGTTCGCGCGTGTTCACTTCGCCGTGCCCGGCTCGCCGTTCAGCAGGGCCTCGCCCAGCGAGGTGCGCCGGTGCAGCACCTGGTGGCGCCGGCGGTGCGAACTGATCAGGCCCGCCTCGCGCAGCACCGCCGCGTGCCTGCTCGCGCTCGCCGGGGCGAGGTAGAGCTCGGCCGCGATCCCGCCGGTCGACATGGGCCGGTCCAGGACGTCGAGCACCTGCGCGCGGGTGTGGCCGAGCAGCCGGCCCAGTGAGTCGAGGGTGCCGGACGGCGGGCGGGTCCGGTCGAGCCAGCCCGGCGCGGGCGCCAGCGGGAGCACCAGGACCGGCGGCAGCCCGGGGTCCGCCAGCGTCACCGGCCAGCGGGTGCAGAAGAACGACGGGATCAGGTGCAACGGGCGCCCGTCGAGGGAGAGTTCCCACTCGATCGGATAGGCGCACTCCAGCGCCCCGTCCCGCCGGATCAGCTCCGACTGGTAGCTGGCCAGCAGCCCCTCGGCGCCCGAGGTGAGCGCCGCCTGCGAGCGGTGCGGCAGATCGGCGGCGACCTCGGCGCGGATCGCGTCCTGGTACGGGGCCACCGCCACACCGTGGAACCGGCGCAGCGCCTCGCCCAGCCAGTGCAGCGCCGCGAGATCCCCCTCGGCGAGCCGGCGCACGGACGCGGGCATGCACCGGTCCGGGTAGAGCCGCCCGAGCTCCTGTCCCAGCCGTGCGCGCGGCGTCGACAGCACCGCGTCCAGCCCGGCCTCCAGGCTGGTGTCGCCGGTGCGCGGGGTGAGGAAGTCCGGGAAGTACTCCGCGTGCGGGCAGATCCGCATCAGCGCGGCCGTCGTCCCGGTCAGCCCCTCGTCGTCCAGGTCCGCACGCGCCTTGCGGCGCCACGGATCAAAGACCAGTGCGCCGTGCCGGTTCTGCAGCAGCTGCAGACTCAGCGCCGTCTCCCACAGCGGATGGACGGATTCCGCCAGCCGCAGCCGGTTGAGATCCTCCGTGCCGAACTCGATTCGCAGCATCTCATCCCCCGATGGCTCAAGGGCCTCTCGTCCGGATCAGGCTGTTTAAGGGAGCGGGGTCCGGTGCCGTGCGTCGCAACGCGGAGCGTTGTCGGTCGACGACAACGCCGCGAGGTGCGGCACCGGGCCCCCGCGAGCCCAGCCTGATCCGAACGAGAGCCCTAGCTGCGTTGTCCACTATGGCAGGAGATGCGGTGGAGGACGAGACGGTGTCCGGCCACGCTCGACGGGGTCAGCGATGGCTCAGGACGTTGATGACACGGCCGTTGGGATCGCGGACGAAGAAGCGGCGCACGCCCCACTCCTCGTCCTGCGGGCCGTACACGATCTCCGCACCCGCGTGCACCAGCGCCGTGTGTGCCGCGTCCACGTCCGCCACCTCCACGCTGACGTCCGGCGTGACGGGTGCGGTCCGGTCGGTGGTCATGAAGCTGAGCTGGGCGGTGGGTTCCGAGGGCGGGGCGAGCGTCATGATCCAGCCCTGGTTCATGACCTCCTCGAACCCCAGCAGCCCGTAGAACGCGGCATTCGCCCGCATGGTGCCGGCCTCGCCGTCGGGACCCGGGCCCGCGGCGACGGGGATGTTGGGGACGACGCGGCGGACTGACATCGACGGCTCCTGTCACATGGCTGACTCGACGTCACCGACATTACGGCCCCTCGCACCGGACCGCCCGGTATGCTTTGGCCCTGCCAAGCCGCTGGTTCCGGTGGTCAGTTGGGGGCGCTGGTCTGGGTCGGTACGGTTTCGAGGAGGCGGAGAAGACGTTCACCGCGATCTTCGGCCATATCCAGGGTGGCCAGAACGGCCGGTGTCGAGATGCTCGGCAGTACGTAGTGCAGCAGGACCGAGATGCGCCGCCCGAGGTCCTCGCGGTGGGACAGGACCTGCGACATCACCTGGATGCCCGAGAAGGATCCGGCCAGCATCTCGGCGGTCTCGCCCGGGTCGACGTGCGGCAGCAGCTCGCCCTGGCCCTTCGCCGCGCGCAGCAGGTGTTCGAGCCGGTCTATCCAGGCACGGAAGGGCGTACCCCGGTCGAGGCCCTCCACGGCCTGGTCCATGGCCAGGCCGACACTGGCCCGTACCAGGGGCTCGTGGCGCAGCCGGTAGGCGAGGATCATGCCCTGGTCGACCAGCTCCTGGAGCTTGGTCATCTGCGGCGGCAGCGGATCGCTGTGCAGCTGTATGTCCATCACCCCGAGCGCGAGATCCTCCTTCGAGGTGAAGTGGAAGTAGAGCGCGCCCTTGGTCGCCCCTGCCCGCGCGAGGATCTCGCTGATGGTCGCGCTGCTGTAGCCGCGCTCGTCGAACACCTCGGCGGCCGCCACCAGGATCGACCGGCGGGTCTGGATCGCGCGCGCCTGTTGTGCCATCAGCTTCTCTCTAGTGGTGGCGGGGCTGGTGCCATATGGGGTTGGCTGGAAAGTAAAACCGGGCTGTCAGTATCTTACTGCGGGGCGGCTCGGCTCTGTGACTCGGATCCTCCTGGGGGAACTTCATGGTTCAGATCACCTCACGCAGTGTCTCGGTACCGGCCGGCGGCGCCGGGGCCGCGCGGAACACCGGCAGCGCCGAGACCTCCTCCGCCGCCGGAATGGAGCAATCGGTGCGAAGAAGGAGCTCCCCGGAACGCCTGAGACAGCTGGTCCACCGGCCCGATCCGCAGGACGTCTTCCCGACCGGACTGACCAAGCTGACCGACTCCCAGTTCTCGGTGTCGGCCCACTGGCCGAGGCCGCACCGCTTCTTCGCCCCGGTCGCGGGCCACCAGGACCCCCTGCTGATCGCGGAGACGATGCGGCAGACCACCATGCTGATCGCGCACTCCGAGTTCGGGGTGCCCCTCGGGGACGCGTTCGTGATGTGGGAGCTGCGGTACGCCTCCGAGGCCGGGCGCCTGGAGCTGGGCGAGGAGCCCTGGGACATCACGGTGGACGTGTCCTGCTCCCGGATACAGCGCCGCGGCCGGAGCCTGGGCTCCATGCACCTCGAACTCCTCCTGCACCGCAGAGGCACCGTGCTGGCCTCCGGCGGCGGGCGGATCAGCTGCACCTCCGCCAGGGCCTACCAGCGGGTACGAGGACACCGCAGCGACATGCTCGACGCGCGTATACCCCTCCTGCCCGCGGTCGCACCCCGGACCGTGGGCAGGACCTCCGAGCACGACGTCGTCCTCGCGCCGGCGTCGGCGCCCAGCACCTGGGCGCTGCGGCTGGACACCCGGCATCCGACGCTCTTCAGCCATTCCAACGACCATGTTCCGGGCATCCTGCTGCTGGAGGCCGCCCGACAGGCGGCCCAGGCGGCCTCGCCCGGCCGTACCTTCCTGCCGACATCGATAGAGGCCGACTTCCGCCAGTACGTGGAGCTCGACCGCCCCTGCTGGATCGAGGCCCTGCCCGTCCCCGCCGACGGCGTCTCGCCCGCCGGGGTGCGCATACGGGCCGTCCAGGACGACGAACCCGCCTTCACCTGCACCCTCCGTACGCCGGATCTCCGTCAGACCGGCCTCAGCGACGCCCGGAGCCGCCGCTCATGACCACGCGCATCCTCATCACCGGGGCCACCGGCTTCGTCGGCAGCCGGGTGGCCGCCGCCGCCCGCGCGACCCCCGGCGTCAGCCTCCGGCTGATGACGCACCGCACCGAACCCGACGCCCCGGCCATGACGGCCGACGGACCGGTCTTCGAGACGGTGTACGGGGATCTCGCCGATCCCGGGACGCTGCGCGGCAGCTGCGAGGGCGTCGACGCGGTGATCCACTGCGCCTCGCACGTCGGCTCCGGCGAACAGACGGCCCGGACCGTCAACGATCTCGGCACCCGGGCCCTGGTCGACGAGGCCGTACGCAGCGGCGTCGGCCGGATCGTCCAGCTCAGCACCGCGTCCGTCTACGGCCGGGGCCCCTTCACGGGGCTGCTCCCCGGAATGGCCGAACCGGCCCCCGCCTCGGCCGTCAGCCTGACCAGGGCCGCCGCGGAACAGCACGTCCTCGCGGCCGGCGGGGCCGTCCTGCGCCCGCACCTCGTCCACGGGGCGGGGGACCGGTGGGCGATTCCCGGACTGGTCGCCCTGCTGCGTTACCTGTCGGCCGGACCGGTCGGCTGCGACGCCCGCCATTCGATGATCGACGTGGCGACACTCGGCCGCGCGCTGCTCGGGGCGGCGCTCGCGGAGAAGGCCCCGGCCGGCGTCTACCACGTGAACCATCCGGAGCCGGTGAGCTGTTCCGAGGTCCTGTCGACGGTCCTCACCGGGCTCTCGCTGCCGTGGGCGAGCACGGAGATCGGGATGGACGAGGCCCGCGCCCGGCTGGCCGGTGTCCCGTACGCCAAGCACCATTTCGAGATGCTCACCGTGGACCACTGGTTCGCCGACGAGCGGGTCTGGCGGGACTTCGGCTGCGGACCCGGCCCGGATTTCCGTACGTCCTTCGCCGAACACGCCCCCTGGTACCGGGAGTTCCTCAGCCGCTGAACGGCTGCCGGACCGCCGGGATCCTGGTGCCCGTGCCGCTCACCCTCACCCGCGTGTCGCCCGCCCGCAGCGTGACGGTGAGCGTGCCGGGCCGGCCCATGTCCTCACCCTGGTGGAGGGTCAGCCCGGCGGTCTCCGGGACCAGGGACAGGGCCCGCAGATAAGCGCCGAAGGCGGCGGCCGCCGCGCCCGTCGCCGGGTCCTCGACCACGCCGCCGACCGGGAACGGGTCACGGACGTGGAAGACGGTGTCGGAGGCGCGCCACACCAGTTGCAGCGTGGTCAGGTCCAGCCGGTGCATGAGTGACTCGACGCGGCCGAAGTCGTAGTCGAGGGCGGCCAGCCGCTCCCGGGTCGCGGCGGCCAGCACCAGGTGCCGGGCGCCCGCGTAGGCGATGCGGGGCGGCAGGGCCGGGTCGAGATCGGTGGCCGGCCAGTCCAGTCCGGCCAGTGCCTCCGCCAGGTCGTCCGGCGAGACGTCCGTGATGTGGGGCTCCACGCTGGTGAGGGTGGCCCGCAGCTCGGCGCCCTCGCGGACGACGGTCACCGGCACCGGCCCTGCGGCGGTGGCGAACTCCAGGTCCCCGGGGCCGTCCCGCTCGGCGAGCGCCAGGGCCGTCGCGACGGTGGCGTGCCCGCAGAAGGGGACCTCGGCCTTCGGGCTGAAGTAGCGGATCGCGTAGCCGCGTGCGCCCGGCGCCGCCGCCCCGGCCGGCCCGGTCAGGAAGGCCGACTCGCTGTATCCGAGGTCCGCCGCCACGGCGAGCATCTCCGACTCGTCCATACCGGACGCGTCCAGCACCACGCCGGCCGGATTGCCGCCGTCCGGGTCGGCGGAGAATGCGGTGTAGCGAAGGATCGCGGGCGGTGAGGTCTCATTCATGTGCCGCACAACCGTGCCGGGGCCCGGGGCATTCCCCCGGAGCCCGGAACCCGGAGCCCGGAACCCGGACTCCGGACCCCGGGCCGCGAAGGGCCGCTGAGGCCCCGGCCGTGCGGGCCGGTCGCGGCTGCCGGTTCAGTGGCAGTTCTTGGTGCCCTTGCTCGCCTTCGTCCAGGAGCAGGAGTCCAGCAGCTTGCCGTTCGGCTTGATCAGCCGAGCCTTGTCACCGGTGTTGTTCCAGACGTACGAGCCGCGGTTCCAGTACACATGGCCGGGGCTGGTCTTCCCCTTGCCCGTGTGGACCTTGACGGTCTTTCCCGGGCTGACGTTGTAGCTGCCGAACGTGTAGGTGTACCCGGTGTTGTCCTTGAGCTTGTAGCCCTTGAGCTGGAACTTCGCCTTGGTGTTGTTGTGGATCTCGACCCATTCGGCGTTGAGCGAGGCGGTGGACCGGGTGTCCTTGCCGGGGCTGTCGTACTGGATCTTGCCGAGGTGCACTCCGCCCTGATGCGCGGCGGCCGAGGCCGGTGCTACGACGAGCAGCGAACCGGCGAGGGCGGTGGCGGACGCCAGGGCGAGGGGCACCGCGGTGCGTATGCGCATGCTGTGGTCCTTGTGTGTAGTTCCGGTGAAGAACGATGAGCATAAAGGCAGCACGCGCTTACCGGGTCGGCCGGGGCGCCTTTCGGCGCGCATCGGCCGTTCCGGTGCGAGATCTGGCCAACTCTGTTCACCCAGAGGCCGGTTCCGACCGGTCAGCCCCGTCCCACGTACGGCATGGCCGTCGCCAGCACCGTGGCGAACTGGACGTTCGCCTCCAGCGGCAGCTCCGCCATGTGGACCACGGTCCTCGCCACGTCCGCGGCGGCCATCACCGGCTCCACGGCCAGCTCGCCGTTGGCCTGGAGGATTCCGGTCCGCATGCGCTCGGTCATCTCGGTCGCCGCGTTGCCGATGTCGATCTGCCCGCAGGCGATCCGGTACGGGCGTCCGTCCAGCGACAGCGACTTCGTCAGCCCGGTCAGCGCGTGCTTGGTCGCCGTGTACGCGACCGAGTGCGGGCGCGGCGTGTGCGCCGAGACCGAGCCGTTGTTGATGATCCGGCCGCCCTGCGGGTCCTGCTCCTTCATCCGGCGGTACGCCGCCTGCGCGCACAGGAACGCCCCCGTCAGGTTCACGTCGACCACCGTGCGCCAGTCCTCGTATCCGAGGTCCTCGACCGGCACGCCGCCCGGACCGAAGGTGCCCGCGTTGTTGAAGAGCAGGCCGAGGTGGCCGAAGGACTCGTGTACCGAGGAGAAGAGCGCGTCCACCTCCTCGGGGCGCGAGACGTCGGTGGGGACGGTGATGACGCGGGCGTGCTCCCCGGCCAGCTCGGCGGTCTCGGCCAGCGGTCCGGGGCGGCGGCCCGCGAGCGCCACCGACCAGCCGGCGCCGGTCAGGGCGAGAGCCACCGCGCGGCCGATCCCGGAGCCCGCGCCCGTGACCACGGCCGTCTTCCTCGCGGAGTTCGCGGAGTTCAACAGTTTGTTGCTCATGGTGCGGCAGCGTACGCCCAGGGGCCGGCGCCGGCTCCGCGCCCCGGCCGTCCGGACGGCGCTCCGGCCGCCGGGCAACGATCCGTCCGGCTCAAACGGCCGCTCCGGAGGGCGGGTTCGTGCCTCCGGGGGGTGAACCCGGCACCGGTTCCGGCGATTCCCCGGCGGTCCGGGCCGGAGTTAACGATCATGGTCCTGGCCGCATATGCGGACTTTGCCCCTGGGGACCCATTCCCGCCGCAATCCTCATCCCGGCGACGCCCGCACGACGCGAGCACGACAACCGCCGGATGTGCTGGACCGGTGGACTTCCCCCACACCACCAGTCAGGGGAGGGACAGATGACGCACTCATCGCACCAGCAGGAGCAGGAGCTGCGCGACGCCGCCCGGCACACGGGCCGCCGCCGATTTCTCACCGTCACCGGTGCCGCCGCCGCGCTCGCCTTCTCGGTCGGCCTGCCGACAGCGGGCTCAGCGGCCGCCGCCGAGCTGGACGCCCGGCGGATCGACGACGACCCGTTCACCCTCGGCGTCGCCTCCGGCGACCCGCTGCCCGACTCCGTCCTGCTGTGGACGAGGCTCGCGCCCCGCCCGTACGAGCCCGACAGCGGACTGCCCCGGGCCCGCGTCGAGGTGAGCTGGGAGCTGGCCCGCGACGAGCGCTTCACCCGGGTCGTCCGGCGCGGCTCCGCCACCGCCCACCCCGAGTTCCACCACAGCGTCCACGTGGAGGTCAGGGGACTGGACGCCGACCGCGTCCTCTACTACCGCTTCCGCACCGGCAAGTGGACCAGCCCGGTCGGCCGGACCCGCACCGCGCCCGCCAACGGCGCCCACAAGCGCGAACTGACCCTGGCCGCCGTCACCTGCCAGGCCTACCACGACGGCTACTTCACCGCCTACAAGCACCTCGCCCAGGAGGACGTCGACGTCGTCTTCCACCTCGGCGACTACCTCTACGAGTACGCGGTGAACGCGACCGGCGGGGCCCGCAACTACACCGACCGCACCCTGCCCGCCCTCTTCAACCGGGAGACGACCACGCTGGAGGACTACCGGCTGCGGTACGCCCTCTACAAGTCCGACCCCGATCTGCGCGCCGCCCACGCCGCGCACCCCTTCGTCGTCACCTGGGACGACCACGAGACCGAGAACAACTACGCCGGGGACACCTCGGAGGACAACCTGCCGCCGGAGGAGTTCCTGATCCGCCGGGCCGCCGCCTACCGCGCGTACTGGGAGAACCAGCCGCTGCGCGCCCCGCAGCGGCCGACCGGCCCGGACATGAAGCTCTACCGGCGCCTCCAGTTCGGCCGGCTCGCCCAGTTCGACATCCTCGACACCCGCCAGTACCGCAGCGACCAGGCGTACGGCGACGGCTGGCAGACCCCCGGACCCGAGTCCGAGGACCCCTCGCGCACCATCACCGGCGCGACCCAGGAGCGCTGGCTCACGGACGGCTGGCGCCACTCCCGGGCCACCTGGAACGTCGTGCCGCAGCAGGTCACCTTCGCCCAGCGGCGCGACGTACCGACCGACGCCTACAAGCTCTCCATGGACTCCTGGGACGGCTACACGGCCTCCAGGGACCGCATCCTGAAGGGCGCCCAGTCCGCCGGGGTGGACAACCTGATGGTGCTGACCGGCGACGTGCACGTGAGCTACGGCTTCGACATCAAGCGGGACTTCGACGACCCGGCGTCCCGCACCCTGGGCACCGAGATCGTCACCACGTCGATCACCAGCGGCAAGGACGGCTCGGAGAAGCCGGCCAACTGGAACAACCTGATGAAGGCCAACCCGCACCTGAAGTTCTACAACGGGCGCCGCGGCTACGCAGTCGTCACCCTCCAGGAGCGGCAGGCGCGGGCCGACTTCCGTACGGTCTCCGCCGTCACCAAGCCGGGCGCGCCCCTCACCACGGCCGGCTCCCTCGTCACGGAGGTGGGCAACCAGGGCCTCACTCCGGCCTAGGGACCCGGGGCGCGTCCGCCGGGTAGCGGACGCCGACGCGGTCACGTACCGCGTCGAGCGTCCGCATCACCGCGAGCGAGCCGTCCAGCGGCACCAGCGGGGACTCCGTCTCGCCCGCCCGGACCGCCCGCATCACCTCGGCCGCCTCGTACTGCATCCCCGACAGGCCCTGCGGACCCGGCCCAGAGGCGACCTCCTCCGGCTCGCGGCCCGCCCGGTGCAGCACGAAGTGCCGCGGATAGAAGAAGCTGTCCGGGAAGTCGATGCGCCCGGCCGTCCCGATGACCGTGGCGGCCGTCGGGTGGTGCCCGACGACCGAGCAGGCGAGCAGGGCGGTGGCGCCCGAGTCCCAGCCCAGCAGCATCCCGGTGTTCAGGTCGACGCCCTCCGGCGACAGCAGCGCGTCCGCGCGCACCCGGTCCGGCTCACCCAGCAGCAGCTGCGCGAACGACACCGGATAGACCCCGAGGTCCAGCAGCGCACCGCCGCCCAGCGCGGGATCGCGCAGCCGGTGCTCCGCGCCGAAGTCACCGGCGAAGCCGAAGTCGGCCTGCACGGTGCGGATCTCACCGATCGCCCCGTCCCGCACCAGCTCGGCCATCCGGCGGATGACCGGGTTGCAGTACGTCCACATGGCCTCCATCAGGAAGAGGCCCCGCTCCCGCGCGAGCTCCACCAGCTCCCGCGCCTCGCGCTCGTTGAGCGTGAACGCCTTCTCGCACAGCACGTGCTTTCCGGCCTCCAGCGCGAGCCCGGCCGCCTCCCGGTGCGCGGAGTGCGGCGTGGCCACGTACACCACGTCGACCTCGTCGTCCGCGACGAGTTCGGCCCAGCTGCCGTAGGCCCTGGGTATCGCGAACCGCTCGGCGAACGCCTTCGCCGCCGTGTCCGTACGGGAGGCGACGGCCACCACCTCCGCATCGGGCATCGCCAGCAGGTCGGCGGTGAAAGTCCCCGCGATGCCACCGGTCGCCAGCACGCCCCAACGGACAGTCCTGCTCATGCGCGCTCCCAAAAAGGTGTCGACCATTCCGGCTGAGCTGAGAGCATAGAGGCGGATTCAACAACAATGGAGATCAGAATGCCGGAGAGCGGCGTCAGCCGAGCCCAGCACGTACACATAACCGATACCGCCCCCGACACCTCTCCACCCCGGCCGGCCGCCACAGCGGCGGCCCGGCGCACCGGACTTCTCGTCACCCTGGTCCTCGGCGGTCTGACCGCGCTGCCGCCGCTGTCGATGGACATGTACCTCCCGGCGCTGCCCGCCGTCACCGACGCGCTGCACGCACCCGCCTCGACCGTCCAGCTCACCCTCACCGCCTGCCTCACCGGCATGGCGCTCGGGCAGGTCGTCGTCGGACCGATGAGCGACCGCTGGGGCCGGCGCCGCCCGCTGCTCCTCGGCATGATCATCTACGTCTTCGCCACCGCGATCTGCGTCTTCGCCCCGACCGTCGAACTCCTCATCGGCTTCCGGCTGCTCCAGGGGCTCGCGGGCGCGGCCGGCATCGTCATCGCGCGGGCGGTGGTGCGCGACATGTACGACGGCATGGAGATGGCCCGGTTCTTCTCCACGCTGATGCTGATCTCCGGCGTCGCCCCGGTCATCGCCCCCGTCATCGGCGGACAGGTCCTGCGGCTCACCGACTGGCGGGGCATCTTCGCCGTGCTCACCGTCGTCGGCACCCTGCTCACCCTGGTCGTCTGGAAGTGGCTGCGGGAGACCCTGCCACCGGAGGAGCGCCACACCGGCGGGATCGGTGACGCGCTGCGCACCATGCGCGGACTGCTCGCCGACCGCGTCTTCACCGGCTACATGATCGCGGGCAGCCTCGCCTTCGCCGCCCTCTTCGCCTACGTGAGTGCCTCGCCGTTCGTCGTGCAGGAGATCTACGGCGCCTCGCCGCAGACCTTCAGCATGCTCTTCGGCATCAACTCGATCGGTCTGATCGCCGTGGGCCAGATCAACGGCAAGATCCTCGTCGGACGGATCAGCCTCGACAAGGCGCTCGGCTTCGGGCTCTCCGTCATCGTGCTGGCCGCGACGGCGCTGCTGCTGATGACGTCCGGGGTCTTCGGCGACGTCGGACTCGTCCCGGTGGCGACGGGGCTGTTCGTGCTGATGTCGGCGATGGGCCTGGCGATGCCGAACACCAACGCCCAGGCCCTGATGCGCACCAAGCACGCCGCCGGATCGGCCTCCGCGCTGCTCGGTACGTCCTCGTTCCTGATCGGAGCCATCGCCTCGCCGCTCGTCGGGATCGCCGGAGAGGCGACGGCCGTACCGATGGCCGTCGTGCAGCTGGTCTGCGCGGTGGGCGCGATGGCCTGCTTCCTGGTGCTGTGCCGGCCCTGGCAGCAGGTGGCCGGGCGGCCGTGACGGGCGGCGGGCGAGGGTGAGCGGCCCCTGACGGGCGGCGGGCCGGAGGGCGGGCGGCCGGGCTCCGCCTACACTTCGTCGGTGAACGACACCCTCCCCACCGCGGACACCCTGCGTGCGGCACTGGCCGGACTCCTCGACGGACTGCCGCCCCGCCAGGCCGCCCAGGCCGTCGACCGGCTCATCGCCAACTACCGGGGGACCACCCCCACCGGCACCCCGCTGCTCCGCGACCGCTCGGACGTCGCCGCGTACGCCGCCTACCGGATGCCCGCCACCTTCGAAGCGGTACGGTCCGCCCTGCACGCCCTGCGCGAGGCCGCCCCGGACTGGGTGCCCGTCACCCACACCGACGTCGGCGGCGGCACCGGAGCGGCGAGCTGGGCGGTCGCCGGGGCCTGGGAGGGGCCCAGGACCACCGTGCTGGACTGGGCGGAGCCCGCACTCGCGCTCGGCCGTGAACTGGCCGCCGTCTCCGGCATCCCGGCACTCGGCACCGTCGAGTGGCGGCGGGCCCGGATCGGCGAGGACCTCGATCTCGGCCCAGCGGACCTGGTGACCGTCTCCTACGTGCTCAACGAGCTGACGCCGCAGGCCCGCACCGCGCTCGTCGACTCGGCGGCCCGCGCGGGCCAGGCCGTGGTGATCGTCGAGCCCGGCACCCCCGACGGCTACGCCCGCGTCATCGAGGCCAGGGACCGGCTGACAGCGGCCGGGTTCACCGTCGCCGCGCCCTGCCCGCACAGCGACGCCTGCCCCATCGAGCCCGGCACGGACTGGTGCCACTTCTCGGCCCGGGTGAGCCGCTCCTCGCTGCACCGCAAGGTGAAGGGCGGCTCGCTGCCGTACGAGGACGAGAAGTTCAGCTACGTCGTGGCGACCCGGTTCGCGGTGCACCCGGTGGCGGCCCGGATCACCCGGCGCCCGCAGATCCGCAAGGGCCAGGTGCTGCTGGAGCTGTGCACCCGGGACGAGGGCCTCCAGCGGACCACGGTCACCAAGCGGCACGGCGAGCTGTACCGCGCCGCCCGGGACATCGACTGGGGCGACGCCTGGCCGCCCCCGCGGGACGCCGGCTAGCCGCGCAGCTCCTGGGTGCAGCACTTCACGCTGCCGCCGCCCTTGAGCAGCTCGCTCAGGTCCATCGGCACCGGCTCGAAGCCGCGCGCCCGCAGCGGGTCGAACAGGCCGGTGGCGGCCTGCGGGAGCAGCACGTTGCGGCCGTCGCTCACCGCGTTCAGCCCGAGCGCGGCGGCGTCCGCCGCACCGGCGATCAGCGCGTCCGGGAAGAGCCGGGCCAGCACCGCCCGGCTGCCCGGTGAGAAGGCGTCCGGGTAGTACATGATCTCGTCGGACGCCTCGTCCAGCACGCTCAGCGCCGTATCCAGGTGGTAGTAGCGCGGATCGACGAGATCCAGCCCGATCACCGGCCGCCCGAAGAACTCCTGGGCCTCGTCGTGCGAGAGCGGGCTCGACCGGAAGCCCCGGCCGGCCAGCAGGTACGAGGACGTCACCGCGAAGTCGCCCTCGCCCTCGTTGACGTGGTCCGGCTCATGGATCTCCGTGAAGCCGTGTCCGCGGAACCAGTCCCGGTGGGCGGCCGCCTCGGCGAACCGCTCCTGGTAGGCGAACCGGGCGCCCAGCACCCGGCCGTCGACCACGGTGGCCCCGTTGGCGGCGAAGACCATGTCGGGCAGCTCGGGGTCGGGGGTGAGCAGCTCCACGGTGTGCCCGAGAGCGCGGTAGCGGTCGCGCAGATCCTCCCACTGGGTCTGCGCGAGCGGGAGGTCCACCGGTTTGGTGGGGTCCATCCACGGATTGATGGAGTACGTCACCCTGAAGTGGGCCGGGGCGCACATCAGGTAGCGGCGGGGTGTGGCCCGACGGGTGGGTGTGGCTTCACGAGGCAACGAGGGCTCCTCACGAATCGTCGCGGCGGCATTGGTGGCCGCCGCGGCCGGTGCGTCGCACGGGTATGTGCGTGAGCCCATGGTGCGCCGTCCGGGGCCCGCCGCGCAGTGAACCGATCGGGTGGTTCCCCCGGAGCGCGCAGCCCGCTGCGTGCCGCCGCCTGCCGTGGCCGCGTCCGTCGCGCCTGCCGGGGGCCTGGCCCTCGCTCCGGCTGCCCGCTCCGGCCGCCGCGGTGAGCATTCCGCCGTGCATTCCATGACGAAAGGTGTGATAGTGCCCACCTCGTGCCGCCTGTCCGCCCACCCCGCTTCCGGAGTCTGGCCACCCGGGGCGCAGGATGGTGGGACGATGGACAGGGGCAACGCTGAGGTAAGGGGATAGATGGGCGCCGATTTCGGCCGTAGTCGCGGCTCAGAGAGCAGGTTTTCCCACTGGCTGCGCCGGCGACCCAAACCGGAGCAGGGCGAGGTCGACGACACCGCACGGGAGGCACTGCTCCTGGCTGTCGCGGAGGCCGGAATGCCGATCGCGCCCGCCGCCCATCCGGTGGGCTACCGATGTTCCTGCGAACGCATGGGCTGTCCGACCCCCGCCAGGCACCCGATCTCGTTCGCCTGGCAGACGCAGTCCACCACCGACCGGTCCCAGATCGAGCGCTGGGCCCGCAGCCAGCCGCAGGCGAACTTCATCACGGCGACCGGCATGATCCACGACGTTCTCGACGTCCCGCTGTCGGCGGGCGAGCAGGCGCTGGAACGGCTGCTCGCCGCCGAGATCGAGGTGGGCCCGGTGGCCCGCTCCGGCGACGACCGGATGCTCTTCTTCACGGCGACGCGGGGCACGCCGGAGGACGAGGACGAATGGTGGCCGTGCGAGCTGGACTGCCACCCCGAGACGATGGACGAGCACCCCGGGCTGCGGTGGCACTGCCGGGGCAGCTACGTGCTGCTGCCGCCCGCGCGGCTTCCCGGTGAGCTGGACGTGCGGTGGGTGCGGGGGCCGGAGAATCCGCTGCCGGATCCGCTGACGCTGCTGGAGACGCTGACGGACGCGTGTGCGCGGTTCGTCGGGTCGGCGGAACAGAGCGATGTCGATCATGAGTCGGTGGCCTGGCCGCTGAGCCGGTAGGCGGTGGCCCGGCGGGGGTGGGCGCGGATGCCGGGGCCGCCCGGTGACGGTTCGCCCTCGATCGCCGGGCGGGCCTGGTTGTGCGCTCGGGCGGGCCTGGTTCAGGAGCCCTTGGCCGAGGTCAGGCCCGGGAGACGGTTCAGTACGGTCACCTGGGCCGTGCCGGCGCCCTTCTTCGGGACGTACACCAGCTGGCTGGAGACCCGCTCCTTCGTGAGGGTGCTCTTCACCTCGCCGGACATCAGGGCCCGCACATCCGGGGTGACCGTCGGTCGCAGCCCCTTCGCCGCCGTCTGGCGCTCGAAGTGCTTGCTGCTGAAGAAGACCAGCGCCCCGCCGTCCTCCGTCTCCAGGCCGAGCGGTCCGAACGCGCCGCTGTCCAGCGGCTGGTCGATGTACTGGTACGAGAAACCCGCCCGCCGGGTGTTCTGGCGGGTGGTACGCCAGAGCGAGGTGGAGGCGCCCGGGGCGAAGACGTCGGGCGTGCCCTTCTGCAGGTAGTCCGTGTACTGCTTGCTCAACTCCTGCGGGGCCACCGTCAGTCCGGCGCTGTCCGCCGGGACCGGCTTGGCCCGGCCCTCTTCGTCCTTCGCGAAGCGGGGCAGCCGCGACGGGGCGACGACCGACAGGTAGACGGCCCTCCACCCCGCGTCGGGGCCGGACTTGGTGAAGACGACGAGCCAGCGGGTGTCCAGCTTGCCGCTGTCCTGGTCCCGGTTGGAGTCGGTGTCCGCGACGAACCACCTCGGCCAGCCCGCCTTCTTCGGGATGACGTAGTTCGCGTCGGTCAGCTCCAGCGGCTGGTGGTTCGCGTTGCCGTCCGGGTTGTTCGCGTGCCGGGCCTTCAGGCCCGCCTGGTTGATCGCCCCGAGGGAGCCACCGATCTCGTCCGCGTCCAGCGCCGGATCGTAGGCCTTGTCCGCCGCGTTGTACGCCGCGGTGAACGTCTTCAGGGCCTGCGCCGCCTCAGACTTCGTCGCCGCCGGAACGACTTCCAGCTCGCCGTGCACCGTCACGCATCCGCTCGCCGTCATGCTCAGCACCGTTGCCGTCGCGAGCCCCGTCGCCAGCCGAACCGGCCTCAGACTTCTCATCCGTTGCTCTCTGCGCCTTCTGATCCGTCGCCCCCACTGACCGTGCGAACCCTACCGGGGCGAGGAAGAGCGCGAGCGTGGGGATCAGATACAGCGCCCACACCGTGATCTGGAGAACCGTCGGATCGGGCTGGAAGTTGAAGGTCCCCTTCAGCAGCGTGCCGTACCAGCTGTCCGGCGGGATCGTGGCGCTGATGTCGAACGCCCGGTTCTGCAGGCCGCCCAGGAACTCGGCCTCCT
The DNA here is from genome assembly GCF_044751215.1 of Streptomyces sp. NPDC088730. Classification (NCBI taxonomy): domain Bacteria; kingdom Bacillati; phylum Actinomycetota; class Actinomycetes; order Kitasatosporales; family Streptomycetaceae; genus Streptomyces; species Streptomyces sp. NPDC088730. The sequence continues at coordinate 870,324 of NZ_JBIVLK010000001.1, forward strand.
GGAGGTCGTGCACCCCGTACGCGAGCACGCCCGCCGCGACGACCACCAGCATGCCGCCGGTCCAGGTGAAGAACTTCGACAGGTTGATCTTCAGCGCACCCCGGTAGAACAGCCAGCCCAGCACCACCGCGGCGGCGATGCCCAGCACCGCGCCGATCATCGGATGCCAGCCGTCGTCCGCCGCGTGCACCGCACGCCATACGAACAGCGACGTCTCCAGCCCCTCCCGGCCCACCGCGAGCAGCGCCGTGGCGACGAGCGCCCCGGTGCCCATCGCGAGCGCCGCGTCGAGCTTGCCGTGCAGCTCCGCCTTCAGGTGCCGGGCGGTACGCCGCATCCAGAAGACCATCCAGGTGACCAGGCCGACGGAGAGGATCGACAGCGAGCCGCCGAGCGCCTCCTGCGCCTTGAACGTCATCTCCTGGGAGCCGAATTCGAGCCCCGCGCCGAACGCCAGGCTGACGACGATCGCGATCCCGACACCGACCCAGATGGGCAGCAGCTTGTTCCGGTTGCCCGTCTTCACCAGGTACGCGATGAGAATGCAGACGACCAGGCTGGCCTCAAGGCCCTCGCGAAGGCCGATCAGGAAGTTACTGAACACGATTCGGATCCCTTTCCGCTTCGGGGTGCTTGAGAACGGCTACGAGAACAGCGCCCGGCCCCACCAGTCGTCCTTGTCGCGGACGCCCGGCGGGACGGCGAAGTGCGCCGAACCCACGTGCTGGATGTACTCGTTGAGCGCGTCGTGCGCCGCCAGACGGCGCTGGAGCGGCACGAACCCCTTGCGGGTGTCGCGCTGGTACGCGAGGAAGAACAGCCCGGCGTCGAGACGGCCCAGGCCGTCCGTCCCGTCGGTGAAGGAGTAGCCGCGCCGCAGGATCGTCGCCCCGACGTTGCTGTCCGGGTGTGCGAGCCGTACGTGGGCGGTCGGCAGCATCGCCTTCAGGAACGGCTCGTCGCGCTCCTTGGCCTTGCCGACCGGGGCGCCCTCGCCCTTGTCGCGGCCGAAGACGTCCTCCTGCTCCTGGAGCGGCGCGCGGTCCCAGGTCTCGATGTGCATCCGGATGCGCCGGGCCACCAGGTAGGAGCCCCCGGTCATCCAGCCCGCCCGGTCCTTCCCGCCCACCCAGACGTGCTCGTCCAGGGCCGCGGTGTCGCTGCCGGAGATGTTCCGGGTGCCGTCCTTGAAGCCCATCATGTTGCGCGGAGTCTGGGCACCGGGCGTCGTCGAGGACGTCTTGCCGAAGCCCAGCTGGGACCAGCGGATCGCGGTGCGGCCCATGCCGATCCTGGCCAGGTTGCGGATGGCGTGCACCGCCACCTGCGGGTCGTCCGCGCAGGCCTGGACGCACAGGTCGCCGCCGCTGCGGGCCGGGTCCAGGTTGTCGCCGGGGAACTTGGGCAGATCGACGAGCGCGTCGGGCCGCCTGTCCTCCAGGCCGAACCGCCCCCTGGCGAACAGCGAGGGACCGAAGCCGATGGTCAGCGTCAGCCGGGACGGTCTGAGGCCCAGCGCCTCGCCCGTGTCGTCCGGCGGCGCCTCGGCCAGTCCGCCGTAGGCCCCGTCACCGACCGCGTGACCGGCCGTCATCCGCTCGGCGGCCCTGGTCCACTCCTTGAGCAGCGCGACGAGTTCGGCCCGGTCCTCCGTCGTCACGTCGAACGCGGCGAAGTGCAGCCGGTCCTGGACGGCGGTGGCGATCCCGGCCTGGTGCGCCCCGTGGAACGGCACCGCCGCACCACTGTCCGCGGTCGGGACCCGGGCGTCGTCCGAGCGGACCGCAGCGACGGCGCCGCCCGCCGCCACCGCGCCCAGGGCGAGCCCGGCGCCGCCCCAGCCGAGCAACGCCCGCCGTGAGGGTGCGCCGGTGGCATCCGGGTGCGCCGCGCCCGCGTCCTGTGTGTCCTCGGACATGCCCGAAACCTCTCTGCGGCCCGTTACTTCGTCACCGCGGCGGCGAGCCTGGAGAGCGGCTCCGCCAGGGCGTTGACCGCGTCCGACAGGTCCTTGCGGTCCGCCTTGCCGACCTTCTCGTACGAGGTGAACGCGTACGAGGTCTTGTCCTCGCGGTAGGTGTCCAGCAGCTTGTTCAGCTCCGCGAACCGCTTGTCCAGGGTGGCCGACAGGGCCGCGTCGTTCTTCGAGGCGATCGGCTTCAGCAGCTCGTAGGACTTCTCCGCGCCCTCGACGTTGGCCTTGAAGTCGATCAGGTCGGTGTGGCTGTAGCGCTCCTCCTCGCCGGTGACCTTGCCGGTCGCGACCTCGTCGAGGAGTTCCTTGGCACCGTTGGCCATCGAGGTCGGGGTGATCTCCGCCGTGCCGACCCGCTTCTGCCAGTCGAGCAGGTCCTTCTGGAGGGTCGGCGCGAGCGCCTTCTCCTCCGTGCCCAGCTTCTTGTCCTGCCACAGCGCCTTCTCCAGGCGGTGCCAGCCGGTCCACTTCTGGCCGTCCTCCAGTCCGTCCGCGCGCACGTCGACCTTCGGGTCGATGTCACCGAAGGACTCCGCGACGGGCTCGGTCCGCTCCCAGCCGAGCCGGGATTCGGCGTAGACCTTCTTGGCGGCCTCGATGTCCCCGGCGGCGACCGCGTCCGTGAAGAGCTTGGCCTTCGGCAGCGTCGCGTCGGCCTGGTCCTGGACGTAGGTGCGGTAGGCGGCGACGGCCTTGTCCATCTCGGGGCTGCGCTTGGCCGCGCTGCCGCCGCTGATCTCCAGCTTCTGCCGGATGCCGTGGCCCTTCATGCCGGGCTTGCAGGCGATCTCGTACGAACCGGCCTTGATCTCCGCCGTGATGGTGGCCTTGGTGCCGGGGCCGATGTTCTCGCGCTCCGCGACGATGCGATCGTCCGGGAACAGGACGTAGACCTCGGTGACCTTGGAGCCCTTGTTCTGCACGGCCAGCTCGACGTGACCGGCCGGCAGCTTCTTCTTCGACACCTCGCAGGAGTCGTCCTTCGCGACGACCTGGACGGCACCGTCACCCTTGCCGTCGCTCTTCTCGGCGCAGCCCGTGACAGCGGTCAGAGCGGCCACGGTGGCGGCGGCGGTGACAACGGAGAGACGAACGGCTCGCATACGGGCTCCACATGAGGATGAAGGAAGAAAACGGAAGGACCGGACAAGGGCAGGTGAGGCCGACCTAACTTAACCGGCCCTTACCTGACCGGTACCCACGCACGCAGTGATTCAGCTCTCACCCCGCACACGCGGGAACGGGGCGATCACGACCGACCCATGGGCGAGCCCGGCAGGGGTAAAGCGATGGTCAAGCGGTCCGGTCGGGCACCACGAGCGGCACCCCGGTCCGCGGATGCGGGAACACCTCGACCGGCTGCCGGTAGACCTCGCCGAGCAGCGCGCCCGTGAACACCTCCGCGGGCGGCCCGGCCACCGCGATCCGCCCGCCGTGCAGCACGGCGGCCCGGTCGGCGTAGGCGGCGGCCAGTCCCAGGTCGTGCAGGACGACGACGACCGCGTCACCGGCGGCGGCCCGCTCCCGGCAGATCCTCAGCACCAGTTCCTGGTGGCGCAGGTCCAGCGCGGCGGTCGGCTCGTCGAGCAGCAGCAGCGGGGCGCGCTGCGCCAGCACCCGGGCCAGCGCGACCCGGGCCCGCTCGCCGCCGGACAGCGCGGAGAACGGGCGGGCGGCGAACTCGGTGACCTCGGTGGCCGCCATCGCCGCGCGGACCGCCGGATCGTCCTCGTCCTCGCGCTCCGTACCGGCCCAGGGCGCGCGCCCCATCCGGACGACGTCCTCCACCGGAAAGGGGAAGGAGAGCGCGGCGGACTGCGGCAGCACCGCCCGGCGCAGGGCGAGTTCGGGCGCGGACCAGTCGTCGACCGGCCGCCCGTCGATCCGTACGGTGCCGCTCGTGGCGGGCAGGTCGGCGGCGAGCGCGGCCAGCAGGGTCGACTTCCCGGCTCCGTTCGGTCCGACGAGGGCCAGCACCTCGCCCGCGTGCACCGTCAGCTCGATCGAGTCGAGCACCTGCCGCCCGCCCAGCCGGACCCGCAGCCCGCTCACCTCCGCGACCGGGGCGCCGGGGGCGACCGGCGCCGGGAGCAGGCGCTCGCGCACCGCGAAGAGGTTCCGCAGCGTCCTCATGCCCAACCACCTTGCTTGCGACGGGTCCTGCGCAGCAGCCAGAAGAAGAACGGGCTGCCGATCAGCGCGGTCAGTACACCGAGCGGCAGCTCGGCCGGGTCCGCGACGGTACGGGCCGCGAGATCGCCCGCGACCAGCACCAGCGCACCGCCGAGCGCACTGCCGGGGACGAGGAAGCGGTGTCCGGGGCCGTTCGCCATCCGCAGCAGATGCGGCACCAGCAGCCCCACGAACGAGATGATCCCGGCGACCGCCACCGCGGCGGCGGTCAGCAGCGCCACGACGAGCACCAGCACGACGCGGAGCCGTTCCACATCGACGCCCAGGTGCCTGGCGGGCCGTTCGCCGAGCGCCAGCAGGTCCAGCTTGCGGGCGTAGAACGGTGCCACGACGAGTCCGAGCACCGCGCACGGCAGCACGGCCAGCACCTTCGGCCAGGTGGCCTGGGCCAGCGAACCGAGCTGCCAGAAGGTGATCTGGCTGATCTGCGCGTTGTCCGCGAAGAAGATGAACAGTCCGATCAGCGCACCCGCGAAGGCGTTGACGGCGATGCCGGTGAGGATCAGCGTCACGACCTCCGTCCGGCCGCCGGAGCGCGACAGCGCGTAGACGAGCAGCACGGTCAGCAGACCGGCGGCGAACGCGCAGACGGTGATGGTCCAGTTGCCGAAGAAGCTCAGTCCCAGCGCGATCGAGGCGACCGCGCCGACCGCCGCGCCCGCCGAGATCCCGATGACGCCCGGCTCCGCGAGCGGATTGCCGAACACCCCCTGCATCAGGGCGCCCGCGCAGCCGAGGGAGGCGCCGACCAGCAGCGCGAGGACGACCCTCGGCAGCCGGACGTTCCACAGGACGCTCTCCCCGACCCGGTCCAGGGCGTGTCCGCCGAGTCCGATCCGGTGCTGGAGGGAGGCGAGGACATCACCGAGCGGAATGCTGTACGCGCCGAGTCCGGCGGAGAGCAGAGCGCACAGGACGAGGGCGGCGAGCAGCCCGGCGGTCAGGGTGACTGCGGTGGAGCGCCGGGCCCCCGGCGGCGGCGCGGGAGCCGCTTCGGGGCCGGTCCGCCCGGTGCGCTCCTGGCAGGAGGTGGTCACTTGGCCGCCCCGTCCTTCGGGTGGAGCTGGGCGACCAGCTCGCTCAGCACCCGGTCGGTGCGCGGCCCGTAGTTCAGCAGCACCCCGTCGTCGATGGAGAGGATCCGGCGGTCCAGGCCGGCCGGGGTCTCCGCGACGCCCGGGATCTTCACCAGACCGTCGACGCCGCCGACCGAGTCGAGCCCCTTCGTCATCACCAGGATCGCGTCGGGCGCCGCCTTGGCCAGGGCCTCGCTGGTGATGGCGGTGAAGTCCTTCTTCAGCCCGGACGCCTTGCCCGCGTCGACCGCGCCCGCCGCTTCGAGCAGCGAACTCGCGCCGGACTCACGGCCCCCCAGCAGATAGACGGAGGCGGAGCCGCGCAGATAGAGGAAGGCGACCCGGGGCTTCTTCGCCCCCTCGGCCGGAGCGGGCACGGACTTCCGGACGGCGTCGATCCGGTCCTCGGTGCGCTGCTTCAGCTCATGGCCGGACTCCGGTACCCCCAGGGCGGCCGCCACCGTCTCGATGCGGCGGCCGACATCCGCGAGCCCGGTGGCCGGTTCGACGACGACGAGCGGAATCCCGGCGTCCCGGATCTGGCCGATGGCCTCGGCCGGGCCGGTCGTGGTGTCCGCGAGGACGACGGTGGGCCGCAGGGAGAGCACGCTCTCGGCCGACACGTCATGGGCGCGGGTCACCACCGGGAGCTTCCCGGCCTGCTCGAAGGTGGCGGTGATGTCGCGGGCCACCACCTGCTTGCCCAGGCCGAGAGTGAAGACGATCTCGCTCAGGCTGCCGGTCAGCGGCACGATCCGGTCGGCCGAAGTGATCGTGGTCCGCTTGCCGTCCGCCGATCTCACGGTGACGGGCAGGCGGGGCGCGGGCACGGTGGCCAGCGGCTCGATCCGGTCCGCGTCGGCGGCCGAGGCCTTCCTGACGCCCGCCGTCTTCGCCGCCGGGGTCCCCGTGCCCCCGCAGCCGGCCAGCAGCAGCGCGGCCGCCAGGGATATCGCGGCCGTACGGAGGCCGGTGCGCCCGCGCCCCGGTCGCCCGGTGTCGCGGCCCGGCGGGGCGAAGTCCTGCGAGAAGCGCACTGGGGCACCGTCCTGTCGTTCTGCGGCGTGCAGTTGGGAGTGGATTGCGAGAAATGTGACGGAAGGGGGTACCGACACACGATGTACATATCTTAGGTTAGCCTTACCTCATCTTCTAGACCTCGGAGGGGTTCATGCCGCCGTTCAGACCTGCCCGCGCGCTCGCCGTCGCGCTTCTCGCGGTACTGCTGGGAGCCCTGCTCCCGGCCACCGCCGCGCAAGCGGCGAGCCGGACGGTGCAGGGCGGCCGGCTGGACTGGGGGATCAAGTCCTCCTTCCAGAGTTACGTCACGGGCCCCATCGCCCACGGCAGTTGGAGCCTGACGGGCGGCGCGGCCACGGTCGGCGGAAGCCAGTTCCGCTTCCACTCCGCGACCGGCTCCTACGACCCGGCGAGCGGCGCCTTCACCTCCGGCTTCTCGGGCGGCGTCCACTTCACCGGCCACCGGAAGGCCGACGGTTCCAACGAGCTGGACCTCACGATCAGCCGCCCGACCGTCCGCGTCCAGGGCGGCAGCGGCACCCTGTACGCCGACATGGTGAGCAAGGACCGGGGGACCGGCCGGGTCACCTCCGCGGCCCAGGTGCCCCTGGCCACGCTCGGCCTGTCCGGGATCGACATGCGGGGCGGTTCCACCCCCATCGCCCTCAACAACGTCCCGGCGACCCTCACTTCACAGGGCGCCACGTCCTTCGCCGGCTACTACACGGCCGGTACGCCCCTGGACCCGGTCAGCCTCTCCGTGGACACCTCGGCCCCGGCCGGGAAGCCCGCGGCGTCCAAGTCCCCCGGCAAGCCCGCCGACAGCGCGAAGCCGAAGGAGGCGGCGGGCCGGATCGAGGACGGCGCCGTGGACTGGGGCGTGCGCCGCACGTTCCGGGAGTACGTCACCGGCTCGATCGGCCGAGGCAAGTGGGCCCTGTCCGGGGGCGCCCAGGACGGCGGCGCGCTCTTCCGCTTCCCGAAGGGGCAGGGCACGTACGACGCGAAGAGGCAGACCCTGGCAGCCGCCTTCGCGGGCAGTGTCCGCTTCACCGGGGCGGACGGCCTCGACCTGACGCTGTCCCGGTTCTCGGTGAAGCTGAAGGCGGGCCGGGGCACCCTCGGCGCCGACGTCCGGACGAAGGGCGACACCCGAAAGGCCGTGCCGCTCATCACCTTCACCGCCGAGGACTTCGCGCCGAAGGACGGCCTCGCGGTCCTCACCGAAGCCCCCGCGAACCTGACCGCCGACGGCGCCAAGGCGTTCGGCTCCCTCTACAAGGCGGGCACCGCGATGGACCCGGTCTCGCTCGCCGTGGCCCTCGACGCGAAGGCGAAGCTGCCCGCCCTCCCCGACCTGGGCAGCGACCCGGCCCCCGCCGCACAGCCGTCGGACACCCCCGGGCCGAAGACCACCGCCGCCACGGCGTCCGTGGCATCGGCGGCGGACAAGAGCTCCTCGACCGGGCTCTACCTGACCCTCGGCGGGGCCGCCGTGCTCGCCGCGGCCGCGGGCGGCGTGCTGTTCCTGGTGCGCCGAAACCGCTCGACGCCAGGCACTCCTTCCTGACCCCGGACCTCCCCGTCCCCCTTTCCTGACCCCCGGACCTCCCCGTCCCCCTTCCCCTCACATCGCTCCACCCCGCTCCACCCCCGTCCCCACCCCACCCCCCCCCGTTGTTCCTGTTCATCCCTGAGGAGACCACCGACCATGGCAGCCACCCGCCGCCCCATAGCCCTCGCCGCAGCCGTCGCCACCGCGGCCGCTCTCGGCACCGCCTTCGCACTCCCGGCGTTCGCGGCCGGCCAGTCCGGTCAGGACGGCGCCACCGCGGCCGCCCCGGCGATGGAGCTGAAGGACGGCACGCTGGACTGGGGCTTCAAGGAGTCCTTCCGCAAGTACATCGGTGCCGCGGGCAAGATCACGGTCAAGGACGGTGCCACCCAGGCCGCCGGCAACGGTGTGTTCACCTTTGTCAACGGCAAGGGCACGTACGACATGACCACCCACGGCACCGACACCGCCTTCGAGGGCGGCGTCAACTTCTCCGCCCACGGCGGCGTCCTCGACATCACGCTCTCGGACGTCAAGCTGTCCACCGCCGGCAAGGGCGGTGCGATCACCGCCGACGTGGCGACCCCGCAGGGCACCCGGAACGATGTGGCGGTCGCGGACCTCGATCTGTCGGCCGTGAAGCCCGGTCAGGGCGCGGGCGGGGCGATGGTCTTCAAGGACATCCCCGCGAAGCTGACGAAGGCGGGCTCCGAGGCCTTCAACGGCCAGTACCAGGCCGGGGAGGTCCTCGACCCGGCCACGCTCACGGTGAAGGCGGTCACGCCCCCGACCGAGGAGCCGACCGAGAAGCCCACCGAGAAGCCCACCGAACCGACGGGCAAGCCCACCGAGAAGCCCACAGAGAAGCCGACCGTGAAGCCCACGGACAGGCCCACCACCCAGCCCGCCCGGCCGACGCCGAAGCCCTCCCCGAGCACCACGGCCACCGACAAGCCGGCCGCGGACCCGGGCACCATCGTCGCCGGCACCCTGGACTGGGGCGTGAAGGCCTCCTTCCGTACCTACGTCACCGGCCCCATCGCCCACGGCAAGGTCGAGACGACGGGCGGCGCGACCGCCTCCGGCGACGGCTACCGCTTCCCCGACGCCAGCGGGCACTTCGACGCCGCCGCGCAGACCCTGAACGCGGAGTTCGACGGCAGGGTCCGCTTCCTGGGCCACCAGGAGAACGGCGCGTACACGCTCGACCTCTCCCTGAGCAACCTGGAGATCCAGGCCGACGGGACCAAGGGCAAGCTCATCGCCGACGTGTCCACCAAGGACCGCGCGACGAAGAAGGTCGCCACCTACACCGGTCTCGCCGTCGCGGACCTGAAGCTGCCCGCCGGCGGACTCACCGCCAAGGACGGCGTGGTGACCCTCTCCGCCGTTCCGGCCACCCTCACCGCCGACGGCACCAAGGCCTTCGGCGGCATGTACCAGGCGGGTGAGCGGCTCGACGCGCTGACCGTCGCGGTCGCCCTGGACAAGAACGCCGAACTCCCCTCCACCGGCGGCTCGTCCACGGGCGGTGCGTCCGCGGGCGGTACCGCCAGCACCGGTGGTTCGTCCACCGGCGGTTCGTCCACCGGCGGTTCCGTGGGCGGCGGCGGTACGGTCGGCGGCTCCGGCGCCCTGGCCTCCACCGGCTCCGACGTCCCGGCCGGCGCACTGTTCGCCGCCTCCGGCCTGATCGTCGCGGCCGGCGCCGGAGCGGTCGTCGTGGCCCGTCGGCGCCACACCGCCTAGGGTGCGACGTCAAACCGCCGGCGCCGCCCGAAGCGCGGCAGACGGCAGTGTGACGACAGGCCTTAGCAGCGCCGCGTGACACCACCGCCCGGGTGCGGTCCCTCTCGGGGGCCGGCATCCGGGCGGTGCTTGAATGCGCACGTGAGCGACTACGACGTACCCGCCGGCATCGACGTACTGCGCGTGTTCTGCGGCCCCGACGGCCGGCACGGCAACGCGCTCGGCGTCGTACGCGACGGGCGGGACCATCCGGACCGGGCCTCGCGCCAGGAGCTGGCCCGCCGCCTCGGCTTCAGCGAGACCGTGTTCGTGGACGATCCGGAACGCGGGCACCTGGACATCTACACCCCGGGGCTGCGGCTGCCGTTCGCCGGACACCCGCTGGTCGGCGCGGCCTGGCTGCTCGACCTGGAGATCCTGGAGCTCGAAGTGGGGGAGGTCTTCGCCCGTCAGGACGGTGAGTTCAGCTGGATCACCGCCCGCCCCGAGTGGGCCCCGCCACGCACGCTGGAGCAGTACGGCTCGGCGGCCGAGGTCGAGGCGCTGACCGGCCCGCCGTCCGGCGAGGGCTGGCTCTACGTATGGGCGTGGGAGGACGAGGCGGCCGGCCGGATCAGGGCGCGGGCGTTCCCCCGGCGGGGCGACGGCATCATCGAGGACGAGGCGACGGGGGCGGCCGCGCTGCTGCTCAGCGACCGGCTGAACCGGGCGCTGAACATCAGGCAGGGCCGCGGCTCCCAGATCCTCACGGCCCCCGCACCGGACGGCACGGTGGAGATCGGCGGCCGAGTACTACTGGCGGTGCAGGGCTGAGACCGGGCCCGTCCGCCGGAAAACCAGGCCGTCCGGCGGAGGGCCAGACCGTCCGCCGGCGGGCGGGAAATCAAGCCCGTCCGGCGATCGGGGACAGAACGAAGCGGTGGGGCACCCGGACAGGGCACCCCACCGCTTCGCCGCCGAGGCCTACGCACTGAGCGGGAACGCCTCGCCCAGCTCCCGGAACACCGCGGTGTTCAGCGCGAACGCCCGCTTGCACTCGTCCACGATCCGCTGCTTCTCCAGGTCGTCCGCGTCCACCGCGTCCAGCAGCTCGCGGTAGCCCCGCTTGAACGAGGCCGGGTTGGCGATCCCCTCGAAGACGTAGAACCGCACTCCGTCGCCCTTGCGCTCGAAGCCCCAGGTGCGCTCCGCCTTGTCGCGGATGATCTGGCCGCCCGACAGGTCGCCCAGGTAGCGGGTGTAGTGGTGCGCGATGTAACCCGCCGGCCAGCTGCGGGCGCACTCGGCCACCCGCTCCGCGTACGCGGCCGTGGCCGGCAGCGGCTCCAGGCCCTCCCGCCAGTCCGCACCCCGCAGATGGGCCAGATCGCGCTCCAGCTCCGCGGTGCGCATCAGCTCGGGCTGGATGAACGGACCGGCGACCGCGTCCTCGCGCAGCGCCCCGGCGCCGTCCTCCAGGGCGCGGTACACGAACCACAGCTGCTCCGTGTAGCGCGTGTACGCGTCCACGCCGAGGCGCCCGCCGAGCAGGTCGCTCATGAAGGTCGAGGTCTCCGCCTCGACGTGCTGCTCGTGCGACGCGGTGCGGATCAGCGTCGAGAAGGGGGTGGCGGTGACGGTTGCGTCCAAGGCGGGCCTCCGGGGACCAAGGGGACGGGAAGTCCAGAAAGAGACGGAAATATCGGCCCGCCGCGACGGGTGCCGCGACGTCGGCCGATGTCCCGATCTTCCTACTTAGGCTTACCTAAGTCAACTGTTTCCCGACGCCCTGTCGGTAAAAACGGCTGGAGAGGCCGGAACGGCCGCCCGGAAGGGGCGGCCGTCGGAAGTCGGAGTCCGGAGAGCGGACGGGCTACGGGAGCGTGAGGATCTCGGCGCCCGTCTCCGTCACCACCAGGGTGTGCTCGAACTGCGCGGTGCGCCTGCGGTCCTTGGTCACCACGGTCCAGCCGTCGTCCCACATGTCGTAGGTGTGGGTCCCGAGCGTCAGCATCGGTTCGATGGTGAACGTCATGCCGGGCTTCATCACCGTGGTGGCGTGCTCGCTGTCGTAGTGCGGGATGATCAGGCCGGAGTGGAACGAGGAGTTGATCCCGTGCCCGGTGAAGTCCCGCACCACCCCGTACCCGAAGCGCTTCGCGTACGACTCGATGACCCGCCCGATCACGTTCACCTGGCGGCCCGGCCGGACCGCCTTGATCGCCCGCTTCAGCGACTCCTCCGTGCGCTCCACGAGCAGCCGCGACTCCTCGTCCACGTCCCCGCAGAGGTAGGTGGCGTTGTTGTCGCCGTGCACCCCGTTGAGGTACGCCGTCACGTCGAGGTTCACGATGTCGCCGTCGCGCAGCACCGTCGAGTCCGGGATTCCGTGGCAGATCACCTCGTTGAGCGAGGTGCAGAGCGACTTGGGGAAGCCCCGGTAGCCGAGCGTGGACGGATAGGCGCCGTGGTCGCACATGAACTCGTGGGCGACCCGGTCGAGTTCGTCCGTCGTGACGCCCGGGGAGATCAGCTTCGCGGCCTCACCCATCGCCTGAGCGGCGATCCGCCCCGCGACGCGCATGCGCTCCACGGTCTCGGCGTCCTGCACCTCCGGGCCGGTGTACGGCGTCGGGGCGGGCTTGCCGACATACTCGGGGCGCCGGATGTTTCCGGGCACGGAACGGACGGGAGTGATCTCCCCTGGTACGAGCAGCGACTGGCCAGACATGCCAGCGAGTCTAACCAGCGAGTCCGGGGCACCATGGCACAGAGGAAAGGAGCCGGTAATGGCCCTGTTCAAGAAGCGCACGGTCGGCAAGCCGGGCGAGTGGTACTACTGCCTGGAGCACAAGAAGGTCGAGGAGGGCCCCGAGTGCCCGGCCAAGGACCGCTTCGGCCCGTACGCCTCCCGCCAGGAGGCCCAGCACGCGATGGACACCGCGCGGGAGCGCAACCTGGAGTGGGAGACCGACCCCAGGTGGCACGACCGCCAGGGGCCGGACGAGAACGCGGGCGGCTGAGGGCGGGGGCGGCCGAGAGGCCCGCGCCCCGGGCTCAGCCCGCGGGCGCCGCCTCCAGGCCCCCCTCGCGCTGTGCGCGCCTGCGCAGCGCGTCCGCGTCGGTCTCCGAGTCGTAGGTGAGGAGCTTCGGCAGAGCCGCCGCCAGCAGTGCCACCGAGGCGACGCAGGCCACCCCGCCGTTCCAGACGGCCGTACGGGTCCCCGTCCAGCCGGCCATCCCGCCGGCCCGGACCTGGCCCAGCTGCGGGCCGACGCTGTACGAGAGCACCTCGATGCCCGCGAGCCGGCCCCGGAGCTCCTCCGGGATGGTCTGGTTCCAGATGGTGGAGCGGCCCAGGCCGCTGAGCATGTCGCCCGCACCCGCCACCGCCAGGCAGACCAGCACCAGCCACACGTTGCCGAACCAGCCCGCCCCCGCGATGGCCAGCCCCCAGACGGCGGCGCCGGACACCACGAACAGCCCGTGTCTGCGCACCCCCCTGGTCCAGCCGCTGGTCAGCCCCAGCACCAGCGAGCCCACCGAACCCGCCGCGTACATCAGCCCGAGCGACCACTCGGCGTCCAGCTCGTCGCTGAGGAACGGGAAGACCGCGTTCGGGAACGCGAAGAACATCGCGGCCATGTCGATCGCGTACGTCCCCAGCAGCACCGGCCGGCTCCAGGCGTACCGCGCCCCTTCCGCGATGCCGCGCAGCGACGGCTTCTGCCCCTTCTCCACCGGCGGTGCGGGCGCCAGCCGGCGGCACAGGAACACCGAGACGGTGAACGTGAGGACCGTGACCGTGTAGGCCGTGGCGTGACCGGCGTACGCCACCACCACACCGGCCAGCGACGGGCCCAGGATCGCCCCGAACTGCCAGCGCAGCGAGTTCAGGGCGGCGGCCGCGGCCAGCTGGTCGTGCGGCACGATCCGGGCCATCAGCGAGTCCAGCGCGGGCCGCTGGAGCCCGGAGAGCGCGGACACCCCGCCGGCGACGACGTAGAGCGGCCAGAGCAGCGGGTCCGGCAGGGCGGCGTTGACGAGCAGGACGAGCGCGAGGAGTCCGAGCCCCGCCTCGGTGCCCAGGATGACCTTGCGGCGGTCCACGGCGTCGGCGAGCGCGCCGCCGTAGAGGCCGAACACGACCAGCGGCACCAGCTCGACCGCGCCCATCGCGCCGACCGCGAGGGGCGAGCCAGTGAGGTGCTTGATCTGGAGCGGCAGCGCGATCAGCGCCATGGAACTGCCGAAGAAGGTGACGAGCCCCTGCACCGACAGCAGCCGGAAGTCGGCGGAGGACCGCCAGGGCGAGAGATCGGGAAAGAGCGCGGAGAGCCTGGCGGCGAGGGAGGAGCGAGAGGTCACGAGGACACATCGTCCGTCGAGGTACGTGGTCGGGGCAAACGCGTTTCCGAAACCGGCGGGGGGCCGCCCCCCGCCCCCTCACCAGCGCGGCGGCGGGGGAGCCGTCAGCTGGTCGGCCAGCCGGGACAGCCGGTCGCGGAAGCGCCGCCGGCCACGCCGCACGGGCGCGCCGTTCTCCCCGGCCGCCGCGCTCACCAGGTGCTGGACCGTGTCCAGGTCCACCTCGTCGCCGCCCGCCACGGACAGCGCCTCGTGGGCCAGGCCCCGGACCTCCGGATCGCCGTTGTCCAGCGAGAGCACCGTCGCCCCTGCCCGCCGCGCGTCGTGCACCCGCTCCAGCAGGCCCTCGCCCGGCGGCCTGGGCGCCACCAGGAGCAGCGTCTCGCCCCGCCCGGCCGCCTCGATCCTGCCCAGGCCCACCGCCAGGTGGGCCGGATCCCCGGGCGCCACCCGGTGCCGTACCAGCGTGGGCGCCAGCTCGGGCAGCCCCGACCAGGCGGACTCGTCGACCAGGTGCGCGGCCAGATGCCACGGCTCGTACTCCTCGCTCCCCACCAGCAGGAGCCCGCCGCCGTGCGGGACGACGGACGAGCGCAGGGTCCCGGCGAACCGCCGGGTGGCGGCCGGCCACTCCGTCCCGGCGAGCACCTCACGCAGCAGCGCCACACGTACGGCATCCATGGCCCGGCATCCTGCAGCACATCCCGGGGCCCGTGCGGGGGGAACGGCCGCGGACCACCCGAACGGGGCCGGGTGCGTGATCCGGATCGCGGTCCGGCGACAGGGCGGCCCCCAGGGCCTGGAAGTACTGTCGGGGCCATGACTACGAATGACAGCGGCAGCGCGCCCAAGCCCCCGGCCAAGGACCCCTGGGACCTTCCCGACGTGTCCGGCCTGACCATCGGCGTGCTCGGCGGCACCGGTCCGCAGGGGCGCGGACTGGCCTACCGGTTCGCCCGCGCCGGACAGCAGGTCGTCATCGGCTCCCGCGCGGCCGACCGCGCGCAGACGGCCGCGGAGGAGATCGGCCACGGCGTCCGGGGCGCGGACAACGCCGGATGCGCCCGCGACAGCGACGTGGTGATCGTCGCCGTGCCGTGGGACGGGCACGCCAAGACCCTGGAGTCGCTGCGCGAGGAACTCGCCGGGAAGCTCGTCATCGACTGCGTCAACCCGCTCGGCTTCGACAAGAAGGGCGCCTACGCCCTGAAGCCGGAGGAGGGCAGCGCCGCCGAACAGGCCGCCGCCCTGCTGCCGGAGTCCCGGGTCACCGCCGCCTTCCACCACCTCTCCGCCGTGCTGCTCCAGGACGAGGCGGTCGAGGAGATCGACACCGATGTGCTGGTGCTGGGCGAGGCCCGCGCCGACACCGACCTCGTCCAGGCACTGGCCGGCCGGATCCCCGGAATGCGCGGCATCTTCGCGGGACGGCTGCGCAACGCCCACCAGGTCGAGTCGCTGGTCGCCAACCTGATCTCGGTCAACCGCCGCTACAAGGCACACGCGGGGCTGCGCACCACCGACGTGTGAGCCGCACCGCCGGGGCCGCACCCCGCTCAGGGCGGACCGGGGCATGGGGGACACTGGAGGGGACCGCGCACCACCCCCCGACAGGAGCCCACCCCATGCCCCGCCTCGCTCTCTACGCCGTAGCCGTCTGCGTACTCGCCGTCGTCGCGGCCGTGATCTCCTTCGTGCAGGGCAGCTGGCTCCTCGGGGTCCTCTGGGTGCTCCTGGTCGGCCTCTCGTCCAACATGGCCTGGTACTACCTGCGCCGCCGGCGCGCGACGCGGAACGCGTAGGGGCCGTCCTCAGCCGTTCAGCGAGCAGATCTCGTTCCGCGTCTGCCAGAACCGGTAGGCGTCGAGGCCGCAGTACGTGTCGAAGTCGCTGACGCCGAGTGACCGCAGCAGCGCGTCGACCGCGTCGAAGAACGCCGCGTTCACCCCGGGGACCCACAGCAGGGCGAAGACGGCGATCAGCCCGAACGGGGCGAACGGCTCCACCTGGCGCCGCACCGAGGGGGAGAGCCAGGGCTCGATCACCCCGTAACCGTCCAGACCCGGCACCGGTACGGAGTTCAGGATCGCCGCCGTCACCTGGAGCAGCGCCAGAAAGCCCAGCGCGTACCGGAAGGCGTCCGGTACGCCGCTCAGCGCGTCCAGCCAGAACGGCGCCGTGCACACGATCGCGAACAGCACGTTGGTCAGCGGGCCCGCCGCCGAGATCAGACTGTGCCGCCAGCGGCCGCGGATCCGGCCGCGCTCGATGAAGACCGCACCGCCCGGCAGACCGATCCCGCCCATGATCACGAACAGCACCGGCAGCACGATGCTCAGCAGGGCATGGGTGTAGCGGAGGGGATTGAGCGTGAGATATCCCTTCGCGCCGATCGAGATGTCGCCGCTGTGCAGCGCGGTCCTGGCGTGGGCGTACTCGTGGAGGCAGAGCGACACCACCCAGGCGGCCGTGACGAAGAGGAACGTGGCGAACCCCGGCTGATCCGCGAAGTCCGTCCACACCGCCCAGCCGGACACCGCCGCGACGGCGGCGATCCCGAGGAAGACCGGGCTGATCCGCCGGTCGCTGCGCTTTGTTGCGGTGGTCATCGGCGGCTCCTGGTGGCTGCGGGGAGGATCGGGAGCGGGCGGGCGGCGAGCCCCGACCGTACAGGCGACACGGCCAGAACGCCTGGCATCCTGCCGGTGGTTCCGTAAAGGGTGGGGGCATGACAGGCAGCACGGCGGACGGCCCGCCCGCATCCGGCCGGGCCGCGGTCCCGCTTCCGGCCCCGGTCACGGAGAATGGGCACGTGCGCTACAGCATCCTCGGTACCACCCAGGCACTCCGCGACGACGGCACGGCCGTCGCCGTCGGCGGGGCGCGGCTGCGCGCCCTGCTCACCGTCCTCGCGCTGCGGGCCGGCCGGACGGTGCCCGCCGCCGTGCTCGTCGACGAGGTGTGGGACGGGGACCCGCCCGCCGACGCGCCGGGCGCCCTCCAGGCGCTCGTGGGCCGGCTCCGGCGGGCGCTCGGGCACGCGGCGGTCGCCTCGGCGGAGAACGGCTACCGGCTGGCCGCGGAGCCGGACGCCGTCGACCTGTACCGCTTCGAGCGCCTCGCGGGGGAGGGGGCGCGGGCCCTGGAGGAGGGCGATCCGGCCGAGGCCGTCGGCGTCCTCGACGACGCGCTGGGCCTGTGGCGCGGACAGGCCCTCGCCGACCTGCCCGACCGGCACGCCGAGGCGTCCCGCTGGAACGCCCGCCGGCTCGACGCCCGCCGCACCCGGCTCACCGCCTCGCTGGCCCTCGGCCGGGCCGGGCAGGTGCTGCCGGAGCTGGCGGCGCTCTGCGGCGAGCACCCCCTCGACGAACCGCTCCAGGCGCTGCGGCTGCGCGCCCTGCGCGACGCCGGACGCACCGCCCAGGCGCTGGCCGCGTACGAGGAGGTGCGCACCGTGCTGGCCGACCGGCTGGGCGCCGATCCCGGCGCCGAACTGAGGTCCCTGCACGCAGAGTTGCTCCGCCAGGAACCGGTGCCGCCGGTCATACCCGAGGCCGCGGCGGCGCCCGCCGCGGCCTCCGGGCCCCGCACGGCCCCGGGGCGTGCGGCCACCGCCCCCGGCCGTCCCGCCCCGGTCCCCGCCGTCGTCGCTGCGGCCCCGCCCGGCAACCTCCGGGCCAGGCTCACCAGCTTCGTCGGCCGGGAGGGCGATATCGAGACCCTGCGCGGCGACCTCGCGGAAGCCCGTCTTGTCACCCTGCTCGGCCCCGGCGGCGCGGGCAAGACCCGGCTCTCCCAGGAGGCCGCCGAATCCGTCGATCCCGCCACCTGGCCGGACGGGGTCTGGCTGGCCGAGCTGGCCCCGGTCGAAGAGCCGGAGGCGGTCCCGGAGGCCGTCCTCACCGCGCTCGGCGGCCGCGAGACCGTGCTGCGCGGTGCGGGCGCGGAAGAGCTCAGGGCCGTGGAACGGAGCAGCGGAGCCGAACCGCTCGCCCGGCTCACCGAACACCTCTCCGGGCGCCGCGTGCTGCTGCTCCTGGACAACTGCGAGCACGTCATCGAGGCCGCGGCCGCCCTCACCGACCACCTGCTGGCCCGCTGCCCCGGGCTCACCGTGCTCGCGACCAGCCGTGAACCCCTCGGTGTGCCGGGCGAGTTCGTCCGGCCCGTCGATCCGCTGCCCGACCCGATGGCGCTGCGCCTGTTCGCGGACAGGGGCGCCGCCGCACTGTCCGGATTCCGGGTCGACGCGGACGAGCGGACGGCGGCCGCCTGCGCCGAGATCTGCCACCGCCTGGACGGGCTGCCGCTCGCCATCGAGCTGGCCGCCGCCCGGCTCCGGATGCTCACCCCGCGCCAGATCGCCGACCGGCTGGACGACCGCTTCCGGCTGCTCACCGGCGGCAGCCGCACCGTACTGCCGCGCCAGCAGACCCTGCGGGCCGTCGTCGACTGGTCCTGGGACCTCCTGGACGGCCACGAACGCACCGCCCTGCGCCGGCTGTCGGTCTTCTCCGGCGGCTGGACCCTGGCCGCCGCCGAGGCCGTCTGCGCCGACCGCCCGGACGACGCGCACGATGTCGCCGCGGTGCTCGGCTCACTCGTCGACAAGTCGCTCGTGGTCGCCGCACCCGCCGCGGACGGCCGGATGCGCTACCGCCTCCTGGAGACCGTCGGCGAGTACGCCGCGGAACGGCTCGACGAGGCGGCGGAGCGGGACCCCGTGGAGCGCCGGCACCTGGTGTTCTTCCGGGAGCTGGCCCGTACCACCGATCCCGGGCTCCGGGGCGCCGGGCAGCTCGCCGCGATCGAACAGTTCGGATGCGAGTACGAGAACCTGCGCTCCGCCCTGCGGCACGCCGTCGCCGCACGGGACGAGCAGGAGGCGCTCTGCATGGTGCTCTCGCTCTCCTGGTACTGGCACATACGCGATCTGAGCACCGACGCCCTGCACTGGGCCGACGCCGCCGCGGACCTCGGCCCCGATCCGTTCGCCCCGCCCGGCAGCCCCGCGCCCTCCCTGCACGAACGCTGTATCGACGCGCCCCCGCCGATGAGCCCCGAGCTGCTCCAGGAGGCGCGGCGCCAGGTGTCGCTCGTCCGGATGGCCAGCTCGGACAACGGCATGGACGAGTGGACGAGCGTCGACAGCATGGCGCGGCTGCGCACCATCGCGCACACCTACCGGTCGGGCCAGCCGCAGACCTGCCGCTTCCCGGCCTCGCTCTGGTTCTTCGCGGTGCTGGTCACCAGGGACATGAGCGCGGTGCGTGACCTGCTGGAGGAGACGGTCCGGGCCGCGCGGGGCCTCGGCTACGAGTGGGAGCTGGCCTCGGCGCTCCAGATGCGCGCCAACGTGCTGGCCAACCGGCTCGACTGGGCGGGCGAGGCCCGTGCGGACGCCGACGAGAGCCTGGAGATCTTCGTCCGGCTCGGGGACGACTGGGGTGTCGCGGAGGCGCTCTCCTCGCGGGGCGAGGCCAACGAGAAGCGGGGCGACTACGGCCGGGCGGCCGAGGACTACGTGGCCGCGATCGGCTATGCGGAGAAGATCGGCGCACGGGCCCAGGTGTCGGTGCTCCGCACCCGGTACGCCTCCGCCCTGACCGAGCTGGGCCGTGGCCCGGAGGGCGAGGTCATCCTGCGGGAGGTGCTCGAAGAGACGTGGCACGTGGGGCACGGGGCGAAGTCCTTCGCCCGGCTCTTCCTGGCCATGTGGCTGGGGCGCTCCGGCCGTACCGGCGAGGCCCGCGCGCACCTCGCCGCGCTGTGCGAGGAGTTCACGGCGGAGACCGAGGCGGTCTTCCACGGTTTCGTGGTGGGCGCCGTGGCCTGGCTGGACACCATCGAGGGGCGGTACGCGGACGCCCTGGACCGGAGCCGGGAGGCACTGGAACGGTCCGACGACCCGCTGACGCAGATGGTGGCGCCGCACATGGCAGCGACCCACCTGGTCACCGCCGCGCGGGCGCTGGGCGGCCTCGGCGGGAAGCGCGGCGCGGCCCTGGCGGTCCGGCTGCTGGCCGCCTGCCGGGACCTGCTGCCGAGCGGGCACGTGCCGACGGCGATGGAGCGGGAGAACCACGAGGCGGCCGAGGAGCTGGTGCGGGCCGTGCTCGGGGACACCGCCTTCGAGGCCGCGTACGCCGGGAGCGGCGGCCTCTCCGTGAAGGAGGCCGCCGCTCTCGTCGAGGCGTACCGGAACTGAACCCGGCCCGCCGGGGTCAGGACTTCTTGCGGAACTTGGACACCGCGATCGGGGCCATCACCGCGGTGATGGCGACGGTCCAGCCGAGCGTCAGCCAGACCGAGTGGCCGAGCGGGCCGCCCATCATCAGGCCGCGGGCCGAGTCGGCCAGGTTGGAGAGCGGGTTGTAGTCGGTGAACGCCTGGAGCCAGCCGGGCATCGTCTGCGGCGGGGCGAAGATGGAGGAGCCGAACTGGAGCGGCATCATGACGAGCATCCCCATTCCCTGGACGGCCTGTGTCGTCTTCAGGCTCAGTCCGAGCAGGATGAAGATCCACATGATGGCGGCGCCGAACGCGGCCGCCAGGCCGATCGCGCCGATCAGCCCGAGCACCGAACCGTGCAGCTGCATGCCGAGCGCGAAGCCCATGCCCAGCAGGATCAGCGTGGCGACCATCATCCGGCCGAGCTCGACCACGATCTTGGCGATGAGTACGGACGAGCGGGCGATCGGCATGGTGCGGAACCGGTCCATGACCCCCTTGCGGAAGTCGTCGTTGACACCGCTGCCGACGGCCATGGCGATGTTCATGCCCATCATCGCCATCAGGCCGGGGATCAGGTAGTTCAGGTACTCCTGCCGGCCGCCGCCCATGCTGCCGCCGACGGAACCGCCGAAGACGTACACGAACAGCAGCACGAAGATCACCGGCATCAGGAGCGCGTCGAACATCGACTCCGGATCCTTCTTGATCTGGAGCAGATTGCGCCGCACCAGCGCACCGATGTGCCGCAGGTTGTTCCGCAGTCCTATCCCGCCCTCGTCGTGGACCGGGGTCGCCGGGGCGGCGGACGTCGTGCCGGTGGGGGTGGGCGTCAGAGTCGTCGTGCTCATGCCGCGACCTCCTGGGGAATCGTCTCGGTGACGGTGGCCTTGCCGCCGGTGATGGCGAGGAACACCTCGTCCAGGCTGGGCAGCGCGGTGGCGACGTGCGCCAGCGAGAAGCCCCGGGTGCCGAGCAGGCCGATGACGGCGGTCAGCTGCTCGTCGCTGAGGATCGGTACGTACAGCAGTCCCTCGTCGGGGACGGCCTGCGCGCCCGCGACGCCGTCGAGACCGGTCTCGCGCAGGGCCTGCGCCATCGCGGCCAGTTCGGCCGGGTCCGAGGGGCGGATCTGCAGGGTGCGGCCGCCGACCTTGGCCTTCAGCTCGTCGACACCGCCGCGGGCGATGATCTTCCCCCGGTCGATGACGGTCAGCTCGCTGGCGAGCTGCTCTGCCTCCTCCATGTACTGGGTGGTGAGCAGCACGGTCGCCCCCTCCGCGACCATCCTCTGCACCTCGTCCCAGACCTCGTTGCGGGTGCGGGGGTCGAGCCCGGTCGTCGGCTCGTCCAGGTACAGCACGGCCGGGCTGCCGATCATGGAAGCGGCCAGGTCCAGCCGGCGCCGCATGCCGCCGGAGTAGTCCATGGCGGCCTTCTTCGCCGCGTCGGTGAGCGAGAAGCGCTCCAGCAGCTCGTCGGCGCGCGACCGGGCCTTCCTGCGCGGCAGGTCGAGCAGCCGCCCGATCATGTAGAGGTTCTCCCAGCCGGAGAGCTTCTCGTCGACCGAGGCGTACTGCCCGGTCAGGCCGATGGTGCGGCGGAGCGCGCGGGGCTGCTTCACCACGTCGTAGCCGGCCACGACAGCGTGTCCGGCGTCGGGCAGGATCAGGGTGGACAGGCAGCGTACGAGCGTGGTCTTGCCGGCGCCGTTGGGGCCGAGCACGCCGAGGACGGTGCCCTCGCGTACATCGAGGTCCACGCCGTCCAGAGCCTTGGTCGAGCCGTAGTGCTTGACCAGTCCCCGTACCTCGACGGCGTTTCCGCCGCTCCTGGGGTTCTTGTCGATTCGCGTCATGTCCACTATCAGAACAGCGGCTACCGACAGGCCGCCGACAAGCGGCCGACAGCCCGCCGACGGGGGAAGCCGGCGGGCTGTCGGTGGTGCCGGAGGCGGTCGTCCGGCCGGTGGGGTCCGGTCAGTGGAAGGTGTGCTCCGGCGCCGGGAAGGTGCCGCCGACGACCTCGTCCGCGTACGCCTTGGCGGCGTCACCGAGGATCTGGCGCAGGTCGGCGTACTGCTTGGTGAAGCGCGGCACCTTGCCGCCGGTCAGCCCGACCATGTCGGTGTAGACCAGCACCTGGGCGTCGGTTTCCGGACCGGCGCCGATGCCGATGGTCGGGATGTGCAGGATGCGGGTGACCTCGGCGGCCAGCTCGGCCGGTACGAGCTCCAGGACGACGGCGAACGCGCCCGCGTCCTGTACGGCCTTGGCGTCGCGCAGCATCTGCTGGGCGGCCTCCTCGCCGCGGCCCTGCACCCGGTAGCCCATCGCGTTGACGGACTGCGGGGTCAGGCCGATGTGGGCCATCACCGGGATGCCGGCGTCGACCAGGAGCTTGATCTGCTCGTGGCTGCGCTCGCCGCCCTCCAGCTTGACCGCGCCGACCCCGGACTCCTTGATCAGCCGGGTGGCGTTGCGCAGGGCCTGGACCGGGCCCTCCTGGTAGGCCCCGAAGGGCAGGTCGGCGACGACGAGGGCGCGCTTGGTGCCCCGTACGACGGCGGCGGACAGGATGGCGATCTCATCCATCGTGACGGGCACGGTGGTCTCGTAGCCGAGGTGACAGTTGCCCATCGAGTCGCCCACGAGCATGACCGGGATACCGGCCTCGTCGAAGACGGACGCGGTCATCGCGTCGTAGGCGGTGAGCATGGGCCACTTCTCGCCGCGCTCGGTGGCGGCGGCGATGTCGTGGACGGTGACGCGGCGGTTGCTCTTTCCTCCGTACAGCGCCTTGCTGCTGTCGGCGGGGGGTGTGGCGGACTGGTTGTGCGCAGCCTGAAGCGACATTGCCAACGGCTCCTTCGTCATCTCGAGGCGCCCTGACGGCGTCCCCGGATCCCTTCCATGGTGGCATCCCGGAGCCGGTCACGGGAAGTGGGCCCGCGCACCCGGCCGGCACGGAGTGCCTTGTCACCCGGTAAAGACTTTCCAATACGAGACGGTCTCGTATCGAAATGAGGTTAGGCTCTCCTCCATGTCCATACCGTCCGGCGCTCCCGCCGTCGTGCCCCAGGTCCCGGAGGCGGTCCACCGCCGCCGCTGGGCGATTCTCGTTGTCCTGATGTTCAGCCTGCTCATCGTGGTGCTGGACAACTCGATCCTCAACGTCGCCGTCAAGACGATCGCTTCCCCCGCACCCACCGGACTGGGGGCCACCCAGAGCGAGCTGGAGTGGGCGATCAACTCCTACACCCTCGTCTTCGCCGGACTGCTCTTCACCGCGGGACTGCTCGGTGACCGCGTCGGGCGCAAGAAGATGCTGCTCCTGGGCATCGTGCTCTTCGGTATCGGCTCCGCCTTCGCCGCCATGTCCGGCTCGCCCGGCGAGCTCATCGCCTGGCGTGCCGTGATGGGCTTCGGCGCCGCCTTCGTGATGCCGGCCACCCTCGCCGTCCTGATGAACGTCTTCGAGCGCGACGAGCAGCCCAAGGCGATCGGCATCTGGGCGGGCAGCGTCGGCCTCGGCATCGCGATCGGCCCGATCACCGGCGGCCTGCTCCTCGAACACTTCTGGTGGGGCTCGATCTTCCTGGTCAACGTGCCCGTCGTGATCATCGCGCTGATCGCGATGCTGATCCTCGTACCGGACTCCAGGGACCCGAAGCCGGGCCGCCTGGACCCGGTCGGAGTGGTGCTCTCCATCATCGGCCTGGTGCTGCTGGTGTACGGGATCATCCGCGGCGGCGAGCTGGCCGACTTCACCGACGTCTCGGTACTCCTGCCGGTCATCGGCGGCCTCGCCGTCCTGGCGGTGTTCGTCCTCCACGAGAAGCGCAGCGCCAGCCCCGCCATCGACATCACGTACTTCAGGAAGCCGGCCTTCTCCGCCGCCGTCGCCGCCATCGCGCTGGTCTTCTTCGCCCTGATGGGGGTGACGTTCTTCTCCGCCTTCTACATGCAGAGCGTGCGGGGCTGGAGCGCCCTGCAGTCCGGGCTGCTGATCCTGCCGCTGGCCATCGCCCAGATGGTCTTCGCGCCCAGGGCCCGGCTGGTGGTCGCGCGGTTCGGTGCCCGTGCCGTGTGCACCGTCGGCATGCTGCTGGTCGCGGCCGGTCTCGCGGCGTTCGCGCTGTTCGACGCCGACACCCCCGTCTGGCTGATGTGTGTGGTCTTCTTCGTGCAGGGCACCGGCATGGCCCATGTGATGCCGCCGGTCACCGTCGCCGTCATGCAGGCGCTGCCGCGCGAGAAGGCCGGCTCCGGCTCCGCCGTCAACAACACGTTCCGGCAGGTCGGCGGCGCGCTCGGGATCGCCGTCCTCGGCTCCGTGCTCTCCGCCGTCTACCGCGGCGACATCGAGAGCCACCTCGGGGCGCTCCCGGCCGCCGCCAGGGACACCGCGGCGGAGTCGATCGAGGCGACGCTCGGCATCGCGGAGAAGATGGGACCGAAGGGCGCCCCGCTGGTCGCCGCCGCACACGACGCGTTCCTCGGCGCCATGCACGTCACGGCCATCAGCTCGGCCTTCGTCGCCCTCCTCGGGGCCATCGTGGTCGCGCTGTTCCTGCCGGGCCGGACGCCCGCCGCGCAGGCGCCCGCCGCGAACGGCGCCCAGGACGATCCGGCGGTGCCCGCGCCCTCCGCACGGTGACGCCGGAACGGACCGGTCCCGGGAGGAGGCCGCCGGGACCGGTCCGTTCGGGGAGAATCGGGGGCAGCGAAAGGTGGTTTCACGTGCAGGCTCAGGCAGCGGACCGGGACGAGCAGGCCCCGGGCGAGCGCGACCGCACCCCCGGCGAAGAGCAGGAACCCCGCCGAGGGCGTCCGCGCAGCGCGGCGGCCGAGCGGTCCATCCTGGACGCCGTCGTCGGACTGCTGGAGGCCGGCGAGCCCCTCGCGGGCCTGTCCATCGAGCGGATCGCCCGCACCGCCGGGGTCGGCAAGGCCACCATCTACCGGCGCTGGACCGACAAGGAGGAGCTCTTCGTCGACGTCCTGCGCGACATCGAGCCCACGGAGCCCGACGTCTCCGGCACGGGGGGTCTCGGGGACCTGCGCGTCCTGCTGGAGTCGATGCGCAGGCGCGGACTGGCCCAGCGCTCCTCCGTACTGCTGCACAACGTCTTCGCCCAGATGAAGAGCCACCCCCGGCTCTGGGCCGAATACCAGTGCACCGTGATAGCGCCACGCCGGGCCGCCATGCTCGCGGCCGTCCGGCGGGCCGTCGAGTCCGGTGAGCTGCGCGACGACACGGATGTGGAACTGATGGACGACCTCTTCGTCGGCCCCATGCTCGTACGCACCATCCACCGGCCCGACGCACCGCTGCCGGAGGACCTCGCCGACCGCATCATCCAGCTGCTGGTCGAGGGGGTCGCGCCGCGGCCGCCGGGCGGCGCCGCCCGGCGGGGATGACGCGCCCGGACCCCCACGCGTGTGATCGTTCTGTCACAAGCCCCCGCAGACCGCCTCCGGCCGGAACTGGCCGCGCCCCCTCGTTCGTCCTGGTGGCAGTACGGCCGTCGTCGACGGCGGGAATCGCGTCGCTCATCGCCTAGGGTCGTGGGCGCGGCGATGTGCACGGCAAGGCAGTGAGGACAGCGCGATGGTGCAGGCGTACAGGGCGGACACCGGAAACGGCGGCGGAGGACCGCAGCCCACCGGCCCCCGCTTCCGGGACCTGCGCGACAGACTGAGCGACAGACTGGTCCGGCTGGCCCGGGACCGGGGCGTCTGGCGGCGCGGACTGGTCCTGGCCGGCTGCTCGCTGGTGCTGACCTTCGTCATGCTCCTGCACTCCCACATCCCGAACACCATCGGCAACCTGGGCAGCCTCACCGAGACGTTCCTGCCGTGGATCGCCCTCTTCGTACCGGTGCTGCTCGTACTGGGCCTGGTGCGGCGCTCCGCGACCGCGCTGATCGTGCTCCTGCTGCCGGTCATCGTCTGGTTCAACGTGTTCGGCGGACTGCTCACCGACAAGTCCGGCGGCGGCGGCGACCTCACCGTCGCCACCCACAACGTCAACGCGGACAACGCCGACCCCGCGGGCACCGCCCAGCAGGTCGCGGGCTCCGGGGCCGACGTCATCGCCCTCCAGGAACTGCCTGCCGGCAAGGTGAAGACCTACGAGTCGGCGCTCGCCGACCGCTTCCCGTACCACTCGGTACAGGGCACCGTCGGGCTGTGGAGCAAGTACCCGATCAGCGACACCCGCCCGGTGGACATCAAGATGGGCTGGGTCCGCGCCATGCGCACCACCGTCGCCACGCCCAGGGGGAAGGTCGGCTTCGTCGTCGCGCATCTGCCCTCGGTACGGGTCAAACTGCACGCCGGATTCACCGCGAACCAGCGCGACCAGAGCGCGGACGCGCTCGGTGAGGCCATCGCGGACGAGGGACTCGGCCGGGTCGTCCTGCTCGGAGACCTCAACGGCACGATGAACGACCGCTCGCTCAACGCGGTCACCTCCCAGATGCGCTCCACCCAGGGCGCGGCCGGCGACGGCTTCGGATTCAGCTGGCCCGCCTCGTTCCCGATGGCCCGGATCGACCAGATCATGGTGAAGGGCGTCGACCCGGTGTCGTCCTGGACGCTGCCCGCGACGGACAGCGACCACCTCCCGATCGCTGCCCGCGTCAAGCTCTGAGCCGTACCGGGCCGGGACGCCCCTGACCGCCGTCCGGTCACGGTCCGTTTACCTCCCGGCATAAACCATCTGAGAGTATTTGTTCCGATCAGGGACCGAGGCCGACCGGCGAGGGAGCCGGCCCGCCGTCGCGCGCTCCGCCCCCCCTTCGGAAAGGTCTCTCCTCATGCCCCTGGCCCTGCTCGCACTCGCGGTGAGCGCCTTCGGCATCGGCACCACGGAGTTCGTGATGATGGGCCTGCTGCCCGACGTCGCGGACGACCTCGGCACCTCCGTCCCCACGGCGGGCTATCTCGTGTCGGCCTATGCGATCGGCGTGGTGCTCGGCGCCCCGCTGCTCACCGCCCTCGGCTCGCGCGTCCCGCGCAAGCGGATGCTCCTGCTGCTGATGGCGCTCTTCACCGTCGGCAACCTCGCCTCCGCGCTCGCCCCCGGCTTCGGCTGGCTGATCGCGGGCCGGATCCTGGCCGGGCTGCCGCACGGCGCCTTCTTCGGCGTCGGCGCGGTCGTCGCGGCCCGGCTGGTGGCCGAAGGGCGCCGGGCGCGGGCCGTGGCGACGATGTTCCTCGGCCTGACCGTCGCCAACATCGTCGGGGTGCCCGCCGCCACGCTGCTCGGCCAGCACCTCGGCTGGCGGGCCACGTTCCTGGTGGTCGCGCTGATCGGGCTGGGCGCGATGGCGGCGCTGGCCCGGCTCGTCCCGCAGATCCCGGTCGAGGCCCACCAGGACGTCCGCCGCGAGCTGCGGGCCCTGGGCAACCGGCAGGTGCTGCTCGGACTGCTCACCGCCGTCTTCGGCTTCGCCGGGGTCTTCGCCGTGTACTCCTACCTCTCGGCGATGACGACAGAGGCGATGGGCTTCGGGGAGTCCTCCGTGACGCTGGTGCTGGCGCTCTTCGGCATCGGCATGACGCTGGGCGCGCTCGCCGCGGGCCCGCTCACGGACCGGGCACTGCGTCCCACGCTGTACGGATCGCTGGGCGCGCTCGCGGTCGTCCTGGTCGTCTTCCCGTTCGCCGCCCATGTGCGGTGGGCCGCGCTGGTGATGGTGGTGCTGCTGGGCGGGGTCGGCTTCATGACGACGACGCCGCTGCAGATGCTCGTCATGAACAAGGCCAAGGACGCCCCGACCCTGGCGTCCGCCTCCAACCACTCCGCGTTCAACCTGGCCAACGCGGGTGGCGCCTGGCTGGGCGGCATGGCCATCGCGGCGGGCTGGGGCTGGACGTCCCCGGCCCCGGTCGGCGCGGTCCTCGCCGTGGCGGGCCTCGCGGTGGCGGTCACCGCGGGCGTCCTGGACCGCGACCGCGCCCCGTCGAGGGTGGTGGCCAGGGCCACGCCGGCAGCCGAGCGGACCCCGGCACCGTCCGGGCGACGGGCCCCGGCACCATCGAGCCCGTCCGGCGATTGAGGGCACCACGGGCCACCGGCCCGGACGCGCACCGGGCAACGGCCGCCCGGCAAGAACAAGCCCGTCCGGCGATCGAGGACACCCCCCCGCCGGACGGGCCCGAAGCCGCAGCCGTACCCCACCCCCGGCGTCAGCCGGACTCGCGCCACCGGTTGGTGATCGGCAGCCGCCGGTCCTTGCCGAAGCCCTTGGGCGAGATCTTCGTGCCCGGCGGATACTGCCGCCGCTTGTACTCCGCCGTGTCCACCATCCGCAGCGTCTTCGCGACCAGCGCCGCGTCGAACCCGGCGGCGACGATCGCGTCGAGCCCCTGGTCCCGGTCGACGTACAGCTCCAGGATCCGGTCCAGCACGTCGTAGTCCGGCAGCGAGTCCGTGTCGACCTGTCCGGGGCGCAGCTCCGCGCTGGGCGGCTTGGTGATGGAGGCCTCCGGGATCGGCGGGGTCTGCCCGCGCTCCTCCGCGGCCCGGTTGCGCCACTTCGCCAGCCGGAAGACCGCCGTCTTGTAGACGTCCTTGATCGGCCCGTACGCACCGACCGAGTCCCCGTAGAGGGTCGAGTAGCCGACCGCCAGCTCGGACTTGTTGCCCGGTGCCAGGACGATCTGGCCCTCCTGGTTGGAGACGGCCATCAGCATCGTGCCGCGCAGCCGCGACTGGAGGTTCTCCTCGGCGAGACCGGTGAGCCCCAGAGAGCCCATGTACGCGTCGAACATCGGCTCGATCGGTACGGTGCGGAAGTTCAGCCCGGTGCGCCGCGCCAGCTCGGCCGCGTCGCCCTTGGAGTGGTCGGAGGAGTACTTCGACGGCATCGAGATGCCGTAGACGTTCTCCGCCCCCAGCGCGTCGCAGGCGATCGCCGCGACCAGCGCCGAGTCGATCCCGCCGGACAGCCCGATGAGCACGCTGCTGAAGCCGTTCTTCGCGGCGTACGCGCGCAGCCCCACGACGAGCGCGGAGTACAGCTCCTCGTCGTCGTCGAGCCGGTCCGCGTAGCCGCCGGCCAGCTCCGCTTCGTACGGCGGCAGCGGCTTCTCGGAGAGGACCACGTGGTCGACGCGCAGCCCGTCGTTGACCACGCCGGAGGGCGCGTCGGCGGCGGCGGCCGGCAGGTCGAGGTCGATGATCACGCTGCCTTCGGCGAACTGCGGCGCTCGGGCGATGACCTCGCCCCGCTTGTCGACGACGATCGAGTCGCCGTCGAAGACCAGCTCGTCCTGGCCGCCGATCATCGCCAGGTAGGCCGTCGTGCAGTCGGCCTCCTGGGCCCGCTTGCGGACCAGTTCGAGCCGGGTGTCGTCCTTGTCCCGCTCGTAGGGCGAGGCGTTGACCGAGAGCAGCAGTCCGGCCCCGGCGGCCCGCGCGGCCGGCACCCGGCCGCCGTCCTGCCAGAGGTCCTCGCAGATGGCGAGCGCGACATCGATCCCGTGCACCCGCACGACGGGCATCGAGTCGCCCGGCACGAAGTACCGGAACTCGTCGAAGACGCCGTAGTTCGGCAGGTGGTGCTTGGCGAAGTTCAGCGCGATCCCGCCGCGGTGCAGCACCGCGGCGGCGTTGCGCGGGGACCCGGCGGGCTGGCCGTAGCGCGGCGCGGCGAACTCGGAGCGGTCCAGGTATCCGACGACGACCGGCAGCTCCCCGAAGCCCTCCTCGTCGAGACGGGCGGCGAGCGCGCGCAGCGCGTCCCGCGACGCCTCGACGAAGGAGGACCGCAGGGCCAGGTCCTCGACGGGGTAACCGGTCAGCACCATCTCGGGGAACGCCACCAGGTGGGCGCCCTGCTCGGCGGCGTGCCGGGTCCAGTGGAGGATCGCCTCGGCGTTGCCGGCGAGGTCACCGACGGTCGAGTCGATCTGATTCAGTGCGAGGCGTAGTTGAGGCACGCCGCCCAGTGTAATCGTCTGACTGACGCGATGTCCTGGCGGGCCGCGCGAAAGGCCCGGCGGCCCGACTGACGGGCCGCCGGGTGGCCGGTCAGCTCCGGTAGCCGACGACCGTCATCATGCCCGCCTCCGCGTGGTAGAGGTTGTGGCAATGGAGCATCCACAGCCCCGGGTTGTCCGCGTCGAAGTCGACCGTGAGCGTCTGCCGGGGCAGCACGACCGCGGTGTCCTTACGGGCCCCGGACGCGTTCCCGGCCAGCGCGAAGGTGTGCCCGTGCAGATGGACGGGGTGCCACATCGAGGTCGCGTTGCGGAACTCCAGCCGGACCCGCTCCCCGGCCTTCACCGGATGCCGCTGGTCCGCGCTGTACGGCTTCCCGTCGAACGCCCAGTCGTACGCGGCCATGGACCCGGTCAGCCTGATCCGCACCGTCCGGTCGGGCGTCCGGCCGGGCAGCGCCACGGACGCGTCCGGAGCGAGCCTGTCCGCGGTCACCAGCCGACCGTCCAGCTCCTTCGGCCGGACCGCGGCACCGGGCGCCGCCCCGCCCCCGGTCCGCAGCAGCGCCATCGCGGAGGCCTGCTTGCCCTCGGCCAGCGCGGTCAGCGGGAACACCCCGTCCCCGGCGGTCACCAGCACGTCGTACCGCTCGCCCATGCCGAGCAGCAGGGCGTCCGCCGTGGTGTGCCGGACCGGGAAGCCGTCGGTGTGCGTGACCGTCATCCGGTGGCCGCCGAGCGCGACGCGGAAGGCGGTGTCGGCGCCCGCGTTGATGATCCGCAGCCGGATCCGGTCGCCGGGCCGGGCGCGGAAGGCGGCCGGATCCTGCGGGGTGCGGCCGTTGACCAGGTAGTACGGGTAGCCGACATCGCCCGCGTCGCCGCCGAGCAGCTTGCTGGTGGCGCCCATCAGCATGCGCGAGGGTCCGGTCCCGGCGCCGGCCGAGGGCATGTCCTGCATGGTGTGCCCACCGTGGCCCTTGGTGAGTTCCTGGAGCACCGCGTCGGGGGTGGAGCCGTCCACCCCGTCGAGCCAGTCGTCCAGGACGACGACCCACTCCTTGTCGTACGCCAGCGGCTCCTTCGGGTCCTCGACGATCAGCGGCGCGTACAGCCCGCGGTCCAGCTGGACGCCGGAGTGCGGGTGGAACCAGTACGTGCCGGGGTCCGGCACGGCGAACCGGTACGTGAAGTCCTGGCCCGGCCCGATCGCCCGCTGGGTCAGCCCGGGGACCCCGTCCATGTCGTTGCGCAGGGCGAGCCCGTGCCAGTGCGCCGAGGTCGCCTGCGGAAGGTGGTTGGCGAGGGTGAGGGCGAGCGTGTCACCCGCGGTGACCCGCACCTCCTTGCCGGGCAGCCGGTCCCCGTACGCCCAGGTGCTGACGGTGTGTCCGCCGCCCAGGTCGAGCCGGGACGGGGTGGCGGTGAGGGAGACCTCGCGTACGGGACCGGAGCCCCGGCGCTTCTCGGCCGCCGCGACCTCGGGGCCTTCGGGGGTCACGTAGCCCTCGGGGGCCGCCGTGCCGGACGGCCCGGCCTGGTCCATGCCGTCGTGGTCCATGCCGGCGTGGTTCGTTCCGGAGTGGCCGGTGGACGTGCCGCCGTCGGAGCAGGCGGCGAGAACTCCGGTACCCGCGAGGGCGACCGATGCGCCGAGCAGGGCGCGGCGGGTGTGCTGAGCGGACATGACTGAGTGCACCTCAAAGATGTTGTCGGTGTGCGGAAAGGCGGACGGAGCGCGAGGCGCCCCGGGCGGGGGCGCGGTCGCCCGCCTATATCCGCAGTACCGACAGACCCGTGAGGACGGCCTTACGGGGCCGTGGCGGGGGAGGGGGCCGTGGCCTCCACGGCGCACGGGCCGGGGAGATGCCCGGAACGCGGTCCACGGGCCGCCGCGCCATCATGAGCGCGGCGAGCAGGGCGAGGCCCCAGACGGAGAGCACGGCGAGGCAGACGGCCATCGGGTCCATGCCCCCCATCGGCGCCGGACGGCCGTGGCGCGGGTGATCCAGCTGCGTGGTCCCTGTGGCCTGCGGGCGCTCCGGGCGTGAAGCGGCCGTCGCGTCCATGGCCATCGCGCCCACACCCGTCGCGGCGGCGGTCATCGAGTGCGAAGCAGCCGTCTCCGCGGCACCCTGCCCGCCGTGCTCCGCCGGGTGACCGACCGTGTGCATGGTGAAGATCCCGAAGAGCAGCGCGGCGAACAGCAGCAGCTGCCCGTACCTCGCACTCCTCGTCCCGAACATGGCGGCCACCCTACCCCTACCGGGTATATGAACGACGGTGGCCCGTCACCCCGCGCGGCGGAGGACGGGCGCGTCGGGCCGCATCCCATCGGGCTGTACACCGGCGGCCGTACGTCGTCGGCCGTAGGCCGGCGGGCCGTGAGCCGGGCGGGTCAGTTGCGGGAGTAGACCTTCTCGGCCCAGCCGGCGATCTGGTCGTCGGAGAGGTGCTGCGCCAGATCGGCCTCGCTGATCATGCCGATCAGCCTCTTGTTCTCCACCACGGGGAGCCGCCGGATCCGGTGGTCCTGCATCTCGTGCAGCACGTCCTCCACCTCCGCGCCCGCGTCGATCCAGCGCGGCGTGCCCTGCGCGAGGTCGCCCGCGGTCACCTTCGACGGGTCCTTGCCCATCGCCACGCAGTCGACCACGATGTCGCGGTCCGTGAGGATGCCGATCATCCGGTCCTGGTCGCCCTCGGCCGAGATGGGCAGCGCGCCGACCTTGTGCTCGCGCATCAGCTGGGCGGCGCGGTCGAGGGTCTCGTGCGCCGGGATCCAGGTGACGCCGGTGTGCATGATTTCCTTGGCGGTGGTCATGGGGGACTCCTCCTGCGTGCCGGTGGGCACTGCTCTACGACCCCGAGCGAACCCATCGTGAGGGGTCCGTTCGGGGTACGCGAGCGCTATCACCCATTCGGGTGCACTTGAGGCGCGACGGAACCGTGACCGTGCCGGTCAGCCGCGGGGTGCGGCCCCGCGTTCGGCCAGCATCTGCGCCATCGCGTCCAGCTCGGACCGCTGGGCATCGACCATGCCCTGGGCGAGCCGCCTCTCCGCCTTCACGGCACACAGGTCCGCGCAGCCGCGCGCCATGTCGATCCCGCCCTTGTGGTGGTCCGTCATCAACTGGAGATACAGGATCTCGGCCTGCTTGCCACTGGCCTCGCGGAGCCGGCCGAGCTCGGTGCGGGTGGCCATGCCGGGCATCAGGGACCCGTCATGGGCCTGATAACCGCCGCCGTGCCCCGACATCCCCGACATCCCCGACTTCCCCTCCATCCCGTCCATGTCATCCATGTCGTGCCCGGCGTGCTGCCCGGCCATCCAGGCCATCGGCTCCTGCCCGGCGGACACCTTGGGGAGCTCCCACAGATCGAGCCAGCCGAGCAGCATGCCCCGCTGGTTGGCCTGCGTGTTGGCGATGTCGTACGCGAACCGGCGCACGTCCTCGTCCCGCGTACGGTCCCGGACGATGAAGGACATCTCCACGGCCTGCTGGTGGTGGACCGCCATATCGCGGGCGAACCCGGCGTCCGCCGAGTCCGTCGCGGGCGTGCCCGGGGCGGACCCGGCGGCGCTCACGTGCTCGCCCGCCCCGTCGTCCCGGGCGGAGGCCACGGTCGCGGCGCCCGCGAACAGCACCGCGAGCGCCACGGCGGAACCTGCCACCCAGCGGGTGCGCCGGGTGCGTTCCGTACCCGTCACGGGGCCTCCAGTCCGCCGGTGCACGCCGCGCCCGGCTCGGGCGTCTGCGGCCCCTGCACATACGCGGAGAAGAACTGTGCCACCCGGGGGTCACCGGCGCCGTCCACCGTGAGCTGCTTGCCCCAGGCACTCAGCATGATCGGGGCGGCCTGGTCCTGGTACGGGCTCATCAGCGAGTACGGGGTCTTCCCGACCCGCTCGGCGAGCCGGGCCACGTCCGCGGCCGGGGCCTCGTCCGTGTACGTCACCCACACCGAACCGTGCTCCAGCGAGTGCACGGCGTTCATGTCGGGGATCGCCTTCTTGTATACCTCCCCGTCGCAGTTCATCCAGACGGGGTTGTGGTCACCGCCGACCGGGGGCTTCATCGGGTACGTGACGGTCTTGGTGACGTGGTTGCGGGTCAGCTTCTTCGCGTCCCAGGTCTTCTCGCCCTCGATCCCGCCGCCGGCCGCGTCCTTCCCGTCCGCCCCGGGCTGCTCCGACGCCTTCGCGTCCGTGGACTTCTGGTCCGCGGAGGCCTCGGACTTGTCGAGCAGCGTGTAGCTGCCGAAGGCGACGAGACCTGCGACGACGACGGCGCTGAGGCTTATGGCCACCACACGGTTGCGGCGGTCCCGCGTGCGGTCGGCGTTGCGCATCCGCTCTGTGCGCGTCCTGCGGTCGTGGCTCTCGTGGCTCATGTCGTGGGTCCTTCTGCGAAGGGGCGATGAGGGTCTGGAACGGGTCGTGCATACGGTGCGCGCAGGGCGGTTGCCGGGCTGCCGCGTCCCGTGCGCACCATGGCCGACGATCGTAGTGGGTGGCCGAGTGCTCCATCTCACGTCGTGTGCGTAATCTGGGTGAAATCCCGGGTCGTGATACTGGCAGTGTCTCCCCTACCCCGGGCGGTGGTGCACGGACCGTCTGAACTGCAAGGATGTGGCTATGGACAAGCAGCAGGAATTCGTCCTCAGGACACTTGAGGAGCGGGACATCCGGTTCGTCCGGCTGTGGTTCACCGACGTGCTCGGTTATCTCAAGTCCGTGGCCGTGGCCCCTGCCGAGCTTGAGCAGGCGTTCGACGAGGGGATCGGCTTCGACGGTTCGGCCATCGAGGGCTTCGCCCGGGTCTACGAGTCGGACATGATCGCCAAGCCGGACCCGGGCACGTTCCAGATCCTGCCCTGGCGCGCGGAGGCCCCCGGCACCGCCCGCATGTTCTGCGACATCCTGATGCCGGACGGCTCGCCGTCCTTCGCGGACCCGCGCTACGTGCTCAAGCGCATCCTGGCCAAGACCTCGGACCTGGGTTTCACCTTCTACACCCATCCGGAGATCGAGTTCTTCCTGCTGAAGGACAAGCCGGTGGACGGCAGCCGCCCCACCCCGGCGGACAGCTCCGGCTACTTCGACCACACCCCGCAGAACGTGGGCATGGACTTCCGCCGCCAGGCGATCACGATGCTCGAATCGATGGGCATCTCGGTCGAGTTCAGCCACCACGAGGGCGCCCCCGGCCAGCAGGAGATCGACCTCCGGTACGCGGACGCGCTCTCCACGGCCGACAACATCATGACGTTCCGTCTGGTCATGAAGCAGGTCGCGCTGGAACAGGGCGTGCAGGCGACGTTCATGCCGAAGCCGTTCTCGGAGTACCCCGGCTCGGGCATGCACACCCACCTCTCCCTCTTCGAGGGCGACCGCAACGCGTTCTACGAGTCCGGGGCCGAGTACCAGCTCTCCAAAGTGGGCCGCTCCTTCATCGCGGGTCTGCTCATGCACGCCGCGGAGATCTCCGCCGTGACCAACCAGTGGGTCAACTCCTACAAGCGCATCTGGGGCGGTTCCTCCCGCGCGGCGGGCGCCGGCGGCGAGGCCCCCTCCTACATCTGCTGGGGTCACAACAACCGCTCCGCCCTCATCCGCGTCCCGATGTACAAGCCCGGCAAGACCGGATCGGCCCGCGTGGAGGTCCGCTCCATCGACTCCGGCGCCAACCCGTACCTGACATACGCGGTCCTGCTGGCCGCCGGCCTCAAGGGCATCGAGGAGGGCTACGAACTCCCGGCGGGCGCCGACGACGACGTCTGGGCCCTGTCCGACGCCGAGCGCCGCGCGATGGGGATCGAGCCGCTCCCGCAGAACCTGGGCGAGGCGATCTCGCTGATGGAGAAGAGCGAACTGGTCGCGGAGACGCTCGGCGAGCACGTCTTCGACTTCTTCCTGCGCAACAAGAAGCAGGAGTGGGAGGAGTACCGCAGCGAGGTCACCGCCTTCGAGCTGAAGAACCTGCTGCCGGTGCTGTAGGCCGCCCGTACATGTGAACGTGTCCTCGGGCCGACGGTTCATTGCCGTCGGCCCGTTCGTGTGCGGGGCCGTCATCCGCTCGTACCGTCGTGTGCTCCCCTGGGACGGGCTCCGGCGCAGGGGTCGGACGGCGTGGCCGGCCCGGTCCCCCTCGGCGCGCCGCCGGGGTGAGCCGAGGGCAGATTAGTCTGACCGGCATGCCGAAATCCCTGTTGCAGCAGACCCTAGATTCGCTCGGTAGCGCCATCGTCGCCGGTCGGCTACCCGCAGGTCACGTCGTTCCCACGCAGGACCTCGAAGCGGACTTCGGCGTGTCCCGGTCCGTCATGAAGGAAGCGGTTCGCGTCCTTCACACCCTTGGCATGGTCAGCAGTGTCAAACGGGTCGGTGTCCGGGTTCTGCCGTCAACAGCGTGGAACTACTTCGATCCGCTGGTCATGCGCTGGCGCCTGGAGAGCGACGGCTACCCGGCCCAGCTGCGCTCGCTCAACGAACTCCGCGGCGCGATCGAGCCGGTGGCGGCCGAACTGGCGGCGCGCTACGCCCCCGACGCCCTGTGCAGCCGACTGCTGTCCCTCGCTGCCGAGATGCGTGCGGTAGTCCGGGCTCAGGACATAGAGCGCTTCATTGAAATCGACGTGGATTTCCACAATGTCGTCCTTGTGGCATCCGGGAACGAGATGTTCGCGCAGCTTCGGAGCGCCGTGGGGAACACCGTCTCGGGGCGGAGTGATCTCGGGCTGCTGCCGAACCTGCCTGACGAGGAGTCTCTTCAGCTGCACGTGAGTCTGGCCGATGCCATCCAGGGGCGGCGTCCGGAGGAGGCGCGGGCGGTCGCGAACCAGCTGGTCGGCGCGATCTTCTCCGAGACGGCGGAGGCGTGGGCCAGTGAGCCCCGGATCTTCGGCGGTGACGCCCAGTAGTCCACGACACCGTCCACCCTTGCTCAAAAAAGATGCTTACAAGCGTTTACGGAGGCAATAAAAGATGCTTACATAATTGAACTCGGTGATGCCGAGGCACCCCGGCAGCACTCAAGGGAGCCCCATACGATGCCCAGGGACAGAGCGATACGTGATCGCAGCGTCACCGCGAAGGTGACAGTACGGCTGATGTTGTTTGTCGCCTTGATGTACCTTCTCAACCAGTTCGACCGAGGGAACCTCGCCTTCGCGCAGGAGAGCCTCTCCGCCGATCTCGGGCTGAGTCACGCGGCCTTCGGGCTCGGAGCCGGCATCTTCTTCATCGGCTACTTCATCTTCGAGGTGCCGAGCAACCTCATCCTCTACAAGGTGGGGGCCAGGCGGTGGCTGGCGAGGATCATGGTGTCCTGGGGGGTCGTCACCGTCCTCATGACGCTCGTACAGAACGAGTACATGTTCTATGCCATGAGGTTCCTGCTCGGCGCGGCCGAGGCGGGATTCTTCCCCGGGGCCGTCTACTACATCGCTCTGTGGCTGCCCGGACGTGAGCGCGGAAAAGCGCTGGCACTGCTCAGTGCGGCCGGACCGGCCGCGTACCTGCTGGCCGGCCCGTTCTCGGGCCTGCTCCTCGAACTCGAAGGTTCCGCCGGTCTCCACGGCTGGCAGTGGCTGTTCCTGTTCGAGGGCGCGGCCACTGTCGTCGTGGGTGTCGCGGCCTGGTTCGTCCTCACCGACCGGCCGGCGGACGCGAAATGGCTCACGCCCGCCGAGCGTGAGGAACTCACCACGCGTATCGAGAACGACAGGGAGGCGGAAGGGCCGCACCGGCAGAGCCTGTTCCAGACCCTGCGCGAGCCGAAGGTGCTGCTCCTCGCCGGTGTCTACGCCTGTATTCAGATCACCAACGCAGGCCTGGTCTTCTGGCTTCCGTCGGTGACGAGAAGGATCGGTGACCTGTCCACCTTCCAGGTGACGACCCTGTCCGTCACTCCGTACGCCTTCCAGATCGTCGGGCTGTTTCTTCTCGGACGCTCCTCCGACCGGCGCGGACGGCACCAGCTGCACGTCCTGATCGGCTGCCTGTGCATCGCGCTCGGGCTCGCCATCGGTGCGGTCGTCAACCCGGTGATCGGCTTGATCGCCCTCTGCCTGGCCTTCTTCGGCTACGGGACGATGTCCGCGTTCTGGTCGCTCGCCTCGTCGAGTCTCGGGACCACGTC
This sequence comes from Streptomyces sp. NPDC088730, assembly GCF_044751215.1. Classification (NCBI taxonomy): domain Bacteria; kingdom Bacillati; phylum Actinomycetota; class Actinomycetes; order Kitasatosporales; family Streptomycetaceae; genus Streptomyces; species Streptomyces sp. NPDC088730. The sequence goes on from NZ_JBIVLK010000001.1 coordinate 908,570, forward strand.
AGCCGGAGCGGGCGGACTCGCCTTCATCAACTCCGTGGCCGCGCTCGGAGGATTCGTCGGCCCCACCCTCTTCGGCTACCTGCTCGACGTCACCGGGTCCGTCACGGCCTCGCTCTGGGCGCTGGCGGGTGTAGCGGCTGTCTCCGCCGTGCTCGTCCTGTTCGTACGTTCCTCGTCAAGTCCCGGCATTCCCGCGGCGCGAGTCACACCTCTCCAGAAGAAGGAATAACCATGTCCGAGACAATTCTCTGGATCGGTGAGAAGGACGAGGGCGTCCTTGAGATTCTCCGCGGTGAGATCCCCGACGGGTTCGAGTTGCTGGTCCCCGACAACGGGATCCCCACCGCGGAAGACCTCAGCAGGTCCGCGTACATACTGAACGGCGCCGGAAGCGTCGGGGCGGATTACCTGAGGTCGGCGCCGCGGCTCAAGCTGGTGCAGCGGCTGGGCGCGGGACTCGACGGCGTGGACGTGGAGACCGCGCGGGAACTCGGCATCGAGGTCGCCAACCTTCCCGCCCTGAACTCCATCGCGGTCGCCGAACACACGATGCTTCTCGCTCTCGCGTCAGCGCGCCATCTGTGCGCCCTGCACACTGACATGGTCGATGGCCGCTGGGCGCCCAACGAGCAGCTCTCGTCCACATTCGAACTGCACGGCAAGACCTTCGGCATCGTCGGTTTCGGCAGCATCGGACGCGAGGTCGCCCGACGGGCCCAGGCCTTCGGCATGAACGTCCGGTACTTCGACGTCACCCGTGCCCCCTCGCACGTGGAATCCGGGACCGGAGCCGTCTACACACCATTCCGGGAGCTGTTGGAGCGGGCTGACGTCGTCAGCGTGCACGTGCCGCTCACCGAACAGACCGCCATGCTGATCTCGCACGAGGAACTGGCCTCGATGAAGCGGGGGTCGGTACTGGTGAGTGTCTCCCGGTCGGGCGTCATCGACGAGACAGCGGTACGCCGGTACCTGGAGGACGGGCACCTCGGTGCCGCCGGGATCGATGTCTGGGCCACGGAGCCGGTGAGCCCCTCGGACCCGCTGCTCACAGCGCCCAACGTCACCGCCACCCCGCACTCCGCCGCCCAGACGCGTGACACCGTCGTCCGTTGCTTCCGTGCGGCACTGGCAAACATCGCACAGGCCCGTCGTGACGGGGCCGCGGGCCTCAGGACCCCGTGCGGGGCCTGACCCCAGCCCTCCCCGCAGGCTGCCGGTTCCGCAGTCCCGCGACAGGACGGAAGCCGTCCTGAACCGCACCCCTCATCGCCTCGCAGTACGACGCAGGAGAAACCCATGCCCTTGACCGCCCCCCTTCGCGGGGTCGTACCGCCCGTCTGCACTCCGCTGAACAGCGCCGGCGACATCGATACGCCGTCACTCGCGCGCCTGGTCGAACATCTCATCGCCGGCGGCGTACACGGTCTCTTCGCGCTCGGCTCGACCAGCGAGGTCGCCTACCTGACCGACACGCAGCGCGCCACCGTCCTGGAAACGGTCGTGCGTACCGTGGACGGCCGGGTGCCGGTGCTCGCCGGGGTGATCGACACGACCACGCAGCGGGTCGTCGACCACGCCCGCGCCGCCGCTGGACTCGGTGCCGACGGAATCGTGGCCACCGCGCCGTTCTACACCCGCACCCACCCGGTCGAGATCGCCCGGCACTTCCGGCGCGTCCGGGAATGCGTGGACCTGCCGCTGTTCGCCTACGACCTGCCGGTCTCCGTCCACACCAAGCTCTCGCCCGGTCTGGTGCGGGAGCTCGCGGAGGACGGAACGCTCGCCGGGCTGAAGGACAGCAGCGGCGACGAGGGCGGACTGCGCCGTCTGATCGTGGACCTCGGCGGCCGGGAAGGCCGTGCCTCGGGCCCGGCCGCAGGCTTCAGCATCCTCACGGGTTCCGAACTGACCGTGGACGCGGCCCTGCTGGCCGGTGCCGACGGGTTTGTTCCCGGTCTGGGCAACGTGGACCCGGCCGCCTATGTCCGCCTCTACGAGGCGGCACGTGCGGGGGACTGGGAGCTGGCGGCCACGGAGCAGGAACGCCTCGTGCGGCTCTTCGGCATCACCGACGTCGGGCCGGAAGCGGAGATGGGCCGCAGCTCCTCGGCCCTGGGCTCGTTCAAGGGCGCGTTGCGGCAACTGGGGGTCATCGACTGCGGTGATACCGCATTCCCCCAGGTGCGGCTGGACGAAGCGGCTCTCTCGCAGGTGTCCCGGCGGCTGCGTGACGTCGGCCTCCTCCCCGCGTGACGGCGCAACGGGCGGTCTCGCCGCGGCGGAACCACCCGTAGGGGCAGGAGCGGGGCGGCGGTGGGGTCACCACTGCCGCCGCACGGTCGCCTTGCCGCCGGTCACCGGGCTGCCCGACGGTATGCCTCCGGCCACCACAGAGCCGGCCGCGATGACCGCGCCCCGGCCGGTGCTCGCACCCGGCAGGATCTGGGCGCCGGCGCCGATCCACACGTCCTCCGCCCCGTCGATGGGCGCGCCCGGTCAGCCAGTCCCGTCGCTCCCCGGGATCGACCGGGTGGCCGAGGGTGATGGACATGACGCCGGGTCCGACCACCACCCGCTCGGCGAGGCCTGGAATTCGGGGCTGTGGACGCGCATGAAGCGGTCGCTGGGCACGTCACGGCCCTCTGTCCCGTTGCTGGTTGCTGGTGTGCCGGTGGCTGGGCGCGGGACGCGCCGCGGCCGGCGGTTCAGCTCTGTGGCGTCGTTGCCCAGGCCGGACGCCAGACCGGTCCGGGGAGCCCCGGCAGGCTGTGGAGGTGGGTGATGATCCCGCGAAGTCCCGGATGCGGACGCGTCGCGGGGAGGAGGAGCGACAGCGGGTACGCGAGGGCCGGATTCACGACCGGGATGCGACGCAGGCCGTACTCCGCGGGCCAGGTGTACCGGTCACGTGCCCCGACGAGGGTCGCCACCTCCGCGGACTCGGCGAGGGCGTGCAGCAGCACCTCGTCCCCGAAATGCGGCCCGGCCGCGTCGATACGCAGGTCGAACGCGGTGGCGAGCCGGTCGTAGAAGTCCGACCACTCGCTGAGCGGCGCGATGCCCGGCACCCAGATCCGGTGCTCGCGCAGCTGTGCCGGCGTCAGGCTGCGCGCGGCGGCGAGCGGATGCCCCGGTCCGACGAGGAGCTCCAGCGGTGAGTCGAACGCGTGGATCATCCGCACGCCGGGCGGCAGGAGGGCCGGGTCGGTGACGGTGCGGAACGAGGCGTCGATACCGCCCGACTCGACGGCGGCGACCGCCACGCGTGGATCGTTGACCCGGAGGGTCACCACGTCGAGGTCGGTCCCGGGACGCGACCGCCAGTATTCGTGTAGCACGACGGCCTGCGCGCTCCGCAGGCCGAGAACGTCGATCCGGAGGGCCCGGGAGCCCGGCCTGACCGCGGAGACGGCGCGCTCGACACCCGCCACGACGCTCCGCGCGTGGGGGAGGAACGCCTGACCGTCGAGGGTCAGCTCCACCCCGCGGGGGGTGCGGGTGAACAGGTGGACCTCCAGCTCGCGCTCCAGGGCGGCGATCCGCTTGGAGACCGCCTGCTGCGTCACGCCCAGCTCATCGGCGGCGTGCTGTAGCCGTCCCAGCTCGGCCGCGCGGACGAACGTACGCAGTGCCTCGGTGTCCACGGGGCGAGTCTAAGGTCGTCGTAGGTTGTTCAGCGCGCCGGTGACCTTCTTCACCTGGCCGTCGCCGTCATGCTCGTACTCAGTGGTGTGCTGCTCGGGGTCGGTGACCGTGGTCGTGCCCGCAGCCGTGGGCGAGGACGCCGGGTAGGTGTAGGTCCAGGCCGGGCCGGTGCGGCTGGAGCCGTTGAGGGCGGTGGCGCGGAGCACGGAGGTGACGCGGTTCTGGTCGTCGAAGGCGAAGACCGTGACCCTCCCCTCCGGGGTGGTGATCCGGTCCGTCGCCCAGCTGGGAACCCCGAACAGCGGGGCCGGCTGGCGCATGGTCGGGGACATGGACTGCCACGGACACACGGTCGGCTTCCGGCTCAAGTACGCACTGCCGATCGTCGTGGCTGCCGAGGTCCGGTTGCGGGGTGCCGTACGGGCCTGCACGGCCGGCCCCATAGGATCGGCCCATGGTGAGAATCCGGCCCATGGTGACCGCGACGGTTCGGGAGTGGCGCGACGAGGAGGGGTGGGGCGTGCTCGATTCCCCCGAGACCCCCGGCGGCTGCTTCGGCCACTACTCCGACATACAGAAGCCCGGGTTCCGCACCCTGACGCCCGGAGAGCGGGTGGACCTCCGCTGGGAGGCACCCGGCTTCAAACAGGACGGGTACGACTACCGCGCGGTGAGCATCGTGCCGCGGTCCGGCTGAGGCCCACCGCCGTCCCGGAGCCATCGGTGACCACCCGCGGGTACGGACGCGATCCACGGCCGCAACACTGCTGACTATTCGTCAGTTCTCTGCGATGCTGCGCGCCATGCCTGACGAATCGGGAGCAGCGAGGGGCGCGTCCAGCGGCGCGCCGGATGTGCTGGCCCCGGCCCGGCTGGGGCCGCTGAGGCTGCGCAACCGGGTGATCAAGGCCGCGACCTTCGAGGGGGCCACCCCCGAGGCACTGGTCACCGACGCGCTCATCGACTACCACCTGCGCCCCGCGGCGGGCGGCGTCGCCATGACCACCGTCGCCTACTGCGCGGTGTCCCCGGAGGGCCGCACCGAGCGCCGCCAGCTGTGGATGCGGCCAGAGGCGCTGCCGGGGCTGCGCAGGCTGACGGAGGCGGTGCACCGCACCGGGGCCGCGGTCAGTGCTCAGCTGGGCCACGCCGGTCCGGTGGCGGACGGCCGCTCCAACGGGCTGCCCGCCCTCGCCCCGGTGGCCGGCTTCAACCCGCTCAGCATGCGCCGCAACAGGGCGGCCACCGCGGACGACATCGCCCGGGTCATCGCGGCCCACGCCGAGGCGGCCCTGCTCGCGGCCGAGGCCGGCTTCGACGCCGTGGAGATCCACCTCGGCCACAACTACCTGGCCAGCGCCTTCCTCAGCCCCCGGCTGAACCGCCGCACCGATGCCTTCGGCGGCTCCCTGCGTGCCCGCGCGGCCGTGGCGCTGGGCATCACCCGGGCGGTGCGCGACGCGCTGGGCGACCGCCTCGCGATCACCGCCAAGCTCAACATGAAGGACGGGGCGCCCGGCGGACTCACCCTGGACGACAGCCTGCAGGTCGCACGCTGGCTGGAGGCGGACGGCTCGGTGGACGCCCTGGAGCTGACGGCGGGCAGCTCCCTCCTGAACCCGATGTACCTCTTCCGCGGCGACGCCCCCGTCACCGAGTTCGCCGCGAACTTCCCGCTCCCGCAGCGCCTCGCGATCCGGGCGCTGGGACGCACCTTCTTCCGCACCTACCCGTACCGGTCGCTGTACCTGCTCGACGCCGCCCGGCAGTTCCGGGCCGAGCTCCGGCTGCCGCTGATCCTGCTCGGCGGGGTCACCGACCGGCAGGGCATGGACCGCGCCATGGCGGAGGGCTTCGAGTTCGTCGCGATGGCCCGCGCCCTGCTCCGCGAACCCGACCTGCTGCACCGCATCGAGCGCGACCCCGCCACCCGCTCGGAGTGCATCCACTGCAACCGCTGCATGCCCACGATCTACACCGGCACCCACTGCCCGCTGACCGGTGGACTGCACGGGCCCGATCACTGACAATGGCAGCAGGGCCGCAATGGACGGGGGAGCCATGACCGAGGTTCTGGCAGTGCTCGGCGTGCTGTTCGCCGTGGTCGTCCTTCTGATCGTGAAGCTGGTGCTGCAAGAGCGGCGCCGTCCCACGGACAACTTCGACGGGCAGCAGATCGAGCGGCAGCACAGCGCGGAGGCGCGGCACACCCGGGCGGCCAACACCTCGGTCGCCGTACACAACCGTTTCATCGACGGCGGCAACGACTGGCGCCCCCGAAAGCGCTGACACCCGGCGCCCCGGCACGCGCCGGACCCGCTGGGGTAGGGTGACGTTCCCCCGCACGGGGACGTACGCGGGATTCCCCGCACGGGTACGTCCCGCAGGTGTGGGAACGTACGCACCGCAGGATCCCCGTATGGGGACGGACCGAAGGAGGTGGGACCCATTACCGCTGTATCAGGCTGGGTGCTCGCCCCTCGTCAACGCGTGGTCGACCCGACATAACCGACCGCGGAGCACCCATCGGCGTTTTCCCGAAAGGCTCCGCTCCATGCCGGTCCCGCTGTCCCCTCCTGCCCGCTCCGCCCTGGTCACCGCACTCCGCACCGCCGGCTGCGTCTTCGCCGAGGACGAGGCGGAGCTGATCGCCTCCACCGCCGCGGACCCCGCCGCGCTCACCGCCATGGTGGAGCGGCGCGTCGCCGGTCTCCCGCTGGAACACGTCCTGGGCTGGGCCGAGTTCAGCGGGCTGCGGATCGCCGTGGACCCCGGGGTCTTCGTCCCCCGCCGCCGCACCGAGTTCCTGATCCGGCAGGCCGTGGCAATCGCCCCGCAACCCGCCGTGGCGGTCGACCTCTGCTGCGGCACGGGCGCGCTCGGCGCCGCGCTCGCCGCGGCTCTGGAGGGGATCGAGCTCCACGCCTCCGATGTCGAACCCGCCGCCGTGCGCTGCGCCCGGCGCAACCTCGGTGGGCTGGGCCGGGTCTACGAGGGCGACCTCTTCGCGCCGCTGCCCGACTCGCTGCGCGGGCGCGTCGACGTACTGCTCGCCAACGTGCCGTACGTACCGACCGGGGACGTCGCGCTGCTCCCCGCGGAGGCGCGCGTGCACGAGCCGCTGGTGGCGCTCGACGGCGGCGGCGACGGCCTCGACGTCATGCGCCGGGTGGGCGCGGAGGCGCCCCGGTGGCTGGCGCCGGGCGGCAGCCTGCTGGTCGAGACGAGCGAACGGCAGGCCGCCCTCGCGGAGGAGACCATCGGCGGCAGCGGACTGATCCCGCGCGTGGTCACCTGCGGCGAGCTCTACGCCACGGTCGTGATCGGGACCATGCCCGCACCGCCCCGCCCGCCGTCAGCCGGTGCCACCCGGCCGCTCAGGCGAAGCGCCAGCGGGTCTGGGTGAACCGCTCGCCCTTGCCGAAGCCGAAGACCGTGCGCGGGGACACCGCGAAGACCTGGGCCCGGTTGCCCTGAGCGCCCACGAACATGCCGTCCGCGACATCGAAGTGCCAGATCTTCCCGTACTTCGCCTCCCAGGCCCGGGCGAGAGCGGTCAGCGGGGCCGCGTCCGTCACCCGCTCCGCCCGGCCCTCCACCACCACGTCGAAGCCCTCCGCCCAGGTGTTGGTGCCGGTCGTGAGGACCACCTCGGCGTTGGCCGCCAGATTGCGCGCCTTGCGCTCCTCCGCTCCGGTGGAGAAGTGCAGCGCCCCCTGCCACCAGACCCCGATCAGCGGGGTGACGTGCGGGCGGCCGTCGGGACGGACCGTCGTCAGCCAGTACAGCTCGGCGCCGGACAGCAGTTCCCGCGCGTCGGCCCAGCCGGCGGGCTCCGCGCCGGGGCTGCTGTAGCGGGGGTCCAGCTCGGTGTGCGGTTCGGCTGCGGACATGGTCGGGCCTCCAGGAGGTGCGGAACGAGATCTACCGGTGAAGTACAGACTGTGCGGCCGCTCCGTACTCATCGGCGCGCGGCCAGGGCTCTCCGCGGATCATGACCGGGGCCACGGCGTCCGGCACGGCACCGCGCCTTTTCCGGCCCTGATCCGCCGGACAGCCCTTAGGCTCGTAGAGGCTGGAACGCGATCGGGCGGCGAGCAGGAGAGAGCACGGAATGACGACGTTGCCGGGGCGCAGGAGCAGTACGTTCACCCGTTTGCTGCGACACGGATTCACCGACCCGTCGGCCGCCGAGCGGCTGCTCGACCTGCCGGACCTGACCTCCGTACGCTCCGACCCCGTCCTCCTCGAAGCGCTCGGGGCCACCGCCGACCCCGATCTCGCGCTGCGCGGCGTCGTACGGCTCGTGGAGGCGCAGGAGGCGGACGAGCGGCAGATCCTGCTGGACACCCTCGTCACCGCCAAACCGCTGCGGGACCGGCTGCTCGGGGTGCTCGGGGCGTCGGAGGCGCTCGGTGACCACCTGGCCCGCCACCCGCGCGACTGGCAGGCCCTCGTCACGTACGAGGCCACCGACCTGCATCCCGGCGTGGCCGAGTTCGAGCACGAGCTGGCCGGGGCCGACGACCAGGACGTCCTGCGCATCGCCTACCGCCGGTGCCTGCTGTCGATAGCGGCCCGGGACGTGTGCGGCACCACGGATGTCGCGGAGACCGCCGCCGAGCTCGCGGACCTGGCCACCGCGACCCTGCGGGCCGCCCTCGCCATCGCCGGTGCGGCAGCGCCCCAGGACGCCGCGCTGTGCCGCCTCGCCGTCATCGCGATGGGCAAGTGCGGCGGCCACGAACTGAACTACGTCTCCGACGTGGACGTCATCTTCGTGGCGGAACCCGCCGACGGCGCGGAGGAGAGCGCCGCCATCCCGGCCGCCACCCGGCTGGCCGCGCACCTGATGCGGATCTGCTCCGACACGACCGTCGAGGGCACCATCTGGCCCGTCGACGCCAACCTCCGCCCCGAGGGCCGCAACGGGCCCCTCGTGCGCACCCTGTCCTCGCACCTCGCCTACTACCAGCGCTGGGCCAAGACCTGGGAGTTCCAGGCGCTCCTGAAGGCCCGGCCGGTGGCAGGGGACGCCGCGCTGGGGGCCGAGTACGTCGACGCCGTCTCGCCGCTCGTCTGGCAGGCCGCCGACCGGGAGAACTTCGTCCCCGACGTGCAGAAGATGCGCCGCCGGGTCATCGACACGATCCCCGCCGACCGGGTCGACCGCGAGATCAAGCTCGGGCCCGGCGGACTGCGGGACGTCGAGTTCGCCGTACAGCTGCTCCAGCTCGTGCACGGCCGCAACGACACCGCCCTGCGCAGCGGCTCCACCCTGGAGGCGCTGGGCGCGCTCGCCCGGGGCGGGTACGTGGGCCGGGTGGACGCCGCGCAGCTGGACGACGCCTACCGATTCCTGCGCACGATGGAACACCGCATCCAGCTCTACCGGCTGCGCCGCACCCACCTGGTCCCGGAGGACGAACCGGACCTGCGGCGCCTCGCCCGCTCGCTGGGCATGCGGGCGGACCCCGTCACCGAGCTCAACCAGGCGTGGAGGCGGCACGCCTCCGTGGTGCGCCGGCTGCACGAGAAGCTGTTCTACCGGCCGCTGCTCGACGCCGTCGCCCAGCTCGCCCCCGGTGAGTCCCGGCTCAGCACCAAGGCCGCCACGCACCGGCTGGAAGCCCTCGGCTACGAGGACCCGGCGGCCGCGCTGCGGCACCTGGAGGCGCTCTCGTCCGGCGTCTCGCGCAAGGCCGCCATCCAGCGCACCCTGCTGCCCGTGCTGCTCGGCTGGTTCGCGGACTCCGCCGACCCGGACGCCGGACTGCTCGGCTTCCGCAAGGTGTCCGACGCGCTCGGCAAGACCCCGTGGTACCTGCGCCTCCTGCGCGACGAGGGCGCGGCCGCGGAGAACCTCGCCCGGGTGCTGTCGGCCGGCCGGCTCGCCCCCGACCTGCTGCTCCGGGCCCCGGAGGCGGTGACCATCCTCGGCGACCCGCAGGGGCTGAAGCCGCGCGGCCGGGAGGCCCTGGAGCAGGAGGTGCTGGCAGCGGTGGGGCGCTCGGACGGCGCGGAATCGGCGGTGGCGGTGGTGCGCGGGGTGCGGCGGCGCGAACTGTTCCGGACCACGTCCGCGGACCTCATCAGCTCCTACGGCACCGAGGACAGCCCCGCGGAACAGGACCCGGGCGCGCTCGTCGACCGCGTCGGCACCGCGGTCACCGACCTCAACGCCGTCACCATCGCCGGAGCGCTGCGCGCCGCCGTGCGCGCCGAATGGGGCGACACGCTCCCCACCCGGTTCGCGGTGATCGGCATGGGCCGCTTCGGCGGACAGGAACTGGCATACGGCTCCGACGCGGACGTCCTGTTCGTCCACGCGCCGCGCGAGGGCGTCGACGAGCAGGAGGCCTCCCGGGCCGCGAGCCGGGTGGTTTCCGAGATGCGCAGGCTCCTCCAGCTGCCCACCGCGGACCCGCCGCTGATCATCGACGCCGATCTGCGCCCCGAGGGCAAGACCGGGCCGATGGTCCGCACCCTGAAGTCGTACGAGGCGTACTACCGGCGCTGGTCGCTGGTCTGGGAGAGCCAGGCGCTGCTGCGCGCCCAGCCGATGGCCGGCGACGTGGATCTGGGCCGCGACTTCATCGAGCTGATCGATCCGCTGCGCTACCCGGCGGAGGGGCTGGGGGAGGACGCGGTCCGCGAGATCCGGCGGCTGAAGGCCCGGATGGAGTCCGAGCGGCTGCCGCGCGGGGCGGACCCGACGCTCCACACGAAGCTGGGCCGGGGCGGGCTGAGCGACGTCGAGTGGACGGTACAGCTGCTCCAGATGCAGCACGGCTGGGCGGAGCCGGGGCTGCGGACCACCCGGACCCGTGAGGCGCTGGCCGCGGCGTGCGCGGCGGAGCTGATCTCCTGCGAGGACGCGCAGACGCTGGACGAGGCGTGGGTGCTGGCGACCCGGGTCAGGAACGCGGTGATGCTCGTGCGGGGCAGGCCGAGCGACACGTTCCCGTCCAACCCCCGGGAGCTGACCGCGGTGGGACGGTATCTGGGGTACGAGCCCGGCCACGCCGGCGACATGCTGGAGGACTACCGCCGGATCACCCGGCGGGCGCGTGCGGTGGTGGACGAGCGCTTCTACGGGGCGACGGTGTGACTCCGGGCAGCTCACGCCCCGCCGGTCGGGACGAGCCGCTCCGGGCCACTCACGCCCGTCCGGTGGAAACGAGCCGCTCCGGGCAGATCAAGCCCCTCCGGCGATTGAGGAGCGGGGCCCGGGGCGGAGCCCCGAAACCGGTCATGCCCGCCGCCCTGCCCCGGACCGGCACGCCCGCGCGCACCCGGACCGGCACCCCCGCCCGCCCGGTTCCGTCAGTTCCGGCCCGCCGCGGCCTTCGCCCGGTGGACCGACAGCGCGGACAGCCGGGCGCGCCCGGCGTCCTTCGGGGCGATCCGCCTGGGCAGATGGTGCGGCAGCGCTCCGTACCAGGCGTACGACACCGCGTAACCGAAGGCCAGGCAGGCCATGCCGCCCACCGCGTCCAGCCAGAAGTGGTTCGCGGTCGACACGATCACCATCAGGGTGACCATCGGGTAGAGCAGGCCCAGGATCTTCGCCCAGGGCGCGGAGGCCAGGGCGAACACGGTCAGCCCGCACCACAGCGACCAGCCGATGTGCATCGACGGCATCGCCGCGTACTGGTTCGACATGTTCTTGAAGTTGCCCGAAGCCATCGAACCCCAGGTCTGGTGGACCATGACCGTGTCGATGAACGTGCTGCCGTTCATCAGGCGGGGTGGCGCCAACGGGTAGAGGTAGTAGCCGGCCAGCGCGGCCGCCGTGGTCGCGAACAGGGCCAGCCGGGCTGCCGCGTAGCGGCCCGGGTGGCGTCGGAACAGCCATACGAGCACGCCGATGGTGACGATGAAGTGCAGTGTGGCGTAGTAGTAGTTCATCGACACGATCAGCCATGTCACCGAGTTGACCGCGTGGTTGATGGAGTGCTCCACGGCGATGCCCATGAACCGCTCGACCGACCAGATCCAGTCGGCGTTGGCCAGGGCCGCCGCCCTCTGCTCGGGGACGGCGTTGCGTACCAGCGAGTACAGCCAGTAACTGACCGCGATCAGCAGGATTTCGAACCAGAGGCGTGGCCTTCTGGGGGACCGCGGACCTCGCAGCCCCGCCAGGGCGCGGTCGCGCAGTCTGCGCATCCGTTTCACGTCGCCGGGTCGCTTCGTGTCCGCCTCTGGAGCCGCCTCGTTCACGATGGGTGACGGGGTGGCCTCCGTACGGCCTTCCTGTCGTTTCACGCTCAATTCACCCATAGGAATAGAGTCTGCCAGATTTGCCCCCTCCGCCTGATGATCCTCCGGTCGGGAGCGGCCTGCACGTCCTGCGGACTACGGCTGTGCGTGGGATCCTTGGACGGGCTGGGCGGCCGATGCCGCGTCCGGACCGGGGCCCGCGGCCGTCGAACCGCGCACGACCAGCTCGGGCATGAAGACGAACTCGCTGTGCGGGGCGGGTGTGCCGCCGATCTCCTCAAGGAGCGTACGCACCGCGGCCTGGCCCATCGCCGTCACCGGCTGCCGGATCGTGGTCAGCGGCGGATCGGTGAACGCTATGAGCGGGGAGTCGTCGTAACCGACCACGGAGAGATCGCGCGGCACGTCCCTGGAAAGCCTGCGAGCCGCCCGGATGGCGCCGAGCGCCATCATGTCGCTCGCGCACACCACCGCCGTGCAGCCCCGCTCCATCAGCGCGGAGGCGGCCGCCTGACCGCCCTCCAGCGTGTACAGGGAGTGCTGGATCAGCTCCTCCACCTCGTCCGGGGCGAGGTTCAACTGCTCCCGCATCGTGGCGTGGAAGCCCTCGATCTTGCGGACCACCGGGACGAACCGCTTGGGCCCGACGGCCAGTCCGATCCGGGTGTGGCCCAGCGACACCAGGTGCGTCACCGCCAGCCGCATCGCGGCCCGGTCGTCCGGTGAGATGAACGGCGCCTGCACCTTGGGCGAGAAACCGTTAACCAGTACGAAGGGGACTCCCTGGGCGCGCAGTTGCTCGTAGCGCTGCATATCGGCCGAGGTGTCCGCGTGCAGTCCGGAGACGAAGATGATTCCCGAGACGCCGCGGTCGACCAGCATCTCGGTCAGCTCGTCCTCCGTGGAGCCGCCGGGGGTCTGGGTCGCCAGCACCGGGGTGTAGCCCTGCCGGGTCAGCGCCTGCCCGATGACCTGGGCGAGCGCCGGGAAGATGGGGTTCTCCAGCTCGGGCGTGATCAGCCCGACCAGACCCGCGCTGCGCCTGCGCAGCCGTACGGGCCGTTCGTAGCCCAGCACGTCGAGCGCGGCGAGGACGGATTCGCGGGTGGCAGCGGCAACCCCGGGCTTGCCGTTCAGTACACGGCTGACCGTCGCTTCGCTGACCCCCGCCTGAGTTGCGATATCGGCAAGCCGTGCGGTCATGGAACTGGACTGTACCGGGAGCGGGTCGGATTGCCCACCATGCGCAGGAATCGGACTCCGGCGGCCGCGCGAGGGGCCCGCGACGCCGCACATGGCTCTTCCCGCAGCGGCTGCCGGCAACATCTTGCAAGACCTTGCGGGACCCGTCTGCGGGCTGCGGTCAGATCGTCGCACTGCGGAATCATGGGCGGTGGCCAGCCCCTGCCAGGGTTCAGGGCCGCGCGTCAAGGGGCTTGACGGCAACCGTGAGGACACGCGAATGTAACGATCGCCGGAGCTTGCAGAAATCTTCCGCAAACTCTTTCGGCCTTCTTTCATCCTTGTTACGTTCACGTCGACCCGGCGCCGCGACGGAGCGGTACGGCAGTTGAAGGAGTTCAGATGCGACGTGGCATAACGGCCACCGCCCTGGTCGCGGCCCTGGCGCTCGCGGCGACCGCCTGCGGCAGCGACGACGACAGTTCCAACGGCACCTCCAAGAGCTCGGGCGAGCTCTCCGGCACCGTCACGTGGTGGGACACCTCCACGGCGGGCAGCGAGGACAAGGTCTTCAAGAAGATCGCCGAGGGCTTCGAGAAGGAACACCCCAAGGTCGACGTCAAGTACGTCAACGTCCCCTTCGGTGACGCGCAGAACAAGTTCAAGAACGCCGCGCAGTCCGGCTCCGGCGCCCCCGACGTGATCCGCTCCGAGGTCGCGTGGACGCCCGAGTTCGCCGACCTCGGCTACCTCGCCCCGCTGGACGGCACCCCCGCCCTCCAGAAGGCGGACGACTTCCTGAAGCAGGCCGCCGCGTCCACCAAGTACAAGGACAAGACGTACGCGGTGCCGCAGGTCATCGACTCCATGGGCATCTTCTACAACAAGAAGATCTTCAAGGACGCCGGCGTCCAGGTCCCCAAGACCGTCGACGAGCTGAAGACCGCGTCGAAGAAGATCAAGGACAAGACCGGCAAGACCGGCCTCTACCTGCGCGGCGACGACGCGTACTGGTTCCTCTCCTTCCTGTACGGCGAGGGCGGCGACATGGTCGACGCCTCCAACAAGTCCGTCACCATCGACAACCCGGCCGGCGTCAAGGCGATGAAGGTCGTCAAGGACCTCGTCGACTCCGGCGCCGCCAAGACCGACGCGACGGACGGCTGGGAGAACATGCAGTCGTCCTTCAAGGACGGCAAGGTCGCGATGATGATCAACGGCCCGTGGGCCGTCGCCGACACCTACACCGGCAAGGAGTTCAAGGACAAGGCCAACCTGGGCGTCGCCCCGGTCCCGGCCGGCTCCGCCGCGCAGGGCGCCCCGCAGGGCGGTCACAACCTCGCCGTCTACGCCGGTTCCAAGAACCTCGACGCCTCCTACGCCTTCGTCGACTACATGACCTCCGTCAAGACCCAGGCCCAGGTGACCAAGGAGCTCAACCTGCTGCCGACCCGCACCTCGGCCTACGCGCAGGAGAGCGTCGTCGACAACGAGATCGTCGGCTTCTTCAAGCCCGTCGTCGAGAGCGCCGTCGAGCGCCCCTGGATCCCGGAGACCGGCAGCCTCTTCGCGCCGCTCGTCACCGAGTACACGAAGGTCCTCACCGGACAGACCTCCCCGGAGAAGGCCGTCAAGACGACCGGCGACTCCTACCGCAAGCTCCTCAAGGGCTGGAAGTAACCCAGGAAGGCAGGCCGGCTGATGGCTGTCCACACCAGCCAGTCGGTGGCGAAGGCCGCGGGCGACGACACCGTCGCCCGCGGCCGGAGCCGCGGTACTGGCAACCCCACGCCCCCGGGCCGGATCCGGCGGGCGCTCTCGACCCACTGGTACGCCTGGACCATGGTCGCCCCGGTCGTCATCGTGATCGGCGTGATCATCGGGTATCCGCTGGTCCGCGGCATCTACCTGTCGCTGACCGACGCCAACGAGCGCAACGTCGAGCGGTCCATCGGTGTCAACCACATCCCCGCGACGTACGAGTTCGTGGGTCTGGACAACTACACCGACGTACTGACGGGCAACGAGTTCCTCGGCACCCTCGGCTGGACCCTGGTGTGGACGGTCTCCTGTGTGGCCATCACCTTCGCCCTCGGCATGGGGCTCGCCAACATCCTCAACCGCCGGATCGCCGGGCGCTCCGCATACCGGATGGCGCTCATCCTGCCCTGGGCCATCCCCGGCTTCGTCTCCGTCTTCGCCTGGCGCTTCCTCTACAACGAGGACCGCGGGCTGCTCAACAGGATCCTCTCGGGGAGCGGCTTCGACGGCATCCCGTGGCTCAACGACCCCACCTGGGCGAAACTCTCCGTCATCGCCGTCAACGTGTGGCTCGGTGTGCCGTTCATGATGGTCGCCCTCCTCGGCGGGCTCCAGTCCATCCCCAGCGAGCACTACGAGGCCGCCGAGATGGACGGCGCCACCGCCTGGCAGCGCTTCCGCCACATCACGCTGCCCGGACTGCGGCCGGTCTCCACCACCGTGATCCTGCTCTCCACCATCTGGACCTTCAACATGTTCCCGGTGATCTTCCTGCTGACCAGCGGCGGACCCGGCGACGCCACCCAGATCCTGGTGACGCAGGCGTACAAGTTCTCCTTCGAGATCAGCCCGCGCGACTTCGCGCTCTCCTCCACGTGGGGCGTGCTGATCCTCGTACTCCTGATGCTCTTCGCCGCTGTGTACCGGCGAGTCCTCCGCACCCAGGGAGATGACTGGTGACCACGGCACCCGCCCCCGCCGCGCGGCACTCCGCGCCCAAGGTCCGGCTGCGCGGCGAGCGTTCGCCGCTGGCCTCCACCGCACTGCACCTGACGCTGATCGTCGCGTCCGTGATCGCCGTCTTCCCCGTGCTGTGGGTCCTGCTCACCTCGCTGAAGCCCGCCGAGTTCGCGACCACCACGGACTTCTTCAAAGAGACGACGCTCCAGAACTACACGCACCTGCTCCAGGACACGAAGTTCCTGACCTGGTTCGGCAACTCGGTGGTCGTCGCGGGCCTCACCACGCTCGTCGGCGTGATCGTCTCCGCCTCCACCGGCTACGCCGTCAGCCGGTTCCGCTTCCCCGGGAAGCGCGGACTGATGTGGACGCTGCTGATCACCCAGATGTTCCCGGTCGCCGTCCTCATCGTGCCGATCTACAACATCATGGCGACCATGGGCCTGCTCAACAAGCCGGCCGGTCTCGTCATCACCTACCTCACCATCTCGGTGCCGTTCTGCGCCTGGATGATGAAGGGCTTCTTCGACACCATCCCGCGCGAGATCGACGAGTCGGGGCAGGTCGACGGCCTCACCCCGTTCGGCACGTTCTGGCGGCTCATCCTGCCGCTGGCCAAGCCCGGACTCGCCGTCACCGCGTTCTACTCCTTCATCACCGCCTGGGGCGAGGTGGCGTACGCCTCCGCCTTCATGGTCGGGGAGGACAACCTCACCCTCGCGGGCGGACTCCAGCTCTTCGTCAACCGGTACGGGGCGCAGTGGGGCCCGATGACCGCCGCGTCCGTGCTCATCGCGATACCCGCGGCCCTGGTCTTCCTGTTCGCGCAGAAGCACCTCGTCACCGGCATGTCCGCCGGAGCCGTCAAGGGCTGAGGCCCCACGGCAGCAGCACGACCCGCACGCACCAGTCACGGTGGCGCCGGCATCCCGACCCGGTCCCGGCGCCACTCCCCACCCAGACACCCCAGGGACGACATGACCCAGCACCTCGCTGCCCCCTCCACCGGCACGTCCACCGACGCCCCGGGCCACCGCACCGGCTGGTGGCAGGACGCGGTGATCTACCAGGTCTATCCGCGCAGTTTCGCCGACGGCAACGGCGACGGCATGGGCGATCTCGCAGGCGTCACCGCCCGGCTCCCGTACCTCAAGGACCTCGGCGTCGACGCGGTGTGGCTCAGCCCCTTCTACGCCTCCCCGCAGGCCGACGCCGGATACGACGTCGCCGACTACCGGGCCATCGACCCGATGTTCGGCACCCTGCTGGACGCCGACGCGCTGATCCGGGACGCCCACGAACTGGGCCTGCGGATCATCGTCGACCTGGTGCCCAACCACTCCTCCGACCGGCACGAGTGGTTCAGGCGCGCGCTCGCGGAGGGCCCCGGCTCCGCCCTGCGCGACCGCTACCACTTCCGCCCCGGAAAGGGCGCGAACGGCGAACTCCCGCCCAACGACTGGGAGTCCATCTTCGGCGGACCGGCCTGGACCCGGACCACCGACCCGGACGGCACGCCCGGCGACTGGTACCTCCACCTCTTCGCGCCCGAGCAGCCCGACTTCAACTGGGAGCACCCGGCCGTCGCGGACGAGTTCCGCTCGATCCTGCGCTTCTGGCTCGACATGGGCGTCGACGGCTTCCGGGTCGACGTGGCGCACGGCCTCGTCAAGGCCGAGGGCCTGCCCGACCTGGGCACGCACGACCAGCTGAAGCTGCTCGGAAACGATGTCATGCCGTTCTTCGACCAGGACGGCGTGCACGAGATCTACCGCAGCTGGCGCACCATCCTCGACGAGTACCCCGACGCGATGGGGCCCGAAGGGCCTCCGTCAGAGGGGCGGCGGCGGGCGACGGGCGGGCGGATCGCGGTCGCCGAGGCCTGGACCCCGACCGTCGAACGCACCGCCAACTACGTGCGCCCGGACGAGATGCACCAGGCCTTCAACTTCCAGTACCTGGCCACCTCCTGGGACGCCGAGGCGCTCCGCGAGGTCATCGACACCTCGCTGGACGCGATGCGCCCGGTCGGCGCCCCCACCACCTGGGTGCTCTCCAACCACGACGTCACCCGGCACGCCACCCGGTTCGCCAACCCGCCGGGCCTCGGCACCCAGATTCGTACCGCGGGCGACCGCGAACTGGGCCTGCGCCGCGCCCGCGCGGCCACGCTGCTGATGCTGGCGCTGCCCGGCTCCGCCTACGTCTACCAGGGCGAGGAGCTCGGGCTGCCCGACGTCACGGAGCTGCCCGACGAGGCCCGCCAGGACCCGTCGTTCTTCCGGGCCGAGGGCCAGGACGGCTTCCGCGACGGGTGCCGGGTGCCGATCCCGTGGACCCGCGAGGGCAGCTCGTACGGCTTCGGCACGGGCGGCAGCTGGCTGCCGCAGCCCACGGGCTGGGGCGAGCTGAGCATCGAGGCCCAGACCGGCGAGGCCGGCTCCACCCTGGAGATGTACCGGGCCGCGATCGCCGCCCGCCGGGTGCACCCCGGACTCGGCGCGGGCACCGCGGTGGAGTGGCTGGACGCCCCCGAGGGGCTGCTGATCTTCGCCCGTCCCGGCTTCGTCTGCACCGTCAACACCACGGACACCGCCGTCCGCATCCCCGTACGCGGCACCGTCCTGCTGTCCAGCGCCCCGGTCACCACCGACGGCGCCGAGATCGAACTGCCGGCCGACACCACGGTGTGGTGGACGGTGTGACCGTCCCCCCGCCCAGGGCCGGCAGCCCGCTGAGGCTCTCCGACATCGCCGGGCAGGCCTCGGTCAGCGAGGCGACCGTCAGCCGGGTGCTCAACGGCAAGCCGGGCGTCGCGGACACCACGCGTCAGCGGGTGCTCGCGGCGCTCGACATCCTCGGCTACGAGCGCCCGGTACGGCTGCGGCAGCGCAGCGCCGGACTGATCGGACTGGTGACGCCCGAGCTCACCAATCCCATCTTCCCGGCGTTCGCGCAGTCTGTGGAACAGGTCCTGGCGGGCCACGGCTACACGCCGGTGCTCTGCACCCAGCTGCCCGGCGGCGCCACAGAGGACGAACTCGTCGAGCAGCTCGTAGAACGCGGCGTCGGCGGCATCGTCTTCCTCTCCGGACTGCACGCCGACACCTCGGCCGACCCGGCGCGCTACGCCGCGCTGACCGACCGGGGCGTCCCGTTCGTCCTGATCAACGGCTACAACGAACGGATCAGCGCCCCGTTCGTATCGCCCGACGACACCGCCGCCGTCCGCATGGCCGTAGGCCACCTCGCGGAACTGGGCCACCGCAAGGTCGGCCTGGCGATCGGTCCGCAGCGCTACGTGCCCTCGCGCCGCAAACGCGACGGCTTCGTGGACGCGGCGGTGTCGCTCCTGGGGATGGACCGCTCGGCGGCCGAACTCCTGGTGTGCTCCACCCTGTTCAGCGTGGAGGGCGGCCAGGTGGCGGCCGGCGCCCTGCTCGACCGGGGCTGCACGGGCATCGTCTGCGGCAGCGACCTGATGGCCCTGGGCGTGGTCCGCGCCGCCCGCGACCGGGGCCTCGCGGTGCCGCGCGACGTGTCCGTGGTCGGCTTCGACGACTCCCAGCTCATCGCGTTCACCGACCCCCCGCTGACCACGGTCCGCCAGCCCGTCCAGGCGATGGCGGCGGCCGCGGTGGGCGCACTCCTGGAGGAGATAGCCGGCAGCCCCGTACAGCGCACGGAGTACGTGTTCCAGCCGGAGCTGGTGGTACGGGGCTCGACGGCGGCGGTGGCGTCCTGGGTGCGCGGGGACTGACGTCCGCGCCGGACGGGCTCGCGCACGGCAGGAGCCCCGGGGCCGTGCCGTGCGCCGCGCACGTCAGGCCAGCAGCGCACGGGCGTGCTCGCGGGCCTCGCGCAGCCAGGACGCGCGGGTCTCGTCGGAGGAGTCGGTGACCGTCCGGAAGACGACCCGGCGCACATCGGCAACTCCCACGTAGGGCAGGACACATGCCGACCAGATCCGGTCCAGCGGATCACCGAACTCGCCCGCCTCACGCTCGGCGGGAGTGTCGGATGTGTTCAGCACGAGCGCCCGGCCGGCCTTCAGCAGCGCCCGCGGCTTCCCGTCCGACGCGCCCAGCTTGTAGGCGACGCCCGGCACCAGCACGCGCTGCACCCAACCGGTGAGGACGGCGGGCGGCATGCCCCACCAGTTGGGATGGACGAACACCATGGCGTCGAGCGTGGCCACCTCCGCCCGGTGCGCGGCCAGTTGGGCATCCGGGGTGTCCGCGGCGGACCGGACCGTCTCCGTCTCGTCGGCGGTCAGCCCGGGTGCGAATCCCTCCGCGCAGAGATCGTGCGCCAGCACCTCGCTGCCCCGCTCGCGGAGCTCCCGCACCACGGCGTCGAACACCGCGTGGTTGAAGCTTCCCGGCTTCGGATGGGCGAGGTAGACCCCGGTGCGCACCATGCTGTTTCCCCCAAGACGTCATACGTGTTCGTCGGTCGTGGGGGCGTGGAACAGCCCCCGCTCGGTGCTCATCATGACGGGTAGGCGCCGGGCGGCCGTGGGGCAGGACCCTCCGTCACGCACGCGAGGGGCACCGGGAGTCGACCCGGTCGGGTCGGCGGGGAGTGTGACCCCCAGGTGCCCCTCTTGTACATGACCGGCCCGGCCGGCCGGGCGCGTGGGGCCCGGGGTAACGGGACCCCCGGCCGGCCGGACCGGAGTCGGGAGAAACGTAACAGGGCTGCAATGTCTTGCGTAAGACCTTGCAGGAAGGAATCTGCGGTATTTCGTTGATGTGAGCAGGGTGTGAGCGGTTCGTGTCCAAAGGGTTGACCGGGTCCCGGTGGGCTCGTACGGTCTCCCCGCGGCAAGGTTTGCATTCTTGCAGCAAGAACCTTCAGGAGCCTTGAGGGCAGGGTGCGTTGCCGGACGAGGCTGAACCGTCACCCGCATTTCCCCCACCGCAGGAGGAAACACATGGCCAGCAGACCCCTGTCTGCCGCGCTCGCGCTGATAGCGGGCGCCGCCGCCCTCGTGGTCCCCGCCACGAACGCGCAGGCATCCGCTCCGGGCACCAAGGACGTCACCGCGGTTCTCTTCGAGTGGAAGTTCGACTCCGTCGCCAAGGCGTGCACGGAGTCGCTCGGCCCGGCCGGTTACGGGTACGTACAGGTCTCGCCGCCCCAGGAGCACATCCAGGGCGGGCAGTGGTGGACCTCGTACCAGCCGGTCAGTTACCGCATCGCCGGACGGCTCGGCGACCGTGCCTCCTTCGCCGGCATGGTCAGCGCCTGCCACAGCGCGGGCGTCAAGGTGGTGGCCGACTCGGTCATCAACCACATGTCGGCCGGCTCCGGCACGGGTACCGGCGGATCCTCGTACAGCAAGTACGACTACCCCGGCCTGTATTCGGTCAACGACATGAACGACTGCCAGTCGCAGATCAGCAACTACGGCGACCGCGCCAACGTCCAGAACTGCGAACTCGTCGGTCTGGCCGACCTGGATACCGGTGAGGAGTACGTACGCGGCAGGATCGCCGGATACCTCAACGACCTGCTCTCGCTCGGCGTCGACGGCTTCCGTATCGACGCCGCCAAGCACATCCCCGCCGGGGACCTCGCCAACATCAAGTCCCGGCTGAGCGACCCCGGCGTCTACTGGAAGCAGGAGGCGATCTACGGGGCCGGTGAGGCCGTCTCGCCCGACGAGTACGCGGGCACCGGGGACGTCCAGGAATTCCGTTACGCCCGCAGCCTCAAGCAGGTCTTCAACAACGAGAACCTCGCCAACCTCAAGAACTTCGGTGAGGGCTGGGGCTTCATGTCCTCCGCCAGGGCCGCGGTCTTCGTCGACAACCACGACACCGAGCGCGGCGGCGACACGCTGAGCTACAAGGACGGTGCCAACTACACGCTCGCCAGTGTGTTCATGCTGGCCTGGCCCTACGGTTCGCCCGACGTCCACTCCGGCTACGAGTGGTCGGACAAGGACGCGGGCCCGCCCAACGGCGGCACCGTGAACGCCTGTTACAGCGACGGGTGGAAGTGCCAGCACGCCTGGCGGGAGATCGCCTCCATGGTCGGCTTCCGCAACACCGCCCGCGGTGAGGCCGTCACGAACTGGTGGGACAACGGGGGCGATCAGATCGCCTTCGGTCGGGGCTCCAAGGCGTACGTCGCGATCAACCACGAGAGCGCCGCGCTGAGCCGCACCTTCCAGACCTCGCTGCCCGCCGGTGACTACTGCGACATCCAGTCCGGCAAGGGCGTCACCGTCGACAGCTCGGGCCGGTTCACCGCCACGCTCGGCGCGAACACGGCCCTCGCCCTCCAGACCGGCGCCCGCACCTGCTCCGGCGGCGGCACGGACCCGACCGGCCCCGGTACGGGCACCTCCGGCGCCTCCTTCGGGGTCAACGCCACCACCCAGCTCGGCCAGAACATCTACGTGACCGGCGACCAGCCCGCCCTCGGCAACTGGAACCCCGGCGCCGCGCTGAAGCTCGACCCCGCCACGTACCCCGTCTGGAAGCTCGATGTGAGCCTGCCCGCCGGTACGACGTTCGCGTACAAGTACATCCGCAAGGACGCGAGCGGCAACGTCACCTGGGAGAGCGGTGCCAACCGCACGGCCACGGTGCCGGCCTCCGGCAAGGCCGCTCTGACCGGTGACGTCTGGCGCGGCTGACCTCTTCCTCCTCCTGTCCGGGTGCCGCGGCCGGATCTTCCGGACGCGGTACCCGGAGCGCCCCCTCCCTCATACAAGGAGACCCCGCCCGTGTTCCGTTCCACCCTGAGACGGGGAGCCGTCGCCGCGTTGTGCACGGCGTTGCTCCCGCTGGTCCCGGCGGCCTCCGCGTCCGCCAATTCCGGGCCGCCCGCCGCGCCCTCGGACGCGAAGCTGGCCGCGGAGCCGGCCCGGCACGACCTGACCCGCGAGCAGTTCTACTTCGTGATGCCCGACCGGTTCGCCAACGGCGACACCGGAAACGACCGGGGCGGGCTCACCGGTTCGCGGCTGGAGACCGGGTACGACCCCACCGACAAGGGGTTCTACCAGGGCGGCGACCTCAAGGGGCTGACGGACAGGCTCGACTACATCAAGGGGCTCGGCACCACCGCCATCTGGCTCGCGCCGATCTTCAAGAACCGGCCCGTCCAGGGCACCGGCAAGGACGCCTCCGCCGGGTACCACGGCTACTGGATCACCGACTTCACCCGGGTCGACCCGCACTTCGGCACCAACGCCGACCTGACGAAGCTGATCGCCAAGGCCCACGGCAAGGGCATGAAGGTCTTCTTCGACGTCATCACCAACCACACCGCCGACACCGTCGACTACGCCGAGAAGACCTACGGGTACCGGCCCAAGGGCGCCTACCCGTACCTGGACCGGACCGGCCGGCCCTTCGACGACGCCGCGGGCATGGCGAAGGTGGATGCCGACTCCTTCCCGTACAAGCCGGTCACCTCCGGCGGCAAGACGCCGGCCTGGCTCAACGACCCCACGATGTACCACAACCGGGGCGACTCGACCTACGCCGGCGAGTCCACCACGTACGGCGACTTCTCCGGTCTCGACGACCTGTGGACCGAGCGGCCCGAGGTCGTCTCCGGGATGGAGGAGATCTACGAGAAGTGGGTCCGCGACTTCGGCATCGACGGGTTCCGGATCGACACGGTCAAACACGTCGACCTGGACTTCTGGACCCAGTGGGCCACCGCGCTCGACGGGTACGCGGCAAAGCACGGGCGCAAGGACTTCTTCATGTTCGGGGAGGTCTACTCCGCCGACACCGCGATCACCTCGCCCTACGTCACCCAGGGGCGGCTGGACGCGACGCTCGACTTCCCGTTCCAGGAGGCGGCCCGCCAGTACGCCTCGCAGGGCGCCCCGGCCTCGAAGCTCGCCGCCGTCTTCGGTGACGACTACCGGTACACCACCGACAGGGCCAACGCCTACGAGCAGGTGACCTTCCTCGGCAACCACGACATGGGCCGCATCGGGACCTTCCTGAAGCAGGACAACCCCGGGGCCGATGACGCGGAGCTGGTCAAGCGCGCCGGACTCGCCAACGAGCTGATGTTCCTCAGCCGCGGCAACCCCGTCGTGTACTACGGCGACGAGCAGGGCTTCACGGGCGCCGGGGGCGACAAGGACGCCCGCCAGACCATGTTCGCCTCGAAGACCGCCGACTACCTCGACGACGACGAGCTGGGCACGGACCGGACGCACGCCTCCGACGCGTACGACCAGAGGCACCCGCTCTACCGGTCGATCGCCGCCCTGTCCGAGCTGACCGCCAAGAACCCGGCGCTGCGGGACGGGGTGCAGACCGAGCGGTATGCCTCGGGCTCCGTCTACGCCTTCTCCCGTACGGACCCGGCGCGCGGCGACGAGTACGTCGTGGCCGCCAACAACGGCACGGCCGCGAAGACCGTCCAGCTGCCCACGGAGTCCGCCCGGATGGACTTCCGCACCCTGTACGGCGGTTCCGGCACGGTCCGCAGCGGCGCCGACCAGCGGATCACCGTCACGGTCCCGGCCCTCTCCAGCGTGGTGCTCCGCGCCGCGAAGCCGCTGGGCACCCCCGCCGCGAGGCCCACGATCTCCCTGAAGGCACCCGCCGCAGGAGCCACCGGCACCGTCGAGCTGACCGCCGACGTGGACGGCGGCTCGCTCAACCGCGTCGTCTTCGCCGCCCAGCGGGGCAACGGGAAGTGGACCACGCTCGGTACCGCCGACCACGCCCCGTACAAGGTCACCCAGACCATCGACAACACCACCGCCGCCGGAACACCCCTGCGGTACAAGGCCGTTGTGGTAGACCGCTCCGGGCGCACCGCGAGCGCCCTCGCCTCCTCCACCGCCGGGCAGGCACCGCCGCCCGCCAAGCCCGTCGCCGTGGAACGCGACTACGCGGTCATCCACTACAAGCGCGCCGACGGCGACTACGAGGGCTGGCAGGCCAGGTCCGGCGAGACCACCGCGGACTTCGCCGGTCGAGACGCCTACGGCGCGTTCGCCTGGATCAAGGTGCCGGAGGGGGCCTCCTCCGTCCCGTACATCGTCGAGAAGGCCGGGACCGCCGACGGGCCGGAGCGGACCGTCGACCTCGCCACGACCGGACAGGTCTGGATCACACAGGGCGAGGACGGTCAGACCGGCACCGCCCCGGAGGGCGCCTACCCGCCCCAGGACACCGGCAAGGCCGTCCTGCACTACTACCGGGCCGACGGCGACTACGACGGCTGGGGGCTGCACACCTGGACCGGGGCCGCGGAGCCCACCGACTGGTCCAAGCCGCTCCAGCCGGTGCAGAAGGACGCCTCCGGCCTCACCTTCGAGGTCCCGCTCGCCGAAGGGGCCACCTCGCTCAGCTACATCCTGCACCGGGGCGACGAGAAGGACCTGCCCAGCGACCAGTCACTCGACCTGGCCACCTACGGCCACGAGGTCTGGATGCTCGGTGGCACGGCCGGCTACCTGCTGCCGCAGACCGGCGGCGTCCCCGCCCCCGACCTCACCAAGGCCGAGGCGCAGTGGATCGACTCCGACACCGTCGTCTGGAAGGTGAAGGCCACCGAGGCCACCAGCCAGCAGCTCGTCTACGCATCGGGCGGCGGCATCTCCGTCGTCGACGGCGCGCTCTCCGACGAGGGCCGGTGGCTGCGGCTCAGCCCGTCCGCGCTGACCGACGCGCAGAAGGCGAAGTACCCGCACCTCAAGGACTACCCGGCGTTCACCGTGGACGCCCGCGACCGGGACCGGGTCCGTGACGCCCTGCGCGGCCAGCTGATCGCCACCCAGCGCGCGGCCAACGGCGCCCTGCTCGCCGCCACCGGGGTGCAGAGCGCCGGGGTGCTCGACGACCTCTACGGCAAGCGGGCGAGCGGCGCCGCCCTCGGACCGGTCTTCCGGCACGGCACGCCCACCCTCTCCGTCTGGGCGCCCACCGCCCGTACCGTCGCGCTCGAACTCGACGGCAAGGCCGTACCGATGCGGCGCGACGACCGCACCGGCGTCTGGTCCGTCACCGGCAAGAAGAACTGGACCGGCAAGGCCTACCGGTACGTCGTGGACGTCTGGGCGCCCACCGTCGAGAAGTTCGTCACCAACAAGGTCACCGACCCGTACTCCACCGCCCTGACCACCGACTCCGTCCGCAGCCTCGTCGTCGACCTCGACGACGCGAAGCTCGCGCCCAAGGGCTGGAGCACCCTGCGCAAGCCCGCCGCCGTGCCGCTGCGCGACGCTCAGATCCAGGAGCTCCAGATCCGCGACTTCTCGATCGCGGACCCCACCTCCGAGCACCTCGGCGAATACCTCGCCTTCACCGACAGCCGCTCCGACGGGATGAAGCACCTCAAGAAGCTCGCCGGCTCCGGCACCGGCTACGTCCACCTGCTGCCCGCCTTCGACATCGGCACCATTCCCGAGAAGAAGAAGGACCAGCAGAAGCCGGCCTGCGACCTGTCCGTCTATGCCCCCGACTCCGCGGAGCAGCAGGCCTGCGTGGCGAAGGCCGCCGCGAAGGACGGCTTCAACTGGGGCTACGACCCGCTGCACTACACCGTCCCGGAGGGTTCGTACGCCTCGGACCCGGACGGCACCCGGCGCACGGTCGAGTTCCGGCAGATGGTGCAGGGCCTCAACGGCGCCGGTCTGCGGACCGTCATGGACGTCGTCTACAACCACACCGTCGCCTCCGGCCAGGACGAGAAGTCCGTACTCGACCGGATCGTGCCCGGCTACTACCAGCGGCTCCTGGAGGACGGCACCGTCGCCACCTCCACCTGCTGCGCCAACACCGCGCCCGAGAACACCATGATGGGCAAGCTCGTCGTCGACTCGATCGTCACCTGGGCCAAGGAGTACAAGGTCGACGGCTTCCGCTTCGACCTGATGGGGCACCACCCCAAGGCCAACATCCTGGCCGTCCGCAAGGCCCTCGACGCCCTGACGACCGCCAAGGACGGGGTCGACGGGAAGAAGATCATCCTGTACGGGGAGGGCTGGAACTTCGGTGAGATCGCCGACGACGCCCGCTTCGTCCAGGCCACCCAGAAGAACATGGCCGGCACCGGCATCGCCACCTTCTCCGACCGGGCCCGCGACGCCGTGCGCGGCGGCTCCCCGTTCGACGAGGACCCCGGCGTGCAGGGTTTCGCCACCGGCCTCTACACCGACCCCAACACCTCCGCCCACAACGGTACGAAGGCCGAGCAGAGGGCCAGGCTGCTGCACTACCAGGACCTGATCAAGGTCGGGCTCACCGGCAGCCTCGCCGGGTACACCTTCACCGACAGCTCCGGCGCCACGGTCAAGGGCTCCGACGTCGACTACAACGGAGCCCCGGCCGGATACGCCGCAGCCCCCGGTGACGCGCTGGCCTACGCCGACGCCCACGACAACGAGACGCTCTACGACACCCTCGCCTTCAAGCTCCCGGCGGACACCCCGGCCGCGGACCGGGCCCGTATGCAGGTCCTGGCCATGGCGACGGCCACCCTCTCGCAGGGCCCCTCGCTCTCCCAGGCGGGCACCGACCTGCTGCGCTCCAAGTCGCTGGACCGCAACTCCTTCGACAGCGGCGACTGGTTCAACGCCCTGCACTGGGACTGCCGCGCGGGCAACGGCTTCGGCCGGGGACTGCCGCCCGCCGCCGACAACGAGGCCAAGTGGCCGTACGCGAAACCGCTGTTGGCCAACCCTTCGGTCAGCCCCGGCTGCGCGCAGATCAACGGCGCCTCGGCCGCCTACCGGGACCTGCTCACCATCCGCGCCACCGAGAAGGACTTCGGCCTCTCCACCGCCGGGCAGGTGCAGTCCGCGCTCTCCTTCCCGCTCTCCGGCAGCAACGAGACCCCGGGAGTGATCACCATGCGGCTCGGGAAGCTGGTGGTCGTCCTCAACGCCACCCCCGGCACCACCACCCAGAAGGTCACCGCCCTGGCGGGCCGGAACTACGTCCTGCACCCCGTCCAGGCGGCGGGCGCGGATCTTACTGTCAAGAAGGCCACCTACGGGCGGAGTTCGGGAAGTTTCACCGTTCCGGGACGCACAGTGGCGGTGTTCTCAGCGCGCTGACCGAAACAGGTCTACCGTGAGGCCAGCCGCCGGGGAGAGTCGCAGCATCACACTCCCGGGCGTCCCCTCCCCACTCCACCCGGCCGGTCCCGGCCCCGAACCCGTACGCACCGGCAGCCGCGCCGTCGGCCCCGGTGCGTACCGGGCCCGGGGGCCGGGCACCGGCCTCTCCACCTGTTCAGCGACGGTGACGATGGTGAGCTACATCCCCGAGGAGACCACGAGCTTCGTCGGACGGAAGACGGAGCTGGGCCGGATCGAGCACGCCCTCGCCACCCGTCGGCTGACCACGCTCACCGGCTCCGGCGGGGTCGGCAAGACCCGGCTCGCGGTCCGCGCGGCCGGCCGCGCGGAACCCGGATACCGCGACGGCGTCTGGTGGGCCGATCTCGCCCCGCTGCACGACGACGGACTGCTCCTGGCCACCGTCTCCGACGCGGTCGGGCTCAGCGACCACACGCTGAGGATGCCCATGGACGTGCTCTGCGAGTGGCTCGCGGACAAGCGGCTGCTGCTCGTCCTGGACTCCTGCGAACACCTGCGCCCCGCCTGCGCCCACCTCCTCGGGGAGATCCTCACCACCTCACCCGGACTCACGGTGCTCGCCACCAGCAGGCAGCCCCTCGGGATCAAGGGCGAGCAGCTGGTCGAGGTGGATCCGCTGCCCGTCGACGGCGCGGCCGACGCCCTCGCGCTGTTCAGGGCCCGGGTCGCCGCGATCGCCCCGGACACCCGGTTCGACGAACCGGGCACCGCGGAGGCGGCCGCCGAGATCTGCCGACGGCTGGAGGGCATCCCGCTCGCCATCGAACTCGCGGCGGCGGGCACCGGCAGGCACACCGTCGAACAGATCGCACTGCGGATCGGCTCCCGCCTCGACCTGCTCGCCGAGGACTCGATCCGCCCGCAGCGCCACCGCACCCTGCGCACCACCATCGGCTGGAGCCACGAGCTGTGCACCCCGCTGGAACGGCTGCTCTGGGCACGGGCGACCGTGCTGCGCGGCGACTTCGACGAGGAGACCGCCCGCGAGGTCTGCGCCGGGGGACCGCTCACCGGGGACGGGGTGGCCACGGCGCTGCGCGGACTGGTGGCCAAATCGGTCGTCGTGCGCGACGGTGCCCGCCACCGGATGCTGGACACCATCCGCGAGTACGGGCGGATGTGGCTGGCCGAGCTGGGGGAGGAGCGCGCCGCGGCCGACCGGCACGCCGCCTGCTTCCTGCAACTGGCCCGCAGCGCCCACGCGGGCTGGACCGGCGACGACCAGATCAGCTGGTACCACCGCATCGCCGACACGCACGCCGACCTGTGCGCGGCCCTGGACCACCTGCTCACCCACGACACCTCCGCCGCCCAGGAGATGGCCGGCCGGATCGGCTTCTTCTGGTGCTGCTGCGGCCACCTGCCGCAGACCCGCGACTACGCCCAGCGCGCCCTGGACGCCGGTCCGGCACGGGGGCCGCACCGCACCCGGGCCCTGTGGGTGCTCGGCATCTGCGTGATGCTCCAGGGCGACTACCCGGCCGCCGAGCGGATCGGGAAGGAATGCGTACGGGCGGCCGCGGAGGACGGGGCCGACGAGGGCGTCCTGGCCGCCGCGTACCTGCGCGGCCTCACCCATCTGATGGTCGGCCGGCCCGAACTGAGCCTGCGCGAGGTGGACCGGGTACTGCGCAGCACCGAGGCCGGTACCCCGCTCGAATCGACCTACCGGCTGCGCTGCCACCTGATCACCGTCTTCGCCCTCACCGGGCTCGGCCGGCTGGACGAGGCGGCCGAGGCCGCGGTCGTCCTGCGCGCGGCCTGCGAGGCCATAGACGAGTGCTGGACCCGCAGTTACGTCGACTACCAGCTCGCGTTGATCGCCCTCCTCCAGGGCCGTGCCGCCGCGGCCGCCGCGCACGCCCGGTCCATGCTCACCGGCAAGCACCGGCTCCGAGACAGCTTCGGCATCGCGCTCGGCCTGGACATCCTGGCCGCCGCGGTCGCCGCCCAGGGCGAGGGCGCCCACGCCGCCCGGGTGTACGGCACCGGGCAGCTCTACTGGCGGATGGTCGGCCACCCGCAGCGCGGCACCCCGGAGCTCGGTCCGCTGCGCGAGGCCTGTGAGCGCCAGGCCCGCGAGGCCGTCGGTGACGCGGCCTACCAGCGAGCCTTCGACCGGGGCCGCGCGGACAGCGCGGAAGCGGGCCTGGCGCTCGCCCTCCACGGGGAACTGCTCACTTAGCGGGCCCTCCGAGGGCCTGTACGGGCGGCAAACAGGAATCTGACAGCTTGCTGACATCCTCTCCCTATCCTCCACCCCATGCGATTCCTCCCCAGCCCGTTCCCTCGGCCTAACCTCCGTCCGCCGCGGCGCATCACCGCGGTGGCAGCGGTGGCGGCGACCGTGGGCATGTCCGTGCTGGCCACGGCCCCCGCTCACGCGGCGGAACGCCCCGCGGCAGGCCCGGTGGCCACCCACCGGCAGGCGGTCACCGCGGCACAGCAGCGGTCGGTGCTCCAGTACTGGACGCCCGAGCGCATCGCCGCGCTCACCACGCCGACGTCCGGCAACCCGCCCACCGGTGGCGACGACGGTGCGCCCTGGACCAACGGTGGCGCGCTGCCGGGGACCGTCGGGCGGCTCTTCTTCACCGACCACGGCGAGGACAGCAGCTGCACCGCCACCGTGATCCGGAGCGCCAACCGAAGCACCGTGGTGACCGCGGGCCACTGCGTGAACAACACCGACCTGCTGGGCGAGGACAACCAGTGGGCGGCCAACGAGATGTTCGTGCCCGGCTACCACGACGGTCAGGCGCCCTATGGCAAGTTCGTCGGCCGCATGGGCGTCGTCGGCTCCACCTGGCTGGCCAACGATCAGCAGCACGCGGAGACGTACGACTCCTACGACCAGGCGTTCGTCGTGCTGAACGCGGACGAGCGGGGGCGGCGGCTCCAGGACGCGGTCGGGACGGCGCAGCGGATCGGCTTCGACCGGCCCGGCGACGTGCCCGGCGACTCCTTCGGCTACCCGCGCGCCAGCGCCGACCCGGCGCGTGAGGGCCTGCCCGAGTACACCGGTGAACGTCTCGCGTACTGCTCGGGGACGGCCAGGGAATACCCCGGCACGGTCGAGTCCCCCGAGCCGCCCGGTCTGTTCGGCCCGCCGTGCGTCATGGGCGGCGGCTCCAGCGGCGGACCGCGGATCACCGGTCTGAACCCGGTGACCGGTGTGGGCACCGTGGTCGGAGACAACACGCAGAGCGCGTTCTTCGAGACCGATGGCGCGCCCTGCGCCGATTCCTCCCACGACGGCTGCGTCCGCTACCTCGTCGGTCCGCAGTTCAGTACAGCGATCACCGAGCCGCTGTACGACCGGGCCCAGCGGGCCTGAGTGCCGAGCCGCGTGGGCAGCCGCCCACCGCTCGCAAGCCATCGCAATGACCGATATCTACGATCCGCATGGGTGAGGCCGATATGAAACGTGGACGCAAACGGCGTACGAAGTTGCTGCTCGCCGCGCCCCTGACAGCCTGTGCCGTGTGCTTCGCCTCGACACAGGCGTTCGCCGCCGCCGACGGGGCCCGTACCCAGCCTGCGCGGCACGGGGTGAGCGAGGTGCGTTACAACCTGGGCGACAAGGCTTTCCAACCGCCCAAGTCCTCCGGATACG
Organism: Streptomyces sp. NPDC088730; assembly: GCF_044751215.1. Taxonomy (NCBI): domain Bacteria; kingdom Bacillati; phylum Actinomycetota; class Actinomycetes; order Kitasatosporales; family Streptomycetaceae; genus Streptomyces; species Streptomyces sp. NPDC088730. Next base: position 940,057 of record NZ_JBIVLK010000001.1, read on the forward strand.
TGGGTGACAACGAGCTGAACGGGGCTGTCTACTACCCCGACGACATCTCCACCGGCACCCACCCGCTGATCATGATCGAGCACGGATTCTGGGACACCTGCGCCGACGCCGAGGCCTCCAGGTCGCTCACCGCCGCGCAGGCCGCGCTGGCGGAGGACGAGCAGAGCGGTGACACGGCCGACGCGGCGAAGCAGGAGGCGATCATCGAGGCGGCCTCCGAGCGGCTGTCGGCATGGCCGTGCGCACCTGGGGTGCGGCAGATCCCCAGTTATCTCGGATACGACTACCTCGGCCGGGATCTGGCGAGCCGGGGGTTCGTCGTCGTCTCCGTCGGCGCGAACGGCATCAACTCGACGTCCGCCGGCCAGGCCGACACGGTCTATCAGGAGCGCGCGGCACTGATCAACGCCCAACTGCGCATGTGGCGGAAGCTGTCGTCGACCGGCAAGGGCCCGCTGCGTGGCGGCTTCGTCGACGCCAGGTCCGGACGTCCCTCATCGGTGAACTTCAAGAACCACGTGGACATGCGGAACGTGGGGCTGGTGGGGCACTCCATGGGCGGCGGCGGAGTGATGCAGGAAATCGCCGACAGCAGCCGTGCCACGTGGCCCGAAGGCGTGTCCATCAAGGCCGCCTTCGCTCTCGCACCCACCGCCACCTGGGACGTCGCACCCATCACCAAGACGTCGTTCGCGGTGATGTGGGGCACGTGTGACCAGGTGAACACCGGAGAGTTCTTCGACTGGAACAAGGACCACAACAGCGCACCGATAGCCCAGTACACGGTGCGCGGCGGTGTGCACGACTTCTACAACAAGCAGTGGTCGCCCAGCAGCGGTCAGGTCAGCGCACATGACGACGCCGTTCCCGGCAGCAAGCCAGGCACCTGCGAGTCCCAGTTCCCCGGGGCCACCGCCCCCCGAACCGATCAGAAGGAACTCTCGGAGCAGCGGCAGCGCCGGATCACCAAGGATTACGTGGGCGCCTACTTCGCTGCCCGCCTGCTCGGCCGGACGTGGTACGAGCCCTACCTGACCGGAGAGAAGCCGTTCCCCGGGGCGGGCGGTGTCGTCAGCACCCGGTTCGACGGGGGCGTCGACTGAGCGCTTCGCGGACCTGGTCGGTGGCCGGGCGGGAGCGAAGTCGGGCCGGTTGCCGTGATTCCCGCTTGTGCGCGCTCCCCGGGGCGGGAAAGGGTGGGGGCGTACCGTGTCCTCCCTTCCCGCCCCGCCCAGGAGCCCCGCTATGCCGCAGATCACCGTCGACTACTCCGCCGAGCTCGACGACACCTTCGACCGGGCCGGGTTCACCGGCGCACTGCACCCGCTGATCGCCGAGACGGTCAGCACGAAGATCACCGCCTGCAAGACCCGCTTCCGCCGGATCGCGGAGACCGTGGTGGCGGACGCTCCCGAGGGCGACGCGCTCGTGCACATCGAGATCGCGCTGCTGGCCGGCCGCACCCCGGAGACGAAGGCCCGGCTCACCGAATCGGTGCTGGAGCTGCTGGCCGCCCGCATCAGGCCGGCCGGCGGACTGACCCTGCACCTCTCGGCCGAGACCCGCGATCTCGACCCCTCCTACCGCAGCGCCTGACGCCGCCCGGCGCTAAGTGGTCGAGGGCGTAACTCCTGCGGGGGTTGACACCCGGTCAGGACGGATGCTGGGCCTGGGGCGGCGAAGTGCAGGATGCAGGCGCAGGTCATAGCTCGGAGGTCGTGGGCCTGCCGAGGGTGAAGCCGCCTGCCCCGAGTCTGGCCGATCGCGCGCCCATGCCTATGAGGAAGGGCCACATTGCTGGGCGGGCGGCATGCCGACGAAGGGGCCCGTGGGGCAGAAGTCGCAGACGAGTCCTCCCCTTCGTGCCCATCGGCCCAGCGAACGCATCGCCCCGCGCGGGCAGTGATGTTCGTCCAGAACGGTTGTGAGACAGGCAGCGGAATCTGGCGACCGGAACCCTGAGCGCAAAATGAGTTTCAGGGAACTCGTCACCAGAGGAGCAATGGCACCCGGCTGTCGACAGTAAGGTCATGCAAGTAACCGTAGAACAGGGCTAGTTGGATACGTCGAGGCGCTTTCGAAGGCGCGCACGGCAGCCCCGTCTGCAGATCGGGCCACGTGGCCACCGTATGTTATGCGGCATTTGTGCGACTACCTCCTCCTGGCTTCCGCGTGTTGCCGTCTATGAGCGCGACGGCTCACCGGATCTTGACGATTGGGCAGTGCGCTGCGAGTCGCGATAGGCATAGGACTCCGCTCTCGCCACGAGCCACCCCTACCGCGGCACGTGTGTGATTCTTTGCCCGCCTGAGATATCGAGGCGCTCACCTCCTGGAGAGACTGATGCGAGCCCGTACACCCCGCGATCTCGAAGATCTCCCGTACCTGCATCGCCTTACGCCATTCACTGGAGAGATGGAAAGGGAGGGTGTCTACGAATGGCTTCACTTCGAGGGCTGTGATTTCGAGGACGTAGATGGCGGCAGCTCTGGATTCACTGAGTCCGCGTTCTCTGGGGTTACCTTCACGCGAGGCCGTTATCGGCGCGCTCAGTTCGACGACGTCTGGCTGCACACCGTGCGCATGGTGGGGACCGACCTTGCAGAGACCACCTGGATGGACAGCGAGTATAGCGAGGTGCTTCTCGCCGGCACAGAACTATCCGGCTCCCACATGAACCGCGTCACTTTCCACAACTGCAAGTTCGACTCGGTCAACGCCCGCCTGGCCAAACTGAAGAATGTTTCGTTCGTTGATTGCCTCCTGCGTGACGTCGACTTCGGTGGAGCCGTGCTCACCAACATCACCTTTCCCGGCTCCACCCTAGACCGAGCACACTTCGACAACGCCAAGATGACGAAGGTCGACCTGCGAGGGGCGGAAGGGCTGAACATCGCTTCCGGTCTCGAAGCCTTGAAGGGGGCAACGATCAACACCTATCAACTTCTGGAGCTGGCACCTGCACTCGCTCAGATCCTCGGCCTCACGGTGAAGGACGAATAGGCGTGGACACACACGAACTCGCATGAGCCTTTGAACTCATGGGCACACATAAGACCAACACGCCTAGCACCCCTCGGGTATCGATATGGCAAGCGCAAGATCAGGCTACTTTGCTCTTATTCCGCTTCCGCCGCAAGTGTGTGTCAATTTTCTCGTTCTTCGACGGTTACCCAATGAGGGATGCAGCGTTGGGCGAATTGAAACCGGCAGCGCTTTATAGCCCACCCAAAGGGGATATGCCCCAATCTGCCGGGAGGCTGTGGCGGACCTCAGTCCGGTTTATGTTTCCGTTCACGTTCTTCGGAAGTCGTCACCTTTGATCGGTCCGTCTACTATGCCTCTCGCTGCCGCTCGTCCTATCGTCTTGAGCGCCGGCGAGCGCAAGCGATTGAAGAAAATGGCCTGGGGCCAGGCCGTCGAGCACCGGCTGCGAGTGCGCGCCCGGATCGTATTGCTGGCCGCGCGTGGTGCGCCCAACGCACAGATCGCCGAACGCGTCGGCGTCCATGTGGACACCGTGCGCCGCTGGCGAGGCCGCTTCGCCGACCACCGCCTGTCCGGCCTCGAAGACCGTCAACGATCCGGCCGTCCACCGCGGTTCACGCCCCTGCAAACCGCTCAGGTCACGGCCCTGGCCTGTCGTCTCCCGGCCGACAGGCATACCGCTGTCGCGCTGGAGCGGGCCGGAGCTGGCCCGCGAAGCCATCGCTCGCGGTATCTCCCCGTTCCTCTCTGCCTCCACCGTGCGCCGCTGGCTTTCCCGCGACGCGCTCAAACCCTGGCAGCACCGCTCCTGGATCTTTCCCACCGACCCCGCCTTCGGCACGAAGGCCGCCCACGTCCTGGACCTGTACCACCGCACCTTCAATCACGTCCCGCTGGGCGAGGCCGAGTACGTGATCAGCGCCGACGAGAAGACTTCTATCCAGGCCCGCTGCCGCTGCCACCCCACCCTCGCCCCCGGCAAGGCCCGAGCGATGCGGGTCAACCACACCTACCGGCGCGGCGGCGCGCTCGCCTACCTCGCTGCCTACGATGTCCACCACGCTCGCGTGTTCGGACGCTGTGAGGACCGCACCGGCATCGTCCCGTTCATGAACCTGGTCACCCAGGTCATGAGCACCGAGCCCTACGCCAGCGCCAAACGCGTCTTCTGGATCGTCGACAACGGCTCATCCCACCGCGGCAGGAAGGCCGCCGACCGGCTGACCGAGGCGTTCCCGAACGCGGAGCTGGTCCATACCCCCGTGCACGCCTCGTGGTTGAACCAGGTGGAGATCTACTTCTCCGCCGTCCAACGCAAGGTGGTCTCGCCCAACGACTTCACCGACCTCGACGAGGTCAGGGACCGGCTCCGAAGCTTCGAAGACCGCTACAACGCCACGGCACAGCCGTTCCAGTGGAAGTTCACCACTTCCGACCTGGAAGCCCTGCTGGCCAGGCTCGACCGGCACCAGGCCGGCCACCCACCAGAATCCTCCGTCGGCCTCGCCACATGAACAACCCCCGAAAGATTTCCAGAGCCGACCACTAAGGAAGCCGCTGCGGAGGCACGGCCGGTACGGCGGGCGCCAGCGCGGAGAGCCGCACCAGCAGGTCTCCGAACGGTCCGTCCGCCGGCTCCTGCGCGAGGATCCGCAGCACGATGCCCGCCATCTCGTCGTTGTACGCGGCGCTCACGGCGGTCAGCGCCGCGAAGTCGTGCACGAGCTGCAACTCCAGCTCGGCGCGCGGGATGTGGTGCCCGTCCAGCCAGATCAGGGCCGTAGACTCCGCGAGCGACACCCAGGACCTGACGACCAACTCCAGCCGGGCCGGGGGCTCCTCGACCCCCAGGTGGGCCAGGATCTGCTCGCAGGCCGCCTGCCGCACCCCGTCGATCATCGCGTTCGCCGTCGACGAGCCCACGGCCGGGCCGCCCCGCATCAGTGCGGCGAAGCCGGGGCCGTGCTCGTCGACGAAGTCGAAGAACCGCCCCATCACGCGCAACAGCCTTGCGCCCAGGGGGCCTTCGTGCGGCTCCAGGAACCGGGTCGCCAGCTCGTCGGCCGCCCGCCGCAGCGCGGCCTCGTACAGGCTCTGCTTGCCCGGGAAGTAGTGGTAGACCAGCGGCCGCGAGATCCCGGCGGCGGCGGCGATCTCGTCGATCGAGACCTCGTCGGGGGAGCGGTGGCTGAACAACTCCAGCGCGACACCGATCAACTGCTGTCTGCGCTCCTCGACGCCCATCCTGCGCCGCACCCCGGTCGTCATGGGGAACAGCGTACCGACCGGCAGGTCCGGCGTCCGTCTAGAGGTCCAGTACCAGCCGCTCGCCCCGGCACCGGGACACGCAGAGCAGCATCGAGTCCGCCCGCTCCGTGTCGTCGAGCAGTTCGTCCCGGTGGTCCACCTCGCCCTCCAGGACGCGCTGTTGGCACGTACCGCAGAAGCCCTGCTCGCAGGAGTACGGGACGTGCGGCAGCTCCGCGCGCACGGCGGCCAGCGCCGACTGGCCCGCCGCCACCCGGACCGTGCGGCCCGAGCGGCGCAGCTCCACCTCGAACGGGGCGGAGCCGGTGGTGTCGGGGGCGGCCGCGGTGAAGCGCTCCAGGTGCAGGGTGCAGCCGGGCGGGAGCGCGGCGGCGACCGCGTCCATCAGGGGCTGCGGACCGCAGCAGTGCACCGCCGTGCCCGGAGCCGCGTCCGCCAGCGCCGCGGCGACATCCGGGTGGCCCGCCTCGTCCTGCGGTACGACGGTGACGCGGCCGCCGTCCGCGTCCAGCTCCGCGATCTCCGCCAGGAACGGCATCGTCGCCCGGCTGCGGCCTCCGTACAGCAGCCGCCAGTCCGCTCCGGCGGCGGCGAGCGCCCGCAGCATGGGCAGCACGGGCGTGATTCCGATGCCGCCCGCGACCAGCACGTACGCGGGGGCGTCCGCCAGCGGGAAGCGGTTACGGGGGCCGCGGACCTCGACCTCGTCGCCCTCGCGCAGCCGCTCGTGCACCTCTCTGGAGCCGCCCCGGCCGTCCTCGGCGAGCCGGGTCGCGACGGTGTACGTGTCGGGGTCGGCGGGGTCGCCGCACAGCGAGTACTGGCGGACCAGACCGGACGGCAGCACCAGGTCCAGATGGGCTCCGGGCTGCCAGCGCGGCAGGCCGGAGCCCTTCAGGCGGAGCAGCACGACCCCGTCCGCGGGGGTGGACCGCTCGGTGACCGTCAGCCGCCTGGCGCTGGTCGAACGGCGCTGCGAGTGACCGGATATGGGCTCGTCGAGCGCCGGCAGCGGCCACAGCGGGGACGTCTCTATGCGGCGGCGCATCGCCCGCTTGGCGAGCAGCGCGGCGGCGGCCACCACGACGAGGGTGCGCGGCCGGGGGAGGGGCAGGGGCATGGTCAGCCGGCTTCCGTCGTACGGGCCTCGGCCGCGACGGCGGCGGGCGAGCGGTTGAGGTACTCGACGGCCTGCGCCGTACTGCCCTCCTGCGAGGGGTGGTACGAGCGGCTCAGGTAGCGCGGTATGGACCGCAGCATCGAAGGCGTGCTGGGCAGGGTGCCGCGCCTGCCGCTGCGGTAGAACTGCCCGAACGACGCCTTGCCGTCCAGCAGGCTCGGGTCGTTCGCCATGAAGAAGCGGGCGCCGCGCTGCCAGAGGAAGGCCAGCGCGGAGAACGCCGTCGCCCAGGTCCGCACCCGCCGCCGGTAGCCGCCGTCGACGTGGCAGAACACATCGAAGGCGACCGACCGGTGCTCGACCTCCTCCGCGCCGTGCCAGCGCAGCAGGTCCAGCATGGTGGGGTCGGCGCCGCGCCGGTCCAGCTCCCGCGCGTTCAGGACCCAGTCGCCGAGGAACGCGGTGTAGTGCTCGATGGCCGCTATCGTCGCCACCCGCTCCATCAGCCACCACTCGCGCGCCCGCCCCGGCGGCAGCGTCCGGTCCCCGAGCAGCTTCTCGAAGAGCCAGTCGACCTGGGCGGTGTACGGGGTCGGGTCCAGGCCCAGCTCCCTCAGGTGCGGGAGTACGTCGTCGTGGGCCTGGGAGTGCATCGCCTCCTGGCCGATGAACCCGATGACGTCCTCGCGCAGCCGCTCGTCATGTATGTACGGCAGCACCTGGCGGTAGACGTGGATGAACCAGCGTTCCCCGGCCGGGAGCAGCAGATGGAGCACGTTGATGGTGTGCGTGGTGAACGGATCACCCGGTACCCAGTGCAGGGGCGTCCGGTCCCAGGCGAAGGAGACCCGACGGGCCTTGAGCGCGGTCCGTTCCGACGCGACCGCCGCAGGCTGCGTGTTAGACATGTTGTCAATGTACTGAGGGGTAGCCCGGGGGAACAGGGGCCTGCGGCGAATTCCTGAGCCCGTTCCCGGCCGTCCCTCACCGCAGGGCCCCGACCCGACTGCCGTCCGCCAGCCTCCCGTTCAGCCGGGCCCGGTCGCCCGCCCTGGCGGGCACCGCGAGCAGCCGCCCCCGCGCGCTCCCCGTCACCCCGCCCGACGTGGCCAGCGAGGTGAACTGCTCGCTGCCCGCCGCGAGCACGTACCACCGGCCGCCGCGCGACTTCCACAGCACGCCCGCCAGCACCCTCGGGGTGCGCTTCCCGCACGCGGGCGAGTTCTCTGAGCGCGCCGCGACAGCCCCCGGCGGACGGCTCCCGGCCGGCCGCGCGGACGGCGCCTGGAACTGGGCGAGCACCCGGCTACCAGTGCCCCGCCAGGTCTCGGCCCGGGTGCACAGCCACCGGGCCGGGCCGCCGCCCTCCGGCAGCGGCTGCGTCGCGTACGTCCAGGAGTTGACCGAGCGGACACCGTGCGAGCGCACCGACGGGAGCAGGCAGGCGGTGCGTGCCCAGCTCTCCAGCTCCGCCCGCCCCGCCACGTCGTGCGGCCGCGACGGCGGGCCCGAGGTCAGCCGGGCCGGGGCGAGTTCACCGAGATCCGCCACCAGCCGGTCCCGCGTGCCGTCGGACAGCCCGACCGCGTCCCAGGACCGGCAGCCGCCCGTGGACCCGGTGCCGGTCAGCGCGTCGGTCACCCCGTCCGGTGTGCGGTGCAGCGGGCGCGGCGCGCGGTCCGGGGCGAGCAGGTCCCGCAGCGATGCCCGGCGCACCCAGGGCGCCGTCAGATAGCGGACCCGGCCCGCCGCGCGCTCCACGACCAGGGCCCCCGCCGATGCCGCGTCCGCCCCGTCCACCCGGGCGAAGTCGAGCGCCGCGCCCTCGGACGGATCGGCGTTACGGGGCTCCGCGTACCGCACGACGCGCAGTCCGTCGTAGAACAGCACGACGGCCGACGCGCCCACCTCGCCCGCGTACAGCAGCTGCGGGGCGCCCATCGGAGGGCCCACGGGTGTCCGGGGCGTCGCCGACGTCCGTACCCCGCCGCCCGGCCGGGCCCACACCGTCAGCGCCCGCCGCAGCAGCCGGACGTCCTCCGTGCGGTCGCCCCGGGTGGGCCACGCGGTGAAGTCGGTACGCGGTGAGCGCCGCCAGAACGTCGCGGAGACCACCCGCAGCGCCCCCGGGTCCAGGGCCTGCTCCGCGGCCGGATTGCGCGCGTACGGGGGAGCGGCCGGGCCGCCGCGCCCCCAGCCCCCGCCCGGCAGCCCGAGCAGGGTCCCGCACACCGCGGCCGCGGCGACGGCGGCCAGCGCGGCCCGCGCGTACCTGCGCCGGCGCGGCAGGTCCGGTGGCCTGGCCTGGAGCGAGCACGGGTCGAACTCGGGCGAGGCCAGCAGCGCGTAGGGCGCCGCCACCCCGTCCGCCTCCCGCAGGGCCGCGTGCGGATCGGCCACCCCGGCGGCGGCCAGCTCCCGCCGGACCTCGCCGTCCGCGAGCGACTCCAGGCCGCGCAGCACGAACGCGGCGCGTGCCGGTCCGCGGAGCGCGGACAGCCTCTGCTCCAGCGCGAGTTCATCCGCTCCGCCGGAGTGCGGGAACAGCCGCAACCCCCAGACCAGCGGGAGGGCGGGCGGCAACTGGGCGCGCCATGGCCACCACCGCCGTCGCCGCGGCGGCAGCCCCGCCGCCAGGGCGCCGCGCAGCACCCGCCGCCGGACGGACGCGTAGTCGGGCCCGGCCGCCGCCGCACGGCCGGGACGGCGAGGCAGCGGGAGGCCCGTGCCCTGCGCCGGACCGGCCCGGCGCACGGCCTGCAGGGAGCGCTGGGCCAGGGCGTGGGCCGCCAGAACGCGCCGGGAGCGGCTCGGCGAGGGCGGCAGGACGAGATAGCCGAGCCGGACCAGCCGCGGGTAGTGCTCGACGAGCGAGGCCTCGGCCTGCTCCGCATCGACCGGGGCGGCGGCTGACGGTACCTCTGGCAGTGGGCGCACGTTCAGCTGAACGAGCGAATCGTGCGATGGTCACCCCGGGCCGGGCGCCTCGGGGGCGGCCTCCCGGTCCCCGGTAGGGGGCCTCCTCCCGGTCCGGGACCTCAGGCGAACCGGGCCAGCTGAGGATCGACCGGGGCCGCCGTCATCCGGTTGGCCAGGGTGGACATGGTGTAGGCGCCGATCCCCAGAACCACTTCCAGCGCGTTGCGGGAGGTGTAGCCGTGGGCCAGGAACGACTGGAGGGTGTCCTCGTCCACGGCCCCGCCCGACTCGATCGCGGCGACGGTGAACCGGCGTACCGCCTCAAGGCGTCCGTCGGGAAGGGGCGGCGGGACCTCGCCCCGCAGCGCGGCGATGAGGACGCTGTCCGCGTCGAGGGCGGTGAGCTTCGCGGTGTGCATCGCCACGCAGAGGTGGCAGTCGTTGCGGGTGGCCATGGTCATGATCACGACCTCCCGGGAGAGCTGGTCCAGGGTGGTCGACTCGAAGAGCGCGCTCATCTTCAGGAAGCCGTTGAGCAGCTCCGGTGAGGAGGCGAGCAGGGCGACGCCGGTGGGCAGGTAGCCCTGCTTCGCCGTCACGGCCGCCATGGCGGGGCGGGACGCGGCGGGAGCGGATTCGGGTGTGTGCTCGGTGAAGACGGATGCGGGCATGGCTGATCCCTCGCGGTAAACTCGACAACGTGATTGACGAAAAGGTAAACCAGGTTGTCGAGTATCGCAATGGCTGAGCGCGCCGGACGGGGTGCTCCGGACGGCGCCGGTGCGGGCTTCGAGCTGCCCCTGCTGCTGTTCGCCGGCTTCCGGTCGATCGTCGACGACCTCCACCGCGAACTGGCCGGACAGGGGCACCCCGAACTGCGTCCCGCCCACGGCTACGCGCTCCAGGCGGTCGGCCGCGACGGGGCGACCGCCAGCGAGATCGGCCGACGGCTCGGCGTCTCCAAGCAGGCGGCCGGGAAGACCGTGGACCGGCTCGAAAGCCTCGGCTACGTCGAGCGCGCCGACGATCCGCAGGACGGCCGCCGCAAGGTCGTACGGCTCACCCCGCGCGGGATCGACGTGCTGGCGCGGTCCGCCGCGGGCTTCGGCCGGCTGCGCGGCGAATGGGTCCGGGTGCTCGGCGCGGAACGGGTCGAGGCGCTGGAGGCGGACCTTCGCACGATGGCCTCCGCGGAGGCCTTCCGGCTCGATGTGGCGAGCTGGATCAACAGCTGACCGGATCACCTGCTGACCGGATCACCTGCTGACCGGATCACCTGCTGAGCGGGTCGGCGGATGGCCGGATCGACAGATAGCGGGATGAGCGGATGTCCGGACCAGCGGACGGTCGGGTCAGCGGATGGCCGGACCAACAGCTGAACGGGTCAACAGCTGACCGGATGTGCCGAACACTTGGACTTTACGCACCAGAGATAGGACGTATCCGGTAGGTGCCCTTCCCGCAGGCTGCTCCGTGCGGCAACATGCACGCGTCGGTACCCAAGAGATCCGACCACTCGTGGTCGAGAATGGGAGGGAACCATGGCACGACGCACCCGTGTGCTCAGCGCGCTCGCACTGGCGGCCGCCGCCGCGCTCATCCCCGTGACTGCCACGGCGCAGCAGCCGGCGCATCCCGCCGCCCCCTGCGGCGCACCCGTGAGACCCGCTTCGCAGATGACCGTCGAGGCCTGCGACAGCCCCGGCCGGATCATCGAGAAGGCCGCGAACATCGTCCCCACGGCGGGCCAGCTGGCCTGGCAGCAGCGGGAGGTCACCGCCTTCACGCACTTCGGGATGAACACCTTCACCGGCCGGGAATGGGGCTCAGGCACCGAGGACGAGAAGCTGTTCGCGCCGGAGAGCATCGACGCCGACCAGTGGATGCGCGCCTACAAGGCCGCCGGCATCAAACAGGTGATGCTCACCGTCAAGCACCACGACGGCTTCGTCCTCTACCCGAGCCGCTACACCGACCACTCGGTCGCCCTCAGCCCCGGCAGCCCCGACGTCGTCGCCCTCTACGTGAAGGCCGCCCGCAAGGCGGGCCTGAAGGTCGGCCTCTACCTCTCGCCCTCGGACGGCGCCGAACTCCCGCACGCCTGGCACGCCGAGTGGGTCGAGGAGATCCGTGCCAAGGATGCCGCCGGTGAGACGCTGAGCCTGCCCGAGCGGATGGCCCTGGAGGACGGCGACCGCGCCCCCGCGGGCCAGGGCCGCTTCGGCAACGGCAGCGCCGTCACCGAGCGCACCATCCCCACCCTCGTCCCCGGCGACGATCGCGCCGCCAGGGTGAAGAGCGGGAAGCTGCCCACCTTCAAGGTGAAGGCCGACGACTACGACGCGTACTACCTCAACCAGCTCTACGAGATCTTCACCCAGTACGGACCGGTCGAGGAGCTCTGGCTGGACGGCGCCAACCCCTGGTCCGGCTCCGGCATCACCCAGAAGTACGACGTCAGGCAGTGGTTCGACATGGTCAAGGCGCTCTCGCCCGACACCGTCGTCTTCCAGGGCCCGCAGGGCGTCCGCTGGGTCGGCAACGAGTCCGGCGTCGCCCGCGAGACCGAGTGGAGCGTCACCCCGCACACCACCGACCCGTGGACGGGCCTCGGCAGCCTGCCCAACGACTCGACGGACCCCGACATCGGCTCCCGGGGCCGGCTCCTGGAACCCGGCGTCAACTACCTCCAGTGGTACCCGGCGGAGGCCGACGTCTCCAACCGCCCCGGCTGGTTCTACCACCCGCAGGAGAAGCCCAAGACCCCGGCGCAGCTGATGGACCTGTACGAGAAGAGCGTCGGCCGCAACGCCTCGCTGCTGCTCAACGTCCCGCCCGCGCCCGACGGCCGGATCGCGGACGAGGACGTCACCTCGCTGACCGCCTTCGGGGCCGGTCTGCGCCGGACCTACGGAGCCGATGTGCGCAGGAAGGGACCCGGCCCGTACACCTTCGACCGGGTCGCCGTCCGAGAGGACATCCGGCACGGACAGCGGGTGGAGAAGTTCGCCGTGGAGGCCCGGATCGACGGGACGTGGCAGCGCATCGCGGACGGCACCACCATCGGCCACGAGCGCATCCTGCCGCTGCCCGCGGCCGTCACCGCGTCGGCCGTCCGGGTCAAGGTGCTGGAGTCCCGGGCGAAGCCGTACCTGGCGGCCACGACGCTGCACCTCAGCACCGCGCCGGCCGGGCCCTGACCCGGGTGGACAGGCCCTAACCCCGGTCCAGATAGGCCAGTACCGCGAGAACGCGGCGGTTGTCGTCGTCGGAGGGCGGCAGGCCGAGCTTCCCGAAGATGTTCGAGGTGTGCTTGGCCACCGCCCGCTCCGTGATCACCATGTGTGCGGCGATCGCCGCGTTCGAACGGCCCTGTGCCATCTGCTCCATGACCTCCTTCTCGCGCGGCGTCAGCCCGCCCATCGGCTTGTCCTGCGAGCGCCGGGACAGCAGTTGCGAGATCACCTGCGGGTCCATCGCGGTGCCGCCCGCCGCGACCCGGCGGACCGCGTCGATGAACTGCTCGGCGTCGAAGACCCGGTCCTTGAGCAGGTAGCCGATGGCGCCGTTGCCGTCCGCCAGCAGCTCACGCGCGTAGAGCTGCTCGACGTGCTGGGAGAGCACCAGGACCGGCAGGCCCGGTCTGGCGCGCCGGGCCGCCAGTGCGCACTGGAGCCCCTCGTCCGTGTGGGACGGCGGAAGCCGGACGTCGACCACAGCGACGTCCGGCTTCAACTCGGCCAGCGCCCGGGTGAGTTCGGGCCCCGTCTCGACGGCGGCCGCGATCTCGAAGTCGTACGCCTCCAGCATGCGCACCAGGCCGTCGCGCAGCAGGAAGAGATCTTCGGCTAGGACAACTCGCAAGGGATCTCCATGGTCACCATGGTGGGACCGCCCGCGGGGCTGCTGACGGCCATGATGCCGTCGAATGTACCGAGTCGGCGTTCGACTCCGCTCAGGCCCGAGCCCGATCCGGCGCTCGCACCGCCCTTTCCGTTGTCCGTGACGGAGATCCGCAGCATGTGGTCGTCATGGTGCAGATCCACCCAGATCCGGTCCGCGCCCGAGTGCTTCGCGGCGTTCGTCAGGATCTCGCTGACCGCGAAGTACGCCGCCGACTCGACCGGCGCCTCCGCGCGGCCGCTCAGCTCCACCTCGACCTCGGTCCCGATCGGCATCCGCAGGGCCAGCGCCTTGACCGCGTCACCGAGCCCGCGCTCAGCCAGCACCGGCGGATGGATGCCCCGCACCAGATCGCGCAGCTCGGTGAGCGCCTCCGCGGACGACTCGCGGGCCATCGCCAGGAGCTTCTTCGCCTGCGCCGGGTCCTTCTCGACCAGCGCCTCGATGGTGCCCAGGTTCATGCCCATGGCGACCAGCCGGGCCTGCGCGCCGTCGTGCAGATCGCGCTCGATGCGCCGCAGCTCGGAGGCGGCGGTGTCGACCGCCTCGTGCCGGGTCTCGGTCAGCCGGTCGATGCGCAGCGCCAGCTCCCGCTCATGGGTGGGGGCCAGCGCCGAGCGGGCGATCGCGAAGTGCGCGTGCAGCAGCCGCTCGCTCAGCAGCACCCCGAGCACGAAGATCACCACGCCGAGCGCGGCGGCGGCGAGCCCGGTCGCCTGGCTGTCGACGGGCACGAACCCGTACCAGTACCGGTCGTCCGTGAAGACCCGCCACAGCCCCGCCGCCAGGACGAAGCCCTCCACCGGGTAGATCATCAGCGCCGCCGCCAGGATCGACACCGCATAGCCGGCCGTCATGTCGATCAGCAGCCACCGCATGTCCCGCCAGGTCGCCGGGTCCTTCAGCAGCAGCGTGGTCCGCTCCACCTGCCCGGTGAACCCGCCGCGGACATCCTTCGGGAACGGCCGGTACGGGACCGGGATCCGCACGTCCGACCAGGTGATCGCCAGCAGCCGGCGCTGATTGGCGTGCTTGCGGACCGCCGTCATGACGGACGGGGTGGTCACCAGGCCGATGCCGACCGGGATGAGCGCGATGGAGACCACCGCCAGCACGAACAGCGTGACCGATCCCACGATCGAGGTGAACGACAGCGCCAGTCCGCGTCCAGCGGCCAGCAGCGCGGCCCTCGTCCGTCCGTGCGGCGTGTTCATATCGGTCCCTCTTCCCTCGCCGGCACTCGTGGCAGCCCCGGTCCGCACACAGTCTGACGCCTCGGGCGGCCTGGGCATCAGCCGTTCCGACACCCGGCGGGGGTGTACCCAGCACCACCCCCGCGGCCTCGCCCTACGTCGCGGCGAGTGGGTGTTCCAGCGGCTGGGACGGCGGGTCCCGGATTCCTAGATTCGAGGTGTCTCGGCAACCGGTTCTTCCAACGGTTCCCGGACGGTCCTTCCCACAGTTCTCTCAACGACTCTTTCAGGGGGCGAACACGCCATGAGGCGTAATCTCGCGGCACGTATCGGTGTGTGGAGCGCACACCATCGAAAGACGGCCATTCTCGGCTGGCTGCTCTTCGTCGTGCTCGCCGCGGGCATCGGCGGTGCGTCGGGCATGGTCGAGATGACCGACGCGGAGAACGGTGCGGGCGACTCGGCGCGGGCCGAGCAGATCCTCTCCGACGCCGGCCTCGGCCACCGGGCGGGCGAGCTGGTCATGGTGTCCTCGGCGCGGCCGGACGGCTGGCGGACCGCGGCACGGGAGCTGGCCACCGCCCTCGGGAAGACCGGTGAGGTGACGGACCTCAAGGCCCCGGTCGCCGCCGGGAACGGCAAGGACGCGCTGATCACCTTCGAGATGAAGGGGGACGCCGCCACCGCGCCCGACCGGGTGCAGCCCGTCCTGGACGCCGTCGAGGGGGTCCGGAAGGGACAGCCGGACGTCACGGTCCACCAGTTCGGCGACGCCAGCGCCGGGAAGTGGCTCGGCGACCTGCTCTCCGACGACTTCAAGAAGGCTGAGTTCACCGCCGTGCCCCTGGCCCTGGGCATCCTGCTGGTCGCCTTCGGCGCCGTCGTCGCGGCGCTGCTGCCCGTCGGACTCGCGCTCACCGCCTGCCTGGCCGCCTTCGGTCTGCTGTCGCTCGCCAGCCACCAGCTGCACCTCTTCCAGACCACGTACTCCGTGATGTTCCTGATGGGCTTCGCCGTCGGCGTCGACTACTGCCTCTTCTACCTGCGGCGCGAGCGGGACGAGCGGGCCGCGGGGCGCGACGCCGAGACGGCGCTGCGGATCGCCGCGGCGACCAGCGGCCGGTCCGTCCTGGTCTCCGGGCTGACCGTCATGGTCGCGATGGCCGGCATGTTCCTGTCCGGACTGCTCCTGTTCAAGGGCTTCGCGGTCGCCACGATCATCGTGGTCTTCATCGCCATGATGGGCTCCGTGACGGTACTGCCCGCCCTGCTGTCCTGGCTGGGCGACCGGATCGACGCCGGACGCGTGCCGCTGCTCAACCGGCGGAGCAGGAGCGGTGGCCGGGGCGCGCAGAAGGAGAGCGGCCGGATCGCCGGAAAGCTGCTGCGGCCCGTGCTGTCCAGGCCGAAGCTCTTCGCCGCCGCCTCGGTCGTCGTGCTCCTCGTGCTCGCCGCCCCCGCCCTCGGCATGAAGACGGAGGAGCTCGGCCTGGAGAAGCAGTTCGGCTCCCACTCCGAACTGGCCGTCGCCTACCGCGGCATCAGCGAGGCCTTCCCCGGCGGCCCCGCCCCGGCCCAAGTGGTCGTCGAGGCGGACGACATCGAGGCCCCCGCCGTACGCCGGGCACTCGACGGCTTCGACAAGGTGACCGTCCACCGGGCGCAGAACGTCGCGGAGATCGAGATCGCGATGGAGCGCGGGGAAGCCGATCTGACCGAACTGCGCGAGCACCGGCTGCCCGCCGCCTTCGACGGAACGGGAGCCCATGCCTACGTGACCGGTGAGACGGCCGGGTCGGTGGACTTCACCGCCCAGCTGAAGAGCGGCATCGTGCCCGTCTTCCTCTTCATCGCCGCGGTGACGTTTCTGGTGATGCTGTTCTGCTTCCGCAGCTACGTCATCGCCGTGACCGCGATCCTGCTCAACCTGCTCTCGGTGGCCGCCGCCTACGGAGTGATGGTCGCCGTCTTCCAGCACGGCTGGGGCGCCTCGCTGATCGGCTCGGAGGGGGTCGGCGCGATCGAGTCCTGGATGCCGCTCTTCGTGCTCGTCGTCCTGTTCGGACTCTCGATGGACTACCACGTCTTCGTGGTCTCCCGGATCCGCGAGGCCCGCGGCCGGGGCCTCTCCACCCCGGCCGCGATCGACGAGGGCATCCGCCGGACGGCGGGCGCGGTGACCGGCGCGGCCGTGATCATGGTGGCGGTGTTCGCGGTGTTCGGGACGCTGTCCATGCAGGACATGCAGCAGATGGGCGTCGGCCTGGCCGTCGCGGTGCTGCTCGACGCGACGATCGTCCGGATGGTGCTGCTGCCCTCCGTGATGGCGCTGCTCGGTGAGCGGAACTGGCGGACCCCGCGCGGACTGTCCCGGCTGCCCGCCCTGGACCACAGCGAGCCGGAGCCCGGCCGCCCGGCGGCGGACCCGGTGGGCTCGGTGCGGCACGGCTGACCCCCGGCGGATACGGGTGGGCCCCGGTTCCGGTACGTACCGGAACCGGGGCCCACCCGCGCGGGTGCCGTCGGGGATCAGGGCGTGTACTTGTACCCGACGCGCCGCACCGTCTGGATCGACCGGCGGTGCTCGGCGCCCAGCTTGCGGCGCAGCCGGGCGACATGGACGTCGACGGTGCGCCCGTCGCCCACGTGCCCGTAGCCCCAGACCGTGGTCACCAGCTGGTCGCGGGTGTGCACCCGGTTCGGGTGCGCCACCAGATGGGAGAGGAGTTCGAACTCCAGGTAGGTGAGGTCGAGTTTGTCGCCGTTCACCGAGGCGGTGCGCTGCACCGGGTCGATGCGCACCGGCCCCGCGCCCGGGTCCTCCAGTACGTCCGGGACCACGTACTGACCGGCCCGGACCGCCGCGGCGGGCGGCTGCTGGTCGGCGGGGACGAGCACCAGGTAGCCGACCATCGGCGGCCGGCCCGGCAGCGCCGGCAGGGTGTGCTGGGGTGCGGGCAGCCAGGTCGTACCCGGCGCCAGGAACGCGGCCACATCGGCCGGCGGGAAGACCTCGTCCGGCGCGACGGCCCGCAGCCGGTGCCGGTTCGGGGAGGGGGGACGGGCGGTGGTGGCCGCAGCGGCCGCCGGCTGGGCTGCGGTGGCAGCGGATGCGGCGGAGAAGGTACGAGTGTTCGCCATGGGGTCAGCTCTTTCGCGCGAGGAGTCGTCTGTGGACGGACTTGCTGCGTGCGCGCGGACCGAAGACCGGGGTGAGCGGCTTTAGAGGGCCAGCGCGTTCAACGCGCGGCAACACACCCGGTCGAAGTCGTGATGCTGACGGGAAGGCCAGAACGGCTCCAGGTCGCTGCGACCTGTCGAGGTGTGCTGGATGCTGGCCATGTCCCCATTGAACCAGAGAAAACGGCCCCGCAGCAGACTTCTCCCAGCCGTCGGTGCGGACCCTTCGTGTTGGCTTCCTCACTCCGGACACACCAAGAGGCGCCCACCGGCCGTGCGGTGGACGCCTCTTGGCGTGCGGGCGGGATCAGACCTGGGCGGCCTTCTCCAGCGCGGTACAGCAGGTGTCGACGATCAGCCGCGTGACGACGTACGGGTCGACGTTGGCGTTGGGCCTGCGGTCCTCGATGTAGCCCTTCCGGTCCTGCTCGACCTGCCACGGGATGCGGACAGAGGCACCCCGGTCGGAGACGCCGTAGCTGTACTCGTTCCACGGGGCGGTCTCGTGCAGACCGGTCAGCCGGTCGTCGATGCCCGCGCCGTAGTGCTTGACGTGGTCCATCGGCTTCGATCCCTCGCCCAGCGACTCGCACGCGGTGATGATCGCGTCGTAGCCCTCGCGCATCGCCCGGGTGGAGAAGTTGGTGTGCGCCCCGGCGCCGTTCCAGTCACCCTTGACCGGCTTCGGGTCCAGGGTCGCGGAGACGTCGAAGTCCTCCGCGGTGCGGTACAGCAGCCAGCGCGCGATCCACAGGTGGTCGGAGACCTCCAGCGGGGAGACCGGTCCGACCTGGAACTCCCACTGACCGGGCATGACCTCGGCGTTGATGCCGGAGATGGCCAGCCCTGCCTTCAGACAGTTGTCGAGGTGCTTCTCGACGATCTCGCGGCCGAAGATCTCGTCCGAGCCGACGCCGCAGTAGTAGCCGCCCTGTGCGGCCGGGAAGCCGCCCTCGGGGAAGCCGAGCGGCCGGTGGCCGTCGAAGAACGTGTACTCCTGCTCGATGCCGAAGACCGGCTCCTGGTCCGCGAACTGCTCGGCGACCGGGCGCAGCGAGGCCCGCGTGTTGGACTCGTGCGGGGTCATGTCGATGTGGAAGACCTCGCACAGGACCAGTACGTCGTCGCCGCCGCGGATCGGGTCCGGACAGCTGAAGACCGGCTTCAGCACCCGGTCGGAGGCGTGGCCCTCGGCCTGGTTGGTGCTCGATCCGTCGAAGCCCCAGATGGGCAGCCCGGCCACATCGGACGACGGGGAGCCCGGCATGATCTTCGTCTTGGAACGGAGCTTGGCGGTCGGCTCGGTGCCGTCGATCCAGATGTACTCAGCCTTGAACGTCACGGAAGCCATCCTTTGGGGGTGCTGCGGTCTATGCAGCGCAGCTTCGCAAGACGCGATTTCCCGTCCGTTGCTCCGGTGTGAACCACGTGTTACCGAGGTTTCCCGCACAGGACGGGCGTGCTGTACGGGGCTCAGCCGTGGGCTCGCGGCGGCGTCCCGAACCCCGCGGCCGCGTATACAGGGTCAACGCGGCCGACCCTCCGCACGCCCCGCCACCGGATTCCTCCGGGGCGCCGTCCGCACCGGGCACACTTGTGCCATGACGACATCCGTGAAACCCCTGCGTATCGGCCTGGTCGGTACCGGCCCCTGGGCCGGCAACGCCCACGCCCCCGCCCTCGCCGCGCACCCCGGCGCTGTGCTGAGCGGGGTGTGGGGCCGCCGGGCCGAGGCCGCGCGGGAGCTGGCGGAGGCCCACGGCGCCCCGGCGTACACCGGTGACGCGGGGCTCGACGAGCTGTTCGCCGCGAGCGACGCCGTGGCGTTCGCCCTGCCGCCGGACGTCCAGGCGCCGCTGGCCGCCCGCGCCGCGGCGGCCGGCTGCCATCTGCTGCTGGACAAGCCGGTGGCCACCGGCGTCGCGGCCGCCCGTGAGGTGGCGGAGGCGGCGGAGGCGGCCCGGGTCGCCTCCATCGTCTTCTGCACGCTGCGGTTCGCCCCGGAGACCGCGGCCTGGATCGAGGAACAGCGCGCGGCGGGCGGCTGGTTCACCGCGCACGCCCACTGGATCGGCGCCCTGTGGGCACCCGGCGCGGACAGCGAGTACGCCGCGTCCCCCTGGCGCCACGAGAAGGGCGGCCTCTGGGACGTCGGCCCGCACGCGCTCTCCGTCCTCATCCCGGTGCTGGGCGACGTGACCCGGCTGACCGCCGCCCGCGGCCCCGCGGACACCCACCACCTCATCCTCCGCCACGCCTCCGGGGCCTCCAGCACGGTGACGCTCACCCTGGCCGCCCCGCAGGCGGCGACCGGGGTCGAGGTGGAGCTCAGGGGCGAGCACGGCACCGTCGGACTGCCCAGGTGGGACGGTGCCGTGGGCGCCTTCCGGGCGGCGGTGGACGCGCTGATCGAATCGGTGCGTACGGGGGTGCCGCACCCCTGCGACGTACGGTTCGGGCTCCGGCTGACGGAACTGCTCGCGGAGGCCGAGGCGCAGGCGGGGGCCGCGGAGTAGCGGCGGAGCGGTCCGGGCCCCTTCCGGCGTCCGGGCCCCGCCGCTCGGCGCCCCATCGCGTCCCGTACCGCCTCGTCCGTGCGCGCGACCACCGCGGTGCCGTCCCCGGCGGTGCTGATCGGCCGCTGGATCAGCTTCGGGTGCCCGGCGAGCGCCGTGATCCACCGCTCCCGCGCGTCCGCGTCGCGCGGCCACTCCTTGGGCCCCAGCTCCTTCGCGTCCGCCTCCCGGGTCCGCCTCCCGCACCCCCGGCCATGATCCGCCGGACAGACCCTAGCGGCGGACCGTGTAGCCGGCGCCCTCCGCGTCGAGCAGCCGTACCGCGCCCCGGCATTCGGAACAGGCGGGATCGATCCAGACCTCCATGGGGCAGGCGGTACGGGATGGACCCGCGAAAACCCCTCTGGCCAGGGGCGATTGTCAGTGCCGGGCAGTAAAATGGAGGGAGTTCGTGAGGGTTCCACCACCGTGCCAGGAGGTTGCCAATGGCCGTTGCCGCAGTCACGACCAAGCCGCTCCACAAGCCCCTGCAGAAGAAGCGCCTGCCCGCCGGTCGTCCCCGTGAGTGGTACGTCGCCCACAACCGCCGGCTGAAGGCGATGCGCCTGGCGATAGTCCTGCTCGACAGCGGAGTCCACCAGCCGTCGAGCGCGGGCAACGCCCGGATACGCACGGCCGCCGAGCTCCTCGGCATCCACCCGCCGTCCGACACCACCTGCCGCATGGTCCGCGCGCTCATCCGCTACGGGCGCTGACCGCGGGGCCACCGGCCCCGCCCGCCGCGCCCCCGGGGAGATCCGGGGGCGCGGCCGCGTCTCAGTACCCGTCGCAGGTGGCGGTGGCGAAGGCGCCGGAGGCCCGGTCGGTCCGCCGGGTGATGTCGTCCACCGTCACGGAGCACGCGACGTCGCCGCCGGACCTCCCGAGGCTGACGACGAACGAGCCGCCGTTCATGAACCCCCTGGTCTCCAGCTCCCCGGCCCACGGCAGCGCCCGCAGGGTCAGCCGCCCGGTGGAGAGGGCCTCGCCCTGCCAGGTGCTGTAGGTGAGCGTGACGTCCTTGGCGGTGCCGGTGACCTCGTACCTGATCCGCAGCCGTTCCGAGCTCTGCTCGGAGAGCCCGTGGGCCAGCACCGCGGAGACCGCGCCCGCGGCCAGCGCCAGGAGCACGACGGCCATCAGCAGCACCCACGGCCAGAGCCGCCGCCGAGGGGGCCGAGGCCCGTCCGGCCCGTCATCGGTCACCTGCTCGCTCATGCACCCACCCTCCACGCTCCGGCCCCGCCCCGCGACCCCGCCGCCCCTCACCCGTCCGGACGGCGTCCGGGGACCGGGCACCGATCGCGAGGGACGGCAACCGGCTGCGCCGACACGCGCAACGGACAGCCTTACCTCAAAGCGGGCAACTGATCGTTGCCATCGCGTAGTTGGCCATGAGACGGTAATTTCCAACACACTCCGCACGGTCGTCGCGGGGGCACTCTTCGGCCGACAGAACGGGAAACCGTCTCCATGAGCCATCCGAACGACCCCGGTCCGTCGGCGGGAGTGGGGGCGAGCCGGCTTCTCGCGGTCAGCGACCTGCATGTCGGCATGGCCGAGAACCGGCTGATCGTCGAGTCGTTACGGCCGTCCGGCGACCAGGACTGGCTCATCGTCGCCGGCGACGTCGCCGAGAAGATGGCTGACGTGGAGTGGGCGCTTCAGCTGCTCGCGGACCGGTTCGCCCAGGTCATCTGGACACCCGGCAACCACGAGCTGTGGACGACGGAGAAGGACCCGGTGCGGCTGACCGGGCAGGCGCGCTACGAGCACCTGGTCGAGCTGTGCGGAAAGCTGGGCGTGACCACACCGGAGGACCCGTTCCCGCTGTGGCGGGGGCCGGGCGGACCGGTTGCCGTCGCGCCGATGTTCCTCCTGTACGACTACACCTTCCGGGTCCCGGGCGCGGCGACCAAGGAGGAATCCCTGGCCCGTGCCCAGGAGGCGGGCGTCATCTGCACGGACGAGTACATGCTGCACCACGACCCGTATCCGGCACGGGAGGACTGGTGCAGGGCCCGGGTGGCCCGGACCGAGCGGCGGCTCGCCGATCACGACCCGGACGTCCCCCTGGTGCTCGTCGGCCACTGGCCGCTGAACCGGAAGCCCACCTCGGTGCTGTGGCACCCGGAGTTCGCCCAGTGGTGCGGAACGGAACTCACGGCGGACTGGCACCGCCGTTTCAACGTCGAGGCAGTGGTGTACGGGCACCTCCACATCCCCCGCACCACGTGGTACGACGGGGTCCGCTTCGAGGAGGTCTCGATCGGCTATCCCCGGGAGTGGCGCAAGCGGGGCCACCCCCACGGACTGCTGCGCCAGATCCTTCCGTACGAACCGCCGCCGAAGGAGCCGGGGAGCGGCGGGGAGGCGGCCGGGAGCCGGCAGGGGAAGGTGTCGTGATCGAGCGGCTGGTCCCTGCCTCGGTCTCCTGCGCCTGCTCCCGCGAGGACCGCTGGGGCGCCGATACGCTCTTCCCCGAGGAAACGGCCCAGGTGGCGCGGAGCACGCCCGCCCGCAGAGCCGAGTTCGCCTCCGTCCGTGCCTGCGCCCGGCAGGCCATGGCCCGGCTCGGCCTCGCGCCCGTACCCATCCTGCGCGGCCCCAGGGGCGCACCGCTGTGGCCAGCGGGACTCGTCGGCAGCATGACGCACTGTCACGGCTACCGGGGCGCGGCTCTGGCCAGGGCGCGCGAATTCCGCTCGCTGGGCATCGACGCCGAGCCCCATGTTCAACTACCCTCTGCAATCCGCCAGGCGGTCGTGTCGGCCGCCGAGGAACGGTGGATGGCCGTCCAGAGGCCGACCGTCGCCATCCACTGGGACCGGCTGCTCTTCAGCGCCAAGGAAAGCGTCTTCAAGGCCTGGTATCCGCTGACCCTTCTGGAACTCGACTTCAACCAGGCGGAGATCACCTTCCGTCGCGCGGAGCACGACGCGACCGAGGGCACCTTCACCGCACAACTGCTGTGTCGTGCACCCGGGATACCGGAAACCTTCGAGGGCCGCTGGCTGGTGGCGGAGGGCATCGTCGCCACCGCGGTCGCCGTCCCGTCCGTGTAAACGAGATCTTGGAAAAAGTAGTGCCCGACTCGATCGAGTGTATATATGCTCATCGGGAATTCTTCGTGAGGGGGAGACCGGTGTCAGGTGAGAATTTGACGGCGCTCGCGCTTGAGGATGCGAGTGCCAATAACTCGCCGATCTTCACGTTATTCGACTCGGAAACGGTTGATGAACTCACCCGCGATCACATCCTCCGGCTGGCGGTCGGAGTCCTCGGCGCCGTCCGGATCAAGGGTTTCTCCTCCCCGGTGGACTGCGAGGACGTGATGCGCAGTCTCGCCACGTGCGAGTTGGGCGGATACGACGAGGCGCTGATATTCCCGCGGATCGCGAAGCTGGGTCCCGCGGCGTACGACTTCTACGGTGACTACGGTCTCGGTGAGCGCTATTGGGAGCATGCGGAACAGTCGGTCGCGACTCGTTCGACCCTGCTCCGCGGCGGCGATCCGATGGATGTCGCGAAGCAGCGGCTGCGTTCCGCCTGGGGGGACGATCTGATCCCCGCGACGTCGGGCGGCCGGGAACTCTTTTCCGGCATGATTCGCGAGATCGCGAGCGGTGCGAAGATCCATTTCGATGAGATCGTCCGGGAATTCCCCGGAGTTCTCGATGAGCCGCCCGCCAGTTTCCTTACGTTCAACTGGTATCTCTCGATGCCGGACGGCGGGGGCGAAACCCGTGTACACCGCCACAGGTGGCAGCCGTCGGACGAACAGTACCGCGACGGATACGGGTACACGGAAGAGGCCGTGGAGGGCGAACCGGTCGCCGTCGTCGAACCCGAGGCCGGTGACGCCGTCATCTTCGACTCGCGGAACTTCCACGCGGTCGAGCCGCCCCGGGGCGAGGGGCGAAGGGTGAGTCTCTCGTTCTTCCTCGGGGTGACCGGTCGGGGGCCGCTCGCCATCTGGTCCTGACCCGTCCCGTGTGCCCGGTACGACTTTCTGCCGCATTCCAGGAAGAGGGGGAGATATGCGTCTCAACGATGAACAGGTGGGGCTGTTCCGGGACCAGGGCTTTCTGCTGGTGGAGTCGGTCTTCGACGGGAAAGAGGTCGACGCCCTGCGGGAGGCCTTCCGCAGGGACGGTCTGATACCCGGCGAGCAGCGGATCATGGAGGAGCACGGCGACACCGTTCGCGCGGTGTACAGCTCGCATCGGCGACAGCCCGAGTTCGCGGCTCTGGTGCGGTCCTCCCGGCTGCTCGGCCCCGCACATCAGCTCCTGCACGAGGACCTCTACCTCTACCAGTTCAAGGTGAACGCGAAGCCCCCGTTCACCGGTGACCTCTGGGCGTGGCATCAGGACTACCTCGCCTGGAAGGTCGCCGACAACCTTCCGGCACCGCGACTGCTCAACGTCGGTCTCTACCTCGACGACGTGACCGAGTTCAACGGCCCGCTGATCTTCATCCCCGGTTCGCACCGGAACGGCCTGGTGAGCGAGGGCAGGCGGCGGGAGCAGAGATCCGAGCAGCACCTGGACCCGGACGACATACGGCTGACCGAGTCCCAGATGGCCGGGCTCGTCCAGGAACACGGGATGCAGAGTCCCAAGTGCCCGGCCGGCTCCGTCGTGTTCTTCGACCCGGAAGTCGTCCACGGCTCGGCCCCGAACATGTCGCCCTTCCCGCGTAAACTGCTGATCGCCACCTACAACCAGGTGGCCAATCAGCCCCGCCCCGTGAACGAACCCCGGCCCGAGTACCTCATCTGCCGTGACACGACGCCCCTCAGGACGGCCGACGAACCGCTGGACTCCCTCGCCGGAGGTGGGGCGAAGTGACTGGGCCCACGGCACACGGCACGACCACGGGCAAGGCGGTCGTGCTGGAGGAATTCGGCGAGCCCCTGGTGCTCCGCGAGTTCGACGTCCCGCCCGCGCCACCCGGCGGACTGGTCGTGGAGAGCCGCTTCGGCGGCATCTGCGGTACCGATCTCCACCTTCAGCGGGGCCACTTGGCCATCCCCACCCCGCTCGTGCTCGGGCACGAAGGGCTCGGCACCGTTCACGAGCTGGCCGAGGGGATGGACCGGGACGCCCACGGCTCCCCGCTCGCGGTCGGCGACGACGTCATGTGGGCCTCCTCGATCGCCTGCGGGCAGTGCGTCTTCTGCCAGGTGCACCGGGAGCCGACGCTCTGCGAGAACCGGCGGACCTACGGGGTGAACCGCCCGACCACGGAGGAACCCGCGCTCTCCGGCTCCTGGGCCGAGTACATCGTGCTGCGGCAGGGGACCACGGTCGTCAAACTGCCGGCCGGCGTGGGGCGGTCGGCCGCGATGTCGCTGGCCTGCGCGGGACCGACGATGGTGCACGCGCTGTACGAGCGCCGCCCGGTGCGCGTCGGCGAGGTGGTCGTGGTGCAGGGGAGCGGCCCCGTCGGGCTGGCCGCGGCCGCGCTGGCGCAACTCGCCGGGGCGTCGAAGGTCATCCTCGTCGGGGGCCCGGAGCAGCGGCTCGGCCTCGCGGCCAAGGCGGGGATCGCCGACCACCACGTGAACCTGGTCGAGGCCGAGGACCTGAACCGCGCCATGGACCGGGTTCTCGGCCTGACGGGCGGGGGCGGCGCCGACCTCGTCATCGAATGCACCGGGGTGCCCGCGGCGATCAGCCAGGGAATGCGGTTCTGCCGGCGCGGCGGCTCGTATCTGATCATCGGCCAGTACACCGACAGCGGTGACACGGTGATCAATCCCCACCAGATCGTCCACCGGCAACTCGACGTCGTCGGCTCCTGGGCGTTCAGCGGCGCGCACCTCGTCGAGTACGTACGGCTGCTCCCGGCTCTTGCCCGCCGTTTCGATCTGGCCAGTATGGTGACCGCCTTTCCTCTGGAGGACCATCGCGCCGCACTGGAAGCGGTGGCGAGCGGAGCGGTGATGAAGGCGGTATTCGTCAGTCGCCGGTAATTTCCGGCAGCGGAACAGGGCTTGCTCCGGTGGGCCTCAACTCGTAGCCTGACCAACCTGGTTGGTGTCATTTGTAAGCGCCGTCGGATTCGTCTGCAAAAGACCGCACTTCTGACGCGCATGCTCACTCGGAAAGGTCGGACGTACGTTATGGAAGGCAAGTCCAAGTCATTACTCTTCCGAAACCGCGACTTCGGTTTGCTGTGGTCGGGTGAGTCGGTAAGTCTGCTGGGCAGCGAGATCAGCATCATCGCGCTTCCCTCATTGGCTGTGCTCGTCTTCGGTGAAGGTACTTTGGGCGTCGGTGTCCTTGTTGCACTGCAATGGATACCGTTCGTACTCCTCGCACCACTGCTCGGTGTGTTCACCGACCGATTCCGTCGCAAGCCGTTGATGCACTTTGCCAACATCGGGCGTTTCGTCACGCTCGGATCGTTGCCGCTGGTTGCGGTGCTGGGCCATCTCACCGTGACCCACCTGTATGTGGCCGCGCTGGTCAAGGGCATATTCGATGTGGTGTTCCAACTCGCGTACCAGGCGTATTTGCCGAATCTGCTGGAGCGGGAGGATTTCGCGGACGGGAATGCCAAGACGCAGCTGAGCCGGTCGCTGGCGGTCGTCCTGGGCCGTTCCGCCGGTGGTGGTCTGGTCGGCCTCATCGGCGCCGCCAAGGCCGTCACCGCCGATGCCTTCTCGTACCTGGTCTCAAGCCTCACCCTGCTCTTCATCCGGTCGAAGGAGCCGGCCCCCGCCGTCGCGGCGCGGGGATTCGGCGCGACGCTGGGGGAGCTCCGGGCCGGGGTGCGGCTCACCTTCGGCAACCGCCTGCTGCGCTATCTGACGCTGATGGCGACCTTCGGCAACATGGCGGTCTCGATGACGCTCGCGATGATCATCGTCTACGCGTACAAGGATCTGGACTTCGGTCCGGGACGGCTGGGCCTGGCCCTCGCGGCCGGCGGCTTCGCCGTCGTGGCCGGGGCGATGCTCTCCCGGAAGATCAACGCGAAGTACGGCATGGGGCGGACCCTGATCTTCACCCACCTCGTGCTCGGTGTGGCGTTCGTGCTGCTTCCCACCGCCCAGACGGGCGGGACGACCTTCGCCTTCACGGTGATCGTCATCTCGCAGCTCATCTCCTCGTTCACCTCCCCGATCGCGAACGTCGGCATCATGACGCTCATCCAGAAGGCCACACCCCCGCAGGCCATGGGGCGTGTGGGTGGTGTGGCGCTGCCGTTCGTGTGGGGGGCCAACGCGATAGGTCCGCTGCTCGGCAGTGGCATCGCGGCGGTGTCCAACAACGCGACGACCTTCTTCGTGGCCGCGGCGATGGCATGGATAGCGACGATCTGGATCGTCCTGGGCTCCGTGCACACGCTCTTCGACGAGGTACCGGTGGAGTTGCGGGTCGCAGTCTGAGTCATGGTGCAGGACCGTAGAAGGGGATGAGCTGCCTTGCAGGACCAGGACGCGACAGACAGCCTCGCAGCCAAGCGCAGACGGCTTGCGGCGATGCTGGCCGATACCCGACGAAGCACGGCGACCCGCACCGGCCCCGTTTCCTTCGCGCAACGGCGCCTGTGGATTCTGGACCGCCTGGTCCCGGGCAGCAGTGCCTACAACGTCCCCATCGTTCTGCGGACCCGCACCGCTCCCGACCCCGGCGCGCTGGGCAAGGCGCTGGGCGAGGTGATCCGGCGCCACGAAGTCCTGCGCACGGTGTTCCTCAGCAATGACGGCGTCCCGGTCCAGCGGGTGTGCGCCCCCTACGAGCCGGTGGTCGACGTCTGCGACGTCAGCGCGGAGAGCGATCCGCGGGAGGCGGCGGACCAGCGGGTCAAGGCGTCGATCAGGCAGCCGTTCGACCTCGCGAAGGGGCCCCTGCTACGCGTCCTGCTCGTCAGGACGGGCCCGGAGGACCACCTGATCTGCCTGACCGTGCACCATGTCGTCTGCGACGGCTGGTCGATCGTGACGCTGTTCCGGGAGCTGGACGGGCTGTACGGAATGGTCCGCGACGGAGCCGAGGCACAACTGCCCCCCGTGGAGCAGCAGTACATCGACTTCGCGCTCTGGCAGCGGGCCCGGCTGTCCGGCGAGCGGGCGAAGGAACTGAGCGCCTACTGGAGCGAGTCCCTCGACGGCGCACCGGGCCTGCTGCAGCTGCCCCTCGACGCCTCCCGGCCGGTCCACCACCGTGCCAACGGCGGAATCCACGAGTTCGCCTTCCCCGACCGGCTGCGCGAGGACATCCTCGCCTTCGCCGCGCGGGCGAGGACGACCCCGTTCTCCGTGGTGCTGTCCTGCTTCACCGCGCTGCTGCAGCGGTACAGCGCCCAGGACGACATCGTGGTGGGCGTGCCGGCCGCGGGACAGACCCACAGCGAGCTGCAGGCGATGATCGGCTTCTTCGTCAACACCCTCGTCATGCGGATGGACCTGAAGGGCCGGCCGAGCCTGAACGAGGCGGTCGGCCGGGCACGCGAGGTCGCCCTCGGAGCCTTCGCCCATCAGGACATGCCGTTCGAGAAGCTCGTGGTGGAGCTCCAGCCCGATCGCAACCCGACGGTCACACCGATCTTCCAGGTCCTGTTCAACTTCCAGTCGGCGTCGAACGAAAGACTGCGGCTGCCGAACCTGGACGCCGACCTGGTGCCCTTCGACACCGGGATCGTCCGCTTCGACCTGGAGTTCAACGCCTTCGTCGGAGGAGACGGGATGGGCGGATCCTGGCTGTACAACCGCGACCTCTTCCCGGCGGCCGCCATCGCCCGGATGTCCGGGCTCCTCGAACGCCTCCTCGCCGCGGCGGTCGCACAGCCCGACGTCCCCCTCAGCGGCCTCGACCTGTTCGAGCCCGCCGATCTCGACGAGTTCGGCCGGGTCGGCGGAACCGTTCAGGAGCACACCCGGCCCGCGCCGGGCGGCACGGAGGCGGGCCCGCCGGTCGTCCGCGTCCACCCGCCGTCGAGTCCGGACGCCGAGCGCCGGGTGACCGGCGAACTGCTCCCGGCCTGGCGGGCGATGGGCTCCGATCCCGCAGTGCGCCGGGCGGTCGCCCGGCGCGCGGGGGGCTTCGAGCTGCCGGCCGGCAGCGTGGCGGTGATCGCGGCGGCTGCCGGTGCCGTCGAACCCGACGAGGCACTGTGGGTGCTCGGCGCGGGCGCGCAGCTGGTGCTCGTCGAGGCGGGCGACGGACTGCTGGACGCCGTGCTGAACGTACTGGCCGAGGAGGACGTCCACACCCTCAGCATCGCGCCCGGACTGCTGCACCAGGTGATCCGGGCCGTGGAGCGGGGAGAGGCCGCGCCGGGACCGCGCCGGGTCCTCGTCACGGGCGAGGCCCTGGGCCTCGGCCTCGAACGGCGCTGCCTGCGGGCCCTCCCGGACACCGAGTTCTGGTCGGTCTACCGGGGCGCGGGCATCGGCGACATCGCGAGCCGCAGGTGCGACGGGGACGTTCCGGCAGGCCATGACGTGGCCGGGACCGTCTGTGCGGGGCTGGCCGTACGGATCCGGGACGCCGACGGCCAGTTCGCTCCCATCGGAGCGCCGGGACGGGTGTGCGTCAGCACCGGGCCCGACGCGGCGGACGAGGCCGGGACCGGCGATCTGGGCCGGTTCAGGGAGGACGGGACGCTGGAGGTGCTCGGCGCCGAGGCGGCTCAGACCTATGTGCGGCAGGTCCGGGTGCCCCGGGGCGAGATCGAGGAGACGCTGGCGGGCCACGGCTCCATCGGTGACGCGAGGGTCGTCTCCTCGTCCGACGGCAACGGCGAAGGGCCCGCCCGGCTCACCGCCTGTCTCACGCCCGCGGGGGAGTGGGGAGAGCTCCCGCACCTCCGCGACTCGGTACGGGCGCACGCACAGCGGCTGCTGCCCGGCGTCCTCGTCCCCGACGCGTATCTGTTCCTCGACGAGCTGCCGTTGACGGACCGGGGAACGGCCGACCTGGCGGCCCTGCGCGATACGGAGGGCGCCGACGAGGCCGAGGACGAACGCGTCGCTCCGCGCACCGACACCGAGCGGCTGCTCGTCGAGATCTGGCGGTCCGTGCTCGGCGTCGCGGAGATCGGGATCCACGACAACTTCTTCCTGCTGGGCGGGCACTCCCTGCTGGCGATCCAGCTGATGAGCCGCGTACGCCGGGCGACACGCGTCGATCTCCCCGTGAGCGTGCTGTTCCGCTACCGCACGATCGCCGATCTCGCCGCGCGCATCGCCACCGTCTCCAGCGGCGGCGGGGCCGGCGGCAACCTGGTCCGGATGCAGTCCGGCTCCGCGCCCCTGCCCCTGGTCGTGGTCCACCCCGCGGGCGGCGGCGTGTTCTGCTACGGCCCTCTGGCCACCGCGCTGACCAACCGGACGGTGTACGCCTTCGAGGGACGGCACCCGGGGGCTTCGCTCACCGCGCTCGCCGAGCACTACCTGGAGCAGTTGCCCGAGGAGATCGCGGACGCGCCCTTCGCGCTCGCCGGCTGGTCACTGGGCGGCGTGGTGGCCTTCGAGATGGCCCGCCTCCATGCCGCGAACGGTGGCCCCGCCGTGCCCCTCACCCTGATCGACTCCGCCCTGTTCGAAGGGGATCCCGCCGCGCCCGATGCCGAGGCGCGGCTGCTCGACGGATACCTGCAAGGCGTCCGCGCCGACTTCGACCTGGCGCTCCCGGCCTCGCCCGACATGGCGTTGCTCCCGCCGCGCCGGGTGTTCGCCGACATCCTGGAACGCCTGGGCCCCGATGTGCCCGAGGTCCTCGACCTGGAAGAGATGATGCGCCAGTACTCCGTCTACCGGTCGCACATCCG
Source organism: Streptomyces sp. NPDC088730 (assembly GCF_044751215.1). NCBI lineage: Bacteria > Bacillati > Actinomycetota > Actinomycetes > Kitasatosporales > Streptomycetaceae > Streptomyces > Streptomyces sp. NPDC088730. Next base: position 970,971 of record NZ_JBIVLK010000001.1, read on the forward strand.
GAACCTGGCGGGCTACCGCCCCGAAGCCCCCTACCCGGGGAGGGTGCACCTCCTCCAGGCCTCCAAGTCGCCCGCCGCGGCGCCGGCCTGGCGCCCGTACGCGCCCGACCTGGTCGTGTCCCGGGTCGAGGGCGACCACTACAGCATCATGCGCAATCCGGGGCTCGCCGCTGTGCTCGCGGAGCTCGAACGGGTCCTCGCGGACGATCACTCCCCGGAAGGGGGGCCGGTCCGGTGACGCGGATACAGGACGCGACGACCGTCGTCGGTGCGATCGGCGCGGCGGCCGCCGAGCATGCGGCGCTCCCGGCGGTCGTCGACGGGGCGGACTCCCTCTCGTACGAGGAGCTCTGGCGTGACGCGGGCAGGCTCGCGCGACACCTTCGGGCGCGGGGCGTGCGGAGCGGGGACATCGTCGCGCTGGCCGCCGAGCGCTCGCCCGCGCTGCTGGTCGGGCTGCTCGGCGTTCTCCGGGCCGGCGCCGTGGTGCTGCCCCTGGACGTCACCTATCCGGCCGCCAGGCTGCGGATGATGCTGGATGACAGCGGCGCGGCCGTGGTGGTCGGCCAGGAGCACACGCTGGGACCGTTCACCGCGGACGGGCGGGAGGCCTGCGTGCTGGCGGAGGTGCTGAGCGGTGAGGACGGCGGCGAAGCCGCGGAGGAGCTGAAGGAACCGGATCCGGCCGACGGCTGCTATCTGCTCTACACCTCGGGGTCGACCGGTGGTCCCAAGGCCGTGCTGATGCCGCACGCCGGCCTCGCGAACCTCGTCCGCTGGCAGACGGAGGCATCGGGCTGCGGCCCGGGGAGCCGCACCCTTCAGTACGGGGCGATCTCGTTCGACGTATCCCTCCAGGAGATCTTCTCCACCTTCGCCAGCGGCGGGACGCTGGTCTGCATCGACCACGAGACCCGCCGCAATCCGGTTCGTACGTGGGAACTCGTCATCGCGGCCCGGGTGGAGCGGATCTTCCTCCCGTACGTCGGGCTGCAGTCCCTCGTGATGGTCGCCGACGCGGTCGACGTCGAGGCGGCGTCCCTGCGGGAGATCATTCCCGGGGGCGAGCAGTTGCAGTGCACGAGGGCCCTGCGCGAGCTCATGGCACGGCTGCCGGGGTGCCGGATGTTCAACCACTACGGCCCGGTCGAGACCCACGCCGTCACGCACCATCCGCTGGAGGCCGATCCGGCCCGGTGGCTGTCCCTCCCTCCGATCGGCACCGCCATCCCCGGCAACCGCGTGTACGTTCTCGACGCGGACGGCGGGGAGCTGGGCGTGGGCGAGATCGGCGAGCTGCACGTCGCCGGCGCGCAGGTGGCGTACGGCTACTGGAACCGGCCCGCCCTGACGGCCGAACGCTTCCTGCCCGCGCCCGACGGCCACGGCGAGCGGATGTACCGCACGGGTGACCTGGTGCGCAGGCGTGCCGACGGCGCGCTCGACTTCCTCGGCCGGGCCGACGACCAGGTGAAGGTCCGCGGGTTCCGCGTCGAGCTGGCGGAGGTCGAGGCGGCCGTCAGCGACCACCCGGCCGTGAGCGCGTGCGGAGCCACGGTGGCGGGTGACGAGGGCATCGACCGGGTCCTCGTCGCCTTCGTCCTGGCGAAGGAGCCGCTGGACGCGGACGCCGTACGCGAGGAACTGCGGGAGCGGCTGCCCGACCACATGGTCCCCGGGACGCTGACCGTGGTCGGGTCGCTGCCGCAGCTGCCCAGTGGGAAGCTGGACCGCCGCGCCCTCCGGCTGATGGCGGACACCCATCTGGCAGCGGCCCGGAACGCGGTCTACTGACCCCTCGCGGAGGCCGCTGTCAGGAAGGGAGCGTCATCCGCCGGGCCAGCAGCTTCTCGTAGAAGGGCAGATGGAACCGCAGGTACCCGGCGAGTGTCGCGTTGTTGTCCGTGGTGGTCTCGTACGGGGAGGCCACCTCGGCGAAACCCTTCGTCCTGCTGGTCGACTCGTGCCACCGCCGGGTCCTGCGCCACTCCTCCCGCATCCCGGGCTGCCAGGACAGCGCCTCTTCCCGGTAGGCGATCCCCACCCCGGCGCAGTACGCGGCGACGGTGTCGGCGGGCCGCGCCATCAGGAGGTCGGAGTCGACGACCAGCGGTTCACGGCCCGTCGCCTCGACCGCGTCGTAGATCCCGGCCAGCCGTGCGAACCCGACCTCATCCTGTTTCAACGAGGGATTCAGCGCGAAGTGCGAGGCGATCGCCTCCCGGGGGTGGCGGATGATGAAGGTGTGGGTGGCCTCCGCGAGGAACGCGGAGTCGGCCAGCAGGCCCGGGTAGTGGAAGTCCGTGGTGTCCTTGAAGAAGACCGGACGCCGTGCGGAGAGCTCCCGCAGGGCCGCGATCACCTCCGCCTCGCTGCTGGCCCGGAGAGGGCCGACCTCGGCCACCCCGAAATCGGCGACGTGCGAGAAGGGTTCATGGACGACGAGGAAGTCGCCTCGTTCGGCCATCATGCGCATGAAGGCCGTCGAGCGGCAACGCGGTGCGCTCCACAGCGCGAGGATCCGGGGACCGTTCTGCTTCGGCAGTGGCACTGTTCACTCCTGTGAGCTAGGTCGGAGGCCGAGCCCGGAGACCGGCGTGTGCGGTTCCGCGGTCACCTGGGTGAGCAGCTCCACGACTTGGTCGATGCGCCGCAGACCCGTCTCCCGCTCCCACAGACCCGTGTTGATCTCCAGCATGACCAGGAAGGCGTCCTCACGGATGACTCCGTGGAACGACAGCTCGTACCGGGCGGTGCCGTGCGAGAGGAGCTCGTAGCGGGAGGTGCAGCCGTTCAGGTCGAGCGGCATCCAGTCGTCGAGCTGCAGTTCGCAGGTGACCTGGTAGAGGGGATGGCGGTCCGGGCGCCGGTCCGGGCGGACCGCGTCCAGGATTTCGGCGAACGGCAGCCGCTGGTGCTCGTACGACCGGAGCAGGCTCGCGCTCACCCGGTCCAGCAGCTCGCCGAAGGCGGGGTCCCCCGAGCAGTCCACCCGCACCGGGACGACATTGAGGAAGCAGCCCATCAGCTGCTCGGACCCCCGACTGGAGCGGTTCTCCGTGGGAACGCCGACCACGAAGTCGTCCTGCCGGCCCAGCCGGTGCAGCAGGACCACGACCGTGGTGAGGAAGACGGTGTAGGCGGTCACCCGGTGTTCCCGGGCGAGCCGGCTCATGGCGTCGGCGAGCTCCCTGGGCACGCGTCGTTCCAGGAACTCACCCCGGTGGGTGGGCCGCTCGGGCCGAGGCCGGTCGGTGGGCAGGTCCAGCTCGGGTGCGCCGGCGAGCGTTCCCGTCCAGAACCGGCGCAGCCGGTCGCCCTCCCGGCCCGCGAGCATCTCCTGCTCGCCCGAGACCAGCTCGGCGAAGTCGAGTACGAGCTCGTCCAGCTGTACGGCGTGCTGCCCGGTCCGCGCGTTGTAGAAGGCGGAGAGCTCGCGCATGAAGATCGTCATCGAGACCTCGTCGGTGACGAGGTGGTGGAAGAGCAGGTGCAGTACGTGCTCGTGTTCGCCCAGACGTACCAGGCGCGCGCGCAGCAAGGAGTCGCTCGTGATGTCGAAGCCCCCGTACGCGGTCTCCTCCTCCAGGGCGCGACTCTGCTTTCCGCGGATGCTGGGCGGCAGGTGGCCCAGGTCGACGACGGGGACGTCGAAGCCGCGGAACGGCGCGATCCGCTGCACGGGTTCGTTGCCGGTCTCCAGGAAATTCCCGCGCAGCCCCGACTGCCGGGCGACGACGTCACCCACCGCGGCGCGCAGCGCGCCGCCGTCCAGCGGTCCGTCGATGCGGAGCAGCAGGGGAATGGTGTGGGTGAGGAGCCCCGGGTTCACCTGCTCGGCCAGCCAGAGCTGCTTCTGCGCGGCGAGCAGCGGGACGAGCCGCTCGTCCTGGCTCCGGCGGGGCGGCGGCGCCGGTTCCTCCGCGGGTCCGCTCTCCGGGGCCGAGGCGACCAGGCGCAGCACGTCGTCCAGGTACGGATACCGCCGGCGCAGTTCCTCCGTGAGCATGCCGGGCGTCGGGTTCTCGAACAGCGCCCGGATACCGAGCTCCGCGTCGAGGCTCTCGCTCACGTTCGCCACCAGCCGAGCGGCGAGCATCGAGTGGCCGCCGATGACGAAGAAGTCGTCATCGGGCCGCACCGCCGGCAGTTCCATGGTCTCCGCCCACAGTTCGCACACCAGTGAGAGCAGGGTGTCACCGGAGGGGGAGGCAGCCGCCGCGGGGGCGCTGTGCGTCACCAACTCCACCCCGGACACCAGCTGGACGGCGCCGGCCGGGCTCAGACGCGCGGTGAGGCCCGTCGGGATGACGCGGTCCTCGTGGGTGACGTGCAGCGAGGCGGGTGTGTACGCGGACAGCTCGGGCGCGCCGTCCCCGAGCACGAGCCGGCCGGGCTCGGGCGCGAGCACGACCGGCCATTCCCCCGGCAGCCCGGTGAGATCCACCGCCAGGACGGTCTCCGTGCCGGGGAGGGGGAGCATCCGGATGACGCGCGCCCCGGGCTCCTCCCGCAGCCGGACGAGGTCGGCGCCGGCGATCGCGCCGTCCACGACGGTGAGGGCGCCGGACCCGGGCGGGCCCTCCGCCGCGCTCAGGGCCGATCTGACGGGCGCCCCCGCCTCGTACGCCGCGCGGCGCACGTCGTCGGAGGGCCCGGAGGCGAACGCGACGCGTGACAGGGGCAGCCGGGGCTCGTCGAGCAGCGCCCCGAGGAGCCGCTCGTAGTCCCTCATCAGCTCGGCGATGCCCTGCTCGGTGTAGAGCGCGGTGTCGTACTCGATCCAGGCCGCGGCCGCGTCGGCGGTGGCCTCGAACTCCACGATGGTGTCGAACCGCCCCCGCCCCCGCCGGACTTCGACCGGAGTGATCGGGAGGCCGCCGAACGAGGTGGTGCCCAGCGCGTCGAGCCTGGGGAGGAAGAGGTGCTGGATGAGCGGGGTCCGGCTGGGGTCGCGTGCGGGTCCGGCCAGCGCGAGGATGCGGCTCAGCGCCAGGCGTTCGTGGTCGACGGCGCTCGCCACCGTGTCCCCGCAGCGTTCGGTCAGCACCTCGAAGGAGGGGTCGCCGCCCACGTCGAGGCGGAGCGGCAGCGTGTTCGCGAACTGGCCGACGAGTTCGGCCGTTCCGGGGGCCGACCGGTTCGCCGCGAGGACGCCGAGGACGAAGTCGGCGGCCCCGGTGGACCTGTTCACCAGCGCGGCGAAGGCGGCGAGGGAGACCGCGTAGACGGTGGTGCGGTGCTCGCGGGCGAAGGCGACCAGCCTGGGGCCGAGGGCGTCGGCGAACCGGAACTCGCTCCGGCGCCCCTCGGTGCCCTTGAGAGCGGGGCGGGGACGGTCGGTCCGCAGGTCGAGCGCGGCCGGGACGCCGGCGAGGGCGGCACGCCAGAACTCCCCGTCGGTCCGCTCCGCGAGGGGGAGCAGCGCCTCGCGCTCCCACTGCGCGAAGTCCCCGTACTGGAGGCCGGGATCCGGTACGGGGGAGTCCGCCCCGGACAGTGCCGCCGCGTAGTCCCGGCTCAGCTCGTCCACGATGATGCGGACGGCGGTGATGTCGGCGATCAGGTGGTGGACCGAGAGGGCGAGGACGTGTTCGTCCTCGGCGAGTCTCACCACGAGGAGTCCGAGCAGCGGTCCCGTCGCGAGGTCGACGGGGGCCGCGGCGAATTCGCTGGTCGCGGCGTGCATCGCCGGCTCGCGCTCGGCCGCCTCCCGACCGCTCAGATCAAGCCAGGTCAGCGGTGGTGTGGACGGGGCGGGCAGCACGCGAAGGACCGGTCCGCCGTCCGCGTCGTCCACCGTGCTGCGCAGAATTTCGTGCCGCTGTATCAGCGCGGATACCGCTTGGGCGAGGGCGGAAGGAGAGAGCGCGCCCCTGATGCGCATGGCGGTGCATTCATTCTGTGCCGCGCCGGAACCGCCGGAATGGAGAAAGTGCTGCTGGATAGGGGCCAGCGGCACCCGGGAATTCTCCCCCTGCATATCTCCCTCATCAAGTCTCACCACAACTTCGCTTCCCAGTAGGTTAGTTGACGAAACACGGCAGTAGCAGTGGCTGCTGGACCCCGCTACGATCGCCCCGATCGCAAGGCGTCGCGGATAGTCGAAGGAAAAGGGTGGGCAGAACGGGTGACGATGTCGAAATGGTTTCTCAAAACCCCCTCGGATGACGCGGAGTACCGTCTCTTCTGCTTCCCGTACTCGGGTTGTGGTGCTTCGATGTTCCTGAAGTGGCCGTCCCGGCTCGGTGCGGTCGAAGTGCTGCCGCTCCAGCTCCCCGGCCGGGAGAACCGGATGCGGGAGCCGCACTACGGGACCTACGAAGAGCTCGCGGTGGACGTGGTGGACGGGATCGCCGGGTACCTGGACCGGCCGTACGGAGTGTTCGGGCACTGCGGCGGTGCGCTCCCCGCCTTCGAGACCGTGCTGCGGATACAGGAACTCGGGCTCCGCCCGCCCGCGCGCTGTTTCGTCTCCTCGCAGGTCGCGCCGCAGGACGGTCCGCACGGCCGGTTCCTCGGCCTGTCGGAGGACGGTCTGCGGGCCGAACTGTCCGGCCTCTTCGGTGAGCTCGGATCGGCCGACCCTCCCGCCGAGATGGTCGACATGTTCCTTGAGGTCATGACGGCCGATCTGGAGGCGAACAGGCGTTACGTGAAGCCGGAGGCGGGCCGCGCCCCCTGCCCGCTCACCGTGGTGGGCTGGGAGCACGACCACGAAGTGCCCCACGAGCTGATGGGCGGCTGGGCCCGGTGGGCCGAGGCCGACAAGGTCGTCCTCCCCGGCACCCACTACACCTTCCTCGGAGCCCCGGCGGAGCTGATGGAGCGGCTGCGCTCCGGCCTGGTGGCCGGCTGATCCGCCGCCTCATTCCGCCAGTCCCGGAGCCGCGCCCGGCGAGGCGAGGTGCGCCTCCCCCGCCTCCCGCCAGAGCTGGCCGGCCGTGCCCATCCGGGTGCCCTCCACGGAGGCGATCCGGTAGGCCGTCGCCGCGGTCGAATGTGCCAGCATGCCCCGCACCCCGTGGAGGTGGAGCGCCTGCCGGGTGGAGTCCAGGGCATGCTCGGTCGCGGCCGCGAGCACCTGGGCGGCGTGGGCCGCGCAGTCCTGGCCGAGGTCGTGCCGCCAGGCCGCCTCGTGCAGCAGAAGCCGCCAGCCGTCCGCCATCCCGACCAGGTGGGCGAGCCGGTGGGCGACCGTCTGGAGCTCCACCAGCGGCCGCCCGAACTGCCTGCGGTGATTGACATGACCGCGTGCGGCATCGAGGGCCCGGTCCGCGACGCCGAGGAGGACCGCCGCCTGCCTGATGCGTGCCGCGTCCAGGCTCCGCCGCAGCTCACCCTCGTCCGGGGCGGTCACCGTCGCGGGCGCTCCGGTGAACTGCAGCCGCCGGCCCGGGAGGCCGAGCAGCGTGCTCGTGCGTGAGCCGGAGGTCGCGGGGTCCGGCTGGACGACGTACCAGCGGACGTCCCCGCCCCGGGCCACCGCGCGGACCACCGCGAGGCTCACCTCGCAGTCCGGCAGGTGCTCACTCTCGCCCCAGAGCCGGTTCTCGCTGTCGGCGCGCAGGGTCGGCGCGGTGTGCACACCGATCGTGACGGCGTGAGCGGTGCCCTTGAGGACCTGCCCGAGCAGGGAGTCCGGCAGCTGGCCGGCTGCCGCGAGCTCCAGGGCCAGTACGGTCTCCCGGTGGGCGGCCAGCGGTACGAGGCCGCGTCCGAGCTGTACGTTGACGACGATGTCGGCGCCGAGTCCGAGCCCGAACCCGCCGAGCCGCTCGGGAAGGCCGAGTTCGGGCACCCCGATCGCCGCGAGCTCGGCCTGGACGTCGCTCGTCCTGCTGAGCGCGGCGTCCACCGCGGCGGCGAGCTGGACCTGAAAGGGGTCCATCTGAAGATCCACGCGCTTATCCCCCTGTCTCCACGTCCTCGAGCAACCGGGCACCTGTGACGATGTCGAGCAGTACTTCCGAGGCGCCGCCCGAGATCGTGAGCCCGGGGGCCTCGCGATAGGCCGCCTCAAGTGCGGAGCCGCCGGTCTCGAAGCCGGGCTCGATGACCTGGCTGCCCAGGGCGTCCAGCGACCACCAGGAGATGGCCTGGGCGGTCTCGCTGCAGTGCCACTTGGCCAGCGAGGCATCACTGATGTCGGGTCTGTCCTCCTGCAGATGCTGAAGGGCGCGGCAGGTCAGGAGCCGGCTCGCGTCGAGCCGCGCCCGGTGTCTCGCGAACTCCGCCGCCTGTCCGCCCCGCACGTCACCGTCTTCCCCGTCGGGCGCGGTGAGGCTCCGCGCCGCGAGGCCGAGCCAGTGCCGAGCCCTGACGTAGTAGTCGAGTCCGCTGCGCTCCGCGGCGAACATCCGGGTGATGAGCGACCACCCCTGCCCCGCGGCGCCGAAGAGCGCTTCGGACCCGACGCGCACGTCCACCAGCGCGATGTCGTGGAACTGCTCGTCGGCAAGGCTGGGGAGGGGACGTACGGATACTCCTGCCGTGCTCATGGGGACGAGGAACAGGCTGATCCCCTGGTACCGGCTCTCGCTCTCGTCCGTCCGGACGGCGCACAGGGCGACGTCGGCGTAGGCGCTCTTGAGGTTGTAGGTCTTGCGTCCGTTGACGACCCAGCCCTCGCCGCCCGGCTCCCGGGTGGCTCGGGTGGTGATGCTCGCCAGGTCGGAGCCGTGCTCCGGTTCGGTGAAGAGGATGCACGCGGTGAGGTCCCCCGAGGCGAGCCTCGGCAGGAGCGTGCGTTTCTGCTCCGGTGTGCCCGACTGCAGAATCAGGGAGCCGACGATCTGGACGGAGATGTAGTAGAGGCTCTGCGGTATTCCGTGTCTGACCAGCTCTTCCAGCAGCACGACGGTCTCGGTGAAGTCTCCGTCCCTGCCCCCGTATTCGGCCGGCCACGAAGGGGCGAGAATACCTGCGCGCCCGAGATGACGATAGAGCTCCCGGACGTCGCCGTCCATACCGTCGTCCCTCTGGTGCACCGCCTGCAACAGGCGGCGGGTCTCCGCGGCCGACAGGGTGGATTTGAGCTCTTGTCTGAAGTCAAGGGTTCTGTTAGGGACGCCGAAATCCATGGCTTGATCCTTGTCGAGACTCGATGTCAACACTACTGTGGCACACGTTCACAACCTTCGCAGTGCTTTGACAGCCCCTCAGATGGCTTGCTGTGCAGTGGAGTTGATGATTCCGAGGCCGCACAGGGCGCGAAGCGTAAGACCCGAACACGCCATTCCGGTTTAACTGCTCGTCACTCTTGGTGGACTTGGGGAGAAATGAGTCAGCAAAGTGAGTTACTCCGAAGACTGCGCGGTATGTCGGCCGACCGCAGAGCGGATCTGATTTCCCGGCTGGACAATGTCTCACGAGGTGTGCGCACCGCGCCATTGTCCTTCCGGCAGGAACAGCTGTGGCTCTTCGACAAGGTTTCGGCCAGCGGCGCGGCGTACGGACTCGGCTTTTCCGTTCGCCTCCGGGGGCCGCTCGACGAGCGTGCGCTCGAACACGCACTGAATGACGTGCTGGAGCGGCACAGTGTCCTTCGCTCCGTGTTCCCGCACGAGCACGAGACCGGGATCCAGGTCGTACGGGAGCCGAGGCCCGTCCCGCTGGAGAGCGAGGCCTGCGGATCACCGGGCCCGGAGGAGCACGCGGCGCGGATCGTCCGCGCGGAGCTGCGGAAGGGATTCGACCTCAACGCCGAGGGCCCCGTGCGCTTCCGCCTGCTCCGGGTGTCCGCCGTCGAGCACGTGCTCGTCCTCGTCACGCACCACCTGGTCATGGACCCCCGGTCCCTGGAGGTGCTGCTTCCCGATCTCGCCGAGGCGTACCGGGCACGCCGGGCAGGGCAGGAGCCGTCCTTCGCCGGGGACGCCGCGCAGTTCGGCGAGTACGCGAGCTGGCAGCGCGCGTGGGTGGACGGCGAGGAGGCCAGGGACTGCGCCGAGTTCTGGCAGCGCGCGCTCGCCGCCTGGGAGAACACCGAACTGCCGGCGGACCGGCCGCGGTCCCGGCTCCTCGATCTGACCTCCGCCGCGGCGAGCAGCCCCCTGCCGCCCGGACTGGCGGCCTCGGTACAGGCGCTCGCCGAGCGGCTCGGGGTCCCCGGCAAGGACGTCCTGCTGGGAGCCTTCTACGCGCTGCTGGCCCGGCACACCGCCGCCACCGACCTGACGGTCGGGATGCGGCACACCGTGCCCGGCCCCTTCGCTCCCGAGCCGCTCGTCGGGGACTGCGGCAATCTGCTGCCGCTGCGCCTCGAAGGGGTGGACGACCTGTCGTTCGCCGAGGTGGTCCGCAGGGCCAACGCCGTACGCGAAGAGGCCGAGAGGCACGGCGGTATCCCGTTCAAGCTCGTACTGGACGGACTCCACCTCGACCCCGACCCGGCCAGACTTCCGCTGGTGCAGATCGGCTTCGACGCCCGGACGCACGCGCCCGTGACGGCGTCTGCGGGCGACCTGGTCATGTCCGCCGAACAGCTGGACACGGGCGCCAGCCCCTACGAACTGTCCCTGGAGACCGTGCTCGACGGACCGGACCCCGCGGTGACGGTGCGCTACGCGACGGCGCTCTACCACGACTCCACCGCACAACGGCTCGTCCACCGCTATCTGCGCCTGCTCGCGGACGGCTGCGCCTCCCCCGAGGCGTCCCTCACCGACCTCTCGATCACCGGCCGGGACGAGCGGGAGAGCGTTCTGGAGGAGTGGAACGCCCCCCTCGGACCCTACTCCGCGGACTCGGTGCACCAGGTGTTCCAGCGCGTGGCCCGGGAGCACAAGGACCGGGTCGCCCTCGCGGCGAGGGACGGGGAGACGACGTACGGAGAGCTGGAGACGCGGGCCAACCGGCGCGCGCACCGGCTGCTGGAGCTCGGAGTGGAGCCGGGAAGCTGCGTGCCGGTCCTGGTCAGGCGCGGGCGCCCGGTCGTCGAGGCGATGCTCGCCGTCCTGAAGGCCGGCGCCGCCTACGTACCGGTGGACCTCGGCCAGCCCGCGGAACGGGTCATGTCCATCCTGGCCGACTGCGACGCCCGGGTCGTCCTCGCCTCGGAAGGCGCCGAGGGAGTGCTCGGACCGGCCGGGGTGCGCGTGGCGTACATGGAGGACGACGTGTCCGGGCTGCCCGGCACCGCGCCCGACGTGCGGGTGCACCCCGAGCAACTGGCGTACGTCATCTACACGTCCGGATCGACGGGTGTGCCCAAGGGCGTCCTCATCGAGCACCGCAACGTCACCGGATTCATCCGGACCGTGCGCGACATGTTCGGCCTCGGCCCGCAGGACCGCATGCTGCAGTTCGCGTCCGTCGGCTTCGACGTCTCCGTGTTCGAGATCTTCGGCGCGCTGCTGTCCGGCGCCCGGCTGTACATGGTGGACGACGAGGAGCGGTCCTCCATCGACTCCATCGACGCGCTCATGGTCGACCAGCGGATCACCGTCATCGACCTCCCGCCGGCGATCATGGAGCTGCTCACGCCCGAACGCTACGCCGACCTGCGCGCCGCCTTCGTCGGCGGAGAGGCGTTCTCCGGCGAGCTGACCACCCGCTGGGCCCGCCACTGCGCGTTCACCAACGGCTACGGCCCCACCGAGACGACGGTGACGGTGCTGGCCAAGCTCTGCGAGGGACGATGGGCCGAGTCACCGCCCATGGGCCGGGCCATGAGCGACCACCGCGCCTATGTGGTGGACGCGGACGGCGGCCTGCTCCCGGCCGGCGCCGTCGGTGAACTCGCCATAGCGGGACGGGGGCTGGGGCGCGGATACCTGGGCCGCCCCGACCTCACGGCCGAGCGCTTCAGGCCCGACCCGTACGGCCCGCCCGGCTCGCGGATGTACCTGACAGGGGATCTCGCCATCTGGCGGGACACCGGTGACCTCGCCTTCCTCGGCAGGGCCGACCGGCAGGTCAAGGTCAGGGGCGTACGGATCGAACTGGGCGACGTCGAGGCCGCGTTGCAGACCGTCCCCGGGGTCGCGCGGGCCGTCGCCGACGTAGCGGTCGACCCGCACCGCGGCACACTGCTCGTCGCGTATGTGGTGCCCGAGGACGGAACGGAACTCCAGCTGGACGCCGTGCGGTCCGCACTGGGCAACCGGCTGCCGCCGACCATGATCCCCACCGTGCTCGTACCGCTGTCCGACGTGCCGCTGGCCCAGAGCGGAAAGGTCGACCGCAGGGCGCTGCCCGCGGTCGAGTTCGCCGGACTGGAGAGCGCGGCCGACAGCGACCTCCAGGACTGCACGCCGACCGAGCGCACCGTGACCACCGAGGTCTTCGCCACGCTGCTGGGCACCAAGGTCGCCAAGCACGTCAACTTCTTCGCCCTCGGCGGCACGAGCCTCCAGGCGATCCGGATCGCACCCCGGGTGAAGACCGTGTTCGGCGTCGACGTACCGATCGCCGAGTTCTTCTCGGCGCCCACCGTCGCCGGACTCGCCCGCATCATCGACGAGGCGCTCGCCAGGGAGAGCGAGCGGCGCGACCAGCTCGCGAGCGCGCTCGATCTGGTGGAGGGCAGGAGCGACGAGGAGATCGCGGAGATCGTCCGCAGCAGATTCGGCGACGCCTCGTGACGGGGGCCGGGTTCACCGCCGAATCGCCGTGGATCCGCAGGTCGGCCAGGGCCGCGCCGAAGGTGCGGCTGATCTGCCTGCCCTACGCGGGCGCCGGCGCTTCCGTCTACCGGACCTGGCCCGGCCTCCTGCCCGACTCGGTCGAGGTCCTCGCGCTGCAGCTGCCGGGCCGGGAGGACCGCGCACGGGAGGACCCGCCGACGGACCTACGGGCCCTGGTACGCGCCTGCGCCATCGCGCTGCGGCCCTTCTGCACCGGGCGGTTCGCGCTCTACGGGCACTGCGCGGGGGCTCTCCTCGCCCACGACGTGGCCCATGAGATGGCCGAGCGCTTCGACGTACGGCCGAGCCGCCTGATCGCGGCGGCCCAGCCGGCCCCGTATGTCGCCCCGGCGCAAGCGCCGCTGTACGAGCTCCCCGACGAGGAGTTCACCGAAGCGGTGCGGGTGCGGGGCGGGCTGCCCCGGGAACTGCTCGCCAACCCGGACATGCTGGAGTTCCTGCTGCCCATGCTGCGAGCCGACTTCGCGCTGTGGGAGCGGTACGAGCACGGGAGGCGGCCCGCACTCTCCTGCCCGGTGACGACCCTGCGCGGCCGGGACGACCCGGTCGTGAGCGGTGCTCTGGCGCAGACCTGGCGGGAGTGCACCGAGCAGGGCCACGACCACCACGAGGTCGACGGCGGCCACTACTTCGTCAACCGGATGACGCACGGGACCGCGCGGACGATCGCCCACGCGGTACTGGCCGAGTGAGGGGGGAAAGCGTGAGTGACATCGGCGGGACGCCGCGCACCGCACCGGCGGACCTGACGGGGATCGGCCTTCTCGCGGGCGCCGTTCCCGGCGTGCGCGAGGCGGTGGCGGTCACCCGCCACCGGGTGAGGACACCTGAGGCATCCGGCGGGCGGGACCCGGAAGGCGCACCGGCCACGGCCGCTGCGGCCGGAACCCCGCTCCCGGACGACCGGCCGGCCGTCAGCACCGGCCCCGCACCGCGCGTTCCGGCGGACGGCGTGGGAACGCTGACCGAGGCCCTGCTCAAGGCGGCGGAACTCGCGCCGGAGCGCGGTACGACCTTCGTGCTCCGGGACGGGGCTACGGACCGGCAGACGTACGCGGAGCTGCTGGACGAGGCGCTGCGGCTGCTGGCCGGACTGAGAGGGGCCGGGATCGGCCGGGGCGAGGCCGTGCTGCTCCAATGCGCCGACAGCCGCGCCTTCCTCACCGGCTTCTGGGCCTGTGTGCTCGGTGGCTTCCTGCCGACTCCGGTGGGGCCCGCGCCCGACTACACGGCGGACAACGCCGTCACACGCAAGCTGCGGTCGGCCTGGCAGCTGCTCGGCAGGCCCTTCGTGCTGACCGATACGGAGCTGCGGGACGGCGTCGCCGGCCTGGGCCGTGGCTGGGGGGCCGGGTTCAGGACCGGCTCCGTCGCGGAGCTGACCGCCGCGGAGGCCGCCGAACCAGAGGCCGCCCACCCCGATCAGCCGGCGCTCAACCTGCTGACCTCGGGCAGCACCGGAACGCCCAAGTGCGTGCGGCACGCGCACAGGTCCGTCGTGGCGCGCAGCTACGCGACCGCCCAGGCCAACGGATTCACCGAGCACGAGGTCACACTGAACTTCATGCCCCTCGACCACGTCGGCGGCATCGTCATGTCGAACGTGCGGGACGTCCTGCTGCGGTGCGAACACGTCAACGCGCTCACGGACTCCCTCGTCCGCCGCCCGGTGAATCTCCTCGACTGGTGCGAGCACTTCGAGATCACCAACACCTGGGCGCCCAACTTCGCGTTCGCACTGGTCAACAAGCACGCCGCGGAGATCGAGGCGGGCAGCTGGGACCTTTCGCGGCTCCGGCACATCTGCAACGCGGGGGAGGCGGTGGTGCCGCGCACCGCGCACCGCCTCCTCGAACTGCTCACCCCGCACGGACTGCCGCCCTCCGCGATGGTCCCCTGCTGGGGCATGTCGGAGACCTCGTCGGGGGTCACCTACTCGGCGATGGACGCGCGGGACCCCGCGGTGGGCACCGTCTCCCTCGATCCGGCCTCGCTGGACGGCCCGCTGGTCGCGCTCCCGCACGGCACACCGCGCGCTGTCGTGCTCGCCGACGCCGGACCCCCGATACCCGGGGTCGGCCTGCGCATCGTCGGCCGCGGGGGCGAGGTCCTCCCCGAGGGCCGCGTCGGACGGCTCCAGGTCACCGGGGACACCCTGCTGCTCGAATACTTCAGGAACGCGCCCGCCAACGCGGCGAGCTTCACCGACGACGGCTGGTTCGAGACCGGGGACCTCGCGTTCCTGCGCCAAGGGCGCCTCACGCTCACCGGCCGCGAGAAGGACATGGTGATCGTCAACGGCGCCAACCATCCGGTGTCCGACATCGAAGCGGTGGTCGAACAGTGCCCCGGCGTACGGCCGGCCTGCGCCGCGGTGTGCGCCGTCCGCGACGAGGAGGCCGACACCGGTGCGCTCCTCGTGTTCTTCGTGCCCGCCGAGGACGCGGCCGGAGACCTCGACGGCACCGTCACCGCCATCCGGGCGGAACTCGCCCGTGACCTCGCGCTGCGGCCGAAGGCGGTCGTACCCGTGACCGCCGACGAGTTCCCCAGAACGGCCAGCGGCAAGATCCAGCGCAATCAGCTCGCCGAGGCCTACGCGGACGGGCGGTTCGACGGCCGGCAGTACGACCGGCGGCCCGCACGCGACGAGACGGAGGACGACTGGCTGCTCGAACGCGTCTGGACAGCCGTCGACGAGGCCGGCGCGGACTCGCCCACCCGGCCGGTCCTGCTGTACGCGCCGGGGGACAGCACCCTGGCGGAACACCTCACCGGACTCCTTCCCGGCGGACGGATCAGGGTGCTCTCGGCCGGAATCCGGCCGCGGACCCCCGGGCCGGGGCACGCGGAGGTGGACCCCCTCGACCCGGAGCAGCACGACCGCGCGCTCGCCCACCTCACCGGGGACCTCGGCGAGCCGCTCCGGGTGCTGTACGCGTGGGCGAGCGGGCCGGGACCGGCGGTGGCCGGGGCGGCGCCGGACGGCCTCGCGGCGGCGCACCTGCTGGTCGCTCTCGCTGCCCTCGCGCGGGCCCACCCGGACGCCGAGGTCACCGTCCTCACCCGGCACGCCCTGGGCGTGGCGGCGGAGGACGAGGTGGACCCGGGCCGGGCGGCGCTCTCCGGCCTGGTCCGCAGCGCCGCCGCCGAAGGCCTGCTCGGCTCGGTCGGGCTGCTCGACGTGCCCGCGGACGCCGGCGCCGCCGAGTGCGCCCGGCTCGCGCTGACCAGGTACGGAACCGACACGATCGCCGTCCGGGACGGCACGGCGTACGCACCGCGGCTGCGGATGACGGCCAGGCCCACCGAGCTCGGCGTCCCGGCCGAGGCCCTGCGGCCCGGCGGCACCTGTCTGGTCATCGGCGGTCTCGGCGGTCTCGGCCGCATCGTCGCCGAGTACCTGGTCGCCGCCCTGGGCGCCCGGCTCCTGATCACCGGACGCACCCCGGAGGCCGAACTGCCCCGCACGGGAGCCGGTGCCGTGCTGCGCGATCTCCGCGACCTGGGCGATGTGCGCTACGCCGCGGTGGATGTCGCCTCCGCGGCCGCGCTGGGCGAAGCGGTCACCGAGGCCGAGAAGCACTGGGGGCGGCCCCTGGACCTGGTGGTCCACACCGCGGGCGCGTCGCCGGCCCCGCAGTGGGAGGACCTCTCGGCTCATCAGTTCGGCAGGGAGAGTGTCCCCTGGCTGCGCACCATGCTGCACTCCAAACTCGAAGGCGGGGCGGCGGTCGGGGAGCTGCTCGACGGCCACCCGGACACCGGTGTGGTGCTGTTCTCCTCGGTCAACGGCTTCCTCGGCGGCAGCGCCTACAGCGCCTACGCCGCGGCGAACGCGGCGCTCGACGGCTTCGCGCACCGCTGGGCGGCCGGTGGCCGGTATGTGCGCTGTCTGGCGTGGAGCATGTGGGCCGGCGTGGGCATGAACGACGGCAGTCCGCTGATCGCCGCCGCGCAGCGCCGCGGGCTGCGGCTGATCGAACCCTCCGACGGGCTGGGGCTGCTGCTCGCCGCCCTGAACCAGCCCCGGCCGTACCTCCTGATCGGCGCCGATCCGGGCAACCCCCACCTGGAGGAGCACCTCGCACCGGACCAGTTCGCCGGCGGCAGTACCGTGGTGGCCGTGGTGCCCGACGGTTCCGTGGAACCCGAGGCGGTCAGGAGCGCCGTGGCAGCG
Organism: Streptomyces sp. NPDC088730; assembly: GCF_044751215.1. NCBI lineage: Bacteria > Bacillati > Actinomycetota > Actinomycetes > Kitasatosporales > Streptomycetaceae > Streptomyces > Streptomyces sp. NPDC088730. The sequence goes on from NZ_JBIVLK010000001.1 coordinate 987,801, forward strand.
GCCCTCGCCCGGCGCGGCGTACTGGCCCAGGTCCTGGCCGTCCCGCAGATCGCGCGAGACCCGGGGGGCAGCCCCGACGCCGTCCGGATTCTCGCCCAACGCGACGGCGCTGCCGGGCCCTCGCGGTACGTGGCCCCGCAGGGGGCGACGGAGTCGGTGGTGGCCCGGGTCATCCAGGAACAGCTGAAGCAGGGCCCGGTGGGCCGGGAGGACTCGGTCTTCGCGCTCGGCGGCGACTCGATCCAGGTACTGCAGGTGGCGGGCGTCCTGGGCGAGTGCTTCGGGCGTGAACTGCCGGTCAGGCTGCTGTACGTCCACCCGACCGTCCGGGAGCTCGCCACGGCCATCGACGCCGGTGGGCCCGGCTGACTCCGGGCGGCGGTCGCGCCCCGGACCGGGGCGCGACGCACCGGTAACCGTCAGACGGTGACGGACTGTTGGATCGTCGTCGCGACCTCGGCCCGGTGGTCGGTGAGGAAGAAGTGTCCACCGGGGCGGACGAACAGCTCGAACCGCTCCGAGGTCATCTCGCCCCAGCGGCGCATCTCCTCGGCCTCCACCTCGGGGTCGGCGTCGCCGCACCAGGCCAGGACGGGGCAGCCCAGGGCCCGGCCCGGCGTGTACGTGTACCCCTCGATCAGGGCGAAGTCGGCCCGCATCATGGGGATCAGGACGTCGAGCAGCTCGTCATGCGCCAGGATCTCCTCCGAGGCGGCCCCGTAGTCGCGGAGCACCTGCACGAACTCGGCCCTGGGCAGCGTGGAGAACCGGGTCCGGGGGCGGCGGATGGGCGGGGCGGGGCGGCCGCTGACGAACAGGAAGTCCGCCGGACCGCCCAGCCGTTCGAGGCGCCTGGCCACCTCGAACGCGATGATCGCCCCCATGCTGTGCCCGAACAGCAGGGGCCTGGTCGGCGCGCGGGCGATCAGGGCCGCGATCTCGTCGGCCAGCTCCGCCATGTCGGTGGGACCCGGCTCCGCCATCCTGGGTCCCCGGCCGGGCAGCTGGACGGGGACGAGTTCGACCGTGTCGTGGAAGCGCGGGGCCCAGGGCGCGTAGTAGCCGGCCGTCCCTCCCGCGAAGGGGAAGCAGTACAGGCTCGCGGAGGCGCCGCCGAGCCGGAACCGGTCGTCGAACCAGGAGCCGGCCCTGGTCCCGGCCGGGGGGCGTGGCGATTCGGTCATCCGGCGGCCTCCGAGAGGGTCCGTTCGGTGACCCCGGCCCGCGGGGTGAGCCGCACCGGCATGTTCTTGTAGCCGGCCACCAGGTTCGATGCCAGATGAGTCACCTCGCCGGCCGGTTCGACCCGCTCCACCAGGTTCATCAGCTCGTCCAGGAAGATGCGCAGGCCGAGGGTGGCGAGTCCGGCGCCGATGCAGTAGTGCGGCCCGACGCCGAAGGCGACGTGCTTGTTCGGCTGCCGCGTCACGTCGAACTCGTACGGCCGGTCGAAGACCCGCTCGTCACGGTTGGCCGAACCCAGCCACACGCTCACCGGCTCGCCCTCCCGCAGCGTCCTGCCGTGCAGCTGGACATCGCGCAGTGCGTAGCGCATGAAGTGGCTCGCCGGGGACGACCAGCGCAGGGTCTCCTGGACGCACAGCCGCCGAAGGCCCTCGTCCTCGCGGACCCTGCGGAACTGCCCCGGATGCTCGGCCATCATGGCCACCAGCGTGGATGTGACGTGCGGTGTCGTGACGTTCGCGCCCAGCAGGAGGGCGTAGCAGTTGAGGACGAGCTGCTGCTCGGTCAGCGGAGCCCCGTCGACGTCCATCGAGCGCAGAATGCTCAGCAGATCACCGCCGTGGTCGTCGGAACGCTGCCGGGACCGGACTTCGCTCAGGAAGAAGTCGAACAGCTCGTGGTGCGCCTGGCGAAGCGTGGCCCTGGAGTCGCCGACCGAGTAGTCGGGGTCGTCGTAGGCGATCGTCATCGCCGTCAGCTCGGACATGCGCCGCCAGTTCTCCCGCGGCAGACCCATGAGCGTTCCGGTGAAGGCCATGGGGAACAGCAGCGCGGCCTGCGCCATGTCGAACACCCCGCCGTCGAGCGCCGGGCGCAGCAGGTCGCGGACGATCGCGCGTATCGGCTCCTCCTGTGCGGCGACGGCGCGGGGAGTCAGCGCCCGGTTCACCGGTTCCCTCAGCATCCGGTGCCGGGGCGGATCGGTGTCGGGCATCATCTCGTCGGAGGCGAAGTCGGGCATGCTCAGATCGATGATGCACAGCATGGTCCCGCGCCGGGAGGTGAACGACTCGTAGTCGCGCAGCACCATCGAGACGTCCTCGTGCCGCGTCAGCACCCAGAACGCCTCGCGGCCGTCGGCCGGGTCGCAGTAGTAGGCGGGGTCGTGCTCCCGCAGCTGCGCCCACAGCGCGTGCGGATCGGCGGACGCGTAGTAGGCGGAATCGAGCAGGTCGGCGTCCTTGAACTCGGCGGGGCCGAAGGGAGGTCGGGTGAGTCGCATGTCAGGCTCCTTCGCCGGGGTCCGTGAGCCGGACGTTGACCTCGTGCGTGAGTTCGGTGACGACCGTCGCCCGGTAGAAGACCCTGGGCGTGAGCCGCACCCCGAATTCCTTGTCGATGACGTCCAGCAGCTCGATCGCCGACAGCGAGGTGCCGCCGAGCGTGAAGAAGTCGTCGCTGTCGCGGACGTGCTCGACCTTCAGTACGCGCCCGTAGACCTCGGCGATCTGCGAGCTTGTGGGATCAGGCATCAGGCATCCACCTTTACGGCTTCCGGTTTTCCGATGACGCGTAACGCGGCCGCTCCGATCGCGGCCGCGCTGACGCCGGCTTCCTCCAGGGCTTCCCGGTGTCCTCGTACGACGGTCCCCACGCGGCCCCGTACGGCCACCCGCAGGTGCGGTACGGGGCAGTGCTCGCCGATCGTCTCCGCCACGGCGTCACCGAGTCCGCCGCAGGGGCGGTGCTCCTCCACCGTGACCAGCCCGGCGGTGGCCCTCGCGGCGCGCACCACCGCCCCGGTGTCCAGCGGCGAGAGGGTGTGGACCTGCACCACGCGGCAGCGCACCCCGTCGGCCAGGAGCTCGTCCGCCGCCTGGAGGGCCATCAGCACGGGATACGGCCCCATGGCCATCAGCGTGACGTCGTCGCCGGTCCGCAGGGGCACCACGCGCCCGAGTTCGAAGCGGGGAACGACGTCGTGCACGGCGGGGGTGGCCGAGCGTCCCAGCCGCAGGTACGAGGGTCCCGGCAGGGTGTGCAGGGCCCGCAGCGCCGGAGCTGTCTCCGACGCGTCCGCGGGCACCACGACGGTCAGGTCCATCAGCGCCCTGGCGACGGCCAGGTCCTCCAGCCCGTAGTGGGTGGTTCCGAAGTGCGTCGCGGAGAGGCCCGCGTGGGTCGCGACGACGCGTACGGGCAGTTCGTTGCCGACGATGTCGACCTTGAGCTGCTCGGCGGCCCGCATCGTGGCGAAGGTGGCCATGGTGTGGACGTAGGGCAGGTATCCGCGGGAGGCCAGGCCGGCGGCGATGCCGAACATGTTCGCCTCGGCGATCCCCACATTGACGTAGCGCTCGGGGAACCGGGCGCCGAAGGTGTTCTCCAGCCCGCCGGTGTCCGAGTCGAGGCAGATGACGCGTTCGTCGGCCTCCGCCAGTTCGATGAGCGCCCTGCGGTACGCGAGCCGGGGGGACTCCGGCTCCTTCCTGTCCGGTGCGGCCGTCATGAGGGTGCCTGCGCTTCCAGGCTCGCGTACGCGCGTTTGAGCAGCTCCGGCCGCAGCGTCACGTAGTGGCTCGCCGTCTTCCCCTGCAGGAATGACACCCCTCGCCCCTTCAGCGTCTGTGCGATCACCGCGACGGGGCGCTCGCCGGGCCGGCTCAGGGCCGTGCGCAACGCCTCCAGATCGTGTCCGTCGACCGTCCGGGTCTCCCAGCCGAATGCCTCGAACCTGGTGGCGAGGGGTTCGAGGCCCACGCCGTCCTCGGTCGGCCCGGTGATCTGGAGACGGTTGCGGTCGATGACGGCGACGATGCTGTTCAGCCGCTGGTGCCCGGCGAACATCGCCGCTTCCCAGACCGTCCCCTCCTGCAACTCGCCGTCCCCGAGCAGCAGATAGACGCGCCCGGAGCCGCCGGAGAACCTCTCGGCAAGGGCCAGGCCGGAGGCCAGGCTCAGGCCGTGTCCGAGCGAACCGGTGGGGAACTCGACACCGGGCAGCCCGCGGGGCGGATGCCCGAACAGCCGGCTCCCGGGTGTCGCGTACCGGGTCAGCTCCTCCGGGTCGAGCCGCCCGGTGGCCGCGAGGGCGGCGTAGAGCGCGGGTGCGGCATGTCCCTTGCTGAGGACGAAGGCGTCCCGCTCGCCGAGGACCTCGCCGTAGAGCACGGCGAGGATGTCCGCGCAGGAGAGGCTGCCGCCCAGGTGCGCGCCCTGCGGGCCCGCGGCCATCCGCACGATGTCGCGTCGCAGCCGGTGCGCGAGTTCCGCGAGAGGGCGCGTCATCGGGCGCCGTCCGCGAAGTGCCGGCGCCAGTCGTCCGTGCCCTGTGCACGGGCGATGTCGCGGACCAGACCGAGGTGCTCCCAGGCCTTCTCGAAGCCTCGCGCGTACAGGGAGAGCACGTCGGCGGCGGCCGGATTGAGATGGCGCCGCTGAAGACAGAGCGAGCCGTCGATGACCTGGCAGGTCGAAGGGAACCGGGCGGCGATGTCCTCGTACGTCGTGTCCGCCGGGCGGAAGGCGGGGTGCGCGGGCAGGGGAGCCACCTGGTACTGCGAGACGGGCACTCCCTCGGCCCTGAGCACGCGGTGCAGCGCCCGGCGGACCGCGGCGGGCGCGATGCCCGCCATGTCCATCTCCTCGGGCACGAGCAGGAGCCGGATGATGTGCCAGGAGTGCGAGCGGTCCGCCGGCACGTGCGGGACCCGGAGGCCGGGCAGCGCCGCGAGCCGGCCGAGCAGGGCGGTGACGGCCAGGTCCCGGTCCTTCGAGTAGGCCGGGAGGCGGGTCAGCTGCGAGCGGGTGAAGGCCGCTTGTACGGGACCGAGCCGGGCGTTGCCGCCCGCGCCGTGCGCGATGTAGGTCCGGATGCCCGCCGGTGCGCGCTCACCGAAGTTCCGCAGCGCGAGCGCGGCCTCGTACAGCGGACCGGAGTCGGTGGTGATCAGCCCGCCTTCCCCGCAGGTCGGCAGGTTCTTGCTCGGGTGGAGACTGAAGCAGCCGGCCAGACCGAGCGCGCCGGTTCTTCGGCTCCGGTAGGTGGCGCCGTGCGCCTGCGCCGCGTCCTCGACCACCGCCAGCGCGCCGGCCTCCGCCGTGGAGGCCAACTCGTCCATATCGGCCGGCAGTCCGTGCAGATGGACGGGCAGGAGCGCCGCGGTCCGCTCCGTCAGCACCTCGGGAACCCGCTTCGGATCCAAGGTGTAGGTGTCGGGGGCTATGTCGGCGAACACCGGCGTGGCGTTGCACTGGAGGACCGCGTGGGCGGTCGCGTTCATGGTCAGCGCGGGGACGACGACCTCGTCGCCGGGGCCGATACCGAGCGCGCCGAGCGCCACCCGCAGGGCCGCGGTTCCCGAGCTCACGGCCACGCAGTGGGCCACTCCGACGTGCGCGGCCCATTCCCGCTCCAGCGCGGGGACTTCCGCCTCCCCGGCCGCGGTCGCGGTGAGCCGGCCACCGCGCAGCACGCGGGACACGGCCTGCTCATCCCCGGGCGTGACGACCGGCCAGAGCGTCGTGGCCGCGGACGCGGTGCCGGAGGGGACGGCCGGTGTTCCGCCGAGCATCGCGAGCTTGCTCATCAGACCTCCTTCGGCTTGTCTTCCCAGTGCGTGAGTACGTCCTCCAGGCGCTGGAGGCTCTGTTCCCAGTGGACCAGCAGCCTTCTGCCCAGGGCCGTCACCCGGTGCTCGGCCGGGTGGTCCGCGACGGCTCCGTGTGCCGAGCCGACCCGCAGTCCCGTCCAGCTGTGCGCCACCAGGTCGACCCAGCGCGCGGCCTCCACGAGGTCGGGCCGCTCGAACCGCAGCCCTGCCCGGGTGAGGAAGGTGCTGTGCAGGCTCGTCTCGGCCTGGGCCGGCCAGCCGAGGACGTAGATCTCCTGGAGGGCGCGCCTGCCCTCGCGGCGGATCCGGCCGGGCAGCTCGTCGAGCAGGCGCGCGAGGACGGCGGGGCCCTCGGCCCCTCCGGTGCCGCGCATCGAGGCCACGTTGTCCGTCACCACCTCGCGCAGCCAGGGCAGCGAGAGCGTGGGCTGCGGACCGGTGGTGCGTACCTCCAGCCAGCGCCAGGCCGGGGAACTGCCCGCGAAGAACGGGTCGCTCGCGTCGTCGACGGCCAGGGAACTGCGCGCCTCTTCGAGAACGGAACGGGGCAGGTCTCCGCGGTGGGCGGGCGGCATGGGGTCCACGATCCGGTACACCTCGCGCTCCGGCTCGTACCCCGTGACGACGAGGAGGTGGGCCGCGTGCACGTCGTGGTAGGCCGGCCGGAAGGGCAGGTGGTAGTTGTTCACCGCGACGACGGGGAGGACGCCCCGCGCGAGTGAGGCCACCACGTCGTGGTGGGCCGCGGCGGCGTCGCGGGGACTGTGCCAGCGCAGCGATACCGGGTGGTGCAGGCAAAAGTATTCTTCGATGCGGTCACCGGCCGGATGGAAGTATTCCACCGATTCGACGGGACCCGTAGGTGCAGAGAAACGCCATCCGGCGCCGAGCGCCTGGACGGGATCCCACCCCGCACGTTCGAGTACGTAACCGATATCCATCTGCAGACAACTGCTCAGATCGTCGTACCAGGAAACAAAAGAGCCCCCTGCCGGGGCGTTCACCGAACAGTCTCGATGGTGAGGGCAAATATATGTAAGGCCGGGTTGTCGGGCAGCCGGAGTGCGCGTACGGGCTCTCTCCGTGTCACCGGTATCCGCACGGCCCATAATTGACCCGACAGGTTGTCCTGGTGGTGGTGCGGATAGTGCATCGAGGGTGACGCCGCGGCAAGGGATTCGCCGAAGTGCGCCTGCGCGGGCCAGAAATCAGAGACCCTGATCCACTCCGGATCGACAGCCCCGGAGGAGTAATGGATGTGAACGGTCTCCTCGCAGCGCCGTTCTGCGGTCGCCAATAAGTGCAACCATTCCGCTTTGCCTTCGGGAAGTTGTAGATATTGGGCTTCGCAACGGATGTTGTCGGGCTCGGAGCTGACCCTGCTGATGCCCTCGAAGGGGACTCCGTCTACGGAGAGCCGGCCGGAAGGGATGGTTTCGAGTTGCAAACTGTTCCCCCAAACGTTTAGTCGGCCGTCACTCAGGTTCTGTCTTGCGGTAAGGGCGACGTTGTTGAGATGCGGTGCCAGATCGACCGCTGTCATGGTGTGGACACGTGACGTCTCTACGGGCGGAAAGTGGCTCACTCCTCGACCCTCATCGATTCATGTGGGGTACCTGGGACAGCGCCTGCACTGGGGCTGGATGCTAGGCGACGTACTCAGGCCGAAGCAAGACTTAATATTCTCATGGCCTACTCTTGACTGCCTCGCGATTCGAGTGTTCTACTTCCGCTGGATGTCAGGTCCATGCTCCTGGGGAGAGGAAAGTCAATATGGCGGTTTCACCCAGTGAATGCCCTGAGTGTCACGCAACCGTTGCAGTCGACGCGGACGTGATGATCGCGGAGATTATTGACTGTGTGGATTGCTCCACGGGACTTGAGGTGGTGTCCGTGGACCCGCTGATCCTCGCCCTGGCCCCCGAGATCGAAGAGGACTGGGGAGAATAGCCCGGGAGCCGGGCGGCCTGGCAGCATCCGATGACGGGGGACGGGGGGCGAGTGCGGTCGTCGTATCCAGTAGTGCTGATTGCCACGCGTATCCGTGCTGAGGAACGCATGTTGCTCGAAGCGTTCCGGCGCCGCGCGGTGTCCTGCGTGCACGTGGACGACCGCACTCTGGTCTACCGGGTGGGCGGACCGCCGCCGAAATGGCGTGCTGTTCTCAACCGTGCGATTTCAGCGACCAGAAGGCTCGAAGTAAGCAGACTGTACGAAGCGTTGGACATTGCTGTGTTCAACTCGCTTGCAACACTGACGTGTTGCAGCAGCAAGATAGCCGGTTCGCTCGCTCTGCACCATGCCGGACTCCCGATCCCCGAGACCGCGATCGCACTCGACGCCTCGTCCGGCGGTGCGGCGGTCGCCGAGGTCGGGTTCCCCGCCGTGGTCAAGCCCGTGGTCGGTTCCTGGGGCCGGGGCCTCGCCAAGGTCAACGACACCGATGCGGCCGAGGCCGTCTTCGGCCTGCGGGATCAGATGCCCTCACCGGTCCAGAAACTGCCCTACGCCCAGGAGTTCGTACGCGGTCGTGACATCAGGGTGCTGGTCGTCGGCGGCCGGGCGGTCGCCGCGATCGAGCGGGCCGGCGAGCACTGGGTACGCAATACCGCCCGGGGAGGGCAGGCGCGGGCCTGCGTGCTCGACCCCGAGCTCACCGAACTCGCGGAACGCGCCGCGGAGGCGGTGGGGGGCGGCATCCTCGGGGTCGATCTCCTGGAGACGGACCAGGGGAACCGGCTCGTGATCGAAGTCAACGGCGGGGTCGAGTTCCACGGCCTCGCGGCCGCGCATCCCAAGATCCCGGTCGCCGATGTGATGATCGACTACGTGTTGGGCAGGACTCCATGAAGGCTTCGGTCATCGGCGCCTCCGGCTATGCCGGCGGTGAACTCGTACGGCTGGCTCTCGGGCACCCGGACCTCGACCTCGTCCAGGTGACGTCACGGCGCCACGCCGGTGGCACGCTCGGAGCCGCGCACCCCAACCTCCGGCACTACACGGACATCACGTTCACGGAACCCGACCGCCTCGAAACCGTCGATGTCCTCTTCACCGCGTTGCCCAAGGGCGAATCGCTGAGCCTGCAACCCCGGTTGACCCGGGCCGCGGCCCTGCTCGTGGACCTGGGGCAGGACTTCAGGGACCCGGCCGGGAGCACGGACCCGCCCTTCGTGCCGGGACTCCCGGAGCTGTACAGGGCAGAGCTGGCCGGCGCCGACCGGATCAGCGTCCCCGGCTGCATGGCGACGGCCGCCACCCTCGCCATCAAACCCCTGGCGGAGGCGGGACTGGTGGCCGGCGACGTCATCGTCGACGCGCGCACGGGATCCAGCGGCGCGGGAGCGGCACCCGGCGAGGCGACCCACCACGCGGAGAGACAGCACGCCTTACGCGTGTACCGCGCGGCCGGACACCGGCACGAACGGGAAGTCGGCCGGATGTGCGGGATCAGGGCACGGATGACCGTGACCGCCGTGCCCCTCGTCAGGGGCGTTCAGGTCATCGCGCACATCCGGCCTTCCCGGCCGGTGTCCCGCGCCGAGATCTGGCAGACATACCGCCGGCACTACGCCGGCGAACCCTTCGTCCGGCTCGTGGCCCGGCGGGCGGGACTGCACCGGCTGCCCGATCCGCAGTTCCTGACCGGGAGCAACTTCACCGACATCGGATTCGACGTCGACGACGACGGCGAGCGCGTCGTCGTCGTCGCGGCCCTGGACAATCTCGTCAAGGGCGCCGCCGGGGGAGCGGTCCAGAGCATGAACGTCGCCACGGGAATCCCCGAACGGACCGGCGTGGACTTTCCCGGATTGCACCCGGTGTAGGCGGGTGGCGGCCATGGACGGCGTACTCGTGGTGAAGCTCGGCGGCGGCCTGGACCCCGGCCGGACGCTCGACAACGTCGCGGCTCTGCACCGGGCCGGGACCCAGGTGGTCCTCGTGCACGGCGGCGGAGCGGAGGCGGACCGGCTCGCCGGGCAGCTGGACCGCCCGGTGCGGGCCATCGAGGCGCCCGACGGCACCCGGAGCAGACGGACGGACGAGGAAGCGCTCGACGTCCTGGCCATGGCGCTGCTCGGCCGGGTCAAACCGGCCCTGGTCGGCGGCCTGCGGGCGCGAGGCGTGATCGCGGCCGGGCTGTGCGGGGCGGACGGCGCACTGCTGACGGCCGAACGCAAGACAGCGATCAGAAGCCGGGAGAACGGCAGGGTGCGGCTGATCCGCGACGACCACGCGGGCCGGGTCACGCGCGTCGCCCCGGCCGTCCTGCGCACCCTGCTCACCGGCGGCCTCGTCCCCGTGGTGTCCCCGCCGGCCGCCGACGACGAAGGGCGGCTGCTCAACGTCGACGCCGACCAGGTCGCGGCGGCCGTCGCCACGGCACTGGGCGCGCAGGCACTCGTCCTCCTCACCGACGTGCCCGGAGTACTGCGCGACCCGGCGGACCCCGCGTCCGTCATGGCCCGGCTCGACTGTCCGGGCCCGGAACAGGACGCCGTGGGAGGCAGGATGCGGCACAAGGTACGCGCCGCGGTCCGGGCCGGACTGGGCGGAGTCCGGCACGTGGTCATCGGCCACGGCGGCATCGACGGCCCGGTGGACTCCGCGCTCAACGGCGCCGGAACCCTCGTTGTGGGAGCACGGCAGGTGGGCGCGTGACCTCTTCGGCCGACCACCTCACATGGCTCCTCAGGTCAATGCTGTCCATCCCGTCCGTCTCCGGGCACGAGGGCCGGCTGGCCGTCTTCCTCGCGGAGCAGATGGAACACCTCGGGATGGACACCCACATCGACGAAGCCGGAAACGTGCACGGCGCCGCGGGGCCCGTCGGCGCGCCGACGGTGCTGCTCCTCGGGCACATCGACACCGTCCCGGGCACCGTCCCCGTATGCCGGGTGGGCGACCTGCTCTACGGCCGTGGCGCGGTGGACGCTAAGGGCCCCATGGCGGCGCTGATCACGGCCGCGTCCCGGGCGACGAACGTACGCGCGGTGGTGGTCGGCGCCGTGGGGGAGGAAGTGGCGGGCTCCCGCGGCACCCGCCACCTGCTGCGCACGATGGCACCGCCCGACGCGGTGGTGATCGGCGAGCCGAGCGGCTGGGACGGCGTCTGCCTGGGGTACAAGGGCCGGGTCGGAGTGGAGTACGAGGTCACCAGGCCACCCCTGCACACCAGCAGCCCGGAACCCACCGCCGTCGAGGCGGCCGTCGGCTTCTGCGCCCTGGTGAAGGAGTACCTGCGGGCCCACCACGGGTCGGCGGACTCCGTCGCCTTCGACGCCGCGGCGGGCACCGTGGTGAGCCTGCGCGGAGATCTGAGCCGCGCCGAGGCGTTCCTGACCTGCCGGGTGCCCCTCGGATTCGACTTCGACGCGTTCGAGCGGCACCTGCGGCGCCACAGCGACGGCACGGTGGAGTTCGACGAGCGGGTCGCCGCGGTGCGCCGGCCGCGAAGCGACCCCGTGGCCAGGGCGATGCGCGCGGCCATCATGCTCCAGGGCGGCGAACCCGTCCTGAAGCTGAAGGCCGGGACCTCGGACATGAACGTGGCCGACCGCTGGGGGGTGCCGATGGTCGCCTACGGGCCCGGCGACGCCCACCTGGACCACACGAGCGACGAGCACATCGTGCTGCCGGAGCTGCACAGATCGGTCGCCGTGCTCGACACGGCACTCTCCCGGCTGGCCACGCTGCTGAAGAAACGGGCGGCGGACGCCACCCGGCCGCGAGAAGTGCTCTCCAGTGGCACGGGATGAGGGGAAGACGATGCGGGTCGAAGGACACATCGCGATGATCACGGGCGCGGCCCGTGCCCTGGGGCGTTCCCACGCCTTCACCTTCGCACGCGAAGGCGCCGACCTGCTGCTGGTCGACCGCTGCGAGGAGGACGGACCCTACCGGCTCTCGGGCCGCAAGGAACTGGAGGAGACCGCGGCCGAATGCCGCCGCCTCGGCGGCCGGGTCCTGACGGCGGTCGCGGACGTACGGAGCCAGTCGGCCGTGGACGCGGCGGTCGCCGCGGGCATCGACGAGTTCGGCCGGATCGACATCCTCGTCAACAACGCCGGCCTGCTCGCCCCCGGCGGGGTGCGCTCGCACGAACTGAGCGAGCAGGACTGGAACATGGTCATCGACGTCAACCTCAACGGGACCTGGCGCTGCTGCCGCGCCGTGCTGCCCGGAATGGTCGCGCAGCGCTCCGGCGTGATCGTGAACACGGCCTCGGTCGGCGGGCTCGTCGCGTACGAGATGTATTCGAGCTACGTCGCCTCCAAACACGCGGTCGTGGGCCTCACCAAGGCGCTGGCCCTGGAGTACGGCCGCTCCGGAATCCGGGTGAACGCGGTGTGCCCGAGCACGGTGGCCGCCGACGACCGCCTGGACACCGCGAGTACGGCGGCCGTGGCCCGGACCATGGGGGCGAGCCTGGACGACTACGAGCGCAGCTCCTCCTCGTACCACGCGATCGGCCGGCTGGTGACCGCGCAGGAGGTGTCGGCGGCCTGCCTCTGGCTGGCCGGCCCCGAATCCGGCGGCACCACGGGCACGGCACTGGCCGTGGACGGCGGCTTCACCGCGCGCTGAGGCAGGGACCGCTATCCGAGAGAGAGGAGCGAAGTGACTGAGCAACGGGACGGGACAGGCCGGCGCGACCCGCTCGAACAGCGGCTCGCGGCACTGGCGCCCGCACAGCGTGACCTCGTGATGCGGATCATGGAACAGAACACCCCGGACGCCGCGGCCCGCGTCCGGCGACGGCCGCCGGCCCTCACCGAGATCCCGGCGTCCTTCGAGCAGGAGCGGCTGTGGTTCATGAGCGAGCTGCTCACGCACGGGGAGATCTTCCATGTGCCGACGGCGCTCAGGGTCAGGGGCCGGCTGCACGTCGAGGCGCTGCGCCGGGCCCTCGGCCGGCTGACCGCCCGCCACGAAGCGCTGCGCACGGTGTTCGTGGCGGGCGCCGACGGCCCCCGGCAGTTCGTCCTCGACAGCGTGGACATCCCCCTCGTGGTGCACGCCCGCGGGAACGAACCGGACCCGGAGGCGGCGGCTCGCAGCCGGGCCGCGCAGGCGATCGCGCAGCCCTTCGACCTGAGTACGGGGCCGCTGCTGCGCTGCGAGCTGTCCGAACTGGGCGAGGACGACCACCTGTTCGTGATCGTCCAGCACCACATCGTCTCCGACTACTGGTCGCTCGGGATCCTGCTGAGCGACCTCGGAGCGCTCTACGCCGCCGAGCTCGGCAGCCCGCTGGAGCTCGAACCGCTCGACCTCCAGTACCCCGACTTCGCGCACTGGCAGCGCGAGACCATGGACCGCAAGGCCATGGAGCGGCAACTCGACTTCTGGCGCGAAGCCTTGGACGGCATACCCGAGGCGCTCGACCTGCCGACCGACCGTCCGCGCCCGGCGATCAGGGCCAGTCAGGGCAGATTCCACCGCGTCGAGTTCGCCCCGCCCCTGGTCGCCGCCATGCGACAGCTCGCCCACGAGAACTCCACCACGCTCCATGTCGCCTTCCTCTCCCTCTACTTCGGCCTCCTCTCCCGGCTGACCAGACACGAGGAGCTGGTCGTCGGCGTGCCGGTCGCAGGCCGGACCAAGCCCGAACTGCAGCACATGCTCGGCTACTTCCTGAACTGGCTGGCGATCCGGGTCGACGTGAGCGGGCGGCCCTCGCTCCGGCAGCTCGTCCGGCGCACCCGGGACGCCTTCAACGCGGCACTCGCCCATCAGGACGTGCCCTTCGACATGCTGGTGCGCGAGCTCCAGCCGGCCCGGGTACCCGGGGTCACGCCGGTCTTCCAGACGTCCTTCAGCCTGCGCGACGGCGCTCCGGAGCCACCGGACCTCCCCGGCCTCGACGTGAGCTTCGCCGATCTCGACGGCGGTGCGACGCACTTCGACCTGATGGCGGAGCTGTGGTGCGAGGACGACCGCGTCGTGGGCTATTTCCCTTACGACGACGAGCTGTTCGACGAGTCGACCGTGGCCTCGTACGTGCGGTGGATGACCCATCTCATGGAGGCGGGCACGGCCGATCCCGGCCGGCCGCTCTGTGACGTGCCGCTGATCACCCCGGCCGAGCACGAAGAGCTCGCCGCCGCCCCCGCCGCCGACTTCCGCGACCCCACCACGACGCTGCACGCCCGGTTCCGCGACCGGGCCGCCCGCGAGCCGGACGCGATCGCGGTCTGCGACGAGCGGAGCGCTCTGTCCTACGCGGAGCTGGGCCGGCGCGCCGACCGTCTGGCGCACGTACTGCTCGGCCACGGGGCAGGCCCGGGGACGACCGTGGCGCTCATGGTCGAGCGGACCGCCGACCTGCCCACCGCCGTGCTGGCCGTCCTCAAGTGCGGCGCCGCGTACCTCTCCATCGACCCGGACAGCCCGGCCGACCGGACCGCGAGCCAGTTCGCTGACTGCGCCGTGACGGTCGTGATCGCGTCGCCCGAGCTGGCCGGGCGGCTGCCCCAGGGCCCGGCGCGGGTCGTCCCGCTCGACTGGGACGCCCCGGAACTACGGGACGCGGCCGAGGAGGCGGTCGAGGTCGCGGTGGCGCCCCAGTCCCCGGCCTACGTCATCTACACCTCGGGTTCGACCGGCTCCCCCAAGGGCGTGGTGGTGTCGCACGCCAACGTGCTGCGGCTGTTCGCCGCGGCCGACCGGGTCTTCGACATCGGCGGCGACGACGTGTGGACGCTGTTCCACTCCTCCGCCTTCGACTTCTCCGTGTGGGAGCTGTGGGGGGCGCTGCTGTACGGGGGCCGGCTCGTCGTGGTCCCGTACTGGGTGACCAGGGCGCCGGACGCCTTTCTCGAACTCCTCGGACGCGAAAGCGTCACGGTCCTCAGCCAGACCCCGTCCGCCTTCCTCCAGACGGCCGACGTCGCGTTCGCCAGACGCCCTCGGCTCGCCCTGCGCTACGTGGTGTTCGGCGGCGAGGCGCTGAACTTCGGCGCCCTGGCGAAATGGTTCGAGGCGTTCGGCGAGCAGGGTCCCGAGCTGGTGAACATGTACGGGATCACCGAGACGACGGTGCACGTCACGTTCCGGCGGGTCGTCCGCGCCGACACCGCCGAGACGGACTCCCTCCTCGGGGAACCGCTGGCGGACCTGTCCCTCTATGTGCTCGACGCCGAACTGCGGCCCGTGCCCCCCGGAATACCCGGCGAGATATTCGTCGGTGGCGGCGGGGTCGCCCAGCGCTACCAGGGTGACCCCGCGCTGACGGCGCTGCGGATGCTCCCGGACCCGTACAGCCCCGTTCCCGGCGCGCGGATGTACCGGACGGGGGACATCGCCCTGCGCAGGCGGGACGGTGAGCTGGTCTACCGGGGGCGCGCCGACCAGCAGTACAAGATCCGCGGACACCGGGTGGAGCTCGGGGAGATCCAGTCCGCCCTTCTCGGCCTCGAAGAGGTGGCCGGGGGCGCGGCCTTCGTCGCCGAGGACCGGGGCACCGGCCTGGCGCTCCACGCCTGTGTGGTGCCGGCCGTGGAGCCCGCGCCGACCCCGACACAGATCCGGCGCAAGCTGCTGCGGACCCTTCCCGACTGGATGGTTCCGACGGTCGTCATGGTGCTGGACGAGCTGCCGCTCACGCGCAACGGAAAGCTGGACCGGCGCGCGCTGACAGCGCTGCGGCGCGAGGAGGTCCAGCAGCACGCGCCCTCGACACCGCCCAGCGGCGAGGTCGCCGAGGCCCTGGCGGCCGTCTGGGAAGAGATGCTCGGCGTCAGCGGCATCGGCGGCGAGTCCAACTTCTTCGAGCTCGGGGGGCACTCCCTGATGGTCGTGCAGCTCGTGTCGAGGATCCACGCCGCGTTCGGGAGGGAGATCCCGATGGAGACCCTGTTCCTGAAACCCGGGCTGCAGGCGATGGCCGACGCCGTCGAAGAGATCGCGGTCTCGGAGGACACCGGCCTCGCGGTGGAGAGCGAGGACTGGATCGACGGGCTCTCCGAGTCCGAAGTCGACGCCATGATCGCCGCGATGGCGGAGAGCCCGGAGGAGGGGGACCATTGACCACGAACCCGATGACCACCGTGCCGGGAGCGGTCGAGCACCACGCGAGGACGAGGCCCGACGCGCTGGCGATCCAGCACGGCGAGGTCCGGGTCGGCTACGCCGAGCTGAACGAGCGGGCGAACCGGCTGGCGCGGGTCCTGCTGGCCAACGGGGTGCGGCGGCAGGACGTGGTCGCCGTCCACCTCGCACGGTCCGTCGAATGGGTCGTCTCGATGCTGGCCACCCTGAAGGCGGGCGCCGTCTGCATGTCGCTCGACCCGAAGGCACCCGCGGAGCGGACGGCGCGTGCGATCGGCCTCACGGGCCCACCGGTCGTCCTGACGAGCGCGAGCGGGGCCGCGCAGCTGTCGGCGCGGGCGGCCCGGGTACTCGTGGTCGAGGAGGCGCTGGCGGCGCCGGGTACGGACACCGGTGATCCCGGCATCGCGGTCGGGCCGGCCGACCTGGCGTTCGCCATGCACACCTCGGGCTCCTCGGGCAAGGTGAAGATCGTCCTGGCCCAGCACAGCTGGCTCACCCACGGGGTGTCCCAGGGCGTCGCCGTCAACCGCACCGGCCCGGCGGACCGCGGGTCCTGGCTCGCGCCGACGGGTGCGGGGATCTCCGTCCACGAGGTGTGCATGCTGCTGTGGGCGGGGGCCAGCACCCACATCGCGGAGCCGGAGGTCGTGGCATCGCCGGCCGCCCTGCGCGAATGGCTGCTCGACCACAGGATCACGCAGACCTTCGTCATCACCCCCGTGGGCGAGGTGCTGCAATCGCTCGACTGGCCGCGGGACTGCTCCCTGCGGCTGATGACGGTCGGCGGCGACAAGCTGAACCACTGGGCACCGGAGGGCCTTCCGTTCGAAGTCACCGTCTCCTACGGGTCCCTTGAGGCATTCCAGATCGCCAACTCGCTGTACCCGTGGGAATCGCGGTGCACGGCGGCCACGGCTACGGCCGCCGACCGCGCCGCCGCGCCGCCCGTGGGCCGGCCGCTGCCCGGGGTGCGCGTGCACCTCCTTGAGGAGGACCTGGCTCCGGTGGCCGAGGGGGCGATGGGGGAGGTGTGGGTCGACTCGCCCGCTCTCGCGCTCGGCTATCTCGCGGATCCCGCGCTGACGGCGGACAAGTTCCGCCCGAACCCCTTCGGCGCCCCGGGCAGCCGGCTCTACCGCTCCGGAGACGCGGGACGGCTGAGGGCCGACGGGGTGCTGGAGCACCGCGGGCGCATCGACGACGTGGTCAAGATCCGCGGGCACCGCGTCGAGGTGGGCGAAGTGGAATGGGCGCTGGGCCGTCACCCGGACGTGGCCCGGGTGTGCGTGGTCGGGGTACGGGAGGAGGGGCAGAGCCAACTGGTCGCCTGCCTGGTCACGCGCGGGCCCGTCACCCCCGCCGAACTGCGCTCCCACGCGGTGCGGCATCTGCAGGAGTTCATGGTGCCCGTCGCCTACGTACTCCTGGACCGCCTGCCCCTGAACACCTCCAACAAGATCGACCGGCTCTCACTGCCGCCGGCCGACTGGCGCAAGTGGCGGCCCGCACAGCCCTACCGCGAACCGCGGGGCGAGGTTCCACGAGGGCTCGCCGGGCTGTACTCGGAACTGCTCGCCGTCGACCGGGTGGGCGCGGACGACAACTTCTTCGAGCTCGGGGGCGACTCACTGCTCGCGGCCCGGCTGCAGAACCGGATCGACGGCCTCTTCGGAGTGAAGGTCGCGCTGCGGGACCTGATGGCGGCCGGAACGCTGGAAGAACTGGCCGGGCAGGTGACGCTGCGGCGTGCCGACAATTCCGGCGGTGAGGCACTTCCACCGATTGTCCGAAGGAATCGGTGAAGAAAAAAGGGAAACTCGGGCTGTCTGTCATGGTCAACGTGCGTACTGTATTCGGCCAGGAGGTAGAAGAATGAGCAACACAGGCCGCGACTATCACGTCGTCGTCAATGCGGAGCAACAGTATTCGATCTGGCTGGTGGATCGCGAAATCCCGGCCGGCTGGTCGGAGACGGGCTTCAGCGGCCCCAAGGACGCCTGCCTGGAGCACATTTCTCAGGTATGGACCGACATGCGTCCGCTGAGCCTGCGGGCCAGGACCGAGTCGGGAGAGGTATCCCGCAGCGCACCGGCGTGAACTCGGTCCGTTGAGGTGAGACTTGTGCGCTGAGAAATCCGTACCGCTCGTTGTGTGGATCGGTTGGTCCCGGGACCCGAGGTAAGTGGAGGAATTGTGGGCGAGCAGCAAGTTCCTGAGACAGACGAAGTCGTTGCCATCATCGGAATGAGTTGTCGTTTCGCACCCGACCTCGACTCGCCCGCGAAGCTGTGGGCGACCCTCGTCGAGGGCCGCAGTGCGGTGAGCGAAATGCCGGACAAGCGCTGGGAGCCTTACGCGGCACAGAGCCCGGAGGCGACCGCGATTCTGCGGAAGACCACCCGGAAGGGCATGTTCCTCGACGACATCGAGGGATTCGACGCCGACTTCTTCAAAATCACTCCGCGAGAGGCGGAGTACCTCGATCCGCAGCAGCGCATCCTGCTGGAGATGGCCTGGGAGGCGCTGGAGGACTCCGGCCTGCCGCCCCTGGCCCTGCGTGGCTCCGAATCCTCGGTGTTCATGTCGGCCAACTCCAACGACTACGGCCGCCGGCTCCTGGAGGACCTGCCCAGATCCGGAGCCTGGGCGGTCAACGGCACCACCTTCTACGGCATAGCGAACCGGATCTCCTACTTCCTGGACATCAACGGCCCCAGCATGGCCGTCGACACCGCCTGCGCGGGCTCCCTGACCTCGCTGCACCTGGCCTGCCAGAGCCTGCGGCTCGGCGAGACGTCCACGGCCATCGTGGGCGGCATCAACATCATGGCGAGCCCGGCGCTGAACGTCGCCCTCGACGCGGCGGGCGCCACCTCGCCCGACGGACGCAGCAAGGCCTTCGACAAGGCCGCCGACGGCTACGGCCGTGGCGAGGGTGCGGGCGTCATGGTGCTCAAGAGGCTCGTGGACGCCCGCCGCGACGGAGATCCGGTGCGTGCGCTGATCCTGGGCAGCGGGGTGTTCCAGGACGGCAGGTCCGACGGCATGATGGCGCCGAGCGCCGACGCCCAGGAGCACATGCTCCGTCAGGTGTACGGCCGGGCCGGGATCGCCCCCGCCTCGGTCGGATACGTGGAGGCGCACGGCACCGGAACCCCGGTCGGTGACCTGGCGGAAGTACGCGCCCTCGCCCGGGTGTTCGGCGCCGGAAGACCGGCCGACAGCCCCTGCATGCTGGGCAGCCTCAAGCCCAACATCGGCCACGTCGAGGCCGCTTCCGGCATCGCCGGCGCCATCAAGGCCGTGCTCGCGATGGAGCACGGCGAGCTTCCCAGGAGCCTGCACACCGAGGCCAACCCCGACCTCGAACTCGACAGCGGCGGTCTGCGCCTGGTCAAGGAGACGACACCCTGGCCCGCCGGCGAGCAGCCCCGCCGGGCAGGCGTGTCGAGTTACGGCGTCGGCGGGACGATCGCCCACCTGATCCTCCAGGAGGCCCCGGCCCCGGCCCCCTCGCCGGAACCGGAGGAGGTTCCCGTCGCCGGGACCCTCCCGGCGGACACGCGCCGGCTGTTCCCGCTGTCGTCGATGTCCGAAGCCGGGCTGCGCTCCCTCGCCGCGGTGACGGCCGACCGGCTCCGCGAGAACCCCGGCGTGTCCCTGGACGCGGTCGCGCACACCCTGGCCCACCGTCGCTCGCACCTGGAGACGAGGGCGGCGCTGGTGGCCGGCTCGGTTCAGGAACTCGTCGCCGGACTGGACACCCTGGCCGCCGGGGAGCGCACCCCCGAGCTGATCACCGGACGCTCCAACCCCGCATGGGGCCCGGGGGTGGTGTGGGTGTTCTCCGGGCACGGGGCGCAGTGGACCGGAATGGGCCGGGAACTCCTGCGCGACGAGCCCGTCTTCGCCCAGGCCATCGACTCCCTGGCGGAGATCTTCCACGAGGAGCTGGGCTGGACACCCCGCGAGGTCATCGGCAACGGGGGTCCGTGGACCGTGACCGTGGTCCAGGCGATGACGTTCGCCATGCAGATCGCCCTCGCTCGGACGTGGCGCGCCAAGGGCGTGACGCCGAGCGCGGTCATCGGGCATTCCGTCGGAGAGATCGCGGCGGCGGTGGCCGCGGGCGCGCTCGACGTGGAGGAAGCCGCCCGATTCGCCTGCCGCCGCGCCGCGGCACTGCAACGCGTCGCCGGCCTCGGCGGGATGGCACTGGTCGGAGAGTCGCTGGCGGATGTGGAGCGCCACCTCGCGGGCTGGGACGACATCGTCGCCGCGATCTCGGCAAGTCCCCGGTCGACCGTCGTCTCAGGGGACCGTGCCGCGGTCGAGAACCTCATCGAAGAGTGGGGTTCCGCGGGGATCCAGGTGAGACGGGTCGACACGGACGTGGCGTTCCACAGCCCGCAGGTCGACGCCGTCCTCGAAGAGGTCACGGCCGCGGCCCGCCGGCTGACCGCGAAGGAGCCGCAGATCACCCTGTACAGCAGCGCGCTCCCCGACCCGCGGTCCCGCGTGGCGAGAGACGGGGAGTACTGGGGCACCAACCTGCGCGAGCCGGTCAGGTTCGCCCAGGCGGTGCGGGCGGCTCTCGACGACGGCGAGCACACCTTCCTGGAGATCTCCTCGCACCCGGTGGTCGCGCACTCCATCACGGAGACCGCAGAGGACGCCGGGGCCGAGGGCGTCCGCGTCGCCGTGTCCCTGCGGCGCGACGTACCGGAGACGGGCCAGCTCCTCCGGAACCTCGCCGAACTGCACTGCAACGGCGTGGACATCGACTGGCAGGACCACGAGGGCACGCTGCTGCCGCTGCCCACGGCCCAATGGCAGCACCGCCCGTACTGGATCTTCCCGGCGACGACGGGCGAGAGCCATGGCCGCGGACACGACCCGGACACCCACACCCTCCTCGGCGGCCGCATGACCGTCGCCGGCGCACCGGCCCAGCAGGTCTGGCAGACCCACCTGGACATGGACAGCCGTCCCTACGCGCAGAGTCACAAGGTCGTCGGCGTCGAGACGGTACCTGCTTCGGTCGTCCTCAACACCTTCGTGACGGCGGCGACGCACGGCGACTCGGTGCCGGGGCTGAAGGACATCGTCTTCCGCACACCCCTGGCGGCCCTGCCTCCCCGGGTGGTGCAGGTCGTGCTCGACCAGAACCAGGCGCGCCTCGCGAGCTGCATCCAGCGGGACGCCGGCGACGCGACGGCCAACCAGGAGCTGGAGTGGCTGACGCACACCACGGCGACGGTCGACCGGACGGCGGTGGCCGGCACGCGGCCGATGGAGGACGTCGCGGCCATCAGGGAGCGGTGCCCCGAGGAGTGGACCTGGACCCGGGTCGACACCATGTTCAGGAACATGGGCGTCGAGGGCTACACCTTCCCGTGGGTGGTCACGGAACTGCGCCGCAACGAGGTCGAGCAGCTGGCCACGGTGATCATCGACCACGAGCCCAAGCTCCACCCCAGCAGCTGGACCGCCGTCATCGACGGCGCCCTCACGGTCAGCGGAGTGCTCGTGACCAAGGAGGACGCGACGACCCTGCGCACGTCCTCGCACATCGAGGCCATGGTCTTCCGCGGTCCGCCGCCCGGCCGGGTCACGGTGCACACCACGCGTTCGGCGACCGATCCCGACACCACCATCGATGTGCTGGTGGCCGACGAGAACGGTCAGGTGGTGTGCGAGGTCACCGGCCTGCGCTACACGATCGTGCAGGACCGGCCGGGCGGCATCATGGCGCCGAGCGAGCTGGTGCACGAGCTCGACTGGCGGTCCGTCGAGCTTGGGGACGGCGTCACGCCGGGACAACTGGTGCTGCTGGGCGACGACTCCGTCACCGGCGCACTCGCCGGCCACCTGGGCCGGTCCGGCGTACGGTGCCTCCGCGTCGAATCGGCCGCCGACCTGGAGAAGCTGTCACTCGACACACCGGGCGCGCTGCTGGTGGCCCCGACGCCGCAAGGCGTGGGCGAACCACCCGAGTCCGCCGCGGAGCGCAACGCGTGGACGCTGATCGACGCGGCGCAGTCACTGAGCCGCCGTCTCGCCGAGCGGGCCGACCCCACCGCCGAATCGCCGCTGAAACTCTGGTGTCTGACCCAGGGCGTCCGCGACGCGGAACACGAGTCGGCGCTCGCCCACGCGCCGCTCTGGGGAGTCTCCCGGATCATCGCCGGTGAGCGCCCCGACCTGTGGGGCGGGGTCGTGGATGTCCAGGCGGAGTCCGCCGCCTTCGACAGCGACGCCGCGGACCGGTTGCTCAGGGTCCTGTCCAGCCTCCCGGGCAGTGAGGACGTCATCTCGCTGACCAAGGACGGCGCCTCGGTGGCGCGCCTGACCCGGATCGACCGCGCGGCCGGCCCCGGCTCCGTGCAGTGCCGTCTCGACGGTACGTATCTGATCACCGGCGGCGTCGGGGCACTCGGCCTTGAGGTGGCCCGTCACCTGGTGGACCGGGGCGCCCGTCGCCTCGTACTCGTGAGCAGGCGCGGACTGCCACCGCGGGCGCGCTGGGCCGGAATCGAGGACGCCGGGACGCGGCGCCAGATCGACGCCGTCCTCGCCCTTGAGGCACTGGGCGTGACGGTCCGGGTGCTCGCGCTCGACATATCGGACGCCGACAGGGCCGCGGCGGCACTCGACCCCTCGGCGCTCGGCCTGCCGCCCATCCGCGGTGTGGTCCACGCCGCGGGAGTGGTGGCGGACGCCCTGGTCGACAACGTCGACTTCGACGGGCTGCGTCAGGCGATGGCACCGAAGATGCGCGGAGCGATGGTTCTGCACCGTATGTTCCCGCCGGGAACGCTCGACTTCTTCGCGCTGTTCTCCTCGTGCGGACAGCTCGCACGGCTGACCGGCCAGGCGAGCTACGCGGCGGGCAACTCCTTCCTCGACGGACTCGCCGCGTACCGCAACGCCGGCGGCTCCACCGAGACGACCAGCCTCGCGTGGACCTCGTGGCGCGGAGCCGGCATGGCGGAGACCACCGCGGGCACGACGACCATCGAGGCGGAGTCGCGCGGTCTGGGCAGCATCTCCATCACCGAGGCGTTCCGCGCCTGGTCGTTCAGCGACCGCTTCCACAGCCCGTACTACGCGATCATGCGGGTGCTCCCCGAGCGGCGGCTGCCGGTGTTCAGCGAGCTGACGAGCGTCACGGAGACCGACCACGCCGGTGAGCCGGCCGGCAGCGTCGCCGACTGGCTGGAGCTGCCGGAGGAGGAGCTGCGGGACCGGGTGGCACAGGACGTCAACGAACAGGTGGCCGCCGAGCTCAATCTGCCGGCCGCGGACATCGACCCGAACCGGCCCCTCGTCGACCTCGGTGTCGACTCGGTCCTCACCGTGGGGCTGCGCGTGCGGCTGAACCGCAGGTTCGGAATCGACCTGCCGCCGACGATCCTGTGGAGCAATCCGACGGTGGCCGCCCTGGCCGACTTCCTGGTCGACGACCTGAAGAGCCAGGCAGCGGTGGACCTCGACGTCCGGCCGGCCGGGTGAGCGCGTCCGGCACGTCGGCCACGGGAGTTGTCTCCAGAGAGACGGAAGAAGCGCAAGAGGTTCCGGAGGAGCAATGGCGATAGCGCGGCAGGACCTCATCGATCGGCTCGTGCGGGAGTTCGACTGGCACGATCCCGAGTACACACCCGACGTGGCGCAGGACGTCAACCGCGAGGTGCGCGAGCAGGCGGCGGTGACCTATACCGCGGCGCACGGCGGGCTGTGGATCCTGTCGCGCCACGCCGACGTCAAAGCGGCACTGAAGGACCATGAGACCTTCAGTTCGGGGTCCGGCGTCTTCTACCCCAGGGCCGCGGGAATGCCGAAGTTCTCCCCGATCGAATTCGACCCGCCCGAGCACCGAGAGCTTCGCGCCCTCATGGCGCCGCCCCTTCACAACGAGGAGGTCCGGCGCCTCGAACCGCAGATCCGCACCCTTGCCACCGAGCTCATCGAACCCATCGTCGAGCGCGGGTACGGCGACTTCTCCGCCGAGCTGGCGAATCCGTTCGCGATCGGGGTGCTCGCCCTGACCATCGGCCTCTCGGAGCAGGCCCAGGGCAGGGTCCGCGAACTCACGAGCAATCTGTGGAAGCACCTGTCCAAGGACAGTGAGGCGGACAGCTTCTGGCCGCAGTTCCGCGAACTGCTCGCCGAGGAGGTACGCAACGCTCGGGCCCACCCGGGGGACTTCTACATCTCCCGCCTGGCCAACACGGAGATCGACGGGGAGCCGATCTCCGACGAGCGGCTCCACTCCGTCATCGTCTCGCTGTGCATAGCGGGACACCAGACCACCCTGAACACCCTCAGCCGTATGCTCTGGCACCTCGCGGGCGACCCCGGGCTCCAGCACCGGCTCAGGGAAGAGCCCGATCTCATGTCGGTCGTGGGCGACGAGACGATGCGCCGGTGGTGTCCGACCGACCGCTTCACCCGGTTCACGACGCGTGAGGTGACGGTCGACGGCACGGTCATCCCGAGCGGCTCCAGGGTCGTCCTGCTGCTCGACGCGGCCAACCGGGACCCGGCGAAGTATCCGGAGCCCGAGGAGTTCTCGCTCGACCGCGGGAATTCGCACCAGCATCTCAGCTTCGGATTCGGCATCCACCACTGTCTTGGCGCGGCCCTCGCCAGGCTGGAGTTCAGGACGGTGCTGCGTGAACTGGCCCAGCACCCCGTCTACCACCTCACGGAAGAGCCGGACCGGCACTTCGAGAACGGGCGTCACATCGTTTTCGACCGGGTGCCGATTCGATTCGCGGAAAGGCCGGCGCATGGACAGCGATGACCGGAGCGGTACCGGGCCGGAATTCGAAGCCCCCGCTCTTGACGGGCTGCTGAGGATCGCCGGCGGTATGTGGGCCTCGCAGACCCTGTGCGGGGCCCTCGACCTCGGGCTGTTCGACTTCCTGGCGGAGGGGAAGGGGGCCTCGGCTGCGGAGGTGGCCGAGGGGCTCGGTGTCGCCGGCCGGCCGGCCGAGATCCTCCTGACCGCGTGTGCCGCACTCGGACTGCTGCTGCCGGACGGTGGGCGCGAGAGGGACGGGCGTTACGTCAATGCGCCGACCGCCGAGGAGTACCTGGTGCGGGGCAGGCCGCACTATTTCGGTGACTACATCGAGATGCTGAGGAGCCATACCTCGCCGGGCTGGCTGCGCGTCACCGAGGCCATCAGGTCCGACAGCCCGAGCCGGTGGGCCCCGGACCAGCAGGAGAGGATCTTCGACGCCGACAACCGTGCGAGCACCTTCTGGGACGGCCTGCGGCCGCTGTCCTCGATGACCGCCGGGGTGCTGGCGGCCGCGGTCGACTTCGGCACGACACCGAGGCTTCTCGATGTCGGCGGCGGCGGCGGGGCCTTCGTGATCGAGCTGTGCCGGCACTACCCCGGGCTGGCCGCCACGGTCTACGACCTGCCGCACGTGTGCGCGTACACCGCCGGGAAGATCGCGGACGCCGGACTCTCCGACCGGATCGGCACGCACCCGGGCGACTTCTTCGAGGAGCCGGAGCTGCCGACCGGGCACGACGCCATTCTGCTCTCCATGATCATGCATGACTGGGACGAGGCGCGTAACCGGGAACTCCTCGCCAAGTGCTACCGGGCACTGCCCAGCGGCGGCCGGATCGTGATCAGCGAACTGCTCGTCAACGACGAGAAGACCGGTCCGCTCGACGCCGCGCTCATGAGCATGAACATGCTGGTGGGGACGTGGGGCCGCAATTACACGGCGGCCGAGTACAGCGAGTGGCTGCGTGCGGCGGGATTCGATCAAGTGGATACGGTTCGCTTCTCGGCCCCCGGAGCGAATGGTGCGGTACTCGCACGAAAGCCCTGATCCGGATTCGCGTCCGGAGCGGGGCCCAGGTACGGAATGACCAATCGGGACACGCTCCCGGCATCTTGCTTCGCGATCGCGCTCGTCTCCCTCGAATGGGTGAATGAATGCGACTGTGCGGGTGCCACACCGGTACGCCATGCGAAAGTCGTGGAAGCGTGCCCCTTTTGGTTTATACCGGTCGAAGGTGCTGACGTCCGGACATCTCGCGTCCGGGCCGCATCTCCTGAGTTGATTTCTGGATTCGATCATGGCGATCAGTGTGCAGGTGACGTTCGATGCCCGGAATCCCGCCAGGCAGGCGGAATTCTGGGCTCTCGCTCTGGATTACGTGGTGCAGCCACCACCCCCGGGATATGAGTCATGGACGGAGTTCGCGCAGACGATCGGGCTGCCTCGGGAGCGCTGGGACTCGATGGCCGCGGCGGTCGATCCGGACGGTGTCGGGCCTCGGGTGCTGTTCCAGAAGGTGCCCGAGGGACGGACCGCCAAGAACCGTGTGCACATCGATGTGCAGCTGCGGGCCGGGGAGAAGCACACACCGGACGCCGGAGTGACGAAGCTGACCGAGCACGTGTCGAAGCTGGTGGACGCCGGGGCGAAGGTGCTTCGCGAGGTCAGGGAGCCGACGGGGAACTGCACCGTGATGCAGGATCCCGAGGGCAACGAGTTCTGCGTGGCATAGAAGTGCCTTGATCCAATTCCGTCAATTGAACGAAGTTGGCCGAGAAGGCTCTTGCTTCTTACCGGGCGTGAATTCTCGTTGCGGAATCATGTCCAACATCTATAATCACTACATTGCCCGCATGGCCTGCGGTAGTGAACCGCCCGGAAGGAGCATCGGCATGCCCAAAGGACTCACTCAGGATGCAGGTTGGCAGATCGGCGTCTCCGCGACGCTTCCTTTCCCGCGTTCGGTCGTCTGGGAGTTCATGGTGAGCCCGGAGGGCATCGAGCTCTGGCTCGGCGAAGGCGCGGAGCTTCCTCCGGCGCCCACCAAGGGGACGACGTTCGAGACGGTCGACGGCGTGACCGGGGAGATCCGCAGCTACCGGCCGCTCGACCGCATCCGGGCCACTCGCGGCACGACGACGGTACAGCTGGCGGTCTCCAGCTCCGGCGACCGAAGCGTCCTCCGCTTCCACCAGGAGCACCTGGCGAGCGCGGAGGAGCGGGAGCAGCAGCGCGCCCACTGGCAGGGCGTGATGGAGCGGGTCACCAAAGAGCTGAGCTGATCGGGGAATCCGGTCCGCCCGCCGCAAAGGCGACGCCGAGCCGCCGACCGCTTCGAACTCCGCGACAGACCGATGAGGGCCGCTTCCCCAGTGGGGAAGCGGCCCTCATCGGCGTTTCTTGCGTCAGGTCAGCGACCGGGTCGCCCGGCCCCGCCCCTTAGAGGTCGAAGTACAGCTCGAACTCGTGCGGGTGCGGGCGCAGCTGGATCGGGGCGATCTCGTTCGTGCGCTTGAAGTCGATCCACGTCTCGATCAGGTCGGGCGTGAAGACGCCGCCTGCCAGGAGGTACTCGTGGTCCGCCTCAAGGGCGTCGAGGACGGCCGGGAGGGACGTCGGGACCTGCTGGACGTTGGCGTGCTCCTCGGGAGCCAGCTCGTAGAGGTCCTTGTCGATCGGCTCCGGCGGCTCGATCTTGTTCTTCACGCCGTCCAGGCCGGCCATCAGGAGGGCCGAGAAGGCGAGGTACGGGTTGGACGACGGGTCCGGGGCGCGGAACTCGACGCGCTTGGCCTTCGGGTTGGAGCCCGTGATCGGGATGCGCATCGCGGCCGAGCGGTTGCGCTGCGAGTAGACCATGTTGACCGGGGCCTCGAAGCCGGGGACCAGACGGTGGTAGGAGTTCACCGTCGGGTTGGTGAACGCCAGCAGCGACGGGGCGTGCTTCAGGATGCCGCCGATGTAGTAGCGCGCCATGTCCGAGAGGCCCGCGTAGCCCTGCTCGTCGTAGAACAGCGGGTCGCTGCCGGCCCACAGGGACTGGTGGACGTGCATGCCCGAGCCGTTGTCACCGAAGATCGGCTTCGGCATGAAGGTCGCGGTCTTGCCGTTGCGCCAGGCGACGTTCTTCACGATGTACTTGAAGAGCATCAGGTCGTCGGCCGCGGCGAGCAGCGTGTTGAACTTGTAGTTGATCTCGGCCTGGCCGGCGGTGCCGACCTCGTGGTGCTGGCGCTCGACCTGGAGGCCGTTCTTGTCCAGCTCCAGGGAGATCTCCGCACGCAGGTCGGCGAAGTGGTCCACCGGCGGGGTCGGGAAGTAGCCGCCCTTGTAGCGGACCTTGTAGCCGCGGTTGTTCTCCTCGGAGCCGGTGTTCCAGGCACCCGCCTCGGAGTCGATGTGGTAGAAGCTCTCGTTCGCCGACGTCTGGAAGCGGACGTTGTCGAAGACGTAGAACTCGGCCTCGGGACCGAAGTACGCGGTGTCCGCGAAACCGGTGGAGGCGAGGTAGGCCTCGGCCTTCTTGGCCACGTTCCGCGGGTCACGGCTGTACTGCTCGCCGGTGATCGGGTCGTGGATGAAGAAGTTGATGTTGACGGTCTTGTCGCGGCGGAAGGGGTCGACACGGGCGGTCGACAGGTCCGCGCGGAGCGCCATGTCGGACTCGTGGATGGCCTGGAAGCCGCGGATCGACGAGCCGTCGAAGGCGAGCTCCTCGGTCGGGTCGAAGACCGCCGCCGGGATGGTGAAGTGCTGCATCACACCGGGCAGGTCGCAGAACCGGACGTCGATGAACTTGACGTCTTCGTCGGCGATGTACTTCTTCACGTCGTCGGCGTTCTGGAACATCCAACTCCTCCTACTCCCGGCCCGGGGTGGGACGGGGTTGCAGCTCGTTGTGCGGCCAGTGCGGTGGCACACGCTGGACCCGACCATAGGCAGACCGGATTTCTCAAGCATGACCCATTTGTTTCGCTGAAGTTAACCGGGCCGGGTGTGAGTAGCGCCTCGTGACCGTGCGGTGACCGGTTCCGGACGGGTTCCCGGCAGGTTCCGGGACGGTTTCCGGGGGTGCCGGGACACGGCCGCTCCACCCGCCCGGCAGGGTGCCGGGGCGGGCGCAGTACCGTGGTCGGGTGGACAACAGGCAAGCAATCGGATCGTGGCTCTCCGGGCCGCGTGCGGCCGCCGAGGACATGGGCGCCGACTTCGGGTACCGGGGCAAGCGGCTCGGGCTCCCCGAGCAGGGGCCGGGGGCCGCCGCGCCGCTCGGCCGCCGCTTCGGCGCGATCTTCATCGACTGGGCCCTGTGCATGGTGATCGCATACGGGCTGTTCGCCCGCGGTGACCAGCAGGCGGCCGGCAACTGGGCGGTGGGGATCTTCCTCGTACTGAGCCTGCTCACCGTCGGCACCATCGGCTGCACGCCCGGCAAGCGCCTCATGGGCATCAGGGTCGTCGCGGAGGGCGGTGGACGGCTGGGGCTCGGGAGGGTGCTGGTGCGCACCGTGCTGCTGTGCCTGGTGATCCCGGCCCTGGTCTGGGACCGCGACGGCCGGGGACTGCACGACCGGCTGGCCCGCGCCGTCCAGATCCGCGGCTGAGACCGGACACGGCGCGTACGGCGAGCACCCAGCACCCGGGCATCCGGGACCCCCGGATGCGCAGAGGGCCGGATACGCAGAGGGCGGGTCACGAACCAGGAGTTCGTGACCCGCCCTCTGCGTATCCGTAGGCCGGCTCGTCAGCGCATCTTTCCGCCGCGCGGCATCCGCATGCCCTTCGGCATCGGGCCCTTCGGCAGCGGCATGTTGCTCATCAGGTCGCCCATCGCGCGCAGCCGGTCGTTGGCGGCGGTCACCTGGGGGCCGGTCAGGACGCGCGGCAGCTTCAGCATCTTGGTGCGCACCTTCTTGAGCGGCACCTGGCCCTCGTCGTTGCCGACGATGATGTCGTGCACCGGTACGTCGACCACGATGCGGGCCATCTTCCGCTTCTCGGCCGCGAGCAGGGACTTCACCCGGTTCGGGTTGCCCTCCGCCACCAGCACGATGCCCGCCTTGCCCACGGCGCGGTGGACGACGTCCTGGCTGCGGTTCATCGCGACCGCGGGGGTCGTGGACCAGCCGCGGCCCACCCGGTCCAGTACCGCCGCGGCGGCGCCCGGCTGCCCTTCCATCTGCCCGAAGGCGGCCCGCTCGGCACGCCGCCCGAAGACGATCGCCATCGCGAGGAGGGCGAGCACGAAGCCCAGGATGCCCACGTAGATCGGGTGGTTGATCAAGAAACCGATCGCGAGGAGGACACCGAAGGTGACGATTCCCACACCCGCGACGACAAGACCGATCTTCGAGTCGGTCCGCCTGGTCATCTTGTAGGTCAGGGCGATCTGCTTGAGTCGCCCCGCGTTCTCGGCGCTGTCCGCGCCTTCAGTGGTTTTTGCCTTCCTCGCCATGCAATGAAGTTTACGTGGCCTAAGAACGGTGCTCGGCCACGGCCTCCAGTACGGACTCGGACTCGACCCGGTCCTTGGCCCGGCGGCGGTCCTCCAGGACGGCCGTCCAGGCGTTGCGCCGGGCGGTGCGCTGGCCACTGCTCAGCAGCAGCGACTCGACGGCGCGGAGGGCGTTGGTGACGGTCGGAATGGCTGTGGCGCGTACCGGCGCGGCCTGCATCGTGGAAGTCCCCTCGGAACGGATGCGCGGACTGAGCGGCGCTCAGTGGGCGGACTGTGTTGCGCGGACTGGATACGGAAGCGGCGTGGCCAGCGGCCGGGAAGCCACTGCGCTGCGTGCATCCAGGGTCACTGCTCGGTGTTACCAGCGCATGACCGGTCGGTCAAACACCAATGAAACCTTGATAGCGGCGGCGCGCACGTCGGCGCGGCCCATCCGCGCCTCCGACCTGCGAGGAGCCGACGGACCGCGCCGAATCATCTATTACTGCTCAGTAACTACTTGTGCCCGGTTTCACACGGGCGTCCGGCTAGGCGCTCGGCGCCGCGGCGGTGGCGCCGCGCCGCTCGACCGCCTGCTGGAAGAGCCGGCCCGCGCGGTACGAGGAACGGACCAGCGGCCCGGACATCACACCGGAGTAGCCGATCGCGTCGGCCTCGTCCTTGAGCTCCACGAACTCGTGCGGCTTCACCCAGCGCTCGACCGGGTGGTGGCGCGGGGTCGGCCGCAGGTACTGCGTGATCGTGATGAGCTCGCAACCCGCGTCGTGCAGGTCCCGGAGCGCCTGGCTGACTTCCTCGCGGGTCTCGCCCATGCCGAGGATCAGGTTGGACTTGGTCACCAGACCGGCCTCGCGGGCCCGGGTGATGACCTCCAGGGAACGCTCGTACCGGAAGCCGGGGCGGATCCGCTTGAAGATCCGCGGCACCGTCTCCACGTTGTGCCCGAGGACCTCGGGGCGTGAGGAGAAGACCTCCGCGAGCTGCGCGGGCTCGGCGTTGAAGTCGGGGATCAGCAGCTCCACCTTGGTGTAGCCGCCCTCCCGCTCCGCCGTCTGCGCGTGGATCTGGCGCACGGTCTCCGCGTACAGCCAGGCACCGCCGTCCTCCAGGTCGTCGCGGGCGACGCCGGTGATGGTGGCGTAGTTCAGGTCCATCGTGACGACGGACTCGCCGACGCGGCGGGGCTCGTCCCGGTCCAGCGCCAGCGGCTTGCCCGTGTCGATCTGGCAGAAGTCACAGCGCCGGGTGCACTGGTCGCCGCCGATGAGGAACGTTGCCTCGCGGTCCTCCCAGCACTCGAAGATGTTGGGGCAGCCCGCCTCCTGGCACACCGTGTGCAGACCCTCGCTCTTCACGAGCTTCTGCAGCTGGTTGTACTCGGGGCCCATCTTCGCCCGGGTTTTGATCCACTCGGGCTTCCGCTCGATGGGGGTCTGGCTGTTCCGGACCTCAAGGCGCAGCATCTTGCGCCCGTCGGGTGCGACAGCGGACACTCCGGCACTCCCCTTTGCTTTCACTGCATTGGATTCTTCGGCGAACACCAGGGTACGCCCGTGGTTCATGCGGCTTTACGTCTGGACCAACCTGTGGCCGGCAGGCCCTATTCCCGGTGCGGTGTTCCGAGCGTCATGCCGTGGCCACGGCATCGGCCGGGCGCTCGATGACGCGCGGAGCCAGTTCGGCGTTCTCCAGGACGTCCCGCAGGTGCTTCTCGACGACCGGGAGCACGTCCGCGATCGTGACATCGCGTCCCAGCTCGTACGCCAGTGAGGTGACGCCCGCGTCCCGGATGCCGCACGGCACGATCCGGTCGAACCAGGTGTTGTCCGGGTTCACGTTGAAGGAGAAGCCGTGCATCGTCACGCCCTTCGCGACCCGGATGCCGATCGCGGCCAGCTTGCGGTCCTCGCGGCGCTGTCCGGCGTTGGACGGGGCGTACTCGGGGCCGTTCAGCCGGGCGTCGAACTCCTCGTCCTGGAGCCTGGGGTCGAAGTCCAGCGAGAGGCCGCCGATCGCCGGACGCTCCTCGACCGGGTCCCCGAGCACCCACACACCGCTGCGGCCCTCGACCCGGCTGGTCTCCACCCCGAAATCGGCCGCCGTACGGATCAGCGCGTCCTCCAGGCGGCGGACGTGCGCGACGACGTCCACCGGGCGGGGCAGCTTCTGGATGGGGTAGCCGACCAGCTGGCCCGGCCCGTGCCAGGTGATCTTGCCGCCCCGGTCCACGTCGATGACCGGCGTCCCGTCCAGGGGGCGCTCACTGTCGAGCGTGCGCCGACCCGCCGTGTAGACGGGCGGGTGCTCCAGCAGCAGGCAGGTGTCGGGGACGGTGTCCTCGAACCGCGCCGCGTGCACCTCGCGCTGCTTCTGCCAGGCCTCCCGGTAGTCGACGGATTCCTCGCCGAATCCCAGACGGACGAACCGAAGCTCAGTCACGGGCAGCAGCCTTTCTCCTCGCGGTGCCGGAAGCCGGGAAGTATCCCCCGGTGCCACGTCACCATGCACCGAATCGCGCCACCCGCAACTGTACGACCGGCGTTCGGGTGCCGGCCGGGCAGGTGGTTCCCGTCAGCGTCTCCGCAATCCTCACACGATCGGATGAAAGTGAAGCGAAGGTGGCCGAGGTCGCCCCGGAGGCCGCTAAATTCGCGCCGTTCCATAAGGGCTGCCCGCCCGGCCCCGAAGGCAGGAGACCGTACAGCTGATGTCGGATCGACCTCCGCAGCGCACGCCCAACCGCCGACTCGCCTCGCTCATCACCGAAGCCGGGTTCTCCAACGCCGGCCTCGCCCGCCGGGTGGACCAGCTCGGCCTCGAACACGGCCTGGACCTGCGGTACGACAAGACCTCCGTGACCCGCTGGCTGCGCGGACAGCAGCCGCGCGGGACCACTCCCGCGCTGATCGCGGAGGTCTTCACCCGGCGGCTCGGGCGCAGACTCTCCGCCCAGGACCTGGGCCTCGACGCCTGCGCCCCGGTCTACGCGGGCCTGGAGTTCGCCGCCACCCCCGCGGAGGCGGTCGACATCGTCAGCGGGCTGTGGCGGAAGGACTCCGGCAGCCACGCGGAGCTGCGGAAGATCGCTTTCACCCCGGCAGGCCTGGTCGTCCCCAGCCGGGACTGGCTGATCGGCCGGGCCGACGAGTGGGTGGCGCGCGGCGTCGAGCCCGGAGCGGCCCCGGGGACGGCCGGCGGACCGGTGAGGGCCGGTGGCGCTGCCGGTACCGGCGCGGCCGGCCGGGTCCCCGGCACCCAGGCGCCCGGCGGCCCACGTGCGGCGTCCGGACCGAACGGCGGCTACGGCGGCGGAGTGAACGGGCACCCGGGCGGCGGTCTCGGCGCGGTGCCCGAGCAGGGCGGGGCCCCCGGGCCCGGCGGCAGGCCCGGTTCCCGTGGGCCGGGCCCGGTCCGGCCGCCCGGCCCACCCGTGGCCCACGGGCATCCGGGAGCGGTCGTTCCGCCGGGGATGCCCGGAACGCCGCATGTGCCGGGCATCCCCGGCGTGCCCCGGCAGCGGCAGACGGAGCGGGGCTCCGGCCAGAAGGTGAGCAGCGGCGACGTCGCCGCTCTCCGGTCGGTCGCCGAGCTCTTCCGCACCCTCGACAACGCCTACGGCGGCGGCCACGCCCGCCAGGCCCTGGTGCGGTACCTGGAGCACGAGACGGAACCGATGCTGCGCGGCACGTACGGCGAGGCCACCGGCCGCCGGCTGTTCGCCGCCGCCGCCGATCTCACCCGCCTCGCGGGCTGGACCTCGTACGACATCGCCGCGCACGGGCTCGCCCAGCGGTACTTCGTGCAGTCCTTACGCCTGGCCCAGGCCGCCGGGGACCGGGCCTACGGCAGCTACGTGCTGATCACCATGAGCCGGCAGGCCGTCTACCTCGGGCACGGCAGGGAAGCGGTGCAGCTGGCGCGGGTGGCCCAGCAGGGCATCGGCTCGGCGGCGCCGAACGTGGTACTCGCCCTGCTGCACGCGGTCGAGGCGCGCGGGCACGGCGTCCTCGGGGAGGCCAAGGCCTGCCTGGCCTCACTGGCGCGGGCCGAGCGCGCGCTGGAGGTATCGCGTCCGGGGGACGAAGCGCCGCACTGGGCGCGCTACTTCGACGAGGCCCAGCTCGCCGACGAGTTCGGGCACTGCCACCGCGACCTCCAGCAGTACCGGGCCGCCGCGCAGCACGCGGAGCGCTCGCTGCAGCTGCGAGCCCCCGCCTACGCCCGCAGCCGGCTGTTCTGCCGGGTGGTGCTGGCCTCCGCCCGGCTCGGGCTGGGGGAGCTGGACCAGGCCTGCCGGCTGGGCGCGGAGGCCGCTCAGCAGGCCACCGAGATGCGCTCGGTGCGCGCCACCGAGTACGTACGCGACTTCGAGCGCCGGCTCGAACCCTTCCGGGACGCCGCCCCGGTACGCGGGTACCGGGAGCGGGTCGCCGCACTCGGCTAAGGCCCGCTGCCGCGGACAGCCCTCAGGCCGCCTCCGGGAACGCGGTGGCGCTCGTGCGGCCGGGCCGTACGCCCAGGTCGGTGAGGATCGCGTCGGCCGCGCGGCGGGCCGAGGACAGCGCCCCCTGAACCGTGCTCGTGTCGCGGTGGTCGCCGCACACGTACAGCCCCGCGAGCAGCCGGACCGGGCGTTGGGGATCGTGCGGGGCCGCCATGGCGGGCACCGCCTCCGGATCGTGGTGGACGGCCAGCAGCTCCCAGTCGTCGGTCGGCGTGCCGTGCAGCACGGCGAGATGGGCCAGGACCGCGCGGTCCAGATCGGGCGGCGGGGTGCCGAGCACCGTCGAGCTGACCAGCGTCCGGCCGTGCGGGGCCCGCGCGGGGTCGACCTCGCTCATCACCGCGGTGTGCGCGACCGGGCCCGACCGGTCGGCGTCCAGCACCAGGGACGCACCGGTCCGCGGGGGTACGGGGGCGGTGTGGTGAAGCACCGTCACCGGGTGGAAGGACGGCACCCGCAGACCGGGCAGCAGTTCGGCGGCGGCGCCCGCGCCGGTGGCCAGCAGCAGGGAGCGG
This sequence comes from Streptomyces sp. NPDC088730, assembly GCF_044751215.1. Lineage (NCBI taxonomy): Bacteria > Bacillati > Actinomycetota > Actinomycetes > Kitasatosporales > Streptomycetaceae > Streptomyces > Streptomyces sp. NPDC088730. The sequence continues at coordinate 1,022,942 of NZ_JBIVLK010000001.1, forward strand.
CAGCCCAGTTCGCCGTGCTCCTTGGTGCGCACCGAGGTGATGTCGGCGGCCGTGACATGGACCCCGGTCCGTACCGTGCCGGGCGGCAGCGCCGCGGCCAGCAGCTCGGGCAGCGTGCCGGAGCCCCCCGACGGCACGCAGAGCCTGCCGCTCGCATAGCTGCGCAGGGCCAGATCGGCGCACCGGCTGGACGTGCTGAGTCCGGGGTCGCTGAGCAGCGCGGTGAGCAGCGGCCGCACGAAGCCGTTGAGCGTACGGGGGGACAGGCCGCGGCCGTACAGGGCTTCCAGCGCGGTCCGTTCGGGCCGGGCCAGCACCCGGGCCCGGGGGGTGGTGGCCAGCCGGGACAGCGCCGCGCCGAGCCTGGCCTGCTCGATCGCGCCGCCCATGGCCCCGGTGATGGCCCCGCCGAGCGGCGCCCTGGGAGCGCTCGCGAGGGCGCGCGCCGCCCTGAGCGCGCCGCGGGCGTTGCGCGCGCCCCGGGTGCTCCGTATCTCACCGGCGCGGTGGCGGCGGCCCTCGCTGTGGACGAGCACGCCGGGGGCGAAGTTCCGCAGGACGAGTTCGCCGAGACCCGGTGCCGTGTACAGCTCCGGATAGGAGGTGTTGAGGAGCGGGCCGATGAGATCGAGCCGGAACCCGTCCACCTCCTCCGTCATCATCCGGCCGCCGACCCGGGGGCCGGCTTCCAGGACGCTGACGCTCACTCCCGCGCTGGTGAGCTGGTGAGCCGCTGCCAGGCCGGCGATCCCGGCCCCGATGATGACGACGTCCGCGTGGTGTGCCGTGCTGAGCACGTGCCCTCCCCGAGTCGGCGCGATTGGTGGGAGGGTTGTGCCCTCAACAGGCCACCGAAATGCGCGAGTTCGCCATGAGGCTAGGAGCGCGGCCGGATATCGGCGCAGTCGCGCGTACCGGGGCACCGGTGCACGGGGTCGCACGTCCGTCTGGATTCGCCCACGGGCGGGGTTTCCGGCGTCGCTGGGGGCGCGCGGGACCCGGATCGGCCGCAGCCGGGGGTGGCGCTGAGCGCGCAGCCGGGGGTGGCGCCGAGCCCGCCGCCGTGGTCGGCGGAGGGCCGGATCAGCGCAGTGCCGCGCGGATGGCGCCGTCGATCCCGGGGAAGGCGAACGAGAACCCCGTGTCCAGCAGCCTTCCCGGCAGCACCCGCTGACTGCCCAGCACATCCCCGGCGAATTCGCCCAGGGCGATCCGCAGCGCGGGCGCGGGCGCGGTGAAGAGGGTCGGCCGGCGCAGCACCCGGCCCATCGCCGCCGTCACCTCGCTGTTGGTGACGGGGTCGGGGCCGGTCAGGTTCACCGGCCCGGACAGCCCGGGGGTGTCGAGGATGTGCCGCAGGGCGGCGATGTGGTCGTGCAGCGCGATGAAGCTCCAGTACTGCCGCCCGTCGCCCAGCCGCCCGCCGAGACCCGCGCGGAAGAGCGGGAAGAGCCGGCCCCAGGCCCCGCCCTCCCGGGCGACGACCAGTCCGGTACGGGCGTGCGCGGTCCGCACCCCCGCCTCCTGCGCGGCGGCCGTGGCCTCCTCCCACTCCACGCACACCGACGGCAGGAACCCGTCGCCGGGCGGCGCGCTCTCGTCGACCGCCCGGTCACCGGTGTCGCCGTAGAAGCCGATCGCGGAACCGGCCAGGAGCACCTTCGGCGGGGTGTCGAGCGAGGCGACGGCCTCCGCGATCGCGGCGGTGCCCAGCACCCGGCTGTCCCGGATCTCACGCTTGTACGCCTCGGTCCAGCGGTGGTCGCCCACCCCGGCCCCGGCGAGGTGGACGACGGCGTCGCAGCCCACCAGTCCGGCCACGTCGACGTAGCTCCGTTTCGGGTCCCACTCCACCTCGTCGCCCGACCGGGCCGGGTGCCGGACCAGCCGGACCACCTCGTGCCCGTCGGTGCGCAGGGAGCGGACCAGGGCCGCTCCGATGAGTCCGGTCGATCCGGTGACAGCGATACGGGAGTGCGGCATGGGGCCATCCTGCCGTACCGGACGGGCCGGAGGCGCGTGGCACAGTTGCCCGCATGTCCGAGATACATACGCACCCGGCCCATTCCGTCCGCCTCTCGGTCCTCTCCGACGAAGCCGCGCTCGGCGAACTGGACCGCGCCACCTGGTCGACGCTGCACGCCGTGTCGCCCCGGCCGCAGCCCCCGTACGCCCCGTTCTTCGACGACGGCCACCGGCCGCCGGACTTCCTGGTGGCGGAGGTGCGGGACGAGACGGGCGGGACGCGGCTGGCCGGGTACACCAGGCTGGTGCCGCCGACCCCGCTGGCCTGCAACACGCACGTACGCCAGATACAGGGCCTGGCCGTGGCCGACTGGGCGCGCGGCCGGGGGATCGCCAGGGCGCTGCTGCGGGCGGCGATGGCGGCGGCGCGCGAGCAGGGCGCCAACCGGATGACCCTGCGGGTGCTGGGACACAACGCACCCGCGCGGGCGCTGTACGCGTCGGAGGGGTTCGCCGTCGAGGGGGTGCTGCCCGGTGAGTTCTTCCTGGCCGGACGCTATGTCGACGACGTACTGATGGGGCGCTCGCTCGCGCCCTGAGCGGTTTTGCGCCCGGTCAGTCCTTGAACAGCCGCATTCCGCCGGTGAGTTCGTGCAGACAGCGCACCGCGAGATCGGCGGGGGAGCCGGCCCCGGCCGCCGGGGCGTCGGTGCCCGCCCAGGTCTCCAGGGCGACCCGTACCGCGTCCGTGGCGGCGGCCGCGGCGAGCCGGACCTCCAGGGGGTCCGCCGCGTCGCCCGCCAGCCGGGTCAGCACCGGCAGCAGCCGTTCCTCCGAGTCCTGGTTGACCCGGTACCAGACGGCTCGCAGCGCCGGATCGCCCTGCGCCGCCCGCAGCAGCCCGCGCGTCTGGCCGAGCTGCTCCGCGGCGTGCTCGTCCCCGGGGCTGAGCGCCTCCGTCACCGCCCGCTCCAGAACCCCGGCGAACGGGGAGCCCGGCTCCGCCGCTTCGAGCAGCGCCTGCCAGCGCTCGGCGCCCCCGGTGAGCAGTGGCCCCACCGCGTCCTGCTTCGAGCGGAAGTAGCGGTAGAAGGTGCGCAGCGCGACGCCCGCCCGGTGGGCGATGTCCTCCGCGGTGGTGCCGTCGGGGCCGCGTTCGGCGAAGAGCGCTGCGGCCGCGCGCGCGATGTCCAGCTGGGTCGCGGCCTTGCGGCGTTCGGTGAGTGACGGCTGCGGCGGGTTCATTCCCCGCAGATTACCCCGGCCAGGCCGGGATCGCATCGAACGAGTGCACTGAATGCCGTCATGGCAAAACGTGCCACCGAGACGTACGGTGGACAGCGAAAGGGATCGTCATCGGGGGATTCGAGATCGGGAGACCTCATATGAACCGCTACGAAGGCCGACGCGTACTCATCACCGGCGCGGGCTCCGGTATCGGACAGGCCACCGTCCACCGCGTCCTCGCGGAGGGCGGCCTCGTGGTCGCCGCCGATGTCAGCGAGGCGGGGCTGAAGGCCACCTACGCGAAGGCCGTGGCGGACGGCACCGCGGAGCGCCTCACCACCACCGTCCTGGACATCTCGGACGAGACCGCCGTGCGGACCGGAGTCGCCGCCGCCGTGGCCACCCTCGGCGGGCTGGACGTGCTGGTCAACGCCGCGGGCATCCTGCGCTCCGAGCACACGCACAAGACCTCGCTGGAGTTCTTCAACAAGGTCATCGCGGTCAACCTCACCGGAACCTTCCTGATGATCCGCGAGGCGATACCGGCGCTGCTCGCGGGCGACAGTCCGGCCGTAGTGAACTTCTCCTCTACGTCCGCGAGCTTCGCGCACCCCTACATGTCCGCCTACGCGGCCAGCAAGGGCGGCATCCAGTCGATGACCCACGCGCTGGCCGCCGAGTACAGCAAGCAGGGGCTGCGGTTCGCCGCCGTCGCGCCCGGCTCGATCTCGTCCGACATGACCAGCGGCAACGGCCCGGGGCTCCCGGCCGACGCCGACATGTCCCTCTTCGCGAAGCTGGCCCCCGCCCTGGGCGAGGGCTTCGCCAGCCCGGACACGGTGGCGGGCGTCGTCGCGATGCTCGGCTCGCAGGACGGCGCGTTCATCACCGGCACGGAGATCCGCATCGACGGCGGCACCCACTACTGACCCGAACCGGAGGGCGGGACCCCGTGGCGGCCGGGCTCAGACGCCGCCGAACCGTTCGTGGAGCATCGGGAAGCGCTCGGCCAGGGCCGCGTCGTCCTCAAGGCTGAACGGGGTGCCCTCCGGCTCGACGGGCTGGGGCGGCAGCCCGAGGTCCGGCGCGACCACCCCGGTGAGCTGCTCGTACGCCTCGTCGGCGGCGTAGCCCAGCTCCTCCGCGTCCCCGTCCAGCTCCTCGTCGAAGTCGTCGAGGAGCTCGGCGAGGCTGTCCGGATCGTGTACGGCGCCCTCGAAGACCTCCCGGCCCTGACCGATCAGCCAGCAGCGGAAGTAGTCGAAGGCGTCGTCGCTCGCCCCGCCGAGCAGCACGGCGGCGGCGCCCCACAGCTCCCAGCGGTAGGCGCGGTTGTAGCGGGCCTCGAAGTGCCGGGCGAAGTCCAGCACGGAATCGGGATCGAGCCGCACCAGCCGTTCGACCAGCAGATCGGCGTGGTCCTCGGGGTCGCCGTCGGCGGCCTCGCGGGTGCTGTCGACGATCTCCCAGAATTCCGTCTCGTCCATCACGGGTCCAGCATCTGCCCTGGCGGCGGGCGATGCACGCGGAGACACCGAAATGAAGCCTTACGGTCTCCGCCGCGGGGGTGACCGTTCACCGGGGCCGCCGGTAGAGCGAGTGCAGCCGCTCGGCGGCCTCGGAGAACCGGGTCCGCAGTTCGGCCGGTTCCAGTACCTCCAACTCCGGTCCCAGGGAGAGCAGCTGGCCGTACGCGACATCCAGGGACTCGACCGGCAGAGTGACCGTGACCCAGCCGTCGGGCCCCGGCGGCCCGGCCGCGTCCAGGGCGTCGAGGGCGGCGGCCCGGTCCACGGTGTGCGGCAGCCGGGCGGCCGCTGCCTCCGAGAGACGCAGCGTCACCTCGGCACGCAGGATCGACCGGGCGAACTGCGCCGCGCGCTCGTCCCAGAACCCCGGCAGGTCGAAGGCCTCGTCCCGGACGAACCGGGTGTCCGAGACGGTGACGGCCGTGAACCGGTCGATCCGGTAGACCCGGAAGTCGTCCGCCGCGCGGGCGCAGAGGTACCAGACCCCGGCCTTGAGCACGAGTCCGTACGGCGACAGCTCCCGCTCCACCTCGGTGTCCGGGCCGGGCCGCCGGTAGCGCGCCAGCACCGTCCGGTCGTCCCGGACCGCCTCGGCGACGGCGGGCAGCAGCTCGGGGGTGACCGTCTCCCGGTACCAGCCGGGTGCGTCCAGGTGGAAGCGGCGGCTGACCCCTGCGGAGGCGTCCCGCAGGGAGGGCAGCAGGGCCGCGGACACCTTCAGCCGGGCGGCGTCCCCGGCGTCCGCCAGGCCCATCTCGCGCAGCGCGGAGGGCAGCCCGGAGAGGAAGAGCGCCTCGGCCTCGTCACGGGCGAGCCCGGTGAGCCCGGTGCGGTAACCGCCGACGAGCCGGTAGCCGCCCGCCCGCCCACGCTCCGCGTAGACCGGGATGCCCGCCTCGGAGAGCGCCTGGGCGTCCCGGGTGACGGTCCGCTCCGACACCTCCAGCTCCTGGGCCAGCTCGGCGGCGGTCATGGCGGGGCGGTTCTGCAGAAGCAGCACCATTCTGATGAGCCGGGCAGCACGCATGCGGCCATTGTGGCCGCGGTGAGGGGGAGGGCGCCTGCGTCCCGGCCCAGCCCTGGCCTCAAGCGCCGGCCGGGCTCGAAGGATGGCCTCAATCGCCGGCCGGGCTGGGTGTGGCCTCAAGCGCCGGCCGGGCTTGGTGTGGCCTCAAGCGCCGGCCCGGCTCGAAGGATGTCCTCAATCGCCGGACGGGCTTGGGGGTGCCCTTGCCGCGCAGGGAATCGTGCGGCAGGCACATCAAGCCCGTCCGGCGATTGAGGACAAGGCCTCAGGCCGGAGACCCCGCAGACACCGAGCCCGTCCGGCGATTGAGGACGAAGCCTCGGCCGGACGGGCTGGAGGAAACGGAGGACGGGGAACGGGACGAGCCCGCGCCCCGTCCTCCGGGCCGTCAGAGCCCGTACCGCTCGCGGGCGTCCTTGACCGCGGACGCCGGCACCTCGCCGCGCCGGGCCAGCTGGGCCAGTGCCGCGACGGTGACCGACTGCGCGTCCACGCCGAAGTGGCGGCGGGCCGCCTCGCGGGTGTCGGAGAGGCCGAAGCCGTCCGTACCGAGCGAGGACCAGTCCTGCTCCACCCACTGGCTGATCTGGTCCGGCACCGCGCGCATCCAGTCGCTGACCGCGAGGACCGGGCCCGGGGCGCCCTCCAGCGCCTGGGTCACGTACGGCGTCCGCTGCTCACCGCGGAGCAGCGCCTCGTCGCACTCCAGCGCGTCGCGGCGCAGCTCGCCCCACGAGGTGGCGGACCAGACGTCGGCCGTGACACCCCAGTCCGCGGCCAGCAGCTCCTGGGCCTCCAGGGCCCAGTGGATCGCCGTACCGGAGGCCATCAGCTGGAGGCGCGGCGCGTCCGCCTTCGCGGGCGTGCCCTCCTTGAACCGGTAGAGGCCCTTGACGATGCCCTCCTCGACGCCTTCCGGCATCGCGGGCTGCGGCTTCGGCTCGTTGTAGACCGTCAGGTAGTAGAAGACGTTCTCGGCCTCGGGGCCGTACATCCGGCGCAGACCGTCCTGGACGATCACCGCGATCTCGTACGCGAACGCCGGGTCGTAGTTGAGCGACGCCGGGTTCGTGGACGCGATCAGGTGCGAGTGGCCGTCCGCGTGCTGGAGGCCCTCACCCGTCAGGGTCGTACGGCCCGCCGTGGCACCGACCACGAAACCGCGGCCGAGCTGGTCGCCCAGCTGCCAGAACTGGTCGCCCGTACGCTGCCAGCCGAACATCGAGTAGAAGATGTAGAACGGGATCATCGGCTCGCCGTGCGTCGCGTACGACGTGGACGCGGCGATGAAGTCGGCCATCGCGCCGGCCTCGGTGATGCCCTCGTTGAGGACCTGGCCGTCCTTGGCTTCCTTGTAGTACATCAGCTGGTCGCGGTCGACCGGGTCGTACGTCTGGCCCAGCGGCGAGTAGATGCCGGCCGACGGGAACAGCGCCTCCATACCGAAGGTGCGGGCCTCGTCGGGGACGATCGGAACCCAGCGCTTGCCGGTCTCCTTGTCCCGCATCAGGTCCTTGGCGAGGCGGACGAAGGCCATCGTGGTGGCCAGCTCCTGCTTGCCGGAGCCCTTCTTCAGCGCGGCGAACGCGCGCTCCTCGGGCGCGGGCAGCGGCACCGCGTGCACCCGGCGGGCCGGGGCGGGACCGCCGAGGGCGGCACGGCGCTCCTGGAGGTAGCGGACCTCGGGGGAGTCGGCGCCCGGGTGGCCGTACGGCACCAGGCCCTCGTCCAGTTTCGCGTCCGGGATCGGCAGCTCCAGCAGATCGCGCATGGCGCGGAACTGCTTGCCGTCGAGCTTCTTCATCTGGTGGTTGGCGTTGCGCGACTCGAAGCCGGGGCCGAGCGTGTAGCCCTTCACCGTCTGCGCCAGGATCACCGTCGGAGCACCCTTGTGCTCCAGCGCCGCCCGGTACGCCGCGTACACCTTGCGGGCCTCGTGGCCGCCGCGCGAGGTGTGGAAACACTCCGCGATCTTCGCGTCCGAGAGCAGCTTCGCCAGCTCGGCGAGCGCGGGCTCGGTGCCGAAGAAGTGCTCGCGGATGTAGGCCACGTCACGGGTGGCGTACGTCTGGAACTGCGCGTCCGGGACCTCCCGGAGCCGGCGCACCAGCGCACCCGTGGTGTCGAGCTGGAACAGCTCGTCCCAGGCGTTGCCCCAGAGCGTCTTGACGACGTTCCAGCCGGCACCGCGGAACGCGCCCTCCAGCTCCTGGACCACGCGGAAGTTGGCGCGGACCGGACCGTCGAGGCGCTGCAGGTTGCAGTTGATGACGAAAGTCAGGTTGTCGAGCTGCTCACGGGCCGCGAGGGCGAGGGCGGCGGTCGACTCGGGCTCGTCCATCTCGCCGTCGCCCAGGAAGGCCCAGACGTGCGAGTTCGACGTGTCCTTGATGCTGCGGTTGGTCAGGTAGCGGTTGAAGCGCGCCTGGTAGATCGCCGAGAGCGGGCCGAGGCCCATCGAGACGGTGGGGAACTCCCACAGCCAGGGCAGCCGCCGCGGGTGCGGGTAGGACGGCAGGCCGTCGCCGCCCGCCTCCTGGCGGAAGTTGTCGAGCTGCTGCTCGCTGAGCCGGCCGTCCAGGAAGGCGCGGGCGTATATGCCGGGGGAGGCGTGGCCCTGGATGTAGAGCTGGTCGCCGGAGCCGTCCCCCTCCTTGCCGCGGAAGAAGTGGTTGAAGCCGGTCTCGTACAGCCAGGCCGCGGAGGCGAAGGTGGCGATGTGGCCGCCGACGCCGAACCGGGAGCCGCGGGTGACCATCGCGGCCGCGTTCCAGCGGTTCCACGCGGTGATCCTGGACTCCATCTCCAGGTCGCCGTCGAACGCGGGCTCGGCGGCGGTCGGGATGGAGTTGACGTAATCGGTCTCCAGCAGTTTGGGCAGCGCGAGACCGGCGCCCTCGGCATGCTGGAGCGAGCGGCGCATCAGGTATGCGGCGCGGTGCGGGCCTGCGGCCTTGGTGACGGCATCCAGGGAGGCCGCCCATTCGGCGGTCTCCTCGGGGTCGCGGTCCGGGAGCTGGTCGAGCTCGCTCGGAAGCTTTCCTACGGGGTCGGTCATGATCGCCGCCTTCCGGTGAGGAGGGGGGTGGAGAAAGGTCCCTGACTGGCAGGACAGGGCGATGGGGCCGGTGGGCCCGCGGATGAACTGTAAGTCTCCGATCGATGATCGATCAAAGGATGAAAGGCAAAACTTCTCGATATGGAGAAAGTGGCATGGCGTGCCGCAGAACGGGGCACGCAGTGACGGGATATAGCGGGCAAAAGGGGCGCTCATCTGCACGGCTGAGCATCACTCGCGTCACATGCGCACCATGGTCGGCCCCTGTCGGGCTCGGCGCGCATCCCGCTCAGGCGCCCGTCAGGCTCGGCGCCCGTCCCGCTCAGGCGCGCGGGGCGCAGCCGAGCACGTGTGCCTTGACCAGCACGCCGATGTCCGGGTCCTTGCGCAGGAACGCCTCGATGAGCGCCTCGTGCTCCTCGGCGTACGACTTCTGCACCGTGCCGAGCCAGCGGATCGAGAGGGCGGTGAACACCTCGATGCCCAGCCCTTCCCAGGTGTGCAGCAACACGGCGTTGCCGGCCGCCCGGACGAGCTCGCGGTGGAAGCCGACCGTGTGGCGCACCTGGGCCTCGCCGTCGGCCAGCCGGTCGGCCTCGTACAGAGCCGTGACGTGCGGGGCGAGCCGTGAGCAGTTCTCGCCCAGGCCCGGGGCGGCCAGCTCCGCCGCGATCTGCTCCAGGCCGGCCCGGACCGGGTAGCTCTCCTCCAGATCGGCCGCGGTGAGGTTGCGGACCCGGACGCCCTTGTTGGGGGCCGACTCGATCAGCCGGAGCGTCTCCAGCTCCCGCAGCGCCTCGCGCACCGGCGTCTGGCTGACCTCCAGCTCGGTGGCGATGCGGCGCTCCACGATCCGCTCGCCCGGCTTCCAGCGCCCGCTGACGATCCCGTCCACGATGTGCTCGCGGATCTGTTCGCGCAGCGAGTGGACGACGGGCGGGGTCATGTGGGGCTCCTTCGGGCAAACCGGTGCTGCCTGCACCCAACTCGGCTGCCGGAGCGGCCGGTGGTGTCTAGACAATACGGCGGCGCCCCCGCCCGGGAGTGTTCCGGACGGGGGCGCCGCTGGTGAGGCTGGTTACAGCCGCGGTGCTCAGAGGCCGAGCTCGACCTCGAACTCACCGGCCTCCAGGATCGCCTTGACCGAGGTCAGGTAGCGGGCGGCGTCGGCGCCGTCCACCAGACGGTGGTCGTAGGAGAGCGCGAGGTACGTCATGTCCCGGACACCGATGACGGTGCCCTCCTCGGTCTCGATGACGGCCGGGCGCTTGACGGTGGCGCCGATGCCCAGGATGGCTGCCTGGTTCGGCGGCACGATGACGGTGTCGAACAGCGCACCGCGCGAACCGGTGTTGCTGATGGTGAAGGTGGCACCGGACATGTCGTCCGGCGTCAGGCCGCCACCGCGTGCCTTGCCGGCCAGCTCGGCGGTCTTCTTCGAGATACCGGCGATGTTGAGGTCGCCCGCACCCTTGATGACCGGGGTCATCAGACCCTTCTCGGCGTCCACGGCGATGCCGATGTTCTCCGAGTCGAAGTACGTGATCGTGCCTTCGTCCTCGTTGATCCGGGCGTTGACGACCGGGTGGGCCTTCAGCGCCTGGGCGGCGGCCTTGACGTAGAACGGCATCGGGGAGAGCTTGACGCCCTCACGGGCCGCGAAGGCGTCCTTCGCCTTGTTGCGCAGCTTCATCAGCTTGGTGACGTCGACCTCGACGACCGTCGTCAGCTGAGCCTGCGAGTGCAGCGCCTTCATCATGTTCTCGCCGATGACCTTGCGCATGCGGGTCATCTTGACCGTCTGACCGCGCAGCGGGGAGGCCTCCAGCTTCGGCGCCTTGGAGGCGGCCGGAGCAGCGGCGGCGGGGGCCGGGGCAGCGGCGGCGGCCTTGGCGGCCTCCGCTGCGGCCACGACGTCCTGCTTGCGGATACGGCCACCGACGCCGGTGCCCTTGACCGAACCCAGGTCGACGCCGTTCTCGGCGGCGAGCTTGCGGACCAGCGGCGTGACGTACGCGCCGTCGTCACCGGAGGTCGCGGCCGGAGCGGCCGGAGCGGCCGGAGCCGCCGGGGTGACCGGAGCCGGGGCAGCGGCGGCGGGCGCCGGGGCGGCCGGAGCCGGAGCGGCGGCCGGTGCCTCGGGAGCGGCCGGAGCCGGAGCCGGGGCGGCGGGCGCCGGAGCGGCAGGTGCCGGGGCGGCGGGAGCTGCCGGGGCGGCAGGTGCCGGGGCGGCAGCGGCCGGAGCCGGAGCCGGAGCGGCGGCGGCCGGAGCTTCGGCCGGGGCGGCGCCGGGGGCACCGATGACGGCGAGCTTGGCGCCGACCTCCGCGGTCTCGTCCTCGGCGACGACGATCTCCAGCAGCACACCGGAAACCGGGGCCGGGATCTCGGTGTCGACCTTGTCCGTGGAGACCTCGAGGAGGGGCTCGTCCTCCGTGACCTCCTCGCCGACCTCCTTCAGCCAGCGGGTGACGGTGCCCTCGGTGACGCTCTCGCCGAGCGCCGGAAGGGTGACGTCGGTGCCGGAGGCACCACCGGCGGGGGCGGCGGCCGGAGCTTCGGCCGGGGCCTCGGCGGCGGGGGCCGGAGCCTCGGCGGGGGCTTCGGCGGCCGGAGCCGGGGCCGGTGCGGCCTCGGGCTCGGCCGCGGGGGCCTCGGCGGCAGCGGGCGCGCCCGTGCCGTCGTCGATGATGGCCAGCTCTGCGCCGACCTCGACGGTCTCGTCCTCGGCGACCTTGATGGAGGCCAGGATGCCGGAGGCGGGGGCCGGGATCTCGGTGTCGACCTTGTCGGTCGATACCTCCAGCAGCGGCTCGTCGGCCTCGACGCGCTCGCCCTCGGCCTTCAGCCAGCGGGTGACAGTGCCCTCGGTGACGCTCTCGCCGAGCGCCGGAAGGGTTACGGAAACCGACATGGTTTCAGTTGCTCCTTACGAATGTGCGGAAGTAGGTCGGTCGTCGCGCCCGTCGACTGATCAGTCGTGGGAGTGCAGAGGCTTGCCGGCCAGGGCCAGGTGGGCTTCGCCCATCGCCTCGTTCTGCGTGGGGTGGGCGTGGATGAGCTGCGCGACCTCGGCCGGCAGCGCCTCCCAGTTGTAGATCAGCTGGGCTTCGCCGACCTGCTCGCCCATACGGTCACCGACCATGTGGACGCCGACCACGGCACCGTCCTTGACCTGGACGAGCTTGATCTCGCCCGCGGTCTTGAGGATCTTGCTCTTGCCGTTGCCCGCGAGGCTGTACTTGAGGGCGACGACCTTGTCCGCTCCGTAGAGCTCCTTGGCCTTGGCCTCGGTGATACCGACGGAGGCGACCTCGGGGTGGCAGTACGTCACCTTCGGCACACCGTCGTAGTCGATCGGAACGGTCTTCAGACCGGCCAGCCGCTCCGCGACGAGGATGCCCTCGGCGAAGCCGACGTGCGCGAGCTGAAGGGTCGGGGCCAGGTCGCCCACGGCCGAGATGGTCTCGACGTTCGTCCGCATGTACTCGTCGACGAGGACGTAGCCGCGGTCCATCGCGACACCGGCCTCCTCGTAACCGAGGCCCTGCGAGACGGGGCCGCGGCCGATGGCGACCAGCAGCAGCTCGGCGTCGAAGGTCTTTCCGTCGGCGAGGGTCACCCGGACGCCGTCCTGGGTGTACTCGACACCCTGGAAGAACGTACCGAGGTTGAACTTGATGCCGCGCTTGCGGAACGCGCGCTCAAGAAGCTTCGAGCTGTTCTCGTCCTCGACCGGGACCAGGTGCTTCAGGCCCTCGACGATGGTGACGTCGGTGCCGAAGGACTTCCACGCCGAGGCGAACTCGACGCCGATGACGCCGCCGCCCAGCACGATCGCGGACTTCGGGACCCGGTCCAGCTTCAGCGCGTGGTCCGAGGAGATGACGCGGTTGCCGTCGATCTCCAGGCCCGGCAGCGACTTCGGCACGGAGCCGGTCGCCAGGAGCACGTGGCGGCCCTGGATGCGCTGGCCGTTCACGTCCACCGAGGTGGGGGAGGAGAGCCGTCCCTCACCCTCGATGTAGTGCACCTTGCGGGAGGCGATGAGACCCTGCAGACCCTTGTACAGGCCCGAGATCACGTCGTCCTTGTACTTGTGGACGGCCTCCATGTCGATGCCCTCGAAGGTGGCCTTGACACCGAACTGGTCGGCCTCGCGCGCCTGGTCCGCGATCTCACCGGCGTGCAGCAGGGCCTTCGTGGGGATACAGCCGTTGTGCAGGCAGGTGCCGCCGACCTTGCCCTTCTCGATCAGAGCGACGTCCAGGCCCAGCTGCGCTCCGCGCAGGGCCGCGGCGTAACCGCCACTGCCACCGCCGAGGATCACTAGGTCGAAAACGGTGCTGGCGTCGTTCGCCACGTCACGTCCTCCATGCATGTGCGCCGTACGCCGGGCCCCCGTCATCGGGGTGTGACCGGCCGGTCGGCTGGTGTGCGGCCGCTTTTGTCATTCGGCCCTGTGGTGGGGGCCCTGTCCTGCCGAGAACCCATCTTCGCACTTGTTGACGGTGGGCGGGACGCGGGGCCCTGCTCTGGGACGGACGATCGTCCGTCCCAGCGGGTTACCGCCGCGTAGGGAGGGCTGATTTCGTCGAGAGCGAAACCCGCCCGGACCCGGCAGCGGTGCCGTGGGTGCAACACGGACGGCCCCGGACGTATGCCCGGGGCCGTCCCACACTACGAACTCAGCCGAGGTCTCCGGCCGCCGTGCGCTCCGCCAGCTTCACCAGGGTGCGGACCGCGGACCCGGTGCCGCCCTTCGGCGTGTAGCCGTACGGGGCGCCCTCGTGGAAGGCGGGACCCGCGATGTCCAGGTGCGCCCAGGCGATGCCCTCGCCCACGAACTCCTTCAGGAACAGTCCGGCCACCAGGCCGCCGCCCATCCGCTCGCCCATGTTGGCGATGTCGGCGGTCGGGGAGTCCATGCCCTTGCGCAGGTCGGCGGGGAGCGGCATCGGCCAGGAGGCCTCACCGACCTCCTCGGCGATCTCGTGGATCGAGGTGCGGAAGGCGTCGTCGTTCGCCATGATGCCGAACGTGCGGTTGCCCAGGGCCAGCACCATCGCGCCGGTCAGGGTCGCCACGTCGACGATCGCGTCCGGCTTCTCCTCGGAGGCGCGGGTCAGCGCGTCGGCCAGGACCAGGCGGCCCTCGGCATCCGTGTTGAGCACCTCGACGGTCTTGCCGCTGTACATGTTGAGCACGTCACCGGGGCGGGTGGCGTTGCCCGACGGCATGTTCTCGGCCAGCGCCAGCCAGCCGGTGACGTTGACGCGCAGGCCCAGGCGGGCGGCCGCGACGACGGAGGCGAACACGGCGGCCGCGCCGGCCATGTCGCACTTCATCGTCTCGTTGTGGCCGGCCGGCTTCAGCGAGATGCCGCCCGAGTCGTAGGTGATGCCCTTGCCCACCAGGGCCAGGGTCTTCTCCGCCTTCGGGTGCGTGTAGGCGAGCTTCACCAGGCGCGGGCCGCGGGACGCGCCCTGGCCGACACCGAGGATGCCGCCGTAGCCGCCCTTGACGAGCGCCTTCTCGTCGAGCACCTGCACCTTGACGCCGTGCTCCTTGCCGGCGGCGGTGGCCACGGCGGCGAAGGACTCGGGGTACAGGTCGTTCGGCGGGGTGTTGATCAGGTCGCGGGCGCGGTTGATCTCCTCGGCCAGCGCGACGGCACGCTCCGCGGCGGCCTTGAACGCCTTGTCGCGGGGCTTGGCGCCGAGCAGGGCCACCTCGGCGAGCGGCGGCTTGGCGCCACTGGAGGCCTTGGGGGCGAGCTTGTTCTCGCCGCGCTGGTAGGCGGTGAAGGCGTACGCGCCCAGCAGGGCGCCCTCCGCGATGGCCTCGGCGTCCTCGACGGTGCCGATGGGCAGCGCGAAGCCGGCCTTCTTCGAGCCGGTGAGCGAGCGGGCGGCGGAGCCCGCGGCCCGGCGCAGCGCCTCGGCGTCGTAGGCGCCGTCCTTGTCCGGGACCGGGCCGAGGCCGGCCGCGATGACGACCGGGGTCTTCAGGCCGTCGGGCGCGGGGAGCTTGGTCAGTTCGCCCTCGGCACCACTGGCGCCCAGGGTCTCCAGGACGGCGGCGAGCTTTCCGCCGAACGCCTTGTCGACGGCCTCGGCGCCCGGTGCGAGGACCAGGCCCTTGTCGCCCTTGGCGACACCGACGACGAGTGCGTCGGCGCGCAGTGTCGCCGCACCGGAGGTGCTGAGAGTGAGAGCAGTCACGGTGGTGAAATCTCGCTTCCGTAGAGTTCTGGGCCGGTCTGTGTTGGCCAGTGTTGGCTGAGAGGGCGGGCCGACCGCGCCCGGCGCATCGTAGGCGCCGCCGCAATGTGCCGGGAATGAGCCTACGCGCGCCCTTGGTGCCGGATCACGGCGGCGGGCCGAGTACGTGTGCGGGCCGTCGTACGGTTGTCCTGCCGGGATGATCTTCCCGGGGGAACGGGGCACGGCCGCGACCATGTTCGCGGTACGCCGGTGAGCTGGGAGAACGATGCGCGAGCGGCCGACCGCGAGGGTGACCGGAGGGCCGGCTGTGCTGCCCGTCGCCGTACTGATTCTGCTGGCCGTGCTGGCGGGCTGCACCTCGGCGCCGGAATCCGCCGGGGCCGGAAAGTCCGCCGGGGCCCGCTGGCAGCCCGAGCCCGGCACCGACTGGCAGTGGCAGCTCTCCGGCCGGCTGGACACCACGGTGGACGCCCCGGTGTACGACATCGACGGCTTCGATCACGACGCGTCCCAGGTGGCCGGGCTGCACCGCAAGGGGCGCAAGGTCATCTGCTACCTCTCCACCGGCGCCTGGGAGGAGTTCCGCCCGGACGCCGGCGACTTCCCGGCGGCGGTCCTCGGCAAGAGCAACGGCTGGGCGGGGGAGCGGTGGCTCGACATCCGCCGCACCGACGTGCTGGAGCCGCTGATGGAGGCCCGGATCGCGATGTGCGCGAAGAAGGGCTTCGACGCGGTGGAACCCGACAACATGGACGGCTACCGCAACCGCTCCGGCTTCCCGCTGACCGCCGCCCACCAGCTGCGCTACAACCGGCTCGTCGCCCGCGCCGCCCACCGCCACGGCATGGCCGTCGGCCTGAAGAACGACCTCCCGCAGATCCCGGAGCTGGTGGGGGACTTCGACTTCGCGGTGAACGAGCAGTGCGCCCAGTACCGGGAGTGCGAGGAGCTGAGCCCGTTCGTGAAGGCGGGCAAGGCGGTCTTCCACGTGGAGTACGAGCTGCCCGTGACCCGGTTCTGCGCGGACTCCCGGCGGCTGGGGCTGAGCTCGCTGCTCAAGAAGTACGAGCTCGGCGTCTGGCGCGAGCGGTGTCCGGCGGCCGGGGCCTGACCGGGCCTCTCAGCCCAGGGTCAGCCCCACCAGCGTCACGGTCGCCGCCGTCTCCGCCAGCGCCCCGAACACATCGCCGGTCACCCCGCCGAACCGTCGCACGCAGTGCCGCAGGAGCAGCTGGGCGACCGCGAGAGCGGCCGGCGCGGCGAGCCCGTACCTCAGGGCCCCGTACCCGCCGAGCAGCGCTCCCGCGCCCGCGCAGGCCGCCACCGTCACGAGCGCGACCGCCACCGCGCCCCGGACCGGCACCGTGCCCGCCACCGCGGCGCCCAGTCCCTCGGGGCGGGCCGCCGGGACCCCGTCGCGGGAGGCGAGGGTGAGGGCGAGCCGGGCGACGACACCCGCCACGACGGCCGCCGCCGCGCCCCGCGTCCAGCTCTGCGCGTACAGCTGCTCAAGGGCCGCCACCTGTGCGAGCAGCGTGAACAGCAGGGTGATCACACCGAACGGCCCAATGTCGGACTGCTTCATGATCCGCAGCGCGTCCTCGGCCGGCTTCCCGCTGCCGAGGCCGTCGGCGGTGTCCGCGAGACCGTCGAGGTGCAGCCCCCTGGTGAGGGCGGCCGGCACCGCGGCGCAGACGACGGCGGCGAGCAGCGGCCCGGAGCCGGACAGCAGCAGCAGGCTGCCGGGCACCGCCGCGAGGACCCCCACGACCAGACCGGCCAGCGGGGCGCACAGCATTCCGGACCGCGCCGCCGCACGGTCCCAGCGGGTGACGCGGACGGGGATCACGGTGAGGGTGCCGAAGGCGAAACGTATGCCGTGGCTGTTCAGGGAGGTCACGGCGCGCAGGCTAATCGGTGGGCGCGGCCGATAGATTGTCCGAAACGCCATGGAGCGGGGCGAAAGCGGCTTATCAGGAGTGGGTGGCATGGGTCACTGGTTCGATCAGAACATCGTCGAGCCGGGGAAGCTGCCCCTGCTCCTGGCGCTGGCCGCCTTCGTGCTGACCTTCGCGATCACCAGGGTCATCACCCGGATGATCCGGGCCGGCAAGGGCCCGTTCCGCAACTTCACCCCCGGCGGGGTCCACGTCCACCACGTGGTGCCCGGGGTGGTGCTGAGCGTGGTCGGCGGCTTCGGCGCGGTCGCCAGCGGGCGGCACGGTTTCACGGCCGGGGCCTGCGCGGTGGTCTTCGGCATGGGTGCGGGCCTGGTGCTGGACGAGTTCGCGCTGATCCTGCACCTGGACGACGTGTACTGGACGGAGCAGGGCCGCCAGAGCGTGGAGGTCGTGGTCCTCACCGCCGCGCTGGTGCTGCTCGTGCTCGGCGGGTTCTCGCCGCTCGGCGTGAACGACCTGAGCGACGATGAGCAGCAGGGCCGGCTGAGCGCCGTGCTCACCGTCGTCATCAACTTCTGCTTCGTGCTGGTCTCGCTGTTCAAGGGCAAGGCGCGGATGGCGGTGGTGGGCACCCTGGTCCCGTTCGTCGCCCTGATCGGCGCGGTCCGCCTCGCCCGGCCGGCCTCGACGTGGGCGAAGCGGTTCTACCGCAACCGGCACCGGGCCCGCTCCCGCTCGGTGCTGCGCGCCTACCACCACGACGTCCGCTGGGCCGGTCCCCGCCGCAGGTTTCAGGACCTGATCGGCGGCGCGCCCGACCGGGTGCCGGCGCCCACGTCCAAGTCCTGACGGCGGCGCAGCAGCCTGCGCCGGTCGTGGCGGGCCGAGACCGCGCACAGCACGAGGGCCGTCGCGATGGCCGCCAGGTGCTCCTTGCCCGCCAGGTTGTCCTTGACAGCGATCTCGGCCGCCATCGCCCCGATCACCAGCGCCCCGGTGAACCAGGCCCGGTAGACGTAGGCGAGGTAGACCGCCAGGGCGACCACGGCGGCCGAGGGGCCGGTGTCGACCTCAAGCGCGTCGGAGGCGGGCAGACCGAAGAGCCCGTCGGGGCCGGCCGCGACGCCGATCCGCGCGTACAGCGTCCCGGCCAGCGTCGCCACGTACGCGATCAGCAGCGTCCGCCACCGGCCCAGGCTGATCTCGGCGACCCCGAACACCAGCAGCAACTGCGCCAGCGCACCCCAGACGGGCAGGTCCGGCGCGGGCACGAACAGCGACAGCGGGGTACGCAGCAGAGCCGCCCAGAGCGGGTCCTCGGCCCGCACCGCACCGAGCGTCTGTACCGGGCCGAACCCCCAGGACCGGTTCTGCACCACCTGGAGCAGCGCGGTGAGACCGACCGCCGCCAGCGTCATCGGGACGGCCCGCAGCCGCTCCGGGGTTCGCCCCGTCGCGGCCCCCGGCACGCACTCTCGCCGCGCCGGCCGAAGGCCCGAGTACGTCCAGTACGAGGGCTTCCGGCCGGCCCGCCGAGAGCACGCACCTGACGCCGCTCCTTCACGGGCAGACCTCGGCTGACGCGGCACCGGCGCCGCCCGTACGGTCGCCCACAGCGGGCCCCACTCCCGGCGGGCCGCCCGGCCGAGCGCGCGCACCGGTCTCATCCACGCGGTCCGAGGTGCGTGCGGTGCAGCCACTTGGGCAGTCCGGGAGCCTCCAGGAACCCTTCGGCGCGCCCGGCCGCGACGCCGATGCGCAGCAGGTCGGAACTCTTCTCGAAGAGCAGGAAGCGCGGTTCCCAGATCGGCCGGTACTTGGCGTTGGCGCGGTACAGCGATTCGATCTGCCACCAGCGCGAGAAGAAGCTGAGCAGCGACCGCCACAGCCTGAGCACCGGCCCGGCACCGAGCCGCGAGCCCCGCTCGAAGACCGACCGGAACATCGCGAAGTTCAGCGAGACCTGGGTGATGCCGATCTCCGGCGCCCGTTGCAGGAGTTCGATGACCATGAACTCCATCAGGCCGTTCTCCGCGTCCCGGTCACGGCGCATCAGGTCGAGCGAGAGGCCGTTCGGGCCCCAGGGGACGAAGCTCAGCACGGCCCGCAGCTCGCCCTGTTCGCCCGGTTCGGGGGACGTGCCGGTGTACCGGCATTCGAGCATCACGCACTGTCCGTCGGCCGGGTCGCCGAGCCGGCCCAGCGCCATCGAGAAGCCGCGCTCGGTCGCCCCGTCGCGCCAGTCGTCGGCCCGGCGCACCAGTTCGGCCATCTCGGCCTCCGGGATCTCCTCGTGCCGCCGCACCGTGACCTCGTAACCGGCCCGCTTGACCCGGTTGTAGGCCTGGCGGACGGTGCGCATCGCCCGGCCCTCCAGGGTGAATTCGGCGGTCTCCACGATCGCTTCGTCCCCGAGCTCCAGGGCGTCGAGCCCGTGCCGGGCGTAGACGGTGCCGCCCTCCTCGCTCACCCCCATCGCCGCCGGGGTCCAGCCGTGCTCGCGCGCCTCGGCCAGCCAGGGGCCGATCGCGCCGGGCCAGGCCTCCGGGTCGCCGATCGGATCACCGGAGGCCAGCGAGACCCCGCCGACCACCCGGTAGGCGACGGCCGCCTTTCCGGTCGGGGACCAGATGACGCTCTTCTCGCGGCGCAGCGCGAAGTAGCCGAGCGAGTCCCGGTCGCCGTGCTTGTCGAGCAGGACGCGCAGCGCCTCCTCGTCCTGCGGGCTGATCGGGTCGACCGCCCGGCGGGAGCGGAAGGCCGCGTAGACGACGGCGATCAGCAGCAGCGTGGACATGATGTTGATCACGACGTTGACCCAGCCGGGCGTGGTGATGCCGGGGAACCGGGAGTCGTTGTCCGCGACGGACACCAGCCGCAGCGCCCCGTAGCGCCAGCGGTCCAGGAACGTCGAACGGGACTCGTCGTGCGCGGTGTTGGTGGCGGCGACCAGGGCCGCCGCGATCAGTGAGGTGACCAGCAGCCCGACCACCGCCACCAGCGCGGCCAGCTTCGGATTGGACCGGTCGCCCTTCGCGTAGAACTCGCGCCGGCCGAGGGCCAGCGCCAGGACGAAGGAGGCGGTCAGCGCCAGCGAGATCCAGTTCTGCGGGTACCGGCGGATCTCCGGGAAGCCGATCACCGCGGCGAAGAGCAGCAGTGTGAGCCCGCTCAGGACCATGTTGACGATCCACGCGGCGCGTTTGCGCCGCCGCATGGTGACCGCGAGGAAGAGCGCCACCACCCCGGACGAGAAACCCGCGGTGAGCAGATAGGGCGTGAAGTAGTTCTCGGTGTTGTGCCGCCGGAGATCCTGTCCGAAGGTGACCCAGGCGGCGCTCAGGAAGTTGATGAACGACACGACGCGCAGGTACCAGATGGCGAAGGCCGCGCTGCGTTGTGACCGGACGGTGCTCTGTGCCGGGACGGCGCCATGCCCGGATTCCTCGCTGGCCAATCTGACCTCTCCCATGAAAAGCGATCATATGGGGCATCGCACTTCATGAAGAGCCACTCGGCGGCCGGTGTCCGGGGACCGCAGCCTGATCGGTCAGCTGCTTCGCGTCAGTTCCCGGCCGGTTCGCTCTCGTTGGCCCCTTCGCCGGCCGCCGCTTCCCCGCCGTCGTTCCCGTCCTCCCGCTCTTCCTTCTCTTCCTCTTCGTCCTCTTCGGCGGCCGGCGCGCGCTCGGGCAGCTCCGCCGCCAGCGCGGCGGCGGCCTGCACGAACGGAAGTGCGAGCAATGCCCCGCTTCCTTCCCCGACCATGACGCCGTGGTCGAGCAGCGGGTTGAGTGCCATCCGGTCCAGCGCCTTCGCCTGTGCCGGCTCCCCGCTCACGTGCCCCGCCAGCCACCAGTCCGGCGCCCGGAACGCCGCTCGCTGACCGACCAGCGCGCAGGCCGCGGAGACCACCCCGTCCAGCACCACCGGCAGCCGGCGCACCGCGCACTGGAGCAGGAAGCCGGTCATCGCCGCCAGATCCGCACCGCCCACCGTGGCCAGCAGCTCCAGCTGGTCGCCCAGGACCGGCCGGGCCCGGCGCAGCGCGTCCCGGACCGCCGCGCACTTGCGCATCCAGGCCAGGTCGTCGATGCCCGCTCCGCCGCGCCCGGTGACGACCGAGGCATCGGTCCCGCACAGCGCCGCGATCAGGGTGGCCGCGGCCGTCGTGCCGCCGACGCTCAGATCACCGAGCACCACCAGGTCGGTGCCGGAGTCGGCCTCCTCGTCGGCGATCGCCATGCCGAGGCGTACCGCCTGCTCGGCCTCCTCGGCCGTCAGCGCGTCCTCGATGTCGATCCGGCCGCTGCCGCGCCGCACCCGGGTCCGCACCACCTGCTCCGGCAGCAGCTCCGGGTCGCAGTCCAGGCCCGCGTCGACGATCCGCACCGGTACACCGAACCGGCGGGCCAGCACGGCGGCCGGTGTCGCACCCTCCAGCGTGGCCCGCACCAGCTCGTACGCGGTGCCGGCCGCCCGCCCCGAGACATCCAGCGCCGCCACCCCGTGGTCACCGGCGAACAGCACCACCCTCGGCTGCCCGATCGGCCTGACCGGTACGGCCTGCTGGGCGGCCGAAAGCCACTCACCCAGCTCGTCCAGGCGGCCCAGGCCGCCCGGGGGCACGGCGAAGCGCTCCCGGCGCTCCTCGGCGTCTCGTCGTACGCCCCCGTCGGGGCGTTCGATCAGGTCGGAGAAGTCGTCCAGATTCACGGGGGTCTGCCTCGCGGGTCGATACGTCGTGTGGGCCGGGGGAGCCCGGCGGCAGCCTCTCAGAGGCTGCCGGGTGACCTCCCCTGCGGAACAGTACCTGCCGCGATTTCCGGACCCCTCCGGTGTGCTGCCCCATCGGTGCCGGGCGCTCAGCCGCGCAGGGGCAGCGACTGCCCGGCCACCACCAGCAGCACCTGTTCGCACTCGGCGGCCACCGAGGCGTTCAGCCGGCCCAGCTCGTCCCTGAACCGCCGCCCCGCCGCAGAGGCGGGCACCACCCCGGAGCCGGTCTCATTGGTCACCAGGACGACGGTGCGCCGCGTCCCGCGCACCGAGGCCACCAGCTCCGCCGTCCGCTCGCGCAGCGCGCTCCGCCCGCCACCGGCCCACGAAGCGTCGTCCCAGGCGTCCACCCGGTCCATCGCGTCCGTCAGCCAGAGCGAGAGGCAGTCGATCAGCAGCGGCGGCCCGTCCGAGGCCAGCAGCTCCGCCAGCTCGCAGGTCTCCTCTGTGCGCCAGGCAGCGGGTCTGCGCTCCCGGTGCAGCCCGATCCTGGCCGCCCAGTCCGCGTCCCCGTCGCGGGTGCCGCCGGTCGCCACGTACACGACCTCCGGATACGTCTCCAGGCGCCGTTCGGCCTCGACCGACTTCCCGGACCGCGCGCCGCCGGTGATCAGGGTGCGCCGGGGGACGTCCGGTGCGGCGTGGAACCCGCCGACCGGCAGCGTCGTCCCGTCCGGCACGGCCCGCGCCCCGGCGGCCGTGAGCAGGCGGTCGAGCGCGGGCCCGTACGGCGCGTCGTGGTCCAGATGGACGGCGACCACCTCGGTGGCCCGGCCGACCGCCTCGACGGCCCGCAGCCGGGCCACCGCGTCGGGCCTGCCCACGACGTCGCAGAGCACCATGTCGTACGGCTCCGCCATCCGGTCGGCGAGACCGGCGGGCGCGGCGCCCGGCGGCAGGTACAGCAGCCGCTCGCCCTCCGGCGCGGTCACCTCGTAACCGGTCCCCGGCGCGTCCATCGGCACGGCCCGCACCCGGTGTCCGCTGATCAGCGTCAGCTCCCGCCCGTCCGGCACCCGGCCCGCCGGAGGCAGCCCGGGGGGCAGCTCGACAGCGGGGCCGTCGTGCGGATGGGTGAGCAGCACCTGGCGCACGCCGGTGAGCGAATGCCCCGCACGGGCGGCGGCGAACACCGCCCCGGGGGTGAGGTCGAGCAGCAGCGCGTCGTCGACCAGCAGAGCGGTCGCGGCCCGGCTGCGCGCCCCGTGGGCGGTGGCGCAGGCGGCGCAGGGACATTCCGGCCGAGGGAGCCCGTCAGGGGCTCCGGTGCCGAGCAGGGTCAGTTCCACGGTCCGATCCTCCCGCGTACCCGCACCGGGTGCGCGACGTGGGGTGCACCGGCGTGCCCCGACCCCTCCCGCGCAGGTCCGCGGCGACTGGCGTCCGTCCGGCGGATCAGGGCCCGGGGCACGGCGTCCGGCACGGCAGCGCGCCCTTTCCGGCCCTGATCCGCCGGACAGGCCCTAGGCTGCGGAGCGTAACAAGTGACCCAGGAGGCGGACATGGCGTGGACGTGGCGGTTCGAGAAGTCCGACGGTACGGAGACGGAGCCGGCCCTTCAGCCGGAGGAATTCACGACGCAGGGCGACGCGGAGTCCTGGATCGGTGAGTACTGGAAGGAACTCCTCGACGGCGGGGCGGCTCAGGTGACGCTCTTCGACGACGCGACGAAGATCTACGGCCCGATGAGCCTCCAGGCCGAACAGCCGGAGCAGTCAGACCAGTCAGACCAGTCCGAGCGGTCCGAGCAGCCGGAGCAGGCAGAGCAGAGCTGAGCCGGACGGCCGCCGGGCGCACCCCTCGGGGTCCGCCCGGCGGCCGCGCGGCCGCCGGGCGCGCCGGCTCTTCAGATCTCGCCCAGGGTGACCTGCGCGGTCTTCTCCGCCTCGCTGCGCTGATACGTCACGGTGACCTTCTGGCCCGGCTTGTCCGAGGCCAGGGCCTCGGACAGGGACGTGATCGTGGTGACCGGCGTGTTGCCGATCTTGGTGATGATGTCCCCGACCCGCAGACCGGCCTTCTCCGCCGCGCCGCCCTTGGAGACGCTGACGAGCGCGACCCCGGCCGGCTTGTAGCTGTTGTCGACGACCGTGCGGCCGGTGATGTCCAGCGCCGCCCGGCCCGAGTCGGTGACCTTGCCCGTCTTGATGATCTGGTCCGCGACCGTCTTCACCATCGAGACCGGGATCGCGAACCCGATCCCCGGCGCCGCGCTGCCGCCCAGCTGCGGGTCCGCCGCCGCCAGCGTCGGGATGCCGACCACCTCGCTGTCCAGGTTGACCAGCGCGCCCCCGCTGTTGCCGGGGTTGATCGCGGCGGAGGTCTGCACCATGTTCGCGATGGTGGCCCCGGTGCCGCCGCCCGCGCTGCTCTCGCTGACGGTCCGGCCGAGCGCGGAGACGATCCCCTGGGTGACGCTGCTGGACAGCCCGAGCGGCGATCCCATCGCCAGCACGATCTGCCCCACGGCGACCTTCTCCGAGTCGCCGAAGTTCGCGGCCTTGAGCCCCTTGGGCACCTTGTCGAGCTTGATGACGGCCAGGTCCTGCTCGGGGTAGGCGGCGACCAGCGAGGCGCTCAGCACCTTCTCGCCGGTGGCCGAGCTGACCTTGAAGGTCTTCTCCTTGCCGACGACGTGGGCGTTGGTGACGATATGGCCCTTGGTGTCGTAGACGATGCCGGAGCCCAGGCTGTCCGACGCGTCGATCTGCACCACGGAGGGCAGCACGTTCTTGATGACGGACTGGTATTCGGCCTGCAGGTCGCCGGTGGCCTTCGAGGCCGAGCCCTGCTGGACCTGGCTCGCCCTCGTCGCGTCGGGTCCGGAGGAGTTCGAGTTCGAGTCCGAGCAGCCGCCGGCCAGCGCGATCGCACAGACACCCGCGGTCAGAGGCAGCAGCAGCCGGCGCGCACGGCGGCGGGAGTGAATGGAATCCATGTCCGGATTATTACTTTCAACCCCATTGGCGGCTCGTTGAGCGCACCCGCCCGAGCACAGTGGGGCAGTCCTCAGCCCCGCACTCCGCACAGGTGCAGCAAGGCGGCCACCCTGCGGTAGGGGTCCGTCCGGCCCGCCCGGTCCTCCGCGGCCAGCACGCGTTCCAGCTCCGCGGCGGCGGGCAGCTCCGCGTCGTCGCTCACGTTGTCCGTGAAGACCCGCACCCCGTACCAGGCGTGCAGCGGCGCCGCGATCCCGGCGAGCGTCGCGGTGAGGGCGTCGAGCCGGTCCGCGCGCACGGACACCCCGAGCCGGTTGGTGTAGCGGTCGGTGTCGAACGCGGCCAGCGCCGCGTCCCAGTCCCCGGCGGTCCCGGCCCGCATGGCCAGCGCCTCCGCGTTCCGCACGAGCAGCGACAGCAGTCCGCCGGGCGCGAGCATCCGGGCCAGCCCCGCCACTATGGCGTCGGGTGCCTGGACGTACATCAGCACGCCGTGGCAGAGCACCACGTCGAAGCTGCCGGGCAGGAAGTGCACCCCGGTGTCCTGGCCGTTGCCCTCGATGAGCCGGACCCGCTCACGGATTCCCGCGGGCTCGCCCGCGAGCGCCTCACGCGCGGTCCGCAGCATCCCGGTGTCGGATTCGAGCCCGGTCACGGTGTGCCCGGCGCGGGCGAGGCGCAGTGCCTGCGTACCCGGGCCGGTACCGACGTCCAGGATGCGCAGCCGCTGCCCGACCGGGAAGCGGCCCGCGATCTGCTCGTCCAGCTGCCGGGCGACCAGCTCCTGGCGGACGACGTCGCGCAGTCCGCCGAGTCCGTCCAGCCACGCCGAAGCGGCTCCGGAGAACCCGGCGACGGCATCGCCCGGCCGGTCGGCGGACGCGCCGCCGGCCGGGCCGAAGAGATCCGTACTCAGGGCCGCTCTCCGCGCTTGACCTGCGGCTTGGGCAGCCGCAGCCGTCGCATCTGGAGCGTGCGCATCAGGCCGTAGGCGACCGCGCCGCGCTTGGGCGTGTCCGGGAACCGCTCGTTCAGCTGCTTGCGCAGCCGGAACGTCAGCCCGATCGAGTCGACCACGATCAGCACGATGACGCCGAGCCAGAGCAGCAGCGAGATGTTCTGGATGCCCCGCACCTGGATCACGCTGAGAATCAGGATGACCACGGCGAGCGGCAGGAAGAACTCCGCGATGCAGAAGCGCGAGTCCACGAAGTCGCGGACGAAGCGCCGCACCGGGCCCTTGTCACGGGCCGGCAGATAGCGCTCGTCACCACTGGCGAGCGCCTCACGCTGCTTGGCCATGTCGACGCGGCGCGCTTCGCGCTGGCGCTTCATGGCCTCCTTGCGATCGGCCGGCGCTCCACTGGAGGCACGACGGCGCTGCGTCTGGGCATCGCTGCGCTTGGGGGTGGGGCGACCTTTGGGGGCCTGCGGGTCGCGGGGCGTCTTGGAGAGGTCCGCCGTCACCTTGTTGGTGGGGGCCTTCTCTTCCTTGGAGCGGCTACGGAACACAAGGCCCAAGGGTACGGGGTCGATCGCGGCGACCCCAGACCGGCCGGGAACGATCCGGCAACGGCCTGCGTCCTCAGCTGTGTGCGAGCGGGATGATCGGTGTGCGAGCGGGACAATACGGGCGTTACGGGCGTTACGGGCGGGATGACAGGGGCATCACAAGCGGGCGATCCGGGTGCCGTCAACGGATCCCCCCGGCCTTCACCTACTCCCTGCGCCGGAGTGCCGGGCCGTGTCAGTCGTCCTTGGGGAGGACCACATCCTTGCTCGAACAGTGCGGTAATAGAGACAGGGCCCGTACTGTGGGTTCTGTTGGAGTGCTGGAGCCCAGTTAAGTCAGAAGGGGGCGCGCGAAGCCCATGAGCGGTGTCATGAAGCGTATGGGGATGATCTTCCGCGCGAAGGCAAACAAGGCCCTTGACAGGGCCGAGGACCCGCGCGAGACCCTCGATTACTCGTACCAGAAGCAGCTGGAGCTGCTTCAGAAGGTACGCCGCGGTGTCGCCGACGTGGCGACGTCGCGCAAGCGTCTGGAGCTGCAGCTGAACCAGCTGCAGGGCCAGACCTCGAAGCTGGAGGACCAGGGCCGCAAGGCACTCGCGCTCGGTCGCGAGGACCTGGCCCGCGAAGCGCTGTCGCGCCGAGCGGCCCTCCAGCAGCAGGTCACCGACCTGGAGACGCAGCACACCACGCTGCAGGGTGAGGAGGAGAAGCTCACTCTCGCGGCCCAGCGGCTGCAGGCCAAGGTCGATGCCTTCCGCACCAAGAAGGAGACGATCAAGGCCACCTACACGGCGGCCCAGGCGCAGACCCGGATCGGGGAGGCCTTCTCGGGCATCTCCGAGGAGATGGGCGATGTCGGCCTGGCGATCCAGCGGGCCGAGGACAAGACCCAGCAGCTCCAGGCGCGCGCAGGCGCGATCGACGAGCTGCTCGCCTCCGGCGCCCTCGACGACCCGACCGGCACGGCGAAGGACGACCTCACCGCCGAGCTGGACCGGATCTCCGGTGGCTCCGACGTGGAGCTGGAGCTGCAGCGCATGAAGGCCGAACTGGCCGGCGGCTCCTCCTCGCAGCAGGCTATCGAGGGCGGCCCGCAGGACGCCGCGCAGCAGCAGTCCCAGAACCGGTCCCCGAACAAGTTCGACAAGAATTAAGGCAGCGACATGATCGTACGGATCATGGGGGAGGGCCAGGTACTCCTGGCCGACAGTCATCTCGCCGAGCTCAACGAGCTCGACAACGAACTGCTCGCCGAGATGGAGAGCGGCGACGGCCCAGGCTTCCGCTCCACTCTCCACGCGCTCCTCGCCAGGGTGCGCGAACTCGGCGCGCCCTTGCCGGACGACTCCCTGGAGCCGTCCGAGCTGATCCTGCCGTCACCGGAGGCGACCCTCGAAGAGGTACGCGCCATGCTTCGCGACGACGGTCTGATTCCCGGCTGAGAACCGGCGGCTCCAGCACCCGCACCGACAGTGCCCCGCGCACCGGCCTCCGCCGGACGCGGGGCACTGTCGCGCGCCCGGCGGACCGCCCGGCCGCTTTCCGCGCACCGCGGCCGGGCCGGCTCCCGCGCGACACGCCGTAACGTTGCTTGACGTGACCACCCTCGGAACCGGCGTGCTGCGCGTCCGGCACTGGCTGCGCGACCATCCGCTCGCGCTGGACGGAGCACTCGCCCTGTGTGTGCTCACCGCCATGATCATCGGCTCGTTCGCCGATCCCGGCTCGCACAACGGACCCACCTTCGGCACCCGCACCCCCGACGCGGGCAGCGTGCTGCTGATGGTGCTGGGCGCCCTCGCCCTGGTGTGGCGCCGCCGCCATCCGATGGCCGTACTCGCCACCACCTGCGGACTGACGGTCGTCGAGCTGGTGCTGGTGGACCCGCCGACCCCGGTGGTGTTCAGCGTGGTCATCGCGCTGTACACCATCGCCGCCCGCACCGACCGGCCCACCACCTGGCGGGTCGGGCTGCTCACGATGGCCGCGCTCACCGCCGCCGCGATGCTCTTCGGTCCCGCGCCCTGGTACAGCCAGGAGAACTTCGGCGTCTTCGCCTGGACCGGGATGGCGGGCGCCGCCGGGGACGCGGTGCGCTCCCGGCGCGCCTTCGTGGACGCGATCCGGGAACGCGCCGAACGGGCCGAGCGGACCCGTGAGGAGGAGGCCGGGCGACGGGTGGCGGAGGAACGGCTGCGGATCGCCCGCGACCTGCACGATGTCGTCGCCCACCACATCGCCCTGGTCAACGTGCAGGCCGGGGTCGCCGCCCACGTCATGGACAAGCGCCCCGACCAGGCCAAGCAGGCGCTCGCCCACGTCCGCGAGGCCAGCCGCTCCGCGCTCAACGAACTGCGGGCCACCGTCGGGCTGCTGCGCCAGTCCGGCGACCCGGAGGCGCCGACCGAACCCGCCCCGGGGCTCGCCGTCCTGGACGAGCTGGTGAAGACCGTGCGCCGGGCCGGGCTGCCCGTCGAGGTGGCCTGCGCGGCCGGCGAGAACCCGCCGCTGCCCGCCGCCGTGGACCTGGCCGCGTACCGGGTGATCCAGGAGGCGCTGACCAACGTCCGCAAGCACGCGGGCCCCGGCGCCAAGGCCGAGGTGAGCGTCGTACGGGTCGGGGCCACCGCCGAGGTCATGGTGCTCGACAACGGCCGCGGCAACCAGGGCGGTACGGCCGACGGGGGCGGCCACGGACTGCTCGGCATGCGGGAACGGGTCACGGCCCTGGGCGGCACCCTCAACGCCGGACCCCGTTACGGCGGCGGCTTCCGCGTCCATGCGATCCTGCCCGTCAAGGCCCTCCCGCAGCAGCCGGATCAACCGGGCATGGCGGGCCGGACGGGGGAGAACGCATGACACCGGCCATCAAGGTCCTGCTCGCCGACGACCAGGCGCTGCTGCGCAGCGCGTTCCGGGTGCTGGTGGACTCGGAGCCCGACATGCGGGTGGTCGGTGAGGCGGCGGACGGCGCGGCAGCGGTGGAGCTGGCCCGTTCGACCGGCGCCGACGTGGTGCTGATGGACATCAGGATGCCGGGCACGGACGGGCTCACCGCGACCCGGATGATCAGTGCCGACCCGGAACTCGCGGACGTACGCGTCGTCATGCTCACCACCTTCGAGGTGGACGAGTACGTGGTCCAGTCGCTGCGGGCCGGTGCCTCGGGCTTCCTGGGCAAGGGCGCCGAACCGGAGGAGCTGCTCAACGCCATCCGGATCGCCGCGGGCGGCGAGGCGCTGCTCTCACCGGCCGCGACCAAGGGGCTGATCGCCACGTTCCTGGCGCAGGGCGGCGGTGCGGGCGGCGAGGGGCCGGGCGCCGCTGAGTACTCCGCGCGCCTCGCGGCCCTCACCACACGGGAGCGCGAGGTGCTGGTCCTGGTCGCCGCCGGGCTCTCCAACGACGAGATCGCGGAGCGCCTGGTGGTCAGCCCGCTCACCGTCAAGACCCATGTGAACCGGGCGATGGCGAAGCTGGGCGCCCGCGACCGCGCGCAATTGGTGGTAATCGCTTACGAATCGGGCCTGGTGCGCCCCAGGGTGGAGTGAGGGTGCAGCCGCGGCGTACTCCAGCTGCGGTATGCGGCGGATAAGAAAGCGACCTGCGATTGACGCTTTGGGTCCCAGACGTGGGCGATCGTATAGGGACCGACCGGTGCATGGGGGGCGGCGTCGTGGGGTTGGGCACGCACATCCGCGGCGTTGTCGTCAATCAACAACGCTCCGCGTTGCCTCGATCCTCCGCCGTGCAGCCGCACGCACCCAACCGCACTCCTTCTTCCACCCCCCACGCTCCGGTCGGTCCGGGCCGGGTCTGTCCCCGAGTTACCCGCCCACCTGCCGCGTAAGCCACAGAAGAGAGACCCACCCATGTCCTGGCTGTCCAGATTCAGCCTCGCGCAAAGGGCCCTGATCGGGCTGATCTCGATCGTTGCGCTCGTGTTCGGAGCGATCGCGATCCCGCAGCTCAAGCAGCAGCTGCTGCCCACCATCGAACTCCCGATGGTGTCGGTGCTCGCCCCCTATCAGGGTGCGTCCCCCGATGTGGTCGAGAAGCAGGTCGTCGAACCGCTAGAGAACTCGATCAAGTCCGTCGACGGCGTCACCGGAATCACCTCCACCGCCAGCGAGGGCAACGCCGTCATCATGGCGTCCTTCGACTTCGGCGACGAGGGCACGAAGCAGCTCGTCGCGGACATCCAGCAGGCGGTGAACCGCGCCCGCGTCCAGCTGCCCGACAGCGTCGACCCGCAGGTCGTCGCCGGCTCGACCGACGACATCCCGACCGTCGTCCTCGCCGTCACCTCCGACAAGGACCAGCAGGCCCTCGCGGACCAGCTGGACCGCACCGTCGTCCCCGCCCTTGAGGACATCGACGGCGTCGGCCAGGTGTCCGTCGACGGTGTGCGGGACCTCCAGATCTCCGTCACCCCCGACGACAAGAAGCTCGCGGCGGCCGGTCTGAACGCGGCCTCGCTCTCCCAGGCCCTCCAGTCCGGCGGCGCGACCGTCCCGGCCGGTTCCTTCTCCGAGTCGGGCAAGAGCCGCACCGTCCAGGTCGGCGGCGCCTTCACCTCGCTGAAGCAGATCGAGGACCTCCGGGTCACCGGTCAGGGCCCGACGGGCAAGCCCGGCGAGCCGGTCCGGGTCGGTGACATCGCGACGGTGAAGCAGGAGCCCGCCACCGCGGACTCCATCACCCGCACCAACGGCAAGCCGAGCCTCGCCGTGATGGCCACGATGGACAAGGACGGCAGCGCCGTCGCCATCTCGGACGCGGTCAAGGACAAGCTCCCCGACCTGCGCAAGGACCTCGGTGCCGGTGCGGACCTGACCGTCGTGTCCGACCAGGGCCCCGCGGTCTCCAAGGCGATCTCGGGCCTGACCACGGAGGGCGCGCTCGGCCTGGTCTTCGCGATCATCGTCATCCTGATCTTCCTGGCCTCGCTCCGCTCGACCCTGGTCACCGCGGTCTCCATCCCGCTCTCCGTGGTCCTCGCGCTGATCGTGCTCTGGACCCGCGACCTCTCGCTCAACATGCTCACCCTGGGCGCGCTGACCATCGCGATCGGCCGGGTCGTCGACGACTCGATCGTCGTCCTGGAGAACATCAAGCGTCACCTCAGCTACGGGGAGGAGCGCCAGTCCGCGATCCTCGCCGCGGTGAAGGAGGTGGCCGGCGCGGTCACCGCCTCCACCCTCACCACGGTCGCCGTCTTCCTGCCGATCGGTCTGGTCGGCGGCATGGTCGGCGAGCTGTTCGGCTCGTTCTCGCTGACCATCACCGCGGCCCTGCTGGCCTCCCTGCTGGTCTCGCTCACGGTCGTCCCGGTGCTGTCGTTCTGGTTCCTGCGCGCCCCCAAGGGCAGCGTCGAGGACCCGGAGGCGGCCCGCCGCAAGGCCGAGGAGAAGGAAGCCCGCAGCAGGCTCCAGCGGATCTACGTCAAGGTGCTGGGCTTCGCCACCCGTCGCCGCATCGTCAGCGTGGTCATCGCCGTCGTCGTGCTGATCGGCACCTTCGGCATGGCCCCGCTGCTGAAGACCACCCTCTTCGACCAGGGCGAGCAGGAGGTCCTCTCCATCAACCAGGAGCTGGCCCCCGGCACCAGCCTGGCGGCCGCCGACGAGGCGTCCAAGAAGGTCGAGAAGCTCCTCGCCGCCGACAAGAGCGTCAAGGAGTACCAGGTCACCGTCGGCTCGTCCGGCTTCATGGCCGCCTTCGGCGGCGGCACCGGAGCCAACCAGGCCACCTACCAGGTGACGCTGAAGGACCCGGCCGAGTACGACGCCACGGAGAAGCGCCTCGACGAGGCGCTCGGCAAGCTCGACGGCATCGGCGACACGACCATCGCGGAGGCGGGCGGCTTCGGCAGCCAGGACCTGAGCGTCGTGGTCAAGGCCGCCGACGCGGACGTCCTCGCCAAGTCCTCCGAGCAGGTGCGCAAGGCGGTGTCCGGCCTCAAGGACGTCTCCGACGTCCAGAGCGACCTGTCGGAGAGCATCCCGCGCATCTCGGTCACGGCAAAGCCCGAAGCCGCCGACCACGGCTTCAGCCAGGCCACCCTGGGCGCGGCCGTCGCCGGCGCCGTGAAGGGCACCCCTTCCGGCAAGGCGATCATGGACGACACCGAGCGCGACGTCCTCATCAAGTCGGCCCACCCGGCCGCCACCATGGCCGAGCTGAAGAACCTGCCGCTCGGCCCGGTCAAGCTCGGCACGATCGCCGACGTGAAGCTGGTCCCCGGACCGGTCTCCATGACCCGGATCGACGGCCAGCGCGCCGCGACGATCACCGCCAAGCCCGTCGGTGACGACACCGGCAGCGTCAGCGCGGCACTCCAGAAGAAGGTCGACTCGCTGAACCTCCCGGACGGCGCCACCGCCACCATCGGCGGCGTGTCCGAGGACCAGAACGACGCCTTCGTCAAGCTGGCCCTGGCCATGCTGGCGGCCGTCGCGATCGTCTTCATGCTGCTGGTCGCCACCTTCAGGTCGCTCATCCAGCCGCTGATCCTGCTGGTCTCCATCCCGTTCGCCGCCACCGGCGCGATCGGCCTGCTCCTCATCACCGGCACCCCGATGGGCGTCGCGGCGATGATCGGCATGCTGATGCTGATCGGCATCGTGGTGACCAACGCGATCGTGCTGATCGACCTGATCAACCAGTACCGCCGACAGGGCATGGGCGTCGTCGAGGCGGTCGTCGAGGGCGGCCGCCACCGTCTGCGCCCGATCCTGATGACGGCGCTGGCGACCATCTTCGCCCTCCTCCCGATGGCGCTCGGCGTCACCGGCGAGGGCGGCTTCATCTCGCAGCCGCTGGCCGTCGTGGTCATCGGCGGTCTGGTCACCTCGACGCTGCTGACACTGCTCCTGGTGCCGACGCTCTACGCGATGGTGGAGCTCCGCAAGGAGCGCCGCGCGAAGAAGAAGGCCGACAAGCGCGCCGCGAAGGCGGGCGTCCCGGCCCAGGCCGAATCCGAAGAGGCCCGGGAGACCGAGCCCGCGCAGGCCTGACCGAGTCAGGGCCCGATACGACGGAGAGGGCCCCGTCCCACGCGAGTGCGTGGGACGGGGCCCTCTCGGTTTCTTCGGCTTCCGCTTGCTCTCTCGCTACTTGAGTGAGGAGACGAACGCGCCCCAGGCCTCGGTCTGGACGATGAGCGTGGGTCCGGTGGGGTTCTTGCTGTCGCGTACGGGGATGATGCCGGGGAAGTCGTCGGTGATCTCGACGCATTCGCCGCCGTTCGCATTGCTGTAGCTGCTGCTGCGCCAGTGGGTGGTGCTCAGCTCGGGGGAGTGGTTCATGGCCAGTGTTCCTCCATCGCAAGCCGGATCAGTTCCGCCGGGATTTCGCTTGCCGCCCGAGCCGTTGTTACTTGAGTGAGGAGACGAATGCGCCCCAGGCCTCGGTTTGGACGATGAGCGTGGGTCCGGTGGGGTTCTTGCTGTCGCGTACGGGGATGATGCCGGGGAAGTCGTCGGTGATCTCGACGCATTCGCCGCCGCTCGCGTTGCTGTAACTGCTGCTGCGCCAGTGGGTGGTGCTCAGCTCGGGGGAGTGGGTCACGGTGGGTAGCCCTCCATCGCGGTCCGGTTCGGTTCCGCCGACTCTTCCGGGATCTCGCTTTCCACCCGAAGCCGTTGCTACTTGAGTGAGGAGACGAACGCGCCCCAGGCCTCGGTCTGGACAATGAGCGTGGGTCCGGTGGGGTTCTTGCTGTCGCGTACGGGGACGATGCCGGGGAAGTCGTCGGTGATCTCGACGCATTCGCCCCCGTTGGAATTGCTGTAACTGCTGCTGCGCCAGTGGGCGGTGCTCAGCTCGGGGGAGTGGTTCATGGTCGGTAGCCCTCCATCGCGGTCCGGATCAGTTCCGCAGACTCGGCCAGTGAGGAGGAGTTGGCGCGCAGTACCTCGTACTGCCGCCGCCACTTCTTCACCGCGGCCGGATCCTCGTAGAGATTTCCGGCCTGGATGCCCTCCTCATACGCCACCGAAGTGCCGTCGGGGAGGGCCAGCAGAGTCAGCGCGCCACCCAGGAGCGAGTGTGGCCCCGCACTGAACGGCATCACCTGAACCTTACTGTTCGGAGTGTCCACTTGCTCCAGCAGCGAAGCCAGTTGCTCGTGCATGCAGGCCGCACTGCCCATCTGCCGCCGCAGCACAGCCTCGTCGATGATCGCCCACCGGAACGGTGCGATCTCCGAATGCTGCCGCTCCTGACGGGACATACGCGCCGTGACGCGTTCCTCGACCTGTTCGGCACTCAGGTCCTCCTGACAGCGGAGGAAAGTACGCGCGTACTCCTCGGTCTGGAACAGGCCCGGCAGCGCCTGCGCCCCGTACTGCTCTATCACTTCGGCACGGGACTCGAAGTCCATGTACCGCTTGTACTGGTCGGGGTGGATCTCGTGCCGGGCGAGCTCGTACAGCCCGTGGAAGCGGTCGTCCGTGCCGAAGGCCTTGTCCAGCCGGTTGGGGATGTCCGGTGGCGGCATCAGGTCGGCCGTCTCGATCCGGGCCAGCGTGCTCTTGCTGGAGTTCACGATCTCCGCGAGCTGTACGAGCGACAGGCCCGCCCGCTCGCGGTGGCGGCGCTGCTCGGAGCCGAAGTAGTGGCGCGCGGACAGATAGGGGGTGAGGGCCTGGGGCCTGAACGTCACGATGCGTGCCTTCCGTGTGTCCCGTTCCCAAGGCCGGGACAGTGGCGCCCTGTTGGAGCGAGGTTCCCCAGGGCGACGATTGCGGCACACACCGTAACCGCCCTCTCGTGCCGCACACCAGAGGGCCTTCTCCGAAGGTGGCGTTCGACTTGATGTTTGATTCGAGGGGCCGGGCCCTGCGACTGCTCCCGTGGACCAACGAGCGCGGCGGTCCGTGCTGGCTCAGCACGGCGAGCCCCGGCGGCCCTGTCTCCCGGATGGCCGACGAGCTTGAGGCCGACCTGATCGCCTCCGCCGAGTACGTACTGGATGAGGCCCGTGAGGTGCTGGCGGAGGCCGTGGTGGGGGAGGAGGAGCTGCGGTGCGTGGGCGTCCAGCTCGCCGAGTCGCTGGGGGACACCTTGCGGATCGCGATGAGCCGGGGCGGGCGGTTGGCGAACGGCGAGGGCGGCGGCTGACCGGACGGGACCGGTGGGTCTCAGACGGGACCGCTCAGCGCCTGGACGATCCGGAGCCACGTGTCGCCGTGCGGATGGGCGTGCTGGACGCTGAGGGCGCAGATCTCCCGCAGCAGCCGGACCCTGATCTCCTCCCGGGCCCGGGGCAGGAGCGTGGCCAGATCGTCCGGCTCCACGGCGTCGACCGCCCCGGCGAGCACCATGCTCGCCTGGGCGTGCGTGAGGGAGGACAGCTTGTCGTTGAAGACCTGCCCCTCCACGGCCGCCGCGTGCATCAGCGCGGTGCCGTCCCCGGCGTTCAACGCGCGTTCCACGTAGGCCTGGAGGGCCACGCGGTCCTCGACCAGCCGGTACGCGGCGTCCAGCCCTTCGACGCGGGCGACATCAAGGATGGCGACGTGCGTGAGCGGGGTCGCCTCGGGCGGCTGGACCTGGAGGATGCGGGGGTGGTCCTGGAGGAAGGCCCGCGACTCCGCCCAGTCCGTGCAGTCCACCCACTCCGCCAGCTGCTCCCGGAGGATCAGCGGATCGTAGGCGGCGGTCACGCCGTGGGCCATGACGATCTCGCGGAGTGCGGCATGCCGCTGTGCGGTGCCGGGGTCGAGGAGGGCCGCCTCTTCGAGGGCGGCCACTGTCTCCCGGCCGCTGAGCGCATCGGCGTTCCGGGACCAGAAGTCGCGTGACTCGGGCCAGTTGGGCGCGAACATCCAGGAACTGACCAGGGTCAGCGTCTCCGGCGACAGTTCGAGCCAGGCCGGTACGGGCGAACCGGTCTCCGCCTCCCATGCCGTGCGGACGAACCGGGTGTCGCCGTAGCTGCGCAGCGCCCGGCGGGCCCGTACGGTCACGGCGTTCGCGACACCGTCCGGCGCGGACTCCCCGTCGAGAAGAGCCACGAGCTCGCGTACGCCGGCCGAGGCGTGGGGCGCGGGGCAGCCGAGCAGGAAGATGCTCCGCTCGGCACCGAGACGGTGCCCGGTCGCGGGGTGGGCGGAGGCGAACTCCGCCACGGTCTCGTCGAAGTGCCGGACCGCCGAGGTGTGGTCGCCGGTGCGGGCCAGGGTCTGCGCCAGGTTGAGGAGCGCGGAGACCAGGTCCTTCTCGAAGGCGTCGGGACTCTCCAGAGCCAGCGTCCGGTAGAAGGCGGCCGCCTCCTCCGCCGCGCCCACCGCTCCTTCGGCGTCCTGGTCCGCCTCCAGGTGCCTGCTGAGGTTCTGGAGGGCGAGGGCCAGATCGGGGAGGTGGACTCTGCCGGTGTCAGCGACGAGGCCGCGCAGGATGCGGACGCCCTCCCCGGCCGTCTCCAGGGCTTCCTTCCGGTTGCCGGTGGCGCCGAGGTTCTGCGCCAGGGTGCCGAGCGAGCCCGCGAGGGCGGAGCGGAGAGCGGGCTCACGTCCGGCGAGCTCACGGAAGAGGGCGACCGCTTCCTCCGAGGCGCTCAGACCGCCCGCCGGGTCTTCGGCCCGGTACAGGTGAGCGGCGAGCCGGGTGAGTGCCGTGGCCAGGTCCTGCCGGAAGCCGGCGGGCTGCTGGACGGCGAGTGCGCGGCGGATGCCGACCGATTCCCGGGCCGCCGCGAGCGCCCCCGAAACATCGCCCAGGTTCGCGCGACGGTTGCCGAGGTCGCTGAGGGCGGTCGCGTACTGCGGCAGGAAGGCGTCCGGGTCCCCGGCGGCCAGACGCCCCCAGAGGGCGGTCGCTTCCTCGGCGTTGGGCAGCGCCGCCGCGGGGTCACCCGTGGCGGCGAGGTGCGTGGCGAGATGGCTGAGCATCGTGGCCAGTCCGGGGAGGGCCGCCACCGGCCGGTCCAAGGTCAGCTCGCGCTGGAGGCGTACGGCCTCGCTCGCGAGGATGACCGCCGATGGCAGGTCTCCGGCGGCGGCCGTCCTGTTGGCGAGGGAGGACATGGAGCGGGCGAAATCCGGCTGGAAGACGTCGTGGTGCCGCGTTGCGACCTTGGCGTACAGGAGTGCGCCGTCCCGGTCCGCAGTGAGGGCTTCCTCGTGGTCACCGGTGGCGGAGAGCCGGTCCGCCAGGTTGTGGAGGGCGCCCGCCAACTGCGGCTGGAAGGCGGCCGGATGGAGCGCGACGAGTTCCCGGCAGAGCTCCACGGCCTTCCGCGCGGGCGCCACGCACCCGGCGAGATCGCCGCTGTCCTCCCGGTGCGCGGACAGCTGGGCCAGAGCCGCGGCGAGCGGGGCCAGGAACTCGGCGGGGTGCGAAGCGGCGAGTTCCCCGTAGATGTCCACGGCCTCCTGCGCGGCGGCCGCGGCCGCCGCGGGCTGCCCGACGGCTGCCAGAGCCGCCGCCAGGCCGGTCAGTGCTGCGGCGAGACCGGGGCGGAACACCGCCGGAGCCCGCTCCACGTGCTGCCGGTAGCTGCTTACCGCCTCCCGCGTCAGGGCGACCGCTCCCTCGAGGTCACCCACAGCGCCGACCCGGCGGCCGAGACCGCTCAGCGCGGGAGCCAGGCCGGGGTGGGACACGCTGGCGCCCGCTTCGGCCGGGCTCCGTCGGAGCCCGACCACTTCGCGCACCGGCGGCAGGAGCCCCTCCCGGTCGCCGATGGCCGCGTACGCGTGGGCAAGGTCGATGAGGGCCCGCACCAGCGCCGTACCGAACGCCCCCGGAGCGCCGCGCTCCAGCTCCCGGTACAGGTCGGCCGCCTCCCGCGCCGCGTCCAGCGCACCCGTCAGGTCCCCTTCCGCCCCGAGCCGGCCGGAGAACCGGGACAGGGCCTGGGCCAGCACCGGCACCGCGCCCGCCCCGCCCCGCTCCACCAGTCCCCGCAGCATCGCGACCCCCGGTGCGCCCGCCCGAGCCGCGTGCGGCGCCAGGCCCCGCACCACGTACGGATCGACCGCCGCCCAGTCGTCGCCCACCGCCCGCCGCCCGACGTGATCGACCAGCGCGGCCAACACCACCTCGTCGGCCCCGGAACCCCCCGGCCCGGCCCGGTCCGCGAGGAGCGGTCCGAACGCGCGGTGGGACAGCCGGTACACCGCCCGGCCGTCCTCCGAGTCCTCGACCACGTAGCGGCCGTAGGCGGACAGCAGCCAGTCCACGTCGCTCTCGTCGTACGACACGTCACCGCCGCCGCCCAGCGCCCCGGCGACCTCCTCCCACACGCCCCCGGCGGGCATCCCGCGTCCGGCCGTCCGGGCGAGGGCCGTCAGCAGGTCACGGGCGGCGGACGGCAGTCCGGTGCCGTCCGGCCGTACCCGTACCGGCCCCGCCCGCAGGTCCTCCTCGAACGCGGCCTCGACGGAGTCGGGCAGCCGGTCCCCGTCGGCACCGGCCGAGGCCGCCGCCGGCGGGCCCGCCACCAGCCGCGCGAACAGGAACCCGCCGTCCAGCGCCGCGGCACGGGCGGCGACCGCCTCGCCCGCCGCCCGCGCCCGGTCCTCCGGAACCCCGGCCGCCGCGCACCGGCGGAACACGTACTCACCGATATCGGCGCGGGTCTGCGGCTCCTGCTCCAGGTCCGCGACCGTGACCTCCGCGCCGACCAGCCGGGCGAGCGCCTCCGGCAGGGCCTCGCCCCGGTACCCGCCCTCCGCGACGCGGCTGCGGAACGCGCTCTCGCGGGAGCCGAGCAGGACCGGGTTCGTCCGGCCGAGCGGGAGGACCAGCTCCTCGATCATGGCGCGGAGGTGCTCGGCGGGCACCTCGTCCAGACCGTCCAGCACCAGCACCGGCTGCGGGGCCAACCCGCGCAGCCCGGCCCGGAAGCCGTCGGCGTCGAGGGGTTCCGGCAGTCCGAGCTGCCGGGCCAGCTCCGAGGCCGCCCGGAGCGGGCTCAGGTCCCGCAGGAGCACGGAGGCGAGGGGGCGACGGAGGCGCGGGCCCGGGTCGCTCTCGCCCACCTCGGTCCCCGCGCGCCGCAGGGGGTCGATGAGCGTCCTGACCCGGTCCAGCACGGCCGACTTGCCGCAGCCCGCCGGGCCGGTCACCAGGAAGAGCCCGGACCCGTCCGCCTCCAGCCACGCGGCGATCCGCCCCAGCACCTCCTCGCGGCCCGTGAAGAACGTGCCGTCCAGCAGCCCGGCCGCCCCCTCCACCGGCTCGCGTCCCTCGTCGCCCGTCACACCCGACTCACGCACCATCGCCCGTCCCGCTCTCCGTCACACAACCGACGCGGACATCACGACGTGCCCCGCGCTTCCCGTCCGCACCGGTCCTCTCGGCCGGGTCCGCTGCGGTGAGTAGCAGAGTAATTACGGAGCGGACATCGTGGGGGCCGTACGGCGGAAACCGGCCCACCGCCGTCCGTCACGCGAAAGGCCCCGGACAGCCGCCAGAAGGCGGCCCCCGGGGCCTTTCGCGTGACGGACGGCTACGGCAGTGCCAGCATCCGCTCCAGCGCGAGCTTGGCGTACTTCTCGGTCTCCGGGTCGACCTCGATCCGGTTGACGAGACTGCCCTCGGCCAGCGACTCCAGCGTCCACACCAGGTGCGGCAGGTCGATCCGGTTCATCGTCGAGCAGAAGCAGACCGTCTTGTCGAGGAAGACGATCTCCTTGTCCTCGGCAGCGAAACGGTTCGCCAGGCGGCGCACCAGGTTCAGCTCGGTGCCGATCGCCCACTTGGAACCGGCCGGGGCCGCCTCCAGGGCCTTGATGATGTACTCCGTCGAGCCGACGTAGTCCGCGGCGGCCACGACCTCGTGCTTGCACTCCGGGTGCACCAGCACGTTGACGCCGGGTATCCGGGCCCGCACGTCGTTGACGGACTCCACCGAGAAGCGCCCGTGCACCGAGCAGTGCCCGCGCCACAGGATCATCTTCGCGTCGCGCAGCTGCTGGACGGTGAGGCCGCCGTTGGGCTTGTGCGGGTTGTAGAGGACGCAGTCCTCCAGGGTCATCCCCATGTCCCGGACGGCGGTGTTCCGGCCCAGGTGCTGATCGGGGAGGAACAGCACCTTTGTCGTGGAGGGCTCACCCTGCTCGAAGGCCCACTCCAGGGCGCGCTTCGCGTTGGAGGAGGTGCAGATCGTGCCGCCGTGGCGGCCGGTGAAGGCCTTGATGTCGGCGGAGGAGTTCATGTACGAGACGGGTACGACCTGCTCGGCGACGCCGGCCTCCGTCAGCACGTCCCAGCACTCGGCGACCTGTTCGGCGGTGGCCATGTCGGCCATCGAGCAGCCCGCCGCCAGGTCCGGCAGCACGACCTTCTGGTCGTCGGTGGTGAGGATGTCCGCGGACTCGGCCATGAAGTGCACACCGCAGAAGACGATGTACTCGGCCTCCGGACGCGCCGCCGCGTCCCGCGCCAGCTTGAAGGAGTCCCCGGTGACGTCCGCGAACTGGATGACCTCGTCGCGCTGGTAGTGGTGGCCGAGGACGAAGACCTTCTCGCCCAGCTTCTCCTTGGCCGCGCGGGCGCGTTCCACCAGGTCCGGGTCGGACGGGGAGGGCAGGTCGCCGGGGCATTCGACGCCGCGCTCGCTCCTTGGGTCGGCGTCGCGGCCCAGCAGGAGCAGGGCGAGGGGCGACGGCTGGACGTCGAGTTCCTGGACGGGGTGGGCCGTGGTCACGTCACGCACCCTTTCTTCTCTGCGAGGAGCTTCTCTACGAGGAGCCTTTTCGTCGAATTGACATTATCTATCATAACCGCTTCACGTCACTTTGACGATGCCGATAGCGTCAATGTGACGCACCCGCCGGAGGGCCGGGTGTGCGAGCATGAATGGAACAGGCAAGCGCGCGGCCCGGAATGAATCCGCGGTTCCGGCGGTTGCAACGTCGGCAAGCAGACTCCGTACAACCCGGGAGAGAAGCAGATGTCCGTATCGGACGAGACCACCACCGTGAGCGACGGCATCCTCCTGTCCGACGCCGCCGCAGCCAAGGTCAAGGGCCTGCTGGAGCAGGAAGGCCGTGACGATCTGGCGCTGCGCGTCGCCGTCCAGCCCGGCGGCTGCTCGGGCCTGCGGTACCAGCTCTTCTTCGACGAGCGCTCGCTCGACGGCGATGTCGTGAAGGACTTCGGCGGCGTCAAGGTCGTCACCGACCGGATGAGCGCCCCGTACCTGGGCGGCGCCTCCGTCGACTTCGTCGACACCATCGAGAAGCAGGGCTTCACGATCGACAACCCGAACGCCACGGGTTCCTGCGCCTGCGGCGACTCCTTCAGCTAGAGCGCCTGCGCGACAGCGGTACGGCGGCGGGCCCCCCGCTGGAATCCAGGGGGGCGCCCCCCGACCCCCGTGGGCCCAGCCCGGGGGCGGCACGGCACAGCAGGCGGCCCGCGCCCCCCGCCCCCCCGGCGACCCGCCGCGGGGCCCCCACCCTTCTGATTCCGCCCCGCCCCCCCGGGGCTCGGGCGCCGCCCCCCTGAATCCAAGGGGGGGGCCCGCCGCCGTACCGCTGTGTGCCCTGCGCGGGAGCGTCACGTCACTTCTGCGGCACCTCGCCGCCGGACCCCGCGTCGACCACCTTCCGGTCGCCCAGCGGCTGGTCCAGGGTGACCGTGCGGGTCAGCTTCTTGGCGATCTTGACGCACATCTTCTCCGGGTCCGGCTTCGACTCCGTCACGGTCACCCGCACGGTGTCGCCGTCCTCCTTCGCACTCGCCGAGTACGTACTGCACACGCCGCCCCAGAACGTCACCGCGAGCGTCCGTCCGTCGGCGCGGTACGACTGGACCGTGCCGCCGGCCCGGGACGTGGCGCCACCGTCCGGCGTCTTCTCCGAAGGAGCGTCCTTCGTCAGGTACGCCGGGTCCACGGCGACCTGGGTGACCGTGTTGCCCGTACCGCCCGCGCCCGGCCGGACCGTGAAGATCCAGGACGGCACGAGCAGCTGCTTCCCGTCCGCGTACTGGGCCGCCAGACCGAAGACGGCCTTGTCGACCGTCACCGTCGTCGTCGGCGGTTCCGCCCCGGTCCGCGCGCCGCAGGACGTGCCGGACGGCTTCCCGTCGCCGCTGAGCGGCGCCACGGTCGCGCACCCGCCGATGTTCTTGCGGCCGTCGGAGGGCTGCGCCGCGTTCAGCTGCTTCAGCGCGTCGGCCGCGCCGATCACCGGGTACTCGGCGCCCTTCTCCAGGCCCTTCAACTGCCCGCCGCCGCCGATCACCTCGCCGTCGGTGCCGACCTGGATGCCGGTCGCCCAGCCGTACGTCGGCAGCCCGTCCACCACCGGGTCCGCGTTCACCACGCGGGCCGAGCCCATCAGCTGGCGGGCGTCGAGGGTGGCGGAGTCCTGGCCGGCCGCCTTCAGCACCGGCGCCGCGGCGGCCTTCGCGGCCTTCTCGCTCACCGGTGATCCCGATCCGCCGGGTGCCACGTGCTCGCCCGAACAGGTCGCCTTGTGACCGCAGTTGTCCGTGCCGCCGGAGCCATGACGGGCGAAGGTCCAGGTGCCGGGCGCCTGCCTGCCGACCCGCAGCACCGGGCCCGAACCGTCCCCGTCGGAGCCCACCTTCCAGGAGGTGGGCTCGGCCTGCGGGGTGCCGTCGAGGCCGAGCGCCTTCGCCAGCCGGGTCACCTCTGCGGCGGAGACGGTTCCGCTCGTGTGCCGGACCGCGGCCTTCGCCGGGCCGTCCGGCAGTGCGCCCGCCGCGCGGTAGACGAGCCGTCCGCCGTGCGGGTCGGGCTCACCGGGCGCGATGCCCTTCGGCGGGGCCGATGGGGTGGTGGAGGAGGGCGTGGTGGCCGGTCCGCCGGTCCGCTCGTCGAGTGAGAGCGGCGGGGGGCCGGCGCCGAGGCCCCCGTTCTCCTCGACGTTGCCGCCGTCCGCCGCGGTCGCGGCCCAGTACACGCCGCCGCCGCCGGCCAGCAGTACCGCTGCCGCCACCGAGGCCACGGCGAGCGGCGAACGCCGCCGGGGGCCGGTCTCGTCGTTGTCGGGTCGCTGGGTGCTCACCGGATCGCTCCTTCGCCTGCATTGGCGTCATACGCCTGGCCGGCATATGGCCCGCCCCTTGGGTGCGGACACCGATGGGACGGGGCGCGGGAGCGCACGGTTCCCCCGTGGGGCGGCAGTTGCGGCAGGAGCGGGGGCCGGAAGGGGCCGGAGCGCGGTCGGCGGGTGCCGAAAACCGGGAGCGGTCAGTCGCCGTACTCCGCCATCGCGTCGATCAGCTTCGCCGAGGCCGGGGGCACGCTCACCCCGTGAATCAGGGACGGTGCCACCGGGGCCGCGGCGGCCTTCGCGGGTACCACCCAGTGCGGGGCCATCCGCGCGCAGTCTCCGCGCAGCTCGGCCAGGCCGGTCTCGGACTCGATCGAAGCGGTGTAGTTCGACATATCCGCACCGTAAGCACCTCCGGGCTCAGGAGGAAAGCCCTACTATCGGGTAGTTTTTCCCATTCGGGCCGGCCGGGGAACCGGTAGCGTAAAGGGGCCCTCGAATTCCGGGCCCCCTGTCATGCCGCCCCGGGGACGCGGACACCGTTCCCCTCGACCTCCGCAGGAGCAGTCTCCCGTGCGTATCGCAGTCACCGGCTCCATCGCCACCGACCACCTCATGACCTTCCCCGGCCGCTTCGCGGACCAGTTGGTCGCGGACCAGCTGCACACGGTCTCGCTCTCCTTCCTGGTCGACAACCTGGACGTGCGCCGCGGGGGTGTCGCCGCCAACATCTGCTTCGGCATGGGCCTGCTCGGCACCGCCCCGATCCTGGTCGGCGCCGCGGGCTCCGACTTCGACGAGTACCGGGCCTGGCTCGACCGGCACGGCGTCGACACCGGCTCCGTGCGGATCTCCGAGGTCCTGCACACCGCCCGCTTCGTCTGCACGACGGACGCCGACCACAACCAGATCGGCTCCTTCTACACCGGCGCCATGAGTGAGGCCCGGCTGATCGAGCTGAAGGCCGTGGCCGACCGGGTGGGCGGTCTGGACCTGGTCTCCATCGGCGCCGACGACCCCGAGGGCATGCTCCGCCACACGGAGGAGTGCCGCTCCCGGGGCATCCCGTTCGCCGCGGACTTCTCGCAGCAGATCGCCCGGATGGACGGCGACGAGA
This sequence comes from Streptomyces sp. NPDC088730, assembly GCF_044751215.1. Lineage (NCBI taxonomy): Bacteria > Bacillati > Actinomycetota > Actinomycetes > Kitasatosporales > Streptomycetaceae > Streptomyces > Streptomyces sp. NPDC088730. Next base: position 1,067,205 of record NZ_JBIVLK010000001.1, read on the forward strand.
TCCGCATCCTGCTCGACGGCGCCACGTACCTCTTCTCCAACGAGTACGAGAAGGGGCTCATCGAGTCCAAGACCGGCTGGACCGACGCGGAGATCCTGTCCAAGGTCGGCCACCGCGTCACCACCCTCGGCGCCCAGGGCGTGCGGATCGAGTGCGCCGGCGAGGAGCCGATCGAGGTCGGCTGTCCGGAGGAGAACGCCAAGGCCGACCCGACCGGCGTCGGCGACGCCTTCCGCGCCGGATTCCTCTCCGGCCTCGCCTGGGGCGTCGGCCTGGAGCGGGCCGCCCAGGTCGGCTGCATGCTCGCCACGCTGGTCATCGAGACGGTCGGCACCCAGGAGTACACCCTGCACCGCACCCGCTTCATGGACCGCTTCACCAAGGCGTACGGCCATGAGGCCGCCGCCGAGGTCCGCACGCACCTCGCGTAGAGCTCACGCAGAGAGGTCAGGACAGCCGGCGGACCACATAGGCCGAGCCACGGTCCGCCGGCTCCTCGCCCACGTACTCCTGTTCGCGCATCGCGCACCAGGCCGGAATGTCGAGCCGGGCCGCCTCGTCGTCGGACAGGACGGTCACCGTGCCGCCCACGGGCACCCCTCCGATCACCTTTGCGAGCTCGATCACCGGGATGGGGCAGCGCCTGCCGAGCGCGTCGACGACCAGCGAGGCCGCCGGGGCGGCGGGCGCGGCCGGGGCGGGCGCGCCCAGCTTCTCCCGCACCCCCGCCACCGCCCCGGGCAGCACGTCGAGGAAGCGGTCGACGTCCTCCTCCGTGGTGCCCGCCGGCAGCGACACCCGGACGTTGCCCTCGGAGAGCACTCCCATCGCCTTCAGCACATGGCTCGGCGTCAGGGTGCTGCTCGTGCAGGACGAACCGGACGATACGGAGAAACCGGCCCGGTCCAGCTCGTGGAGCAGGGTCTCTCCGTCGACATAGAGACAGGAGAAGGTGACCAGATGCGGCAGCCGCCGCACCGGATCACCGACGACCTCCACATCGGGCACCAGCACCGGCACCCGGCTCCTGATCCGGTCCACCAGCGCGCTCAGCCGCACCGACTCGGCCGCCGCCTCCGCCCGCACCGCCCGCAGGGAAGCCGCCGCGGCCACGATGGCCGGAATGTCCTCGAAGCCGGCGGCGCGCCCCGACTCCCGCTCGTCGGCCGGGCCTTGGACCGCGAACCGGACACCCTTGCGCACCGCCAGCAGCCCGACCCCGGCCGGACCGCCCCACTTGTGGGCGCTCGCCGCCAGCAGCGACCAGCCGCCCGGCACCGGTTCCAGGCCCAGCGACTGGGCGGCGTCCACCAGCAACGGCACCCCCGCCTCCCGGCAGAGCCCGGCCACCTCTGCCACCGGCTGCACGGTGCCGACCTCGTGGTTGGCGGACTGGAGGCACGCCAGCGCGGTGTCCTCGCGCAGCGCCGCCCCGTACGCCGCCGGGTCCACCGCCCCCGACCGGTCCACCGGCACCTCTGTGACCGTCCCGCCCCGGCTTTCGTGGTCGGCCGCCGAATGGAGCACGGACGAGTGTTCGACCGCGGAGACGGTCAGATGGCGGCCGACACGCCGACGCCCGGCGAGAGCCCCGGAAATTCCTGAGTGCACCGCCCGGGTGCCGGACGAGGTGAAACTGAGCTCGTCGGGGCGGCAGCCGACGGCCTCCGCGGCGGCCTCCCTGGCGGCGTCCAGCAGCAGCCGGGCCCGCCGCCCCTCCCGGTGGAGCCGGGCCGGATCGGCCCAGCCCTCGTCCAGCGCGGCAAGCAGCGCCTGGCGGGCGACGGGGTGGAGGGGGGCGGCGGACGCGGCGTCGAAGTAGGGCACCCGGCCACGCTAGCCGGGTCCGCGGCCCGCCCCGGGACCCGGTCGCCCGCGGGGTCAGGAGAGGGGGCGTCAGATGGCGGCCGGAGGCGTCGATTCCACCCCTTCGGGGAGTCGGGCGGCGCGTTGGGCACCCTCCCCGCGCGACCCCAAATAGCGTCCAGTAGGGTTTGGTCCGCATAAACATCCAAACCCCTGCCCGCGTCAGGGGCGGCGACCGACAAACGAGACGGGCGCGCCGACCGTGCGGGCGAGACTCTCGGGAAGGCGCTACGTGAGTCCCAACGGCTCCGACCGCTCGTCGCGGCGCCCGATGCGGCGGAAGCTGCCGCAGGTGCTGACTGCGGGCCTGATCCTGGCGACCGCAACCGGTTGCACATACAAGGATTTCCCCCGCCTCGGTATGCCTACTCCGGTGACGGAAGAGGCCCCACGGATCCTTTCCCTCTGGCAGGGCTCGTGGGCGGCAGCGCTCGCCACGGGTCTCCTGGTCTGGGGCCTGATCCTGTGGAGCGTCATCTTCCACCGGCGCAGCCGCACCAAGGTGGAGGTTCCTCCGCAGACCCGGTACAACATGCCGATCGAGGCGTTGTACACCGTGGTCCCTCTGATCATCGTCTCGGTGTTGTTCTACTTCACCGCGCGCGACGAATCGAAGATCCTCGAACTCTCCCCGAAGCCGGCGCACACGGTCAACGTGGTCGGCTACCAGTGGAGCTGGGGCTTCAACTACATCGAGAACGTGGACGGCTCCGCCGCCACGGGCAACGAGGTCCCCAAGGAGCTCGACGCCATCCCGGACCGGTTCCGCAAGGACTTCCCCAAGGGTGCTGACGGCGTCTACGACGTCGGTGTCCCGGGAACCCGGAATCCGCAGAACGGCAACCCCGGTCCGACCCTGTGGCTGGCCAAGGGTGAGAAGGTCCGCTTCATCCTGACTTCGCGTGACGTCATCCACTCCTTCTGGGTGGTGCCGTTCCTGATGAAGCAGGACGTTATTCCGGGCCACACCAACTCCTTCGAGGTGACTCCCAACCAGGAGGGCACCTTCATGGGCAAGTGCGCCGAGCTCTGTGGCGCCGACCACTCCCGCATGCTCTTCAACGTCAAGGTCGTCTCCCCGGAGCGCTATCAGGCGCACCTCAAGGAACTGGCGAAGAAGGGCAACACGGGCTACGTGCCGGCCGGCATCGAGCAGACTGACCCGGCCAGGAATGCGGAGACGAACAAACTGTGAGCATCCTCAACGAACCTCAGGGTGCCGCGGCAGCAGACGACTCGTACGAGGACGAGCTGCCGGTCCGGCGCAAGCAGCCGGGAAACGTCGTCATCAAGTGGATGACCACCACTGACCACAAGACGATCGGCACGATGTACCTGGTCACATCGTTCGCCTTCTTCTGCATCGGCGGTCTGCTCGCGCTCTTCATGCGCGCCGAGCTGGCCCGTCCGGGTACGCAGATCATGTCGAACGAGCAGTTCAACCAGGCGTTCACGATGCACGGCACGATCATGCTGCTGATGTTCGCGACGCCGCTGTTCGCCGGGTTCGCGAACTGGATCATGCCGCTGCAGATCGGTGCGCCCGACGTGGCGTTCCCGCGGCTGAACATGTTCGCGTACTGGCTCTACCTCTTCGGCTCGATCATCGCGGTGGCCGGCTTCCTCACCCCGCAGGGTGCCGCCGACTTCGGCTGGTTCGCCTACTCCCCGCTTTCGGACGCGGTCCGCTCGCCGGGCGTCGGCGCCGATATGTGGATCATGGGTCTGGCCTTCTCCGGATTCGGCACGATCCTCGGTTCGGTCAACTTCATCACCACGATCATCTGCATGCGCGCACCCGGCATGACGATGTTCCGCATGCCGATCTTCGTCTGGAACGTCCTGCTGACCGGTGTCCTGGTCCTGCTGGCCTTCCCGGTCCTCGCCGCGGCGCTCTTCGCGCTGGAGGCGGACCGAAAATTCGGGGCGCATGTATTCGACGCGGCCAATGGCGGCGCATTGCTATGGCAACACCTGTTCTGGTTCTTCGGGCATCCAGAGGTGTACATCATCGCTTTGCCCTTCTTCGGGATCGTCTCCGAAGTGATCCCGGTGTTCAGCCGAAAGCCGATGTTCGGATACATCGGCCTGATCGGCGCGACGATCGCCATCGCGGGTCTGTCCGTGACCGTGTGGGCCCACCACATGTACGTCACCGGCGGGGTACTGCTGCCGTTCTTCTCGTTCATGACGTTCCTCATCGCGGTACCGACCGGGGTGAAGTTCTTCAACTGGATCGGCACGATGTGGAAGGGCTCGCTGTCCTTCGAGACACCGATGCTCTGGGCCGTCGGCTTCCTGATCACCTTCGCCTTCGGTGGTCTGACCGGCGTCATCCTCGCGTCGCCCCCGATGGACTTCCACGTCTCGGACTCGTACTTCGTGGTGGCGCACTTCCACTACGTGGTCTTCGGCACCGTGGTCTTCGCGATGTTCTCCGGATTCCACTTCTGGTGGCCGAAGTTCACCGGCAAGATGCTGGACGAGCGGCTCGGCAAGATCACCTTCTGGACGCTGTTCGTGGGCTTCCACGGCACGTTCCTGGTGCAGCACTGGCTGGGCGCCGAGGGCATGCCGCGCCGCTACGCGGACTACCTCGCGGCGGACGGCTTCACCGCGCTGAACACGATCTCCACGATCTGCTCGTTCCTGCTCGGACTGTCGATCCTGCCGTTCTTCTACAACGTCTGGAAGACGGCCAAGTACGGCAAGAAGATCGAGGTCGACGACCCGTGGGGCTACGGCCGCTCGCTGGAGTGGGCGACCTCCTGCCCGCCGCCCCGGCACAACTTCATCACCCTTCCGCGGATCCGTTCCGAATCCCCGGCGTTCGACCTGCACCACCCGGAAATCACGGCGCTCGAACAGCTTGAGCACCACTCCGAGGGTGACAAGGCCCTCGCCGGCGGCAAGGAGGCTGGCAAGTGAAGATCCAGGGCAAGCTGTTCATCTGGCTATCGGTCTTCATCCTCGCCATGGCCATCACGTACGGCGTGTGGTCCAAGGAGCCGGCCGGCACGACCGCGCTCGTCCTCGCCTTCGGCCTGAGCGTCATGATCGGCTTCTACCTGGCCTTCACGGCCCGGCGGGTCGACGCGCTCGCGCAGGACAACAAGGAAGCCGATGTGGCGGACGAGGCCGGCGACGTGGGGTTCTTCTCCCCGCACAGCTGGCAGCCGCTCTCGCTGGCGGTCGGTGGCGCACTCGCCTTCATGGGAGTCGTCTTCGGCTGGTGGCTGCTCTACTTCTCGCTCCCGGTGATCATGGTCGGTCTGTTCGGCTGGGTCTTCGAGTACTACCGCGGCGAGAACCGCACCCAGTGACACCGCTCCACCCGTGACACCGCTCCACCTGACGGGGGGCCCGCACTTCCACGAGAAGTGCGGGCCCCCCGTTTGCAGTCACCCCGCGCGCTGAAACGGATGAATCTTCTTAGCGTGGGTTCATGAGCCACACGCCGCGCATCCGTCCCGTAGTGAGCTGCACTCTGCTGGTCGTGACCCTGGTCGCAGGGATGACCGCCTGTGGGGAGTCCGACGGCCATCCGCTGGCGGCCACGCCGTACGACGCCGCCGACGAGATCTCCTCCAACACGCCCGACGGCGGTGAGAAGGTCGACCCGGACAAGCCCCTCGAAGTCAGCGTGGACGGCGACGACGGCCGGATCACCGACGTGACGGCCGTGGACGGCGAAGGACGCCATCTGGCGGGCGAACTCGACGCCGACGGACACCGCTGGCACTCCACCGCCCCGCTCGCCGCGGGCACGCGGTACACCGTCAAGGTCAGCATGGAGAACGACGAAGGCGCCCCAGGGAGCCGCACGCTGTCTTTCGCGACCGCCGCCGCCAAGAGGTTCCTGAAGGTCACCTTCGGCCCTCAGGCGGGCACCTACGGCGTCGGACAGCCCGTTACGGCGCAACTCAGCGCCCCGGTCGCCGACAGGGCCGCCCGCGCCACCGTCGAACGCGCCCTGAAGGTGCGCTCCACGCCCGCCGTGACCGGCTCCTGGTACTGGGTCGACGACAAGACGCTGCACTACCGGCCGAAGGACTACTGGCCGGCCAAGGCCTCCATCGAGGTCAGCAGCGATCTGACCGGCATCAAGGTGGCCAAGGCGCTGTACGGGGCGCCCACGAAAGCGTTGAAGATCACTACCGGCGACCGGATCGAGGCCATCACCGACGCCTCCGAGCACTCCATGACGGTCAAGCGCAACGGAGAAGTGATCAACACCATCCCGGTGACCACGGGCAAGCCCGGCTTCTCCACCCGCAACGGCGTCAAGGTCGTGCTGGGCAAGGAGTACTACGTACGTATGCGCGGGGAGACCATCGGCATCGCGGAGGGCTCCAGCGACTCGTACGACCTGCCGGTCTACTACGCGACCCGGGTCACCTGGAGCGGCGAGTACGTGCACGCGGCCCCCTGGTCCACCGGCTCGCAGGGCATCGCGAACGTCAGCCACGGCTGCACCGGGATGAGCACCAGCGAGGCGGAGTGGTTCTACAACACCGTGCGCGAGGGCGACCTGGTCAGCGTCGTGGGCAGCGAGGGCGAGACCATGACGCCGTTCGACAACGGCTACGGCGACTGGAACCTGTCCTGGGCGAAATGGCAGAAGGGCAGCGCGCTGCAGAACGACACGCCCGACCGGGTCGACCCGGTTCAGGCGGCCCGACTGCGCCCCGCGGTCTGACCGGGGAGTGCGCCGCCCCTCTGGAGGAGACCTGGCGGAGGACGGGTCCTCAGGCGCCCACGGAGAGCCTGCTGCGCAGCAGGGCGGCCAGGGCGTCAGCGAACCCGACCGGCTCGACCGGCAGGGTCACCGCGGCGTCCGCGCGGCTCCAGGTGGCCAGCCAGGCGTCCTGCGGGCGCCCGATGAGCAGCAGCACCGGCGGGCAGCGGAAGACCTCGTCCTTGATCTGGCGGCAGACGCCCATGCCGCCGGCCGGGGCGGTCTCACCGTCCAACACGCAGACGTCGACGCCTCCCTGCTCCAGAGCGTCCAGGACGGCGGGCAGGGTGGCGCACTCCAGGAACTCCACCGGTGGCACGTCCGCCGCGGGCCTGCGCCCTGCCGCCAGCCTCACCTGCTCACGGGTGTGTGCGTTGTCGCTGTAGACCAGGACCGTGGCGGTCGGCTGCATTGTTCCTCCGTGACATCCGTGTCTTCGGGGCCGTCGGGGCCCTCGGTGCGCGAGGGCTGTCCGATGCGCGGATCGTACTCCGCCCGACGCCCTGTCAGCACTGCCCGGGACAGCGGATCCATGGGCCGTTCGGGGAGGACACACCCCTCTGACACACCGAACGGCACCCCCCGGAGTGAGGGCGGGATAAGCGACCGACATAATGTCGGTCGTGGCGACAGCAACGACAGTAGAAACCGGGCACGCGCACCCGTCGGTCAATCGGCCGAACCTCACCAGCGTCGGAACCATCATCTGGTTGAGTTCCGAGCTGATGTTCTTCGCGGCCCTCTTCGCGATGTACTTCACCCTGCGATCGGTGACCGGACCAGATCACTGGAAGGAAATGGCGTCGTCCCTGAACGTTCCGTTCTCGGCGACGAACACCACCATCCTGGTGCTCTCATCACTCACCTGCCAGCTCGGCGTCTTCGCCGCGGAGCGGGGCGATGTGAAGAAGCTCCGCGCCTGGTTCGTGATCACGTTCGTGATGGGTGCGATCTTCATCGGAGGCCAGATCTTCGAGTACACCGAGCTGGTGAAGAAGGACGGCCTCTCGCTGTCCTCGGATCCGTACGGCTCGGTGTTCTACCTGACCACTGGCTTCCATGGTCTGCATGTGACAGGCGGTCTCATCGCCTTCCTGTTCGTTCTGGGCAGGACATACGCAGCCAAGAGGTTCACCCATGAACAGGCGACCGCTGCCATCGTCGTGTCCTATTACTGGCACTTCGTCGATGTTGTGTGGATCGGCCTCTTTGCCACGATCTACTTGATCAAGTAACCGGGCCAGAGCCCGAACCACATCCAGCATCGACGCAGAAGATCCTGACACCGGGGTAATCCGTGAAAAAGCTCTCCGCACGACGACGCCATCCGTTGGCGGCGGTCGTCGTACTACTCCTCGCGCTGGCGGCTACTGGGGGGCTGTACGCCGCGTTTGCGCCCGCGAGTAAGGCGCAGGCCGACGAAACCGCCCAGTCCCTCGCCATCGACGAGGGCAAGAAGCTGTACTCCGTCGGTTGCGCCAGCTGCCACGGAACCGGCGGTGAGGGAACCACCGACGGGCCCCAGCTTGTCGGCGTGGGCTCCGCCGCCGTGGACTTCCAGGTCGGTACCGGCCGTATGCCCGCGCAGCAGCCGGGTGCCCAGGTACCGAAGAAGAAGGTCATCTACACCCAGGCCGAGATCGACCAGCTCGCGGCGTACGTCGCGTCGCTCGGCGCCGGCCCGATCGTCCCGACCAAGAGCCAGGTCAGCCCTGAGGGCGCGGACGTGGCCAAGGGCGGCGACCTGTTCCGTACCAACTGCGCTCAGTGCCACAACTTCACCGGTGAGGGTGGTGCCCTGACGAAGGGCAAGTCCGCTCCCAACCTTGAGGGCGTGGACCCGAAGCACATGTACGAGGCCATGCAGACCGGTCCTCAGAGCATGCCGTCCTTCCCCGACACGACGATGCCCAATCAGCAGAAGAAGGACATCATCGCGTACATCCAGACCGTGAACAGCGCGCAGGCGGAGAGCCCCGGTGGCCTCAAGCTGGGCGGCCTCGGTCCGGTCAGCGAGGGTCTGTTCGGCTGGATCTTCGGGCTCGGCGCGCTGATCGCAGTTGCCATCTGGGTCGCGGCCCACACCGCTAAGGCCAAGAAGTCATGAGTAGCCAAGAGATTCCAGAAGAGAACCTGCCCGCAGAGCAGGTCCCCGCGCACGGCGCGGTAGAGGGCGCGGGCGATCCGTTCGCGGACCCGGGGCTGCCGGCCCACCAGCCGCGCATCCAGGACATCGACGAACGGGCCGCGGACCGGTCCGAGCGCGTGGTCGCGTTCTTGTTCACGCTGTCCATGCTGGCGACGGTCGGCTTCATCGCCTCCTACGTCATCTTCCCGGTCGACAAGATCGTCTACATCTTCCCGTTCGGTCACGTGAGCGCGCTCAACTTCTCCCTGGGGCTGACCCTGGGCGTGGCGCTCTTCGCGATCGGCGCGGGAGCCGTCCACTGGGCGCGCACCCTGATGTCGGACGTGGAGGTCGCCGACGAGCGGCACGCGATCGCGGCCGAGCCCGAGGTCAAGGCGAAGGTCCTGGCGGACTTCGCGGCCGGTGCCGAGGAGTCCGCGTTCGGACGGCGCAAGCTGATCCGCAACACCATGTTCGGCGCGCTGGCCCTGGTGCCGCTCGCCGGTGTGGTGCTGCTGCGCGACCTAGGTCCGCTGCCGGAGAAGAAGCTCCGCTCGACCCTGTGGGCCAAGGGCAAGCAGCTCATCAACATGAACACGAATGAGCCGCTCCGCCCCGAGGACGTCGCGGTGGGTTCGCTCACCTTCGCCATGCCCGAGGGCCTGGAGGAGGACGCACACGACTTCCAGACGCAGATCGCCAAGGCTGCGCTGATGATCATTCGCATCGAGCCGTCCAACATCAAGGACAAGCGCGAGCGCGAGTGGGCCCACGAGGGCATCGTGGCCTTCTCGAAGATCTGCACCCACGTCGGCTGCCCGATCAGCCTGTACGAGCAGCAGACGCACCACGTGCTCTGCCCGTGCCACCAGTCAACCTTCGACCTCTCCGACGGCGCCCGCGTCATCTTCGGTCCGGCCGGTCACGCCCTCCCGCAGCTGCGGATCGGCGTGAACAGCGAGGGCAACCTCGAGGCGCTCGGTGACTTCGAAGAGCCCGTCGGTCCTGCATTCTGGGAGCGCGGATGAGTACTGCGACCGATACGAAGCGCAAGGCGCCCGCCGGTGAGAAGATGGCCGACTGGGCGGACGGCCGGCTCGGGATCTACTCCCTGGCCAAGGCCAACATGCGCAAGATCTTCCCGGACCACTGGTCCTTCATGCTCGGTGAGATCTGCCTCTACAGCTTCATCATCATCATCCTCACGGGTGTGTACCTGACGCTGTTCTTCCACCCGAGCATGGCCGAGACCGTCTACCACGGCCCGTACGAGCCCATGCAGGGCATCCGGATGTCGGAGGCCTACGCCTCGACGCTGAACATCAGCTTCGACGTCCGCGGTGGTCTGCTGGTCCGGCAGATCCACCACTGGGCCGCGCTGATCTTCCTGGCCGGCATGTTCGTGCACATGATGCGCGTGTTCTTCACGGGCGCGTTCCGCAAGCCGCGTGAGATCAACTGGCTGTTCGGCTTCCTGCTGTTCGTGCTCGGTATGTTCACCGGCTTCACCGGCTACTCGCTCCCGGACGACCTGCTCTCGGGTACGGGTGTCCGCTTCACCCAGGGCGCGATCCTGTCGATGCCGATCGTCGGCACCTACATCTCGATGTTCCTGTTCGGCGGGGAGTTCCCGGGCGGCGACTTCGTCGCGCGGTTCTACTCGGTGCACATCCTGCTGCTGCCGGGCATCATGCTCGGGCTTCTGGTGGGCCACCTCATCCTGGTCTTCTACCACAAGCACACGCAGTTCGCGGGCCCCGGCCGGACGAACAAGAACGTCGTCGGCATGCCGCTGCTGCCGGTGTACATGGCCAAGGCCGGAGGCTTCTTCTTCCTGGTCTTCGGTGTCATCGCCGTCATCGCGGGCATCGCCTCGATCAACCCGATCTGGGCCATCGGCCCGTACCGCCCGGACCAGGTGTCCACCGGCGCCCAGCCCGACTGGTACATGGGCTTCGCCGAGGGTCTGGTCCGCGTGATGCCGGGCTGGGAGATCAACCTCTGGGGTCATACGCTCGTGCTGGGCGTGCTCATCCCACTGGTGCTCTTCGGGCTCATCCTGGGCGCGATCGCGATGTACCCGTTCATCGAGTCCTGGGTCACCGGGGACAAGCGCGAGCACCACATCCTGGACCGCCCGCGCAACGCCCCGACCCGTACGGCCTTCGGCGTCGCGTGGATCACGGTGTACTTCATCGGTCTGGTGGGCGGCGGTAACGACCTCTGGGCGACGCACTTCCACCTGTCGCTGAACTCCATCTCGTGGTTCGTCCGGATCTTCTTCTTCGTCGGACCGGTCCTCGCGTTCATCGCGACCAAGCGGATCTGCCTCGGCCTCCAGCGCCGGGACAAGGAGAAGGTGCTGCACGGGCGCGAGTCCGGGCTCATCAAGCGCCTGCCGCACGGTGAGTTCGTCGAGGTCCACGAGCCGCTGTCGCAGGGGCAGCTGCACACCCTCACCGCGCACGAGCAGTACGCGCCGGTCGAACTCGGCCCGCTGGTCGACGAGAACGGCGTGAAGCGCAAGGTGTCGCCGATCGAGAAGACGCGGGCCAGGCTCAGCAAGAGCTTCTACGGCGAGCACAGCCAGATCGCCAAGGCGTCCCCCGAGGAGTACAAGGAGATCACCGAGGGCCACGGCCACCACTGATCACCTGAACTGATCGCCACAGCGGGAGCCCCGCCCATCCATACGATGGACGGGGCTCTTCGCTGTCTCCGGCGCTCGATAGGGTGGACGCATCCCTTTACCGGCTGTGGACCCCAGGAGCGGACCATGAACGTTGTGACCCCGGTCGGCGGCGACAGCGTGGCGGCTCGTACCTGGCCCGGCGTGCTGACCCCGCTGATGCGCGGCGAGGACCTGAGCGCGGACGACACCGCGTGGGCGATGGACCGCATCATGAGCGGCGAGGCGACCGACGTGCAGATCGCCGGCTTCGCGGTGGCCCTGCGCGCCAAGGGCGAGACGGTCGGGGAGGTCACCGGTCTGGTCCGTGCGATGTACGAGCACGCCACCACGATCCACGTGCCCGGCCGCACGGTCGACATCGTCGGCACCGGCGGCGACATGGCCAAGACGGTCAACATCTCCACCATGTCCGCGATCGTCCTGGCCGGGGCGGGCGCCAAGGTCGTCAAGCACGGCAACCGCGCCTCCTCCTCGGCCAGCGGCTCCTCCGACGTACTGGGCGTGCTCGGCGTCAACCTGGATCTGCCCCCGCAGCGCGTCGTCGAGGTGGCGGAGGAGGCGGGCATCACCTTCTGCTTCGCGGTGAAGTTCCACCCCGCCCTGCGGTACGCGGCGAAGGCGCGGGCGGAGCTCGGCGCGCCGACCACCTTCAACATCCTGGGCCCGCTCACCAACCCGGCCCAGGTGCGCTCCCAGGCCATCGGCGTGGCCGACCCGCGGATGGCGCCCATCGTCGCGGGCGTCCTCGCGGAGCGGGGCAACTCCGCGCTGGTCTTCCGCGGCGACGACGGACTGGACGAGCTGACCACCACCGCGACCTCCCGGGTCTGGGTGGCCCGCGACGGCGTCGTGCGCGAGCAGGCCTTCGACCCGCGCGACGTCGGCCTGGACCTGGTGCCGGTCGAGGCGCTGCGCGGCGCCGACGCCTCGTACAACGCCGACGTGGCCCGCCGGCTGCTGGCCGGTGAGACGGGGCCCGTACGGGACGCCGTCCTGCTCAACGCTGCGGCGGCGCTGGTCGCGCTGGACCCGGGGGAGGGCACGCTCGAAGAGCAGCTCACCGCCGGTATGGCGAAGGCCGCCGAGTCCATCGACTCCGGGTCCGCGGGGCGCGTGCTGGAGAGATGGGTCAAGACCAGCAACGCCTGAACCACCGAGCAGCGAAGCGGGGCGCAGTCCAGATCATGGACTGCGCCTTGCGCGTCCGGGCACGTATGGCAAGATGCTGGGCAGGTCATGAGTGACAGCGACTACGGCCCCGGCCCGCTGTCCGGCAACCCTCCGTCCGTGGCGGGGTGCCCCGGGTGAAGACCAGGCCGTAGGCAGCGAGGTCTGCGGCAAGCGCGGACCCCTCGACATCGTGAGATGTCCACCCGTGGGGTCCTGGTCCTCAGGGAGCCTCTGTGAGCAAGCGAATGCGATAGGGCTTTTCGGCCCTCCTCCGCACACCCTTTTTCTCTTCTTCCGTGCTGCCGCGTATCCGCAGGCACGCGGAGTTCGCCTGCCTGTTACGGGAGTTCGTCATGTCTGTCTTCACCGCTGCCGCCGATCAGTCCATTTGTACCCCGCTGCCCGTCCTGGGCAAGGATGTGACGGTTCCGCTGGTGACCGGCGGTGAGGTCACGTACGCCGCGCTCGACTACGCCGCCAGCGCCCCGGCCCTGCAGCGGGTGTGGGACGACGTCGCCGCGTACGCGCCGTACTACGGCAGCGTCCACCGGGGTGCCGGCTACCTCTCGCAGCTCTCCACGGACCTCTTCGAGTCCAGCCGGGTGACCGTCGCGGAGTTCCTCGGCTGCCGCGAGGGCGACCAGGTGATCTTCACCCGTTCGACGACCGACTCGCTCAACCTGCTGGCCGCCGCGGTGCCCGCCGACTGCGAGGTGTTCGTCTTCGAGACCGAGCACCACGCGTCCCTGCTGCCCTGGCGCGATGCCCGGGTGACCTACCTGAACGCCCCGCGCACCCCTGACCAGGCCGTCGCCACCCTGGAGCGCGCCCTCGCCGACCGCGACCCCCAGCTCCGTTCGAGCAGCGGAGGCCCCGTTGGCCCCGCGCTGGTCTGCGTCACCGGGGCCTCCAACGTCACCGGCGAGCTGTGGCCGGTCAAGGAGCTCGCCGCCGCCGCGCACGCCCACGGCGCCCGTATCGTGCTGGACGCCGCCCAGCTCGCCCCGCACCACCCCGTGAACATCGCCGAGCTGGACGTCGACTGGGTCGCCTTCTCCGGCCACAAGCTCTACGCGCCCTTCGGCTCCGGTGTGCTGGCCGGCCGCTCCGACTGGCTGTGCGACGCCGAGCCCTACCTGGCCGGCGGCGGCGCCTCCCGCAAGGTCGCCCGGCGCACCGACGGCGGGGTGGACGTCGAGTGGCACACCACCGCCGCCCGCCACGAAGCCGGTTCGCCCAACGTCATCGGCGTCTACTCCATCGCCTCCGCCTGCAAGGCGCTCACCGAGGCCGGGTTCGACAGCCTGGTCGCCCGCGAGCAGCAGCTCGTCTCGGAGGTCCGGGCCGGACTGGCCGAGGTGCCCGAGGTCAAGGTGCTCTCGCTCTTCGGTGACGACGCCCCCCGCGTCGGCGTCATCTCGTTCGTGGTGGAGGGCTGGAACAGCTCGCACTTCGCCGCGGCCCTCTCCGCCGAGTACGGCATCGGGGTGCGCGACGGCCTGTTCTGCGCCCACCCGCTGGTGCGCACCCTGCTCGGCAGCGACCCGCAGGACGTCGGCGAGTGCGGCGCGCCGGAGGCCGAGCCGGGCGAGAAGTCGCTCAACGCGATCCGGGTCAGCTTCGGTGCCGGTACGCCGGACGAGCACATCGAGCGCTTCGTGCGGGCGGTCAAGGAGCTGGTGAGCGAGGGCGCCCAGTGGAAGTACCGCACCGAGGACGGCCGCTGCGTCCCGGACCGGGGCACCGCCCAGCACTGAGCCGCAACGCGTTCGGCCGGGTACGGAAAGCATTCCGTACCCGGCCGAACGCGTTTACGTGGTCAGCCGTCCAGGCCGATGGCGAAGGCCGCCTCCAGGTCGTGCTGCGAGTACGTACGGAACGCCACGTGGGTGTCGGTCGCCTCGACGCCGGGGATCTTGCTGATCCGGCCGGGGATGACATCGGCGAGATCGTCGTGCTTGGCCACCCGGACCATGGCGATCAGGTCGTACGTACCGGTGACCGAGAAGACCTCGCTGACACTGTCCAGCGCCGCGACGGCCTCGGCGATCTCGGGAATCCGGTCCACGCTGGTTTTGATGAGCACGATCGCGGTGATCACGGCTGGCTTTCTCCCTCGGTGGCCGTGGCTGGAGATCTCACTCTAGCGTTACCCCGGTAGCGCCCCCAGGCGTAGAGGAACCCGACGGCGAAGCCGACCACATGGGCGAGATAGGCCACGCCGGGACCGCTGCCCGCCCCCTCCGCGGCCAGCCACTGGAGCACGAACCAGAAGATCAGCACGATCCAGGCGGGGAAGCGCAGCGGGAGGAAGAGGAGGAACGGGAACACGCTGGTGACCCTGGCCCGGGGGAAGAGGTAGAGGAAGGCGCCCAGTACCGCCGAGATCGCCCCCGAAGCGCCGACGAGCGTCTGGTCCGAGGTGGCGTGCGCGGCCGCGTAGGCGAGCAGCGCGAGGTAGCCGCAGCCGAGGTAGAAGAACGCGAACTCGGTGTGGCCCATGCGCTCCTCGGCCATCGCTCCGAACACGTACAGGAACAGCATGTTGCCGAGCAGGTGCAGCCAGCTGCCGTGCACGAAGAGCGCGGTGAGCGGCGTGACCAGGGCGTGCGCGGAGCCGTCCCACAGCTCGCTCGGGATCACGCCCCAGCGCTCGAAGTACCCGGCCTGGGCCGACAGCAGGGCGTCCGCGCTGCCGTACACCGGGGCGAGCCCGGAGAGCGGGCTGATCGCGAAGACCACGCAGCACAGTGCGATGAGGGCGTAGGTGACCGGCGGCCCGCCCGAGGTGGCCGCCCGCAGGAGTCTGCCGGCCGCAGCCCGCCGATCGATCATGAACAGAGCATGACGCAAGCGCAGGGAACGGGACAGAGCGCCTCGCCGTGCCGGTGGTACGCGGTGAGGCCGTAGGGTTGCGACAGGACATCCGCAGTTCGACGGCGCACCGCGAAGATCCCTATGTGGCAGCACGAGGCCCGACGGAAGAGGACGCAACGATGACGACGGTTCCCCAGCCGACAGAGGCGACCCGCTGGCGCTGCACGCTCTGCGGAAACCTCACGCGATTCGACGTGACGCGCTCGTCCAAGGTCGTCGAATACGTCCATCTCGACCTGGCCGGGGAGTCGAGCGTCGAAGAACGCGAGGTGGTCAGTGAGACCATCGAGTCGGTGCGCTGCCGTTGGTGCAACGCGGTGGACCAGATCGAGCTAGTCGACAGGCCGGGTGCCGACTCCTGACGGGGCCGTGCGGACATACAGTTTGAGGTGACGGATGGTGGAGCAGCCCCCTGGCGGCGCCGCGTCGGCCGATGCGGCCGACGACGCCGTGGAGATGCTCGACCGCCCGCTGCCCGAAGGCGTACGGCGTCGGGTCGTCGCGCTGGTCTCGGACGCGTTCGGCGCGCTCACGGTCACCGAACTGCCCGCTCAGCTCCGACAGTACGCCCGTTTCACGCCGACCAGGCGTGCCAAGTTCGCCGGGAACGCGATGGCGGCCGCCCTGGCGGGCGACGCCACCTTCCGGCGGCGCATCGGTGAACGGCTGCGGGAGGTCCAGCCGGAGCTGAGCGCCGCCCTGGAGGCGGGCTCGCCGCCCGCCGCCGCCGACCCCGTGGACGTCGCCGCCGCGGCCTACGTGCTGCGCCCGGACGGCTGGGTGAAGCTCCTCGCCGCCGCGGGCGAGGAGGCCCAGCGCGCCGACGCGGAGCGGGCGGACGACGAGAGCCGGCGCGAACTGGAACGGCTCCGCGAGGAGCTGGCCCAGGCCCGCGCGCAGACGAAGAGCGAGACCGAACGGCTCCGCGGCGACCTCGACGCGGCCCGCAAGGAGGCCGAGTCGCTCCAGCGCAAACTGCGCAGCGCGGCCAACGAGGTGAAGCGCGCGGAGGCCGCGCTGCGCCGGGGCAGGGCCGAGAGCGACGCCGTGCGTGCGGAGGCGGCCGTCCAGGTGTCCGCGGCGGAGAGCGAGACCCGCAGGCTGCGGGCCCGGCTCGGTGAGGCGGAGGCGTCCGTCGAGGCGGGGCGCAGGGCCGCCCGCGAGGGGCGCTCGGTCGAGGACATGCGGCTGCGGCTGCTGCTGGACACGGTGCTCGAAGCGGCCGGCGGGCTGCGGCGCGAACTGGCGCTGCCGCCCTCCTCGATGCGCCCGGCGGACACGGTGGACGCGGTCGAGCCCGGCCGGATGTCTCCCAAGGACGTTGCCGCCAGAGCCCTTTCCGACACCGATCCGGCGCTGCTGGACCAACTGCTGGCGCTGCCGCAGGCGCACCTCATCGTGGACGGTTACAACGTCACCAAGACGGGCTACCCGCAGCTGCCGCTGGAGAAGCAGCGACTGCGGCTGCTGGGCGGTCTGTCGATGCTCGCGGCCCAGACGGGCGCGGAGATGACCTGCGTCTTCGACGGGGCGGAGCTGGCCGCTCCGGTGCTGCTCGCACCGCCCCGCGGTGTGCGGGTGCTGTTCAGCAGGGCGGGCGTCACCGCGGACGAGCTGATCCGTCAGCTCGCGCGTGCCGAACCGTCGGGACGGCCCGTCGTGGTGGTCTCCACCGACCGCGAGGTGGCCGACGGGGTGGCGAAGGCGGGAGCCAGACCCGTCGCGTCCGTCTTGCTCCTGAAGCGGCTTTCACGTGTTTGACGAATATTGTCAGGCTTGTTGACGGGTGCCGTAAATTACGGAACGGGCCGTCAATTCGCCGCTACACGCAGTGTGGTGTGGGTAAAGAAGTACCCGGTGTGACGAGATTTTTCCCGCGAGGATTTGAACTGATCACAGGATGGTCACTATGGTCGGGCCTCGAACCTTCGCACGGTTGATCACCCACCCGGGGTGGCAGTGAAGGAACCGCCGAGTCCGTGATCCACACGGAGCCGGGGATGACGTCCCCCACAGCCCGGTAGGCGGCTCACGGAAGAAGGAGCTCGCCTTCGTGGCGTCCCACCGCCGTCCCAAGAACCCGAGCCGCGCCCGTGTGACCGTGCTCACCGCGACCGCCGCCGCGGCCGTGGCCCTCACCTCCCAGGCCGCTCACGCCGACCCCAAGCCGACCAAGAGCGAGGTCAAGGCGAAGGTCGACAAGCTCTACCACGAGGCGGAGGCGGCCACCGAGCAGTACAGCGGGGCCAAGGAGAAGCAGGAGAAGCTCGAAAAGCAGGTCGGCGCGCTTCAGGACAAGGTGGCCCGCGGTCAGGAGGAGCTCAACACGCTCCGCTCCGGACTCGGCTCGCTCGCCGCCGCGCAGTACCGCTCGGGCGGCATCGACCCCTCGGTGCAGCTCTTCCTCGCCTCCGACCCGGACAGCTTCCTCGACCAGGCCTCCTCGCTGGACCAGTTGACGGCCAAGCAGACCGAGGCGCTGACGAAGATCCAGGAGAAGCAGCGGTCCCTCGCGCAGGAGCGCAAGGAGGCCCAGGACAAGCTGGACGACCTCGCGGACGTCCGCAAGACGCTCGGTGAGAAGAAGAAGCAGCAGCAGGGCAAGCTCGCCGAGGCCCAGAAGGTGCTCAACACCCTGACCGCCGCCGAGCGCGCGAAGATGCGCGAGGACGACCTGCGCGCCAGCCGCTCCGCCGGTGACCGGGTCGACCTGGGCAGCGAGGTCCCCGCCTCCGCCCTTGGCGGCGCGGCCCTCCAGGCCGCCTCCACCCAGGTGGGCAAGCCGTACGTGTCCGGCGGCACCGGCCCCAGCTCGTTCGACTGCTCCGGCCTGACCCAGTGGGCCTACCACCAGGCCGGTGCCGAGATCACCCGCACCACGTACACCCAGATCAACCAGGGCACCCAGATCGGCCGCAGCCAGCTGAAGCCGGGCGACCTGGTCTTCTTCAGCAACACCTCGCACGTGGCCCTCTACGCGGGCAACAACACCGTGCTGCACGCCCCGAAGCCGGGCGCCGTGGTCCGCTACGAGTCGATGAACACCGTCGGCGCCTACCAGACCGCCGTACGCATCTGATCACGCCCGAACGGGCGAATTCCCGCGCCCCGCACTGACTGCCCGCCCCGCCGGAGACCACAGGTCACCGGCGGGGCGCCGCTGTTTGGGACCCCGCCCCGCCCGGCGCGGTCTTTGTCCGCTCCGTGATCGTCCGACTACTGTCTGGCTGCCGCGCGGCTCCAGGTGTCGGTCCGCCCACCAGGGCGGCAGGAGCTGCGCACATCTGCGTACAGCGGAAGGGAGTGCGGCGTCCTGTGGTGTCCCATCGCCGTTCCACACAGCCCGGCCCGAGCCGGAGCGTCCGGGCCACTGTCCTGTCGGCCGCGGCGGCGACCGCCGCCGCGACGCTCGGCGCGGCCACCGCCAACGCCGAACCGCAGGACACCCCGCAGACCGCCGGGTCCCGGGCCGACCGCCTCTACGCCGAGGCCGAGCACGCCACCGAGCAGTACAACAAGACCGGTGAGGACGTCCGGCGGCTGCGCGGTGAGGTGAGCCGGGCGCAGGACCGGGCGGCCCGGGACCAGGAACGTGTCAACGGGATGCGCGGGGCGCTCGGTTCGGCGGCCCGCGCCCAGTACCGGTCCGGCGGCATCGACCCCTCGCTCGCCCTGCTGCTCTCCTCCGACCCGGACAACTACCTCGACCGGGCCGCCGTGCTGGGCCGGGTGAACGACAGCCGGGCGTCCGCCCTGGCCGAACTCCGCAGGGCCCAGCGGTCGCTGGCGCAGACCCGGGCGGAGGCCGCCCGTTCCCTCGCCGGCCTGGAGCGCGACCGCGCCGCCCTCGGCCGCCACAAGCGGACCGTCGTCCGCAAGCTCGCCGAGGCCAGGCGGCTGCTCGGAACGCTGCGCGGTGCCGAGCGGGCCGCCTTCGACCGGGCCTCGCGCACCGGCCGGGACACCGCGAACGGGACGGTGGCCGGACTCCCGGCGGGCTCCGCGCGGGCGGCGGCCGCCGTCACGGCCGTCCAGCGGGCGCTGGGCCGCCCGTACGTCTGGGGCGCGAGCGGCCCCGCCGGATTCGACTGCTCCGGTCTGATGCAGTGGGCGTACGCGCAGGCCGGGGTCGGCCTGCCCCGCACCTCGCAGGCCCAGCGGTACGCGGGACACCAGGTGCCGCTCTCCGAAGCCCGCCCCGGTGACCTGGTCGCCTACCGCGCGGACGCGAGCCATATCGGGATGTACGTGGGAAACGGCCAGGTCATCCACGCCCCGTACCCCGGCGCCCCGGTCCGCTACGACCCGGTCGGCATGATGCCCGTCTCCTCAGTGACCCGGGTCTGACCGTACTCTCGGTCATGTGGCTGATCAGGGGCGTACCGCGGAACCGGCCCGCGGCGGACGACGGCGCGCGGCGGGCGCCGTGCTCGCCGCCCTGCTGTGCGCCGCCGCCTGCTCGGCCCCGGCCAAGGGCCTCCCGGACACCGCGGCCGCCGACATCCGCGCCACCCTGGACCGCAGGGCCGCCGCGGTCATGCACCACGACGCGGACGCCTACGTCTCGGTCGTCGCGCGGGACGCCACCGACCTGCGGGCCGCGCAGCGCAAGGAGCTCGGCCACCTCGCGGACATGCCGATCGGCTCCTGGACGTACCGGCTGACGGACATCTCGCCGCACGGCGCGGACCGGGCCACCGCCGACGTCCGGCTCGGCTACCGGATCAAGGGCTACGACAGCGCGCCGGTCTCGGTGGACCGGGTCCTCGACCTCGAACGGGACGAGGCGGACGGCCGCTGGTACCTCACCGCGGACCGCCCCGCGCAGGGCGGCGGCCGGCAGCTCTGGCAGCAGGGCGACGTCGAGGTGGTGCGCGGCGAGCACAGCCTGGTGCTGGGCGTCGGCCGCCCCCGCGAGGAGCTGACCGGGATCGCGGACACCGCGGACCGGGCGGTGCCCGCCGTCTCCGGGGCCTGGCCGGAGAAGTGGGCCGGGCGGGTGGTGGTGCTGGTCCCGGACACCGTGCAGGACATGGGCGAGCTGCTCGGCTCACCCGCCGCGAACTACCGGGGCATAGCGGCCGTCACCACCGGCGAGACCGGCGGCTCGAAAACGGCGCCCGCCGACCGGGTCATCGTCAACCCGCAGGCGTACGCGCTGCTCGGCGGCTTCGGGCAGCGCGTCGTCCTCACCCACGAGACCACCCACGTGGCCACCCGCACCCGCACCTCGTCCGCCACCCCCACCTGGCTCTCCGAGGGCTTCGCGGACTGGGCCGCCTACCGGGACGGGGAGCGCACCGCCGCCGAGGTCGCGCCCGAGCTGGCGGACGCCGTCCGGAGCGGCGAGCCGCCCGCCGCCCTGCCCACCGACGGCGACTTCGGCTTCACCGAGGACCCGGACCGGCTGGCGAGGGCGTACGAGGGCGGCTGGCTGGCCTGCGAGCTCATCGCGGAGCGCTGGGGCGAGGAGAAGCTGTTCGCCTTCTACCGGGCCGTCGGAGGGCACTCAGGACGGGACGGGGCGGTGGAGCAGGCCCTGCACGAGGTGCTCGGCACCACTCCGCAGGACTTCACGGCGCGCTGGCGGGAGTACGTGCGCGACCGGCTGGGCTGACCTCGGGGGCCGGCCCCGTCACCGTGTCCCGCCACAGCCGCCCGCCCGCGATCAGCGTCGCGGCGACCAGCAGCCCGTTGCGGACGAACATCAGGAGCACGCCCGTCGCGTCGCTCGTCACCACATGGACGAACCCGAGCGGGAACTCCAGCTGAGTGACGCCCGTCGCCACCAGCACCAGACAGGCGGGCAGCGCCATCCGGCTCTCCCGGAAGACCAGGCAGACCGCCGCCAGACCGACCAGCCACAGCATGTACTGCGGGCTGATCACCCGGCTCGTGGTGGTGAACAGCAGTACCGCGGTGAACGCCGCGTCCGCCGGCGTACTCACCCCGAACGTGCGCGCCTTCAGCCGCCACACCAGCAGCCAGCCGAACGCCAGCACGCTCAGCCCCAGCGCGAGCGTGCTCACCAGCGGCACGTGCGGGCCCAGGAACTCCAGCGAGCCGTAGTGCAGCTCCACCCGGCCCTGCCAGCCGAACTGCCGCGCCACGTGGAAGACCAGCGCCCCCAGCGACTCGACCTCGGTGCCCCGGTCGCGCTGGAAACCGAGGAAGGCCAGCGCGCCGGGCGCCGCCACCGCGCACACCACCAGCAGCACCACCGCCACCCCGGCCGCCGTCGCCCACGCCAGCCGCGTCTGCCGCCCCCGGGCTGTACCGGCCAGCACCAGCGCCGGCCACACCTTCAGGAGCGCGCCGAACGCCGCCAGCGCCCCCAGCACCTTCGGATGCCGCACCCCGGCCAGCAGCGCCGCCACCGCGACGGCCGTCACCATCACGTCGTACCGGGCGTACGCGGTCGTCCCCAGCAGCGGCACGCCTGCCACCCACACCCACGCCCCGGCCGTCCGCCGGGCCGCGCCCCGGCCCGCGTACAGCAGCAGACCGAGCACCAGCGCGTCGCAGAGGAACGCCAGGACGAAGAAGGCCGAGGCGTAGTCCAGGAACGGCAGCAGGGCGGGGGAGAGGATCGCCAGCGCCGCGACCGGCGGGTACTGCCAGGTGACGTCGGACCGCGGGTAGCTGCCCGAGCGCAGCACGTCGGACCAGCCGTGGTAGATCACCGACACGTCGCTCGTCACATCGGGGCCCGGCAGCGTGATCACCTTGATGACGCAGAGCAGCAGCAGAGCCCTGGTGAGGGCCCACACCACGAAGGCCGGTCGTGCGCTGCTCGAACCCGTCATGTCCCGCCCTCATCCGTTCCGTCGGCCGTACGACAGGACATGATGCCCGCCCCGTCCGTGCGGGAGCCACGAGGCGGGGCCGCCCGGTACTGTCGGCGGCGATGGACAAGACCCTGATCGTGACCAACGACTTCCCGCCCCGCCCCGGTGGCATCCAGGCGTTCCTGCACAACATGGCGCTCCGGCTGGACCCGGACCGGATCGTCGTCTACGCCTCCACCTGGAAGCGCGGCCCCGAGGGCGCCGCGGCCACCGCCGCCTTCGACGCGGAGCAGCCCTTCACCGTGGTCCGCGACCGCACGACGATGCTGCTGCCGACCCCGAGGGCGACCCGGCGCGCCGTCCAGCTGCTGCGCACCCACGGCTGCTCGTCCGTCTGGTTCGGCGCCGCCGCCCCGCTGGGGCTGATGGCACCCGCGCTGCGCCGGGCCGGTGCCCGCCGGCTGGTCGCCACCACGCACGGGCACGAGGCCGGCTGGGCCCAGCTGCCCGCCTCCCGGCAGCTGCTGCGGCGGATCGGCGAGGGCACCGACACGATCACCTACCTCGGCGAGTACACCCGCTCCCGGATCGCCGCCGCGCTCACCCCGGCTGCCGCGGAGCGCATGGTCCAGCTGCCGCCCGGCGTGGACGAGAAGACCTTCCACCCGGAGTCGGGCGGCGATCTGGTCCGGGCCCGGCTCGGGCTCACGGACCGGCCGGTCGTCGTCTGCGTGTCCCGGCTGGTGCCCCGCAAGGGCCAGGACACCCTGATTCTCGCGATGCCCGCGATCCTGGCCGAGGTGCCCGACGCCGTGCTGCTGATCGTCGGCGGCGGGCCGTACGAGACGGAGCTGAGGAAGCTGGCGGCGGAGACCGGGGTGCGGGACTCGGTGCGGTTCACCGGCCCGGTGCCCTGGGCGGAGCTGCCCGCGCACTACGGGGCCGGTGACGTCTTCGCGATGCCCTGCCGCACCCGGCGCGGCGGGCTCGACGTGGAGGGCCTCGGCATCGTCTACCTGGAGGCCTCCGCGACCGGGCTGCCGGTGGTGGCGGGCGACTCGGGCGGCGCCCCCGACGCGGTGCTCGACGGCGAGACCGGCTGGGTGGTGCGCGGCGGCTCCGCGCAGGAGTCGGCGCAGCGGATCGTCGCGCTGCTCGGTGACGCGGAGCTGCGCCGGCGGATGGGGGAGCGGGGCCGGGCCTGGGTCGAGGAGAAGTGGCGCTGGGACCTGCTGGCGGAGAGACTCAGGGCGCTGCTCTGAGCCCGGGTACGCGGAAGGGGCCCCGGCGCACCGGGGCCCCTTCCGCATACGTCCGGATCAGGCGCGGTAGATCGACTCGACCTCGTCCGCGAAGTCCTTCGCCACCACATTGCGCTTCAGCTTCAGCGAGGGCGTGATGTGACCCGCCTCCTCGGTGAACTGGGCGGCCAGGATGCGGAACTTCCGTACGGACTCGGCCTTGGACACCGCGGCGTTGCCGTCGTCGACCGCCCGCTGCACCTCGGCCAGCAGCTCCGGGTCCTCGCGCAGCGACAGGGCCGTCGAGCCGACGGGCTTGCCGTGCTCCTGGGCCCAGTGCCCGAGGAACTCCTCGTCCAGCGTCACCAGCGCGCCCACGAACGGGCGTCCGTCGCCGACCACCATGCACTCCGCCACCAGGGCGTGCCCGCGGATGCGGTCCTCGATGACGGCGGGCGCGACGTTCTTGCCGCCGGCCGTCACGATGATCTCCTTCTTGCGGCCGGTGATCGCGAGGTAGCCGTCCTCGTCGAGGGTGCCGATGTCGCCGGTGTGGAACCAGCCGTCGGCCAGCGCCTCCGCCGTCGCCGTCTCGTTGTTCCAGTAGCCGGAGAACAGGTGCTCGCCGTGGAGCAGTACCTCGCCGTCGTCCGCGATCCGCACGACGGAGCCGGGCAGCGGCTGGCCGACCGTGCCGATCTTCTGGCGGTCCCACGGGTTGAAGGCGGTGGCCGCGCACGTCTCGGTGAGGCCGTAGCCCTCCAGGACGGTGAAGCCGATGCCCCGGTAGAAGTGCCCGAGCCGCTCACCGAGCGGGGCGCCGCCGGAGATCGCGTACTCGCCGCGTCCGCCGAGCACGGCCCGCAGCTTGCTGTAGACCAGCCGGTCGAACACCTTGTGCTTGAACTTCAGGCCCATGGGCGGGCCCTGCGGGGTGCCCAGCGCGCGGCTGTAGGCGATCGCCGTGTTCGCGGCCCTGTCGAAGATCTTGCCCTTGCCGTCGGCCTGGGCCTTGGCGCGCGCCGAGTTGTAGACCTTCTCGAAGACCCGCGGCACCCCGAGGATCAGGGTCGGCCGGAACGCGGCCAGCTCATCGGTGAGGTTCTTGATGTCCGGTACGCAGCCGAGCTTGATCGGTGCCATCACGGCGGCGACCTCGACCAGCCGTCCGAAGACGTGCGCGGCCGGCAGGAACAGCAGCACCGAGCACTCGCCGGTACGGAAGAGGGGCTTGAGCCGTTCCACCACGTTGCCGCACTCCGCGAAGAAGCTGCGGTGCGTCAGCGCGCAGCCCTTGGGGCGGCCGGTGGTGCCGGAGGTGTAGACGATGGTGGCCGGGTCGTCGGCCTTGGCGCTCGTCATCCGCAGGTCGAGGACCTCGTCCGAGACCTCCGCCCCGCCGAGCGCCGACATCCGGGGGATCGTGTCGTCGTCGATTCGCCAGATGCCCTTCAGCCGGGGCAGTCCCTCCTGGACCGAGACGACGGACGCCTGGTGCGCCTCGGACTCCACGACGCACAGGGTGGCGCCGGAGTCGCCCAGGATCCACTGGATCTGCTCGGCGGAGCTGGTCTCGTACACCGGCACGGTGACCGCGCCCGCGCTCCAGATCGCGAAGTCGACCAGTACCCACTCGTAACGGGTGCGGGAGAGCAGGGCGACCCGGTCGCCGGGTTCGACACCGGCGGCGATCAGCCCCTTGGCGACGGCTCTGACCTCGGCCAGGAACTCGGTCGCGGTGACGTCCGTCCAGACGCCCGCCACTTTGCGGCTCATCACCGCGACATCGGGATGCTGAGCGGCATTGCGGCGGATGAGATCCGTCAGGTTGCCGTCCGAGGGGACCTCGTACAGGGCCGGAAGGCTGAACTCGCGCAAGACTGCTGCTCCTCATCGGGCTCCGGTGCCACGGCTCTGTGTGACGCACCGGATGCGGTCCAAGATGGCGGGTGCTCAGTGGGGTGAGCACGACTGGACTGCCCGGACGTTACCCACCAGTACTCGGTTCCGGATAGGGGGTTCCGGCCAGATGTCTTACGCGTCACACATATCGGCCGGGCTTTCGCGCACAGTAGTGCACCCGCACAGGCCCCTGGAAGTAACCGCAGGTCCGGCGCCCTCTACCCAGGCGGACGCGAGGGTTCTAGGGTGATCATCATGCGAGCAGGACCGAACAGCCGGAAGGCCGCCGCCGGGCGGCGCACCCGCATCCACGTGGTCAGTGACGTGCACGGGAACGCCGAGGCGCTGGCCCGCGCGGGCGACGGCGCCGACGCCCTCGTCTGCCTCGGCGACCTGGTGCTCTTCCTCGACTACGCCGACCACGCACGCGGCATCTTCCCGGAACTCTTCGGCGTGGAGAACGCCGACCGCATCGTCGCCCTGCGCACCGAGCGCCGTTTCGAGGAGGCCCGGGACTTCGGCCGGGAGCTGTGGGCGGGCGTGGACCGCGACGCCGCGATCGTCTCGGCGGTGCGCAAGCAGTACGCCGAGTTGTTCGCCGCGCTGCCCACCCCTACGTACGCCACCTACGGCAACGTCGACATCCCCACCCTGTGGCCCGAGTACGCCCGCCCCGGAACCACCGTCCTGGACGGCGAGCGCGTCGAGATCGGCGGCCGCGTCTTCGGGTTCGTCGGCGGCGGACTCCGGACCCCCATGCGCACCCCCTACGAGATCGGCGACGAGGAGTACGCCGCGAAGATCGAGGCGGTGGGCGAGGTCGACGTGCTCTGCACCCACATCCCGCCCGACGTTCCGGAGCTGACCTACGACACCGTGGCGCGCCGGTTCGAACGCGGCAGCCGCGCCCTGCTCGACGCCATCCGCCGCACCCGGCCCCGGTACTCGGTGTTCGGCCACGTCCACCAGCCCCTGGTCCGCCGGATGCGGATCGGCACCACCGAGTGCGTGAACGTCGGCCACTTCGCCTCGACCGGCACGCCCTGGGCGCTGGAATGGTGACCGGGCCCGGCCGGGCACCGCGGCAGGCCCTGGGCCGAGGCGCGGCGCACACGCGATAGCCTTCTGGCGGCAGGCCTCTGCCGACCGACCGGTACACCGCACTGGAGGGCCACAGCGATGGCTGAACACACCAGCTCGACGATCACGATCGAGGCGGCACCGGCCGACGTCATGGGCGTGATCGCCGACTTCGACCGCTATCCGGAATGGACCGGCGAGGTCAAGGAGGCCGAGGTGCTCGCCTCCGACGACCACGGCCGCGCCGAGAAGGTCCGCCTCGTCCTCGACGCCGGAGCGATCAAGGACGACCACACCCTCGCGTACACCTGGATCGGTGACTACGAGGTCAGCTGGACCCTGGTCAAGTCCCAGATGCTGCGCGCCATCGACGGCTCCTACGCACTGGCCCCGCTGGGCGACGGCGACCGCACCGAGGTCACCTACCGGCTGACCGTCGACGTCAAGATCCCGATGCTCGGCATGATCAAGCGCAAGGCCGAGAAGGTCATCATCGACCGCGCACTGGCCGGACTGAAGAAGCGCGTCGAGTCCGTCCCGAAGGCCTGACCCGGTGCGTACGGTCCTGGTCACCGGCCCCGGCGGCGCCGGCCGTACCACCGTCGCGGCGGCGACCGCGCTGGCCGGTTCGCGCCGGGGCGCCCGCACGCTGCTGATCTCCCCGGACGGCATACCCGGCTTCCCCCCGTCCACCGAGCCCGCACAGGTCACCGAGACCCTCTGGTCCGTACGGACCGACTCCGCGGAGCACTTCCGCGCCGAACTCCTCGCCCTCCAGGACCAGCTGTCCGGAGTGCTCGGCCTGCTCGGCGGCAACCGGCTGGACGGTGAGGAGCTCACCGAACTCCCCGGCAGCGGCCAGCTCGCCCTCCTGCAGAGCCTGCGCCGCGCCGCCCGGGGCGACTGGTCCCGCGACGGCTACGACCTCCTCGTCGTCGACCTGCCGCCGCTGCGCGAGGCCCTGGCCGTACTGGCCCTGCCCGAACAGCTCCGCCGCTACCTGCGCAGGCTGCTGCCCCAGGAACGCCAGGCCGCACGCGCCCTGCGCCCGATGCTCGCCCAGCTGGCGGGCGTGCCCATGCCCGCCCAGTGGCTGTACGAGGCCGCCGCCCGGCGCGACGCCGAACTCGCGGAGGTCCAGGCCCTCATCGAGGACCGCGCCACCACGCTCCGGCTGGTCGCGGAACCGGGCCCGGCCGCGGAGGACGCGCTGCGCACCGCCCGTACCGGACTCGCCCTCCAGGGGCTGCGCGTCGACGCCCTGGTGGCCAACCGGGTGCTGCCCCGGCACTCCTGCGACCCCTGGTTCGCGGCGCTCGCCGCGCAGCAGGAGAAGTGCCTCGACCACTGGCGCGAGGAGTGGGCCGCCGAAGCCCCGCCGCGGGAGCTGCCGCACCTGGGCCGGGACCCGCAGGACCCTCGCGACCTGACCGCTCTGACTGCCCCGGCCGGCGGGGACGCCGCGCTGGCCGTGGACGACCGGGAGGCCGGCCGGGCCGAGGACCCCTGGTGGATCGAGGAGTCCGAGGTGGCTGAGGGGCGGGACGGCGGTGACGGCACGGACAGCCCGGCCGGCCCGGACGGTCCGGCTCGGATACTGGTCTGGTGCCTGCGGCTGCCCGGAGCGGTCAAGAAGGACCTCCAGCTGGTCCGCCGCGGCAGCGAACTCCTGCTCACCGTCGGCCCGTTCCACCGCATCGTGCCCCTGGAGTCCGCGCTGCGCCGCTGTACCGTCTCCGGCGCCGCGCTCACCGACGGGGTGCTCCGGGTCCGGTTCACGCCCGACCCGGACCTCTGGCCCAGGACGGGCTGAACGGCTCGCGGCCGTTCGGGTAACGTCGTATGTACGGGTCCCGTGTGCCGGGCCGCCGGCCACCCACCTCGCAGGAGTCCGCCATGAGCGAAGCCACCGATCGTCCCGCCGACGACGACGCGTGGGCCCAGGCCTGCGCCGAGGACCTCGCCGCCGAGAAGGCCCGCCGCCGTGCCGAGTACGGTCCGCCGCCCGGCTCCGCCGCCGAGGAGCTGCGCAAGCTGGTGGACGCGGTGGCCGACAAGGTCTCCTCCCTCCAGTCACCGCTGTTCGGCGTGGCGGCCCAGGGCGCGGTCCAGCAGGTCATCCGGCAGGCGAAGTCCGCGGTCGAGCCCGTCATCGAACGCAATCCGGACGTTTTCGACCACATCGCCGCAGCCGGCGGTGAACTGCTCGCCGCCTACCGCTCGGCCGTCGAGGGCCAGGAACGCCGTTGGACCCAGGGCGCGGGGGACCCGGCGGGCACGGAAAAGAAGGCGGACGACGCCACGGACCCCCGGGACGACGGGCCGGAGGCCGGCGAACAGATCGACCTGGACTGACCGGCGCCGACAGGACGGGGCCCGGCCTCGGGTACGGTTGCCCCAGCGGGGCTCGACCGAAACTGAGGGATTCATGGGACTCACCATCGGCGTCGATATCGGCGGCACGAAGATCGCAGCTGGAGTGGTCGACGAAGAGGGCCACATCCTCTCGACCTTCAAGGTGCCGACCCCGCCGACGGCCGAAGGCATCGTGGACGCGATCGCGGCGGCGGTGTCCGGCGCGAGCGAGGGGCACCCGGTCGAGGCGGTCGGCATCGGCGCGGCAGGATATGTCGACGACAAGCGTGCCACGGTGCTGTTCGCACCGAACATCAACTGGCGGCACGAGCCGCTGAAGGACAAGGTCGAGCAGCGCGTCGGCCTCCCGGTGGTCGTCGAGAACGACGCCAACGCGGCGGCCTGGGGCGAATACCGCTTCGGCGCGGGCCAGGGCCACGACGACGTCATCTGCATCACGCTCGGCACCGGCCTCGGCGGCGGCATCATCATCGGCAACAAGCTGCGCCGCGGACGCTTCGGCGTGGCCGCCGAGTTCGGCCACATCCGGGTCGTCCCGGACGGTCTGCTCTGCGGCTGCGGCAGCCAGGGCTGCTGGGAGCAGTACGCCTCCGGGCGGGCGCTCGTCAGGTACGCGAAGCAGCGGGCCAACGCCACCCCCGAGAACGCCACGATCCTGCTGGCGCTCGGCGACGGCACGGTCGAGGGCATCGAGGGCAAGCACATCAGCGAGGCCGCCCGGCAGGGCTGCCCGGTGGCCGTCGACTCGTTCCGCGAGCTGGCCCGCTGGGCCGGAGCCGGACTGGCCGACCTCGCCTCGCTGTTCGACCCGTCCGCCTTCATCGTCGGCGGCGGCGTCTCGGACGAGGGCGAGCTCGTCCTCGACCCGATCCGCAAGTCGTTCCGGCGCTGGCTGATCGGTGGCGAGTGGCGTCCGCACGCCCAGGTCCTCGCGGCCCAACTGGGCGGCAAGGCCGGTCTGGTGGGCGCGGCGGACCTGGCCCGGCAGGGCTGATCCGAGCGGATACGGACACACCGGACGCCCGTCGTGCCCCTCTCGGGGAGCGGCGGGCGTCCGTCGTATCGTGATCGGCATGGTCATGACGTCGCTGCCAGAATCCCGTACCGAGCAGGACGGCTCGGCCGTCATCAGAGTGCTCAGCTACAACATCCGGTCGATGCGCGACGACTTCGAGGCCCTGGTCCGCGTCATCCGCGCCTGCGCACCCGATCTGGTCCTCATCCAGGAGGCGCCGCGCTTCTTCCGCTGGCGCAAGGCCGCCGCCCGGCTGGCGGCCCGCACCGACCTGGTGGTCCTCGGTGGCGGTGGCACCGCGGCCGGCCCCCTGTTGCTCTGCTCGCTGCGCGCCACGGTGGAACGCACCGAGGACATCCTGCTGCCGCTCACCCCGGGCCTGCACCGCAGGGGCTTCGCGACCGCGGTGGTCAGGATCGCCGGCGCCAGGATCGGAGTGCTGAGCTGCCATCTGAGCCTCGACCGCACGGAACGCCTCGCCCAGGCCGGGCGTCTGCTGGAGACGGTGAACGAGATGGGCGTGGAGCACGTGGTCGTCGCCGGTGACCTCAACGACGTACCGAGCGGGCGGGCCTTCCGGTTGCTCGCCGGCCGGCTCCAGGACTGCTGGGCGGTACGGCCCCGGGGCGGCGAGCACACCTTTCCGCCGCAGGACCCGCACAAGCGGCTCGACGCGGTCTTCGCGACCGGCGGCATCGAGGTGCTCGGCTGCGGGGTCCCGACGGGACTGCCCGGGATCTCCGAGGCCGACCTGCTGGCAGCGACCGACCATCTGCCGGTGCTGGCGGCGCTGAGGGTGCGAAGCGCCTGAGGTGCGGGTTGCTCCGCCGCTGCGGGGTGCGCCTGGTCCGGTGGGTGGGGGGTGGTGCCCCTCCGGGGTGTCTCCTCGGGAATGGCGTGTTCACCCGGGACCGCGAGGGACCCGGGTCGTACGCCATTCCCTGCGGGGACCCCCCTGCACGTCCCCACCCCTGCCACGTGCGCGTCTGCACACCGGCGATACGACTGCCGCAGACGCGCGACGGGCGGGTTCGGGGGCGTGCAGGGGAGTCCCCGCAGGACGACGAACACAGACCCGGGTCCCTCACGGACCCCCCGCACGTTCGTCGTCCGAGGAGACGCCCCGGAGGGACCCCGAACCCCCCCCCACCGGGCAGGCGCACCCCCGCACCCGGCGGAGCACGCCGCACCCGCAGCCCGTCCGGCGATTGAGGACGGAACCCCGCACCAAGGAAAACGGCAGCCACCCCCGCAGGGAACCCGCTCAGACCACCGCGCCGCGGCCGGGGTCGTCGCCGTCCTCGTCGTCGTGCTCCATCCGCGCCACCAGCGTCACGAAGCCGCCCAGGAAACCGCCGACGCAGACCGTCGTCAGCCACCAGGTGAGCTCCCAGCGCAGCAGCACCGCGAGCAGCAGCAGGACCGGTCCGCCGATCACCGCGAGCCAGGCGAACTTCGCCGTGACATCGGCCTCCGGCAGCGGCGGCGGCTCCGGCGGCACGAAGTGTCCCTCGCCGCTGTCGTCGTCGTCCGTGTCACCCTCGGTCGGCTCCGCCGGCTCGTAGTCGCGCGGGCCGGCGCCGACACCGGGGGCGAACACCACCGAGCTGCCCAGCGGCTTCTCCGGCGGCTTGGGCGGGCGCTTGCCGATGCCCTTGTCCGGGTCCAGGGCGGTCAGCGGGCCGTCCTCAAGGAGCGCCACGTCCTCGATGGACCGGAACGGCCTGGCACCCGGCGGGTCCGGCGGCTCGTCGCCGTACCCCGCGACGATCGCCTCCCAGACGGCGTCCTCGTCCACCGGCCGCTCCCCGTCGCCGCCCCGGTCCTTGCCCGGGGCCTCCGGGTGTGGTGCGCCCCCGTCGTCGGGGACGGCCGCTCCCTCGGCGGGGAGCGGCTCGCGCTCCTCCTCGCCGCCCGCGCGATCCGCTTCGTACTCAGCCACCGGACGTGCTCCCCTTCTTACCGACGCTCGGAGCGAGGCGGCCGATGAACGAATAGCTCTCGTCGAAGATCCGCTCCGCATCGTGGTCCAACGTCGCCACGTGGTAGCTCTGTTCCAGGAGGATCTCCTCGACGTCCCTCGAAGAGACCCGGCTCAGGATGCGGGCCGAGTCGGCGGGCGGCACCACGTGGTCCTGCGGGCTGTGCAGGAGCAGCAGCGGCTGGGTCACCTGGGGCAGCTCCGCGTCGACCAGCCGGAAGAACTTCCGCAGCGAGTGGGCCGCGTGCAGCGGCACCCGGTTGTAGCCGATCTCGTCGGAGCTCTTCAGGGCGATGTCGTTGACCAGCCCCTTCGTCGTCGGCACCAGATGGCGGACGACCGGCAGCGCGTGCGCCGCGAGACCGTGCACCTTGTTGCCCGGATTGACGAGCACCAGGCCCCGTACCGCGTCACCGTGCTTCGCCGCGAGCCGCAGCGCGAGCGCGCCGCCCATGGAGAGGCCGAAGACGAAGACCTGGGAGCACCGCTCCAGCAGTGACCGCAGCTCCCGGTCCACCTCCGCGTACCAGTCCTGCCAGCCGGTCACCTGCATGTCCTGCCACCGGGTGCCGTGCCCCGGGAGCAGCGGCAGCGAGACCGTGAGCCCGCGCTCCGCCAGGTAGCCGGCCCAGGGGCGCAGCGACTGCGGGGAACCGGTGAATCCGTGACAGAGAAGGACGCCGGCCTCTCCGCCCTCGTGGCGGAACGGCTCGGCTCCAGGAAGGACCGGCACCGGGGTCTCCTGTTCGTGAGGCTCGGAGGGGAGCGAAAGGGGGGAGTGCAGAGGATTACTTCACCGTACGCGACCGGACCGACACCGACCAGGGCCGTCACCGGGAGCGGGGGCGGAGGGATGCTCTAAGGTCTGTTCGACAGCACACAGGAGGCATCCGAGTTGATCTACGGCGCTATGAAGTTCTCCATCGGCGGGTCTCTGAAGCTCGCCTTCAGGCCGTGGGTGGAGGGCCTGGAGAACATCCCCGCGCAGGGACCGGCGATCCTCGCGAGCAACCATCTGTCGTTCTCCGACTCCTTCTTCCTGCCCGCCGTCCTGGACCGCAAGGTCACCTTCATCGCCAAGGCCGAGTACTTCACCGCGCCGGGCGTCAAGGGGAAGCTGACCGCCGCCTTCTTCAAGGGCGTCGGCCAGCTCCCGGTGGACCGCTCGGGCGCCCGGGGCGCCGGCGAGGCGGCGATCAAGGCCGGCATCGAGGTGATCGAGAGCGGCGGCCTCTTCGGTATCTACCCGGAGGGCACCCGCTCTCCCGACGGCCGCCTCTACCGGGGCAAGCCCGGCGGGCTCGCCCGGGTGGCGCTCGCGACCGGGGCGCCGGTCATCCCCGTCGCGATGATCGACACGGAGAAGATCCAGCCGCCCGGCCAGGTGATGCCCAAGCTGATGCGCCCGGGGATCAGGATCGGCAAGCCGCTCGACTTCAGCCGCTACCACGGCATGGAGGGCGACCGGTTCATCCTGCGCTCGGTCACCGACGAGGTGATGTACGAGATCATGAGGCTCTCCGGCCAGGAGTACGTGGACATCTACGCGACCGCCGCCAAGCGGCAGCTCGCGGACGAGGCGAAGCGGCAGGCGGAGGCCGCCAAGCGCGCCTCGTCCGGCCGCCGGGACGGGCAGCCGGGCACGGACGAGGACCGCGAAGGCGCCTGAGGGCGCCGGTCCGCCGGGGGTGGGGGAGAAGAAGATGGCCAAGCGGGTGCGGGTCGTGCGGATGTCGGTCGAGCAGCCGCTGTGGCGTGCGCTGACCGCGTACCGCATTCTGACGATGCTCTACGCGATCCTGCTCGCCGTCTTCGGACGCGAGAAGTACGAACGGCCCTGGGTGGCCATCGCCTATCTGACGGTCATGGCCGTCTGGACGCTCGCCACCCTGCCGAAGGTCTCCGGTGCGGTGGCCTGCACCAAGCGCTTCCTCGGTACCGACCTCGCCCTCGCTCTCGCCGGCATCCTGCTGACCCCGCTCGCGGACTTCCAGGCCCAGCACATGGACGGCCCGACCCTGCCGTCCATCTGGACCGCGGGCTCCGTGCTGGCCTTCGCGATCAAGGGCGGCTGGCGCTGGGCGGCCTTCGCCTCCACCTTCGTCGCCGTCGCCAATCTCATCGAGCGCGCCGAACCCAGCCGCGACACCCTGCACAACGTCCTGCTGGTCTGGGTCGCCTCCATCGCGATCGGTTACGTCGTCGAGGTGGCCCGCGCCAGTGAGCGCACCCTCGCCCGCGCCCTGGAGATCGAGGCCGCCACCCGGGAACGGGAACG
The DNA here is from genome assembly GCF_044751215.1 of Streptomyces sp. NPDC088730. Classification (NCBI taxonomy): domain Bacteria; kingdom Bacillati; phylum Actinomycetota; class Actinomycetes; order Kitasatosporales; family Streptomycetaceae; genus Streptomyces; species Streptomyces sp. NPDC088730. Next base: position 1,101,337 of record NZ_JBIVLK010000001.1, read on the forward strand.
GCTGGCCCGCGACATCCACGACAGCGTGCTCCAGGTCCTGGCGATGGTGCAGCGGAGGGGCGCGGCGATCGGCGGCGAGGCCGCAGAGCTGGGCCGGATGGCCGGGGAGCAGGAGGTCGCCCTGCGCACCCTGGTCTCCAGTGGCCTGGTGCCGCCCACCCGGGTGTCGGAGGACGCGGCCGAGGGCGCCGTGGTGCGTGCCGTCGAGACGGACGACGACGATCCCGGCGAGACCGATCTGCGCGCCCTGCTCGCCCCGCACGCCGGATCCAGGGTCAGCTTCGCGGAGCCCGGCGCCCCGGTGCTGCTCCCGCCCCCGGCGGCGACGGAGCTGGCGGCCGCGGTGAGCGCCGCCCTGGACAACGTCCGGGTGCACGCGGGGGAGGGCGCCCAGGCCTGGATCCTGGTCGAGGACTGGCCGGACGAGGTGATCGTCACGGTCCGGGACGACGGGCCGGGCATCCCGGACGGGCGGCTCGCCCAGGCCGAGGGCGAGGGGCGGCTCGGGGTGGCACTGTCGATACGCGGCAGACTGCGGGAGCTCGGCGGCACGGCGGAGCTGGTCTCGGTGCCCGGCCAGGGCACCGAGGTCGAGTTGAGGATTCCGAAGGTTTCACGGGGGAAGGCGGGTTCGGTCCGATGAACGCAGCACATGAAGCAGGTGCCCCGCAGCGGGCGATCAGGGTGATGGTGGTCGACGACCACCCGATGTGGCGCGACGCCGTCGCCCGCGACCTCGCGGAGTCCGGGTTCGACGTGGTGGCGACCGCGGGCGACGGCCCCCAGGCGGTCCGCCGGGCCGGGGCCGTCACCCCCGACGTCCTGGTCCTCGACCTCAACCTGCCCGGGATGCCGGGCGTGCAGGTCTGCAAGGAACTCGTCGGCTCGCACCCCGGGCTGCGGGTCCTGGTGCTCTCCGCGAGCGGCGAGCACGCCGATGTGCTGGAAGCGGTCAAGTCGGGCGCCACCGGCTACCTGCTCAAGTCCGCGAGCACCCAGGAGCTCACCGAGGCGGTCCGTTCCACCGCGGCCGGCGATCCGGTCTTCACCCCCGGCCTCGCCGGTCTCGTCCTCGGCGAGTACCGCAGGCTGGCCTCGGAGCCGTTCCCCGCGGCGTCCGACGAGCCGAAGGCCCCGGAGCTCACGGAGCGGGAGACCGAGGTGCTGCGGCTGGTCGCCAAGGGGCTCTCGTACAAGCAGATCGCGGAACGGCTGGTCATCTCGCACCGCACCGTCCAGAACCACGTCCAGAACACCCTGGGCAAGCTCCAGCTGCACAACCGGGTGGAGCTGGTGCGGTACGCGATCGAGCGCGGCCTCGACGACGTCTGAGATCAACAACCGGACATTGCACGGGAATTGACCGTACGACCCATCCCTCTGTGACCTGGATCACCTTAGCTTGGAGTGGAGTGAGCTCACTTCGGCGAAGGGATGCTTCCATGCGGGTCGGAGTTCTGACCGGGGGCGGCGACTGCCCAGGGCTCAACGCGGTCATCCGCGCCGTCGTCCGCAAGGGCGTGCAGGAGTACGACTACGACTTCATCGGATTCCGGGACGGCTGGCGGGGAGCGCTGGAGGGGGTGACGGTCCCGCTCTCCATCCCGGCGGTGCGCGGCATCCTGCCGCGCGGCGGCACCATCCTCGGTTCCTCGCGCACCAACCCCCTCAAGGCGGATCACGGCGTCCGCCGGATCCGGGACACCCTCGACAGGCACGAGGTCGGCGCGCTCGTCACGATCGGCGGCGAGGACACCCTCGGCGTGGCGGCGACCCTGTCCGGGGAGTACGGGATCCCCTGCGTCGGCGTGCCCAAGACCATCGACAACGACCTGTCCGCCACCGACTACACCTTCGGTTTCGACACCGCCGTCAACATCGCCACCGAGGCCATCGACCGGCTGCACACCACGGCCGAGTCCCATACGCGCGTCCTCGTCGTCGAGGTGATGGGCCGCCACGCCGGCTGGATCGCGCTCCACTCGGGACTGGCCGGCGGCGCCAACGTCATCCTGATCCCGGAACAGCGCTTCGACGTCGGCCAGGTCTGCGCCTGGGTGGTCTCCCGGTTCCGGGCGAGCTACGCGCCGATCGTGGTGGTCGCGGAGGGGGCCATGCCCGCGCAGGGCGAGCTGGTCCTCAAGGACGGCTCGCAGGACTCCTTCGGCCATGTCCGGCTCTCCGGGGTCGGTGAATGGCTGGCCAAGGAGATCGAGCGCCGCACCGGCAAGGAGGCCAGGACCACCGTCCTCGGCCACATCCAGCGCGGCGGCACCCCCAGCGCCTTCGACCGCTGGCTGGCCACCCGGTTCGGCCTGCACGCCATCGACGCCGTGCACGACGGCGACTTCGGGAAGATGGTGGCCCTGAACGGCACGGACATCGTGCGGGTGCCGATCGCGGAGGCGACCGCCCGGCTCAAGACGGTCGACCCGGCGCTCTACGCGGAGGCGGAGATCTTCTTCGGCTGAGGGCGGGGCGGCGTGCCGGGTGGCCCTGCCATATATTCGCGATGACCGACCGGCCGGACCCGTACGCACCCCCGTGCGTACGGCCCCGGCACCCCGCCCGCATCAGTAACGGGAGACGCAGTGGAGATCCTGGCCTTCGGCGTGCAGTCCGACGAGAAGCCGCTGATCGAGAAAGCCTTCGCCGGGAAGCACGAGGTCCGCTGCCTGGACGTCTTCCTGAACCGGGACACCGCGCCCATCGCCGCGGGCTACGAGATCATCTCGACCAGCGTCAACGCCGACCTGGGCAGCGCCGTCCTGCAGACCCTCGCGGCCGGCGGCACGCAGATGATCGCCCAGCGCTCCACCGGCTTCAACAACATCGACCTGGACGTCGCGGAGCGCCTCGCCATGCGGGTGGCCCGGGTCTCCTCCTACTCCCCCTACTCCGTCGCCGAGTTCGCCTGGACCCTCGCCATGGCGGTCAACCGGCGCGTCATCCGGGCCGCGAGCCGCACCCGCGACTTCGACTTCCGGCTCGACGGGCTCCTCGGCCGGGACATGCACGGCCGCACCGTCGGTGTCATCGGCACCGGCAAGATCGGTGAGGCCTTCACCCGGATCGCCCATGGCTTCGGCATGAATCTGCTCGGCTGGGACGTCGCGGAGAACCCGGCCTGCGTCGAACTCGGCATGCGGTACGTCGACAAGGAGCAGCTCCTCGCCGAGTCCGACGTGGTCAGCCTGCACGTCCCGCTGCTCCCCTCCACCCACCACATCATCGGCAAGGACGCCCTGGCCCTGATGAAGGACGACGCGATCCTGATCAACTCCAGCCGGGGCGGACTCGTCGACACCACGGCCCTGGTCGGGGAGTTGCGGGCCGGCCGGTTCCTCGGCGTCGGGCTCGACGTGTACGAGGCCGAGGCCGGGCTCTTCTTCCTCGACAAGTCGCTGAAGGGCATCGACGACGACACCCTGGCCCGGCTGGTCACCTTCCCGAACGTCATCGTCACCTCGCACCAGGCGTACTACACCGAGGACGCGGTGGGCCAGATCATCGACGCCACCGTCCGGAACGTCGACGACTACCTGGCCCGCGCCCGCAGCGAGAACGTCCTGGTCCCGGCCCCGCCCGGCCCCTGAGGCCCGACGGGGTCCGGGCGGCGCCGGTGCTCAGCCGCGCACCGGCAGTCCCGCCAGCAGCTCGGCCACGATCGCCGCGCCGCGCAGCGTCAGCACCGACTCCGGGTGGAACTGCACCGAGGCGAAGCCGTCCCCGCGCAGCGCGTGCAGCTCCCCGGTCGCCCCGTCCACGCTCGCCTCGATGCCGTGCGCCGCGAGCTCGGTGACCGAGGCCTCGTCGCAGCGCGCGGTGAAACTGTTGTAGAAGCCGACGGTCTCCGGGCGGCCGAACAGCTCGATCCGGGTCTGCGCGCCCTGGTACGGCACCGCCTTGCGGACGATGTCGAGACCCAGCTCCGCCGCGATCAGCTCATGGCCCAGGCACACCCCCAGCAGCCCGTGCCGGTGGTCCCGGACCAGCTCCGCCGCGAGCGCCCGCAGCAGCCGCATCTTCGGATCGTCCTGATCGCCCGGATTCCCCGGCCCCGGGCCCAGCACCACGGGCCCCTCGTGCGCCCGGACGGCCTCGCGCAGCCCCGGCTCGTCGTAGCGGCGCACCGACACATCGAGCCCCGAAGCGCGCAGCAGATGCCCGAGCATCGCGGTGAACGTGTCCTCGCCGTCGATCACCAGCGCATGGCCGGACAGCTCGTCGGTGCGCTCCTGCATCCGCAGCCAGAACGGCGCGAGCCCGTCCCGCCTGGCGTCCAGCGCCGCCCGAACCCGGGGGTCCGCGGCCAGCAGCGGCCGGGCCTCCTCCGTGTGCGGACGCCCCGGCCGCACCCCCAGCGCGGTCAGCACGCCGGCCGCCTTGGCGTGGGTCTCCGCCACCTCGCTCTCCGGCTCCGAGTGACGCACCAGCGTCGCCCCGACCGGCACCCGCAGCTCACCGTCGGGCGAGATGTCGGCGGTCCGGATCAGGATCGGTGAGTCCAGCGTCTGCGCTCCGTCCGGGCCCTGCCGCAGGAGGGCCAGCGCGCCCGCGTAGTAGCCGCGCCCGCCGGACTCGTACCGCTCGATGACCCGGCAGGCGTTCTGTACGGGGGAGCCGGTGACCGTCGCCGCGAACATGGTCTCCTTCAGCACCTCGCGCACGTCCAGCGAGGAGCGCCCGCGCAACTCGTACTCGGTGTGCGCGAGATGGGCCATCTCCTTGAGCCGGGGGCCGATCACGACCCCGCCCATGTCACCGACCGTGCACATCATCTTGAGCTCCTCGTCGACCACCATGGAGAGCTCTTCCGTCTCCTTGCGGTCGCCGAGGAACGTCAGCAGGTTCTCGGCGGACGGTCCTTCCGCGGGGTAGCGGTAGGTGCCGCTGATCGGATTCATCACGACCGTCCCGCCCGACATCCGCACATGCACCTCGGGGCTGGCACCCACCAGCGTCCTGGCCCCCGTGTGCACGACGAACGTCCAGTACGCGCCCCGCTCGCCCGCCAGCAGCCGCCGGAAGAGCGCCAGCGCGTCCGGCCGCCCGAAACCGGGGATCTCGCCCCGGAAGGTCCGCCGGATGACGAAGTTCGCGCCCTCGCCCCGGCCGATCTCGTCCTCGATGACCCGCCGGACGGTTCCCGCGTACTCCTCGTCCGGTACGTCGAACGCACCGTCCCTGACCCGCACCTCATGCGTGGGGAGCAGCTCCAGCGCCTCGTCGAGCGGCAGCGTGTACGTCTCGTCCGCGACCAGCACGGACAGCGGCGTCCCGTCGTCCCGCACGTCGAAGCCGCGCTCGGCGATCTGCCGGAACGGGACCAGGGCGAGCGAGGGCCGCTCACCGACCGGGAGGTCCGCCAGCCGGTCCACCTCCCGCACCTCACCGATCAGCACCTCGACGGTGTCGTGGTCATGGCCCGGGGTGCGCCTGCGGAGCAGGGCGAACGGCGGGCAGTCGTCACCGAGGAGTCGCTGGACGAGCGTGTGCGGTGCCGGGTGCGGGGTCATGTGCGGCGTCATGCCGGGTTCCTTCCAGTGGGATCAGCTGGGAGGAACGGCCCGTGAAAACGGAAAAAGGCCGCCCCTCGGGCGGCCTCTGCGTCTCTGTGTACGCGCAGTCAGTGGGCCGCCGGATGAGCGGTCCACCACCAATTACGGGTCGAGTGCGCGAACATGGCTGAACCATAACCCACGATCGGTCACGAGGAGGCCCGCTCCGCCTGTTCTAAGGGGCCGTCCCGGCATCCGGGACGGTGCTGTCCGCCTGCTGGACGTCGCTCGCCTTCACCCACCCGATGCGGTGGTTGTACCGGATCGGGTAGAAGAGGTTCGTGCCGCCCTTCACCAGGGTGCGGTCGTTACCGGCCGTGCCGGCGAACGTACCCGCGAACCAGTAGTCACCGGCCTGCGCCGGACCGGCCTGGGGGTAGGCCTGGCCGGCGGGGACGGTGTACTTCGACAGCGACTCGCCGTTCTTCTCCTGCACCGGGACGCCGGTGCCCGGGTAGGCGGCGTCCTCCGGGTAGGCGCGCCCGTACACCGGGATGGAGGTCGCGCCCGCCCTGGGCTCCAGCACCGGCCGGGCGGTCCCGGCGACGGCCTCGGTGAACTGGCCGCCCGGGTTCCGGAACCAGGCCTTCCTGCCGCCGTACCAGATGGCGGTCCAGTCGTCCTCGGCCTCCGCGACGACGTACGTGCCGCCCGCGACGACCTTGTTGCCCCAGTTCGGGGCGTCGGTGGCCTTCACGTTCGGCAGGTACGGATCGGTGATCATCGCCGACGCGGTGGAGGCCGAGGTGTAGAGGTAGCCGAAGTTCGCCGGCCGGCCGGCCACCGGGGCGCCGTCGTACGTCAGCGCCGGCTGGTTCGCCGCGGTGAACGGCGGCACCACCCTGACGACCTCGCCGGCCCGGACCGGTTCGCCCGCACCGCCGGTGCCGGCCGGGGCGCCGATCAGGGACATGTAGTGGTTCCAGTCCCAGAAGGGGCCCGGGTCCCAGTGCTGGCTCGCGACACCGGCGTCCAGGACGCCCGGCACCTCGTCGTGGCCGATGATGTGCTCACGGTCGAGCGGGACGGCGAACCGGGCGGCGAGGTACTTCACGAGCGCGGCGGACGACTCGTACTGCGGTTCGGTGTACCAGCTGCCCGACTTGATCGCGTAGCCCTCGTGCTCGATCCCGATCGAGTGCATGTTCACGGTCTTGTTGGCCGCGTGCCAGGCCTCGTCCTCGGTCCTGACGAGCTGGGTGACCAGTCCGTCCCCGGCCCGGATCAGATAGTGCGCGCTCGCGTAGGACGCCGGGTTCTGGAAGGTCGCCAGCGCACCCGCGTAACCGCCCTCCGTGTCGTGGACGACGATGTAGCGGATGTCCTCGCCGCTCGCGGGCCGGTCGGCGGCGTTGTAGTTGCCGAAGTCGTCCGGCGTGGAGCTGTTCTGCTGGTACGCGGCGGGCTTGAAGTCGCAGTTCAGGCCGGAGGGGCACTCCGGCGCGGGGGCCGCGGTGCTGCTCGCGTTCGTCGCGGCCGGCCGCGTCCAGGCGGGTTCGACCGGGGTCACCGACGGCTCCGCGGGCAGCGACAGCCGCTGGCCGTCCGCCGTCAGACGGCTCTCGCCGCTCCTGACCGACTCGAAGACCCGGCCGGCGAACAGCCTGGCGCCCTTGGTGTCCGGCGCCTGGCTGTAGCGCGCCACGGCCGGGTACCACTGTCCGGGGTCCTCGGGCAGCGAGCCGGTGGCCTCGCGCTGGTACTTCGCGAGCAGCGCCGCGCCCGCGCGGACCGACTGCGCGGAGTCCGCCCGCACCGAGCCGGCCGGCCTGCCGATGAGCTTCGCGGCCTCGTCCAGCGTGTGCAGTCCGGCCGCGCCGGTGTCCACCCGCTCCGGCAGGGTGCGCAGCGCGCGGCCCGCGTCGAAATGCCTCATCACGGCCGGGTCGCCGCTCAGGTTGAGGTGCGCGAGCCGCTCCGCGTCCGTCGGCTGCCCGATGTCGTCCTCGGTGACCCGGGTGAGACCCATCACGTTGTACGCGCCGCTGGTGCTCGGTTCGCCGTCGTGGCTCTCCCACAGCGTCTGGCGGTACGAGACCGCCATCAGCACGCTCCGCGGTACGCCGAACTCGCGCGCCGCGTCCTCGAACCGGGTCTGCAATGAGGCGGCCGCCGCCGCGGCCGGCCGGCTGCCGGTCGTCACGGTGGGCTGGGACGCCATGGCCGCGGTCGTGATCGCGGCGGTCGCCGCGACCGCCGCCCCCGCCCCGTGGAGCAGGCGCCCCCTCCTGAGATCCTTGCGATGGTTTCGCTTCAAATCTCCGCCTTTATGGTCAAATCCGGCAAATCCGAAGTCGCGACGCTAGCAGCAGCCGGCTGTGTCCCTCGTCACTGGCGCGCCACGTCGGCCGTCTCAGTCACTGAGCACCAGAAAAAGCACTCGACGTGACCCCGTAATGTGGGACCCGTGACCGTGAACGCCAATACCTCCGTCGCCGGTGGCAACACCTGGCGAGACCTTCCCGCGGCGCAGCAGCCCGAGTACCCCGACTCCGAGGCGCTGCGCGATGTACTCGCGGACCTCGCGTCGTATCCGCCGCTCGTCTTCGCGGGCGAGTGCGACCAGCTGCGCGCCCGCATGGGAGCCGTCGCCAAGGGCGAGGCGTTCCTGCTCCAGGGCGGTGACTGCGCCGAGGCCTTCGATGCCGTGTCGGCCGAGCACATCCGCGCCAAGCTGAAGACGCTGCTCCAGATGAGCGCCGTCCTCACCTACGCGGCCTCCGTGCCCGTCGTCAAGGTGGGCCGGATCGCCGGCCAGTACTCCAAGCCCCGCTCCAAGTCGACCGAGACCCGCGACGGCGTGACCCTGCCGACCTACCGCGGCGACTCGGTCAACGGCTTCGCCTTCACCGAGGCCGAGCGCGTTCCGGACCCGGACCGGCTGAAGCAGATGTACCACGCGTCCGCCTCCACGCTGAACCTCGTGCGCGCCTTCACCACCGGCGGTTACGCCGACCTGCGCCAGGTGCACGCCTGGAACCAGGACTTCGTGAAGTCGTCCCCGTCCGGCCAGCGTTACGAGGCCCTGGCGCGCGAGATCGACAACGCGCTGAACTTCATGAAGGCCTGCGGCACGGACCCGGCCGAGTTCAAGGCCGTCGAGTTCTACGCCTCGCACGAGGGGCTGCTGCTGGACTACGAGTCGGCGCTGACCCGCACCGACTCGCGCACCGGCGAGTTGTACGACACCTCGGGCCACATGGTGTGGATCGGCGAGCGCACCCGCCAGATGGACGGCGCGCACATCGAGTTCGCATCGAGGATCCGCAACCCCATCGGCATCAAGCTCGGACCGACGACCACCGTCGACGAGGCGCTCGGCTACGTCGACCGCCTCGACCCCGAGCGCGAGCCCGGCCGGCTGACCTTCATCGTCCGGATGGGCGCCGACAAGGTCCGCGACAAGCTCCCCGAGCTGGTCGAGAAGGTCACCGCCTCCGGTGCCACCGTCGCCTGGGTCACCGACCCGATGCACGGCAACACCTTCGAGGCCGCGTCCGGCCACAAGACCCGCCGCTTCGACGACGTCCTGGACGAGGTCAAGGGCTTCTTCGAGGTGCACAAGGGCCTCGGCACCCACCCGGGCGGCATCCACGTCGAGCTCACCGGTGACGACGTCACCGAGTGCGTCGGCGGCGGACACGAGATCTTCGTGGACGATCTGCACCAGCGGTACGAGACGGCCTGCGACCCGCGGCTCAACCGCAGCCAGTCGCTGGACCTCGCGTTCCTGGTGGCCGAGATGTACCGGGATCAGTAGGCATCACGACAGGTAGCACACGTGCGACTGTGGGGCACGGATCGATGTGATCCGTGCCCCACAGGGCGTTCCGGGGCTTTTACCGCCCTGGAGAGGCGGGTAAGGTTAGGTTAGCCTCACCGATTATCGGGGCGGCCGCCACGACCTCGTCCCGCCGGGAGGTGAAACCGCATGTACGTCTGCTCGTGCTTCGGCGTTACGGAGCAGCAGGTCAGGAAACATGCGGAAGCCGGAGCCTGCACGCCCCGCCAGATAGCCTCCGCCTGCAAGGCGGGTACCGACTGCGGCGGCTGCGTGCGCACCATCCAGGCGATGCTCGGCCGCGGCGCCTGTCCGCGCCGCGAGCTGCTCGACCAGAAGCAGCCGGCCGGCACCGTCGAGCGTATCGACGCGGGCACCGCACCGGCGGCCGGCTTCCCCGAAGCCGCCTGAGCCGGGTCAGCTCTCCGGCTGCTCGATCAGCTGCGCGATGTAGAGCGGCTCGCCGAGCTTCTCCACCAGTTCCAGCTGGGTGTCGAGATAGTCGATGTGGTGCTCCTCGTCGGCCAGGATCGACTCGAAGATGTTCGCGGACGTGATGTCGCCCTTGCCGCGCATCAGCTCGATGCCCCGCTTGAGGCGGTCGATCGCCTCCACCTCGACCTGGCGGTCCGCCTGGAACATCTCGGTGACCGTCTGGCCCACCCGCACGTGGAAGAGCCGCTGGTAGTTCGGCAGCCCGTCGAGGAACAGAATCCGGTCGGTCAGGATCTCGGCGTGCTTCATCTCGTCGAACGACTCGGAGCGGGTGTACTTCGCGAGCTTCGTCCAGCCGAAGTTGTCCTGCATCTTCGCGTGCAGGAAATACTGATTGATGGCAGTCAATTCGGCGGTCAGCTGCTCGTTCAGGAACTCAAGGACCTCGGGGTCGCCCTGCATCGCAGAGGCTCCTTCCAACCGGTGAACTGGGCAAGTTGGCCGCATCTTCGCATCGCACCCGGTGGCCGTCCAGTAAGTACATGCTTAGTAAGGCATGCCCGAATCGTCTCTGTGCTGGTCATGACCACCCCTGCCTGTCTGTCACCATGGAGTCATGGGTCAGCCGGAAAGCCGGGAAAACCGCGCAGCAGAGCAGTCCGAGCTTCCGCCGGGGCAGCGACTTCAGCGCGGCTGGCCGGTCACCCATTACGGACCGGTGCCGAAGTTCAAACCCGACCGCTGGGAATTCCGCGTTTTCGGGGCCACCGCCGATGGCGACAAGCACTGCTGGAACCATCAGGAATTCTCGGAACTGCCGTTCTCCTCGGTCGTCGCGGATCTGCACTGCGTGACGAAATTCAGCATGCTCGGCGCCGAGTGGGGCGGGGTGCTCGTCCGCGATGTCGTCGCACTCGCACCGCCCGCGCCCCGTGTCACCCATGTGATGGTCTGGGCCGAATACGGATTCAGCTCGAACCTCAGGATCGACGACTTCACGGCGGAGCGGTCCCTGTTCGCCACCCACAAGGACGGCGAGCTGCTCACCGCGGAGCACGGCTTCCCGCTCCGGCTCGTGGTTCCGCAGCTCTACGCCTGGAAGGGCCCCAAGTGGGTCCGGGGCATCGAGTACATGACCGCCGACCGCCGCGGCTTCTGGGAGGAGCGCGGCTACCACAACGTCGGCGATCCGTGGAAGGAACAGCGCTACTCCTACCAGGAGGAGCCGGGGGACGGCCCCGAGCTCTGACCTCCCCGGGCCGCCTCAGTGGTGGTACTGGTGCACCACGGCGTGCCCCTTCCCGCGTCCGATCATCCACTTGTTGACCGGTGTGGTGACGACGAAGGCGACGGCCAGCGAGAGCGCGAGCGTCCCCCAGAACAGCGCGTCCGCGAGTGTCGCGTCCATCGCGCCGGGCCACAGCGCGATCAGCCCGTTGTCGATCAGCTCCATCACCGCGATGGAGAGCGTGTCGGCGGCGAGGGCGACGCGGAACGCCGTACGGAGGCCGACACCGGCCTTCCGGACGGAGCGCAGCGTCAGTGTGTAGCCGAAGAAGAACGCCAGCGCGATCGCGAGGACCATCGTCGCCGCGTTGCCCCAGCCGAACGCCGTGCCGATCACCATGCCGAGCACCTCACCGATGGCGCAGCCGGTGAGGCAGTGCAGGGTGGCCTGCGCCGCCATCCGCCACCCGACGGCGCCGGGGCGGCGGCCGGAGTGGCCCATGTGATCCGCGTGCTCCGTGCGGCCTGCGTGTGCCGTGTGTGCTGCGTCTTCTGCGTGCTCCTGCATGTCGAGCTCCCGATGCCGGATGGCGGTTTCCTGTCGACTACAGGAACCATATACCCCCCAGGGGTATTCCTCATCCGTGGGCGGCTCGGTCAGCTCCGGTCGCGCAGCTCCTTCAGCCGGGCCACGTCCGCCGCGTGGCCCTCCTTGCCGCCCGGGGTCTCGATGATCAGCGGCACGCCCTCGGTGGCCGGGTGGGAGAACAGCTCCCGGAACGGCTCCTCACCGATGTGACCGGCGCCGATGTTCTCGTGCCGGTCCTTGTGGGCTCCGGCCACGTCCTTGGAGTCATTGGCGTGGATCAGCTTCAGCCGGCCCGCGCCCACCGTCTCCACCAGCAGGTCCAGCGTCTCCTTCATCCCGCCGGGACCGGCCAGATCGTGTCCCGCCGCGAAGATGTGGCAGGTGTCGAGGCAGACGCCGAGCTTCGGATGGGCGTCGAGCGCTTCGAAGTACGGGCCGAAGTCCCAGGTCCGCGAGCAGAGCGAGAAGCCCTGACCCGCGGTGGACTCCAGCAGCAGGAACGGGTCGTCGTCGTGCGTCAGCTCGTCCAGCAGCGGCCGCAGGTGGGTGCGTACCTGGGCCAGCGCCTCCTCGCGCGGCCTGCCGTTGGTCGCGGAGCCGGTGTGCACCACGACGCCCAGAGCGCCGATCTCGCGGGCGCGGCGCAGCGAGTGGCGCAGCGAGTCCACGGACTTCTCGACGGTCGCCGCGGTGTGCGAGCCGAAGTTGATCAGGTACGGGGCGTGGACGTACGCGGGCATGGACGCGGCGGCGCACTCGGCCCGGAACCGCTCGTCCTGCGCCGGGTTTCCCGCGGGGGCCGCCCAGCCGCGCGGATTGGCGACGAAGACCTGGACGGCCTCCGCGCCCATCTCCCGGGCGTAGGGCAGGCCGACCTTGGCGAGGCCGCCGGCCACCGGGACGTGACCGCCGACAGGGTTGCGCATACGGATCTAGAGCCCCTTGGTCTTGATGGTGATGGTGCTGCCCTCGGGCGCCTGATCGCCGCCCTCGACGGACTGGCTCGCTATCGTGTCGCTGAAGGAGAGGAACGGGGTGTCGACCTTGACCTCGAAGCCCGCGTCCTCCAGCTCGCTCCGGGCGTCGTCCTTGTCCTTGCCGGTGACGTCCGGCACGTCGATCATCCGCGGACCCTTGGAGACCTTCAGTGTGACGGTGTCGCCCTCCGCGGCCTCCCGGCCCTCGGCCGGTGACTGCTCGGCGACGTCGCCCGCGTCCTCGGAGCTGTTCACCCGGCCCGGCAGCACCTTGGCCTTCAGCCCCTCCTCGTCCAGTGCGTCGGTGGCGTCCTCGACGGAGAGGCCGGTGACGTCGGGGACGTCGACCGGGCTGCCCTTGGAGACCACGAGCGCGACCGCGGTGTCCGGGTGGCGCTCGGCGCCCGCCTCGGGGTCCGTGCGCACCACCTCACCGGCCGCCGCGTCCTCGCTGAACTCCTTGGTGGTCATGCCGGGCACCAGGCCCGCCTTCGTCAGCCGCCGCTTGGCCTCGGCCAGCGCGACACCCCCGACATCGGGCACCTTCACGATCTCGGGCCCCCGCGACACGACGAGCTTCACCGAGCCGTTGCCCCGGATGCGGGCGGCCGACTTCGGGTCGCTGTCGATCACCTTGCCGCGTTCGACGGTGTCGCTGTAGGCGCGCTCGACGCCCTTCAGCTCCAAGCCGGCGTCCGACAGCCGCTCCTTGGCCGCCTTCTCGCTCTGGCCGAGCACCCGGGGGACGTGGGTGAACTGTCCGGAGTTGATGTACCAGACGCCGCCGCCGATCCCCAGGACCAGCAGCACCGCGACGACCGCGGCGACGACGCCGCGCCGAGGCCCGCCGAGGAACCCGGCCCGGCGGGCGGGCCGCTCCGGCGGCAGCGGCGGGGGCATCTCCAGCCGGCTGGTGTGGTGGGCGGTGCCCTGACCGGGCGGCAGCACCCGCGGGATGACGCTCGTGCGGTCCTCCGCGGCGTCGCGCACCTCCGCCAGGGCCTGCGGCGGTACGGCGTCCAGCTGGGCTTCGGAGAGGCCGGCGCGGGCCTCGCGGGACTCGGCGAGCAGCGCCACCGCGTCGAACGGGCGCACCTCGGGGTCACGCGCGGTGGCGCTCGCGACCAGCCTGTCCAGCTCGGGGGGCAGCCCGGGGACGAGGGCGGAGGGGGCCGGGACGTCCTCGTTGAGATGCTGGTAGATGACCTGGGCCGGGGACTCCCCGGTGTGCGGCTTGGCGCCGGTGAGCATCTCGTACAGCACCACACCGCAGGCGTACACATCGGCGCGGGTGTCCGCGGTGCCGTGCTCGATCTGCTCGGGGGCGAGATAGGAGACGGTGCCCAGGACCGACCCGGTGGTGTCGGTCACCGTACCCACGGCCCGTACCAGGCCGAAGTCCGCGACCTTGACCCGGCCGTCGTCGCCGATGAGCACGTTCTCCGGCTTCATGTCCCGGTGCACGAACCCGGCCCGGTGCGCGGCGCCGAGCGCGGCGAGCACCGGCTCCAGGATGTCCAGCGCGGCCCGGGGCTGCAGCGCGCCGCGCTCGCGCAGCACATCGCGCAGCGTGCAGCCCGCGACGTACTCCATCGCCAGGTAGACGTACTGCTGCTGGGCCCCCTGGTCGAAGACCCCGACCACATTGGGGTGCGCGAGCCCCGCCACCGACTTGGCCTCGCGGATGAAGCGCTCGACGAACGAGGCGTCGGTCGCGAGCGCCGGGTGCATCACCTTGAGGGCGAGCACCCGGTCGAGGCGGGTGTCCATGGCCCGGTAGACCGTGGCCATGCCGCCCACGGCGATGCGGGCATCGACGCGGTAGCGGCCGTCGAGCAGCTGCCCGACGAGAGGGTCCTGGAGGGTCGTATCCACGCAGCGAGTCTACGAGCCGCCACGGACACCACCGACTGGCCGGGGCGATCCCGGAGCCGTACTGCAGCCGAGCCGTGACAGGGACACGCGATCCGGTGCCGCGGGGTCCCGTGTCAGAACGCCGGGCGCTCCGGATCCAGCGCCGCACGCCCCGCCACCGGCGACGACGCCTCGGCGAAGTGCCGGCGCGGGATCCGGCCCGCCCGGTGGGCCAGCCGCCCGCCCTCCACCGCGTGCCGCATCGCGGCGGCCATCAGCTCGGGCTGCTGGGCGCGGGTCACCGCGGAGGCGAGCATCACGGCCGCGCACCCCAGCTCCATGGCGAACGCCGCGTCGGAGGCCGTCCCGGCGCCCGCGTCCAGGATCACCGGGACCCTGGCCCGCTCGGTGATCAGCTGGAAGTTGTGCGGGTTGCGGATGCCCAGGCCCGAACCGATGGGGGAGCCGAGCGGCATGACCGCCGCGCACCCCACGTCCTCCAGCTTCCGGGCCAGCACCGGGTCGTCGTTGGTGTAGGGCAGCACGGTGAACCCGTCGTCCACCAGGATCTCCGCGGCGTCCAGCAGCTCGACCGGGTCGGGCAGCAGGGTGCGCTCGTCGGCCACGACCTCCAGCTTGACCCAGTCGGTGCCGAGCGCCTCGCGGGCCAGCCGGGCGGTGAGCACGGCCTCGCCCGCCGTGAAGCAGCCCGCCGTGTTCGGCAGCACCCGGACGCCGAGCTTCTCCAGTACGGAGAGCACGGAGCCCCGCACGGTCGGGTCGAGACGGCGCATCGCGACCGTGGTCAGCTCGGTGCCGGAGGCGGTCAGCGCGCGCTCCAGCACATCGAGGCTGGGCGCCCCGCCCGTCCCCATGATCAGCCGGGAGCCGAAGACGGTGTCCCCGAGGGTGAAGAGGTCGTCGGACACGGTCAGCCTCCCTGGACCGCGGTGAGGACCTCGACCCGGTCGCCGTCCGCGAGCGCCGCGCCGGACCACTGACCGCGCGGCACCACGGTCTCGTTCAGCGCGGCCGCGACCCCGGAGGGCGCTTCGGTCAGGGTCGCGACGAGGGCGTCCAGGGTGGTGCCCGCGGCGACGGTGAGGGCCTCGCCGTTCACGGACACGGAGAGGAGGGGCGCGGAGGCGGGAGTGGGCGCGGTCATGCGGGCTGCTCCTGTCGTACGGGGGCGGCGGCCGGGAAGCGGCCGGGGGAGAAGGGGCGGGCCACCTCCGGCAGCTCGCCGTCGGCCAGCAGCCGCGCCATGGCGTCACCGGTGACCGGGGTGAGGAGCACTCCGTTCCGGTGGTGGCCGGTGGCGAGGTGGAGGCCGGGCAGCGCGGTGCGGCCGAGCAGCGGGGCGTTGTCGGGGGAGGCGGGGCGCAGGCCGGCCCGGGTCTCGGTGAGCGGCAGCTCGGTGATGCCGGGCACCAGCTCGTGGGCGTCGCGCAGCAGCTCGTAGACCCCGCCCGCCGTGACGGTGGTGTCCCAGCCCATCTCCTCGCTGGTGGCGCCGACCACCAGCTCGCCGTTCTCGCGCGGCACCAGGTAGAGGTGGCTGCCCCGGACCACGGCCCGCACGGTGCGGCTGAGGAAGGGGGCGTACGCGGTGGGTACGGTCAGCCGCAGCACCTGGCCCTTGACCGGGCGGACGGGCGGCCGGACGTGCTCCGGCACCCCCGAGAGCCGGCCGCTGAGGCTGCCGGCGGCGAGCACGACCTGGTCGGCCGACAGCTCCGTACCGTCGTCCAGTACCGCCCCGGTGGCCCGGTCCCGCACCACGGTGAGCCGCTCGGCCCGCTGCCGGTGGAAGACGACCCCGGCCCGCTCGCACGCCGTCAGCAGCGCGGCGGACAGCCGGCGCGGGTCGACCTGGTGGTCGCCGTCGACCCGCAGCCCGCCGCGTACGCCCGGCGCGAGCATCGGCTCCAGGCGCCGGCACTCCCGGCCGGTGAGCCACTGCGACTCCAGCCCGCAGCGGCGCTGCAGCTCGTGCAGCTCCCGCAGGTGGGCGCGGTCGTCGGTGTCCAGCGCGACGGCCAGGGTGCCGCAGGCGCGGAAGCCGATGTCCTGACCGCTCGCCGCCTCCAGTTCGGCCGCGAACGCCGGATAGCGCGCGGCGGAGGCGACGTTGAGACCCAGCAGCATCTCCTCGCCGTAGTGCAGTTCGGTGACGGCGGCCAGCATGCCGGCCGCGACCCGGGCGGCCCCGCCGCCCGGATCGGGATCGACGACCGCGACGGCCAGACCGCGCTGCGCGGCCCGCCAGGCGGTGACCAGGCCGATGACGCCGCCCCCGATGACGAGGACCTCGCACCCGCTCGTGCGGTGGACAGGCATGGGCATCCAGCCCCTCCCTTCGCCGGCATGACCCGGATCAGGTTCGTACGGTCGGAGGCCGCCCAGCCTCCCTCTCAGCCCGGTACGTCCGGGCTCCCGCGAGTCTTTTACGTGGGCCACCCTAGACCCAGGCCCCGCGGACGGGTAAAGCAGGAGGCCGGCGGTGCGAGGACGGTGAGGAACACCTTTCCTGACGCACCGTCAGTTGATTAAGGTGGTCGGGTGAACGAGCAGCAGCGGGCAGAGCGGCCGGAGCGGCAGTCGGAGCGGGCCGGGCGGCGGGTGGTCGTCGTCGGCGCGGGGATGGCGGGTGTGCAGACGGCGGTGGCCCTGCGGGAACAGGGCTTCACCGGCGCGCTCACCCTCATCGGTGCCGAACCCCACCAGCCCTACGACCGTCCACCGCTGTCCAAGGCCGTGCTGCTCGGCAAGGCCGAGGAATCCGCCTTCGATATCGACTTCGAGACACTCGGCATCGAGTTGCGGCTGGGCCGTGAGGTCACGGGCCTGCGCGCCGCCGACCATGAACTGGACACCTCGAAGGGGCCCGTCCCCTACGACGTCCTGGTCATCGCCACCGGAGCCGAACCCGTCGTGCTGCCGGGCTCCGAGGGGGTGGCGGGGGTCCATCTGCTGCGCACCCTGGACGACGCGGCGCGGCTGCGGCCCGTCCTGGACGCACGGCACACCGTCGTGGTCGTCGGCGCGGGCTGGATCGGCGCCGAGTTCGCCACCGCGGCCCGCTCGGCGGGCTGCGAGGTCACCGTCGTCGAGGCCGCGGAACGCCCCCTCGCGGGCGCCCTGCCCGCCGAGGTCGCCGCCCCGATGGCCGCCTGGTACGCGGAGAGCGGCGCCACCCTGCTGACCGGGGCGCGGGTGGCCGGGGTGGAACCCGGCCGGGTGCTCCTGGCGGACGGCCGCGTCCTGCCGGCCGACGCCGTGGTCGTCGGGATCGGCGCGCACCCCGCCACCGGCTGGCTGGCCGGCTCCGGCGTCGCGCTCGGGCCCGACGGCTCTGTGACCGCCGACGCGGCGCTGCGCACCTCGCTGCCCGACGTGTACGCCGTGGGCGACTGCGCCTCCTTCCCCTCCGCGCGCTACGGGGCGCGGCTGCTGGTCCACCACTGGGACAACGCCCTCCAGGGGCCGCGTACCGCGGCCGCCCACATCATCGGGGCGTCGCCGGACGGGGCGGAGCCGCCCGCCTATGACCCCGTGCCCTATTTCTGGTCCGAGCAGTTCGGCAGGTTCGTGCAGTACGCGGGCCACCACGAGGGCGCGGACACCCTGCTGTGGCGCGGCGATCCGGACGGCCCCGCCTGGTCGGTGTGCTGGCTGCGGGACGGCGTGCTGGCCGCGGTGCTCTCCGTCGGCCGGCCGCGCGACCTGATCCAGGGGCGCAAGCTCATCGAGGCGGGCACGCCGCTCGATCCGGAGCTGGCCGGCGACGCCTCGGTGCCGCTGAAGTCGGCCGTACGCCCCTAGGGTCTGTCCGGCGGGGTGCGCCGGGCCCTGAAGGGCGGAGTCCGGGTGTCGGCTGTCAGTCCGGGATGGCAGGCTTGTCCCGTGACCGAGATTGACGCAAAGATCGATGCTCTCGTCCCTGCCTGGCTCCACCTTCCCGATATCGCCGAAATGTTCGATATCGAGGTGACGCGTGTACGGCAGCTGGTCAAGGAGGGCCAGCTCATCGCCGTACGACGTGGTGAGAACCGCGCACTCCAGGTGCCTGCCGCCTTCATCGACGGCGACAAGGTGGTCAAGGGCCTCAGCGGGACCCTGACGCTCCTGAGGGACGACGGCTACTCCGACGAGGAGATGCTGGAATGGCTCTTCACCCCCGACCCGAGCCTGCCGGGCACGCCCGCGCAGGCGCTCAGTGAGAATCGCGGCACGGAGGTGAAGCGCCGGGCCCAGGCGCTCGCCGTCTGACCTTCCGCCGCACCGGGGATGCGGTCCGCCCGAGCGGCCCGCATCCCTTCCTCACCCACCTGACCTACGCCATCGCTCTCCGGGGGAACTTCGTCATGCCCACGCCTCGCGCACAACTGTCCGACGCCCGGCTCTACCTGTGCACGGACGCCCGCAGGCGCCAGGGAGACCTCCCCGAGTTCCTCGACGCGGTGCTCTCCGGCGGAGTGGACATCGTCCAGCTCCGCGACAAGGGGATGGAGGCGGCAGAGGAGCTCGAACACCTCGCGGTCCTCGCCGACGCGTGCAGGCGGCACGGCAAGCTCCTCGCGGTCAACGACCGGGCCGACGTGGCCCACGCCATCGGCTCCGACGTGCTGCACCTGGGCCAGGGCGACCTCCCGGTGCCCGCCGCCCGCGCGATCATCGGCCAGGACGTCCTCATCGGCCGCTCCACGCACGCGGAGGCCGAGGTCGACGCCGCCGTGGGCGAGCCCGGCGTGGACTACTTCTGCACCGGCCCCTGCTGGCCCACCCCGACCAAGCCCGGCCGCCACGCACCCGGTCTGGACCTGGTCTGCTACGCCGCCTCGCTCGCCCCGGCCCGTCCCTGGTTCGCCATCGGCGGGATCGACGCGGGCAACCTCGACGAGGTGCTCGACGCCGGAGCGCGCCGCGTCGTCGTCGTGCGGGCCCTCACCGAGGCGACGGATCCGGCTGCCGCCGCCGCCGAGCTGGCCGGAAGGATCCGGGCGCGCGGCGACGCGTGATCCGGCGGGCCCCGGAGCGGACGCGGCCTTCGCCGTGGACGTGTTTGGGACATCGGCGTCCGAAGCGTGGACAAGAACCAGTCAATTCGGGCAAATCTCTCTGGTTCGGTTGGGTGGCCGTCACGCCCTGGTTAACCTGCCGTTATGGCCTTCGGTACACCCTCCACCAGGACAGATCGCGCGCGCACCGTGCGTGAGATGCTCGCGACCGGCAAGACCCTGCACTCGTTCGAGTTCTGGGCGCCCAAGACCGAGAAGGGTGAACGGAACCTCTGGAACGCGCTGCGCCGGATCGAGGCGGTGGGCCCGAGCTTCGTCTCGGTGACGTACGGAGCCGGCGGCTCCACCCGGGCCGGGACGGTGAAGGCGACCCAGGACATCGCCGCCGAATCCACCCTCACCCCGGTCGCGCACCTCACGGCGGTCAACCACTCCATCGCCGAACTGCGCAACATGGTCGGCCAGTACGCGGACGCCGGGATCCGGAACATCCTCGCCGTGCGCGGTGACCCGCCCGGCGATCCGATGGGCCCGTGGGTCGAGCACCCGCAGGGCGTGCGCTACGCGGCGGACCTCGTCCGGCTGATCAAGGAGTCCGGGGACTTCTGCGTCGGAGTCGCGGCCTTCCCCGAGATGCATCCGCGCTCGGCCGACTGGGACACCGACATCCGGCATTTCGTGGACAAGTGCCGCGCCGGTGCGGACTACGCGATCACCCAGATGTTCTTCGACCCGGAGGACTATCTGCGGATGCGTGACCGGATGGTCGCTGCCGGTTGCGAGACCCCGGTCATTCCTGAGGTGATGCCCCTCACGAGCGTCCGGCAACTGGAGCGATTCGCGCAGCTCAGCAACGCGACCCTGCCCACAGCCCTGAAAGAACGCATCCTCGCCGCCAAGGACGATCCCGCCGCTGTACGCTCCATTGGCATCGACTTCGCAACGCGGTTCTGCGCGAAGCTGCTCTCCGAGGGTGTCCCCGGGCTGCACTTCATCACGCTGAACAACTCGACGGCGACGCTCGAAATCTACGAAAATCTCGGACTGCACAAGCAGTCGTGACCGGCCGTACCCGCCGAGCTCCGGGGTGGCGGCCGTAGAAGGGGGCGGGCATGGGCTGGACGGTCCTCTACATCGCGTTCGGCATCGTTGCGCTGTGGCTGCTCGGAGAGGTGCTGCTCCAGTACAAGGCGCGGCTCCGCTGGCGTCTGCTCGCCTTCACCGGTTTCGTCGGCGTGGTCATCGGCGTCCTGATGCCGTCCGTGCCCGTGATCGTGATCGGCGCGATCGCCTTCGCGACGGGCCAGACGTACGTCACGCTCTCCTTCCGGCGCGGATTCTCGACCGGCTGGGCCATAGGGGGCAGTCCCGGCGAGAGCCGCCGCCGCCGCGGGAGCGGCGACCGCGAGCCCCGGCTGCAGGTCTCGGCCCTGGAGACGGAGTACGAGCCCGGCGGCACGCCGCCGGAGCCGTCCCACGCCCCGCAGGACCCGGCGGCGGTCTACGAGCCGGAGCCCCTGCCGGACGACACCGGCCAGTACGGCGTCTACACCGACTCCCCGTCCCCGCAGGAACAGCGGCACCAGGGACCCGAGCAGCCCCAGGGGCAGCCGCAGTACGCCGGTTACGAGCCCTACACCGACTACTCCGCGTACCCGGCACAGGGCCAGGACGCCTACGGCGGCCAGGAGTCCTACGGCAGCCAGGACGGCTACCCGGGCCAGGAGACCTACGCGGGCCAGGACGGCTACGCGGGAGCCGGACAGTACGACTACGGCACCTCCGGGCAGCAGTACGCCGCGTACTCCGACCCGTACATCGGCACCGGTACGACCGCGGGCACCCCGCAGTACGGCACCTACGACAGCTACGGGAACCACGACAGCAACGGCGGCGGGGCGCAGTACGCGGACCCGTACGCCCCGTCCGAGCAGTACGCCCCCGAGACGCCCCCGGGCGGGGTCTGGGTGCCGCAGCAGCGCGAGGGCGAGCAGCAGTACGCCCCGTTGCCCCCGGAGCAGCCCGCCCGGCCGGCCCCGTACCCGAACGGCTACGACACCGGACAGAACGACCAGTACCGCTACTGAGACCGCCGCCTGACGGCGCGTCACCGCTCCCCGGGCACCACCCGCCTCACTGCGATCCGCGGAAGCCGTCCCCCTCGACGATCAGCCCCGCGACCAGCGTCCCCGACATCCCCGCGTGCGCCGGCCCACCGCCCGGATGCGACCAGCCGCCCGCCAGCAGCAGGCCGGGCACCCGGGTGCTGTTGCCCGCGTGCAGATATCCGCCTCCGGCCCCGGCCAGCGCGGGCGGCGGAACCGCGCCGCCCGCGGCCCCGGTCTCCGCCCCGGTCTCCACGGGCGTCCGCACCTCCGCGCGGAGTACGCGTTCGCGCAGGCCGGGCACGGCCGCCTCCGCGGTGTCGATCAGGGTGTCCGCGTACCGCTTCCGCAGCGCGGCGTCCGTCCAGTCCACCGCGCCGTGCGGGGCGACCGTCGCCATCAGGGTCACCGCCTCGTGGGCGGCGTCGGGACGGGTCGAGGGGTCGTCGGGGCGCAGCACCGTCACCGTGGGGCGCTCGGCGAGCCGGCCACCGAACACCGCCTCGCGCTCGGCCGCCCCGTCCGCCGGATGAACCAGCGTCCGGTGCACGGCATCCGAGGGACGGGCGCCGTGCAGCGACAGCAGCACCAGGAACCGGCCCGTGGCCCCGGCGCCGCCCGGCCGGGGCTGAACCGTCACATCGCCGTCCCGCCAGAGCTCCTGACCGGGCATCAGCCCCGGGTGCGGCTGGGCGCCCAGCACCACATGGGCGGCTTCGGAGACCGTCCCGTCGGCCAGCTCCACACCGGCCGCCCGGCCGTCCTTCTCCACCACCCGCGCCACTTCCGCACCGAAGACGAACTCCACCTTGCGCGCCAGGCACCGCTCGTACACCGCCCGCGCCAGCGCCCGCATGCCGCCGGAGACGTACCAGCTGCCGAACGTCTCCTCCATGTACGGCAGCAGGGCCGCGCTCGCCGGGGCGTGCAGCGGATCCAGGCCGTAGGACAGCGCGTACCCGTCGAACAGGGCGGCCAGCCGGGGGTCCGCCAGCTCCCAGGAACCGACCTCCGCCACCGTGCCCGCCCGCAACGCCGGGCGCAGCAGCCGCCGTCGCACCGGGGCCGGGTACGGATCACGGGCCAGCACCTGCCAGTCGGGGCGCAACGGCTCCTCCAGCAAGGGCCGCCTGGACCGGTCCCAGGCATCCCCGGCCCGGTCCAGGAACGCGCCCCAGCGCGCCCCCGCACCGTCCCCGAGCGTGGCGTCCAGCGCCGTGACGACCCCGGACCGCGAGGCGTTCGGCAGCGACACCGAGGTGCCGTCAGCGAAGACATGACGGCTCGCCGGATCGACCTGCGACAGTGTGACGCAGCGCTCCAGCGGCTCCTTGCCCGTCTTCACGAACAGGTCGCGGTAGACCGCGGGCAGGTGCAGCAGGGAGGGCCCGGTGTCGAACGCGAAGCCGTCCCGGGCATGGCGGCCGACCGAGCCGCCGAAGGTCTCGGACCGCTCGTACACCGTCACCCGGTGGCCTGCCACGGCCAGCCGGGCCGCCGCCGACATCGCGCCCATCCCGGCGCCGATCACCGCAATACGTGCCATGGCAGCGACCTTAACGGCCGCCACCGACAGCTCAGCCGTCAGGCCACCGGGAAGGGACGGCGGTCAGCCGCTTCTCCTCCCGGCGCTGCGCCCTGCGGCGCAGGAACCTGCGGATGCGGGAGGCCAGGAAGGCCAGCACCACCACCCCGAGCACCAGCAGCGTCCCGGCGATGCCGGCCGCGATCCAGGGGTGGAAGATCGCGAACGTGACGAGCCCGGCCACGCCCAGGTCCTCGACCGTGCTCATGGCGATATTGCTGAACGGCTCGGGCGAGGTGTTGACCGCCATCCTGGTGCCCGCCTTCACCAGATGGCTCACCAGCGCGGTGGAACCGCCGACGGCCCCGGCCGCGAGCTCCGGCAGCGAACCGTCCCCGCCCGCCAGCAGCGCCGCGACGACCGCTCCGGAGACCGGCCTGACGACGGTGTGGGCGGTGTCCCAGACCGAGTCCACGTAAGGGATCTTGTCGGCCACCAGCTCGCAGAGGAAGAGCACTCCGGCCACGACGAGCACATCGGTGCGCTGGAGCGAGGCGGGCACCTCGTCGCTCACACCGGTCGCGCCGAATACGCCGAGGAGGAGGACCACCGCGTAGGCGTTGATCCCGCTGGCCCAGCCGCTCGTGAACACCAGGGGGAGTACGGACACGGACGCGATCGTAACCAGTCGGCGTACGGGCGCGGGAGGGCTTCGGTGCGCAGGACTGAGTATCCGTACCTAGGGCCCCGGATGAGTAGCGACGCGGATGGGCCGCGACCTGCGTGGACGGCAGAGTGGAGACCACGGGAGGGCGCCGCGACGGTACCGCCGGCACGGGGCGGCGGAACCGTCGCGGCGCCCCTCCCGAACGGGGGGCAGCGACGGAGGGCCCGGGACCACGGGGGAACGGACGGGGTCACGGGGGAGGCTCTCCGGCAGCACGGATGACGCCGGTCAGGCGAGGCCCGGGGGGATCGGGCCCGGTCGGACCGGCGTCGTCGTGCGCCCGGCCTACCGGGGCCTGCGAGGCCTGCGGGGCCTGCGGGGGTGGGGTCAGCGCCCGCTGACCCGGCCGTGCAGCAGCAGGGACAGCGCCGAGTGCACGTCGTCGATCGACCGCTCCGGCTGGAACGCCTGCCAGTCCAGCGCCGCCACCAGCACCATGCCGACGAGCGCGGCCGCCGTCAGCGGGATGTCGATCTCCTCGCTGAGCTCACCGCCCGCGACTCCCTCCCTGAGCACTCCCTCGACCACGGCGACGGCCTCCTGACGCACCACCAGCAGGGTCGCCTGCCAGGCCCGGTTCGTGCGCCAGAGCTCGGCCACGTACAGCTGGGTGAAGGCGGGGTAGCGGTCGATGAAGGCCAGACCCGCCCGGATCATGGCGTCCAGCGCCTCGACCCGGCTGCCGCCCCGGGCGTCGGTCTCCTCCGCCGCCGCACGCAGCGAGGCGGTGAGCAGCCCGACGCCGTGCCGCAGCAACTCCTCGAACAGCTCGGTCTTGCTCTTGAAGTTGTAGTAGACCGTGCCCTTGGCGACCCCGGCGCGCTCGGCGATCTCGTCCACGGTGGTGGCCGAGAAGCCCTTCTCGGCGATGAGGGTCACGGCCGCCTCGTAGAGCTTCTGCCGGGTGGCCTGGCGGCGCGTGGTGCTACTGCGTTCCATGCTCCTGATTCTCACAGGTCCCGGGGCGCTCACAGGCTCAGCTCCGGGTGCAGCCGGTCCAGGGTCCACATCTGTTTGCGGCGCGCCGAGACGGCGGTCAGCGCGAGAGCGCCCGCGGTGAAGGCCGTCAGTACCGCGCAGCCCTGCCAGACCGGGCCGAGCCCGCCGCCCGTGATCAGCCGGCGCAGCCCCTCGACGACGTAGCTCATCGGCAGGTAGGGGTGGATCGCGTTGAAGAACCCCGGACTGGTCTGGACGGGGTACGTGCCCCCGGCCGAGGTCAGCTGGAGCATCAGCACGGCCAGCACGAGGATGCGTCCCGCCGCTCCGAAGCGGGCGTTCAGCCACTGCACGATCGCGGCGAAACAGCAGGTCACCAGGGCCAGGAAACCGACCGTCCCGGCCGCCCGGACCATCTGCAGGCCGAGACCCCAGTGCAGTACGGACATCAGGGCGGCCACCTGGAGCAGACCGATCGCGGCCACCGGCAGCCAGCCCGCGAGGGCGATCCGCCAGGCCGGGGCCCCGGCGGCGAGCGCACGCCGGTTCAGCGGCTGGATCAGCATGTACGCCACCATCGCGCCGACCCAGAGGGAGAGCGGGATGAAGTAGGGCGCGAAGCCGGTGCCGTAGTTCGGGGCGGCGTGCAGCGAGTGGGAGGCGAGCTGCACCGGGTCGGCCATGACCCCGGTACGCGCGTCGCGGTCCTTCTTGTCGTAGTCGGGGATCTTGCCGGCCCCGTCGTTGAGGCCCTGGGCGAGGGTGGCCGAACCGTCCTTGAGCCGGATCATCCCGCTGTCCAGGCTCGTCGCGCCCTTCTTCAGGTCGCCCACGCCGGTGTTCAGCTCGGCCGAACCCGTCTGGGCCGTGGCCAGCCCGGTGTGCAGCTGGGCGGCGCCCTTGGCGACCTGGTGGGCGCCGGTGTTGAGCGCGTTGATCTTCTTGACCGCGCCGCTCAGGTCCTCGTCCAGGTGCGGTGAACGCTCGGCGAGGGCGTCGGCCTGCTTCTGCAGGGTGGCCAGTCGGTCCCGGAGCGTCGTGAGGTCCCCGTGCTGGTTCGTCACCAGGACGTTCACGTCGTCGGCCACGGCCGCCACATCGGCGGCCGCCGTCACGGCCCGCTTGAGCGGTGCGCAGACGGTGGTGTCGGGGAGCGGCTGTTCCTCGCACCGGGTGCGGTGGACGGCGGCGAGATCGTCGGATGCCTTGTGCGCCGCGGTGGCGGCGGCGGGCGCGGACTTGACCAGCACGTCGAGGTTGTCCCGTACGGTCTGCGAGGAATCGGCGACCAGCCGGGCGGTGTCCCCGATCGACTTCCCGTTGTCCTTCAGGAACGGGCGGATGTCGGCCGCCACCCCGTTCACCTTGTCGGCGAGCAGCTGGGTGCCGTCGGCGACCTGGTGCGAGCCGGTCTTCAGATCGCCCGCGCCGGTGTTCAGCTTGACGATGCCGCCGGCCAGCCGGCTGCTGCCCGCCTTCGCGTCCTTCAGCCCGTCCGCGAGGTCCTTGGAGCCCTTCTTCGCCTTGCCGATCCCGCCCTGGAGATCGTCGGCGCCCTTGGCGGCCTTCGCCGTCGCGTCGTGGAGATCGGAGAAGTTGATGAAGATCCGGTCCAGGAAGCCGCGCGAGGCGTTGGCGGAGGCGGCGGTGCGGACCTCGGAGAAGACCGTCCGGGAGATCTGGCCGACGATGTAGTTGTTGGCGTCGTTGGTGCGCACCTGGAGCGCGCCGGTCTCGGGGGAGTTCCCGGAGCTGGAGGCGATGCGCTTGCTGAAGTCCGACGGCATGCGCAGCGAGAGGTAGTACGTGCCGTCCTCGACGCCCTTGTCGGCCTCCTTGGCGCTCACCTCGTGCCAGTCGAAGACCTTGGAGTCGAGCAGCTTGCCGGTGATCTCGTCCCCGGCCTCGACGCGCTTGCCCTCGGCGGCGGCGCCCTTGTCGTCGTTGACCAGGGCGACCGGAATGCGGTCCAGGCGGCCGTACGGGTCCCAGAACGACCACAGGTACAGGGCGCCGTAGAGCAGCGGCAGCAGCAGGAGGGCGGCGAGGGCGGCCCTCGGCAGCCTGCCCCTGCCGAAGCGCCGCAGCTCAAGAGCGGCCAGTCGCGGCGAACGCATCGGCGGTCCCTTCGTCGTCCGTGTCCGTGTCCGTGGAGTCCGCGGGTTCCGCGGCGTCGGTGCTGGTGGTGCCTGTGGTGCTGGTAGCGCTGGTGGTGCTGGCGGTATTGGTCGTGCTGTCGGTGCTGCCAGTGCTGTCGCTGCTGTCGGTGTCAGCGCTGTCGGGGTCAGCGATGCCGGTGCTGTTCGCGGCGTCTGTCGTCCTCGTCGCTCCCGTGCGTACGGTCACCGCGTCCTGGGGGGCCGGGCCGCTGCATACGGCCAGCACGGTCGTACCGGCGGCGGCGAGGGAGCGCAGCAGCTCCCAGGCCTCGGCGCGTTCGGCGTCGGAGAGCTTCAGATCGGCGTCGTCCACCGCGAGCAGCGCCGGCCGCCCGATCAGCGCCAGGGCGACGGAGAGCCGCAGCGCCTCCAGCCGCTCCAGATCCCGTACGTGGGTCCGCTCGGCCTTGGGCAGGGTGGCGGGGTCGAGCCCGGCCGCGTCCAGCGCCGCGTCGATCCGGGCCCCGGCCGCGGCGGCGCGCTCGCGGCGCGGGCGCAGCAGGGCGCGCAGGGAACCGTCGTAGCGGCGCTGGAGCAGGGCGCGTTCGCGCAGGTGTTCGGCGACCGTGAGGGCCGGGTCCAGCTCGCTGACCCCCGGCACGGGCCCCAGTGCGGCGATGCGCCGTACGGCGGCGGCCCGGCGCGGAAGGCGCAGTCCGCCCGTCTCGGCGTGGCCCTCCGACGGGCGCATCCGGCCGGTGAGGGCGAGCAGCAGGCAGGTGCGGCCGGAGCCGGAGGGGCCCTCGACCGCGATCAGGGAGCCGGGACCGGCGCTGAAGGTCACATCGCGGAAGGCCCAGCCGCGCGGCCCCTTGAGCCCGAGATTCCCGGCGGTGACGGCTGCCCCGTGCGGGCTGTCCACAAGCTCTCTCCTCCTTTGAACTGACTGGTCAGTGCAAAAAGGTAGCCCGAACTTGCGATCGAAGCAAAATCCCAGGGCAGAAGGTGATCGAGGCCGATTGTCAGTGGGGGCCGTCACGATGGATACAGACGGCCACCGAGCCGTTACGAGACAGGAGGTTCTGTCATGGCCCACTCGTCCGCAGCAGCCGCCCCGCGACGCCGCGCAGACGGCCCTGCCCCCTCACCGACCGGTCCGGCGCACGACGTCCACCCCGTTCTCCGGCGCGCCTCGGCGCCGCCCGCCGCTCTCGATCTCCTCGCCCAGGCCCGCGCCGGCCTCGAAGAGGCAGCTGTTCTCGACGTGCCTAACGAGCGGTACGCCACCGCCCACCTCGCCGCGCTGCGCGCCGCGGCCGCCGTGCTCGCCGTCCGGGGGCGCCCCGAGCCCTCCCGGCGGCGCCGCGAGAAGATCCGCAGCGCCTGGGAGGTTCTCCCCGAGATCGCCCCGGAGCTGACCGAGTGGAGCGCGCTGTTCGCCTCCGGCGCCGGGCGCCGGGCCCGCGCGGAGGCGGGCATACCCGGTGCGGCGGGCCGGCGTGACGCGGACGATCTGCTGCGGGACGCGGCGATGTTCCTGCGCCTGGTGGAGCGGCTGCTGGTCCTCCAGCCGGTGCTGCCGCAGCCCCGGGGGGAGCGCCCCGACGAGTGAGGGCGGTGCGGGCGGCGCGAGGCAATAGGGTGGTCGGGACCTATCACCTGCGCTGTTCACGCTCCGCCCTTCAGCGGCGGCCCGTGCCGAGGAGTCAACTGCCGTGTCGGATCAGCTGCGCCCCCGCGCCTCCCTCCGTACCGCCGTGGTCTGGGAGGTCCTCAAGGACGCCCTCGACCGTCAGGTCAAGGCGACCGGCAGGGACGCCCTGGACGTGCTGGACACCGGCGGCGGCACGGGCAACTTCGCGGTGCCGGTGGCCCGCCTCGGCCACCGGGTCACCGTCGTCGACCCCAGCCCCAACGCGCTCTTCGCGCTGGAGCGCCGCGCCGCGGAGGCCGGGGTGGCCGACCGGGTCCACGGTGTCCAGGGCGACATCATCGGCCTGTTCGACGTGGTCGGGCGCGGCGGCTACGACGCGGCGCTCTGCCACGGCGTCCTGGAGTACGTGGACGACCCCGCGCAGGGTGTGCGCAACGCGGTGGACACGCTCCGGCCGGGCGGCGCCCTCAGCCTGCTCGCCGCCGGGCTGGGCGGCGCGGTCCTGGCCCGTGCGCTCGCCGGCCACTTCACCGAGGCCAGGCAGGCGCTCAGCGACCCGGCGGGCCGCTGGGGCGAAGGCGACCCGATGCCCCGGCGCTACACGGCCGAGCAGCTCACCGAGCTGGTCTCCGCGGCCGGTGCGGAGGTCGGCGCGGTGCACGGCGTACGCGTCTTCGCCGACCTCGTTCCCGGCGTCCTGGTGGACACCGAGCCCGGCGCGATGGAAGCCCTGCTCAAGCTGGAGACGGCGGCCGCGGAACTGCCGGCCTTCCATTCGGTGGCGACCCAGCTGCACGTTCTGGGTGCCAGGCAGGCCTGAGCCACCGGCCGTATCACGCCGCTAGCGCGGCTGATCAGCAACGCAGCCGCAGACGGAGTACGGCCCAGCAGCCCCGATCAGCGCCTGAGCCCCGTATGATCGGAGGACACCATCCGGCATGACGGATCGGAGGTTGGGGAATCAACGCCTCAGCAGCTGAGCCGTCGTGGCGGCCCGGACTGGCTGATTGGCAATGAGGGCGGGTTTCACGGGGACGATTCCCTGCCTATCCTGGAAGGGCCGCATACCGGCCGCCCCCCGCGGCCGACGACGAGGAGGACTCCGTGCCGCTCTCGGAGCACGAGCAGCGAATGCTCGAGCAAATGGAGCGAGCGCTGTACGCCGAAGATCCCAAGTTCGCGACAGCGCTTGAGGGAAGCGGGCTGCGTACGTACACCCGGCGACGGGTCTACCAGGCAGTTGCTGGCTTCCTGGTGGGTATCGCGCTCCTCATGGCCGGAATGGTCGCCCAGCAGATCTGGATCAGCGTGGTGGGGTTCCTCGTCATGCTGGGCTGCGCGGTGCTCGCGGTCACGGGCTGGCGCAAAGCGCCCAAGCCCGGTGAGCAACAGACAGCCCAGACCGGAGGCGGGGGCGAGCGCCGACAGCCCAAGCAGCGCCGGACCGTGATGAATCGTATCGAGCAGCGGTGGCAGCGCCGCCGCGATGAGCAGGGCCAGTAAGCGCTTAGAACACTTATGGGTGAGGGGCGGCCGCATTTCTGCGGCCGCCCCTCACAGGTGTGTCCGCATAGGCACGCCCCCCGGAGAGCCCCGGAGAACCCCGGGAGGCCGCCCGCCCCGCCCCACCCCGCCGGTCACACACCGGCCGGACAGGGTGTGCCGGCGGGTACCCGCCCCGGTGTCGTGTCCGGAGGGCGGGCCCGGCAGCCCGCCCGGACACCGGGGCGGTGTCAGCCCTCCTGGCCGGACGGGCGCCGCGACCAGGCGGGGCGTCGCAGCCACGCCGGGCGCCGGGGCATGTGCCACCGGGCGGTCAGGGCCGCCCGGCGGTCCGAGGCAGCCCACACCACCCGTACGGCCGAGCGCGGCGCCACGACCGCGCGGAGCCGGAGCAGCCCGCCGACGGAGGCCCGCAGCGCGGCCCGTACGGTCCCGACATCCTGTGAGAGCCCCGCCTCGGGCCGCGGCTCCGGCGCGTAGAGCACCTGCTCCACCGCGCCCGCCACCCGGTGCACCGCCTCGGCCCCGTCGGTGCCGAGCCGGCCCAGCCGCACGAGGCGCTCCGCGGCCCTGCGCGGGGTCAGGGAGTCGTCCGGGACGATGCCGAGGTCCCACGCCGTATCGATGATCTCCCGCCAGGCCGCCAGCGTTCTCGCCGTGACGTCACCCGGCGTACGCCCGGCGGAGAAGCTCAGCCGGCGGGCCCGCGCCCGGATCCGCCAGAACATCGGCAGCATCGGCAGCAGAGCTACGAGCACCACCAGCAGGCTCACGCCGACCACCGTGCCGGCCGGCGTCCCCGAATCCGTCGGGCCCACCGCTCCCGGCGCCACCGTGTTGCCGCACTCGCCCTGCTTGCGCGACTGCGCCGGGCAGCTTTCCGAGGCGGACGGGGCGGCCGGCGTGGCGGCGGAGGCGCCCGTCTCCGGCCGGTCCGGACCTGCCGGATCGCCGGAGGGGGCGTCCGGCAGGGTGTACGACGGCGCGGTGCCACGCGTCGGCGTCGGCTCGAACCTGGTCCAGCCCACGCCCTCGAAATACAGCTCCGGCCAGGCGTGTGCGTCGCGCAGCCCGACCGACATCGAACCGTCCGACTGCGTGGTACCCGGAGTGAAGCCGACGGCGACCCTGGCGGGAATTCCGAGCGTCCGGGCCATCGCGGCCATCGTGAAGGAGAAGTGGACGCAGAAGCCCTCCTTGTCCTTCAGGAAGCGGCCGATCGCCGCGCTGCCGGTGCCGGAGTTCACCGAGGTGTTGTAGGTGAACCCGCCCTCGTAAGCGAAGTAGTCCTGCAGCTTCACCGCCTGCTCGTAGGCGTTGCTGGCGCCCCGCGTCACCTTCTCCGCCGTCTCCTCGACCACCTTCGGCAGCGAGCCGGGCACCCGGGTGTACTCGCGCTGGAGAGCGGCCGGGGCCGGTCCCGCGCCGGCCAGCTGGTCCGGCGTCGGCTGCACGACCAGGCTGGACACCTGGTACTGCGCCCCCTGGGTCGTCTCCCCGCCGTCACCGACGAGGGTGCGCCCCTCGGACTCGTATCTCCAGTGCCCGCCGACCCGGACCTCGGTCGCCGGATAGGGCAGCGGCAGATAGGTCTGCCGGTACGAACTGGACGCGGAGATGTTCGAGCTGATCTCCGTGACCGCGACTTCCGGAGACAGCCCCCCGGGGCTCGGCAGCCGCTTCGGCACGTCCTTCAGCCGGCGGGTCGAGGCCCGCCATTCGTTGCCGTTGAACTGGTCCAGCGCCAGGATCCGCAGATAGAAGTCCTGCGGGCTGTTCGAGTTGGTGCGGTACGACATCACCTGCCGGTTCTCCGGCTGGTTGAGGTTGTTCTGCAGGGAGACGAGCGGGTTCACCGCGGAGATGGTGCCGCCCCCGCCCCCCTTCCCGTTGCCGGCCCCGGAACCGGACAGCAGGCCGCTGTCGAGAGCCGGCAGCACCGCGGGCACGACCAGCGCGATTCCCAGGGCCAGCGCGCCGATGCGCCGCCCCGAGCGCACCGGGGCGAGCGCTGCGCCGCCCGAGAGACCGCCACCGACCGGACCGCGGCCGGGCCTGGCCGCACCGGCGAAGACCCGTCCCCACTGCGAGAGCCGGTCGCGCCCCTCGGCCAGCAGCAGAAGCAGGTAGCCGCAGGCGGCGAGGAGGAACCACAGCCAGTCCGCGCCGCCGTCCGACAGCCCGGCCGCGACGGAGTACAGGGCCAGCAGGGGGAGCCCGGCCGGCGCGGCGCTGCGGAACGTCACCGCCAGCACGTCCACCGCCAGGCCGACCAGCAGCACACCGCCCACCAGCATCAGCCGGATACCCGCGGAGGCCGGAGCCGGAATCGAGTACCGGCTGACGTCATCGGCGCCCTGCGACAGCAGATCCGCGAGCAGCATCACGGTCTGCGGCCCCGGCAGGAACCCCGCCAGCGACTGCTCCCTGGCGAACGCCACGGTGAGCAGCATCAGCGTGACCAGCAGCTGCACGGCGACGGTCAGCAGCCGCGGCAGCGGCACCCGGCGGCAGAGCGCCCCCACCCCGTACTGGACGGCCAGCAGGAACGCGGCCTGCACCACCCAGCTGACCGGGTCGACCAGCGGCAGCATCGAACACGCCGCCATCAGCGTCGCCGCATAGGCGCACAGCGCCAGCCGACCACGACCGCTCATGCCCGTCCCCTCATGACCAACCACCGGAGAAACCTGTCGTGCCGCCTGTCGTGCCGCCCGCGGCCGCGGACCCCGTGAGCGAACCGAGGTGGCTCGCCTGCTGCCACAGTCCGGCGAGGCCGGTGCCGGGTTTCACCGCGACCGCCGTCCACCCCGATTCGCGCAGCAGCCGCAGCCGCCGCTCGGAGGCCGCCTCCGTGGCGGGCGACTCACCGTGCACCCAGGCGGTGCTGTCCAGCACGAAGGCGACGGCACCACCGCTGCGCTGCCGCATCCGGGCGGCCACCGCGGCCTGCTCCTCGTCCAGTTCGCCCAGGAAGGCGATCAGCAGGCCCTCGTTGCCGCCGCGCAGCACGTCGTAGGCCCGGGAGAGACCGCCCCCGTCGGAGTTGTCCACCTCGGCGAGGGTGTCCATCATCAGCCCGGCCGCGGCCGCCGGGTCCTGGCCCGAGCCGGAGAATCCGCCCGCCCCCTCGACCGGGAGCGCGCTGCCCTCGTCCGTCAGGAGCCGGACCGAGAAGCCCCGTTCCAGCATGTGCATCACCGCGGAGGCGGCCCCCGAGACCGCCCACTCGAACGCCGAGTCGGGCCCCGTCCCCTGGTAGGCGATCTGCCGGGTGTCCAGCAGCACCGTGCATCTGGCCCGCTGCGGCTGCTCCTCGCGGCGCACCATCAGCTCGCCGTAGCGCGCGGTCGAGCGCCAGTGGACGCGGCGCAGATCGTCGCCGTGCCGGTAGCCGCGCGGGATCACGTCGTCCTCGCCGGCCAGCGCCAGCGACCGCTGCCGCCCCTCGCCGTAACCGGAGGACTCGCCCGCCAGCCGCACCGGCGGCAGCGGTTCGGTCCGGGGGATGACGACGAGGGAGTCGTACGCGGTGAACGAACGCGTCAGCTCGCACATCCCGAACGGATCGCTCAGCCGCAGCTGCAGCGGACCGAGCGGATAGCGCCCCCGCAGATCGGACCGCACCCGGTAGGACACCTCGCGCCGGCCGCCCGCCTCCACCCGGTCCAGGACGAAGCGGGGCCGGGGACCGAGCACGTACGGCACCCGGTCCTGGAGCATCAGCAGGCCGGTGGGCAGCCGCGAGATGTTGTCCATCCGCAGGTGGACCCGCGCCTCCGTGCCCGCGGCCACCCGGGACGGCGAGAGCCGCCGGGTCCCGGCGACCCGGTACCGGGTCCGGAAGAGCACCGCGACGCAGACCAGCGGCAGCACGGCGAGCAGCACTCCGACCCGGAGCAGATCCCCCTGGCCCAGCACGTACGCGCAGACCGCGGCGGCGATACCGGCGGCGAGGAAGGACCGGCCACGCGTGGTCAGTCCGCTCAGAGCGGCCCGCAGACCCCCTTTGTCGTCGGCGTCGTCCATCGCGGTGGCCCCCCCGGCGCTCATCAGAGCCGCCGTACGCCGGGCTGCTGCCGGGTGTCGTACGCGGCGCCTGGCCGATGCGGCGGCGCCGGGACGGACGCACCGCCCGCCGCGGTCGGCACCGGCGTCTGCTGGAGGATCTCCAGCACGACCTGCTCCGCGGTACGGCGGTTCAGCTGCGCCTGAGCGGTCGGCAGCAGCCGGTGCGCGAGCACCGCGACCGCCAGCGCCTGGACGTCGTCCGGCAGGCAGTAGTCCCGCCCGCTCAGCGCCGCGGTGGCCTTGGCGGCGCGCAACAGGTGCAGGGTGGCGCGCGGCGAGGCGCCGAGTCTGAGATCGGCGTGGCTGCGGGTGGCCCCGACGAGCTGCACCGCGTACCGGCGGACCGCGTCCGCGACATGGACCGTGCGTACGGCCTCGATCAGTTTCGCGATGTCGTGCGCGTGCGCCACCGGCTGGAGGTCGTCCAGGGGCGAGACGCCACCGTGCACATCGAGCATCTGCAGCTCGGCCTCCGGGCTGGGGTAGCCGATCGACACCCTGGCCATGAACCGGTCGCGCTGGGCCTCGGGCAGCGGATACGTGCCCTCCATCTCCACCGGGTTCTGGGTGGCCACGACCATGAAGGGGTCGGGCAGCTCGTAGGAGTGCCCGTCGATCGTGACCTGGCGCTCCTCCATCGACTCCAGCAGCGCGGACTGCGTCTTGGGCGACGCGCGGTTGATCTCGTCGCCGATCACGATCTGGGCGAAGATCGCACCCGGTTTGAACTCGAACTCGCGGCGCTGCTGGTCGAAGATGGAGACCCCGGTGATGTCCGAGGGCAGCAGGTCCGGTGTGAACTGGATGCGCCGCACCGAGCAGTCGATGGACCGCGCCAGCGCCTTGGCCAGCATCGTCTTGCCGACGCCGGGGACATCCTCGATCAGCAGATGCCCCTCCGCGAGCAGCACGGTCAGCGAAAGCCGTACGACCTCAGGCTTGCCCTCGATCACACTCTCCACCGACCTGCGCACCCGCTCCGCTGTGGTGGTCAGATCTGTGAGGCTCGCTCGATCGTCATAGGTCGTCACCCGGCCCTCCTCGGCCCTGCCCCACGCTCACCAGGAGCACGGGATTCCCCAAATCACGGTCCGGTGCTCCCGTACGGCCCGGCCCACCCCGAAATACGGACACCTCGGCGGACGGTGTCCGACCGGGGTGTCACACCCGCATTCTTGTTGCCGTTACCGCTTCGTGTCACTCGCCTGTGGATAACTGGGGCCGATATGTCGGGTTGGGTGGGTTTTTCGATGCCCGAAGGGGTCTTTCCGGAGGTCAGGAAGCCGGAAGGATCTCGCGCAGCAGACCTGTGGTCACGTCGAACACGAACCCCCGGACGTCATCCTTGTGCAGCAGGAACGGCGAGGTGCGGACCCGCTGGATCGACTGCCGGACATCCTGGTCCGCGTCGGTGTAGGCCTCCACGGCCCAGACCGGGCGCTGGCCGACCTCCCCCTCAAGCTCCTGGCGGAACTCCTCGGTGATCGACTCCATGCCGCAGTTCGTGTGGTGGATCAGTATCACGCTGCGGGTGCCGAGGGCCCGCTGGCTGATGGTCAGCGAGCGGATCACGTCGTCGGTGACCACGCCGCCCGCGTTGCGGATGGTGTGACAGTCGCCGAGCGCCAGGCCGAGCGCCTTGTGCAGGTCGAGCCGGGCGTCCATGCAGGCGACGACGGCGACGCGCAGCACCGGCTTCGCGTCCATGCCGGGATCGGTGAACTCTGCGGCGTACTCGCTGTTCGCACCGACGAGGCGGTCGGTGACCGTACCGTCGGAGTCGGCCCGGCCTGCGGCGGGAGCGGACGGCTCGGCGGGGGAATGCGCGGAAATCGACATGGTCAAGACGTTAGCCCGGCTCGGCCGCCCCGGCGTGGCGTGGAAGCGGACAAAGAACGTCAACGGGCTTTGTTGTGAGGTAACCCACAAGCCTCACTCCCGGTCACCCGGCCGGGTGAACAAAGGGAGGGCCGACGCGCTGCCGGGTTGATTGATCGGGAATCGATCGAATGGCAGGGTGGAGCAGGACCGACTGCTGGTCGGTCTAAAGTGACGGGAAGTTACCGACACCCTGCACATTCCGAAGTTTCCCCGTGTGCGCGGCGTACGTACGGCCCGGCCCTCTCCCGCTCGCCGGTCGGCTGACGCCCCTTCCCCGGCGCCGGCGGACCTCCCCTTCGCGAGCGGGCGGGGACCAGGCCGTACGAGCCGCCACCCGGGACCTGAGCCTGAGAGGGCGCATGAGCCAGACCCGACACGTCCCGGTGATGCTCCAGCGGTGCCTGGACCTGTTGGCCCCGGCTCTGGAGGCACCGGGACCGCGACAGCCCGTGGTCGTCGACTGCACGCTGGGCCTCGGCGGACACAGCGAGGCACTGCTCTCGGCCTTCCCCACCGCGCGGCTCATCGCGCTGGACCGGGACAAGGAGGCGCTGCGCCTCTCGGGTGAGCGGCTCGCCCCCTACGGCGACCGGGCCACTCTGGTGCACGCCGTCTACGACGAACTGCCCGAGGTGCTCGACCGGCTCGGTGTCCCGGAGGTCCAGGGCGTCCTGTTCGACCTCGGCGTCTCCTCCATGCAGCTGGACGAGGCCGACCGGGGGTTCGCGTACGCCCAGGACGCCCCCCTCGACATGCGGATGGACCAGACGACCGGCATGGGCGCCGCCGAGGTCCTCAACACCTATCCGCCCGGCGAACTGGTCCGGATCCTGCGGGCGTACGGCGAGGAGAAGCAGGCCAAGCGGATCGTCTCCGCCGTCGTCCGCGAGCGCGAGAGGGAACCCTTCAGCAACAGCGCCCGGCTCGTCGAGCTGATCCGCGACTCGCTGCCGCAGGCCGCCAAGCGCACCGGGGGCAACCCCGCGAAACGCACCTTCCAGGCCCTGCGCATCGAGGTCAACGGCGAACTGGCCGTGCTGGAACGGGCGATCCCGGCCGCGGTGCGGAGCCTCGCCGTCGGCGGGCGCATCGCCGTCCTCTCGTACCACTCGCTGGAGGACCGGCTGGTCAAGCAGGTGCTCGCGGCGGGCGCCGCCAACACCGCGCCGGCCGGGCTGCCCGTCGTCCCCGAGCGCTACCAGCCCCGGCTGAAGCTGCTGACCCGGGGCGCGGAGCTGCCCACGGAGGAGGAGGTCGCCGAGAACCGGCGCGCCGCCCCCGCCCGGCTGCGAGGCGCCCAGCGGATCAGGGCGGAGGAGCGATGAGCCCCCGGGACCCCGGCGGGCCGGCAAGGCCGAGGGACGGGGCGGTGCGGTGAGCAAAGCGGCCGGACAGTTGAAAGGGCGTGCCGCACGGCTCACCCGGCTGATGCCGGCCGGGCCGAGCAAGGCCGCCCGGACGCCCTTCGTCCTGCTGGTCGTCCTGCTCCTGGGCGGCGGGCTGATCACCCTGCTCGTGCTCAACTCGGCGCTCAACGAAGGATCGTTCCGGCTGAGCGAGCTGAAGAAGCGCACCACGGACCTCACCGACGAGCAGCAGGCGCTCCAGCGCGACGTGGACAGCTCCGCCGAACCCGACGCGCTCGCCCGGCGGGCCCGGGAACTGGGCATGGTCCCCGGCGGCAGCCCCGTCTTCCTCGGCCCCGACGGCAGGATCCGCGGCGTGCCGTCCGTGGCCACCTCCGAACCGGCCCCCGCACCCCCGCAGAAGACCACCGTGCCGCCGCAGCCCCCCGCGAGCGCGGCGGTCCCCTCCGGTTCGCCCGCCCCCGGCGGCCCCGCCCCGTCGGGCAGCGCGTCCACCGGACCGGGCACCTCCGCCGCCGGCCCCGACGCCGCCGCGCCGAGCACCCCGGCGGCCCCGCGTACCCCGGCAGACCAGCCCTCCTCAAGCCCCGGCAGGTGACGCAGTGCCCTCCAAGGAACCCCCGCGCCGCCGGGTCCCCGGCCCGGCGCGCCCCCGTAGCGCGGCGCCCCGCTCCGGCCGTCCCCGCCCCGACGCGCGACGGCGGTCCGCGCCCGCCGCGCGCAGGCCGGCCCCGCGCGCCCGCTCCGGCCGCCGGCTGCGGCTCGGCAGCCCGCGCCCCAGGCTCCGGCTGGTCAGCCTCGCCCTGACACTCGTCATGAT
Source organism: Streptomyces sp. NPDC088730 (assembly GCF_044751215.1). Classification (NCBI taxonomy): domain Bacteria; kingdom Bacillati; phylum Actinomycetota; class Actinomycetes; order Kitasatosporales; family Streptomycetaceae; genus Streptomyces; species Streptomyces sp. NPDC088730. The sequence continues at coordinate 1,139,473 of NZ_JBIVLK010000001.1, forward strand.
CGCGTTCGTCGTCCGGCTCCTCCAGGTCCAGGCCGTCGACGCCAACGCGTACGCCGCCAAGGCGGACAAGAACCGCTACCTCAGCTACACCGTCGCCGCCGAGCGCGGCCAGATCACCGACCGCAGCGGCATCGCGCTGGCCACCAGTGTCGACGCGTACGACATCACCGCCGACCCCAAGATGTTCACCCCGGCCGACAGCAAGGCCCCGGACGCCCCCCAGCAGGCGGCCGCCCTGCTCGCGCCCATCCTCGGCGCCGACGCAGCCGAGCTGACCAAGAAGCTCGCGAAGCCCGGGAGCCGGTACGCGGTGCTCGCCCGCCGGCAGACCCCGCAGGTCTGGAAGCAGATCAAGGACCTCAAGTCGGTCTTCGCGGAGAAGGCCGCCAAGGACAAGGCGGCCGGCGGACCCGGAGCCAATGTGCTCGCCGGTGTCTTCCAGGAGGCGACCACCAAGCGGGTCTATCCCAACGGCGGGCTCGCCGCCGGGATACTGGGTTACGTCAACGCGGAGGGCAAGGGCGCGGGCGGCCTGGAATCACAGCTGGACAAGGAGCTGGCGGGCGAGGACGGCACGATCAAGTACGCCCAGTCCGGCGGCCGCCGGGTGCCCACCGCGGGCACCAAGGAGGTCCCGGCCGTCGCGGGCTCCGACATCGAGCTGACCATCGACCGCGACATCCAGTGGGCGGCCCAGAAGGCCATCTCCGAACAGGTGACGGAGTCCAAGGCCGACCGGGGCTACGTCGTCGTCCAGAACACCCGGACCGGCGAGGTGCTCGCCATGGCCAACGCCCCCGGATTCGACCCCAACGACCTCTCGCAGGCCGACGCGGCGTCCCTGGGCAACGCGGCGCTCCAGGACGTGTACGAGCCCGGCTCCACCAGCAAGGTCATGTCCATGGCCGCGGTGCTGGAGGAAGGGGCTGCCACCCCCGGCACCCACGTCACCGTCCCCAACCGGCTGCACCGCGGCGACCGGCTCTTCAAGGACGACATCGACCACCCCACCTGGTACCTGACGCTCAACGGCGTGCTCGCCAAGTCCAGCAACATCGGCACCATCCTGGCCGCCGGACAGCTCGGCAGGACGCAGGCCCAGGCCAACAAGACGCTCTACTCCTACCTGCGCAAATTCGGTATCGGCTCCCCGACCGGACTCGGCTACCCGGGTGAGACCCCCGGCATCCTCGCCAAGCCGCAGGACTGGTCGACCTCGCAGCAGTACACGATCCCGTTCGGCCAGGGGCTCTCCCTCAACGCCATGCAGGCCGCCTCGATCTACTCCACGATCGCCAACGGCGGGGTGCGGATCGCACCCACCCTGGTCCGCGGCACCAAGGGGGCCGACGGCCGCTTCACCCCCGCGGACGCCCCCGAGCAGTCCCGGGTGGTCAGCGAGAAGACGGCGAAGACCCTCGCGAAGATGCTGGAGTCGGTGGTCGGGGACCAGGAGGGCACCGGAACCCGGGCCAAGATCCCCGGCTACCGGGTCGCGGGCAAGACCGGTACGGCCAACCGGGTCGATCCGGTACGCGGCGGCTACCACGGCTACACCGCCTCCTTCGCCGGTTTCGCCCCGGCCGACAACCCCCAGATCACCGTCTACTGTGCGATCCAGAACCCCACCAAGGGCGGCTACTTCGGCGGCCAGATCTGCGGGCCCATCTACAAGCAGGTCATGGAATTCGCGCTCAAGACGCTTCAGACCGCACCCTCCGGCAGCGAGCCGGCCAGGCTGCCGGTGTCCTTCGAACCCGGCGAGTGAACTCGGGGAGACCCTCCAGTGACAACCATCACCCCTGATCCCGGGAACCGGAACGGGAACCACCACGGCCCCGGCCCCTCACTTCGCGAGAGGCCGGGTGCTCCCGGTACGCTCACCGCCGTGTCCCACGCTGAACAGTCCCGAACCACCCAGAAGGACGCCCCTGTGAACTACCCGGGAGCGCCCCGCCCGGATCGGCTGCGGCCGACCTCCATCGCTGAGCTGGCCGCCCGGCTGGGAGTCGAACCGCCGGGTACCGGCGAAGTCACCGGCATCACCCATGACTCCCGGGCCGTACGTCCCGGAGACGTGTACGCGGCCCTGCCCGGCGCCCGTCTGCACGGCGCCGACTTCACCGCCCAGGCGGCCGGCCTCGGCGCCGCCGCCATCCTCACCGACCCGGCGGGCGCCGGACGCGCCGCCGCCACTGGACTCCCGGTGCTGGTCACAGAGGACCCGCGCGGCCGGATGGGCGAACTCGCCGCCGAGATCTACGGGCACCCCGGCACCGACCTGCTCCAGGTCGGCATCACCGGGACCTCCGGCAAGACCACCACCGCCTACCTCATCGAGGGCGGCTTCCGCGGCGCAGGCCGCAGCACGGGCCTGATCGGCACCGTGGAGATGCGGATCGGCGACGAGCGCATCAAGTCCGAGCGGACCACACCGGAGGCCACCGACCTCCAGGCCCTGTTCGCCGTCATGCGCGAGCGCGGCGCCGACGCGGTGACCATGGAGGTCTCCAGCCACGCCCTGGTGCTCGGCCGGGTCGACGGCTGCGTCTTCGACGTCGCCGTCTTCAACAACCTCAGCCCGGAGCACATGGAGTTCCACTCCGGTATGGAGGACTACTTCCAGGCCAAGGCGCGGCTGTTCACCCCGCAGCGCAGCAGGCAGGGCGTCGTCAACTTCGACGACGAGTACGGCCGCAGGCTGATCACCGAGGCCTCGGTCCCGATCACCACCTTCTCCGCGGAGGGCCACCCGGACGCCGACTGGCATGCCGAGGACGTCGAGGTCGGCCAGTTCGGCTCCACCTTCACGGTCGTCGGCCCCAAGGACGAACGGGCCACAGCCAGGGCCCCGCTGCCCGGACCGTTCAACGTCGCCAACACCCTGGCCGCGATCGTCACCCTCGCCGTCGCGGGCATCGACCCGCAGATCGCGGCCGACGGCGTGGCCCTCGTGCCCGGGGTGCCCGGCCGGCTGGAGCGGGTCGACGCCGGACAGCCGTACCTCGCACTCGTCGACTACGCGCACAAGACCGACGCCGTCGAATCGGTGCTCCGCTCCCTCCACAAGGTCACAGAGGGCAAGCTGCACATCGTCCTCGGCTGCGGCGGCGACCGGGACACCACCAAGCGCGGCCCGATGGGAGCGGCCGCCGCCCGGCTCTCCGACACCGCCGTGCTGACCTCCGACAACCCCCGCTCGGAAGACCCCCTCGGCATCCTGGCCGCCATGCTCGCGGGCGCCGCGGAGGTGCCCGTGCACGAACGCGGCGACGTCCTGGTCGACGCCGACCGGGCCGCCGCCATCGCCGCCGCGGTCGGCCGCGCCGGGCCGGGCGACACCGTGATCGTCGCGGGCAAGGGCCACGAGCAGGGCCAGGACATCCACGGCGTCGTGCGCCCCTTCGACGACCGGGTGGTCCTGCGCGAGGCCATCGAGCGGTCCATGGGACACGAGAGCGCCGCCCACCGCGCCCCCACCCACGAGAACAACAGTCAGGGATGACCAAGTGATCGCCCTTTCCCTCGCCGAGATCGCCGAAATCGTCGGCGGGCAGTCGTACGACATACCGGATCCGGCAGCAATCGTCAGCGGGCCGGTCGTCATCGACTCCCGCGCGGTGAAGCAAGGCAGCCTCTTCGTCGCCTTCGCCGGTGAACGGGTCGACGGCCACGACTACGCGGAGCGCGCCGTCGAGGCGGGCGCGGCAGTCGTGCTGGCCGCCCGCCCCGTCGGCGTTCCCACGATCGTCGTGGACGACGTGGTGGCGGCGCTCGGCGCGCTCTCCCGCGCCGTCGTCGGCCGCCTGGGCACCACCGTGGTCGCCCTCACCGGATCCGCCGGCAAGACCTCCACCAAGGACCTGATCGCCCAGCTCCTGGAGCGCAAGGGCCCCACCGTCTACCCGGAGGGCAACCTCAACAACGAGATCGGTCTGCCGCTCACCGCGCTGCGCGCCACCGAGGAGACCCGGCACCTGGTCCTCGAAATGGGCGCACGCTACATCGGTGACATCTGTTACCTCACCGGCCTGGTCCCGCCCCGGATCGGCCTCGTCCTGAACGTCGGCACCGCGCACATCGGCGAGTTCGGCGGCCGCGAGCAGATCGCCCAGGCCAAGGGCGAGATGGTCGAGTCCCTCCCCGCGGACGGTCTCGCCGTACTCAACGCCGACGACCCGCTCGTCCGCGCCATGACCTCCCGCACCAAGGCCCGGATCCTGCTCTTCGGCGAAGCCGCGGATGCGGACGTACGGGGAGAGAACGTGCGGCTCACCGACGACGGCCGCCCCGCGTTCCGCCTCCACACACCCACCGGGTGCAGCGATGTGACCATGCGCCTGTACGGTGAGCACCACGTGTCGAACGCGCTCGCCGCGGCCGCCGTCGCCCATGAGTTGGGCCTGTCCGCAGACGAGATCGCCGAAGCGCTCTCCGAGGCGGGCACCCTCTCCCGCTGGCGCATGGAGGTCACCGAGCGTCCGGACGGCGTGACGTTCGTCAATGACGCCTACAACGCCAACCCCGAATCCATGAGAGCCGCGCTGCGCGCGCTGGCCGCCATGGGGAAGGGGCGTCGTACGTGGGCGGTGCTCGGCCAGATGGCCGAGCTCGGCGACGCCTCGCTCACCGAGCACGACGCGGTCGGACGGCTTGCCGTCCGGCTCAACGTCAGCAAGCTCGTCGCGGTCGGGGGCAGAGAGGCCTCCTGGCTGCAACTGGGCGCATACAACGAGGGTTCGTGGGGTGAGGAGTCGGTGCATGTGTCCGACGCACAGGCTGCCGTCGACCTGTTGCGCAGTGAACTGCGCCCGGGAGACGTCGTGCTGGTGAAGGCGTCCCGGTCGGTCGGCCTGGAGCAGGTCGTTACGGCACTGCTGGAGAACGCGACCGAGGGCGAGGTCGCCGGCCGATGAGGCAGATCCTCTTCGCGGGGGCCATCGGGCTCTTCCTGACCCTGGTCGGTACCCCGCTGCTGATCAAGCTGCTGGCCCGCAAGGGATACGGGCAGTTCATCCGGGACGACGGGCCGCGCACCCACGGATCGAAGAAGGGCACGCCCACCATGGGCGGCATCGCCTTCATCCTGGCGACGATCATCGCGTACGTCGCCTCGAAGCTGATCACCGGCGAGGACATGCGCTTCTCCGGCGTGCTGGTCCTCTTCCTGATGGCGGGCATGGGGCTCGTCGGTTTCCTCGACGACTACATCAAGATCGTCAAGCAGCGCTCGCTGGGCCTGCGCGCCAAGGCGAAGATGGCCGGTCAGCTGATCGTCGGCATCGCCTTCGCGGTGCTCTCGCTCCAGTTCGCGGACGCCCGGGGCAACACCCCCGCCTCCACCAAGCTCTCGTTCGTCGAGGACTTCGGCTGGTCGATCGGGCCGGTGCTGTTCGTGGTCTGGGCGCTGTTCATGATTCTCGCCATGTCCAACGGCGTGAACCTGACGGACGGTCTGGACGGCCTCGCCACCGGTGCGTCGGTGATGGTCTTCGGCGCGTACACCTTCATCGGGCTCTGGCAGTTCCAGGAGTCGTGCGCCAACGCGGCCACCCTCACCAACCCGAGCGCGTGTTTCGAAGTACGAGATCCACTCGACCTCGCGGTCGTGGCCTCCGCCCTGATGGGCTCCTGCTTCGGCTTCCTGTGGTGGAACACCTCGCCCGCCAAGATCTTCATGGGTGACACCGGTTCGCTCGCCCTCGGCGGCGCGCTCGCCGGTCTGGCGATCTGCTCCCGCACCGAGTTCCTGATGGCGGTCCTCGGCGGCCTCTTCGTGATGATCACGATGTCCGTCGTCATCCAGGTCGGTTCGTTCAAGATGACCGGCAAGCGGGTGTTCCGGATGGCGCCGCTCCAGCACCACTTCGAACTCAAGGGGTGGTCCGAAGTCCTTGTCGTGGTCCGCTTCTGGATCATCCAGGGCATGTGCGTCATCGTCGGTCTCGGCCTCTTCTACGCAGGATGGGCAGCCAAGAAGTGAGTAACGCGGACTGGCAGGGCAAGCACGTCACGGTCGCCGGACTCGGGGTCTCCGGGATCCCGGCGGCCCGGGTGCTGCACGGTCTCGGCGCCGTCGTCACCGTCGTGAACGACGGGGACGACGAGCGCTCGCGGGCCCAGGCCGCGGAGCTGGAGGCGCAGGGCATCACCGTGCGCCTCGGCGACGGGGCCACCCTGCCCGAGTCCACCGAGCTCATCGTCACCACCCCGGGCTGGAAGCCCGACAAGCCGCTGTTCGCCGCGGCCGCCGAGGCGGGCGTCCCCGTCTGGGGCGACGTCGAACTCGCCTGGCGGCTGCGCGGACGGGACGGCCGGGAACCAGCCCCCTGGCTCGCGGTCACCGGCACCAACGGCAAGACCACGACCGTCCGGATGCTCGCCTCGATCCTGGAGGCGGCCGGTCTGCGCACCGCGGCCGTCGGCAACATCGGCGTCTCGCTCCTGGACGCGGTGCTCGGGGACGAGGAGTACGACGTACTCGCCGTCGAGCTGTCCAGCTACCAGCTGCACTGGTCGCCCTCGCTGCGCGCCCACTCCGCGGCCGTACTCAACCTCGCCCCCGACCACCTCGACTGGCACGGCTCCATGGCCGCGTACGTCGCGGACAAGGGCCGGATCTACGAGGGCAACACCGTCGCCTGCGTCTACAATGTCGCGGACGCGGTCACCGAGGAACTGGTGCGCGAGGCGGACGTCGAGGAGGGCTGCCGGGCGATCGGCTTCACCCTCTCCACCCCCGGGCCCTCCCAGCTCGGGGTCGTCGACGGCATCCTCGTCGACCGCGCCTTCGTGACGAACCGGCAGAAGCAGGCCCAGGAGCTTGCTGAGGTCGCGGACGTGAACCCGCCCGCCCCGCACAACATCGCCAACGCGCTGGCGGCCGCGGCGCTGGCCCGCGCCTTCGGCGTGGAGCCCGCCGCCGTACGGGACGGACTGCGGAACTTCCGCCCCGACCCGCACCGCATCGAGCACGTCGCCGACGTGGCCGGGGTCGCGTACATCGACGACTCCAAGGCCACCAACACCCACGCCGCCGAGGCCTCCCTGGCCTCGTACGAGCCCATCGTCTGGATCGCCGGCGGTCTGGCCAAGGGAGCCACCTTCGACGAGCTGGTGAGCGGGTGCGCGAAGCGCCTGCGGGGCGTCGTGCTGATGGGTGCCGACCGCGCACTGATCCGCGAAGCCCTCGCGCGACACGCGCCCGAGGTCCCGGTGACCGACCTCGACCGGACCGACACTGGGGCGATGTCGGAGGCGGTCCGCGAGGCGGCACGGCTCGCCCGGCCGGGAGACACCGTACTGATGGCCCCGGCCTGCGCCTCGATGGACATGTTCACCAACTACAACAAGCGGGGCGAGGCCTTCGCGGACGCGGTCCGCGCACTCGCCGCCGAGAGCGCCTGACGGGCCCGGCCTGCACGCCGTACCGTCCCGGGACAACCGGGTGCGTACGGCAGTGCCGTGGGCGCGGGCCCTCGGCACCGAAGCCCCGGGCACGAGCAGTGGAGGGGACAGGACGATGCCGGCCGAAGAGAGCCCTGCCGCACCCGGCGGGGACCGCTCACGGGCGACCGCGGCGATCAGCCGGGCGCTCCATCCGCCCCTCCTGGCGGCCGCGGGCGCCCCGCTGCCGGACGGACTCGCGCTCCGCGTCAGGTCCGCACCAGGCTCCCGGCGGCCCCCGGCCGCCCGCTCCAGGAGCACGGGCAGTCCCCGTACCCCGCGCGGCGGCGGTGTGCGGCGGCTCTACGAGCAGGCACGCCGGGCCTGGGACCGCCCGCTGACGGCGTACTACCTGATCCTGGGTGCCGGGCTGCTCATCACCGTGCTCGGGCTCGTGATGGTCTACTCCGCCTCGATGATCAAGGCGCTGGAGCTCGACAAGCCGGGCACCTACTTCTTCCGCAAGCAGTTCCTGGCCGCCGTCATCGGAGCCGGGCTGATGGCGATCGCCGCCCGGATGCCGGTGAAGCTGCACCGAGCCCTGTCCTACCCGCTGCTGATGGGCGCCGTCTTCCTGATGGTGCTGGTCCAGGTGCCGGGGATAGGGATGTCGGTCAACGGCAACCGCAACTGGCTCTACCTGGGCGGGCCCTTCCAGCTCCAGCCCAGCGAGTTCGGCAAGCTCGCCCTCGTCCTGTGGGGGGCCGACCTGCTCGCCCGCAAACAGGACAAGCGGCTGCTGAACCAGTGGAAGCACATGCTGGTGCCGCTGGTGCCGGTCGCCTTCATGCTGCTCGGGCTGATCATGCTCGGCGGTGACATGGGCACTGCGATCATTCTCACGGCGATCCTGTTCGGGCTGCTCTGGCTGGCCGGCGCCCCCACCCGGCTGTTCGCCGGGGTGCTCGCCACCGCCGGACTGATCGGGATCGTGCTGATCAAGACCAGCCCGAACCGGATGGCCAGGCTCGACTGCATGGGCGCGAGCGAACCGGGACCGGGCGGCTCGTGCTGGCAGGCCGTGCACGGTATCTACGCTCTGGCGTCCGGCGGCTGGTTCGGATCCGGGCTCGGTGCGAGTGTGGAGAAATGGGGGCAACTCCCCGAACCCCACACCGACTTCATCTTCGCCATCACGGGGGAGGAACTGGGGTTGGCGGGGACGCTGTCCGTACTCGCCCTCTTCGCGGCTCTAGGCTATGCGGGTATCCGCGTGGCCGGACGCACGGAGGACCCCTTCGTGAGGTATGCCGCGGGAGGTGTGACGACCTGGATCACGGCTCAGGCCGTGATCAATATCGGTGCGGTGCTCGGTCTGCTTCCGATCGCCGGCGTCCCGCTCCCGCTGTTCTCCTACGGAGGGTCCGCCCTGCTTCCGACCATGTTCGCTGTCGGGCTGCTGATCGCGTTCGCGCGAGAGGATCCCGCCGCGAAGGCGGCCCTGGCCATGCGGAGGCCCGGGGTGAGATGGAAGACGATGAGACGGCGCATCAAGAAGCGTTCGTCCGGAGAGCGGTGAATTTCGGTGCATGTCGTACTCGCCGGTGGGGGGACCGCCGGCCACATCGAGCCCGCGCTTGCCCTCGCGGACGCCCTGCGCAGGCAGGACCCGAGCGTGGGAATCACCGCTCTCGGCACGGAGCGCGGACTTGAGACAAGACTCGTACCCGAGCGGGGGTACGAACTCGCCCTGATCCCGGCCGTACCGCTGCCGCGCAAGCCCACCCCCGAACTCATCACCGTCCCGGGCAGGCTGCGCGGCACCATCAAGGCCGCCGAGCAGATCCTGGAGCGGACCAGGGCGGACTGCGTGGTCGGCTTCGGCGGGTACGTCGCCCTGCCCGGCTATCTCGCCGCCAAACGCGCCGGGGTGCCGATCGTGGTGCACGAGGCCAACGCCCGGCCGGGCCTGGCCAACAAGATCGGTTCGCGGTACGCGCACGGGGTCGCCGTCTCCACCCCCGACAGCAAGCTCCGCGGCGCCCGCTACATCGGCATTCCGCTTCGCCGCACCATCGCCACCCTGGACCGGGCCCGGGTCCGTCCCGAGGCGCGTGCCGCCTTCGGACTCGACCCGAACCTGCCGACGCTCCTGGTCTCCGGCGGCTCGCAGGGCGCCCGCCACCTCAACGAGGTGGTCCAGCGGGTCGCCCCGCTGCTGCAGCGCTCCGGAATTCAGATCCTGCACGTGGTCGGTCCGAAGAACGAAATGCCGCGTGTGGACAACATGCCGGGTATGCCGCCCTATATCCCGGTACCGTATGTGGACCGGATGGACCTCGCGTACGCCGCGGCCGACATGATGCTCTGCCGCGCGGGCGCGATGACCGTGGCGGAACTCTCCGCCGTCGGGCTGCCCGCCGCCTACGTCCCGCTGCCGATCGGCAACGGCGAACAGCGGCTCAACGCCCAGCCGCTGATCAACGCCGGCGGCGGTCTGCTGGTGGATGACGCCGCGCTCACCCCGGAGTGGGTGCAGGGCAACGTCCTTCCGGTGCTGGCGGATCCGCACCGGCTGTACGAAATGTCCCGGGCTGCCGCCGAGTTCGGCCGCCGGGACGCCGACGACCTGCTGGTCGGCATGGTGTACGAGGCGATTGCCGCACGCCGAGGCGCGTGAGGCGGACGGGTCCGGGGGCGGCGCCCCCGGCCCCGGCATAAGGAGCGAGCGTGGCCGGACCGACGACCGCCCAGCGCGGTGCAGGGCAGCAGGAGGACACCCCGGACCGGCCGCCGCGCCCGGGGACCGAAGGGCGCCGGATGTCCCGGCGGACCCTGCTGATCGTGATCGCCGCGGCCGTACTGCTGCTCGGCTCCGGCGCTGTCTGGGCGCTCTACGGCTCGTCCTGGCTCCGGACCGAACGGGTCCGGATCACCGGTGTCGACGTACTGTCACCGGCCGAGGTGGAGGCGGCCGCTGCGGTCCCGATGGGGTCTCCGCTCGTTTCCGTGGACACGGGCGCCATCGTGGACAGATTGCGCCAGAAGTTGCCTCGTATCGACTCGGTGGATGTCGTACGGTCATGGCCGCACGGCATCGGACTTAAGGTGACCGAACGAAAGCCGGTCCTGTTGGTGAAAAAGGGCGCAAAGTTCATTGAAGTGGACGCCAAAGGTGTGCGCTTCGCCACGGTGGACAAGGCACCCGGGCGCGTACCCCTGCTGGAACTGACCGCTGGTCAGTCGGCGAGCCTGCGCCGTTTCGGCAGCGACCGGCTGGTGCGGGAGGCGGTCCGGGTCGCGGGCGACCTTCCGGGCGGCATTGCCGGGGACACCAGGGTCGTGCGGGTCACCTCGTACGATTCGATCTCCCTGGAGCTCACTCGGGACCGTGAGGTGATCTGGGGGAGTGGTGAAGAAGGTGCTGTGAAGGCGAAAGTCCTCACCGCACTCATGAAAGCCGCTCCCAAAGCGGGACACTTCGACGTGAGTGCACCCACCGCCCCTGCGGTGTCGGGCAGTTGACGCACATTCGGCCTGGCCAGCACCCTGGTTGGTCAGCGCTACGGGTGATCACATAGGGTGAAAAGAAAAACGGGAGGTTCGGCGTGTTCGTTGAACGTGCGCCACTTGTCGACTTAGTGTCCTGTTCGGAAGAGTCCATGAAGCAGACACACTGGTAACCCTAAACTTCAACGTTAGGGTTTGGGTCGGCGTTCGGACCGTCCCAATCGGCATCCGTCGTCGCGGCGGGACTACCGCCAAGCGACGACACGTAACTCGAGGCGAGAGGCCTTCGACGTGGCAGCACCGCAGAACTACCTCGCAGTCATCAAGGTCATCGGTGTCGGCGGCGGTGGTGTCAATGCCATCAACCGAATGATCGAGGTCGGTCTCAAGGGCGTCGAGTTCATCGCGATCAACACTGATGCGCAAGCCCTGTTGATGAGCGACGCCGACGTCAAGCTCGACGTCGGCCGTGAACTCACCCGTGGCCTCGGCGCCGGGGCGAACCCGGCCGTCGGTCGTAAGGCGGCAGAGGACCACCGTGAAGAGATCGAGGAGGTCCTCAAGGGGGCCGACATGGTCTTCGTCACCGCAGGCGAAGGTGGTGGCACCGGCACCGGTGGCGCACCCGTCGTCGCCAATATCGCGCGTTCGCTCGGCGCCCTGACGATCGGTGTGGTCACCCGCCCGTTCACCTTCGAGGGCCGGCGTCGCGCAAACCAGGCGGAGGACGGCATCGCCGAACTCCGCGAAGAGGTCGACACCCTCATCGTCATTCCCAACGACCGACTGCTGTCCATCTCGGACCGCCAGGTCAGCGTGCTCGACGCGTTCAAGTCGGCCGACCAGGTGCTGCTCTCGGGTGTCCAGGGCATCACCGATCTCATCACCACCCCGGGTCTGATCAACCTCGACTTCGCCGACGTCAAGTCGGTCATGTCGGAGGCCGGATCGGCACTCATGGGCATCGGCTCCGCGCGCGGCGACGACCGCGCGGTGGCGGCGGCCGAGATGGCGATCTCCTCGCCGCTCCTGGAGGCGTCGATCGACGGCGCCCGCGGTGTCCTGCTCTCCATCTCCGGCGGCAGCGACCTCGGTCTCTTCGAGATCAACGAGGCCGCCCAGCTGGTGAGCGAGGCGGCGCACCCGGAGGCGAACATCATCTTCGGTGCGGTCATCGACGACGCACTGGGCGACGAGGTGCGGGTCACCGTGATCGCCGCGGGCTTCGACGGCGGACAGCCGCCGGCCCGTCGCGAGAACGTCCTGGGCGCGAACTCCACCAAGCGCGAGGAGTCCGCCCCGCCGGTCCGGGCCGCCGAGCCCGTGCGCCAGTCGAGCGGACTGGGCTCCGTGCCCCCGCGCGAGGAGACCCCGGTCCAGGCCGAGCCGGTGCCGGTGGCCAATGAGAGCCACCTCCCGCCGGTCTCGCCGCCGCACGTCCCGCCGGCCCGTCCCTACCAGGACTCCCAGGCCGAAGAGCTGGATGTTCCGGATTTCTTGAAGTGATAGGTCCGCACCACGCAGTGAGTCACGCGGATTCCGTTTCTTCGGGGGGCGGCGCCCACTTCTCCTTCACCGACAGGTGGGGAGGGGTGAGCGCCGCCCCGTATGCGGAGCTCAACCTCGGCGGCGCGGTCGGTGACGACCCCGCCGCCGTTCTCGCCAACCGGGAGCGCGCCGCCCGCGGGCGCGGGCTCGACCCGGCGCGGGTCGTCTGGATGAACCAGGTCCACGGCCGGGACGTCGCGGTGGTCGACGGACCGTGGGGCGAGGCCTCCGAGATTCCCGCCGTGGACGCGGTGGTGACCGCGCGGCGCGGACTCCCGCTCGCCGTTCTCACCGCGGACTGCACCCCCGTACTCCTCGCGGACCCGGTCGCCGGGATCGTCGCGGCGGCACACGCGGGCCGTCCCGGTCTCCTCGCCGGAGTGGTGCCCGCCGCGGTCGGGGCCATGGTCCGGCTCGGCGCCACCCCCTCGCGGATCATCGCCCGCACCGGGCCGGCCGTCTGCGGACGGTGCTACGAGGTCCCGGCCGCGATGCGGGAAGAGGTCGCGGCGAGCGTCCCCGCCTCCTGGTCGGAGACCAGCTGGGGGACCCCCGCCGTTGATGTCACCGCCGGGGTCCATGCCCAGCTCGACGCCCTCGGAATCACCGACCGGCACATGTCGCCCGTTTGCACTCTCGAATCGGGTGACCATTTCTCGTACCGACGCGACCGCACCACCGGGCGGCTCGCCGGATATGTCTGGCTGGACGGATAGGGCATGACGGACCGTAAGGATCAACTCGCAGCGAATCTCGCACAGGTGGAGGAACGCATCGCATCCGCGTGCGCCGCCGCCGGCCGCAAGCGGGAGGAGGTGACCCTCATCGTGGTCACCAAGACCTACCCGGCGAGCGATGTGCGGATCCTGCACGAACTCGGCGTGCGCCAGGTCGCGGAGAACCGTGACCAGGACGCCGCGCCCAAGGCCGCCGCATGTGCGGATCTGTCCCTCACATGGCACTTTGTCGGTCAATTGCAGACGAATAAGGTTCGCTCTGTGGTGAGTTATGCCGATATCGTGCAGTCGGTGGACCGCGTCAAGCTGGTGACGGCACTCTCCGCCGCGGTCCGGCGCGACGAGCGCGAGGGGCGTGAACTCGGGTGTCTCATCCAGGTCGCGCTCGACGCGGAGAGCGGTGAGCGGGGGGAGCGGGGCGGCGTCGCCCCGGACGGGGTCGAGGAGTTGGCCGCCGCGCTCGAATCCGCCCCGGGGCTGCGGCCGGCCGGTCTGATGACCGTCGCGCCGCTCGTCGGACCGTTCGCCGGAAGGCAACGGGCCGCGTTCGACCGGCTGATGGAAATCTCATCCCGGCTGCGCGGGAACCATCCGGCTGCGAACATGGTCTCCGCAGGGATGAGTGCGGACCTTGAGGACGCGGTTGCGGCCGGAGCGACACATGTGCGCGTCGGTACTGCGGTACTCGGAGTCCGACCCGGGCTCGGGTAACGTCGCCAAGCAAGTCGGACCACAGCAGAAAATATGGTCATTATCGCCCATGGCGGGTAGGCCACAGTGGATCGCGGGCACTTGGTGACAGATGCCGATCCACCACAGAGCGGAGGACTCAGAGCATGGCCGGCGCGATGCGCAAGATGGCGGTCTACCTCGGCCTCGTGGAGGACGATGGGTACGACGGTCCGGGGTTCGACCCCGACGACGAATTCGAACCCGAGCCGGAGCCCGAGCGGGACCGGCGCCGGCACCAGCCCGCGCATCAGGTGGAGCGGGAACGGGACGAACCGGTACGAGCGGTACAGCCTCCGGCGCAACGGGAGCCGGTTCAGATCCCGGCCGAGCGGGAGCGACCCGCCCGAATCGCCCCCGTGGCATCCATCACACCTGAACGCTCGAACTTGGAGAAGAACGCACCGGTGATCATGCCCAAGGTTGTGTCCGAGCGGGAGCCCTACCGCATCACCACGCTGCACCCCAGGACCTACAACGAGGCCCGTACCATCGGGGAACACTTCCGTGAGGGCACTCCGGTGATCATGAATCTCACGGAGATGGACGATACGGACGCGAAGCGACTTGTCGACTTTGCCGCGGGACTCGTCTTCGGTCTCCATGGCAGCATTGAGCGAGTGACACAGAAGGTCTTTCTGTTGTCGCCTGCTAACGTCGATGTCACGGCGGAGGACAAGGCCCGCATCGCAGAGGGCGGATTCTTCAACCAGAGCTGAGAACACGACACCGGGAACAACCCGGCCGAGAGGCCGGAGCTACGAGAGCCAGGGGAGAGGGAAGCGCGAGGATGGGCGTCGCTCAAAGTGTTGTCTACATCGCGTTGATGTGTTTCCTCATCGTGCTGATCTTCCGGCTGGTCATGGACTACGTCTTCCAGTTCGCACGTTCATGGCAGCCGGGCAAGCCGATGGTGGTCGTTCTTGAGGCGACTTACACGGTCACCGATCCACCGCTCAAGCTCCTGCGGCGGTTCATTCCGCCGCTGCGTCTCGGGGGCGTGGCACTCGACCTGTCCTTCTTCGTTCTGATGATCATCGTTTCCATCCTGATCAGCGTCGTGATCAAGTTGTGAGCGATACGGTCTTGCCGACTGCCGACGACTACGTAGAGGTGAAGAAGAGATGCCGCTGACCCCCGAGGACGTGCGGAACAAGCAGTTCACGACGGTCCGCCTCCGAGAAGGCTATGACGAGGACGAGGTTGACGCCTTCCTCGACGAGGTCGAATCGGAGCTGACCCGGCTGCTCCGTGAGAACGAGGACCTGCGCGCCAAGCTGGCCGCCGCCACGCGTGCCGCCGCGCAGAACCAGCAGCAGCAAGGCATGCGCAAGCCGGAGCAGCAGGAACGGCCCGGCGCACCGGTGCCGGCCGCCATATCTGGTCCGCCGGTCCAGCAGCAGCAGCCCCCGCAGATGGGTCCGCCCCAGCTGCCCGGTGGCGCTCCGCAGCTGCCCGCCGGTCCCAGCGGCCACGGACCTCAGGGTCCGCACGGCCCCGGTCCGCAGGGCCCGCACGGCCCCGGCCCGATGCAGGGCGGTCCCATGGGTGGCCCGATGGGCGGCCCCATGGGCGGTCACAACCCCCAGCAGCAGCAGATGCAGCAGATGCAGCAGCAGCAGCCGCCGCAGATGCAGCAGCAGCAGGGCCCTGGCGGCGACAGCGCCGCCCGTGTCCTCTCCCTGGCGCAGCAGACCGCCGACCAGGCGATCGCGGAGGCCCGTTCCGAGGCCAACAAGATCGTCGGCGAGGCGCGCAGCCGTGCCGAGGGCCTGGAGCGCGACGCCCGTGCCAAGGCGGACGCCCTGGAGCGGGACGCGCAGGAGAAGCACCGCGTGGCGATGGGCTCCCTGGAGTCGGCCCGCGCGACGCTTGAGCGCAAGGTCGAGGACCTGCGTGGCTTCGAGCGCGAGTACCGGACGCGTCTGAAGTCCTACCTGGAGAGCCAGCTGCGTCAGCTGGAGACCCAGGCGGACGACTCGCTCGCTCCGCCGCGGACCCCGGCGACCGCTTCGCTGCCGCCGTCGCCCTCGCTGGCTCCGGCCGGTGCGGGTGCCATGGGCCACAGCATGGGCGGCAACCACGGTGGTCACGGTGGCCCGCAGATGGGCGGCAGCCCGTCCATGGGCAGCGCGCCCTCGTACGGTGGCCAGCAGCAGATGTCGCCGGCGATGACCCAGCCGATGGCACCGGTGCGGCCGCAGGCGCCGCAGCCGATGCAGCAGGCACCCTCGCCGATGCGCGGGTTCCTGATCGACGAGGACGACAACTGAGCGGTTCGCGCTCGCTGAGCGCGTAGCCGTCGGCAGGCAAAGGGCCGGGCCCCGGGGTTTTCCCCGGGGCCCGGCCCTTTGCCGTGCGGGGGCGTTCCGTTCCCGGCGGTTCAGCCTGCGTCCCGCCCACGGGGCTCCGCCCCCGTACCCCGTTCGGAGGGCAGGGGAAAACGCCGGAGGCCCGCCCGGATCACGTGATCCGGGCGGGCCTCCGGCCGGCTGGGCTACCGCTCCGTCCTGCGGAGGCGGAACGTCAGGGACAGGCCCTCGTCCTCGAACGGCTCGCCGTACGCCGCGTCGGCCTCGCCCTGCGCGTAGTCCAGGGCCAGGACCTCGTCCGCGATCAGCGGCGCGTGCTCGGTCAGCGCCTCGGCCGTCGCGGGCGACGTGGACGTCCAGCGGACGGCGATCCGGTCCGCCACGTCCAGGCCGCTGTTCTTGCGGGCCTCCTGGATGAGGCGGATCGCGTCACGGGCGAGGCCCGCACGCCGCAGCTCCGGGGTGATCTCCAGGTCGAGGGCGACCGTGGCGCCGGAGTCGGACGCGACCGACCAGCCCTCGCGCGGGGTCTCGGTGATGATGACCTCGTCCGGGGCGAGCGACACCGTCTCGCCGTCGACCTCGACCGAGGCCGTGCCCTCGCGCAGGGCCAGCGACAGTGCGGCGGCGTCGGCGTTCGCGACGGCCTTGGCCACGGCCTGGACGCCCTTGCCGAACCGCTTGCCCAGTGCCCGGAAGTTGGCCTTCGCCGTCGTGTCGACCAGCGAACCGCCTCCGGCGGACAGGGAGGCCACGGAGGAGACGTTCAGCTCCTCGGTGATCTGGGCCCGCAGCGCGGGGGAGAGGCCCTCGAAGCCCGAGGCCGCGACCAGGGCCCGGGACAGCGGCTGGCGGGTCTTGACGCCCGACTCGGCACGCGTCGCCCGGCCCAGCTCGACCAGCCGGCGCACCAGCGCCATCTGCGTCGAGAGTTCGGGGTCGATCGCCGCGAGGTCCGCCTTCGGCCAGTCGGAGAGGTGGACCGACTCCGGGGCGTCCGGGGTGACCGGAACGATCAGGTCCTGCCAGACCCGCTCGGTGATGAACGGGGTCATCGGGGCCATCAGCCGGGTGACCGTCTCGATGACCTCGTGCAGGGTGCGCAGCGCCGCCTTGTCGCCCTGCCAGAAGCGCCGGCGGGAGCGGCGTACGTACCAGTTGGACAGATCGTCGACGAACCCCGAGAGCAGCTTTCCCGCCCGCTGGGTGTCGTAGCCCTCCAGCGCCTGGGTGACCTGGTCCACCAGGGCGTTCAGCTCGCTCAGCAGCCAGCGGTCCAGGACCGTGCGGTCGGCCGGTGCCGGATCGGCCCCGGACGGCGCCCAGTCGGACGTGCGGGCGTACAGCGCCTGGAAGGCGACCGTGTTCCAGTACGTGAGGAGCGTCTTGCGGACGACCTCCTGGATCGTGCCGTGACCGACGCGCCGCGCCGCCCACGGGGAGCCGCCGGCCGCCATGAACCAGCGCACGGCGTCGGCACCGTGCTGGTCCATCAGCGGGACCGGTTCGAGGGTGTTGCCCAGGTGCTTGGACATCTTGCGGCCGTCCTCGGCGAGGATGTGGCCCAGGCAGACCACGTTCTCGTACGACGACTTGTCGAAGACCAGGGTGCCGATCGCCATCAGCGTGTAGAACCAGCCGCGGGTCTGGTCGATGGCCTCCGAGATGAACTGCGCCGGGTAGCGGCTCTCGAAGATCTCCTTGTTCTTGTGCGGGTAGCCCCACTGAGCGAAGGGCATCGAGCCCGAGTCGTACCAGGCGTCGATGACCTCGGGGACGCGGTACGCCTCCAGCTGGCAGCTCTCGTGCGAGCAGGTGAAGGTGATCTCGTCGATGAACGGCCGGTGCGGGTCGAGGCCGGAGAGGTCGGTGCCGGTCAGCTCGCTCAGCTCGGCGCGTGAACCGATGACGGTGAGGTGGTCGTCCTCGCAGCGCCAGATCGGCAGCGGGGTGCCCCAGTAGCGGTTGCGGGACAGCGCCCAGTCGATGTTGTTGTTCAGCCAGTCGCCGTAGCGGCCGTTCTTGACCGAGTCGGGGAACCAGTTGGTCTTCTGGTTCTCCTCCAGGAGCCGGTCCTTGATCGCCGTCGTGCGGATGTACCAGGACGGCTGCGCGTAGTAGAGCAGCGCGGTGTGGCAGCGCCAGCAGTGCGGGTAGCTGTGCTCGTACGGGACGTGCCGGAAGAGCAGGCCGCGGTCCTTCAGGTCCTCGGTGAGCGCCTCGTCGGCCTTCTTGAAGAAGACGCCGCCGACCAGCGGCACGTCCTCCTCGAAGGTGCCGTCGGGCCGGACCGGGTTGACCACCGGCAGGCCGTACGCCTTGCAGACCAGGAGGTCCTCTGCGCCGAAGGCGGGGGACTGGTGGACCAGACCCGTACCGTCCTCGGTCGTCACGTACTCGGCGTTGACGACGTAGTGGGCGGGCGCGGGGAAGTCGATCAGGGCGAACGGGCGCTCGTACGTCCAGCGCTCCATCTCGCGGCCGGTGAAGGAGTCACCGGTCAGCTCCCAGCCCTCGCCCAGTGCCTTCTCGACGAGCGGCCGGGCGACGACGATCTTCTCCTCGCCGTCCGTCGCGACGACGTACTCGACCTCGGGGTGCGCGGCGACGGCCGTGTTGGAGACCAGGGTCCAGGGGGTCGTCGTCCAGACCAGGAGGGCCGCCTCGCCGGCCAGCGGGCCGGAGGTGAGCGGGAAGCGGACGAAGACCGAGGGGTCGACGACCGTCTCGTAGCCCTGGGCCAGCTCGTGGTCGGAGAGGCCGGTGCCGCAGCGCGGGCACCAGGGGGCGACGCGGTGGTCCTGGACCAGCAGGTTCTTGTCGAAGATCTCCTTCAGCGACCACCAGACCGACTCGACGTACTCGGGGTCCATCGTGCGGTAGGCGTCGTCGAGGTCGACCCAGTAGCCCATCCGGGTCGTCAGCTCGGTGAAGGCGTCGGTGTGCCGGGTCACGGACTCACGGCACTTGGCGTTGAACTCGGCGATGCCGTACGCCTCGATGTCCTTCTTGCCGTTGAAGCCCAGCTCCTTCTCGACGGCGAGCTCGACCGGCAGCCCGTGGCAGTCCCAGCCGGCCTTGCGGCCGACGTGGTAGCCCTGCATGGTCCGGAAGCGCGGGAAGACGTCCTTGAAGACGCGGGCCTCGATGTGGTGGGCGCCGGGCATGCCGTTGGCGGTCGGCGGGCCCTCGTAGAAGACCCACTCGGGGCGGCCCTCGGACTGGTCGAGGCTCTTGGTGAAGACCTTGTTCTCGCGCCAGAAGTCGAGCACGGCGTGCTCCAGCGCGGGCAGGTCTACCTGGGCGGGTACCTGGCGGTACTGCGGCGATGTCATGTGCGGGCTTCCTCCGGCGGACGTTTTCCACTTCCGTCGGAGGGACGAGAACCGGTCGGGTTCCCGCGGTACCACCCTCCTTGGCCCCGGGGCGGCTGCCCGTGGCCCCCTCATTAGGGGTGCGAAGCCGGTTCTACTCGCCCTGTGCACGTGGGCGCGGCCCACGGTCCAGAGTTTTCCTCCGACGGCTCCGGGTGATCTTCACGACGCGCTCGCCCCCGGGCTTCCACCGTCCCCGGGTCGCTCCTGGCTGCGTACGACGCTACTCGTCCCATCCACGCCTCTCGCTGTCGCCAGTGTACGGGGCCCGGGGCGCGGCGGCCGACCGGTTTAACGGCCGGCCCGGCCTGACCCGAATGGCCAGACGCGGCGTACGGAGTCCCGGCGCCGCCCGGTGAGCGGGACGAGGGCGGATTACCCGGCGGGGAGCTGGGCACAACGGACTCAGGCGGGCTGTGATCCGGACACGGGGAGGGGCGAACCGGCGGCGTGCCCCGTTGCCGCGGGGCTGGGGTCGACTTATCGTCCCAGCACGACTCGCGAGCAAGATCACAATGTGTGAAGGGGCCGCGGCCATGGTGGCGAAGAAGACCGCCGCAAAGAAGACGGCGTCAGCGGAATCCACGGGCGCGGCGGCCGGGGAGAAGGCGACGAAGAAGGCCGCCGAGAAGGCGGCGCCCAGGAAATCGGCGACCAAGAAGGCGGCGGCGAAGAAGGCCGCTCCGAAGAAGGCCGCTCCGAAGAAGGCCGCGGCCGCGAAGACCGTGGCCGAGAAGGCTTCGAAGAAGGCCGCCGCTGCGGCCACGGGGGCGGCCGAGGCCGCCGAGCAGACGGGAGCCCACAGGGTGGTAGCCAAGAAGAGCGCGGCCAGGACCCGGACCGCCGGCCGGAGCGCGGCGCCCGTGCCGCCGGCCCGCGCCGCCGCGACCACGCCGGGGGAGCTGGCCGTACGGCCGGGCGAGGACCCCTGGACCGCGGAGGAGGTCTCGGCCGCCAGGTCCGAGCTGACCGGCGAGATCGCCCGGCTCCGCAGCGAGCTGGAGACCTCGGGCGCGGCGCTGGCCGGGCTGATGCGGGACTCCGGCGACGGGGCGGGTGACGACGAGGCGGACACCGGCACCAAGAACATCACCCGCGAACACGAGATGTCGCTCGCCGCGCACGCCCAGGAGACGCTGGAGCAGACGGAACGGGCGCTGGCCCGGCTCGACGCCGGGACGTACGGGCTCTGCGAGATCTGCGGCAATCCGATCGGCAAGGCGCGGATGCAGGCGTTCCCCCGGGCCACCCTGTGTGTCGAGGACAAACAGAAGCAGGAGCGGCGCGGTTAGGGTCTTCCGTCCGGACCGGGCCGGATCACGGCCGGGGCACGGTGTCCGGCCGTGATCGGCCGGGGACAGGCCCTGGCCCGCGCCGGTGTGTCGTACCCTCGTCCTCAGTCGGGAACTAGGTTGAGGGACTCACGTGGCAGAGGCGGAGAGCATCATCGGCAGGCCGGACATCCCTGAGTCCGGGGGACACGAAGCGGCCGAGCCGGAGCGGGGCGAGGAGGCCGGCTCCCCGGACGGGCGGTCGGTGGACCCCACCGCCGCGGCGGACGGGGACGGCGAGGCGGTGGTCGACCGTTCGGCGGCCACCCGGCGGCGCCGGATCATCCTGCTCTTCTGCGTCGCCGTCCTGGCGTACCTGCTCGACCTGGGCAGCAAGATGCTCGTGGTGGCGAAGCTGGAGCACCAGGAGCCGGTCGAGATCTTCGGCAGCTGGCTCCGGCTCGACGCGATCCGGAACGCGGGCGCCGCGTTCGGTATCGGTGAGGCCTTCACGATCATCTTCACGATCATCGCGGCGACCGTCATCGTGGTGATCGCGCGGCTGGCGCGCAAGCTCTACAGCCTGCCCTGGGCCATCGCGCTCGGGCTGCTGCTCGGCGGTGCGCTGGGCAACCTGACCGACCGCGTCTTCCGCGCGCCGGGCACCTTCCAGGGCGCGGTGGTGGACTTCATCGCCCCCGCCCATTTCGCCGTCTTCAACCTGGCCGACTCCTCGATCGTCTGCGGCGGCATCCTGATCGTGATCCTTTCCTTCAAGGGCCTGGACCCCGACGGCACCGTGCACAAGGACTGAGCCATGCAAGGCATACTCGACAGGTGAGTACGCATCCCGAGATCCGAACCCTGCCCGTACCCGATGGCCTGGAAGGCGAGCGTGTCGACGCCGCCATTTCCCGCATGTTCGGTTTCTCCCGCACCAAGGCCGCAGAGCTGGCCGCCGCCGGGAAGGTACAGGTGGACGGTTCGGTGGCCGGGAAGTCCGAGCGGGTGCACGGCGGTGCCTGGCTGGAAGTGGAGATGCCGCAGGCTCCCGCGCCGGTCCAGATCGTCGCCGAACCCGTCGAGGGCATGGAGATCGTCCATGACGACGACGACATCGTCGTGATCATGAAGCCGGTCGGCGTCGCCGCGCACCCGAGCCCCGGCTGGACCGGCACCACCGTCATCGGCGGCCTCGCCGCCGCCGGGTACCGGATCTCCACCTCGGGCGCCGCCGAGCGCCAGGGCATCGTGCACCGGCTCGACGTCGGCACCTCGGGGCTGATGGTCGTCGCCAAGTCCGAGCGGGCCTACACGCTGCTGAAGGCCCAGTTCCGTGACCGGGTCGTCGAGAAGAAGTACCACGCACTGGTCCAGGGGCACCCGGACCCGATGAGCGGCACCATCGACGCCCCCATCGGGCGCCACCCCACCCACGACTACAAGTGGGCGGTCGTCGCGGAGGGCAAGCCGTCGGTCACGCACTACGACCTGATCGAGGCGTACCGCGCCGCCAGCCTCCTGGACATCAAGCTGGAGACCGGCCGTACGCATCAGATCCGGGTGCACATGTCCGCCCACCGGCACCCCTGTGTCGGTGACCTGACCTATGGCGCCGACCCGACGATGGCCAAGCGGCTCGGCCTGACCCGCCAGTGGCTGCACGCCGTCCGGCTCGGATTCGAGCACCCCTCCGACGGCCGCTGGGTGGAGTTCTCCAGCACCTACCCGGACGACCTCCAGCAGGCCCTGGACCGGATCGCGGCGGAGAGCGAATGACCGGCACACCACTCCCGTACACCACCCGCACCGCCGTCGGGGAGCAGGACCGCGCCGCCTGTTTCCAGATCCGCAAGGACGTCTTCGTCGGTGAGCAGAACGTGCCCGAGGAGATCGAGTACGACGCCTACGACGCGGACGCGGTGCACGTCATCGCCGTCGCGGCGGACGGCACGGCGCTCGGCACCGGGCGGCTGCTGCACGGCCCCGGCACCGAGGCGAAGACCGGCGGTGACCTCACGGTCGGCTCGCTCGGCCGGCTCGCGGTGGCCGGCGGGGCGCGCGGTCTCGGGGTCGGCGCGGCGCTGGTGCGGGCCATCGAGGCCGCGGGCCGCGAGCTGGGCCTGACCGCCGTCGACCTGCACGCCCAGACCCACGCGCTCGGCTTCTACGAGCGGCTCGGCTACGTCGCGTACGGCCCGGAGTTCCCGGACGCGGGCATCGCGCACCGGGCGATGCGCCGCACCCTGAACGACTAGAGGCCGCCTGCCGCCTGCCGCGGTCAGCCCGGCAGGCCCCACCTCGTCCAGGCCCCGTTCGACGGCACGTCGCGCGGGCCCGTCGTGCCCCGGCGGGGGCCCTTCGGGGTGATCAGCGCGGTGGAACCGCGCGGCAGGGCGACCGTGATCCGGCCCGGCCCGCTCTCCCGCCAGCGCAGCGGGCGGCCGCGGCTGTCCCGTACCTCGACCGGGCCCCGGAGCGAGTGGTCCAGGGTCAGCGGGGCGCCCGCCTCGCTGTGCACCCGCACCCAGCGCGTGGCACCGCCCGAGCGGTCGGCGTCCACGAGGAAGGCGCCCTGGGTGCGCAGGGAGGCGAACGACGCGTCGGCCCAGCGGTCCGAGACGGACGGGAAGACCTTCAGCACGCCCCCGTGTCCCTGCACCACCATGTCGAGCATCGACTGAGCGGCGGACAGCGGGCTCTCCAGCGCCAGGTTCTTGCCCTCCCGGTACATCGTGTTGACTGTCATTTGACAGTCCGCGACCACCTTCAGATCGGTGAAGAAGGCCAGGAAGTCGAGCGCCTTCTCCGGCTCGTCCATCACCGAGTACATCGAGGAAGCGGTCGCGTAGCTGTAGCCGTGCCACAACTCCCGCATCGAGACCCAGTGGTCCATGGAGCGCCGCATGACGGCACGGTCCCCGGCCCGGTCCCAGCTCCGTTCGCGCAGCGGGTACAGCCAGAGCAGGTGCGAGTGGTGGCGGTGCGAATCGGCCAGCGGGACGTCCTTGCCGATCATCACACCGGCCGCCGGGTCCTCGGCGTACGGGGTGAGGCGGCGCTCGATGTCCTGCCAGCGCGCGAGCCGGGGGTCGTTGTTCCGCAGCAGCTTCGAGGACGCGATGAGGGTGCGCACGCCCCAGCGGATGAGCGAGAGGTCGTACGTGCAGTCCTCGGCGTCGGCGTACTCGGGGGAGCGGGTCTCCAGCAGGTGCAGCCTGCCGTCCGGGCCCTCGTGCAGGAAGTGCGCGTAGAAGTTGACGGCCTTGGCGAGGACCGGGTGCACGACGTCGCGCAGGACGGACAGGTCCATCGAGTGCCGGTAGGACTGCCAGACGTTGTGCAGTGCCCAGATGAGGTTGCCGAAATTGTCGGAGACGTGGTCGGAGCCGGGGGCGCCGACGTCGTAGGTGTCGCCCGCGCGCAGCTGCCAGTCGGAGGGGTGGCCCAGCGCGTAGCTCTCGCCGTCGCGGTACGCGGCCGGGACGGAGGCCGGGAGGTTGTGCTCGAAGCGGCGGAACGTGCTGGTCACCGAGTCCAGTTCGGGGTGGTTGGAACCGTGGACCGGCGCCATGCCGATCTGGACGTTGAGATTCCACCAGACCGCCGTCCAGTTGTTGCCCACCTCGGGGAACCAGGGGCCCCACTCGGAGATCGTGGGACCCCCGGCCCTGGTCGAGGCGGCGAGCTTGTAGAGCTGGAGGACGTAGAAGCTCTGGAGCCGCTTGTCCGGTACGGAGAGGAAGCTGCGCCGGTAGTAGGCGTGCCACCAGCGGCGGTGACGGTCCACCAGCCGGTCCGGGGCCGTGGCCAGGGTGCGGTCCACGGCCCGCAGCGCGTCCGCCGTCGCCTGTGACACCCGGCCGGGGAAGCGGTACACCAGGTGGGCGGCGAGCAGCCGGCCGGTACCCTCGCGCCGCTCGCGCCAGGCGGTGGTCCAGCCGCCGCCGGCGAGCAGCGGCTGTTCGACGAAGCCGGCGCCGGTCCGGGGGTCCGGGTTGGGCGTGTAGTCCTCCGGCTTCCCGCTGTTGCGGGTGGTGGCGGCCCGCAGCCACTGGAAGGACCAGGCCGAGGACTCCTCGCCGGGGCTGGGCCGGGTGGAGACCAGCAGGGCGCCGGTGTCGTTCTGGACGAGGGCGGAGAAGGCCAGGGAGCCACGGGTGGTGGTGACGGTGCCGCGCAGCTCGGCGTCGTACGGGTCCAGGGTCCAGTCGACGCCGGTGATCTCCCCGGCCAGGGTCAGGGTGAAGTACCCGATGGGCAGCCGGGAGAAGCCGATGCCGCCGCGCCACTGGCCGCGCTGGTCCTGCACCTGGCTGTGGCTGAGCATCACCTTCAGCGTGTTGGCGGACTCGCCCGCGTACAGCTGGGCGCCGAGGTAGCCGTTGGCGAGGAACGGGGCCTCCTGCCAGCCGGCGGGGAGGGTGCGCCAGGTCATGGCGGCGTCCCGGGCGGTCTTCTCGTGGACGGTTTCCTCGTGGGCGTCGGGGCCCGGTCGGCCGGCGGGCGCGGCGCCGGGCGCCGCCCATCCGGTGGGGGAGCCGACGAGCCAGAACGCGGAGGTGCCGGCCGCGGCCGTGCCGACGAAATGCCTTCGGGAGAACGCGGTCACGTGGTCTCTCCTGCCAGTCATGTATGTGGTGAGAGTTCTCGTCCCTGAATGACGCACGCCGCATACTGCCCTTCCGCAGAGGGCGGCGGAAGGGGGTTGACGGCAGAAACATCGGAGGAATGATCGGCCAGGAGGGCTGTGCGGAGGGGGTGTTGTCGGGATTGCGTGCCTTGCATGGCAGGGTGGAACCCCGTATCGGCCGATCACCGAGGCCGGTTCGCCGCGCTCGGAAGGCACCTCGTGGACCAAATGGCCCTGCTGCTCCTGCTGTTGCTCGGCGCGGTGGTGACTGTGCCGCTGGGAGACAAGCTGGGGCTGCCCGCGCCGGTGCTGATGACGCTCGCGGGCGTCGGGATGGCCTTCCTCAGCTTCGTGCCGAATGTGGACATCCCGCCCGAGATCATTCTTCCCGCACTGCTTCCGCCGCTGCTGTACGCCTCCGTGCAGCGCACCTCCTGGCGGCAGTTCGCCGCCAATAAACGACCGATCTTTCTGCTGGCCGTGGCGCTGGTCTTCCTGACGACGGCGGCTGTCGCCGCGGTCGCCAACGCGATCGTCCCCGGCCTGCCCATCGCCGCCGCCGTCGCGCTCGGCGCGCTCGTCGCACCGCCCGACCCGGTCGCGGCGACCGCCGTCGCCGGTTCGGTCGGGCTGCCCCGCAGGCTCGTCTCCATCCTGGAGGGCGAGGGGCTGTTCAACGACGTGACCGCGATCGTGCTCTACCACGTGGCCATCGCGGCCGCGGTGAGCGGCACCTTCTCGCTCCCGGAGGCGTTCGGACTGCTGATCCTGTCCGCCGTCGTCGCGGTGGCGGTGGGCGTCGCGCTCGGCTGGCTCACCATCAAGCTCATGGGCCTGCTCGGCGATGCGACGCTCCAGGTCGGACTCACCCTGCTGGTGCCGTTCGTCAGCTACGTGCTCGCCGAGGAGCTGATGGGCTCGGGCGTCCTCGCCGTCCTCACCACCGCGCTCTTCCTCGCCGAGCACACCGCCGACGCCGACGACGTGCTCGGCCGGCTCACCGGCCGCACCTTCTGGGAGATCGTCGACACCCTCGTCACCGGTGTCGCCTTCGGACTGATCGGCCTCGAACTGCACAACGTCTTCGGCACGGCCGACGGGCGTGAACTGCAGATGGCCGGCTGGGCGCTGGCCGTCGTCGCGGTCGTCGTCGGTGTCCGGCTGTTCTATCTGCTGCCGGCGACCTGGCTGGCCAAGCGGCTGCACACCCGACGCGACGTCAGCGAGGAGATCCCCACCGGCTGGCGGGAGACCGTCGTCATGTGGTGGGCCGGGATGCGCGGGGTGGCGTCGGTCGCGCTGGCCCTCGCGATCCCGCTGAAGACGGACGACGGAAAGCCGTTCCCGGGCCGCGACGAGATCGTCTTCATCGCCTTCGCCGTGATCATGGTCACCCTGGTCTTCCAGGGCCTGACCCTGCCGTGGCTGGTGCGCAAGCTGCGGGTCAAGGCGGACACCGACGCCGAGGAGGCACTGGAGAAGGACCTCGCGATCCGGGCCGCCAGGGCCGCCAGACAGCGCCTCAAGGAGATCCAGGAGGTCGAGGAGTTCCCCGAGGACGTCGTGGAACGGCTCCAGCGCCTCGCCTACGACGTGGGGGCCCGGATCAGCCCCGACATGGTCGATGACGAGCGCCGCGAGGCGTACGCGAAACGCACCGAGCGGTTCAAGGCCGTCAGCCGCATCCAGCGCGAGATGATGTCGGCCGCCCGCCACGCGGTGCTCGCCGCGCGCAGCGAGGCCGGGGCCGACCCCGAGATCGTCGACCGGGTGCTGCGCCAGCTGGACGTGCGCAGCCTGCGCTGACCCGCGCCCGGGGCGGACCGGTCAGCCGCGCCCGGTCCGCGGCGCCCTGTCCCGGGCCGCGGTCTTCCCGTTCGGGTGGGTCGTGACCGGCCACCCGTCCTCCGGCGGCAGCGCCGCGGGCGCCGTCGCGATGCGCGGCAGGGCGTACGGGTGGTGATCGCTCAGCCAGCCGATCAGCTGCTCCCGGACCGCGCAGCGCACCGTCCAGATGTCGTCCGCGTCCTTGGCCGTGACCACCGCGCGCACCACCACGGTCGACGGGGTGGTGTCGGTGACGGCCAGCGACCAGTTCCGGCCGTCCCACGCGGCGCACTCGCCCAGGATGTCCCGCAGCTGCTCACGCATCGCGGCGACCGGCGCCGAGTGGTCCAGGTGGAAGAAGACCGAACCGGTCATCTGGGCCCCGCCGCGCGACCAGTTCTCGAAGGGCTGGCTGGTGAAGTACGAGACCGGCATCGTGATCCGCCGCTCGTCCCAGGTCCGTACCGCGAGGAAGGTCAGGGTGATCTCCTCGATCGTGCCCCACTCCTCGTCCACCACCACCGTGTCCCCGATGCGCACCATGTCGCCGAAGGCGATCTGCAGGCCCGCGAAGAGGTTGCCGAGCGTGGACTGGGCGGCGACACCGGCGACGATGCCGAGCACACCGGCAGAGGCCAGCATCGAGGTTCCCACCGTGCGCATGGCAGGGAACGTCAGCAGCATCGCGGCGACCGCGATCGTCGTCACGACCGCGGTGACCACCCGCTGGATCAGCGTCACCTGCGTCCGGACCCGCCGCACCCGCGCCGGGTCCCGGGTGTTCGCCGCGTAGCGCGCGTACACCGAGTCCACCACCGCGATGGCGATGCGCAGTACCAGCCAGGCCGAGGCGCCGATCATCACCAGCGTCAGCGCCTGGCCGATGCCCCTGCGGTGGTCGGTGATCAGGTCGAGCCCGGTGTGGGTGTAGCCGGCCCGCAGCAGCGCGGTGCACAACGTGAGCTGGAACGGTATGCCGCAGCGGCGCAGCAGACCCCACAACGGGGTTTCGTGATGGCGCCCGTCGGCCCGTCTGAGCAGCAGGTCCACCAGCCAGCCGACCAGCAGCGCGATCGCTACCGAACCGCCGATGGTGATCAGCGGACGCAGTAGGTTCTCCATCCTGTCGCTCTCCAAGCTTTCGATGGTAAATGGCACCATGGGCCTCATGAACATCATGCTTTTCCACTCGGCGTACGGTCTGCGCCCCTCGGTGCATGCGGCCGCCGACCGGCTGCGCGCAGCCGGGCACGAGGTGCGGGTGCCCGATATCTTCGCGGGGCACACCTTCGAAACCGTCGAGGAAGGACTGGCCTTCCAGCAGGAGACGGGCAAGGAGGAGCTGCTCAAGCGGGCCGTGCTGGCCGCCGCGCCCTACTCCGACTCCGGGCTGGTCTACGCCGGCTTCTCGTTCGGCGCGTCCGTCGCCCAGACGCTGGCGCTCGGGGACGCGAAGGCGCGCGGGCTGCTGATGTTCCACGGTACGTCGGACATCGCCGAGAGCGCCTCGGTGGACGAGCTGCCGGTGCAGCTGCATGTCGCGGACCCGGACCCGTACGAGACGCACGACTGGCTGAACTCGTGGTACCTCCAGATGCGGCGGACCGGCGCCGACGTCGAGATCTACCGCTACCCCGGCGCGGGTCACCTGTTCACCGACGCCGAGCTGCCGGACTTCGACCAGGCCTCCGCCGAGCTGGCCTGGAAGGTCGCGATCGGCTTCCTCGCCACGCTGTGACGAGCACGCTGTGACGTGCGCGCCGTGACGTGCGCGCTGTGACGAGCACGCCGTAGATACCCCGAAGGGCCCCGCGCGGAACACTGCGCGGGGCCCTTCTGCGGTGCGGACCGGGGTGCGGATCGCGGGGCGGGTCAGCCCTTCAGCGCCGCGGTGATCGCGGTGTTGAAGTCCGCCACGGTCATCGGCGCGTTCTTGTTGTCCGCGCCGGTCAGCGTCTTGCCGTCCATCTTGAGCGTCGGGGTGCCCTGGACGCCGCTCTTGTCGAAGGCCGCGGACATCTTCATCGCCCAGGTGTCGAACTTGCCGTCCTTGACGTTCTTCTCGAACCCGCTGTTGTCCTTCAGCGCGTCCACCGTGCCGGCGACCTTGAGCAGGTACGAGTCGTCCTTGAACTTGTCCTCGGTCTCCGAGGGGTGGTACTTCGCCGAGTAGAGCGCGTACTTGTAGTCGAGGAAGGCCTCGGGGCTCACGTCGAGGGCCGCGCCCAGCGCGCTCAGCGCGTTCTTCGAGCCCTCGCCGTTGTCGCTGTTGTCGATGAACGTGGCACCGACGTACTTGACCTTGTACTTGCCGGCGTCGACGTCCTTGTGGACGGTCTCACCGACCGTCTGCTCGAACGTGGCGCAGATCGGGCAGCGGGAGTCCTCGTACAGCTCCAGGGTCTTCTTGGCGGTCGACTTGCCGACGACGACGGTCGTGCCGTCCTTGCCCGAGGTGTTCTTCGGCACGGTGACGTTCTTCGCGTCGGCCACGTCGTCCCAGTGGTCCGGCTTGTTCAGCTGCATCACGCCGTAGCTGACGCCCGCGGCGATCGCGAGGACGGCGACGATCGAGACGCCTACGACGACCTGCCGGCGGGTCTTGTCCTTCTTGGCCTGGCGCTCGCGCTCGGCGCGCAGCCGCTCGCGGGCGGCGGACTTGTTGGCGTGGCTGTTGCGGTTGCTCATGGTCTGTTCTCCGTGGGATGCGTGGTCGTGCGCGGTCGGGGACTCGTGCTCAGGCGGTGGCGCAGGCCGAGCGCGGCGGTCCCCTCCGTCCCACGGAGTGCACGAGGAGGCGGGCCGGCGCGTGCGCGTGCGGGCCACGCGGCGCGGGCCGGACCGGGCGGCGCACCCGGTGACGGGCCGTGCCCGCCACGGCGACCGCGACCAGCAGCGGCCGGAACGCCAGCAGCGCGAACGCGCCCAGCAGACCGGCCAGCGCCAGCTCACCGCGGTGCAGCCAGGCCGCCGCGAGCAGCCCGACGGTGACATGGGCGGCCAGCAGCAGCCACGGCACCAGGGGGCCCGGGGAGGCGAGCAGCGCAGCGGCGCCGTGCCCGGAACCGGCCACGGAGGAGAGCGGGGCGCCCATCCCGCCGACGCCGGCGAACGCCGTCGTGCCCGCGCCGACGTCACCGCCGCCGCAGAACACATCGACACCCACCGAACGCAGCGGACCGGTGATCGGGCCGCCCGCGGCGCCGTAACAGAGGTGCTGACCGGTGGTGAAGACGGTGTCGGCGGCCAGCTCCAGCGGCACCAGCAGCCCGGCGATGGCCCCGAAGCCACGCTCCCGGCCGGCCAGCGCGTACGCGACGGCGAAGACCCCGCCGGCCAGTACCGCCAGCAGCGGCAGCGGCAGCGGGACCTGGGAGAGCAGCACGTGGGACGCAGCCGACAGCGTCACGACGAGCGCCGTGAAGAGCGCCGCGCGCACGACTCTGAGCTGCGTCCCGGATATGTCCATCGTCCAGGAGTGTCGCATGCCAACCTGTAAACGAGCCCTAAAGCCGCTGCCCTCTTGTGCTCACAGCCCCGGGATCCGGCCGTTGCGGAACAGGTCCACGAAGATCTGGTGGTCGGCGCGCGCCCGTGCGCCGTAGCTGTGGGCGAAGTCCACCAGCAGCTCCCCGAAGCCCTCCTCGTCCGCCGCGATCGCCGCGTCGATCGCCCGCTCGGTGGAGAAGGGCACCAGCGAGTGGCCGCTCTCGTCGTCCGCCGCGGAGTGCATCGTCGCCGTCGCCCGGCCGAGGTCGGCCACCACCGCCGCGATCTCGTCGGGCTCGTCGATCTCGGACCAGTCCAGATCGACCGCGTACGGCGAGACCTCGGCGACCAGCTGTCCCGAGCCGTCCAGCTCGGTCCAGCCCAGCCACGGGTCGGCGTGCGCCTGGAGGGCCCGCTGCGAGATCACCGTGCGGTGCCCCTCGTGCTGGAAGTACTCCCGCACGGCGGCGTCCGTGATGTGCCGGGAGACCGCGGGGGTCTGCGCCTGCTTGAGGTAGATCACCACATCGTTCTCCAGGGCGTCGCTGTTGCCCTCCAGAAGGATGTTGTACGAGGGCAGCCCGGCTGAACCGATGCCGATCCCGCGTCTGCCGACGACGTCCTTCACCCGGTAGGAGTCGGGCCGGGTCAGGCTCGACTCCGGCAGCGTCTCCAGATAGCCGTCGAACGCCGCGAGGACCTTGTAGCGCGTCGCCGCGTCCAGGTCGATCGCGCCGCCGCCGTCCGCGAAGCGGCGCTCGAAGTCACGGATCTCGGTCATCGAGTCCAGCAGCGAGAACCGGGTCAGCGCGCGGGCGGCGCGCAGGGCGCCCAGCAGCGGCCCCTCCGCGGTGTCCAGCGTGAAGGGCGGCACCTCGTCGTTCTTCGCGCCCGTGGCCAGCGCGTGGATCCGCTCGCGGTAGGCCGCGGCGTAGACCCGGACGAGCTCGGTGATCTGCTCGTCGCTCAGCGCCTTCGCGTAGCCGATCAGGGCGACCGAGGCGGCGAAGCGCTTGAGGTCCCAGGTGAACGGGCCCACATAGGCCTCGTCGAAGTCGTTCACGTTGAAGACCAGCCGGCCGTTGGCGTCCATGTACGTGCCGAAGTTCTCCGCGTGCAGATCGCCGTGGATCCACACCCGGCCGGTGCGGTCGTCGAGATACGGGCCGCCGTGCCGCTCCCGCTCCAGATCGCCGTAGAACAGGCACGCCGTGCCCCGGTAGAAGGCGAAGGCCGAGCCCGCCATCTTGCGGAACTTGACCCGGAAGGCAGCCGGATCGGCGGCCAGCAGCTCACCGAAGGCGGTGTCGAAGACCTCAAGGATCTGCTCCCCGCGCTGCGCCGCGCCGGTCTGCGTTTCCGACATCTCTGGGTGCCTCCTGGTACCTGGGCGTGCGTGACGAAGTACGCGAAAAACGGGACGGGCGTCCCAGCTCTTCCAACGCGCGAACGTATCCCGGAGTGCCCGTCACTCGTGACCCGGGAGACGTAGACTTCCACGCTGTCCCCCCAGCCGACATTCGCAGTTTCCCCGGAGGCACAGCGCCGTGACCAAGCCGCCTTTCACGCACCTTCACGTCCACACCCAGTACTCGCTGCTGGACGGTGCCGCGCGGCTCAAGGACATGTTCGAGGCGGCGAACACGATGGGCATGTCGCACATCGCGATGACCGACCACGGCAACCTGCACGGCGCCTACGACTTCTTCCATTCGGCCAAGAAGGCGAATGTGACACCGATCATCGGGATCGAGGCGTACGTCGCCCCGGAGTCGCGCAAGCACAAGCGGAAGATCCAGTGGGGCCAGCCGCACCAGAAGCGCGACGACGTCTCCGGCTCCGGTGGTTACACCCACAAGACGATCTGGGCGTCCAACGCCAAGGGCCTGCACAACCTCTTCAAGCTGTCCTCCGACGCCTACGCCGAGGGCTGGCTGCAGAAGTGGCCGAGGATGGACAAGGAGACGATCTCCCAGTGGTCGGAGGGACTGATCGCCTCCACCGGCTGCCCCTCGGGTGAGGTGCAGACCCGGCTCCGGCTCGGACAGTTCGACGAGGCGGTGCAGGCTGCCTCCGACTACAAGGACATCTTCGGCGAGGGCAGGTACTTCCTGGAGCTGATGGACCACGGCATCGAGATCGAGCGCCGGGTCCGCGACGGGCTGCTCGAAATCGGCCGCAAGCTCGACATCCCGCCCCTGGTCACGAACGACTCGCACTACACCTACGCCAACGAGGCGACCGCGCACGACGCGCTGCTGTGCATCCAGACCGGCAAGAACCTCTCCGACCCGGACCGCTTCCGCTTCGACGGCACCGGCTACTACCTGAAGACGACGGACGAGATGTACGCCGTCGACTCCTCGGACGCCTGGCAGCAGGGCTGCGCCAACACCCTGCTGGTCGCGCAGCAGATCGACACCACCGGGATGTTCGAGAAGCGCGACCTGATGCCGAAGTTCGACATCCCCGAGGGCTTCACGGAGATCACCTGGTTCCAGGAGGAGGTCCGGGTCGGGATGAACCGGCGCTTCCCCGCCGGTGTCCCGGAGGACCGGCAGAAGCAGGTCGAGTACGAGATGGACATCATCATCCAGATGGGGTTCCCGGGGTACTTCCTGGTCGTCGCGGACTTCATCATGTGGGCGAAGAACAACGGCATCGCGGTCGGCCCCGGCCGCGGTTCCGCCGCCGGATCGATCGTCTCGTACGCGATGGGCATCACCGACCTCGACCCGATCGAGCACGGGCTGATCTTCGAGCGGTTCCTCAACCCCGAGCGCGTCTCCATGCCCGACGTCGACATCGACTTCGACGAGCGCAGGCGCGTCGAGGTGATCAGGTACGTGACCGAGAAGTACGGCGCCGACAAGGTCGCCATGATCGGCACCTACGGCAAGATCAAGGCCAAGAACGCGATCAAGGACTCCGCCCGCGTCCTCGGCTACCCCTACGCGATGGGCGACCGCCTCACCAAGGCCATGCCCGCCGACGTCCTCGGCAAGGGCATCGACCTCAACGGCATCACCGACCCCAAGCACCCGCGCTACAGCGAGGCGGGCGAGATCCGGGGGATGTACGAGAACGAGCCGGACGTCCAGAAGGTCATCGACACCGCCAAGGGCGTCGAGGGCCTGGTCCGGCAGATGGGCGTGCACGCCGCGGGCGTCATCATGTCCAGCGAGCCGATCGTCGACCACGCGCCGATCTGGGTGCGGCACACCGACGGCGTGACGATCACCCAGTGGGACTACCCGCAGTGCGAGTCGCTCGGCCTGCTCAAGATGGACTTCCTGGGCCTGCGCAACCTGACGATCATGGACGACGCCATCAAGATGGTGAAGGCCAACAAGGGCATCGACCTGGAGATGCTGGCGCTGCCGCTGGACGACCCCAAGACGTACGAGCTGCTCTGCCGCGGCGACACGCTCGGGGTGTTCCAGTTCGACGGCGGGCCGATGCGCTCCCTGCTGCGCCAGATGCAGCCCGACAACTTCGAGGACATCTCCGCCGTCTCGGCCCTGTACCGGCCGGGCCCGATGGGCATGAACTCGCACACGAACTACGCCGAGCGCAAGAACGGCCGCCAGGAGATCACTCCGATCCACCCGGAGCTGGAGGAGCCGCTCAAGGAGGTCCTCGGCCTCACCTACGGCCTGATCGTCTACCAGGAGCAGGTCCAGAAGGCCGCCCAGATCGTCGCCGGGTACTCGCTCGGCGAGGCCGACATCCTGCGCCGCGTGATGGGCAAGAAGAAGGCCGACGAGCTGGCGAAGAACTTCGTCCTGTTCGAGGCCGGTGCCAAGAAGAACGGCTTCTCCGACGCCGCGATCAAGGCCCTGTGGGACGTGCTGGTGCCGTTCGCCGGATACGCCTTCAACAAGGCGCACTCCTCCGCGTACGGCCTGGTCACCTACTGGACCGGCTATCTGAAGGCCAACTACCCCGCCGAGTACATGGCGGCGCTGCTGACCTCGGTCAAGGACGACAAGGACAAGTCGGCCGTCTACCTCAACGAGTGCCGCCGCATGGGCATCAAGGTGCTCCCGCCGAACGTCAACGAATCGGAGTCGAACTTCGCCGCCCAGGGCGACGACGTCATCCTGTTCGGGCTGACGGCCATCCGCAACGTCGGCCAGAACGTCGTCGACTCGATCATCCGGTGCCGCAAGACGAAGGGGAAGTACAGCAGCTTCCCCGACTTCCTCGACAAGGTCGAGGCGGTCGTCTGCAACAAGCGGACCGTGGAGTCCCTCATCAAGGCCGGCGCCTTCGACGAGATGGGCCACACCCGCAAGGGGCTCGTCGCCCACCACGAACCCATGATCGACAACGTGGTGCAGGTCAAGCGCAAGGAGGCCGAGGGCCAGTTCGACCTCTTCGGCGGCGGCGAGGAGGACAGCGGCGAGCCGGGCTTCGGGCTCGACGTGGAGTTCTCCGACATCGAGTGGGAGAAGTCCTACCTGCTGGCCCAGGAGCGCGAGATGCTCGGGCTGTACGTCTCCGACCACCCGCTCTTCGGCATCGAGCACGTGCTGAGCGACAAGTCCGACGCCGCGATCTCGCAGCTCACCGGCGGAGAGCACAGCGACGGCGCGATCGTCACCATCGGCGGCATCATCTCCGGCCTCCAGCGCAAGATGACCAAGCAGGGCAACGCCTGGGCCATCGCGACCGTCGAGGACCTGGCCGGTTCCATCGAGTGCATGTTCTTCCCCGCCACCTACCAGCTGGTCTCCACCCAGCTCGTCGAGGACACCGTCGTCTTCGTCAAGGGACGGCTCGACAAGCGGGAGGACGTGCCCCGGCTCGTCGCCATGGAGATGCAGGTCCCCGACATCTCGAACGCGGGCACCAACGCCCCCGTGGTGCTGACCATCCCCACGGTCAAGATCACCCCGCCCATGGTCAGCCGGCTCGGCGAGGTGCTCAACAGCCACCGCGGCGACACCGAGGTGCGGATCAGGCTCCAGGGCCCCCGCACGACCACGGTGCTCCGGCTCGACCGGCACCGGGTGAAGGCCGACCCGGCGCTCTTCGGAGACCTGAAGGTGCTGCTCGGCCCGTCCTGCCTGGCCGGCTGAGCCGCCGGACCGTCACACACGCACGGGAGGGGCGCCCCGCGAAAGCGGGAGCGCCCCTCCCGGCTACCGGCCTGGGGCCGTACCGGAGAAGTCCGGTCAGTTGTGGCCGAAGCGCCGCTGATGCTTACGCGCAACATCGGCAGGGCTGCCCTGGGACTGGGACTGAGGCTGGTTCTGCGCCTCGAAAGCCGTGGAACGTGCCTCCTGCGCACCGCGCTCCGACTCGGTAGCGCGGTCCTGCTGGCTGCCCTGCTTGCGGTTCTTGTTCTTGGCCATGGTGTTCCTCCTTGGGGGGACTCTCTCGGGGCCAGGACCGCTGTCAGATTCACATAATCGGATAAAAGCCGCATGTTGGATCATTACCGTGCGTAGCGAGGGGGTATGATGCGCCGTTTTCCGGATCCGCCACGCCGATGATCGAGTTCCACCCGTTAACCCCCGCGTGGTCGGGCAGACTCGAAGAAAACCCCTGACCTGAGTGGACCCGTTCCCGAATTCCTGGAAGAGGGTGGAACGCGTGGACCGTTGCGTCGTCCTGGTGGACGCCGGATACCTGCTGGGCGCGGCCGCCAGCCTGCTGGCCGGAGAGCCCGCCCGGTCCCGCATCACCGTCGACCACGCCGCCCTGATCCAGGGGCTGAGGGAGCGGGCGGAGGCCGATACGGAACAGCCGCTGCTGCGGATCTACTGGTTCGACGGGGCCCCCGACCGCGTACCGCAGCCCGAACACCGCAGGCTGCGCGTCATGCCACGGGTGACGGTGCGACTGGGGGCACTCACCCGCAGTGACGGGCGCTGGGCGCAGAAGGGCGTCGACGCGGCGATGCACGCGGAGCTCACCGAACTCGCGCGCAACCGCGCCTGCTCCGACGTGGTGCTGGTGACCGGCGACGGCGATCTGCTGCCCGGACTGATGTCCGCCAAGGAACACGGCGTGGCCGTCCACCTCTGGGCGGTCCAGGCCGCCGACGGCGACTACAACCAGTCCGAGGACCTCGTCGCGGAGGCCGACGAGCGGCGCGTGCTCGACCGGGCCTGGATCACCCGCGCCGTACGCGCCAAGGAGACCGGCGGCCCGTGCGCGCCGCCGCCCGCCGCGCGGAACTCCGAGATCGCCGCGATCCTCTCCGCCCCGCTGCCCGAGGCCGCCCTCGCGGCCTCCGCGGAGCGGGCCACGGAGGCCCGGGCGGAGACCGCCCGCACCGGCCCGCCGGAGCCGTCGGAGGAGGCCGCCCCGCACGCCCCGCACAGCCACCCGGGCCGCGGCGTCCCCACCCCGAAGGACCTGGCCGGCACCCTGCGCGGCCCCGGCGCCCAGCCCGTCCAGCAGCCCGCCCCGCCGCCCGCCAACGCCACCCTGCGCTGGTCCTCCGACCGGGGCTGGGTGGAGCGCGGCGGCCCCCTCGGTGAGCCCCCGGAGACCGCGTCCCTCCCGACGCTGGCCCAGATCACCAGCGCGGAGCAGCGCTGGGCGGACCGCGAGGAGGACATCACCACGGTCGGCGGCGACCCCTTCGAGGTGGGGCAGGTCTTCGCCCGGCGCTGGATGGAACGGCTGCCGGAGAACCTCCACCTCCAGAAGCTGTCCACCATGTACCCCCGCGTCCCGCACCGCATCGACGGCGAACTGCTCCGGTACGCCGCCCGGTTCGGGCTGCTCGCGCACAAGGACGACCAGATCGACGAGCACGACCGGTACGCGATCAGGGCGGGGTTCTGGCGCGAGATCGACGTACGGGCAGCCGCGGAGCACGCGCCACCGCTGCCCGAGAAGCACGCTCCGCCGGCGGCCCGCGCGGAGAAAGCGGCACCGGCCGGAGACTGAGACCACTTCGCGGGCCGGGGCGCTCAACCCTTCCGTGCATTGCCGCGTTGATGTCCCGCCGGCGCGGCCCCGGGCGTCATGGGGGCGCCCGGACCCCGTACTCTCGTACCTCGTGAGTACGGGCACAGCACAGGCGCAGACGGCGAGCGGCACCGTGTGCGCGGTGCGGGACCTGGTCAAGACCTACCCGGCGGCCCGGGGCCGGCGCGGCAGGCCCGCCACCCCCGAGGTGCGCGCCACCGACGGCATCAGCCTGGACGTCCGGCGCGGTGAGATCTTCGGACTGCTCGGACCCAACGGCGCAGGCAAGTCCACCCTCGTACGGCAGCTCACCGGGCTGATGCGGCCCGACTCCGGCAGCGTCGACATGCTCGGCCACGACCTCGTGCGCCATCCCGAGCGGGCCTCCCGGCTGATCGGCTACCTCGGCCAGGAGTCGACCGCGCTGGACGAGCTGACGGTGGCGCTCGCCGCCGAGACCACCGGACGGCTCCGCGGACTGCCGGTACGGGACGCCCGCGCCGAACGCGACGCCGTACTCGACGAACTCGGCCTCGCCGAACTCGCGGGCCGGCCCCTGAAGAAGCTCTCCGGCGGGCAGCGGCGGCTCGCGTGCGTCGCGGCCGCGCTGGTCGGTGAGCGGCCGGTGCTCGTCCTCGACGAGCCGACGACCGGCATGGACCCCGTCGCCCGGCGTGCCGTCTGGGCCGCCGTCGACCGGCGGCGGGCGGAGCGCGGCGCGACGGTGCTGCTGGTCACCCACAACGTCATCGAGGCCGAGACCGTCCTGGACCGGGTCGCCGTCATCGACCGGGGCAGGGTCATCGCCTGCGACACCCCGGCCGGGCTCAAGGAGCAGGTCGCCGGCGAGGTCAGGGTGGAGCTGGTGTGGCGCGAGCGGGCCCCGCTGGACGTGCCGGAGGTCGCGGCGCTGCGGGCGTCCGCGCAGGAGTCCGGACGCCGCTGGGTGCTGCGGCTCGGGCCCGACGAGGCGCGGGCGGCGGTCGCCGCGGTGACCGGCGGGGCGGCCTTCGCCGCGCTCGACGACTTCACCCTGGCGACGCCCAGCCTGGAGGATGTCTATCTGGCGCTCGGCGGCGGCGCGACCAAGGGACTGGTGAAGTCATGACCGCGATGCGTGCGACGAGCGGCGCGGCCGGAACGGACCGCTGCGGGCGGGCGGCCGGGCAGGGACCGAACAGGAGCAGCGCCAGGTGACGAGCATCGTTCGCGCGGAGGCGGTGTCCGGCCAGTCCGGGCAGCCGGTCCACTCCGGACCGTCGGGCAGGGCCGGCCGGGACGCTTTCGACGGCGGCCGGAACACGCAGGCCGCGGAGCTCGCCCCGAGGGCCCGGCTCTTCCCCTCGCTCGCGGCGGTCTACCGGGCCCAGCTCTCCCGGGCCAGGGTCGCCCGCATCCCGCTGCTCTTCGTGGCGACCTTCCAGTCCGTCGGGATCATGGTCCTGATGCGCGGGGTCGTCGACGGCGGCTCGGAGGCGCGGGCCGTCGTCGCCGGGTCCAGCGTCCTGGTCGTCGCCTTCGTCGCGCTGAACCTGCTCGCCCAGTACTTCGGGCAGCTCCGGGCCGGCGGCGGGCTCGACCACTACGCGACGCTGCCCGTGCCGCCCGCCGCCGTGGTGCTCGGGGCGGCCGGGGCGTACGCCTCCTTCACCGTGCCCGGCACCATCGTCACGGCGGTGGCCGGCAGTGTGCTCTTCGGGCTGCCGATGACCCACCTGTGGGTGCTCGTCGCCGTCATCCCGCTCTCCGGTGCGGCCCTCTCCGGGCTCGGCGCCGCGCTCGGGCTGCTGGCCCCCCGGCAGGAGCTGGCCACGCTGCTGGGACAGCTGGGCATGTCCGCGGCCCTGCTGCTGGGCGTGCTCCCGGCGAACCGGCTGCCGGAGCCGGTCGGCTGGGCGCGCGATCTGCTGCCTTCCACCTACGGGGTCGAGGCGCTCGCCCGCTCCTTCGACGCCCACCCCGACTGGGCCGTCGTCACCCTCGACCTGGCCGTCTGCGCCGTCGTGGGCGTGCTCTCGCTGGCCGTGGCGGCCTGGGCGTACCGCAGGGCAGCGGTCCGGTGAGGCGCGGCACAGGGACGCCTGGCACGATGGCACGGTGACAGCACCTCTGACGCCGCCGCACCAGCCCTCGCCGCACGAGCCGTGGCAGACGCCGCAGAAAGGGGGCGGCCCCGGCGGCTCCCGTCCCAGGAACCTGCTGGAGTCGCCGGAGGAACGGGATCTCCGTACGGACCTGCGCCGGGCCGGGATCGTCTGCGCGGCCGTGACGGTCGCCGGGGTAGCGCTCGGACTGCTGTGGCTGTGGCTGGCGCCCCGGGTGCCGCTGATCTCCGACAACACCGCCGTCTTCCTGAGCGACAGCGAGGGCGAGGAGGCGATCGGGGCCGACGGAACGTTCGCGCTGCTCGCGCTGGCGTTCGGTGCGGTCTCCGCGGCGCTGGCCTTCCTCTTCCACCGGCGGGGCGGGGTCGTGCTCGTCGTGGGCCTCGCGGTGGGCGGCGTGCTCGGCTCGGTGCTGGCGTGGCAGCTGGGGACCCGGCTCGGCCCGACCGACGACGTGGTCGCCCACGCCCGCGAGGTCGGCAAGGGCGTGATCTTCGACGCGCCGCTGGAGCTGCACGCGAAGGGGGCGTTGCTGGCCTGGTCGCTGGCGGCGATGGCCGTGCACCTGGGGTTGACGGCGATGTTCGGGCCACGCGATCCGGAGCCGGAGTGGGGGGTCTACCACGGGCCGGGAGGCGCGCCGGTCTACGGGGCCGGGCCTTCG
This sequence comes from Streptomyces sp. NPDC088730, assembly GCF_044751215.1. Lineage (NCBI taxonomy): Bacteria > Bacillati > Actinomycetota > Actinomycetes > Kitasatosporales > Streptomycetaceae > Streptomyces > Streptomyces sp. NPDC088730. The sequence continues at coordinate 1,179,988 of NZ_JBIVLK010000001.1, forward strand.
CCGTCCGCCGGGTCTTCGCCGTCCGGGCCCACGCAGTCCGGGCCTTCGCCGTCCGCCGGGCCCACGCAGTCCGGGCCTCCGGCGCCCGAGCCGCCTGCGGGGTCGTAGCGGGGCGGGGCCCTGCCCCCGGCCGGACCAGGTCCTCGGTCGCCGCCGGGATCGATTCGGCCGGACTCGCGGACGGTCGGATTCGCCCGGACCGCTCGGGCCGGATCCACCCGGCCGGAGGGGGCGGGCCCGGCGGATCCAGCCCGTCCGGCGGTGGGGGACGGAACCGGTTCGCCCGGCACGTCGCGCCCCCGCGAGCCGTTACGCGCCCCGGCCGATCGGCGCGAACACCGCGCCCGTCAGGGACGCCAGGTCGGTCGGGGACAGTTCGACCTCCAGGCCGCGGCGCCCCGCCGAGACGCAGACCGTGGCGTGGTCCCGTGCCGACGCGTCCAGCACCGTGGGGAGCCGCTTGCGCTGGCCCAGCGGGGAGATGCCGCCCAGGACGTAGCCGGTGGTCCGCTCCGCCGCCGCCGGGTCCGCCATGGCCGCCCGCTTGCCGCCGACGGCCGTCGCCAGGGCCTTCAGGTCCAGGGAACCGGCGACCGGGACGACCGCGACCGTCAGCCGGCCGTCCACGTCGGCCACCAGGGTCTTGAACACCCGCTCGGGGGAGACGCCCAGCGCCTCCGCCGCCTCCCCGCCGTAGGAGGCGGCCGCCGGGTCGTGCTCGTAGGCGTGCACCGTGAAGGCCGTGCCGGCCGCGGTCAGCGCGACCGTGGCCGGGGTGGAGCCGGACTGGGGCTGCTTCTTCGGCTTCTTCGCCACGGGGGAGTGGCCCTCCGGTCGCTCAGTTGGGGTGGGTCGGGGCCCGGGTCAGCTCCACCGCGGGCAGCGACGGCAGGTGCCGGATGACGGCGGTCTCGGAACGCAGCAGTGTCAGCTCCTCGCGGAGCCGGGTCGCGGTGTCCGGGGCCTGGAGCAGCCGCTGCTTGGCGGGGATGTCCAGCACGGCGGCCGCGGCGACCAGGTACGAGATGACGGACGGGTCGTCGGGCAGGTCCGCACCGGTGGTGAGGGAGCGTTCGCTCGCGCCCGCCAGCCGCTTCTGGTAGCTCCGGAAGGCCCGCAGGACGCCCTCGGCGAGCGCGCCCGCGTCCTCGCCCGGGTCCTCCTCCAGCTCTTCGAGCTCGGCCGTCAGATACGGGCCGCCGGTGTCCACCGAGACCAGCCGGACCCGGGTGGTACCGGTCGCCAGGACCTCGAAGCTGCCGTCGGAGCGCTCCCGGATCTTCGCCGCGTCGGCGATACAGCCCACCCGGTGGAACGTCTGGACGGGGTCGGGGCCGAAGCCGTCCGCCGGGCCCCGCTCGACGGGAACGCGCCCGGGGTCCGGCATGCCGGTGCCCGTCGGAGCGGTCTCGCGGCCGTCGCGGATGGCGACCACGGCGAAGCGGCGCGGTTCGTCCTCATCGGTCTTCAGGAGTTCGCGCATCATGGCGCGGTAACGCTCCTCGAAGACGTTCAGCGGCAGCACGAGGCCGGGGAACAGCACCGCGTTCAGCGGGAACAGAGGCAGGCGAGCGGTGGTCACAACGGTCAAGCGTAATGGCCGTGGGCCCGTCCTCGGTCGGCCCGGTGTCGCAAGGGGGTCACAGATGCCACCTGGAGCCTGGTGCCGTCGCGTGCGTCGAGGAACCGGCCGAGCGGGTCGTCGGACACGGAGGACCAGGGGAACGACGCCGCGTGGGGCCCGATCCGCCGGAACTGTTCCAGCGCCTCGTCCCACCGCCTCCGTGCGACCAGCACGTACGCGAGCAGGTTGCGGACCTCGGCCGGCCACGGATCGCCCGGAGCGAACGCGGCGGAGAGCGAGATCGCCAGGTCCGCCGCCCGGTCGATCCGCTCCACCTGCACCGAGGTGGTCCGCACGTCCGGCCCCTCGGTCAGCACGGCGAAGGCCGCCCGCAGCGGCAGCGCCTGCACCAGGGAGCTGGGCAGCGAGTCCTCCGCGGCCCGCTCGGCGAAGTCGAAGCACTCGCGGTGCGAGCCGTACCAGGCGGCGGAGAGGTACTGGAGGGCGGCGACATGGCAGCCGTAGTGGTGCGTGGAGCGCTGTATGGCCTGCTCCCACAGCGCCTCGAACGTGGTGTGCGTGGCCCGGGTGCCGCGGGCGTGGTCGAGCGCGAGGCGCCAGGGCACCGGATCGCGCGGGTCGCACTCCGCGGCGGCCGTGATCATCGGCCCCACCTCGCGCAGCTGCTCCGCGCGGGCGGGCGACTCCCAGGCGCGCATCAGGGCGAGCTGGGCCTTGACGAGCAGCGCGTCGGGGTCGTGCGGGGCGGCGGCCAGCCAGTCGCCCAGCCAGCCGTCCCGGTTCCGGGCGAACGCCACGAGCCGCCTCAGATAGCGGTCCCGGCTCTCCCACTCGCCCGCGTCCCTGGTGGTGGCGAGCAGCTTCGCGGCCGGCCCGTACTCCCCGAGCGCGGCGGCGACCAGCGCGGGCGACAGCCGGTCGTCGGGGGCGTCGAGCATCACCGCATGGTCCGCGGGCAACCCGGTCGACAGTTCCGGGGTGTGCCGGATCATGCGCGCGGTACGGAGCAGAGCGCGGAGGAAAGGCATGGTGCAGACCATTGAAAAGCGCTGGTGGGAGCCGCGCCAGAGGGGTGCTGTGAAACTTTGGTGGCGAGTGGAAGGGTTGCCCCGCAGATAGCCAAGAAAGAGTAAAGGAAAATGTGGAATCTGGCCTGTTCTTGTCGTTGCGTGGGGTGTTCCGGGGGAGCGCCCGCCCGCAGCGGGCGTGGCGGCAGGGCTCCGTTCCGGCGCCCCTCCACCCGTTCATGGCGCGGGTGGAGGAGCGCCGGCCGGGGACGGCGGGGCCGTTGCGCGGTCAGTTCCGGCTCAGCAGCCGGGAGGCCCCTGCCGCGACGGTGGTGGCCAGTATCCAACCCAGCATGATCAGCGCGGCCGCCACCCACTGCCAGCCGCCCTTCATCAGCCAGTAGCCGTCCTGGCCGAGATTGATCACCGGCACCAGCAGATCCAGCGCGTACAGGGCCGGGTTCCACTCCGGATGCTCGCTCCCCTTGATCGACACCGGCTGGTAGCGCGAGAAGGCCACCGCTCCCGCCGCCCACAGCACCGCCATCCACACCGCGGCCCGCCCCGGCCGGTAGCCGTACGCCACCGTCCAGTCCTGGAGGTAGCCCCAGAGCTTCGCGGCGGGCGGCAGGGTCTCCCGGCGCCGCCGCTGCTTGGCGAGCAGCACCTCGCGGGCGTCCGCGTCCTCGCCGCTGTTGCGGAGCACCGCGGCCAGCCGCTCGTACGGCTCGGGCACGTACTCCGGGGTCGCCGCCGCCACCCACTCCAGGCGCCGGGAGAGCGGGAAGTGCCCGTACGGCACGAGGTTCTCGTAGACGAACCCGCCCATCGCCAGGCCGCCCGGACCCGGCCAGCTGGTCGACACGTCGATCAGCGTGACGATCTTCGCCCCGTTCAGCACCACCCGGCCCTGGGCCGGGCGCTCCGGGTTGAACCTCAGCTCCGGAGCCACTATCCGGCGCAGCGACAGCTCCTCGTGGCCGATCAGCACGAAGACGGCCTTGTGCAGATCGACGGCGTCCCCGAACCGCCCGTCGTCCAGCCGCACCCCGCCGCGGCACCGGAAGACCTGCGCACGGGTGCCGTGCGCGGGCGTCGGGGACAGGGTGATGCCGTAAGGGGGAGTGTTGCCCTGGTTCCCGGTGTCCACGCTGACCCAGGCCTCGCTCATGTACAGCGTCCGCTCCACGCTGAGCTGCGGGGCGTTCAGCGCGCGGAGCCCCTGCGTGGCCCGGAGCCGGCTGCCGCGCAGACTCAGCGAACCGCCCACCTTCGCCCCGCGCAGGCTCAGCTCGCCGAGCGTCTCGATCATCTCGGCCTGGAGGTCCTGGGCGACGGTGAGCCCGTCACCGATGAAGGCCCGGCCCTGCCGGTCGGGGCCGATGCCGATCTGGTTGATCAGCAGATCCGTGCCGATCTGCGCGTCCGTGAGGCGGATGCCGCGCTCGACCCGGCAGCGCGGCAGATGGAGATCGCCCTCGGTGTGCAGCCGGGCCGCGTCCAGCCGGGGGATCGCGCACCCGACCATCCGCAAGGTCGTGAAGTGGCACTCGGGGAGCACCACCTCCTGCTCGAATCGGCAGTCGGTCAGCTCCACGTACGGCTCCACCCGGCCGCCCGCGAGATCCAGCTTCCCGGTGATCCGTACGCCCCGGAGCTTCAGCGCGGCCACCCGGCCGGGCCTGGCCTTGGGGCCGCTCAGCAGCAGCCGGGCGACGACCCGGGCGTCCACACTGCGTTCGAGGCCCCAGGCGAGCGGGGCGAACGGATCGTTGAGGGCCGCGTCGCGGGCACGCAGATCGTAGGTGGTCCCGTTCCTGAACGACTGCCACATGCCCAGCTCGGCCGCGCTGAGGTCGTCCGGAAAATCCCCGTCGTGCGGTTCGGTCACCGACGCCCCTTTCACTCGGAGCTTTGGGCCGACCAGCACATCGGGGGTCGGTCCGTAGTCCCGTTATTCCCTCTGAGTGACCGAATGAACGCTAATAGTCAGCCGTGACAGCGACGGTATGTATCAGCCAGTGATACGGGCGTCCGGGCCTCTCGGGCGGTCTGAGAGAATTGGGAGGTGATCTCTCGAATCGATCTGCGCGGCGATGCCCTCCCCGAGGGCGGCGCCCTGCGCGACCTGCTGCCCCGTGCCGAGTTCGACGTGGAAGCCGCTCTGGAAACGGTGCGGCCCATCTGCGAGGACGTACGCCATCGCGGCTCCGCGGCAGTGATCGACTGGGGGGCGAAATTCGACGGGGTACGGATCGGCTCGATCCGGGTCCCGGCCGAGGCGATCGGGGACGCGCTGGAGCGGCTCGACCCCGCCGTGCGCGCCGCCCTGGAGGAGTCGGTCCGCCGCGCCCGCCTCGTCCACCACGAGCAGCGCCGCACCACGCACACCACCCAGGTGGTCCCCGGCGGCACCGTCACCGAGAAGTGGGTGCCGGTCGAGCGCGTCGGGCTGTACGTGCCGGGCGGGCGCTCGGTCTATCCGTCCTCCGTCGTGATGAACGTGGTCCCCGCCCAGGAGGCGGGCGTCGAGGGCATCGCCGTCGCGTCCCCGCCGCAGAAGGAGTTCGGCGGACTGCCGCACCCCACGATCCTGGCCGCCTGCGCCCTGCTCGGCGTCGACGAGGTCTACGCCGCCGGCGGCGCCCAGGCCGTCGCGATGTTCGCGTACGGCACCGAGGACTGCCTGCCCGTGAACCTCGTCACCGGCCCCGGCAACATCTACGTCGCCGCCGCCAAGCGCCTCCTCAAGGGCCGCATCGGCATCGACGCCGAGGCCGGCCCCACCGAGATCGCGATCCTCGCCGACGCGACCGCCGACCCGGTGCACGTCGCCGCCGACCTGATCAGCCAGGCCGAGCACGACCCGATGGCCGCCGCGGTGCTGGTGACCGACTCGGAGGAGCTCGCCGCCGCCACGGAGGCGGAACTGAAGCCGCAGGTCGCCGCGACCAAGCACGTCACAGAGCGGATCGAACCCGCGCTGGCCGGCCGCCAGTCCGCGATCGTCCTGGTCGACGACCTGGAGGACGGCCTCAAGGTCGTCGACGCGTACGCCGCGGAGCACCTGGAGATCCAGACCGCCGACGCCCCGGCCGTCGCGGACCGGGTCCGCAACGCCGGAGCGGTCTTCGTCGGCCCCTGGTCCCCGGTCTCGCTCGGCGACTACTGCGCCGGCTCCAACCACGTACTGCCCACCGGCGGCTGCGCCTGCCACTCCTCCGGACTGTCCGTGCAGTCCTTCCTGCGCGGCATCCACATCGTCGACTACACCCGCGACGCACTGGCCGAGGTCACCCACCACGTCGTGACGCTCGCCGAGGCGGAGGACCTCCCCGCGCACGGCGCCGCGCTGAAGGCCCGGTTCGGCTGGAAGGTCCCGCAGCAGTGAACGACAGCACCACGCGCAACGACAGCACCACGCGCAACGCCTGGGACGACCTCCCGATCCGCGACGAACTGCGCGGCCAGTCCCCGTACGGAGCGCCCCAGCTCGACGTACCGGTCCGGCTGAACACCAACGAGAACCCGTACCCGCTCCCCGAGGCGCTGGTCGACCGGATCGCGGAGCGGGTCCGCGAGGCCGCCCGTGACCTCAACCGCTACCCCGACCGGGAAGCCGTCGAGCTCCGCACCGAGCTGGCCCGCTACCTCAGCCGCACCGCCGGGCACCAGGTCGGCCGCGCCAACGTCTGGGCGGCCAACGGCTCCAACGAGGTGCTCCAGCAGCTGCTGCAGACCTTCGGCGGCCCCGGCCGCACCGCGATCGGCTTCGAGCCCTCGTACTCCATGCACGCCCTCATCGCCCGGGGCACCGGAACCGGCTGGATCTCCGGGCCGCGCAACGAGGACTTCACCATCGACGTGGACGCGGCCCGCGAGGTCATCGCCCGGGAGCGTCCCGACGTCGTCTTCATCACCTCGCCCAACAACCCCACCGGCACCGCCGTCGACGCCGCCAGCGTCCTCGCGCTGTACGACGCCGCGCAGGCCGCGAAGCCGTCGATGGTCGTGGTCGACGAGGCGTACGGCGAGTTCAGCCACCACGCCTCACTGCTCCCGCTGATCGAGGGCCGCCCCCGCATGGTGCTCTCGCGCACCATGTCGAAGGCGTTCGGCGCCGCCGGACTGCGGCTCGGCTACCTCGCCGCCGACCCCGCCGTCGTCGACGCGGTCCAGCTGGTGCGGCTCCCGTACCACCTGTCCTCCGTCACCCAGGCCACCGCGCTCGCCGCCCTGGAGCACACCGATACGCTCCTCGGGTACGTGGACCGGCTCAAGAGCGAACGCGACCGGATCGTCACCGGGCTGCGCGCCCAGGGCTTCGACGTCACCGACTCGGACGCCAACTTCGTCCAGTTCGGCCGCTTCGCCGACAGCCACACCGCCTGGCAGCACATCCTCGACCGGGGCGTCCTGGTCCGGGACAACGGCGTACCGGGATGGCTGCGGGTCTCCGCGGGGACCCCGGCAGAGAACGACGCGTTCCTCGATGCGGTACGCGAACTCAAGAAGGAGCACGACGCATGACTCGCGAGGCCCGCGTAGGAAGAGTGGAGCGGACCACCAAGGAAACCTCCGTGCTCGTCGAGATCAACCTCGACGGCAGCGGCAAGGTCGATGTCGCGACCGGGGTCGGCTTCTACGACCACATGCTCGACCAGCTCGGCCGCCACGGACTGTTCGACCTCACGGTCAAGACCGACGGCGACCTGCACATCGACTCGCACCACACCATCGAGGACACCGCCCTCGCGCTCGGCGCCGCCTTCAAGCAGGCCCTCGGCGACAAGGTGGGCATCTACCGCTTCGGCAACTGCACCGTCCCGCTGGACGAGTCGCTCGCCCAGGTCACCGTCGACCTCTCCGGCCGCCCGTACCTGGTGCACACCGAGCCCGAGAACATGGCGCCGATGATCGGCGAGTACGACACGACGATGACCCGGCACATCCTGGAGTCGTTCGTCGCCCAGGCGCAGATCGCCCTGCACGTCCACGTGCCGTACGGGCGCAACGCCCACCACATCGTGGAGTGCCAGTTCAAGGCGCTCGCCCGTGCCCTGCGTTACGCCAGCGAGCACGACCCGCGCGCGGCCGGAATCCTCCCCTCCACGAAGGGCGCGCTGTGACCGGCCTCAACACCATCCTGATCCTGGTCGGCCTCTTCCTGGCCGGCGGGGTCTACTCCTTCTCGAAGCAGGGCATGCCCAAGGGCGTCATCGTGCTGCTCTCCATCGGATCCCTGATGTGCCTGGTCGCGGGCGTCATGCGGATCCAGGGACTCTGGGACTAGGGGCGCCGCGTGGACACCAAGAAGAAGGTCGTCGTCTTCGACTACGGCTTCGGCAACATCCGCTCCGCGGAGCGCGCCCTCGCCCGGGTCGGCGCCGAGGTCGAGATCACCCGCGACTTCGACACGGCGATGAACGCCGACGGGCTGCTGGTGCCCGGCGTCGGCGCGTTCTCCGCCTGCATGGAGGGGCTGAAGAAGGCCCGCGGCGAATGGATCATCGGCCGCAGGCTGGCCGGCGGGCGCCCCGTCATGGGCATCTGCGTCGGCATGCAGATCCTCTTCGAGCGCGGCATCGAGCACGGCGTGGAGACCGAGGGGCTCGACGAGTGGCCGGGCACCGTGGGCCCGCTCAAGGCCGACGTCGTCCCGCACATGGGCTGGAACACCGTCGAGTCCCCGGAGGACTCCCGGCTGTTCGCCGGACTCGACCCCGAGGCCCGGTACTACTTCGTGCACTCGTACGCCGCGCACGACTGGTCCCTCGAAGTCACCAACGCCAACATCCGCGCCCCCAGGGTCACCTGGGCCACGCACGGCGAACGGTTCGTGGCGGCCGTGGAGAACGGCGCGCTGTGGGCCACCCAGTTCCACCCCGAGAAGTCCGGCGACGCCGGCGCCCAGCTGCTGACCAACTGGATCGAGACGCTGTAATGCCGAAGCTTGAACTGCTCCCCGCCGTAGACGTGCGCGACGGCCAGGCGGTACGCCTGGTGCACGGCGAGTCCGGCTCGGAGACCTCCTACGGCTCCCCGCTGGAGGCCGCGCTCGCCTGGCAGCGCTCCGGCGCCGAGTGGCTGCACCTGGTCGACCTGGACGCCGCCTTCGGCACCGGCGACAACCGCGCCCTCATCGCCGAGGTGGCCGGCGCCATGGACATCAAGGTCGAGCTGTCCGGCGGCATCCGCGACGACGCCACGCTCGCCGCCGCCCTCGCCACCGGCTGCCGCCGCGTCAACCTCGGCACCGCCGCCCTGGAGACCCCGGAATGGGTCGCCAAGGTCATCGCGGAGCACGGCGACAAGATCGCCGTCGGCCTGGACGTGCGCGGCACCACCCTGCGCGGCCGCGGCTGGACCCGCGACGGCGGTGACCTCTACGAGACGCTGGAGCGCCTCGACTCCGAGGGCTGCGCCCGCTACGTCGTCACCGACATCGCCAAGGACGGCACGCTCCAGGGCCCCAACCTGGGTCTGCTGCGGGATGTCTGCGCGGCCACGGAGCGCCCCGTCGTCGCCTCGGGCGGAGTCTCCTCCCTCGACGACCTGCGGGCGATCTCCCTGCTCGTCCCCGAAGGCGTCGAGGGCGCGATCGTCGGCAAGGCGCTGTACGCCGAGGCGTTCACGCTGGAAGAGGCACTGAAGGCGGTCGGCGCATGACCGACTCCGTCGAGCGCGTCTCCTCCGGCGGCCCCTGGGAGGAGAAGATCGGCTGCTCCCGCGCCGTCGAGCTGCCGAGCGGGCTGGTCCTGGTGTCCGGGTGCACCTCCGTGGTCGGCGGCCAGATCGCCGCCGGCGGCCCCTACGAGCAGGCCGTCACCTCCTTCGAGGCCGCCTTCGAGGCGCTGAAGGAGCTGGGCCTGGGCCGCGAGGACGTCGTCCGTACCCGCATGTACATCACCCACGCCCGGGACGTGGAGGAGATCGGCCGTGCGCACAAGGAGCTGTTCGACGACGTCCGGCCCGCCGCCTCCATGATCATCGTGTCCGGCTTCATCGACCCGAGCCTGGTCGTCGAGGTCGAGGTAGAGGCCTACCGGGCAGGTGCGCGATGACGCTGGCGGTGCGTGTCATCCCCTGCCTCGACGTGGACAAGGGCCGCGTCGTCAAGGGCGTCAACTTCCAGAACCTGCGCGACGCCGGTGACCCCGTGGAGATGGCGAAGCTGTACGACGCAGAGGGCGCCGACGAGCTGACCTTCCTCGACATCACCGCCTCCAGCGGCGACCGCGAGACGACCTACGACGTGGTGCGCCGCACCGCGGAGCAGGTCTTCATCCCGCTCACCGTCGGCGGCGGCGTCCGCACCGCGGACGACGTGGACAAGCTGCTGCGGGCCGGCGCGGACAAGGTCGGCGTCAACACCGCGGCCATCGCCCGGCCGGAGCTGATCCGGGAGATCGCGGAGCGCTTCGGCCGGCAGGTCCTGGTGCTCTCCGTGGACGCCCGGCGCACCCCCGGCGGGACCTTCGAGGTCACCACGCACGGCGGCCGCAAGGGCACCGGCATCGACGCCGTCGAGTGGGCGCACCGCGCCGCCGAGCTCGGCGCGGGCGAGATCCTGCTCAACTCGATGGACGCCGACGGCACCAAGGACGGCTACGACACCGAGATGATCGCGGCCGTACGCGGACACGTGAGCGTCCCCGTCATCGCGTCCGGCGGCGCGGGCCGGCTCGCGGACTTCGCGCCGGCCGTCGGCGCGGGAGCCGACGCGGTCCTCGCCGCGTCCGTCTTCCACTTCGGTGATCTGCGGATCTCCGAGGTCAAGGGCGCTCTCCGGGAGGCCGGCCACCCGGTCCGCTGAACCCCGTCCACCCAGCTCTCTCAGACGCCACCGGCCTTGCGGGCCGGTGGCGTCTCCATGTGTGCCGCCGCGACAGGCCCGAGTTTCGCAACATTTATTGCGCAACAGATATTGCGCAAGGTTTCTTTTCTATCTACCGTGGAGGCATGGCAAGCAACGAATCACGCAGGGTGTCCGACCTCGGGACGCTCAAGGCGTTCGGGCACCCGCTGCGGATGAAGCTCTACCGGGCGCTCTACATCGCCCGGCAGGCCACCGCCTCCCAGCTCGCGGAACAGGTCGACGAACAGGTCTCACTCGTCAGCTACCACCTGCGCAAGCTCGCCGACCACGGCCTGATCGAAGCGGCCGACGGACCCGGCAGGGACGGCCGTGAGCGCTGGTGGCAGCCCGCCTCGAAGGGGCTCCGCTTCCACGACGAGGACTTCAGCGACGCGCCGGAGAAGGCCGCCACCCACACCGCCGTCAGCCGGCTCTCGTTCGACCAGCACATCGAGCTGTACCGCCGCTTCCTGGACGCGTACCGGAGCTGGACACCCCCGTGGCGCAAGAGCTCCTTCACCTCCGAGTACCTGGCCCGGCTGAACCCCGAGGAGCTCTCCTCGCTCGAACGCGAGCTGCACGAGGTCATCAACCGGTACGAGGAGCGGGGCCGCGCCCGCGACGAGGCCGGCGACACGGAGAACCGCGAGAACGTCGCCCTGCACCTGTACGGATTCCCGTTCCGGACCTGACCCGGCCACCCGAGAGGACCCGCCCCGTGACCGCCACGCTCACACCCCCAGAGGCTCCGGTACGCCCCGCCCACCGCGACGGCAACGTGCTGCGCTGGCTCGGCGCCTACACCGCGTCCACGATCGGGGACAGCGTCTACTACATGGCCCTCGCCTGGGCCGCCGCCCGCACCGGAAGCGCCTCCCAGACCGGCCTCGTGCTCGCCGTCGGCTCCATACCCAGGGCCCTGCTGCTGCTCGGCGGGGGAGTCCTCGCGGACCGGTTCGGGCCGCGCCGCGTCGTGGTCGTCAGCGACACCGCCCGCTGTCTCGTCATCCTCGGCCTGGCCGGGACACTGCTCCTCACCTCGCCCACGGTGTGGATGCTGATCGCCGTCGCCCTGGTCTTCGGCGCCGCCGACGCCCTCTTCCTGCCCGCCGTCGGAGCCATGCCGCCGAGGATCACCGCCGCCGGACAGCTCGCCCGGGTCCAGGGGATGCGCGGCCTCGCCACCCGGACCGCGACCGTGGTGGGCGCCCCGCTCGGCGGTGTCGCCGTGGCCATCGGCGGCCCGGTCCTCGCCTTCGCCGCGGCCGGTGTGCTCTTCGCCCTCTCGCTGCCGCTGCTGCTCGCCGTACGGATGCGCCCGCTGCCGGTGGCGGACGCCGCCGAGGCCGCACCCCCCGGCACCGCCTGGCGCGAACTCGCCGACGGGGTGCGTCACATCCGCCGCCACCCGCTGCTCGGACCGCTGATGCTCGTTGTCGCCGTCAGCGAGCTGGGCTTCGTCGGACCGCTCAACCTGGGCCTGATCCTGCTCAGCGAGGAGCGCGGCTGGGGCGCCTCCGGCATGGGCTGGGTCATCGCCGCCTTCGGCATCGGCGCGGGCGCCTCCGCCCTGCTCCTCGCCGTGCGCGGCCGGGTCCCCAGGGCGGGGCTCACCATGTGCCTCACCGTACTGACCGGCGCGGTCGCCATCGGCGCCCTGGCGTACGCACCCTCGGTACCCCTCGCGGCCGGTGTCGCGCTCCTCGTCGGGCTCTTCGCGGGCCTGGGCGGCGCCCTGTGCGGAGCCCTCATCCAGACCGCCGCCGACCCCGCCTACCTGGGCCGCGTCACTTCGGTCTCGACGCTCTTCACCCACGCGCTCTCGCCGCTCAGCTACCCGGTCACCGGCGTGGCCGTCGCCCTCTGGGGCACCGGCCCGGTCTTCGTCGCCAGCGCCTCGCTCTGCGGGGCGGGGGCGGTGATGGGCCTGCTGCCCCGCGCGCTGCGCCGCGCCGAACTGCCGCGCTGACCGCACGAGCCCGGCATGGTCCAGACGCGAGGCCTACATCCCGAGCTTCGCCGTCGTCACCCGGGCGATCGCGTCCTGGTCGCCCTCCAGCTCCACCCGCGCGGCGTCCTGCCGCCCGAACGCGAACAGCAGCAGCTCGCCCGGCTCACCGGTCACCGTCACCACCGGGGTGCCCTTGTGCGCGACCGCGGTCTGGCCGTTGGGGCGGCGCAGCACCAGACCCACCGGCGCCTTGCGCCCCAGCATCCGGGCCGCCTTCTCGGTACGCGACCACAGGACATCGGCGAAGACCGGGTCCAGCTCCCGCGCCGTCCAGTCGGGCCGGGCCCGGCGCACGTCCTCCGTATGGACGTAGAACTCCACGGTGTTGGCGGCCTCGTCCAGCTGCTTCACGCCGAACGGGGACATCCGCGGCGGCCCCGTACGGATGAGCTGGATCAGCTCCTCGTACGGCTTTGAGGTGAACTCGTCTCTGATCCGCTCGCTCCGGCTCTTCAGCGGGCCGATCACCAGCCCGGCCGCCGCGTCGGGCCTGCGCTCCCGCACCACCACATGGGCCGCCAGATCCCGGGCCGTCCAGCCGTGGCAGAGGGTCGGGGCCTCCGGGCCCGCCCCCTCCAACAGATCGGCAAGCAGAAGTCGTTCGCGCTTCGCATGGGTCGACATGTCCGCCAGCGTACGACCGGTGTCCAGCGTCCGCCCAGTGGACGCCCGCCCGGACGGCCCTCCCGGCCACGGCACAATGGGGACATGACCAGCTCGCCCACGCCCGGCACCCCACCGCCCGCCAGCGGCCTGGACCCCGCCGTCGCCGCCCGCCTCAAGCGCGGCGCCGACGGACTCGTCCCGGCCATCGCCCAGCAGTACGACACCGGCGAGGTGCTGATGCTCGGCTGGATGGACGACGAGGCGCTGCACCGCACGCTGACCACCGGCCGCTGCACCTACTGGTCGCGCAGCCGCCAGGAGTACTGGGTCAAGGGCGACACCTCCGGCCACATCCAGCAGGTCAAGTCCGTGGCGCTGGACTGCGACGCCGACACCGTTCTCGTCCGGGTCGACCAGACGGGTGCCGCCTGCCACACCGGCGACCGCACCTGTTTCGACGCCGACGTCCTCCCGCTCGGACAGTAGGGTCAGCCGCCATGGACTTCGACACCTTCCGGAAGCTGGCCATCGACCGGCGCGTCATCCCCGTCACCCGCCGGCTCCTCGCGGACGGTGACACGCCGGTCGGCCTCTACCGCAAGCTCGCGGGCGAGCGCACCGGAACCTTCCTCCTGGAATCCGCGGAGAACGGCCGGACCTGGTCGCGCTACTCCTTCATCGGGGTACGCAGCGCCGCCACGCTCACCGCCCGCGACGGCGAGGCCCACTGGCTGGGCACCCCTCCGGTCGGCGTCCCGGTCGACGGCGACCCGCTCCAGGCCCTGCGCGCCACCATCGAGACCCTGCACACCCCGCACGAGCAGGAGTCCGGACTGCCGCCCTTCACCGGCGGCATGGTCGGCTACCTCGGCTACGACATCGTGCGCCGACTGGAGAAGATCGGCGAGAGCGGGGGCGACGACCTCGGGCTCCCCGAGCTGACCATGCTGCTCACCTCCGACCTCGCCGTCCTCGACCACTGGGACGGCAGCGTCCTGCTCATCGCCAACGCGATCAACCACAACGACCTGGCCACCGGAGTCGACGAGGCCTACACCGACGCGGTGGCCCGGCTCGACGCCATGGAGCGGGACCTGAGCCGCCCCGTCGACAACGCCCCCGCCGCCCTGCCGCCCTCCGAGCTCCCGCCCTACACCGCGCTGTGGGGCGGCAAGGCCTACCAGGACGCCGTCGAGGACGTGAAGGAGCGGATCAGGGCCGGCGAGGCCTTCCAGGTCGTCCCCTCCCAGCGCTTCGAAACGCCGTGCACGGCAAGCGCGCTGGACGTCTACCGGGTGCTGCGCGCCACCAACCCCTCGCCGTACATGTACCTCTTCCGGTTCGACGGCTTCGACGTCGCGGGCTCCAGCCCCGAGGCGCTCGTCAAGGTCGAGGACGGCCGCGCGATGGTCCACCCGATCGCCGGGACCCGGCACAGGGGCGCCACCCCGCAGGAGGACCAGGCCCTCGCGGAGGAGCTGCTGGCCGACCCGAAGGAGCGCGCCGAGCACCTGATGCTCGTCGACCTCGGCCGCAACGACCTGGGACGGGTCTGCGAGCCCGGCAGCGTCGAGGTCGTCGACTTCATGTCGGTCGAGCGCTACTCGCACGTGATGCACATCGTCTCCACCGTCACCGGCCGCGTCGCCGAGGGCCACACCGCCTTCGACGTCCTCACCTCCTGCTTCCCCGCGGGCACCCTCTCCGGCGCCCCGAAACCGCGCGCCATGCAGATCATCGAGGAGCTCGAACCCACCCGCCGAGGGCTGTACGGCGGCTGCGTCGGCTACCTCGACTTCGCCGGGGACTCCGACACGGCCATCGCCATCCGCACCGCCCTGCTGCGCGACGGAACGGCATACGTCCAGGCCGGGGCGGGGGTCGTCGCGGACTCCGATCCGGTCGCGGAGGACACCGAGTGCCGCAACAAGGCCGCGGCGGTGCTGCGCGCCGTCCACACGGCCAACCGCCTCGGCGGCGCGTGAGCGCCCGACGGCGCGGCCGGGGCGCGCGGGCGGGGCTCGATCTCACACCCCCCGTGTGCCCGTAACTCCGGGGCGGTAGGGGATAGTGGGGTACGTGAGTGCTGTCCCCGTACCCCAGCCCCGTGCCGAAGCCGTCTCCGCGCCCGACAGCGCGGGGAGCCGCCGAAGCCTGGCCGCCGGCCTGCTCCTCGGGGCAGCCGGCGCCACCGTCGTCCTCCTCGCGTCCGGGCAGACCTGGGCCCGGGGCCGGGCCTCCGTCGGCGGCGGCGCCCTGCCGCTGAGCGCCGACGGACAGGACGTCACCGGCGTCCCGGCCGCCCTCGCCATCGTCGGCCTGGCCGCCCTCGTCGCCGTCTTCGCCGTCCGCAGCGGCGGCCGGCTGCTCGTCGCGGGGCTGCTGGCCCTCAGCGGGTTCGGCGCCGCGCTGAGCGCCTTCCTCGGCGCCTCCGACAGCGCCGCGCTCGACGAACAGGCAGCCAGGAGCACCGGCGACACCGCCGCCACCATCGGCGCCCTCAGCCACACCGCCTGGCCCTACGTGACCGCGGCCGGCGGGCTGCTGATCCTGCTCGCCGGGCTGCTCGCCCTGCGCTACGGCAGGCGCTGGCCCACCATGTCCGGGCGGTACGAGCGCGACGGCACCCCGCGCCCCCGCAAGACCGCCCCCAAGGCCCTGGACCCCGACCGGCCCGAGGACCTGTGGAAGGCCCTGGACCGCGGCGTGGACCCGACGCGCGAGGCATGACCCCCCAGCTCACGTCCGGTCCGCACGTACGGGACAATGGGCCGAGCTCACAGCACAGCGGCACCCACAGCGGCACCGGCTCTGCGCACAGCGACACCGAGCGATACCAACAGCGCAACACCAACGAGGAGCAACTCATGGCGGGCAGCAGCCACGGACACACCCCGGCCGCCTGGACCGGTGTCATCATCTCGTTCATCGGCTTCTGCATCGCAGGCGTCTTCATGGTCGCGGCCAACCCGCTCGGCTTCTGGGCCGGTATCGCCGTCACCGTCATCGGCGGGATCGTCGGGCTCGCGATGAAGGCCGCCGGTCTCGGCATGCCGAAGGAGTCGGCGGAGCTGGCCCAGGCCAGGGCCCGCGCCGGGCAGGCACAGACCTCCTGACCCCCTCCGCGGGACGTACGCACGCGAGGCGCGGCCCGGATCGGGCTGCGCCTCTCCGCGTCAGCGGCGACAATCACCGGGTGGACGCTTCGCCCTCTCCAGCCGCCCCGCCGACGCCGGGCCACCGCCCCGCGCCCGGCGCCCCCGGCCACCGGCCCGCACCCGACGGCCCCGAGCCGCCGTCAGGGCCGCCCGCGGCGCCCGGCGGCCACCTGCCCGCGACCGCTCCGCCCGCAGGGCAGCCGGACCCCTTCCCGCCGGTCCGCCCGCCGGCGCCCGCCCCCGCCTCACGGCTGCGGCGGACCGCCGCCCCGGCCGGGGTCATGGCGGGCGTCCTCGCGGCCTTCGCCCTGGTCGGCTCGGTCGACCCCAACGAGCCGGGCCACTACCCGGTCTGCCCGCTGCTCCGCTTCACCGGCATCTACTGCCCCGGCTGCGGCGGGCTGCGCAGTGCCTACGCGGTCGCCCACGGCGACCTCGGGACGGCGTTCGGCTCCAACGCCCCCGCCGTCATCGGCTACGGGATCTTCGCCGTGGTCTGGGTCCTCTGGATGGTCCGCGCGGCAGCCGGGAAGCCCGCCCGGTTCACGCCGCGGCCCGTCCACTGGTGGGCGATCGGAGCCGTCCTGCTGATCTTCACCGTCGTTCGGAACCTGCCGTTCGGATCGGCGCTGGCACCGTGAACACCCGGATACCGGGCCACGTGAATGCCCAGGTAGTGGGACATTCGTCCGCCGGATGCGGGCCCATCGGCCTCCTGCGGATACCATCGGCATGGCTGATCCTGTTCTCTTGTCACCGTCCCGGAAGGGGGCCGATCGCGTGAGTGTGCTCGACGAGATCATCGACGGCGTACGCGCCGACCTCGCGGAGCGGCAGGCGCGCGTCAGCCTCGATGAGCTGAAGGAGCGCGCGGCGCGCGCTCCCCAGGCGAAGGACGGAGTCGCCGCCCTGCGTGGCGAGGGCGTGACCGTCATCTGCGAGGTAAAGCGCTCCAGCCCCTCCAAGGGGGCCCTTGCCGCCATCGCCGACCCGGCCGCACTGGCCGCGGACTACGAGGCGGGCGGCGCCTCCGTCATCTCGGTCCTCACCGAGGAGCGCCGCTTCGGCGGTTCGCTCGCCGACCTGGAGGCCGTCCGCGCCAAGGTCGACATCCCGGTCCTGCGCAAGGACTTCATCGTCACCTCCTACCAGCTGTGGGAGGCGCGGGCGTACGGCGCCGACCTCGTCCTGCTGATCGTCGCCGCCCTCGACCAGGAGGCGCTGGTCTCCCTGATCGAGCGCGCCGAGTCCATCGGCCTGACGCCGCTGGTCGAGGTGCACGACGAGGAGGAGGCGGAGCGCGCGGTCGACGCCGGCGCCCGGATCATCGGCGTCAACGCGCGCAACCTGAAGGACCTCAAGGTCGACCGCTCCACCTTCGAGCGGGTCGCCCCCGAGATCCCCGACCACATCGTCAAGATCGCGGAGTCCGGTGTCCGGGGCCCGCACGACCTCATCGCCTACGCCAACGCCGGCGCGGACGCCGTGCTGGTCGGCGAGTCCCTGGTCACCGGCCGCGACCCGCGGGTCGCCGTCGCCGACCTGGTCGCCGCGGGCGCCCACCCGGCCCTCCGGCACGGACGGGGCTGACCTCACCCGTGTCCGCTGACCGTTCCGCGCCCCGCGTCCGGCCGGGCCTGCGCCCCGCCGCGGCCACCGGCCGGGACCCGCACGCGCCGCTGGCCCGCGGCTGCCGCCCCCGCGGCTGCCGCGCCCCCGCGCGCCGCGTGCACGGCCGGCGGGTGCGGTACGTGATCGGTGACGAACCCGGCCAGGTCAACGGCATGCGATGGCGCACGGGGTCCGCGCAGTAGAGCGAGCCCCGGCCGTCGCACCCACCGCCCTCCGGCGGAACCGCACGACCCGCACCGCCCGGCCCCCGGCCGAGGCGGCGCCTCGCTCACGGCGCAATACGGTGAATCCACGCATCCACCCCATGCCATGCCGAGGAGCACGTCGAGATGTCGTCCGACTTCTTCATTCCGGACCCGGAGGGTCTGATCCCCAGCGCCGAGGGGTACTTCGGCGCGTACGGCGGAAAGTTCATCCCGGAGGCGCTCGTCGCCGCCGTGGACGAGGTCGCCGTCGAGTACGACAAGGCGAAGGCCGACCCGGCGTTCGCCGCCGAGCTCAACGAGCTCATGGTCAACTACACCGGCCGCCCCAGCGCGCTGACCGAGGTGCCGCGCTTCGCCGAGCACGCCGGCGGCGCCCGGATCTTCCTCAAGCGCGAGGACCTCAACCACACCGGCTCGCACAAGATCAACAACGTGCTGGGCCAGGCGCTCCTCACCCGGCGCATGGGCAAGACCCGGGTCATCGCCGAGACCGGGGCCGGCCAGCACGGCGTCGCCACCGCGACCGCCTGCGCCCTCTTCGGCCTCGACTGCACCATCTACATGGGCGAGATCGACACCGAGCGCCAGGCGCTGAACGTGGCGCGGATGCGGATGCTCGGCGCCGAGGTCATCGCCGTGAAGTCCGGCTCCCGCACCCTCAAGGACGCCATCAACGAGGCGTTCCGCGACTGGGTCGCCAACGTGGACCGCACGCACTACCTCTTCGGTACCGTCGCCGGCCCGCACCCCTTCCCTGCCATGGTCCGCGACTTCCACCGCGTCATCGGCGTCGAGGCCAGGCGGCAGATCCTGGAACGGACCGGCCGGCTGCCGGATGCCGCGGTCGCCTGCGTCGGCGGCGGCTCCAACGCCATCGGCCTCTTCCACGCCCTCATCCCGGACGCGGACGTCCGCCTCATCGGCTGCGAGCCGGCCGGGCACGGGGTGGAGACCGGCGAGCACGCGGCGACCCTCACCGAGGGCGAGCCCGGCATCCTGCACGGCTCGCGCAGCTACGTCCTCCAGGACGAGGAGGGCCAGATCACCGAGCCGTACTCCATCTCGGCCGGTCTGGACTACCCGGGCATCGGCCCGGAGCACGCCTACCTGAAGGACATCGGCCGCGGCGAGTACCGCGCGGTCACCGACGACGCGGCCATGCAGGCGCTGCGGCTGCTCTCCCGCACCGAGGGGATCATCCCGGCCATCGAGAGCGCGCACGCGCTGGCCGGTGCCCTGGAGGTCGGCAAGGAGCTCGGCAAGGACGGCCTGATCCTGGTCAACCTGTCCGGCCGGGGCGACAAGGACATGGACACGGCGGCCCGGTACTTCGGGCTGTACGAGACCGACACCGCCGTCGAGGCGGACGCGGCCGGCCACGGCGCCGAGATCGAGGGGGACGCCAAGTGAGCGGCAACATCGAGCTGTTGGACACCACCCTCGCCGCGGCCAAGGCCGAGGACCGGGCGGCGCTGATCGCGTACCTGCCCGCCGGGTTCCCGACCGTCGACGGCGGTATCGAGGCCGTCAAGGCGGCGGCCGCCGGCGGCGCCGACGTCATCGAGGTGGGCCTGCCGCACAGCGACCCGGTGCTCGACGGCCCGGTCATCCAGACCGCCGACGACATCGCGCTGCGCGGCGGCGTGAAGATCGCCGACGTGATGCGCACGGTCCGCGAGGCGTACGAGGCCACCGGGATCCCGATCCTGGTCATGACGTACTGGAACCCGATCGACCGGTACGGCGTCGAGCGCTTCACCGCCGAGCTGGCAGAGGCGGGCGGCGCCGGGTGCATCCTGCCCGACCTGCCGGTCCAGGAGTCCGCCCTGTGGCGCGAGCACGCGGCCAAGCACGGTCTCGCGACCGTCTTCGTCGTCGCGCCCAGCAGCAAGGACGAGCGCCTCGCCACCATCACGGCGGCCGGTTCCGGATTCGTCTACGCCGCCTCGCTGATGGGCGTCACCGGCACCCGCGTCTCGGTCGGGGAGCAGGCAGAGGACCTGGTGCGGCGCACCCGCGCCACCACCTCCACCCCGGTCTGCGTCGGCCTCGGCGTCTCCAACGCGGACCAGGCCGCCGAGGTCGCCGGGTTCGCGGACGGGGTCATCGTCGGTACCGCCTTCGTCAAGTGCATGCTGGAGGCGCCCGACGAGGCGGCCGGCCTGGCGGCCGTCCGCTCACTGGCGGCCGATCTGGCCGAAGGTGTTCGAAAGCGCTGATACCGGGCGTCACCCGAATGGGTGGACCTGGGACCGGGGAGGCACGCGAGTGCCTCCCCGGTTCGTTGCTGCGGTGTGAGCGAGAAGAACCAAGAGGGAAAAAGGGCCGCGCGAGACCGGCTGATCCAGCAGCGCGAGCAGCTGAAGGCGCGAGAGCGCCGTCGCCGCACGCTGATCGTCTCGACCGCCGTGGTGGGTGTGCTCGCCCTGGCCGCCGTCGTCGGCGTGATCGCCGCCAACAGCGGCGGGAAGGGCAGCAAGGACAAGGCGTCGGGTCCCGCCGTCGCACCGTCGGGCGCTACCGGCAAAGACAGCCTCGCCATCCAGGTGGGAGCGGACGACGCACCGTCCACGCTCACGATCTGGGAGGACTTCCGCTGCCCCGTCTGCGCCCAGTTCGAGAACGCGTTCCGGGACACGATCCATCAGCTGGAGCAGAGCAAGCAGCTCAAGGTCGAATACCACCTCGCCACGCTGATCGACGGCAATCTCGGCGGCGCCGGCTCCCTCAAGGCCGCCAACGCCGCGGCCTGCGCCCAGGACGCGGGCAAGTTCTCCGCGTACCACGACATCCTGTACCGCAACCAGCCGCAGGAGGCCGACGACGCCTTCGGCGACAACAAGAAGCTGATCGACCTGTCCAAGAAGGTCGACGGGCTCGACACGCCCGCCTTCCGCGGCTGCGTGGAGGACGGCACGCATGACGGCTGGGTCCAGAAGTCCGACAAGGCGTTCCGCGAGGGCGGCTTCCAGGGCACGCCGACGGCGCTGCTCAACGGTCAGTCGATCTTCCCCAAGAAGGGGAACGAGCCGATCACCGTCGCCAACCTGAAGAAGTGGGTCGCGGAGGCCAACAAGGGCAAGGGGAAAGGCACGGCCACCCCCGCCCCGTCGGGGTCCTGAACGGCGGATACCCGGGGAATCGATGACCGGCTCGTTACCCAGAAGTTGTCGGGCGGGTTGCCGCACCTCCCGCCCGGCAAGGTAGCGTCGACCCTGCCATGGACCTTGCCTACATTCCCAGCCCGTCGACCGGCGTGATCGATCTCGGCCCGATCCCGCTTCGCGGCTACGCGTTCTGCATCATCATCGGTGTGTTTGTCGCCGTCTGGCTCGGCAACAAGCGCTGGATCGCCCGAGGGGGCAGAGCCGGCACGGTTGCCGACATCGCCGTCTGGGCGGTGCCCTTCGGCCTGGTCGGCGGGAGGCTCTACCACGTCATCACCGACTACCAGCTGTACTTCAGCGACGGTGAGGACTGGGTCGACGCCTTCAAGATCTGGCAGGGCGGCCTCGGGATCTGGGGTGCGATCGCGCTCGGCGCGGTCGGTGCCTGGATCGGCTGCCGCCGCCGGGGGATCCCGCTGCCCGCCTGGGCCGACGCGCTCGCCCCCGGTATCGCCGTGGCCCAGGCCTGCGGCCGCTGGGGCAACTGGTTCAACCAGGAGCTGTACGGCCGGCAGACCGACGTCCCGTGGGCGCTGAAGATCAGCGAGGGCCCGAACCGGGCGGCGGGCACGTACCACCCGACGTTCCTGTACGAGTCGCTGTGGTGCATCGGCGTGGCCCTCCTGGTGATCTGGGCGGACCGCCGGTTCAAGCTCGGGCACGGACGGGCGTTCGCGCTGTACGTCGCGTCCTACTGCGCGGGCCGCGCGTGGATCGAGTACATGCGGGTCGACGAGGCCCACCACATCCTGGGCCTGCGCCTGAACGTGTGGACCGCGCTGATCGTGTTCGTACTGGCGGTCGTCTACATGGTGATCTCGGCGAAGGTGCGGCCGGGCCGCGAGGAGATCGTCGAGCCGGAGGAGCCGAAGGCTCCGGAGGCGTCCGACTCGGTTGAGGGCCAGGCCGCGGAAGCCGGTGACGCGAAGTCCGAGGAAGCGAAATCCGAGGACGCGAAGTCCGGTGAGGCGAAGTCCGAGGACGCGGCGGTCGAGTCCGATGCCGCGGCCGGGTCCGAGCCGTCGAAGACGAAGGACGCGGCGGAGACGGCCAAGGGCTGACGCCGGCACCATCACGCCGAGGGGCCGCCGGACCATCCGGCGGCCCCTCGGCGTCTGTCGTTGTGCGCCACGACCCCCGTCGCCGGGTGCCCTCGATCGCCGGACGGGCTCGGATGTGCCGTCTGAGGCTGTGTCCGTGCGGGCCCCGGATCGGCTTGGTTCCGCGGACCGGGGCGGAAACCGAGCCCGTCCGGCGACTGAGGACGAAAAGGGTGCCCGGGGTCAGCGTGGGCCGGTCACCACCGTGCGCCCGGCCAGGGCAAGCGTGCGGTGGGCCGAGGCCACCACCGCCGCGTCCACGAAGCGCCCGTCCGGCAGGGCCAGCGCACCCGCCTCCGCGCGGGCCGCCTCGACGATCTCCTGCGCCGCCTCGATCTCCTGCGGCGTCGGCCGGAACGCCCGCTCGATCACCGGGAGCTGCCGGGGATGGATCGCCGCCCGCCCCAGGAACCCCAGCGCCCGCCCGTGCGCGCAGGACGCCCACAGTCCGTCCAGGTCCCGGACGTCCGGGAACACCGACTGGGCCGGCGGGGCCAGCCCGGCCGCCCGGCACGCGACCACCGCCCGACTGCGCGACCAGTCGAGCCCCGCGTCGTCGCGCACCCCCAGATCGGCCCGGAGATCCGCCTCGCCCAGGCCGATGGAGCGCACCTGGGGATGGGCGGCGGCCACCGAGTACGCGTGCTCGATACCGAGTGCCGACTCCAGCAGCGGGCAGAGCGCGACGCCCGGGGCCAGCGCCGCGATGTGATGGACGGAGGCGGCGTGGGTGATCTTCGGCAGCCGCAGTTCCGCGAGGCCCGGCAGCCCGGCCAGGGCCAGTACATCGGCCTCCGCGTGGACCCGCACATGCACCGGCACCGCGCCGCTGTCCACCGGGTCGGAGAGGAGCTCCACGGTGGCCGCCCGCGCGTACTCCTTGCGGTCCGGGGCGACCGCGTCCTCCAGGTCCACGATCACCACGTCCGCCCCCGACGCACGGGCCTTGCGCACCACGTCCGGCCGGTCCCCGGGGGCGTACAGCCAGCTGAGGGGGATCGTCGCGGTCACAGGACACGCTCCGAGCGCAGTGCCGAGATCTCCGCGCCGCTCAGACCGAGCCCGGTGAGGATCTCCTCGGTGTCCGCGCCGTGCGGCCGCCCCGCCCAGCGGATCGCACCCGGGGTCGCGGAGAGCCGGAACAGGACGTTCTGCATCCGCAGCGGACCCAGCTCGGGGTCGTCGACCTCGGTGATGGAGTCCAGCGCCCGGTACTGCGGGTCCTCCATCACCTCGCGGATGTCGTGGATGGGCGCGATGGCGGCCTCCGCCTTCTCGAACGCGGAGATCGCGTCGTCCCGGGTGTGCCGGGCGATCCAGTTGCCGACCGCCTCGTCGAGCTCCTCGCAGTGCTCGGCGCGGGTGGTGCCGGAGCCGAACCACGGCTCGTCGATCAGCTCCGCCCGTCCCACCAGGCGCATCACCCGCTCCGCGACGGACTGCGCGGAGGTGGAGACGGCCACCCACTGCCCGTCGGAGGTGCGGTAGGTGTTGCGCGGGGCGTTGTTGCGCGAACGGTTGCCGGTGCGCGGCTGGACGTAGCCGAGCTGGTCGTACCAGAGGGGCTGCGGGCCGAGCACCGTCAGGATCGGTTCGATGATCGCCAGGTCGACGACCTGCCCCTCACCGGTGCGCTCCCGTCCGGCCAGCGCGGTCATCACCGCGAACGCCGTGGCGATCGCCGCGATCGAGTCGGCGAGGCCGAACGGGGGTAGCGTCGGCGGCCCGTCCGGCTCCCCGGTGATCGCCGCGAAGCCGCTCATCGCCTCCGCGAGCGTTCCGAAACCGGGCCGGTGCGCGTACGGGCCGAACTGTCCGAAGCCGGTGACCCGGGCCAGCACCAGCCGGGGGTTGACGGCGTGCAGTTCCTCCCAGCCAAGACCCCACCGCTCCAGCGTGCCCGGCCGGAAGTTCTCGATGATCACATCGGTCTCCGCGGCGAGCCGCAGCAGGATGTCGCGTCCACCGGCCCCGGACAGATCGAGGGTCATGGTGCGCTTGTTGCGGCCGAGCAGTTTCCACCACAGTCCGATGCCGTCCTTCGTGGGGCCGTGGCCCCGGGACGGGTCGGGGCGGCCCGGATGCTCGACCTTGATCACCTCGGCGCCGTAGTCACCGAGCATGGTGGCGCACAGCGGCCCGGCGAAGAGCGTGGCCAGGTCGATGACCCGCAGCCCGGTCAGCGGCGCTGCCGCGGTCCCGGTCACGCGGCGTCGATTTCGCTGCGGTACGGCATGGACGTCGAGGCGCCGGGCTTCTGCACGCAGAGCGCGGCGGCCGCGGAGGCCCAGGCGACGGCCTGCGGCACCGGCCGCCCTTCACCGATGGCCACCGCGAGGGCGCCGACGAAGGTGTCACCGGCGCCCGTGGTGTCGACGGCGCTCACATCGGGGGCGGGGAAGTGGACGGCCGTGCTGCCCCGGGCCGCGTACAGGGAGCCCTTCGAGCCGAGTGTGATGAGGACCGCCGGTACGTGGCCGAGGAGGACCTCCGCCGCGGCGTGCGGTTCTGTGTGCCCGGACAGCTCGGCCGCCTCGTGCTCATTGGGGATCAGCAGGTCCACGCAGTCCAGGAGTTCGTCGGGCAGCTCCTGCACGGGCGACGGGGTGAGGAGTACGCGCACTCCCTGGGCGTGACCGGCCCGCGCCCCCTCGATAACGGCGGACAGCGGCAGTTCCAGCTGGAGCAGCAGCAGATCGGCGCCGGCGACGGCGGCGATCTCGCCCGGACCGAGCGCGGTGACGGCGCCGTTCGCGCCGGGGATGACCACGATCGCGTTGGAGCCCTTGGCGTCCACCACGATGTGCGCGGTACCGCTGGGCCCTTCGGCGGTGTGCAGCAGATCGGTGTCGACGCCGGAGTGCTCCAGGTTCTCCCGCAGCCGGAGGCCGTACTCGTCGTTGCCGACGGCGCCGATCATCATGACGTCGCCGCCCGCGCGGGCGGCCGCGACCGCCTGGTTGGCCCCCTTGCCGCCGGGAACGGTGCGGAACTCCCGTCCGGTGACGGTCTGTCCGCGCTCCGGGGCCCGGTCGGTGTAGGCCACGAGGTCCATATTGGTGCTGCCGAGCACCGCGACTCTGGTCATGGGCGGAGTGCCTCCTGGTGGGTGAGCCGGTGGGTCAGGTCTGCGAGGGTGTCGAAGCCGACCGAGTCGAAACCGGTTACGGACGTGGCGAGTCGGTTCTTCAGCGGGGTGGTCCACCGGTCGGGCAGTGCTTCGGGCCGCCCGGCCAGCAGTCCGGCGAGCGAACCGGCGGTCGCCCCGTTGGAGTCGGTGTCCCAGCCGCCGGACACCACGCGGCAGACCGAGCCGGAGAAGTCGCCGTCGGCGTGCGTGAGCGCGGCGGCGAGCAGCGCCGCGTTGGGCAGCACGTGCACCCAGTGGTAGTGGCCGTACCTGGCGTGGAGGAGGTCGACGACACTGTCGAAGCCGGCGGCGCCGTGGGCCGCCGCGATCCCGTCCCGTACCGCCCGTGCGAACCGCGAACGCGGTGGTACGACCCTGAGCCCGGCGGCCAGGCAGCCGTGCACGTCGGCCTCGCCGCCGGCCGCCTCCGCCAGGGCGGCGGCGGCGAACATGGCGCCGTACACCCCGTTCCCGGTGTGCGTGAGGACCGCGTCCCGGTGGGCCTGCTCCGCCGCCGCGGCCGGGTCGCCGGGGTGGGTCCAGCCGTGCACGTCGGCCCGGATCTGCGCACCGATCCACTCCCGGAACGGATTGCGGTACGAGGCGGTGTCCGGCGGCTCGATGCCGTCCAGCAGATTGCGGTACGCGACCCGCTCCGCGGTGAACGTCCGGCCCGCCGGAAGCTCGTCGAGCCAGAGCCGGGCGAGGTCGGCGGTGGTGAACGAGCGGCCGTGATGCCGGAGCAGCACCAGTGCCAGAAGGGGGTGGTTGAGGTCGTCGTCCTCCGGCATCCCGTCGATGTTCTCCGCGAGCGAGGTGGCCGCGGAGCGCCGGTTCCAGGGGTAGGTGGCGGCCAGTTCGGGGGGCAGCCCCCTGGCGGTGAACCAGGTGGCGAGCGGCCAGTTCCCGGTGGCGCGGGCCAGGGCGCGGATGCCCTCCAGCGGCAGCTTCTCGACCGGTTTTCCGAGCAGGCAGCCCGCCGCCCGCCCGAGCCAGGCCGCGTGCAGCCGCTCGCGGTCCACGCCGGAGGGGTCCGTGCGGGGGAGCGGCCAGCGCGGGCAGGCGGCCCGGATCGCGTCCAGGCCGGTCGGCTCGTTGTCGGCCAACGGCGATTCCAGCAGGGCGAGTTCGTCCAGCAGCCGGCCGGCGACCGCGCGCAGTCCGGGCGGTGCGGGGTGCTCGGAGGCGCCCGCCCGGTCCGGGGCGGGTGATCCGCCGGCCTCGTACCACCGGCGCTCGATGTCCCGGGCGTCGCGCCCGTCCTGCGCGGCCTGCCGCAGTTCGTGTCCGACCAGGTCCTCGGGCTGCACCCAGGTGGCCCGCACGGTCGTGGT
Source organism: Streptomyces sp. NPDC088730 (assembly GCF_044751215.1). Classification (NCBI taxonomy): domain Bacteria; kingdom Bacillati; phylum Actinomycetota; class Actinomycetes; order Kitasatosporales; family Streptomycetaceae; genus Streptomyces; species Streptomyces sp. NPDC088730. The sequence continues at coordinate 1,206,782 of NZ_JBIVLK010000001.1, forward strand.
CATGGCGCGCCCGTCAGCGCGGCGAAGGCGCTCTCGTGGGCGCGGCGGCGGGCCGTGTCCTGTGCGAACACCTCGCGGGCGACCTCCGCCAGGGTCCGGGCCGGGGCGTGCAGATCGAGGCGGCTGGCTCCGGCGACCGTGCTCACCCAGTCGGCGGGGATCGCGCCTTCGCCGTGCAGGGCGCCCGCTACGGCGCCGCTCATGGTGGCGATCGAGTCGCAGTCCCGCCCGTAGTTGACAGAGCCCAGGACCGTACGCCGGTAGTCCCCGTCCCCGACGAGCAGCATGCCGAGTGCGACGGGGAGTTCCTCGATGGCGTGCAGCCGGGAGGGGCGGCGGGCGCCGAGCGAGGGGGCCCGGTAGTCGGGGCCCACGGTGTCGAAGGGGGCGACGGCCTCCCGCAGCGGGGCCAGGGCGGACTCGAAGTCCCGGTATCCGACGGCCGTTTCGCAGACCGCGTCGATCGCCGCCCGGGTGCCGTCCTTGGCGAGCGACAGACACGTCTCGACGACACTCGTGGGCGTGGCGCCCGGGACGCAGGCCGCGGCGACGGCGGCCGCGAACACTCCGGCCGCCTCCCTCCCGTACGACGACTGGTGGGCGCCCGCGACATCCAGCGCCTCGGCGTAGGCGGCCTGCGGATGGGCCGCGTTCACCAGGCCGACCGGCGCCATGTACATCGCCGCACCGCAGTTGACGATGTTCCCGGAGCCCGCCTCGCGCGGGTCGACATGGCCGTAGTGCAGCCGGGCGACGATCCACTTCTCGGCCAGGAAGACCCGCTGGAGCGGCAGCGCCTCGGCCTCCAGCTCCGGAATCCAGCGGGGGTTCGAGATCAGCTCCGGTACCAGGTGCTCCGCGACCGAGTACGCGTCGAGATGGCCGCGCACCTCGCCGTACACCCGGACCAGCGCATGGGTCATCAAGGTGTCGTCGGTGACGTGCCCGTCGCCCTTGTGGTACGGGGCGATGGGGCGGGCGGTCCGCCAGTCGTCGCCGTCCCAGGGGCCGACGACGCCGGTGATCCGCCCGCCGTGCCGGGCCACGATCTGCTCGGGGGGCCGCCCCTCGACCGGACCGCCGAGCGCGTCACCTACGGCGGCGCCGACGAGCGCGCCGGCGATCCGTTCATCGAGCGTGAGCGCCGTGGGTGTCGTGGGCGGTGCGGACCTCGTGGGCGCCGGGGGCGCGGTGGATGTCATGTCCGAATTGTCCACCCGAGGGTGCCGGTTCCGTGTCTGCCAGCAGCCCGGCGAGTTCCAGCAGATCCGTGCCCGCGAAACGGGGCAGCGCGCACCCCGCGAGGGTGCGGCAGGCCTCGCGCCAGCCGTCCGGCACGGTGGCGATACCGCCGAGCGCGCCCGTCAGCGCACCGGCCAGGGCCGGCGCCGAATCAGCGACCCGGGACAGGCAGGCGGCGGACGGTACGGCCTGCGCGATCTCGCCCCGGGCCGCGGTGGCCAGGGCGAGGGCGACCGGGACGGTCTCGGCCGCGGCGATCCCGTAGCTGTAGACGTGGTCCACGATCTGATGCTCCAGCACCGGTACGAGGGCGAAGGCGCCGGCCGCCTCCCCGGCGAAGTCGCGGGCGATCCGGACCGCGTGGGCGGCGTTGCGGGCGATCTCGGTGCCTTCCGGGAGCTGGGCCAGCGCGGCGTTCACCGCCGTGTCCACGTCCGCCCCGCCGAGCGCCTGCGCGATCGCGGCGGCCATCGCCCGCGCGCCGTGCACCCCGTCGCCGTCCTGGGTGTACCGCGCGTCGAACTCCGCGAGATCGGCCGCGGCCGCCGGATCACCGGGGTGGACGACGGCCAGCACAGCGGCCCGCACGCACGCCGCGTCGTCGAAGTAGTGCGGGTTGTCGTGGCCGGTGGCGGGCGGGCGCAGCCCGGCGGCGAGGTTGCCGAGCCCGGCCCGGACCGAGATCCGGGCCCGCAGCGGCAGGACCGCCGACTCGACCTCCGGCGCCCGTGCGGCGGCCGCGGCGACCTCGGCGGCCAGCGCGTTCCAGGCGACGTCCACCGCGGCCCGGATCCGGCGGCCGGCGGAGAGGCCGTGCAGCGGGCCCGCCGCGGAGGTCAGCACGGTCCCGGCCGCGAACGCCGCCCATTCGGCGTCGTCCGAGGGGCCCAGCCGCAGCGGCTCCGGCGGCTGGTTGAGGGCGATGGGGACGGGCAGGGTGGTGGTCGCGTTCTGCTCGGCGAAGGTGTCCAGTTCGCGGGTGAGGCGCCGGGTCCACTCCGGCATCCGGGCCGCCCGGTGCCGCGCGGCCGGCCATCCGGCGGCGTCCCCTGCGGCCAGCCCGAGGAGCAGCCCCTCGATCCGGGCGCGGCGGGCGGTGCCGGTCACGGGCGCACCGCCGGTACGTCGTCGCGGGGCCCGGTGCCGTGACTGTCGGCCGTGTCGGGGAGGGCCCCGTGGTCCCGGCCGGTGCCGTCACCGGGAGGGGGCGCCGCGCCGCCGGGGCCGGGGTCCGGGGGCCGCTGCCCGGCCCGCTCGTCCGCCTCCGCCTCTGCCGGGGTGAGGAGTTCCGCGATGTCCAGGACGTGGTAGCCGCGCATCGAGGGCAGGCAGCTGCCCCGGACCGGGCCGATCGCCGCCGCCCAGTGCGCCGGAATGGCCGATGCCCCGTGCAGCGCCCCGGCCAGCGCGCCCGCCACCGCGGCCGTGGTGTCGGCGTCGCGGCCCATGTTGACCGCGGTCAGCACCGCCGTACGGAAGTCGCCGCGCGCCGCGGCGAACGCCCCGAAGGCCAGCCCGACCGCCTCCGGAGCCAGGTCCGTCCACGGGTAGCCGCCGACGACCACGGCCGAGCGCACCGCGCGCTCCATCGTGAGCCGGTCCGGATAGGGGCGCTGGGCGGCGGTCACCGCGCGGCGCAGCGAACGCGCCGTCCAGGAGTCCATCGGCACGACGGAGAGCGCGGCGGCGATCACGGAGGTGACCCCGGACCCCGTCATGGCGGCCGCCACCCCGGCCGCCACCGCCTGGCCGCCGTAGATGCCCTCGCCCTCATGGCTGACCCGGCCGTCCACCGCGACCAGCCGGGCCGCCTCCGCGGGGCGGCCCGCCGCGAAGACGCCGAACGGCGCCGCCCGCATCGCCAGACCGTCGCTCCAGGCGTGCCGGTGCTGGGCGGAGATCGGGGCGGCGAGCCCCCGGCGCAGGTTCTCCAGCGTGCCGCGCTCGCTGAAACCGGCACCGCGGAACGGCCCCTCGTCCAGGTCCGCGATCCACAGCCGCCAGGCCCGCTCGACATGGGTCACGGTCAGCGCCGAACCGTGCCGGGCCAGCAGCAGCCCGGAGAAGATCGCGTACTCCGTGTCGTCGGTGCCCGCCGGGTCGTCGCTCACGAAGCCCTCGATCCGCCCCCAGCGGCGGCGGATCTCGGAGGGCCGCATGTTCTCCGCGGGGGCGCCCAGCGCGTCGCCGACCGCGAGGCCCAGCAGCGAGCCCCTGGCCCGGTCCGCCGGACCGCCCCGGACGGTACCGCCGTGGATCGTTCCGCCCCGGACCGTTTCGCCGGGAGAAGTCCCGCCCCGGACCGTTTCGCCGGGGGCCGGCGCTCCTCGTACCGCCGCCCGCGTGCCGTCCGTCCCCGCGCTGTCCGTCCCCGTGCCGTCCGTTCGCGTGCCGTCCGTTCGCGGCGCTGCCGGATTTCCCGCCATCAGCTCCATCGCGTCGACCCTTCGCTCGTACCGAGCCAGTTGTCCTACCTGTGGGATCTGTGCCACGCGGAGCCGGGACAGAGGCCGGTAATCGCCACAAAAGGGCCACTCGGATGACGGCCTTCGGACAGCAAGGCAAGCCGTACCTACCTGGTCACAGACAGTGGTAAGTACGGCCTGCCTTGCTGGCGGGGGCCATTTTTCGTGCGTACTTTCGATGGTGTCGAACGGGGCCGGAGCGGTGAACACCGCTCCGGGAGAAGGGGAGAGCTGTGTCCATCATCGAGACCGACGCCGTACTGCACGAGGCGCACCGGGACAACCACACCCACCGCGATGTGAACGGTGGCTGGCTGCGGCCGGCGGTCTTCGGGGCCATGGACGGTCTCGTCTCGAACCTCGCCCTGATGACCGGGGTCGCGGGCGGCGACGTCTCGCACCGCACGATCGTGATCACCGGACTGGCCGGACTGGCCGCCGGGGCCTTCTCGATGGCAGCCGGCGAGTACACCTCCGTCGCCTCGCAGCGCGAGCTGGTCGAGGCCGAACTCGACGTCGAGCGGCGGGAGTTGCGCAAGCACCCGCTGGACGAGGAGCGGGAGCTGGCGGAGCTCTACGAGTCCCGCGGCGTCGACTCCGGCCTCGCCCGCGAGGTCGCCCGGCAGCTGTCGCGCGACCCGGAGCAGGCCCTGGAGATCCACGCCCGCGAGGAGCTCGGCATCGACCCGGGCGACCTGCCCTCGCCGCTCGTCGCCGCCGTCTCCTCGTTCGGCGCCTTCGCGCTGGGCGCCCTGCTGCCCCTGCTGCCGTACCTGCTCGGCGCGGACGCGCTGTGGCCTGCCGTGCTGCTGGCCCTGGCCGGGCTCTTCGGCTGCGGCGCGGTGGTCGCCAGGGTCACGGCCCGCAGCTGGTGGTTCAGCGGACTGCGCCAGCTGGTGCTCGGCGGCGCGGCGGCCGCGGTCACCTACGGACTGGGCATGCTGTTCGGTGTCGCGGTCGGCGGCTGAACCGCTCACACGTCGCGGGCCGGGACCGGAACCAGGGTCCCGGCCCGTAACGTGTGCGTCATCCGTGTGACGTACGTCCTGATCAGGGCCACTGGGCGGAACGCGTTCACGCGACGTAAAATGAGACTCTATGCAGGACTACACATAAGTAGTCGTTACCCGGCGGTTTCGTTTTCGCTCCCGCCGGGCATGAGCCGTAGACACCGCAGGCAACGACGCCTGCTCTCTGCGGTCTCCCGGGCGCCGATCCTCCGACTGCGACCCCCTCCACCGCCATCAGCGGTGTCCGTATGTTGGAACGAGCTATCCGCTTCTTGAGAAGCGTCCCATCATGTAATCTGCACGAAATTTCGCAGAGGGCCAGAGTCGTCCCTCGGCTGTTCATATGCCACGACGACGACGGGAGAGCCGATGCGCACCGACGCCTGGTCGCCCATGGACGGTCGCCCCGCCCAGCAGGGGATGTACGACCCCCGCAACGAGCACGACGCCTGTGGTGTCGGGTTCGTGGCCACTCTGACCGGTGTGGCCGGCCACGAGCTGGTAGAGCAGGCGCTGACCGTACTGCGCAATCTCGAACACCGCGGCGCCACCGGATCCGAGCCCGACTCCGGTGACGGAGCCGGAATCCTGCTCCAGGTACCGGACGCCTTCCTGCGCGCAGAGGTCCCCTTCGACCTCCCCGAGGCCGGTGCCTACGCCGTCGGCATCGCATTCCTCCCCGCGGACGACTCCACAGCGGCCGTCCACGGCCTTGAGAAGATCGCCGCCGAAGAGGGCCTCAAGGTCCTCGGCTGGCGCGACGTCCCGGTCACCCCCGACATCCTCGGCAAGCGCGCCCGCGCCACCATGCCCGATTTCCGCCAGCTCTTCGTCGCCGACGGCGAGAGCACCGGGATCGTCCTGGACCGCAAGGCCTTCGTGCTGCGCAAGCGCGCCGAGCGTGAGACCGGGGTCTACTTCCCGTCGCTCTCCGCCCGCACGGTCGTCTACAAGGGCATGCTCACCACCGGGCAGCTGGAGCCGTTCTTCCCGGACCTCTCCGACGCCCGCTTCGCCACCACGGTCGCGCTGGTCCACTCGCGCTTCTCCACCAACACCTTCCCGAGCTGGCCGCTCGCACACCCCTACCGCTTCGTCGCGCACAACGGCGAGATCAACACGGTCAAGGGCAACCGCAACTGGATGAAGGCCCGCGAGTCCCAGCTCGCCTCCAGCCTCTTCGGCACGGAGCAGCTGGACCGGATCTTCCCCGTCTGCACCCCGGACGCCTCCGACTCCGCCTCCTTCGACGAGGTCCTGGAGCTCCTCCACCTCGGCGGCCGCTCGCTGCCGCACTCGGTGCTGATGATGGTCCCCGAGGCATGGGAGAACCACGCCTCCATGGACCCCGCCCGGCGCGCCTTCTACCAGTACCACTCCACGATGATGGAGCCCTGGGACGGTCCGGCCTGCGTCACCTTCACCGACGGCGTCCAGGTCGGCGCGGTCCTCGACCGCAACGGTCTGCGCCCCGGCCGCTACTGGGTCACCGACGACGGACTCGTCGTCCTCTCCTCCGAGGTCGGCGTCCTGGACATCGACCCCGCCAAGGTCGTCCGCAAGGGCCGCCTGCAGCCCGGCAAGATGTTCCTCGTCGACACCGCCGAGCACCGCATCATCGAGGACGACGAGATCAAGGCGTCCCTCGCCGCCGAGCAGCCCTACCAGGAGTGGCTGGAAACCGGCGAGATCGAGCTGGAGGACCTCCCCGAGCGGGAGCACATCGTCCACACGCACGCCTCCGTCACCCGCCGCCAGCAGACCTTCGGCTACACCGAGGAAGAGCTCCGCGTCATCCTCGCCCCGATGGCCCGCACCGCCGGCGAACCGCTCGGCTCCATGGGCACCGACTCCCCGATCGCCGCCCTGTCCGCCCGGCCCCGGCTGCTCTTCGACTACTTCACCCAGCTGTTCGCCCAGGTCACCAACCCGCCGCTGGACGCCATCCGCGAGGAGCTCGTCACCTCGCTGCGCTCCACGCTCGGCCCGGCCGGCAACATCCTGGAGCCGACCGCCGCGGCCTGCCGCAGCGTCACGCTGCCGTTCCCGGTGATCGACAACGACGAGCTGGCCAAGCTCATACACATCAACGCCGACGGCGACATGCCGGGGATGAAGGCCGCCACGCTCTCCGGGCTCTACCGGGTCGGCGGCGGCGGTGAGGCGCTGGCCGCACGGATCGAGGAGATCTGTACCGAGGTCGACGCCGCCATCGAGGACGGCGCCCGACTGATCGTCCTGTCCGACCGGCACTCCGACGCCGAGCACGCACCGATCCCCTCGCTGCTGCTCACCTCGTCCGTCCACCACCACCTCATCCGCACCAAGCAGCGCACCCAGGTGGGCCTGCTGGTCGAGGCCGGTGACGTCCGCGAGGTCCACCACGTCGCGCTGCTGATCGGCTTCGGCGCCGCCGCGGTCAACCCGTACCTGGCGATGGAGTCCGTCGAGGACCTGGTCCGGGCCGGCACCTTCATCGAGGGCATCGAGGCCGAGCAGGCCATCCGCAACCTGATCTACGCACTGGGCAAGGGCGTCCTGAAGGTGATGTCCAAGATGGGCATCTCCACCGTCGCCTCCTACCGGGGCGCCCAGGTCTTCGAGGCCGTCGGCCTCGACCAGTCCTTCGTCGACCGGTACTTCAACGGCACCGCCACCAAGATCGGCGGCGCCGGACTCGACGTCGTCGCCAAGGAGGTCGCCGCCCGGCACGCCAAGGGCTACCCGGCCACCGGCATCTCCGCCTCGCACCGCGCGCTGGAGATCGGCGGCGAGTACCAGTGGCGCCGCGAGGGCGAACCGCACCTGTTCGACCCGGAGACGGTCTTCCGCCTCCAGCACGCCACCCGCAACCGCCGCTACGACATCTTCAAGCAGTACACGGACCGGGTGAACGAGCAGTCCGAACGGCTGATGACGCTCCGCGGCCTGTTCGGCTTCACCTCGGACCGCGAGGCCATCGACATCGAAGAGGTCGAGTCCGTCTCGGACCTCGTCAAGCGCTTCTCCACCGGCGCCATGTCCTACGGCTCGATCTCCCGCGAGGCGCACGAGACCCTCGCCATCGCCATGAACCAGCTGGGCGGCAAGTCCAACACCGGCGAGGGGGGCGAGGACGCCGACCGGCTCTACGACCCGGCGCGCCGCTCCTCCATCAAGCAGGTCGCCTCCGGCCGCTTCGGCGTCACCAGCGAGTACCTGGTCAACGCGGACGACATCCAGATCAAGATGGCGCAGGGCGCCAAGCCCGGCGAGGGCGGCCAGCTGCCCGGCCACAAGGTCTACCCGTGGGTCGCCAAGACCCGGCACTCCACCCCCGGTGTCGGCCTCATCTCGCCGCCGCCGCACCACGACATCTACTCCATCGAGGACCTGGCCCAGCTGATCCACGACCTCAAGAACGCCAACCCGGCGGCCCGCATCCACGTGAAGCTGGTCTCCGAGGTCGGCGTCGGCACGGTCGCCGCCGGTGTCTCCAAGGCACACGCGGACGTCGTCCTCATCTCCGGCCACGACGGCGGAACGGGCGCCTCCCCGCTGACCTCGCTGAAGCACGCAGGCGGCCCCTGGGAGCTCGGCCTCGCCGAGACCCAGCAGACGCTGCTGCTCAACGGACTGCGCGACCGCATCGTCGTACAGACCGACGGCCAGCTCAAGACCGGCCGCGACGTCGTCATCGCCGCACTGCTGGGCGCGGAGGAGTTCGGTTTCGCGACCGCGCCGCTCGTCGTCTCCGGCTGCGTCATGATGCGCGTCTGCCACCTGGACACCTGCCCCGTCGGCATCGCCACCCAGAACCCGGTCCTGCGGGACCGCTTCTCCGGCAAGGCCGAGTACATCGTCAACTTCTTCGAGTTCATCGCCCAGGAAGTCCGCGAGATCCTCGCCGAGCTCGGCTTCCGGACGATCGAGGAGGCCGTCGGCCACGCCGAGCTGCTCGACACCGACCGGGCGATCACGCACTGGAAGGCCCAGGGCCTCGACCTCGCCCCGCTGTTCCACGTCCCCGAACTGGCCGACGGCGCCGTCCGCCACCAGATCGCGGAGCAGGACCACGGACTGGACAAGGCGCTGGACAACGAGCTGATCAAGCTGGCCGCCGACGCCCTGAAGGCCGGCAGCGCCGAGGCCGCCCAGCCGGTCCGCGCGCAGATCGCGATCCGCAACATCAACCGGACCGTCGGCACCATGCTCGGTCACGAGGTCACGAAGAAGTTCGGCGGCGCGGGCCTGCCCGAGGACACCATCGACATCACCTTCACCGGCTCCGCGGGCCAGTCCTTCGGCGCCTTCCTCCCCGGCGGGGTGACCCTGCGCCTGGAGGGCGACGCCAACGACTACGTCGGCAAGGGCCTCTCCGGCGGCCGCGTCATCGTCCGCCCGGACCGGGGCGCCGACCACCTCGCCGAGTACTCCACCATCGCGGGCAACACCATCGCCTACGGCGCCACCGGCGGCGAACTGTTCCTGCGCGGCCGCACCGGTGAGCGCTTCTGCGTCCGCAACTCCGGCGCCACGGTCGTCTCCGAGGGCGTGGGCGACCACGGCTGCGAGTACATGACCGGCGGACACGCCGTCGTCCTCGGCGAGACCGGACGCAACTTCGCGGCCGGCATGTCGGGCGGCGTCGCCTACGTCATCGACCTCCAGCGCGACCACGTCAACGTCGGGAACCTCGGCGCCGTCGAGGAGCTCTCCGACACCGACAAGCAGTGGCTGCACGACGTCGTGCGCCGCCACCAGGAGGAGACCGGATCGACGGTCGCCGAGAAGCTCCTCGCCGAGTGGGACAGCGCCGTGACCCGCTTCAGCAAGATCATCCCGTCCACCTACAAGGCAGTGCTCGCCGCCAAGGACGCCGCTGAGCTCGCCGGTCTCTCCGAGCAGGAGACCACCGAGAAGATGATGGAGGCGGCGACCAATGGCTGACCCCAAGGGCTTCCTGACCACCGGCCGCGAGGTCGCCGAGACCCGCCCCGTGGATGAGCGCGTCAAGGACTGGAACGAGGTCTACGTTCCGGGCTCGCTGCTCCCGATCATCAGCAAGCAGGCCGGCCGCTGCATGGACTGCGGCATCCCGTTCTGCCACCAGGGCTGCCCGCTCGGAAACCTCATCCCCGAGTGGAACGACTACGCCTACCGCGAGGACTGGACCGCCGCGTCCGAGCGCCTGCACGCCACGAACAACTTCCCGGAGTTCACCGGACGGCTCTGCCCCGCCCCGTGCGAGTCGGCGTGCGTGCTCGGCATCAACCAGCCGGCCGTCACCATCAAGAACGTCGAAGTCTCCATCATCGACCAGGCGTGGGACCGGGGCGACGTCACCCCGCAGCCGCCCGAGCGCCTCTCCGGCAAGACCGTGGCCGTCATCGGCTCGGGACCGGCCGGACTCGCCGCCGCCCAGCAGCTGACCCGAGCCGGCCACACCGTGGCCGTCTACGAGCGCGCGGACCGCATCGGGGGCCTCCTGCGGTACGGCATCCCCGAGTTCAAGATGGAGAAGTCGCACATCAACCGCCGCATCGAGCAGATGCGCGCGGAGGGCACCAAGTTCCGCACCGAGGTGGAGGTCGGCAAGGACGTCGACGCCGCCAAGCTGCGCCGCCGCTACGACGCCGTCGTCATCGCCGCAGGTGCCACCGTCTCCCGTGACCTGCCCGTCCCGGGCCGCGAGCTGAACGGCGTGCACTTCGCGATGGAGTACCTGCCGCTCGCCAACAAGGTGCAGGAGGGCGACCTGACGGTCTCCCCGATCACCGCGGAGGGCAAGCACGTCGTCGTCATCGGCGGCGGCGACACCGGCGCCGACTGCGTCGGCACCGCCCACCGGCAGGGCGCCCTCTCCGTCACCCAGCTGGAGATCATGCCCAGGCCGGGCGAGGATCGGAACGCCAACCAGCCCTGGCCGACCTTCCCGGTGCTCTACAAGGTCACCTCCGCGCACGAGGAGGGCGGCGAGCGCGTCTACTCCGTCTCCACCACCCACTTCGAGGGCGACGAGGACGGCAACGTCCAGTCCCTCCACCTCATCGAGGTGGAGTTCAAGGACGGCAAGCTGGAGCAGAAGACCGGCACCGAGCGGGTCATCCCGGCGCAGCTGGTCACCCTCGCCATGGGCTTCACCGGCACCGACCAGGCCAACGGCCTCGTCCAGCAGTTCGGCGTGGAACTCGACGCCCGTGGCAACGTCGCCCGCGACGACCAGTACGCTACGAATGTCGAGGGCGTGTTCGTCGCCGGTGACGCCGGCCGGGGCCAGTCCCTCATCGTGTGGGCCATCGCCGAGGGCCGCTCCGCGGCACGCGGCGTGGACCGCTTCCTCACCGGGGCCAGCGCACTGCCGGCCCCGATCCGCCCGACGGACCGTTCCATGATGGTCTGATCACGGCACACAGACGTCCCGTACAACGGCGTACGGAACTGAACGCGGCGCCTGCCCGTCCCCGACCGGACGATTCGGCAGGCGCCGTGGCGCATCCCGGGCCGGGACCGCTCAGCCCGTCAGCGCCGACGTCTTGAGGACCACCAGCAGCACCAGCACCGCGGACAGCACCACACACCCGGCGGCCTGGACCGAGGTACGCCGCTCCGCCGGGGCGTACGCGTAGACCACCGTCACCAGCGCACCGGTCAGCAGCCCGCCCAGATGGCCCTGCCATGAGGTGAACCCGGCCGAGACCACCATCCACACCAGGAACCCGGCCAGGAACCTGTTCACCGCGTGCATGTCCCGGCCCAGCCGCCGGCTGATGACGTAGAAGGCCGCCGCGAGCCCGAAGACCGCGCCGGAGGCGCCCACCGAGGTCTCCAGCGGCGCGACCAGGTACACCAGCACCGAACCGCCCAGCGCGGACAGCAGGTACAGCGCGAGGAAGCGGACCCGCCCCAGCTGCCCCTCCACGACCCGGCCCAGGTTCCACAGCGCGTACATGTTGAAGACGATGTGCAGCACCCCGAACGGCAGCGAACCGAGGTCCGGGCCGCCGGGCGGCAGGTGCAGGAAAGCGCCGGTCAGCAGCCGGTACCACTCACCGCCCAGCACCCCGGTCACGTCGAAGCCGGGGATGCCGCCGCTCTCGTAGACGTACCTGGCGCCGTCCGGACCGGTCAGCTCCGCACCCGTCATGCCGAACCGGTCCACGATCCCCGGGCGCACCAGCTCGGCCAGGTACACCAGGATGTTCAGGCCCATCAGCACACAGGTGACGAGCGGAACCGCGCTCCCGGCCACCGCCCCGCCGAAGACCGTCCGCGGCTGCCGGACCGAACGCCGCCCCTCCTTGACGCACTCCACGCAGTGGTGGCCGACCGAGGCCTCCCGCATGCAGTCGGGGCAGATGAAGCGCTCGCAACGGGTACAGCTCACATACGTCTCGTACGAGGGGTGGCGGTAGCACGTGGTGATGGCGGCCTCCATGGCCGGCTCCTTCATCGGTGAACGGGCGAGAGCGGCCGGTGGGGGGCGGCGGCGATCAAGATAGCGAACCCCGGGGGACCGCGGACCATCAGGTGGCTAGGCTCGGTGTCCCTGCCCCCGTAGAGACCGGAGCACCCCCATGACCTCCGAGGCGTTCCGGATCCTGCCCGCGGCGGGCCGGGCTCCGGTCCCCTGGAAGAACGGCGGGGGAGTCACCCGCGAGATCGCCGCGGCGCCCGGCCCGGCGGGCGACGGCTTCGACTGGCGGGTCAGCCTCGCGGACGTCACAGAGGACGGGCCGTTCTCCGCGTTCCCCGGCGTGGACCGCACCCTGACCGTGGTGGAGGGCGCCGGGATGGACCTCATGGTGGACGGCGAGCACCACATCGTCGACGAGCCGTACTGGCCCCACGGCTTCCCGGGCGACGCGGCGACCGGCGGACGGCTGCTGGCGGGCCCGGTCGTCAACCTCAACGTGATGCACCGCAGGGACCGCGTACGGGCCGAGGTGGCGGTCGTGCGCGGCACCCTGCGGCTCGCCGCGCCCGAGGGCGGGACGGTGCTGGCGGTGGCGCTGGAGGACGGCGCCGCCATCGACGGTACGGACACCGGGCTCGGCCGCTACGACGCGGTGTCGCTGCACGGCCGCGCGTCGTGCGTGCTGCGGACGTACGGGTACGCGGCGCTGATCACGCTCTCGGGACACGTGCCCGGCGGCCGGCGCACAGCCGGGGACGGCACCTGACGGCATCCGAACGGGTGGTCCGGGCAACGGCTGGAAAATCCGGACAGGAGCTGTCGGGATTACCGGGTTCGATGAACTCATGACATCGAACTCCTGGGCAGACTTCCGGACCGCGGAGCCGGACTTCGCCGACACCGTGCGCCGGCGCTTCGAGCAGTACAGGCACCACGTCCTGGCGACCCTCCGGAAGGACGGCTCGCCCCGGGTGACCGGCCTCGAAGTGGAGTTCCGGCTGGGCGAGCCGTTCCTCGGCATGATGCCGAACTCCCGCAAGGCGCTGGACCTGCGCCGCGACCCCCGCTTCGCGGTGCACGCCAATCCCGGCCCCGGCGCCGAGATGGCCGACGGGGACGCCCGGATCTCCGGCCGGGCGGTGGAGGTGACAGACCCCGAGGTGCTGGCCCGGTTCATCGACGAGGTGACGCCGCCGGAGCCCTTCCACCTCTTCCGGGTGGAGCTCACCGAGGTGGTACGCGTAGGACTTGAGGGCGGCGACACCATGGTCATCCAGTCCTGGCGCCCCGGCCGCCCGGTACGCACGATCCGCCGGGGCAACGACGACGGGTCGACGACGACAGCGCCCTGACCGGCAGGGGGAAGGGTGACGCGGTGGCCGTGGCACCCCGCACCGGGCGGAGAATGGGCGGGTGCCTACCAAGAAGAAGCCACAGGCGACGCCCTCCCCCGAGCGGCGCGGCGAGCTGCTCGCCACCGCCGCGGAGGTGTTCGCCGCGCAGGGATACAACGCCACGACCGTCCGCCGGATCGCGGACGCGGCCGGAATGCTCGCGGGCAGCCTCTACTACCACTTCGACTCCAAGGAATCGATGGTCGACGAGATCCTCTCCACCTTCCTGAACGAGCTGTGGGAGGGATACGACGCGGTGCTCGCCGCCGGGCTCGGCCCCAGGGAGACCATCGAGGCCCTCGTCACCGAGTCCTTCCGGGAGATCGACCGGCACCGTGCCGCCGTCGCCATCTACCAGAAGGAGTCCCAGCACCTGGCGGCCCAGCCGAGGTTCCAGTACCTCGTCGACTCCCAGCGGAAGTTCGAGAAGGCCTGGCTGGGCACCCTGGAGCGCGGCGTCGCGGACCGGGTCTTCCGCGCCGATCTCGACATCCGCCTCACCTACCGGTTCGTCCGCGACACCGTCTGGGTCGCCGCCTCCTGGTACCGGCCGGGCGGACAGCACAGCCCGGAGGAGATCGCCCGCCAGTACCTCTCGATGGTCCTGGACGGGATCGCCCTGCGCGGCTGAGGTGGTCCCGCGGCTTCGGCGGTCTTCTCTTCGGCGATCTTCGAACGGTTCCGTCCCTTGCGCCCCATGGGTTCCCCCGGAAAACAGCCGGCCGGCGGCGTGGCGTGTCCCACCGCTGGTCGGCAGATCGTGCTACGGTGGTCCGGTTGCAGTTTTGGTACCCATGAACTTTATGTGCGCCTGACGGGAATGCTTCCTCAGGCGCTTTATTGTTTTCCGGCTTTCTCCGGGTGGGGCTCAATGCGGCGACTTGGAATTCGTAAAGTGCGGATTTCCGGCACTGCACCTGTTTTAGGAGAATGACATGGCTACTGGAACCGTGAAGTGGTTCAACTCGGAAAAGGGCTTCGGCTTCATCGAGCAGGACGGCGGCGGCGCCGACGTCTTCGCCCACTACTCCAACATCGCCACCCAGGGCTTCCGTGAGCTCCAGGAGGGCCAGAAGGTCTCCTTCGACGTCACGCAGGGCCAGAAGGGCCCGCAGGCGGAGAACATCGTCCCGGCCTAATTGCCGGACGCGTACCTCGCAGCCGGGGCCCGCACCGTGAAGGTGCGGGTCCCGGCTTGTGCTGTCCCTGGGAATACGTACGTTCCGGGCGCCCACCGGCGCCCCGCACCGGGTGCGACGAAGCACCCCGGGTGTCCCGGGCCCCCGCGCACCGCGTGCAGCAGTCCGCATTCCGCGCGGGCCCCGGCAAAGTCCCAGCAGTCCCACGTAGTTCCCAGGAATCCCCAGGAGGGCAATTCCGTATGACCCGCTCCGAACGTCAGGACCGTCCCGCCCGCAATCGCCCGTCGAGGGGGCGTGGCACGGCCCAGGCAAAGGCAACCGCACAGGGTTCCGGCAAGGGATCCGGCAAGGCGTCGCCGCGTCGCAAGGCCACGCCGCCGCAGGGTGAGTTCGCCCTGCCCGAAACCATGACCCCCGCACTGCCCGCCGTCGAGGCGTTCGCCGAGCTGGACATGCCCGCCGCCCTGCTGAAAACCCTTGCCGCGCAGGGCGTCACCGACCCCTTCCCGATCCAGGGCGCCACCCTGCCGAACTCGCTGGCCGGCCGGGACATCCTCGGCCGGGGCCGCACCGGCTCCGGCAAGACCCTCGCCTTCGGCCTCGCGCTGCTGGCCCGCACCGCCGGACGGCGCTCCGAGCCCAAGGCGCCGCTCGTCCTCGTCCTCGTCCCGACCCGCGAGCTCGCCCAGCAGGTCACCGACGCGCTCACGCCCTACGCCACCGCGGTCAACCTGCGGATGGCCACCGTGGTCGGCGGGATGTCGATCACCAAGCAGTCCGGCACCCTGCGCCGTGGCGCCGAGGTGCTCGTCGCCACGCCTGGCCGGCTCAAGGACCTCATCGAACGCGGCGACTGCCGCCTCGACCAGGTCGCCATCACCGTCCTCGACGAGGCCGACCAGATGGCCGACATGGGCTTCATGCCGCAGGTCGTCGCCCTGCTCAAGCAGGTCGAGCCGGACGGGCAGCGGATGCTCTTCTCCGCGACCCTGGACAAGAACATCGACCGGCTGGTCAAGATGTTCCTGACCGACCCGGTCGTGCACTCGGTCGACCCGTCCGCCGGCGCCGTCACCACCATGGAGCACCACGTGCTCCACGTGCTCGACGAGACCGACAAGAAGGCCGTCGCCACGAAGATCGCCGCCCGCGAGGGCCGGGTGATCATGTTCGTCGACACCAAGCGTGCCGCCGACCGCTTCGCCAAGCGGCTGCTCGCCAGCGGTGTCCGGGCCGCCGCCCTGCACGGCGGCCGCTCGCAGCCGCAGCGCAACCGGACCCTGGACCAGTTCAAGAACGGCCAGGTCACGGCGCTCGTCGCGACGAACGTGGCGGCGCGCGGCATCCACGTCGACGACCTCGACCTGGTCGTCAACGTGGACCCGCCCACCGATCACAAGGACTACCTCCACCGCGGCGGGCGCACGGCGCGCGCCGGGGAGTCCGGCAGCGTCGTCACACTGGTGCTGCCCGAGGAGAAGCGGGAGATGACCCGGCTGATGCAGGACGCGGGCATCGCGCCCCGCACCACCCGGATCAAGTCCACCGACGAGGAGCTCGCCCGGATCACCGGCGCGCGTGAGCCGTCCGGCATCGCCATCGTGATCGAGATCCCGCAGCCGACCCAGCCGAAGCCGCGCACCCGGTCAGCTTCCACCGGCTCCGGTACCGGCGGCGGCTTCCGCTCGGGCACGCGTGGGCGCGGCCGACGAGGCGGCGGTGCGGGCGGTGCCGGAGGCACCGGCGCACAGGGTGCGGGCGGCGCCTCCCGGGGCACCGGAGCGGGTCGCTCCGGCGGCTCCGGCCGCAGCGGTGCGCCCGCTCGCGGACGCCGCGCGGCGTAGCGGAAATCAGCCCGTCCGGCGGCTGAGGACGGAAGCGATGCCCGGGAACACCCGGGCGACGCTTCGTCCTCAGCCGCCGGACGGGCTTTTCTGTGCCCGGCGGGCTTGTTCGGTGCGGCAGCGTGCCAGGACATCCGCGCCGAACGCCCGGCGCAGCGGATCGTCCGCCGCGCACCACGCGGCCGCCGCCTGCCGGGTCTCCTCGTCGCCGCGCTCGCGCAGCGCCTCCGCGGAGGCGTGCCAGTTGTCCAGCTCCGGGCCACCTGAGCGCAGCGCCCGCCGGGCCAGTTCCTCGAACGGGGCCGACAGCCCCAGCTCGTTCTCCAGGAGCGTGGCGATCGCGCCGTGCCCCGTCTGCTGGTCCTGGCCCGCGAACGGTTCCCCGTCCCCGCGCACCAGTTCGACCGTCAGGGTCTCCCCGCCGTCGACGACGGCACGGCGCACCATTACGCGGTGCGCGTCGGTCTCCCCGTACGCCTCCAGCAGCCCGGCGCGCATCTCCTGTTCCAGGTCCACGTCCAGCATCCGGCGTGCCTCGTCGAGCGCCTCCTCCAACGCCCCCTCCGGTGCTCCCGCGCCGTGGTGCAGCAGCGCCCGTACGGTTTCCAGGGAGCCCCTGCGGACGGCCAGGACGAGGGGCGCCTCGCCCTCCGGCCCCGGCAGGCAGGGATCGGCGCCGTGGGCCAGCAGGGTGCGCGCGGTCCCCGCGTGGCCGAGACCCACCGCCCAGCGCAGCGCCGTGAACCCGAACTGCTCACGCAGATCCGGCCGGGCGCCCGCGGACAGCAGCGCCTCGACCACCTCGGTGTGACCGCCGCACGCCGCCCCGCAGATCGGCAGGTCGCCCGATTCCGGACCGCAGGCCCGGTCCGGATCGGCGCCCCCGGCGAGGAGCAGCCGCACCACGCCCGGCCGGTCCGAGACCGAGGCCAGGTACAGCGGGCTCGCGCCCTCCTCGTCGGACGACTCCACGGGCACCCCGGCGCGGAGCAGCCGCACCACGGCGTCCTCGCCCTCGTACACGGCGTCGAACAGGCTCTGCCCGTCCACCGCCGGATACGCCCGGGTCATTGGATCTTCTGTCACATTTCGACTGTAATACCTTTCGCGCCAAGGCCCGTTGCGGGCGGCGGCTCAGGTCGTGCAGTCCAGCACCGTGCGGCACAACGCGCACCTGGCCCGCACCCGGCCGCGCACCGGCACCCGGTTGCGCTGGTGACAGGTCGGGCACGCGAAGGCGACCCGCAGCCCGTCCCGGCCGGTCTCGAAGGCGTACGGGGGCTCCGGCCCCGGTGCCGCGGCCGCACCGGGATGGTCCTGGGCGTACCGCCGGTCCTTGGCGTAGCGGCGCCGGCCCGCCCACCCCGCCGCCGTCAGCGGCGGCTGCAGGCTCTCCCGAAGGGCCCGCGCCCGGCCCTTCGTATACGCGGTGTAGGCCTGCGGGCTGGTGAACCAGGGCGAGGGGTCCTCGTCGAAGGCGAGAGCCCGCTTGGCCAGTACGTACCCGAACTCCTCCGGGGTGAGGTAGCCGAGCTTCTGACTGGAGGTCGCGTCCTCCCGGAACGCGTCCAGCAGCAGCCAGCCCGCCCCCAGATAGGCGGCCGCGGTGTCGGTGAGGATCTCGTTGTCCCTGATCCCCGGGAACTCGAGGCCCAGCCGGTGCAGCAGCACATGCGTCACCTCGTGCGACAGCGCGGCCCCGATGTCCCTGCGGTGGGTGCGGAACCGGTCGTTGAGCTCGATGAAGTACTCCGGACCGGCCGCGAGTTCGACACTTCCCGCATGCTCCATCGCCCGGAACGCCACGACCATCCGGGCATCCGGCAGCCGCAGGTGCCGCACCATCGCCCGCGCCACACGCTGCGCGCCGAGATGCAGATCGTCCGCGTCCGCGAAGGCGGCGTCCACGGGCAGCAGGCTCGGCGCGAAACGGTGCACACCGTCGTACGACAGCCGCCGGTACAGCGCGGTGATCGCGGAGCGGACGGTGCCCAGGTGCGGGAAGCCGTGCACCACCGGGCTGCCGTGGGGGCTGCCGCCCACACCCTCACCCCCGTCCGCGCCACTCGGCTCCCGCCCACAGTAGCGGGACTTTCAGGAAACACCCCGGGGCGTGTCCGCCGCGCCCCGCGACGGCAGCCCCGGACCCAGCTCCGCATACGGCGCGCCCGCGTCCTCCACCTCCAGCACCCACACCTCGTTGTGCCCTTCCCGGAGCACCGGACCCGGCACGTACAGCGTGCGCTGCGGGCCCGCCGACCAGTACCGGCCGAGGCAGAACCCGTTCACCCAGACGAACCCGCGCGTCCAGCCCGGCAGTTCGAGCCCGGCGTGCCCGGTCCCGTCGGCGTCCGCGAGCTCGAAGGAGCCCCGGTACAGGCCGCCGCGCCCCGACCCGTCGAGCGGAACGAACGGCACACCGGCCACCGCCGCCGCGTCCTCGAACGCGTCCAGCCGCAGCGCCCGCGCCCGTACACCGTGCAGGAACTGCCGTTCGTGCAGCACACCCCCGGTGATCCCCTTGGCCTCACCCAGGCGCGGTCCGTAGTTGACCCGGCCCAGCGACTCGACCCACAGCTCGACCTCGGCGGGACCGGCCACCGGCTCCTTGAGCGTGCCCTCCTCCTCGCTCAGCACGCCCCTGCGGACACCGTCCACGTACACCACCGCCCGGTCCCGGAGCCCCGACACCCCCAGGGCGTACGGCCGTCGCGGACCCGGCACACCGAGCCGGTAGCGCACCAGACCGCGGTCGACCCCCAGCTCCTCGAACGTGGGCGGGACGCCGGACTCCGGCTGCTCCTCGTCGCCGAGCACCTCCAGCACGTCCTGGAGCGGCGCCCAGCCGGTCAGCTCGGCCCGCACCGGTCCGGCAAGCCCGGCGGGCTCCGGCGGCGGCTCCGGCAGCGGCCCGTCCGCGTACCGGGCGAGGACCTCCCGGAACAGCCAGAACTTCTCCGTCGGCCGCCCGTACTCATCGACCGGCGCGTCGTAGTCGTACGACGTCACCGTCGGCTGGAGCTCCTGGTCCTGGAGCGGGCCTCCGCGGTTGGCGCCCGCCCAGCCGCCGAAGTTCGTCCCGCCGTGCGCCATGTAGATGTTGACCGACGCCCCGCCCTCCAGGATCTCCCGCAGCGCCCCCGCGGCCCGCTCCGGATCGCGCACGACAGAAGGGGCGCCCCAGTGCTCGAACCAGCCGCACCAGAACTCCATGCACATCAGCGGGCCCGCGTCCCTGTGCCGCCGGAGCACCCGGAACGCCTCGCGCGCCCCCGAGCCGAAGTTCGCCGTGGCCAGCAGACCGGGCACCGAACCGCCCGTGAGCATGTGGTCCTCCGGCCCGTCCGAGGTGAACAGCGGCACGCTCACGCCGTACTCGACGAGCATCGCCGCCAGCTGCCGCAGATAGTCCTGATCGCTGCCGTAACTCCCGTACTCGTTCTCCGCCTGGACCATGATCACCGGGCCGCCGCGGTCGATCTGCCGCTCCACGACCTGGGGCAGGAGCTCGGCGAACCACCCCCGCACCGCGTCCAGATACCCGGCGTCGCGGGTCCGCACCCGCCGCCCGAACCGCCCGGTCACCCAGACCGGCAGACCACCGTTCTCCCACTCCGCGCAGATGTACGGACCCGGACGGACGATCGCCCACAGACCGGCCCGGCGGGCCGCGTCCAGGAACCTCCCCAGCGCACCCACGTCCCGGAACCGGCCGGGCCCGGGCTCGTGGAGATTCCACGGCACATACGTCTCCACGCAGTTCAGGCCCATCGCCCGCAGCATCGACAACCGGTGGTCCCACTGCGCCTCGTGCACCCGGAAATAGTGCAGGGCACCCGACAGCAGCCGTACGGGCCGCCCGTCGAACCGGAAGTGGTCGTCTTCGCCCACCGTGAAGTCAGCCATCGTGCTCGTTCTCTCCTGTGCGGGCGGTCCCGGAACACCGTGCTCCGCGACCGGGTACGGCCGGAACACGGCACGTGTGACGGAGCGGGCGAACCCGGGAGGAATGTCGCGACCCAGCCTCACCCCCTGGCGTGCGGCCGGTCCATGGACAAAGATCATTGCTGTTTGGACGCAGCGCCGCCCGGAAGCGACGCTGTCCGCACGCGGCACCTCACCGGCGCCGCGGGACGCGAGAACGGGGGAGCGAAAGCCGATGTACCACACCTGGATGCGCTTCTTCACCCCGAGCCCGCTCCACCACCGCCTCGGCCTGGTCTGCCTCGGGGTGGGCCTCCAGCACGGCACGCTGCCCACCGTCGGCCCCCGCACCCTGGACCACCACGTCGCCGTCGTCATCAACTCGGGCAACGGATGGTTCGCCGGGCCCGACGGACGGCGGACAACGGTCACCGGACCCAGCCTGATCTGGCTCACCCCCGGCACCCCGCACCACTACGGCGCCGACCCCGCCACCGGCTGGGACGAGAGCTTCGTCGACTTCACCGGCCCCGCCACCACCACATACACCGAACTCGGCTACATCGAACCGGACCGCCCCCTCGTCCCGCTCTCCGACACGGCGGCACCCCGCGCCGCCATCGGCCGGATGGTCCGGGCCGCCCGGCGCGGCAACCCGCTGCTGGAGGTGGAGACGGGCGCCGCCGTCCACGAACTGCTCGTCGCGCTGCGCCGGGCCCGCGCCGACGTCAGCCCCGACGGGGACCCGGTGCTCCAGGCCATGGCCCGGGACGCCTTCCAGCCGCTCTCCGTCGCCGAGCACGCCGCCCGGCACGGAATGACCGCCGCCGAGCTGCGCACCGCCGTCCGGCGCGGCGCGGGATGCAGCCCCAAGGACTACCTCCTCGGCATCCGGCTCGGCCGCGCCAAGGAGCTCCTCGCCACCAGCGACCTGCCGGTCGCGGCCGTCGCCCGCCGCGTCGGGTACGACGACCCGGCGTACTTCTCCCGGCTGTTCGCCCGCCGCGTCGGCACCGCGCCGGTCCGCTTCCGCGAGCAGCAGGGCCGCAGTGTGCCGGGCGGCTGGAGCGACCGGGTGCCGGACCCGGACCACCCGCCGACGATCACTCCGTAGCACGCCCCGCCGGACAGGCTCTAAGCTCGACGACCATGACCACGAGCAACATCGACGATTCCGCGGGCGCCGAGCTGAACCGGCTGCGGGAGAGCATCGACAACATCGACGCGGCTGTCGTCCACATGCTGGCCGAGCGCTTCAAGTGCACCCAGCAGGTCGGCCACCTCAAGGCCGCCCACCAGCTCCCCCCGGCCGACCCCGCCAGGGAGTCCCGCCAGATCGCCCGGCTGCGGCAGCTGGCCGAGAGCGCGCACCTGGATCCGGCGTTCGCCGAGAAGCTGCTGAACTTCATCGTGGCCGAGGTCATCCGCCACCACGAACGCATCGCGGAGGAATCGGGACACGGCGCGCACACCGGTACCTGAGCACGTCGCCGGGGCCCGTCGCCCCGGCATCCCGCCCCGCACCCGCTCAGCCCGCCGCGAACCCGCCTGCACCCCGCACACCGCATACGGCAGCATGGGGCCATGTCCGTACTGATGCGCGACGAAGCGCAGACCCGAGCCCAGTTCCTCGACGTACAGCGGTACACGGTCGACCTCGATCTGACCGCGGGGGAGGAGACCTTCGACTCCCGTACCCTCATCCGGTTCACCGCCCGCACGGACGGCGACACCTTCGTCGAGATCAAGCCCGCCACCCTGCGCTCCATCAGCCTCGACGGGCAGCCCCTCGACCCCGCGGACCTCGACGGCAACCGCTTCCCGCTCACCGCCCTGACCAGCGGCGAACACGAACTCCGCGTCGACGCCGCCATGCGCTACTCCCGGACCGGCGAAGGCATGCACCGCTTCACCGACCCCACCGACAACGAGACCTACGTCTACACCCAGCTCTTCATGGAGGACGTCCAGCGCGTCTTCGCCGCGTTCGACCAGCCCGACCTCAAATCCGTCTTCGCACTCACCGTCACCGCCCCCGAAGGCTGGACCGTCCTCGGCAACAGCACCGCCCAGCACTCCGGCGACGGCCACTGGACCCTCGCCCCCACACCGCCGATCTCCACCTACCTCGTCGCCGTCGCCGCGGGCCCCTGGCACTCCGTGACCACCGAACACGCCGGACTGCCCTTCGGCATCCACTGCCGCGCCTCCCTCGCCCCCCACCTCGACGCCGACGCCGACGAGATCCTCGGCATCACCCGGGCCTGCTTCGACCGGTTCCAGGAGAAGTTCGACGAGCCCTACCCGTTCGACTCCTACGACCAGGCCTTCGTCCCCGAGTTCAACGCGGGCGCCATGGAGAACCCCGGCCTCGTCACCTTCCGCGACGAGTTCGTCTACCGCTCCGCCGTCACCGACACCGAGCGCCAGACCCGCGGCATGGTCATCGCCCACGAAATGGCCCACATGTGGTTCGGAGACCTCGTCACCCTCGCCTGGTGGGACGACATCTGGCTCAACGAGTCCTTCGCCGAGTACATGGGCTACCAGACCCTCGCCGAAGCCACCGCCTACACCGACACCTGGGTCGACTTCGGCGTCGCCCGCAAGGGCTGGGGCTACGACGCCGACCAGCGCCCCTCCACCCACCCCGTCGCCCCCGACCCCGCCGCCGTCCCCGACACCGCCTCCGCGATGCTCAACTTCGACGGCATCTCCTACGCCAAGGGCGCGTCCGCCCTGCGCCAGCTCGTCGCCTGGCTCGGCGAGAAGGACTTCCTGGCCGGCATCAACACCCACTTCGCCCGCCACAAGTTCGGCAACGCCACACTGGCCGACTTCATCGACAACCTGGCATCCGCCACCGACCGCGACGTCCACGCCTGGGCCGACCAGTGGCTGCGCACCACCGGGGTCGACACCCTCACCCCGCACATCACCGAAGCCGACACCACCTGGTCCCTCACCGTCGACCACCAGGGCTCCCGCCCCCACCGCATCACCGTCGGCACCTACGACCACGCCATCGACACCCAGTCCGGCCCCGACCGGCTCGTCCCGCGCGACCGCTTCGACATCGGCATCCCGCAGCACGACGCCCCCACCACCCGGCCCGGCCGCCGCCCCGCCCTCGTCGTCCTCAACGACGGCGACCTCACCTACGCCAAGGTCCGCCTCGACCCGGACTCCTGGAACACCGCCCTGCGCTGCCTCTCCGGCATCCCCGACGCCCTCACCCGGGCCGTCATCTGGAACACCGCCCGCGACATGGTCCGCGACGGGGAACTCGCCCCCACCACCTACATCGAGGCCGCCCGCACCCACCTCCCGCACGAAACCGACCTCGCACTCCACCAGGGCGTCCTCACCTTCGCCACCACCCAGATCGCCGGACGCTACCTCAGCCCCGAAGACCGCCCCGCCGCCCTCACCACCCTCACCGCCCTGTGCCGCGACCTCATCCGCCGCACCGAGGACGGCAGCAACCCCGGCCTCCGCCTCATCGCCGTACGCCACCTCATCGACGCCGCCACCCAGCCCGACGCCATCCAGGGCTGGCTCACCGAAGGCACCGTCCCCGGCGGACCCGAACTCGACGCCGAACTGCGCTGGCGCGCCCTCACCCGCCTCGCCGTCCTCGGCGCCGTCGACGAGACCGCCATCGCCGCCGAACTCGACCAGGACCCCAGCGCCACCGGCCAGGAAGGCGCCGCCCGCTGCCGCGCCGCCCTGCCCACCGCCGAGGCCAAGGAGGCCGCCTGGCAGGCCATGTTCACCGACGACAGCCTCTCCAACTACCTCTTCACCGCCGTCGCCCAGGGCTTCTGGCAGCCCGAACAGGCCGACCTCGTCAGCGCGTACGTACCCCGCTACTACCCCGAGGCGACCCAGCTCGCCGTCCGCCGCGGACCCGCCATCGCGGAGGCCGCCGGACGCTACGCCTTCCCCGCGTACGCCATCGACGCCCACAGCCTCCACCTCGGCGAACAAGCACTCGACGACCAGGCCCTGATCCCCGCACTGCGCCGCAAGCTCGCCGACCAGATCGACGACCTGCGCCGCGCCCTCGCCGTCCGCGACGCCCACTGACCGGACCGGCGAACCCCCACCACCCGTGCCCGGCCCGCCCTCGACAAGGGCGGGCCGGGCACCGCCCGTGGTGCGTCGGGCAAGCTGCCGGGCCGGGTCCGCGCAACAACATCCGGTGACACACGTCACAGGAACCCGCCGGACCGTCCGGACATTAATCCACGTGACTCACTCAACCCCCGCCCGTCTCCGCGAAGGTGACCCGGCCGCGCTCGCCGAGGCGTTCCGGGAGCACGCCGACGCCGTATACCGCCATGCCCTGTGGTCCACCGGCAACTGGGCCACGGCCGAGGACGTCGTCTCCCTCACCTACCTGGAGGCGTGGCGCTCACGCGAGCGGCTGCGCCCCGAGGAGAACGACAGCCTGCGCCCGTGGCTGCTGGGCATCGCCACCAACGTCCTGCGCAACACGGCCCGTTCGGCCCGGCGGCACCGCAGAGCCCTGGCCCGCATGGAGCGCTCCGACACCGTCCCGGACTTCGCGGAGGAGGTGACCGGGCGACTGGCCGACGCCGAACAGCTGGCGGCGGCCAAGGCGGCGCTGGAGGGACTGCGGCGCACCGAGCGCGAGGTGTTCACCCTGTGCGTCTGGGGCGGACTGGACTACGCGTCCGCCGCCGAGGCCCTGGGGATACCCATCGGCACCGTGCGTTCCCGGCTGTCCCGCGCCCGCGCCAAGCTGCGCGACTCCGTCGGGCACCCGGCAACCCGGCGCGACACCACCCGGAGCGCACCCGGCCGGGAACACCCCGAAAGCCGGGAACTCCCCGGAGGCGGCGGACAAGTACAGCACGTAGACAGCATTCTGGCCCGAACCACCCAGGAGAACCCCGCATGAACGCCCTGTTCCGGCACCGTTCCGGCGCCGCCGCCCCGTCCTCCCGTCCGGCGGCCGAAGACCGCACCGAGCTCGCCGCACTGCGTGAGATGGTCCCGCGGCCCTGCGCCCCCCGGCTCTCGCCCACCCGGCACGCGGAGCTCGAAGCGCAGCTGATGAACGAGGTCAACGAGACGGCCGTCGCGTCCGACACCGTGAAGCCCTTCAAGCCCCGCCCCGCCACTGGCCGCCCGTCGGGCTTCGGTCGGCTGACACCTCGCCGGTCGATGTCCCTCGGGGTGGCGGCCGCCGTCGTCGCGGCGACCGTGGCGGGGTTCGCCGTCACCGGCAGCAGCGGCCAGACGGCCGTCGCCGCGCCCGCCCCGCTCAAGGTGGAGAGCTCCCGGGCCACCGTTCCCCTCGCCACCGTCGCGAAGCGGGCCGCCGCCCTCGCCGGCTCCGATGGCGCCGCCCGCCGGGGGACCCACCGCCGGGAGTGGGCCATGGGGCTGTGGGACGACGGGAAGCACGAGCCGGAGCAGGTACCGGTGACCGAATCCCGCGACCGCTACAACGCCGACGGCAGCGGGGAGGCCCAGGACATCGAGGACGGCCGGGTCGTCCACCGCACGCACCTGCCCGCAGGCTCGTGGCAGAAGTCCGCCTCCTACGTGAACACCCCCCCGACCACCGTCGGCGGCCTCGCCGACTACCTGGCGAAGGAGAACCCCGACACCCGGGGCAGCGCGTACTGGACGGTGGACGCCCTGGAGGCGCTGCTGCGCGAGTGGACGCCGGGCCCCGCCCAGACGGCCGCGATCGACGGACTGCTCGCCGAGCAGCCCGGCCTGCGTGCCATCGGCCCGGTCAGGGACCGTGCCGGGCGCCAGGGCCAGGCGTACGCCGCGGACCTCAAGGGGACGGTGCGCTGGACGGTCATCCTCGACGAGCACACCGGGCGCGTCCTGGGCACGGAGCTCTCCAGCATCAAGGCCGACCCGGAGATGCGGCTCGAACCCGGTGACGTCGAGCAGTACGACGCCTACCTGGACTGAGGCCGCACAGCCCGGTCACGGCCGCCCCGTACGCCCTGCGGGGCCTACGGGGCGGCCCTTCAGCGGGTACGGGCCGCCGAGGCCTCCACCTGGGCGAGCTGGGCGGCCAGCAGCTCCACGAACGCTTCGCGGCGGTCCACCCCGAGGGGGCGGACGTCACGGGCGAAGTGCGACAGGGCGGGGAAGCGCTCGGGGTCCGCGCCGAGCACCGCGACACGGAACAGCTCCATGCCCTGGTCGTACTCCTGGGGGGTGATCGTGCTGACCCCGGCCTCCGAGGCGACCAGCGCGGAGATGAGGACCGCGATCCGGTGATAGTGCGCCGGGATCTCCTCGTCGGGCAGGCCAGAGGCCCGCAGGTCCTGCAGCACCGCTTCCATCACCAGCCGGGAACCGGCGCCGCTCGACGCGTAGCGCCCCCAGACCGCGGCGAGCTGCGGCTGCCGGCCGAAGGCCTCCCGCAGCCGCAGGCCCAGGGCGGTGATGCGCTGCTTCCAGTCACCCTCTGGGCGGTAGCCGTCCATGGCGGCCAGCAGGATCCGGTCGGCGACCGCGCGCAGCAGTTCGGTCTTGCTGCGGAAGTGCCGGTAGAGGCTGGAGGAATCGGTCCCGAGGACCGCGGCCAGCTTGCGCACGCTGAACGACTCGGCATCGCCCGTGCGCAGCAGCTCCGCCGCCGCGTCCAGGATCTCCTCGGTCGACCAGCGCCTTCTGCCTGCCATCCCGTTCCTCTCGTCGGCCCCCAGCCTAACGTACGCGCTTGGTGTTGCACGCACCGCGTGCATAATGGGTGCATGGGTGTGCCGGGCCGTCGGCAAGCGGACCGGTGGCCTGCCCCCGTGCCCCGTTACCCGGGGCGGACGACCGATGCGGACGGTCACCCCCGGGACTACGAAAGGACGCAAGCCGTGAGGAACGCACTGGATCCCGCACAGCTGGAAACCGCCATCGGAGACGTCCACCGCGCCGGAATCCCGGGCCTGTTCGCCGAAGTACGCGACGGCGGCCAGATCTGGCGCGGCGCCGCCGGGGCCGCCGACACCACCACCGGACGCCCCGTCACCGCCGGCATGCGCCACCGCGTCGGCAGCATCACCAAGACCTTCACCGCCGCCGCCGTGCTGCAACAGGTCGACAACGGCCGGATCGGCCTCGACACACCGATCGGCCAGTACCTCCCCGCCCTGGTCCCCGGCGAACGCGGCGAGACGATCACCGTCCGGATGCTGATCAACCACACCAGCGGCCTCGCCGAATACCTCCCCTACGCCTACCCCTCCCTCAAGGGCTTCCCCGACCCCGCGGACACCCGGCCGGAAAGCCTGGACGACAACCGGTTCACCCGGTTCCACGCCACCGAACTCATCGCGATGGGCGTCGGCGCACCCGCCACCGGCGCCCCGGGCAGCACACCGGGCACCTACTCCAACACCAACTACCTGCTTCTCGGCGAACTCCTGGAACACGTCACCGGCACCACGGCCCAGCAGTGCATCACCCGGAACGTCATCGAACACGCCGGACTCCGGAACACCGAACTCCCCACCGGACCGCACATCGAGGGACCGCACCCACAGCTCTACGAGGCGTGGTTCGGCATGATCGACCCGCCGCGCGACTACAGCGTCTTCGACATGTCATGGGTGGGACCGGCGGCCGGACTGATATCGACCGTCACCGACCTCAACCGCTTCTACGGCCTGCTCCTGGCCGGCCAGATCGTCAGCCCCGCGTCGCTGGCCCAGATGCGACGCACCGTCCCGGTCATCTCCCAGGACGGAAAGACCATCGCGTACGGCCTCGGCCTGTATCCGACGGAAGCCCCGGACCAGCCCACCTTCTGGGGCCACGGCGGCTCGGCCTGGGGCGCCGGAGCCCTGACCATGACCCGTGCCGACGGCAACCGGCAACTGTCCGTCGCGGTCAACCTCCAGCGATGGAACACCCTCGACCCCTCCGGCAAGCCACAGCCCCACCCCATCGACGCCGCACTCGCGGCCTTCTGCCGCCTGGCGATGTACGGCTGACCCGACCGGCGGAACACACCCGCCCCGCAGCCACGATCGGGCCCCGGCGAACACCACCGGACGCCCGATCGTCGCCGTTCCCGCCCACACCCCACCGCGGCCACCGACTTTGGAGCGCCTTCACCGGACCGGCACCACCACCCCGCGAACAGCCGGACCCGCAGTCCGCACGCACCCCGACCGCCACCACCCCGCGAACAGCCGGACCCACAACAGCACGCACCCATACCACCCCAACCGCCACCACCCCGGCCACCTCGCACACCCATCCCCCTTTCGAGTTCAGATCACCGCGCTCACCGGCCGCGCCACCCAAAACCCGGACAAGCTGGGATGTCCACCCATGCGCTCCGAAGGGCCACCACCTCCATGCCCACCCCGCCCCTCGCCGGAGGCACCACCGGCCCCGCCGCCCTGCGCCCCCTCATCGACACCGTGCTCACCGCACTCCACGACGGCGCCCGCCGACGCGACGGCCCCCTCCCCGCAGGCGGCCCCGACACCGTGACCCCCCACCTGCGCACCGCCCTGCGCCCCGTCATCCCCGACCAGGGCACCGGCGCCCACCACGCACTCGCCACCCTCATCACCGCCCTCACCGAAGGCGCGGCGGACCCCGCCGACCCCCTCTGCGCGGCACACCTCCACACCCCGCCCCTCGCCCTCGCCGCAGCAGCCGACCTCGCCGCCTCGGCCCTCAACCCCTCCATGGACTCCTGGGACCAGGCCCCCGCCGCCTCCGCCCTCGAAGCCGACCTCACCACCGCACTCGCCGCCGAGATCTACCCCCACCGCACCGCACCCGACGCCCTCGTCACCACCGGCGGCACCGAAGCCAACCAACTCGCACTGCTCCTCGCCCGCGAACGCCACGGCCACATCCAGACCATCAGCGGCGCCAACGCCCACCACAGCATCACCCGCGCCGCCTGGCTCCTCGGCCTCCCCGCACCCCTCACCATCCCCGCCCCCACCGGCGTCATGGACCTCACCGCCCTCGACGACACCCTCACCCGCCTCCACAGACGACCCGGCACCCCCGTCCTGGTCACCGCCACCGCAGGCACCACCGACACCGGCCAGATCGACCCCCTCGCCGAAATCGCGGCCCTCTGCACCACCCACGGCGCCGAACTCCACATCGACGCCGCCTACGGCGGCCCCCTCCTCTTCAGCCCCACCCACCGCAACAAGGTCCACGGCCTCGACCGCGCCCACAGCGTCACCCTCGACCTGCACAAACTCGGCTGGCAACCCGCCTCCGCAGGCATCCTCGCCGTCCCGGACCGACACCACCTCGACGCCCTCCACCACCACGCCCCCTACCTCAACGCCGGCGACGACACCGAAGCCGGCCTCCCCGACCTCCTCGGCCGCTCCCTGCGCACCACCCGCCGCCCCGACGCACTCAAGATCGCCGTCACCCTCCAGGCGCTCGGCCGCACCGGACTGGCCGACCTCATCGACCGCACCTGCGCCGCCGCCCACCGCCTCGCCGACCTCATCACCAAGACCCCCGCCCTCGACCTCTACGACCACCCCACCATCTCCACCGTCCTCTTCCGCCCCACCGACGCCACCGACCACACCGTCGCCGCCATCCGCCGCACCCTCCTCACCCGCGGCCACGCCGTACTCGGCCGCACCCACGCCCACGGCCGCCTCTGGCTCAAAGCCACCCTCCTCAACCCCCACACCACCCCCCACGACCTCCGCGAACTGCTCGACCTCGTCACCCACCTCGCCACAGAGATCTCCGAGACCGCAGAAACCGGAGAGACCGCGGGAACCGCAGCAACCGCAGGACCCGCAGAGACCGCAGGAACCGCAGGAACCGCAGAGATCTCAGAGACCGCAGAGACCACGGAAGGCAGCACACCCCGATGACAGCCCGGCCACCCAGGCCCGACCGGCCCGCGCCCGAGACCGACCAGCCCCACGACCTCGTCGGCATCGGCATCGGCCCCTTCAACCTCTCCCTCGCCGCCCTCGCCCACGGCATCCCCGGCACCCCCCAACCCCTCGCCGCCGCCTTCTACGAACAACGCCCCGCCTTCCACTGGCACCCCGGCCTCCTCATCGACGGCGCCAGCCTCCAAGTCCCCTTCCTCGCAGACCTCGTCACCCTCGCGGACCCCACCAGCCCCTGGACCTTCCTCAACTACCTACGCACCCGCGACCGGCTCTTCCCCTTCTACTTCGCCGAGCGCTTCCACATCCAACGCGCCGAATACGACGCCTACTGCCGCTGGGTCACCGAACAACTCCCCGGCCTCCACTTCGGCCACCAAGTCGACGCCATCCGCTGGAACACCGAACGCGCCCTCTTCGAGGTCGACTTCACCCAACTCGACGCCCACGGCGAAGCCGAAGCCCTCGGCCGCGCCCACACCCGACACATCGCCCTCGGCGTCGGCACCGAACCCCACATCCCCGAACCCCTCAAACCCCTCGCCGAAGCCGGATCAGTCCCCGTCATCCACTCCGCCGACTACCTCCACCACCGCGAACAACTCCTCGACGCCGAACACATCACCGTCATCGGCTCCGGCCAGTCCGGCGCCGAGATCTTCCTCGACCTGCTGCGCGCCCGCCCCGCCGGACACGAAAAACTCCACTGGCTCGCCCGCACCCCCGCCTTCGCACCCATGGAGTACTCCAAGCTCGGCCTCGAACACTTCACCCCCGACTACACCCGCTACTTCCACGCCCTCCCCGAACCCGTACGCGACGAACTCGTCCCCCACCAATGGCAACTCCACAAGGGCATCGACCACGACACCATCACCGCCATCCACGAAGAGCTCTACCGCCGCACCCTCCACGGCGGCTGGCCCGACGCCACCCTCACCCCCGGCGTCTGCGTACGCACCGCAGGCCGCGTCGCCACCACCCGCGTCGAACTCCACCTCGAACACATCCAGCAAGGCACCCGCTCCCGCCTCACCACCGACGCCGTCGTCCTCGCCACCGGCTACCGCGAACGCCCCCTCGACCAGATGCTCGACGGCCTCCGCACCCGCCTGCGCCGCGACAGCTCCGGCCGCCCCCGCATCGACGAGCAGTTCCGCCTCGACCTCGACCCCGCCATCACCGGCAACATCTACGTACAGAACGCCGAACGCCACACCCACGGCGTCGGAGCCCCCGACCTCGGCCTCGCCGCCTGGCGCAGCGCCACCATCC
The DNA here is from genome assembly GCF_044751215.1 of Streptomyces sp. NPDC088730. Taxonomy (NCBI): domain Bacteria; kingdom Bacillati; phylum Actinomycetota; class Actinomycetes; order Kitasatosporales; family Streptomycetaceae; genus Streptomyces; species Streptomyces sp. NPDC088730. Next base: position 1,238,373 of record NZ_JBIVLK010000001.1, read on the forward strand.
TCAACAGCCTCACCGGCACCACCGCCTACCACCTGCCGCAACGCACCGCCTTCACCACCTTCGGCCTCACCCCCCGCACCCCGAACATCCCCGCCCAAGCCCCCACCCTCACCCCCCTCGTCCAGAGCAACTGACACCCCGCCCCACCCCGGCACACAGAAGAGCGGCCGCTCCCCCCACAAGGAAAGGAGACGGCCGCCCCACCGCGGAACCAGAAGAACCGCAGGCCCAGAGCACCTCAGGCCCGCAAGAATCCGCAGCCTAGAACACCGGCGTACCGTCCCGCGTCAGCCACCAGTCCACCGAAGCGAACTGCGCACCGTCCACCGAACCCTTCGCCTGCACCCACGCGATAATGGTGTTCCGGATCTCCTCCGAATTCGCCCACAGCTGCTTCGCACCCGGCACATGCGGGAAGTTGCCCCCGCCACTCGCCCGGTAGTTGTTCACCGCCAGCACGAACTGCGCCGCCGGATCAATCGCCTTGCCCTCGAACGAAAGACCGACAATCCGCGAACCGTTCGGCTTCGCGATGTCGATCTCATACGTCAGACCCGACACCGCGTCATAGTTGTAATCCGGCGTGTTGTCCGCGTTCGTCAGCTTCGCCGTATCCACCGGAGCACCGGCCGCCGTCTGCACGTAATACCGCGCCGAGAACTCCAGATAATCCTTGATCTGCGCCCCCGTCACCAACCGGGCCTCAAGGGTGTTCTCGAACGGATACAGACCCGCCGCATCCTTGATCGTCACATCGCCGGCCGGAATCCGCGCCGTACGCGAGAAGCAGGACGCCTGCGACAGCACCGGAAGCGACGCGTACTCGCCACCCGCCAGCGCCTTCTTCACCGTCTCCGCCTGAACCACGTTGATCAGGTCGATGATCGGCTCGTCCTTCCACGCCGCCTCCGCCGTCGTCATCGCCGCCGTCGACGTACCGATCACCTGGTTGACGTACGCCACGACCTTCTTGTGCTCGTCCGCCAGCAGCCTCGTGATCCGCCGGTCCTCCGCCACCGTGTTGGAGTTCAGCACCTGCGAACCGGCCTTCTCGACCACCCAGCGGCCCTTCTCCCACACCAGATCGAAGTCGAACAGCGTCAGCCGCTGCCCCCACTTCAACGGCTCCGAGAGCACGACCTTCTTACCGGTCTCCTTGTTCTCCACGAAGTACTCGGGGATCTCCAGATGCGCATGACCCACCAGAATCGCGTCGATCCCCGGCACCTGCTCCGCCACCAGACCCGCGGCATTCTCCACGTACGGGATCTGATCCCCGTACGAAGACGTCCCGCTGTTCCCCGAATGCGCCGACACGATCACCACATCCGCACCCATGGACCGCAGCCGGGGCACGAACTTCGCCGCCTGCTCCTCAAGGCCCGGGAACACCATCTTGCCGCCGACGTTCACCTTGTCCCAGATGGCGATACCCGGATTCGTCAGCCCCAGGATCGCCACCTTCACATCCCGGCCGTGCGGCGTACGCAACTTCTTGATCACATACGGGGCGAACGCCGGCTTCAGCGTCTTCGCGTCCAGCGCGTTCGCACCCAGCAGCGGGAAGTCACACTGCTCCTCGAACTTGCGCAGCACCGGAATGCCGTAGTTGAACTCGTGGTTGCCCAGCGCCGCCGCGTCATAGCCGATCACGTTCATCGCCTGCGCCATCGGATGCACCGGACCACGCTTCGCGGTGATCGGATCGATCTTCGCGTAGTAGTACGACAACTGCGTGCCCTGGATCGTGTCACCCGCATCGATCATCAGGGTGTTGTGCCGGCCCTTCTCCCGCCGCACCTGCTCCACCAGCGTCGAGATCTTCGCCAGGCCGACGTCGTTGTGATCCTTGTCGTCGAACTCCTGGTCCGTGAAGTAGTCCCAGTTGAAGACGTTCCCGTGCAGATCCGTCGTACCCATCACGGTGAACGAGTACCGCTTCTGCGGACGCCCATGACCGGGTCCGTGCCCATGCCCGTGACCGTGGGCCTCGGCGGGAACCGCTCCACCGCCCACGATCGCGACACCGGCACCCGCCGCGGCCGATGTGCCCAGGAACGTCCTTCGGTTCAGCGGCATCTCGTCTCCCACATCTCAGTTCTCGTCCGTACCCAGTGCTCTCGCCGCACAACGCGCGTAGACCTCGCACCCGCGTGCACAACGCGCGTAGATAATCACCCACGCACCACACCCGGCAACACCCCCCACAGGTTTCGTTTCGATGACCACCAGCTGTCGTACCCGAGTGCGACAGTGGACCCATGACCGACACCCCGTACCCCTACGGCACCCCCGACCACCCCCGCCTCGCCGTCCGAGGCGAAGCCCGACTGGAGACCGACCCCGAGATCGCCCGCGTCGGCATCACCGTCAGCGTCCGGGGCAGAGACCGCCGCACCGCCCTCGAAGACCTCACCCGACGCAACACCACCGTCCTCGAACTCGCCCGCACCTACGGAGAAGCCGTCGAGAAACTCGAAACCGGCGCCTTCTCCATCACCCCCGAACTCACCCAACGCGGCCGCGACGAGAAGATCCGCGCCTACCACGGACGCGTCCACATCACCGCCGTACTCGGCGACTTCACCGCACTCGGTGAATTCACCACCCGCGTCGCGGACCTCGACATGACCCGCATCGACGGCCCCTGGTGGGCCCTGCGCCCCAACTCGCCCGCCCACGGCGAAGCCCGCCGCCAAGCCGTACGCGAAGCCGTCCAGCGCGCCCGCGAATACGCCGACGCCGTCGGCGCCCAGCTCGCCGCCCTCGTCGAACTCGCCGACCTCGGCGCCGAGAACGCCGCCCCCGCCATGCCCCCGGCCCCCGGCGGCTACGGCGCCCCCCGCGGATTCGCCGGCGCGTCGACCGAACCCGCCCCCGCACTCGACCTCGAACCACAACGCCAGACAGTCAGCGCCCAGGTGAACGCCCGCTTCATCATGACCCCACCGAATCTATGAGCAGAATGCTCATCCGAGCACCCCGCCGCACAATTCAACACTTGTCAAAAAGCCTTCACCCAAAGGATGTTGAGGAGTCATCCGGAGCCAATTCACTACCCGTAGGTAAGGTTTAGGCTCAAACCATGCGCCGAGCAAAAATCGTTTGCACCCTAGGACCCGCCACCGACACATATGACCAGATCAAGGCCCTGGTCGAGGCGGGTATGGACATCGCCCGCCTCAACCTCAGCCACGGCACCTACGCCGAACACGAAGAGCGCTACCACCGAGTACGCAAAGCGTCCGACGAAGCCGGACGCAGCGTCGGAATCCTCGCAGACCTTCAAGGCCCGAAGATCCGCCTCGGACGCTTCCGCGAAGGACCCGTACTCCTTGAACGCGGCGACGACTTCACCATCACCGTCGAACCCATGGAGGGCGACCGCCACACCTGCGGCACCACCTACGAAGGCCTCAACGCCGACGTCACCCCCGGCGAACGCATCCTCATCGACGACGGACGCGTCACCCTCGAAGTCACCGAAGTCGACGGACCCCGCGTCCACACCACCGTCATCGAGGGCGGCATGGTCTCCGACCACAAGGGACTCAACCTCCCCGGCGTCGCGGTCTCCGTCCCCGCCCTCTCCGAGAAGGACATCGACGACCTCCGCTGGGCCCTGCGCACCGGCGCGGACATCATCGCCCTCTCCTTCGTACGCAGCGGACGCGACATCGAACCCGTCCACCGCGTCATGGACGAGGAAGGCCGCCGCCTCCCCGTCATCGCCAAGGTCGAAAAGCCCCAGGCCGTCGAGAACATCGACGACATCGTCGCCGCCTTCGACGGCATCATGGTCGCCCGCGGCGACCTCGGCGTCGAAATGCCCCTGGAGCAGGTGCCGATCGTCCAGAAGCGCGCCATCAAGCTCGCCAAGCGCAACGCCAAACCGGTCATCGTCGCCACCCAGATGCTCGACTCGATGATCGACAACTCCCGCCCCACCCGCGCCGAGGCCTCCGACGTCGCCAACGCCGTCATCGACGGCACGGACGCGGTCATGCTCTCCGGCGAGACCAGCGTCGGCAAATACCCCATCGAGACGGTCCGCACGATGTCCCGCATCGTCGAAGCCGCAGAGGAGGACATCCTCGCCAAGGGCCTCCCGCCGCTCACCGACCGCAACAAGCCCCGCACCCAGGGCGGCGCGGTCGCCCGCGCGGCGGCGGAGATGGGCGACTTCCTCGGGGCGAAGTTCCTGGTCGCCTTCACCCAGAGCGGCGACACGGTCAAGCGCCTCTCCCGCTACCGCTCGCCCATCCCGCTCCTGGCCTTCACCCCGGACCCGGCCACCCGCTCCCAGCTGAACCTCACCTGGGGCGTGGAGACGTTCCTGGGCCCGCATGTGGACTCGACGGACGCGATGGTCGCCCAGGTCGACGAGGAACTGCTGAAGATCGGCCGCTGCCGGAAGGGCGACGTCGTCGTCATCACGGCCGGCTCCCCGCCCGGAGTCGCGGGCTCGACGAACCTGGTGCGCGTGCACCACATCGGCGAGGACGACAGCCCGAAGTAGGGCAGCTCAGTATTTCGGCCCGACGTGTGCATCCATGAGCGCCACGGATGCCCGTCGGGCGACGGAGATGTTGTACTCCTTGCCCGCGCGGGTGCAGTGCGTCCACTCGATGCCGAGCTTGTCGAGGGTGTCGGTGTAGAGGCGGCGGATGTCGTCCGAGACGTTGGTGAACCAGTACCGGGGGTACTCGTACCGCTTTCGCACGCCGCCGACCATCCTGGTCGTCCAGTTCATGTTCCGGCACCCGTCGGAGTGGATGAGCCCCCGGATGAAGTCCCAGGGGTGCGCGTCGACGATCGCCTGCTGCCAGGGTTCGAGGATGATCGGGCGTTCGTGCTTTCTGCCGGGTCCGTGCTGCGGGCACAAGCAGAGAAGGTGCTTCGAGTAGACCTTGATGTTGTGGCAGCCGATCTTGCGGACTCGACACGTGGCATTGTCCGGAAATACTTGGCGCAATGCCGCCTCGGCCTCATTCTGAATGCCGGGCCAGGAGTCGTCGAGCGTGATCATGAGGTTGGGCACTCGGTGCTGCGAGTGCTGGCTTACATGGCCGTCGCCCAAGTAAAGGCCCAGAAGATAGGCGTAGGCGGACTCGTCGAGATCGGTGCCATCGCAACGATGGCATGTCGGGGTGTGCGGGCCCGGACACTCGCCCCGCTTGGAGCGGTCCATGTGGAGCCAGTACGAGACCGTGCCGCGAGGCACCTTCAGCTGACGGGCGACGTCAGCACCCGTGGTGCCGGACCTGAGGAGAGCGAGCGCCTTTTGGCGTACTTCTGCGCTGTGGAAGATCACATCACCACCCTGGGTGACTGTGCGTGCCTGCAAGTAGCAAAAAGCGGATATTCACGAGAACGTGAACATCCGCTTTTGGAATGGTGCCGGGTATGGGATTCGAACCCACATGTCCTTTCGGACAGAGGTGTTTGAGACCTCCGCGTCCACCAGTTGCGCCAACCCGGCTTGGTAACCGGTCAGAAGTGTACCTGGTATCAGAAGCGCACAGCAGGTAGGTAGGCTGCTTCGCAGCAGTACCTGCCCTGAGCCAAGGAGCCCCGTGACCACCCCCGAGTCGCCCCAGCCCGTAGACGCGTCCGACGACGACAAGTCGCACGTCCCGCCGCTGACGACCCGCGTCGTCATCGCTGAGGACGAGGCTCTCATCCGCCTCGACCTGAAAGAGATGCTGGAGGAAGAGGGGTACTCCGTCGTCGGTGAGGCCGGGGACGGGCAGCAGGCTGTCGAGCTGGCCCGGGAGCACAAGCCGGACCTGGTCATCCTCGATGTGAAGATGCCGGTCCTCGACGGGATCTCCGCCGCCGAGAAGATCGCCGAGGAGTCCATCGCGCCGGTCCTGATGCTCACCGCGTTCTCGCAGCGCGACCTCGTGGAGCGGGCCCGGGACGCCGGGGCGATGGCGTACCTGGTGAAGCCGTTCAGCAAGAGCGACGTGGTGCCGGCCATCGAGATGGCGGTGTCGCGGTTCGCGGAGCTGAAGGCACTGGAGGGCGAGGTCGCGGACCTGTCGCAGCGGCTGGAGACCCGGAAGCTGGTGGACCGGGCGAAGAGCATCCTGCAGACGGACTACGGGCTGTCCGAGCCCGCCGCGTTCCGCTGGATCCAGAAGACGTCGATGGACCGGCGGCTGTCGATGCAGCAGCTGGCCGAGGCGTTGATCGAGGACGCCGAGGAGAAGAAGAAGGCCGCGGAGTAGTCCCGTAGGACCAGGACAATGGAGAAGGCCCGCGCCCCGGACTGCATCCGGGGCGCGGGCCTTCTCCATGCGCGGACGGGCTCAGTCCTCGCCGAGGTAGGCCTTGCGGACCGACTCGTCGTGGAGGAGGTCGGAGCCGGTGCCGGAGAGGACGATCTTGCCGACCTCCATGACGTGGCCCTGGTCGGCCAGGGAGAGCGCGGCCTGGGCGTTCTGCTCGACGAGCAGGATCGTGGTGCCCTGGGACTTGAGTTCGACGATGGTCTCCATGATCTTCTGCATCATGATCGGGGAGAGGCCCATGGAGGGTTCGTCGAGCATCAGGAGTTTGGGCTGGCACATGAGGGCCCTGCCCATGGCGAGCATCTGCTGTTCGCCGCCCGAGAGGGTGCCGGCGGCCTGCTTTCGGCGTTCCCCGAGGATGGGGAAGAGGTCGTAGGCGCGCTGGATGTCCTTCTCGATGCCTGCCTTGTCGTTGCGGAGGTAGGCGCCGAGCTGGAGGTTCTCGGTGATCGTCAGCCGGGGGAAGATGTGGCGGCCCTCGGGGGAGTGGGCGAGGCCCAGGGCGACGATCTTGTGGGCGGGGATGCCGGTCAGCGGCCTGCCCTCGAACAGTACGCGGCCGTCGAGCGGCTTGAGCAGTCCGGAGAGGGTGCGCAGGGTGGTGGTCTTGCCCGCACCGTTGGTGCCGATCAGGGTGACGACCTGGCCGGCCTCGACGCTGAAGGAGATGCCCTTGACGGCTTCGATCTTGCCGTAGGCGACGCGGAGGTCCTCGACCTCTAGCAGTGCGGTCATCGGGTGTCCTCCTCCTCGGTGCTGGTGGTGTTCTCGGTGGTGGTCACCGTTGTTTTGGTGGCCTCGGCGGCTTCGACCTCGGCGATCTCCTCGGCGCCGGGGGCGCCTTCGAAGGGGGTGCCGAGGTAGGCGGCGACGACGCGTTCGTCGCTCTGGACGACGTCGGAGGTGCCTTCGACGAGCTTCTCGCCCTGGACGAGCACGGTGACGCGGTCGCAGAGGTTGAAGATGAAGCGCATGTCGTGCTCGATGACGAGTACGGCGATGCCCTGGTCGCGGATGGCGAAGATGAGCTCTTCCGTGACCCGGGTCTCCTGCGGGTTCATGCCGGCGGTGGGCTCGTCCAGGAGGAGGAGACCGGGGTCGCTGGCGAGCGCGCGGGCGATCTCCAGCTTGCGCTGGTCTCCGTAGGGGAGGTTGCGCGCGAGGTGGTCGGCTTTCTCCTGGAGGCCGATGAACTCCAGCAGCTCCATTGCCCGTTCCCGGCTGGCGTTCTCGGCCTTGGTGAAGCCGGGGAGGCGCAGGAGGGCGGACCAGAGGCCTTCCTTGGTCCTGGTGTGGCGTCCGACGAGGACGTTCTCCAGGACGGTCATGTTGGCGAAGAGCCGGATGTTCTGGAAGGTGCGGGCGATGCCTGCCTGGGTGACGAGGTGGGGCTTGGGCGGCAGGACGGTGCCCTGGTAGCGGACCTTGCCCTCGGTGGGGACGTAGAGGCCGGTGAGGCAGTTGAAGAAGGTGGTTTTTCCGGCGCCGTTGGGGCCGATGAGGCCGACGATCTCGCCCGCGTTGACGGTGAGGTCGACGTTGTGGACGGCGGTGAGGCCGCCGAACCGCATGGTGACGCCGCTGGCGTCGAGCACGGGGGTGCCGGTTTTCGTGGTGGTGGTCATGGTGGTCACGCCCCCGCCTTGGCGATGCCGGCGTCGACGTCGTCGGACTTCCGCGGTTCCGGTACGTCGAGCTGGTCGGTCTCGTGGAATTCGAGCTGCTTCCTGCGGTCGGCGACCAGTCCTTCGGGGCGCAGGCGCATCAGGAGGATGAGTGCGATGCCGAAGAGGAAGAGCTGGTAGTCCTGCATGAACTGGAGCTTGGCCGGGATGAGGTAGAGCAGTGCGGCGCCGACGAGGGGTCCGCTGAGGGTTCCCATGCCGCCGAGGATGACGGCGGCGAGGAGGAACGCGGAGTTCGGGGGTACGGAGCCGGCGAACTGGTACTGCTCGGGTGTCACCGTGTAGTTGACGTGCGACTGCACGGTTCCGGCGAGTCCGGCGAGGGTGGCGCCGAGGGCGAAGGCGAGCAGCTTGAGCCGGAAGGCGTTGATGCCCATGGCGGTGGCGGCGGTCTCGTCCTCGCGGATGGCGACCCAGGCGCGGCCGATGCGGGATTCTCCGGAGCGGCGGAAGACGAGGACGACGACGGCGGTGAAGACGAGCATGAGCAGGTAGTAGTTGGCGGACCTGCCGAGGGTGAAGCCGCCGATGTCGTGCTTGAGTCCGAAGTCGATCCCGAAGAGGTTGAGGTCGGGGATGCTCGGGATGCCCTGGGAGCCGTTGGTGAGGTCGGGGCCGCTGTTGCCGTTGAGGTTGTTCACGGTGAGGCGGAAGATCTCACCGAAGCCGAGCGTGACGATGGCGAGGTAGTCGCCGCGTAGTCGCAGGGTGGGGGCGCCGATGAGGACGCCGAAGATCAGTGAGGCTCCCGCGCCGGTGAGGACGGCGGCCCAGAAGGGGAATTCGACGCCGATGGCCGACATGGTGGAGCCGGAGACCAGGGCGGCGGCGTAGGCGCCGACGCCGAGGAAGGCGACGTAGCCGAGGTCGAGGAGGCCGGCGAGGCCGACGACGACGTTCAGGCCGAGTGCCACGGTCGCGAAGATGAGGATGTTGGCGCCGATGAGCGCGTATTCCTCTTTCTGCTGCGTGAAGGGGAAGCAGACGGCCGCGACGAGGGCGGCGGTGAGGGTGATGTTGCGGTGCTTCGAGGTCAGCGCGGTGATGCGGGAGATGAGTCCGGCGCGGTTCAGTGCGGTGAAGGCGAAGGCGGCGGTGATGAGGAAGCCGATGAAGAGTTCGGTGTAGTCGGTGTCGACGCCGTAGGCGAAGACGTAGAGGCCGATGCCGAAGGTGATGGCGATGATGAGGATTTCGGCCCAGGCGGGCAGGGGTTTGGCGCGGCGGGCGGACGGTGCGGCGAGGCCGTTGCGGAAGCGCTGCCACGCCGAGTCCGGGTTTCCGGTGTCGGGGAGCGGCTGGTCGGCGGGGAGTCCGTGGGCGGCGATGACGGCGATGAGTGAGCCGATGCCGCTGACCCAGGCGCCGGGTTCGAGGTTGACGACCCCGCCGAGGTCGTAGGTGATGGCGCCGATGGTGTAGGCGGTGGTGCCGAAGGTCCCGAGTGCCAGGAGGCGTACGGGGCTGTTGGTGCCGCCGGGGGTGAGCCAGTCGAGGCCGCGGATGCCGTACCCGGAGAGGGTGAGGAGCAGGGTGAGTGCGGCGCCGATGAGGGTGAGGACCTGGAGGCCGCCGGGGTAGCCGGTGACGGTGAGGTCGCCGGGGAACTGGTCGGTCCAGGTCCAGGCGAGGAAGGTGCCTGCGAGGGTGACGGCGGCGCCTGCCGTGGTGGCGATGCGGGCCGCGGAGGCGGGCATCGGGATCAGGGCGGAGGCGGGGGGCGTGGTGGTGTGGGTGGTCATCCGTATCACGCCCGATCCGCGACGCGTTCGCCGAGCAGGCCCTGGGGGCGGAGCAGCAGGACGATGATGAGGAGGACGAAGGCCCATACGTCCTTCCAGGCGCCGCCGCCGAAGAGTTCCATGCCGGGAACGTCGCTCATGTAGCCGGTGGCGAGTGATTCGGCGATGCCGAGTACGACGCCGCCGAGCATGGCGCCGTAGATGTTGCCGATTCCGCCGAGTACGGCTGCGGTGAAGGCTTTGAGGCCCATGATGAAGCCCATTTTGAAGCCGATCTGGCCGTTTTTGAGCCCGTAGGCGACGGCGGCGACGGCTGCGAACGCGGCACCGATGGCGAAGGCCATGACGATGATGCGGTCGGTGTTGATGCCCATGAGTTTGGCGGTGTCGGGGTCCTGGCTGGTGGCCTGCATGCCGCGGCCGGAGCGGGTCTTGGAGACGAAGAGGCCGAGGGCGATCATGCAGACGGGTGCGCTGATGAGGACGAAGAGGTCGCCGCGCTGGATGTGGGCGCCGAAGATGTCGAGGGCGTCGCCCTTGAACTGGGGGAAGGAGCGGTCCTTCTTGGCGTCCGGGTACCACTTCCAGATGGCTTGCTGGAGGGCGAGGGAGAGGCCGATGGCCGTGATGAGGGGGGCCAGTCGTGGTGCGTTGCGCAGGGGCCGGTAGGCGAAGCGTTCGGCGGCTGCGCTGATGGCGACGGAGCAGATGACGCCGCCGATGATCATGAGGGGGATGATTGCGAGGAGGTTGGCGCCGGCCGGCATCCAGAGGTAGACGGTGAGGGCTCCGAAGCCTCCGATCATGAAGATCTCGCCGTGGGCGAAGTTGATGAGCTGGATGATTCCGTAGACCATCGTGTATCCGATCGCGATGAGACCGTACATCGCGCCGAGGATGAGTCCATTGGCCAGCTGTTGCGGCAGTTCGTGCACCGCAGGGCCTCCGTGGAGTGGTTCGGATATGGCACCGCGCGGGAGCGCTCTTGGCGCTCCCGCGCGGTCTGGTGTCAGTCAGTGGTGACCGGGGAGCTGGTTACGGCTTGTAGACCTCGCTGAGCTTGGAGACCCACTTCCCGCCGTCGACCTGGTAGGCGGTCATCATGGTGTTGGTGGTGTCGCCGAACTCGTCGAACGAGACGGGGCCGGTGACGCCGTCGAACTTGACCTTGCTCATGGCGGCGAGGACCTTTTCGCGGGCGTCGTCGGGGAGCTTGCCGTCGTTGTCGGCGACGGCGATCTTGACGGCCTCGATGATGGACCAGGTGGCGTCGTAGGTGCCGCCGCCGTAGGCCTCGTAGGCGTCCTTGTATCCGGCGGTCTTGTAGTTCGCGATGAAGTCCTTGGCGGAGTCGAGCTCCTCGACGGGCTTGCCGACGGAGGTGGCGATGTCGCCCTGGGCCTTCTTGTTGAGCTTGATGAAGTCGGCGCTGTACATGCCGTCGCCGCCCATGAGGGGGATCTTGACGCTGTCCTTGAGCTGCTGGCTCAGGGGTGCGCCGGCGGGGTATTCGCCGCCGTAGTAGACGGCCTTGGCGCCGGACTTCTTGACCTTGGTGACGACGGCGTTGAAGTCGCGGTCGTCGGGGTTGACGTGGTCCGCGCCGGCGATCTTGCCGCCGAGCTTGGTGAAGGTCGCCTTGAAGGAGGCTGCGAGACCGGCGCCGTAGGGCTTCTGGTCGTCGATGAGGTAGACCTGCTTGATCTTCGCGTTGTTGTAGAGGTACTTCGCCGCGAAGGCGCCCTGGATCTGGTCCGTGGTGGCGGTGCGGAAGAAGGTCTTGAAGGGGCGCTTCTTGTCGCCGGTCTTCCAGTTCTCGCCCTGGGTCAGTTCGGTGCCCGTGTTGGCGGGGGAGACCTGGGTGAGGCTGGCGTCGTTGAGCGGCTTCTGCATCGACTGGGAGACGCCGGAGTTCAGGGGGCCGACGACGCCGAGGACGGTGTCGTCGTCGATGAACTTCTGGGCGTTCTGCTGGCCGACGGAGGGCTGGGCCTGGTCGTCGAGGGGCTTGACGACGAAGTTGATGCCGGGGACGGTCTTGGCCTTGTTCGCCGTTTTGGCGGCGAGGTCGGCGGAGTTCTTGATGCCGAGGCCGAGCGCGGAGAGGTCACCGGTGATGGGTGCGTCGACGCCGATGACGACGGTCTGGGTGCCGCCGCTGTCGCTGCTCTTCTTGTCGTCGTCGCGCGACCCGCAGGCGGTGAGTGTCAGTGCTCCTGTGGTGAGCACTGTGGTGAGGATGAGCAAAGAACGGTGTCGCACGAAAAGTCCTTTCCCTGGCGCGGCCTCCTCTGCTTGAGGTGCCGTGTCGTTCGCCGGGCCGTACTGGTTGGTACAGGGCCGTGCCGTAGTCGCGCCCGGCGGCGCGGTGACTGGCGGTGACTCTAAGGGCAGGGGCGGGGGTCGGGGATGGGTCAGCCGAATGATGTGACTGTCTTGTTATGCCTTTGAGGAAGGCTTGAGGTGGCTGTGCTGACATGTACGGCTTTTTACCGGACCGTGAAGTGACCGCATTCTGAGAACGCGCAGCTCTGCTAAGGGGCTTGAACCGATCTTGCTGCTGTCGCGTGGTGGGGGTGCGGGAGGGCGCGTCGGTGCGCGCGAAAGTGCCCGGTGCCTGTGGGGCCGGGTTCTTCGGGTTGCGTCGGGGGCGGGTGAACATTGCGCGGATGTTACGCAGTGTTACGTCGGGGGGTGGTGTGGTCGACGCGGGGTGGCGGGGCGCGGGCGGGCGTGGCTGCTGAGTGGGCCACAGAACAGGGTGTGCGGTCAAGGGTGTTGGTGGGCCGGCGCGGTCAATTCCGTTGCGCGGGACGGTGGTTGTGGGTGGATATGCAGATGCCCGGCCGGTTTGCGAACCGGCCGGGCAGTGGGGTGCGGGGTGTGGGGCGGTCAGGCGGTTTCGCCCGTGGGTGCGTCCTTCGGTACGTCGCGCAGGAGGCAGGTGAGGCGGGCGGTGCAGACGCGCTTGTCGTGCTCGTCGGTGATGACGATCTCGTACGTGGCGGTGGTGCGGCCGCGGTGTACGGGGGTGGCGACGCCGGTGACGAGGCCGCTGCGTGCCCCTCGGTGGTGGGTGCAGTTCAGGTCGACGCCGACGGCGAGCTTGGTGGCGCCGCCGTGGAGCATGGCGCCGACGGAGCCGAGGGTCTCGGCGAGGACGGCGGAGGCGCCGCCGTGCAGGAGTCCGTAGGGCTGGGTGTTGCCCTCGACGGGCATGGTGCCGACGACGCGGTCCGCGGCGGCCTCGATGATCCGGACGCCCATGCGTTCGCCGAGGTGTCCGGCGGAGAACAGGGCGGGGAGGTCGACGCCGAGGGCGGCGTACTCGTCGATGATCTCCTGGGGGAACTTGGGTGCGGTGTGCTCGCCCATGGGTCCGGCTCCGTCTCTCTGCGGTGGTGCGCTGCTGCGTGTGGTGTCCGTTGTTCTTATCAGACGGCTGAGCGGACGCTTAGTGCGCCTGTGCGGTGCGGCCGGTCGCGGGGTGCAGGCTGACGTTCTCGAAGCGGATCACGACGGATTTGCTGGCGGGGGTGTTGCTGGTGTCGGCGGTGGAGCCGAGGGGGACCAGGACGTTGGTCTCGGGGTAGTAGGCGGCGGCGCAGCCCCGGGCGGTGGGGTAGTGGACGACGCGGAAGCCGGGGGCGCGCCGTTCGGTTCCGTCCTTCCACTCGCTGACGAGGTCGGCGTAGGCGCCGTCGGTGAGGCCGAGGGAGTCGGCGTCGTCGGGGTTCACGAGGACGACGCGTCGGCCGCACTTGATGCCCCGGTAGCGGTCGTCGAGGCCGTAGATGGTGGTGTTGTACTGGTCGTGGGAGCGCAGGGTCTGCAACAGCAGCCGTCCATCGGGGAGTTCGGGGAACTCGACGGGGGCGGCGGTGAAGTTGGCCCTGCCGGTGGCGGTGGGGAAGCGGCGGGAGTCGCGGGGGCCGTGCGGGAGGGTGAATCCGCCGGGGTGGGCGACGCGTGCGTTGAAGTTCTCGAAGCCGGGGACGACGCGGGAGATGCGGTCGCGGATCGTGGCGTAGTCCTTCTCGAACTCCTCCCAGGGGGTGGTGGAGGCGGGTCCCAGGACGGCGCGGGCGAGGCGGGCGACGATGGCGGGTTCGGAGAGCAGGTGGGGGCTTGCGGGGGTGAGGTTGCCGCGGGAGGCGTGCACCATGCTCATGGAGTCCTCGACGGTGACGAACTGCTTGCCGCCGGCCTGGACGTCCTTGTCGGTGCGGCCCAGGGTGGGCAGGATCAGGGCGCGGGTGCCGGTGACGGCGTGGGAGCGGTTGACCTTGGTGGAGACGTGCACGGTGAGGCGGGCGGTGCGCATGGCGGCTTCGGTGACGTCGGTGTCGGGGGTGGCGGCGACGAAGTTGCCGCCCATGGCGAAGAAGACCTTGGCCCTGCCGTCGCGCAGGGCCTGGATGGAGCGGACCACGTCGTAGCCGTGGTGGCGGGGTGAGGTGATGCCGAATTCCTTGTCGAGGGCGTCGAGGAAGGCGGGGGCGGGGCGTTCGAAGATGCCCATGGTGCGGTCGCCCTGGACGTTGGAGTGGCCGCGCACGGGGCAGACGCCGGCGCCGGTGCGGCCGATGTTGCCGCGCAGGAGAAGGAAGTTGACGACTTCGCGGATGGTCGGCACGGAGTGTTTGTGCTGGGTGAGGCCCATGGCCCAGCACACGATGGTGCGTTTGGAGGCGAGGACCATCGCGAGGGCCTCTTCGATGGCGGCGCGGTCGAGGCCGGTGGCGGCGAGGGTCTCGTCCCAGTCGGCTTCGGCGGCGGCTTCGGCGAACGCCTCGTAGCCGTGGGTGTGTTCCGCGACGAAGGTCTCGTCGACGGCGCCCTCCGTCCGCAGGATCAGTTTGTTGAGCAGCCGGAAGAGGGCCTGGTCGCCGCCGATGCGGATCTGGAGGAAGAGGTCGTTGAGGGCGGCGCCCCTGACCATGCCGAGGGGGGTCTGGGGGTTCTTGAACCGTTCGAGGCCGGCTTCGGGCAGCGGGTTCACCGAGATGATCTTCGCGCCGGCGGATTTGGCCTTCTCCAGGGCGGAGAGCATCCGGGGGTGGTTGGTGCCGGGGTTCTGTCCGGCGACGATGATCAGGTCGGCGTGGTGCAGGTCCTCCAGGGAGACGGAGCCCTTGCCGACGCCGATGGTCTCCGTGAGCGCGGAGCCGGACGACTCGTGGCACATGTTGGAGCAGTCGGGCAGGTTGTTGGTGCCGAATTCGCGGGCGAACAGCTGGAGCAGGAACGCGGCCTCGTTGCTGGTGCGTCCGGAGGTGTAGAAGAGGGCCTCGTCGGGGGAGTCGAGGGCGGTGAGTTCCTCGGCGATGATGGCGAAGGCGCGCTCCCAGGTCACGGCCTGGTAGTGGTCGGCCCCTTCGGGCAGGTAGACGGGCTGGGTGATGCGTCCCTGCTGGCCGAGCCAGTAGCCGCTGCGGGTGGCGAGCTCGGAGACGGGGTGGGCGGCGAAGAAGTCCGGGGTGACGCGGCGCAGTGTGGCCTCCTCGGCGACGGCCTTGGCGCCGTTCTCGCAGAATTCGGCGGTGTGCCGTTTGTCGCCCTCCGGCCAGGCGCAGCCGGGGCAGTCGAAGCCGTCCTTCTGGTTGACCTTGAGGAGGGTCTGCGCGGTGCGGCGGGCCCCCATCTGCTGCTGGGCGATGCGCAGGCTGTGGGCGACGGCGGGCAGCCCGGCGGCGGCGTGTTTGGCCGGTTCGACCTGCGGCGCGTCCTGGACGGGATCACCTGCGGGCGGCTTGGTGGCCATCGTCTTTCCCCTTTGAGCCGGCTGCGGACCGGGTGGGGTCCGCTGTGCGTGTTTCCTTCTCCACCGATCCTGGCACGCGGCGCGGTGCGGCGGCCCGGCGAGCGGCCCTCCGGCGGCCCGGGGCGGTCGCCGGTCCGGATTGTCAGTGGTACGTGGCAGGATCGGGGTGTGGCTGAGACGGCATCGAAGAAGACGGCAGACAACCGACCGCGCCTGCTCCTGATGGACGGGCACTCCCTGGCGTACCGGGCGTTCTTTGCGCTGCCTGCGGAGAATTTCACGACGGGGGCGGGGCAGCCGACGAACGCGGTGTACGGCTTCGCGTCGATGCTGGCGAACACGCTGCGTGACGAGGCGCCGACGCATTTCGCGGTGGCGTTCGACGTGTCCCGCAAGACGTGGCGTGCGCAGGAGTTCCCCGAGTACAAGGCGAACCGGTCGAAGACGCCGGACGAGTTCAAGGGGCAGGTCGAGCTGATCGGGGAGCTGCTCGACGCGATGCACGCCGACCGTTTCGCGGTCGACGGCTTCGAGGCGGACGATGTGATCGCCACGCTGGCCACCCAGGCGGAGGCGGCCGGTTTCGAAGTGCTGATCGTCACCGGTGACCGGGATTCGTTCCAGCTGATCACGGACAACGTCACGGTGCTCTATCCGACGAAGGGCGTCTCTGAGCTGACCCGCTTCACCCCGGCGAAGGTCGAGGAGAAGTACGGGCTCACTCCGCGGCAGTACCCGGATTTCGCGGCGCTGCGCGGTGACCCGTCGGACAACCTTCCGGGCATCCCCGGGGTCGGTGAGAAGACGGCGGCGAAGTGGATCAACCAGTTCGGTTCGTTCGACGAGCTGGTGGAGCGGGCCGAGGAGGTCAAGGGCAAGGCCGGGCAGAATTTCCGCGACCATCTGGACGCGGTGCGGCTGAACCGGCGGCTGACCGAGATGGTCCGGGACGTCGCGCTGCCGAAGACCCCCGGCGACCTGGAGCGCGCCCCTTATGACCGCACCGCCGTCACCGGGGTGCTCGACGTGCTGGAGATCCGCAACCCGAGCCTGCGCGAGCGGCTGCTCGCGGTGGACCCGGGCAAGACGGAGGACGAGGCGCCGGCGCCCGCCGCGGGCATCGAGCTGGACGGCGCGGTGCTGGGTGCGGGCGAGGTCGCCCCGTGGCTGGCCGAGCACGGCGGGCAGCCGCTCGGCGTCGCGACGGTCGACACCTGGGCGCTCGGCAGCGGCACGGTCACCGAGATCGCGCTCGCCGCGGCGGGCGGGGCAGCGGCCTGGTTCGACCCCACGCAGCTGGACGAGGCCGACGAGCAGGCGTTCGCGGCCTGGATCGCGGACGCGGGCCGGCCCAAGGTCATGCACAACGCGAAGAGCGCCATGCGGGTCTTCCCGGAGCACGGCTGGCGGATCGAGGGCGTCTCGATGGACACCGCGCTCGCCGCCTACCTGGTCAAGCCCGGCCGGCGCTCCTTCGCGCTGGACGCCCTCGCGGTGGAGTACCTGGGGCGCGAGCTGGCCCCGGCGGCCGCCTCCGACGGTCAGCTGGCCTTCGGCGCGGACGACCGGGCGGAGGCCGACGCGCTGATGGCGCAGGCCCGTGCGGTGCTGGATCTCGGGGACGCGTTCACCACCCGGCTCCAGGAGGTGGGCGCCGCCGAGCTGCTCCACGACATGGAGCTGCCGACGTCCATCCTGCTGGCCCGGCTCGAACGGCACGGCATCGCGGCCGACCGGACCCATCTGGAGGGCATGGAGCAGCAGTTCGCGGGCGCCGTGCAGCAGGCGGTGAAGGAGGCGCACGCGGCGGTGGGCCGGGAGTTCAACCTCGGTTCGCCCAAGCAGCTCCAGGAAGTGCTGTTCGGTGAGCTGGGCCTGCCGAAGACGAAGAAGACGAAGACCGGTTTCACCACGGATGCCGACGCGCTGGCGTGGCTGGCGGCGCAGACGGAGCACGAGCTGCCTGTCATCATGCTGCGCCACCGCGAGCAGGCGAAGCTCCGGGTGACGGTCGAGGGCCTGGTCAAGGCGATCGGGGCGGACGGCCGGATCCACACCACGTTCAACCAGACGGTGGCGGCGACCGGCCGGCTGTCCTCGACCGACCCGAATCTGCAGAACATCCCCGTCCGTACGGACGAGGGCCGGGCGATCCGCCGCGGTTTCGTCGTCGGCGAGGGCTTCGAGACGCTGATGACGGCGGACTACAGCCAGATCGAACTGCGGGTGATGGCGCACCTCTCCGAGGACGCGGGCCTGATCGAGGCGTTCACCTCTGGTGAGGACCTGCACACCACGGTCGCCTCGCAGGTCTTCGGCGTCGAGAAGAGCGCGGTCGACCCGGAGATGCGGCGCAAGATCAAGGCCATGAGCTACGGGCTGGCCTATGGTCTGTCCGCGTTCGGCCTCTCCCAGCAGCTGAACATCGAGGCGGGCGAGGCCCGGGGCCTGATGGACACCTACTTCGAGCGGTTCGGCGGGGTCCGCGACTATCTGCGCCGGGTGGTGGAGGAGGCCCGCGCCACCGGTTACACGGAGACGGTCTTCGGCCGCCGCCGCTACCTGCCGGACCTGAACAGCGACAACCGCCAGCGCAGGGAGACGGCCGAGCGGATGGCGCTCAACGCGCCGATCCAGGGCACGGCGGCGGACATCGTCAAGGTCGCGATGCTCCAGGTCGACCGGGCGCTCACCGAGGCGGAGCTGACCTCCCGGATGCTCCTCCAGGTGCATGACGAAATCGTGCTGGAGATCGCCGCGGGTGAGCGGGAACAGGTGGAGGGCATCCTGCGCCACGAGATGTCGACCGCGGTGCGGCTGCGGGCGCCGCTCGACGTGTCGGTGGGTGTCGGCTCGGACTGGGAGTCCGCGGCGCACTGACAGCCGGGGCCGCGAGGAGCTCAGGGGCCGCGAGGAGCTCAGGGGCGGCGAGGGGTTCCGTGGTGGCGAGCGGTTCCCGGGTGGCGAGGGCCCCGGGCCGCGGACGCTCCCGGGCCGCGGAGGCCCTGCGCTCGGGGGCTCCGGGCGGTCCCAGGAGGTTCCGGGAGCCAGGCGGGCAACGCCCTCAGCTGTCGGGCGGGCTCGTTCTGCGGGCCCGCCCGGTGCTGGGCAGCGTCGGGGCGCCGGGGCCGCCGCGCCCCGGGAGCCGCATCCACACCCCGTAGAGCACCAGCCCCACCGCGAGCCCGGCGCCGGCGCCGAAGCACGCGGTCGGGATGATGTCGAGCGGGGTGTCGATGTGCCCGAAGTACGCGTACCAGCGCGCGCACCGGTGAACGGTGCCCAGCACCACGCACAGGCCGATGAAGCCGGCCGCGCACCACCGCGCCCGCCGGCCCAGCACCGGTACGGACACGGGGGCGGACTGTCCGCCGCCCAGCCGCAGCGCGGTGACCGTGAACCAGGTGAGCACGGTCAGCGCCACCGCCGAAGTGCCGTACTGCACCAGTTGGAACACCGGGTGTCCGCCCGCGTCCCGGCCGAGCACCGGCACCAGCCGCACCCCCCACCGGTCGTGGTGGGTGAACGCGTCCCAGACCACATGCGTACCGGCGCCGATGACCGCCGAGACCACGAACCACGCACCGTCCCGGACCCCCCACGGCCCCTGGCCGGGGCCCCGCCGGGCTCCCCGTACCAGTGCGTACACCCGCCTCTGACGCCTCCTCGGCGCCAGCGCCACCAGCGGTTCGCGCAGCAGCAGCCACAGTGCGACGGTCGCCGCGGTGATCAGGACATCCACCGTGAACACCCCCCACACCGCGTGGGTGACCTGTCCGAACTCCATGGCGCCGGGAACGGCGGTGTCCGCGTAGTACGTGATGTCGGGGGCGAACGAGCCGGCGACGAGGGCGGAGGCGACGAGTGGCCCGCGCCCCGTTCCGTCGCGGCGGAGTCCCGGCAGGACGGCGGCGGCATGGCTGAGGGTGAACGGCATGGTGGAAGTATGGGCGGCCCGCCGTCACCGGGGCGCCGCCCCCTGTACACCTGGTGATCCGGAACGTGAGAAACCGGTGAGAAGCGGTAAGGCCGCTGTGTTCGGACGGCACAAGTTGCCGTAGGGTCGCCTGAGTCCAGGCGCAGGGGAGCGCGGACGCCGACGACGGGGAGGGCCCACACGTTATGGCAGTGCAATTCGGTCGCCGACTGCGCAGAGGGGCGACCACCACTGCTGTGGCCGCCGCCGCCGTCGCCGCGCTTTCCGCCTCGCAGGGCCCCGGTTCGCCCCTGGTCGCGTCCGAGGACGACCAGCCTGCCGCCGGCGCGACGCCGTCCGACGACAGCGCGGCCTCCGGCAACTCGCCCTACTTCACGGACCTGCCGCCGCTGAACACGCCGGACAAGCCCGGCACTTCCGTCGATCTGCCGGTGACGGGCAGTGCGGAGTCCGGCATACCGGCGTCGATCCTGGCGGCGTACAAGAAGACCCAGCAGACCGTCGCGGGCACGGACGCCGCCTGCCGGCTGCCGTGGCAGCTCCTCGCCGCGATCGGCAAGGTCGAGTCGGGCCAGGCCCGCGGCGGCCGGGTCGACGCGCAGGGCACCACGCTCTCCCCGATCCTCGGCCCGGCCCTCAACGGTCAGGGCTTCGCCCTGATCAAGGACACCGACAACGGCGCCTACGACGGGGACTCGACGCACGACCGCGCGGTCGGCCCGATGCAGTTCATCCCGTCCACCTGGGAGACCTGGGGCCAGGACGGCAACGGCGACGGCCGCAAGGACCCCAACAACATCTACGACGCGGCCCTGGCCGCCGGACGCTACCTCTGCGCCGGCTCCCGCGACCTGTCGCTCGCGACCAACCTGGACCAGGCGGTCCTGAGTTACAACCACTCGGACGAGTACCTGCGCACCGTCCGCTCCTGGTTCGAGTACTACAAGCGCGGCACCCACGAGGTACCCGACGGCAGCGGTGTGCTGCCCCCCGGCCTCGGCAGCGGCCGGGACCGGAGCCCGTCCTCGGGCCCCGGCACCACGCCGTCACCCACGCCGTCGCCCTCGCCGCACGGCTCGGCGACCCCGAAGCCTCCTTCGAAGCCGGGCCCCACCCCGTCCGATCCGCCCGGCAAGCCGTCGTCCCCGCCGCCGACGCCGGACCCCACCCCGGCCCAGACCCTCGCCGGGGTGAAGAACGCGGGGACCGGCCCGCTGACCGCCATGGCGGGCGACGCCTTCACCGAGCGGATCAAGGTGCGGGCGCGCAACGGCCTCGGCGGCCCGCTCGCCAAGGTGTCCGTGACCTTCGCCGTCACCGGTGACACGGACGCCGCGTTCACCGGCGGGAAGCGCACCGTCATCCTCACCACCGGCGCCGACGGCACGGTCACCGCGCCGGTGCTGAAGGCGGGCCAGAAGACGGGCGAGTTCGCCGTGCGCGCGACGGCCACCGGCACCTCGCTGCCCGCCGTGAGCTACTCCGCGAAGGTCACCGCCCGGCAGGCCGACACGATCGCCAGGACCGGCACCGAGAAGCTGACCGCAGAGGCCGGCGCCACCTTCGACGACATCGCGTTCAAGGCGATGTACAAGAAGGCGGCCGCCCACGGCGTCGCCGTCACCGCCACCATGATCACCGACGACGAGAAGCCCGTCGAGAACGACAAGGGCCCGTACTTCGAGGAGAAGGGCGGCAAGCAGGTCCGCACCCTGACGGGCCTGAGCACCGACGCCGACGGGAAGCTCGTCCTCTCGAAGATCCACGCCGGTGACACCGCGGGCACGTACAAGCTGCGCCTCACCACCGAGGGCGGCGCCACCGTCGACATCGAGCTGACGGTCGAAGCGGCGACAGAAGCCGGGACGGAGACCGGAACCGAAGCCGGTACCGAAGCGGGCGCCTGACCCGGACGTTCCACGACCACGACAGCCCCTCCGCCGGAATCCGGCGGAGGGGCTGTCCGCTGTGCGGCCCCGGCCGGGACCGCCCGGCGGCGGGCGCCGCGACGGCGGACAGGGGCGCGGAGCACACCAGGTGTTCTCATCTCGCGCCCCGGTTGCTACGGTGCCCCAGCCCTGACGCCCCATCAGTTCCGCGCCCCGGGAGGCCGAGCATGCGTGCCCTAGTCGCCGCCGCCATCGGACTGGCCGCCGCCCTCGCTCTCGTGCTCACCATCAGCGCGGTGGGCGCACCGCCCGGCGAGACCTCGCCCAAACCCCTGCTGACCACCGTCCCGGGCCCCAAGAACTAGCCGCCCGCACCGCGCAGAGCCCGTCCGCACCACGGAACGCACCACGGAATGCAGAGGGAGGACACCCCATGCGCCGCCGAGCCAGCCTCGTACTCCTGGCCTTCGCCGTCTTCTTCGCAGCCATGTCGCCGCTGCTGCGCTGGTACGCCTTCCCCCGGCTGGCGAAGATCCCGCCGAACCAGTACCAGGAGACGGTGCTGGAGGCGAAGCCCGCGACCCTGCTCGACTACAGCACCCTCACGGCCAAGAAGGTCGACAAGGTCACCATCGTGCAGACCCTCAAGGGCGATGTGGAGGCGTCGGAGAAGATCGAGCGCAGCGCCGGCCGCGACGTCGTCGTCTGGAACGCGCTCTCCTACATCCAGGGCCCCGACGGCAAGATGGTCTCCAAGATCCCCGAGCGCTACATCTTCGACGCGCACAGCCAGGCCCCGGTCCACGCCACCGGCGAGATGGTCGACGGCGACCGGGTCAGCCGCGAGGGCATCGAGTACAAGTGGCCCTTCCTCACCGAGAAGCGGGACTACGAGTACTTCGACGCCCAGACCCGCACCAGCTCGCCCATCCACTACAAGGGCACCCAGACCTTCCGGGGTCTGAAGGTCTACTACTTCGAGCAGACCATCCCGTGGACCAAGGTCCCGATGCCGAAGACCATGCCCATCAAGGGGATCACCCCGGCGCAGATCGCCAAGACCGGGATGACCCGCTGGTACACCACCAAGCGGATGTTCTGGGTCGATCCCGTCACCGGAGCCCCGGTCAACGGCGAGGAGGTCCACAAGGAGGAGATGCGGAACGCGAAGGCGATGGGCATGCCCGAGGACACCGTCACCGTGTTCGCCGGGGACGTGAAGATGCGCGAGGACTACATCGCCTCGATCGTCGACCAGGTCAAGTCCCAGCGGGTGCTGGTCCTGCTGCTGACCTCGTACCTGCCCTGGGGCTTCCTCTTCCTCGGCGCCGCGCTCCTGGCCCTGTCGCTCTGGCTGGAGGCCCGCTCGCGGCGGCCCGGCACACCGAGACCGCACACCGCGCCCGAACCCGTCCCGGACCCGGAACCTACTCCCGCTTGAGCCGGGCCTTCGTGAACCGGGTCGCCTCCATCGTCGCCGGGTCCTCTGGCCACGGGTGTTTCGGATAGCGGCCACGCAGCTCCGCGCGCACCGCCTGGTAGCCCTCCCGCCAGAACGACGCCAGGTCCGCCGTCACCGCGGCGGGCCGGCCGGCCGGGGAGAGCAGGTGCACCAGCACCGGCACCCCGGCCACCCTCGGGGTCTCCTGGAGCCCGAACAGCTCCTGGACCTTCACCGCGAGCACCGGCTGCGCCCCGCCGTACTCCACCCTGATCCGCGAACCGCTCGGCACCTCGATCCGCTCCGGGGCCAGCTCGTCCAGCCGGGCCCCCTCACCGGTCGCCCACGGCAGGAGCCGGCGCAGCGCCTGTCCGGCGTCGATCCCGGCCAGCGCCGAGCGGCGCCGGGCCCGCGACAGCTCGGGCTCCAGCCACTCCCCGGTACGGCTCAGCAGCGCCTCGTCCGACACGTCCGGCCAGGGCTCGCCCAGCTCCCGGTGGAGGAAGGCCAGCCGCTCCCGGAGCTGTCCGGCGTCCCGGGTCCAGCGCAGCAGGCCGAGCCCCTCCCGCCGCAGCCCCTCCACGAGGGCCGCGCGGACGAGGGCGGGGTCGGGCTGCTTCAGGGGGCGCGCGGAGAGTTCGACGGCGCCGAGGCGCTCCACCCGGCGGGCCACCACGTCGTGGCCGTCCCAGCGGACCTCCTCGCCCGCGAACCGCAGGTGTCCGGCCGCCAGGCGTGCCGTGTCCTCGTCGATGACGGCGGCGAGCCGGACCCGGGCGGACGCGGCGTGCGCCGGACGGTCCGCGACCGCGACCGCCAGCCACCCCGCACTGCGCAGCCGTGAACCGTCCCGCAGCTCCGCGCCGGTGCCGGACGCCATCAGGAAAGCCCCCTCGCCCCGGGCCCGCGCCACCCGCTCCGGGAAGGCCAGGGCCGCCACCAGGCCCACCGCCGCGTCGTCCGGACCGGAACCGCCGCCGGAGCCCTTGGACGGCGAGGACAGCCGCCGCACCTCCTGGCGCCAGCGGGCCGCATAGCCGTCCTTGCCCTGGCGCGCGGTGCGCAGCGCGGCCGCCAGGTCGTCCCCGTACTCTCTCGGCGGTTCCTCGCTCAGCAGTGCCACCACCTCCGCGGCCCGGCGTCCGCCGACCGAGGCCGCCCCGTCCAGCAGCGCCCTGGCCAGCCGCGGGTGAAGCCCCAGCCGGGACATCTGTACGCCGCGTTCGGTCACCCGCCCGTCCGGGCCGATCGCGCCGACCGCCGTCAGCACCTCGTGGGCCGCGCCCATCGCACCGGCCGGGGGCGCGTCGAGCAGCGCGAGCCCGGTCGCCTCCGGATCGCCCCAGCAGGCCGCCTGGAGCGCGAACGCCGCGAGGTCGGCCACCTTGATCTCGGGGGAGGGGAACCGGGCGAGCCGCCCGTCCTCCGCCTGCTCCCAGCAGCGGTAGACCGTCCCGGGCGCCTCGCGGCCGGCCCGGCCCGCCCGCTGACGGCCCGCCGCCTGCGAGGCGCGTACCGTCGTCAGCGCGCTCAGGCCCCGGGCGTGATCGGTGCGCGGTTCCCTGGCCAGCCCCGAGTCGACGACGGTCCGCACCCCCGGCACGGTCAGCGAGGACTCCGCCACCGAGGTCGCCAGCACCACCCGGCGGCCCTCGGACGAACCGGCCAGCACCGCGTCCTGCACCGCCGCCGGGGCCCGTCCGTGCACCTGGAGCACCTCCGCCGCGAGCCCGGACAGCTGTCCCGCCACCCGGCCGATCTCGCCGACCCCGGGCAGGAAGCACAGCACGTCGCCGTCCCGCTCGGCCAGCGCCCGCCGCACCACGGCGGCGACATGGGTCAGCAGCGCGGGATCGACCCGCATCTCGTGCGGCGGCCGCACCGGCCTGACCGGCGGCGCCCACACCACCTCCACCGGGTACGAGACGCCCTGTGCCTCGACCACCGGGGCATCCCCGAGCAGCCGGGCCCAGCCCTGCGCGTCGGTCGTCGCGGACGCGGCGACCAGGCGCAGATCGGGCCGGATCGCCGCCCGTACGTCGAGGAGGAAGGCGGCCACCGTGTCCGCGTCCAGATGGCGTTCATGGCACTCGTCGATGATCACCACATCGATCCCGGCGAGCTCCTGGTCGCGCTGGAGCCGCTGGAGCAGCACCCCGGTGGTGACCACCTCCACCACGGTCCCGGGACCCACCACCCGCTCCCCGCGCACGGTGAAGCCGACCCGTTCGCCGGCCCGCTCACCGAGCAGCCAGGCCATCCGCCGGGCCGCCGCGCGGGCCGCGATCCGCCGGGGCTCGGCGACCACGACCCGGCGCGGTGGCCCGTCGCCGGTCAGCCCGGCCAGGACCAGCGGGACGAGGGTGGTCTTGCCGGTGCCCGGGGGTGCGCACAGCACGGCGGCACCCCGCTCGTCGAGGGCCTGCCGCAGCGCGGGCACGGCGGTGCGGACGGGCAGCTGGTCCAGGGCGTCGGTGCGGATCACGGCCCCAGTCTCGTACGGTCGGCCGCCGTGCCCCGCACCGGCCGGTGTCTCAGTCGCGCTCGCAGACGAAGATGGCGGTCCCGGGGATCAGGCTGCCGCGCAGCGGTGACCAGCCGCCCCACTCCTGGCTGTTCCACTCCGGCCACTCCGGTTCCACCAGGTCGACCAGGCGGAATCCGCCCGCGACCACGTCCCGCACCCGGTCGCCGAGCGTGCGGTGGTGCTCCACGTACACCGCGTCGCCGTTCTCGTCCTGCTCGACGTAGGGGGTGCGGTCGAAGTACGAGGCGGCGACGGACAGCCCCTCCGGCCCCGGCTCGTCCGGGAAGGCCCAGCGGACCGGGTGCGTGACGGAGAAGACCCAGCGGCCGCCGGGGCGCAGCACCCGGTGCACCTCGCGGAACACCTGGACCGGGTCGGCGACGAACGGCACCGCGCCGTAGGCGGAGCAGGCCAGGTCGAAGCTGCCGTCGCGGAAGGGCAGTACCCCGGCGTCGGCCTGGACCAGCGGGACGCCGCCGATCCGCAGCCCGTGCTGGAGCTGGCGGTGCGAGAGGTCGAGCGCGACCGGGCGGGCACCCTGGGCGGCCAGCCAGCGGGAGCACTGTGCCGCGCCCGCCCCGATCTCCAGGATGTCCAGGCCCGCCAGGTCGTCCAGGGGACCCAGCAGCCCGGCCTCCGTCTCGTCGAGGCCCTCCGGGCCCCAGACGAATCTGTCGTCGCCGAGGAAGGTCCCGTGCTCGTTCTGGTACTCGTCGGCGTTGCGGTCCCACCAGCCGCGGCTGGCCCGGCTGCTCTCTGCCACGTCGGCGCTGCGGCGTGTCACCTCCGGCTCGGAGGGCTCGGGGGGCTCCGGGGGCCGGGAGGGCTCGGAGGGTTCGGCAGGGTGGATCTCTTGGCTCATCGTGCCCGTCGCTGTAGTTTGCCTTCACCCCGTCGTACGCGGTGCGTACCAGGGGGGATTCGTGGGTGGGCAACCCGTGTGTCCGGGACGTCATCGGGGCCGATGCGGCCTCGGCGAACACGAGTTGTGCCGGGTATGGGGCGTTGCGCCCCTGGTGTGCGCCTTCGCGCATTGACCCTGCCCTGCTGCCCCCGTATGCTACAAGTTGCGCTGCGAGCCTGCGCGCCTCAGACCTAGCAGGCCGCGCTCGCATCTGTTGTATGTCCCCTCGGTTCACGAGGCGCCTCCCCGCTCGCGGGATTCGGCGCCTCCCAGGCTGTCCGGCTTCTGCAGAGGCGATACGGGCTCACGGCGTAGCAGTAACTTCGACTCACTGTCCGTACCGGAGCCCTTTCCCACATGACGAGCAGCACCGAGACCACCGCCACCACTCCGCAGGTTGCGGTCAACGACATCGGCGACGCGGACGCGTTCCTCGCGGCCATCGACGAGACGATCAAGTACTTCAACGACGGCGACATCGTTGATGGTGTCATCGTCAAGGTTGACCGCGACGAGGTTCTCCTCGACATCGGTTACAAGACCGAAGGTGTCATCCCGAGCCGCGAGCTCTCGATCAAGCACGACGTCGACCCCAACGAGGTCGTCAAGGTCGGCGACGAGATCGAGGCCCTGGTTCTCCAGAAGGAGGACAAGGAAGGCCGCCTGATCCTCTCGAAGAAGCGCGCTCAGTACGAGCGTGCCTGGGGCACCATCGAGAAGATCAAGGAAGAAGACGGCATCGTCACCGGTACCGTCATCGAGGTCGTCAAGGGTGGTCTCATCCTCGACATCGGCCTCCGGGGCTTCCTGCCGGCGTCGCTGGTCGAGATGCGCCGCGTCCGCGACCTCCAGCCGTACGTGGGCAAGGAGCTCGAAGCCAAGATCATCGAGCTGGACAAGAACCGCAACAACGTGGTCCTGTCCCGCCGTGCCTGGCTTGAGCAGACCCAGTCCGAGGTTCGCCAGACGTTCCTCACGACCCTGCAGAAGGGTCAGGTCCGCTCCGGCGTCGTCTCCTCGATCGTCAACTTCGGTGCCTTCGTGGACCTCGGTGGCGTCGACGGTCTCGTGCACGTCTCCGAGCTGTCCTGGAAGCACATCGACCACCCCTCCGAGGTTGTCGAGGTCGGCCAGGAGGTCACCGTCGAGGTTCTCGACGTGGACATGGACCGCGAGCGTGTCTCCCTGTCGCTCAAGGCGACGCAGGAAGACCCGTGGCAGCAGTTCGCCCGGACGCACCAGATCGGGCAGGTTGTTCCCGGTAAGGTCACCAAGCTCGTTCCGTTCGGTGCGTTCGTGCGCGTCGACGAGGGCATCGAGGGCCTGGTCCACATCTCCGAGCTGGCCGAGCGCCACGTGGAGATCCCGGAGCAGGTCGTCCAGGTCAACGACGAGATCTTCGTCAAGGTCATCGACATCGACCTTGAGCGTCGTCGGATCAGCCTCTCGCTGAAGCAGGCCAACGAGTCCTTCGGCGGCGACCCGGCCTCGGTCGAGTTCGACCCGACGCTGTACGGCATGGCCGCGTCGTACGACGACCAGGGCAACTACATCTACCCCGAGGGCTTCGACCCCGAGACCAACGACTGGCTCGAGGGCTTCGAGGCTCAGCGCGAGGTCTGGGAGACCCAGTACGCCGAGGCGCAGACGCGCTTCGAGCAGCACCAGGCCCAGGTCATCAAGTCCCGCGAGGCCGACGAGGCCGCTGCTGCCGAGGGCGCTGCCGCCCCGGCCGGCGCGGCTCCGGCTGCCTCCGGCGGCAGCGGTGGCGGCGGTGGCGGTTCGTACTCCTCGGAGTCCGCGGACAACTCCGGCGCCCTGGCGTCGGACGAGGCCCTGGCTGCCCTGCGCGAGAAGCTGGCGGGCGGCCAGAGCTGACGCTCTGACCCTCCGGCCGGTCATCGGTCGCAGTAGATGACGGTGAGGCCCGTCCCCTTCGGGGGGCGGGCCTCACCGTCGTTCCTGCGGGTTCTTACGGGTCTCTACGGGGTGACGGCGATGTTGGTCAGGCCGTTGCCGCCCGTCACGGTGTTGCTCGCGTAGACCTTCGTCGGGCAACTCGCGCTGTAGTTGGTGACGTTGAACGCGATCCGCTTGTCGCCCGTCGAACCGGACAGGTTCGAGGTGTTGTCCCGGAAGACGGTCCCGCAGCCCCAGCCGCTCTGCTGGGTGTGCGTCTCGTAGCCGTTGTTGGTCGTACGGGAGCCCCGGTTGCCCTGGACCAGTACGCCGTTGCCCTTCACGTCGACCCAGGAGTCGTCGTAGTTGGCGCCGGTCAGCCCGCTTCCGTCGAAGGTGTTGCCGGTGATCCGGGCGCCCGTGGTGCCCTCCTTGATGTCGATGTTCTCGCCGCCGACGTCCGGGCCGATCGTGTTGTCGAGGATCTGGACCCGGTCGCTGTTGTCGGAGAGGTCGCCCGCCGTGCCCACGTAGACGCCTTCGCCCATGCCGCGGCCGTCGTGCCCGGTGTCGTAGATCCGCGAGTTCTTGATGACGCCGTCGCTGCTGGACTTGCGGAAGTGGACGCCCTCCATGTCGAGGTCGTGCACGGTGACCGAGTCGATGACGACGCCGTCGGCGCTGTCGGCCATGATGCCCTTCTGGCCGCCGGAGACGGTGATGCCCTTCACGGTCCAGTACGAGGCGCCGTTGAGGTGCAGCCCGTAGCCGCCGCCGGCCGTGAGGACCGCCCCGGCCGAGCCGGTCAGGGTGATCCGCGCGGCGGCGGTGCCGGGGGCGGTCGCCTTGAAGTTGCCGGTGTACGTGCCGTTCGCGAGCTGGATCGTGTCGCCGGGGCGGGCCGCTGTGAGGGCCGACTTGAGCTGGGCCGCGGTGCTCACCTGGATGACCGTCGCCGCTCCGGCGGTGGCGGCCGAGGCGAGGACCAGGCCGCCGGTGGCGAGGACGGTGGAGAGCAGGGCGGGGAGCAGTGTGCGGGTGCGCATGGGGGTGCCTTCCCGTCGGAGGTTCAGGGTTCTCGTACGTGAATGTGGGGCGAGTTTCTGAACGTGCTGCCCAGTGACGGTAGGGACGGGGTGATGCCGTGTCAAGGTCTGGACCATTGCGGCGAGGGGCTGTGGGGGCCGTGAGCACTGTGGGGCGCGAGCGGGGTGAACAGAGAGAAACGTGCGGGATACACGAGTAACTGACGGCACGTAACACGCCCTTGCCAGGATCCCGGCAACCCCAGGATCCGGACAGGAGCCGCTCCATGACCCAGACTTCGCACCACTCCCCGGTGACGCCCGGCGACAGCCGCCGCGCCTTTCTGCGCAACGTCGGCATCACCGGCGGGGCGGGCGCCATGTTCGCCACCATGGGCGCCCTCGGCCTCGCCCCGACCGCCGAGGCCGCAGGCCGCGAACCCGCCTTCCGGGCCCCCAGTGAGGGGGACTTCTCGCTGACCGGCAGGGCCGCGGCCAAGGTGGTCGTCGTGGGCGGCGGTATCGCCGGTCTCGCCACCGCCTACGAGCTGGGCAAGGCGGGCTACGACGTGACGGTCCTGGAGGCCCGCGCCCGCACGGGCGGCCGCAACTTCACCGTGCGCGGCGGCGATTCCACCACCGACATCCACGGTGTCCGGCAGACGGCCCGGTTCAGCGACGGCCAGTACATGAACTGCGGGCCCGGCCGGATCCCGCAGTGGATGGTCACCCTCGACTACTGTCGCGAACTCGGCGTACCCATCGAGATGTTCACCAACGTGAACGCCAATGCCTATATCTACAACGAGAAGGCAGGCATGAAGGCCCCGGTGCGCTACCGCACCGCCAAGGCCGACGTGTACGGCTATGTCGCCGAACTCCTCTCCAAGGCCACCGACAAGGGGGCGCTCGACCGGCAGATCACCGCCGACGACCAGGAACGGCTCATGGAGTTCCTGAAGGACTTCGGCGACATCGGGGACACGCTCGACTACACCGGGAGCCCCCGGCGCGGCTACCGCGTCGACCCCGCGGCCGCCGGGACGCCCGGCGAGGAGCTGGGCTCCGTGCCCTCCGCCTCCGAGGTCTTCGCCAGCGGCGTCGGGCGCTACTTCGCCTTCGAGTTCGAGTACGACCAGGCGATGCTGATGTTCCAGCCGGTCGGCGGCATGGACCGGATACCCGCCGCGCTCACCCGGGCGATAGGGGAGCGAAGAATCCTCACCGGCGCGGCCGTCACGAGGATCACCGACACCCCGCACGGCGTCACCGTCACCTACACCCGGGCGGGGCGCACCCGCACCATCGAGGCGGACTACTGCGTCGCCGCGCTGCCGCCCAACATCCTGGCCGGGACCGCTCACAACCTGGGCCCGGCCGTCCAGCGCGCGCTGGAGGCCTGCAAGCCCTCCTCGGCCGGGAAGATCGGTCTTGAGTACCGCAGCCGCTGGTGGGAGAACGACCACCGGATCTACGGCGGCATCACCGAGACGGACATGGACCTCGCCCACATCTGGTACCCGTCCTACGGCCACCAGGGCAGGCGCGGCACGATCATCGGGTACTACAACACCGGCGCCGACGCCGACGCGTACGCCGCCCTCACCCCCGCGCAGCGGGAGGCGCGGGCCGTGGCCCAGGGCGTGAAGATCCACGGCGACAAGTACCGCACCGAACTCGCCACGTCGTTCTCCCACCACTGGCGGCAGACCCCGCACCTGGAGGCGTCCTGGCACTCACTGGCGGGCGGCCCCGACGCCCCCGTCTTCGCACCGCTCAACCGGGCAGCCGGGCGGGTCTACTTCGCCGGCGACTACCTGAGCTACGCGGACGCCTGGCAGCACGGCGCGTTCACCTCGGCACGGAAGGCGGTCACCGCACTGCACGCGCGGGTACTTGGGTAAACACCATGTGAAGGGGCACGGGAGGGAATGCCCGTGCCCCTCGGGGCGTTCTTCTTCAGGAACACAAGGAGGAGCGGTAACCGTGGCTGATCCGCAGAGTTTGTACGAATGGGACCCGAAGGGCCTGGCCGTCGTCGACATGGCACTGGCCCAGGAGTCGGCCGGCCTGGTCATGCTCTACCACCTGGAGGGGTACATCGACGCGGGTGAGACCGGTGAGCAGATCGTCGACGGTCTGCTCGAATCGCTGCCGCACCAGGTGGTGGCCCGCTTCGACCACGACCGCCTCGTCGACTACCGCGCACGGCGTCCCCTGCTGACCTTCCGGCGCGACCGCTGGACGTCGTACGAGACCCCGACGCTGGACGTGCGGGTGGTCCAGGACACCACCGGGGCGCCGTTCCTGCTGCTGTCCGGACCGGAGCCCGACGTGGAGTGGGAGAAGTTCGCCGCCGCCGTCGAGCAGATCGTCGAACGGCTCGGTGTCCGCCTCGCGGTCAACTTCCACGGCATCCCGATGGGCGTCCCGCACACCCGCCCCGTCGGCATCACCCCGCACGGCAACCGCACCGACCTCATGCCCGGCCACCGCAGCCCGTTCGACGAGGCACAGGTGCCCGGTTCCGCGGAGGCCCTCGTCGAGTACCGGCTGATGGAGGCCGGACACGACGTGCTGGGTGTCGCCACCCATGTGCCGCACTACGTCGCCCGCTCCGCCTACCCCGACGCCGCGCTCACCGCGCTGGAGTCGATCACGGCCGCGACCGGACTGGTCCTGCCCACCATCGCCCACGCACTGCGCACAGAGGCGCACCGCACCCAGACGGAGATCGACCGCCAGATCGGGCAGGGCGACGAGGAGCTCGTCTCGCTGGTCGAGGGCCTTGAGCACCAGTACGACGCGGTGGCGGGTGCCGAGACCCGGGGCAATCTGGTCGCGGAGCCGGTGGACCTGCCGTCCGCCGACGAGATCGGCCTCGAATTCGAGCGCTTCCTGGCCGAGCGGGAAGGCGACAGCTGACCACCCGCCCCGCGGCCCCGCGCCCGTCCGGCCTCCCCGCCACGGCGACGCGGGGCGGGCTCCCGGCCGAGCGGGGACGGGCACTAGGCTGCCGCCCATGCTGAAAGTGGGCCTGACCGGTGGAATCGGCGCCGGCAAGAGCGAAGTGTCCTCGTTGCTCGTCGGCCATGGAGCCGTCCTCGTCGACGCCGACCGGATCGCCCGCGAGGTCGTCGAGCCCGGCACCCCCGGGCTCGCCGCTCTCGTCGAGGAGTTCGGCACCGGGATCCTCGCCCCCGACGGGACCCTGGACCGGCCGAAGCTCGGCTCGATCGTCTTCTCCGAGCCCGACCGGCTGGCCGCCCTCAACGCGATCGTCCACCCGCTGGTCGGCGCCCGCTCCGCCGAGCTGGAGCGGGCCGCGGGCACCGGCTCCGTCGTCGTCCACGACGTCCCCCTCCTCACGGAGAACGGCCTCGCCCCCCTGTACGACCTGGTCGTCGTCGTCGACGCCGCTCCCGCGACCCAGCTCGACCGGCTCGTGCGGCTGCGCGGGATGACGGAGGCGGACGCGCGGGCCCGGATGGCGGCGCAGGCCACCCGCGAGGAGCGGCTCGCCATCGCGGACCTGGTCATCGACAACGACGGACCGGTCGAGGCCCTCGCCCCGCAGGTCCGCGAGGTCTGGGCGGAGCTGGAGCGACGGGCCGCGGCGGGCTGACCCGGACCGGAATACCGGGCCCCGGCGCGACGTTGGCACCGAGGTGGCCGAGGGAAGGATGCGCTGTGCCCGAGAGGAACCCGGAAACCGACGTCATAGACTTCCGCGCGGCCGAGCAGCTGCTCGCGGCGCGCGATCCCCGGGGTGCCGTGAAGCTGCTCGACTCGGTGATCGCCTCCCATCCGGAGAACACCGCGGCCCGGCTGCTGCGCGCCCGTGCCTTCTTCGCGGCCGCCCAACTGCGCCCCGCCGAGCTCGAATTCGAACTCGTCCTGGAACGCGAGCCGGACAACGCCTTCGCGCACTTCGCGCTGGCCCGCACCTTCGAGCGGGCCGGCCATCCGGAGCGGGCCACCCGCCACTTCCGGCTCGCGGCGGCTCTCGACCCCAACCCGGAGTACCTGAGGGCCGCTCGCTTCGACGGCTGACGCGGCGGACGATCACCAGCAGATCCACCAGGACGGACCACGACGGACGGACCACGACGAGCAGCACACCGCAGGCGGCGCCCACTACGGGCGGCCGGTCAGCGTGGATGCCGTCAGGCCGAAGACGGCCCAGGCCAGGCCCCATAGACTCAGCCCGAGCCGCAGTCGCAGCGAACTGCGCGCAGTCGTCGGTTCACCACCGGTACGCACGGCATCGCCTCTCCTGCCGGCATGGGCCCGCGGCGGCGGAACGCGGCGAACCGACGAGAGAGTGTGGGGTGCCGGCGATGAGCGGTGCGGCATGGGGGAACGGTTCCGTCCGAAGGGCCCGGGTCCGGGGGTGCCTGCTGGGCGGGGCGATAGGGGACGCGCTGGGCAATCCGGTGGAGTTCCTGTCGCTCGCGGGTATCCGGCGGGCCCACGGCGAGCAGGGCGTACGCGGTCTGACGGCCGACGAGGACGGGGTCACCGGGCGCGTCACGGACGACACCCAGATGACGCTCTTCACCGCGGAGGGCCTGATCAGGGCCCACTCCCGGGCCATGGCCAAGGGCATCGGCGGCGCCGAGACCGCGGTCGTCAGGCACGCCTACCTGCGCTGGCTCGACACCCAGAACCACCCCGCACCCCCCGCCCGCGGCGGGGACGACGACCTGGTCCGCACCGGCTGGCTCAGGGAGCAGCCCTGGCTGTACGCGCGGCGGGCCCCCGGCAACGCCTGCCTGACCGGGCTCACGGCCGGCCACATCCCTGACCCGAGGGCCCCGCTCGGCAGGCCCGGCCCGGTCAACACGGACTCCAAGGGCTGCGGCACGGTGATGCGCTCCGCCCCCTTCGGGCTGACCGGCGGGCCCGTGGAGGAAGGCTTCGGGCTGGCCGCCCGGTGTGCGCGGATCACCCACGGCCACCTCACCGGCGCCTACGCGGCCGGTGCGCTCGCGGCGGTCGTCGCCCACCTCATGGAGGGCGACTCGCTGCCCGGCGCCGTGCTGCGGGCCATGGAGCTGCTGGCCCGCCACCCCGGCCACCAGGAGACGTCCGCCGCGCTCCGGGCGGCCTTCGAACTCGCCGGCCGGGGCGCACCGAGCGCGGAGAAGGTGGAGTCGCTCGGCGCGGGCTGGGTGGCCGAGGAGGCGCTCGCCATCGCCGTGTACTGCGCGCTCGTCCTGCCGGGCGCGGACCAGGTGGGCGAGGCCCTGCTGCTCTCGGTCAACCACTCGGGCGACAGCGACTCCACCGGCGCGGTCTGCGGCAATCTGCTCGGCGCCCACCACGGCGACGTACACCTTCCGCCGTCCTGGCTGGTGCGCACCGAGGGGCGGGCGGTGATCGCCGAGGTGGCCGACGACCTGTCCCTGGAGTTCGAGCACCCGGTGGAGTGGCCGTCCGGCCGCTACCCCGGGTGCTGACGTGAACCGAGCTGCCGGTCAGTCGGTCAGTCGGTGAGGAGCTTGGCGCGCAGGGCCTCCACGGTCGCCGCGTCGAGCTTCAGCCCCTCGCGTACGTAGGTGTCGAAATCGCCGTACAGGTGGTCCGCCTCGTCGAACGCGGCGCGCAGCCAGCTCAGTTCGACGGCCTCCGGGTTGCCGGTGTACTGGTTGCTGGCGAGGAAGTCCGCCTCGACCGTGGCGCGCGGGACGCCCAGCAGGGTGAGCAGGACGGCGGTGCCCCAGCCGGTCCGGTCCTTGCCGGCGCTGCAGTGGAACACCGTGGCGCCCGAGGTGTTCGTGGCGACGGCCGTGACCAGGTCGTGGAACGCGTAGTCGCCGCCCACGAAGTTGACCATGAACGGGTAGCCGATGGACTGGCCCAGGTCGGACGAGCCGGAGAAGAGCCCGGCGGCGACGGCCTGGGCCAGCGTCATCAGGGCCGAGTCGTGGAAGCGGACGCCGTGGCTGAGCGAGACGACGTCCGCGACCTGGTAGGCGACACCGGCCGGCAGCCGGTCCGGGTCGTCGTGGCGCTCCATGGCGTTGCGCAGGTCCACATCGAGCGTGAGGTGCTGGGAGACCAGCCGCTGCTGCTCGGCGTCGGTGAGGCTGTTCAGCTTGCCGGAGCGGTAGACCAGGCCGGACCGGACCCAGCGCCCGTCGGTGGTGCGGTAGCCGCCGATGTCCCGGAAGTTGCGGGCGGACTCCAGGCCGAGCGAGCGGTCCGCGACGACCAGCGGGCTTCCGCCGTCCGGGACCAGCCGGAAGTACCAGCGCCCGGACTCCGGGAGCGTCCCGGCGGGCACGGTCAGCGAGCCGGTGCCCGGAGCCGTCCCGACGGGGACGCCGGTGGTGGCGTCGGGGGAGGTGACGGCGGTGACGGTCACCGACGCGGCGGGGGAGGCCCAGGAGAGGGTGTGGCCGCCGTCGGCCGTGCGTGCGGCCGTGGCGGAGGTGAACGGTACGGCGGAGCGCGCCGTGGCCGTGGCCGTCGCGGCGGGCGGGGCCGCGAGCGCGGACGGGGCCAGTGCCGTACCGGCGAGGAGGGCGGCCGCGACGGCGGCTCCGGCTATGCGGTGCGTACGCATGGGTGCTCCTTGTCTGTGCCCGGCGGGCGTCCTGGCCCGGCGGGGCAGTGGAGGTGTCAGGAGGTGGGGGTGGCGGTGCACGGAGTGGTGCCGCAGACATTGATGACACGGCCGGTTGTCAGGAAGGTGGCCTTCTGCTGACGTGCGGCGGGCGAGTTGCGGGGATCCTCGTGCGGGTCGTGGCCGTAATGGGGCCCGGCGGGCGGGGTGTTGGTGAGCGGGGGCGTCGGTGTGCCGCTGTCCCAGACGGTCATGGCCGAGCCCCGGTAGGGCAGTTGGCCCGGTCCGATCCGGCGGATGCCCCAGTACGGGACGGTGTCCGGGCTCCGTCCGGCGGCGAGAGCGGGTGACAGGAGGCGGGCGCCGATCGTGCGCGCCTCCACCTCGGCCGCCGCGTTCGCGACCTGGTGGTCGCCGTAGGCGATGTGCAGCAGTACCTCGTGGTGGTCGGTGAGGTGGTTCGCGTACGCGTTCGTCTCGCCTCGGTCCCAGACCATCTGGAACAGCTGGAGGACGAGCTGCTGGTGCAGCTTGTCCGGGTAGGACCCGTCCAGTACCTGCTGGAACGGCGCGAAGTCGGCGCTCCGGTTGAGGAGCAGCCCGTAGTTCATGGCGGTGACGCCCAGTACTCCGCGCCGGATGTCGGGCGAGGCGGCGACGAGTGCGCCGCCGAGGATTCCGCCCTGGCTGTTCCCGTCGTACGCGAGGCCGTGCCGGGTGTCGAGCAGCGGGCGGCCGTCGTCGGTACGGAAGGCGGCGTCGGCGCCCAGCCCCTTGGCGTGGATCAGGGCGCGGCCGAGGAACAGGGCGTTCAGCATGCCCTGTTCGCTGCGTTCGGGGACGGCCGGGAAGAGGCTCGGGTCCGCGAGTCCGCCCAGTACGACGGGGATGTCCTCCTGCGCCATCCCGATCCAGTCCGTCGCGCAGAACGTGAAGTCGTGCTCGGCGGCCATGTCCTTGACGTTGCCCGCGCCCACCTCGGAGCGGCGGCCCAGCAGCCCGTGCCCGTAGAGGGACGGCCGGGACGGGGTGCGGAAGGCGGCGCGGGGGATCTCGCAGCGGAACTCCGCGGTCTGCGTGTTGCCGGGCAGGGCGCGCGGGGTGCCGTCCCGGCCCCGGTTCAGTACGGAGCCGGGCGGGCCGCCCGGCAGGTCGAGATAGCTGGGTACGGTGACCCGCCCGGTGACCTCGCGGGCGATCCGGGCGTCCTGGGCGGGGGTGAGGTCGGTGACTCCGGTGACGGCGAAGCCGGGCGAGCGGTCACCGAGCCGCCGGAAGGCGTCGTCGCGGATGCTGAAGAGGTCGCCGCTGAGACCGCGGGTGGACGCGACGGTGAAGTCCCAGGCCAGATTGAGCCCTTCGGCCGTGACGCCGGCCCTGCGCAGCGCCGTGAGCGAAGGGCGGAGCCGGTCCTGGCGGGCGCGCAGCGGGTCGTGGGCGGGAAGCCGGCGCCCGGCGACGGCGGCGAACGGGGCGGCCGCCGGGATCGTACGGCCTCCGGCGTCCTTGAGGCGGCGCAGGGCCACGGCGTAGTGGTGGCCGTCGTGGAGGTTGCGGGCGGGGTGGATCAGCAGGGCCTGCCGGCCGGGCTCTGTGGCGTTGGCGTCGAGCTCTGCCCAGTACGGCCACCGCTCACCCGTCGTGGTGTCCAGGAGGACTACGGGGGCGTCCCGGTCGAGGGAGCGGCCGATGTCGGTGAGCGGGGCCGCGCCGGTCGCGGCCAGGTCCAGCCCCGGTACCTGGGCGATCAGGACGGAGCCGGGGGAGAAGCCGTCGGACCGGTTCCAGGCGGCCGGGTCGACCGGGAGGCCGGTCGCGGGGCGGGGGAGCATCGCGGTGTCGAAGGCCACCCGGCGGCCCGTGCCGCTGCCCGGGTCCGGCCTGGTGTACCAGTCGTCGGGGAACGGCAGCAGGCACTCGGCGGGTGCCAGCGGGTCGCAGCCCGGTGCCGTCGGGTGGCCCGCCGGGGCCGCCTGGGCCGGCGGGGCGAGGAGCGCGGCGGCGCCGAGCGCCGCCGCGAGCAGGCCGTTGAGCAGCCGCTGCCGCACGCGTCAGCTCCCCTGGAGGTGGGCGCCGATGATGCGGGCGTAGTTCGACTCGCCCTGCCGGTTCGGGTGCAGGGGCGCGGCGGCGGCCGTCGGCACGTACCCCTCGACCCACTTGTCCGAGGGGGCCTGGCAGGAGTCGTGGCCCTTGCTGGGCGTGGCGAGGTCGATGTACTCGGCGCCGTGCGCGGCGCTCTGCTCGGCGATCACCGTGTTCATCCGGTCGACGCTGCCCTGGAGGAAGTCGGCGTCCACCGGCAGCACCGGCTGGAGCGGCCAGCAGCCGCCGGGCTTGATGTACAGCCCGTAGCCGGTGACGATCACCCTGGCCCGCGGCGAACGCTGGTGGATTCCGTCCAGTACGGCGGCCATCCGGGGGACGAACTCCGCGATCCGCTGCCCCACCTGGTCCACCCCGCCCTCGTTGTACTTGTCCTTGCAGGGGGTGGCGGACGGGTCCAGGTTGGTGCAGTCCTGCGCGATGCCGACCAGGCCGGTGTCGTTGCCGCCGATGGTCAGGGTCACCAGATCGGTGTCCGCGCGCAGCGCGTCGAACTGGGGCGGCGCCGAGCCCATGGGGACGTCGAGCAGGGAGAGGGACTGCTTCTCCGTCATGTGCTTGGACGCGGCGCCGCTGCACGTGACGTCGGTCAGTGCGGCGCCCAGGCTCGCCGCCAGCTCGTGCGGGTAGTTGTGCGTGGAGCGTCCGCAGGCCAGCGGGCCGGTGATGTCCGGGATGAGCGGCCCGGAGGCCATCGAGTCCCCGAGCGCGACGTACGAGGTGGTGTCGTCGGCGGCCGCCCAGGCGCCGGACGCGCCGGTGCCGACGGCCAGTCCGGTCAGCGCGAGCGCGCTGACCGCTGTTCTGACGGTCCGGCAGAATGCCTTGTTCCGGGACGAGTTCACGGCGACCTCCGGTGGTGGGGGAGAGGCGGGGCATGGCGGGTGTCGCCGGTCATCATGCAGACTCGGACGCCGTCGTTTAACTGGTGGGTAACGCAGACTTCCGCGGGGGCTTTTGTGACGCGTGACAAAGAGCGGACCGTCGTGAGGGGCGCGGGCGCGGGTCCCGGGACCTGCGGGCCGCCGCCGCTGTGCATCGGCGGACGGCCGGTCGCCGCCCAGCTGCGCGCCCGCGCACCCGCCCTGACCAGCCGCGTCGTCGACCGGCTGCTCAGTGATCTGCCGGTCTACGCGGAACTGCCCCACGAGGAGATCGCGGGCGACATCGCGGACATCGTCCAGCACAATCTGCGGCTCTTCGCCGATGTCGTCGAGCACCGCCGCCCCGCCACCGACGCCGAACTCGCCCAGCAGCGCGACTCGGCGGCCCAGCGCGCGGAGGAGGGCGTGCCGCTGGACGCCATCCTCACCGCGTACCAGGTCGGCATCGCGATGTGCTGGCAGGAGACCGCTCAGGACGCGGGCCCCGCCGACCTGCCGGCCGTCCTGGAGATCATGGACCGCATCATGGTCCTCCAGCAGCAGCTGACCTCAGCGGTCAGCGGTGCCTATCTGGAGGCCCGGCAGATCCTGGACAGCCAGGAACACGGCGGCCGGCACGCCCTGATGGCCGCCCTGCTGACCGGTGAGTCCCTGGAGCTCCTCACCCAGCGCACCGGGCTGCGTCCGGCGGCCGGCTATCTGACGATGACCCTCGCGCTCGCCCCGCACCCCGATGAGATGGGCCAGGCGCCCGGCCCCGGCACCGGGGTGGCCGCCCGCCGCAAGATCCGCCGCATCCGCACGGCCCTGGACCGGTTCGCCGGCACGCCCGCGCTGACCGCGCTCGACTCCTCCGGCGGCACCGTTCTGCTGCCGGTCGCGGAGCCGCCGCCGTGGGACGGGCCCGGCGGCCTGCGCGAGCTGATCGCCGAGGCGACCACGGCGGCCGGGGTGCCCGTCACGGCGGCCGCCGAGACCGCGGAACCGGCGGCGGTCCCGGCCGCCGTGGCCCGTAACGCCGAGATCGTCGGCCTGGTCGCCCGCACCGGCCGGCCCGCCGGGCTGTACCGGCTGGCCGACGTGCTGCTGGAGTACCAGCTGAGCAGGCCGAGCGAGGCGCTGCACGGACTCGCCCGGCTGCTGCACCCGCTGGAGGCCAAGCCGGAGCTGCTGCGCACGCTGGAGACCTACCTCGGGCACGGTCTGGACCGCCGGGCCGCCGCGGCCGCGCTGCACGTCCACCCCAACACCGTCGACTACCGCATCCGCCGCATCGACCGGCTGACCGGCCTCTCCCCGGCCCGCCCCGCCGATCTCCAGTACCTCAGCGCCGCGCTGGTCGCGCGCCGGTCGGTGTGAGGGGCGGGACCGGTGAGGACGGGAGGGGGAACGGCGGCGGCGGACGGTTCGTTCGGTCACGTATGAGTGAGCCACTGGTACGTGAGGGTTATTCGGGGACGGGCCCCGGCGGGATCACCCCGGACGGCTGCGCGGTGGAGGTGTACACCCGGCTGCCCGTCGGTAACGAACCGGACGTGATCGCCGGGGCGGTCCCCGCCGGGTCGAGCATCCTGGAGCTGGGCTGCGGGGCGGGCCGGGTGACGCACCCGCTGGTCCGGCGCGGCTTCGACGTCACCGCCGTGGACGAGTCGGCCGAGATGCTGGCCCAGGTGCGCGGTGTGCGGAAGGTGCGCAGTCCCATCGAGTCCCTCGACCTCGGTGAGGAGACGTTCGACGTGGTGATGCTGGCGTCCTTCCTGGTGCACGCGGGCGACCCCCGGGTGCGGGACGGGCTGCTGCGGACCTGCCGGAGATATGTGCGCGACGGCGGCGTGGTGCTCATCCAGCGCGAGGGCGAGGACTACCACCGCGGTCTGCCGCGCGAGCGCGTCGACCCGGCCGGGTACACGGTCCGGCTCGTCCACTCCGAGCCGGTCGGCGACGGGGTGCGTTCGGTGCGCGCCGAGTACGAGTTCGACGACGGGCGGTGGACGCAGACGTTCCTGTCCCGGCCGTTGTCGAAGGAGGAGTTCGAGGGCCATCTCGGGGCGGCCGGGCTGCGCGTGGACCGCTACCTCACCGACGACGGGATATGGGTGCGGGCCCTGCCCGAGTAGCCGGGAGCGCGGGCCCCGCACCGGATGCGGGGCCCGCGCGGGAACCGGGTCAGTGCACTGTGCTGAAGCTGCGCCAGGGCAGCGAGTCCGGAGCCTTCTGGTCGGTGAACGTGGTGGCCAGATAGGTCGTACCGGGCCCGGTGCAGTCCCGGGTGCGGTACAGGATGATGTCGATCAGGGTGCCGTTCTCCACTTCCTTGGCGCCCGCGGGGGCCAGCAGGTGGCAGCCCCGTACCGAGGGGCTGTTCACCTGGATCACCGCCTCCCGCTCGGTCGTGTAGGTGACCGGACCGACCGCGGTCCGGCCGAGGCCCGAACAGCCCGCGACGGTGAGGGTCAGGAGGGCGGTCCCGGCTGCGGCGCCGAGGCGCCGTCGTCGGTTGTCGATCACGGGCATGGCAGGTCCTCGTCTGTCTCGTCCGGCTCATCCGTACGCGCTCCGTCACACGGCCCCGTACGCCACGGGGGTACGTGCTGACGCTGGTCACCTTGCCCGCTCACCGCCCGCCCGGCATCCGGGAGACCGCCGGGCGGGCTACGTGCGCGCGGAACGCGCCGTATGCGAACGGCGGGCGGAGGTTCGCCTGCTGTCGAATCAGGGCATACCGTGGTATTAGCGTCTTAATCGGCGCGGAGTGAGTGTTCGGTGTTTCCGGCTGGCAGGGGGCCGTCATGGTCCAGGTGCTCTTGACCGCTTTGGTTGTGGTGGTCCTGGCGGGTGTCGCCTACACGGTGGCCGCCGCCCGGGTCGTCAAGCAGTACGAGCGGGGTGTGGTGCTCAGATTCGGCCGGCTCCGCAACGACGTACGGGGCCCCGGATTCACCATGGTGCTCCCGGGCGTGGACCGGCTGCGCAAGGTCAACATGCAGATCGTGACGATGCCGGTGCCGGCCCAGGACGGGATCACCCGGGACAACGTCACCGTGCGGGTGGACGCGGTCATCTACTTCAAGGTCGTCGACGCGTCGAGCGCGGTCGTCGAGGTGGAGGACTACCGGTTCGCCGTCTCGCAGATGGCGCAGACGTCCCTGCGGTCGATCATCGGCAAGAGCGATCTGGACGATCTGCTGTCCAACCGGGAGAAGCTGAACCAGGGCCTGGAGCTGATGATCGACAGCCCCGCGGTCGGCTGGGGCGTACAGATCGACCGGGTGGAGATCAAGGACGTCTCGCTGCCGGAGACGATGAAACGCTCCATGGCACGTCAGGCGGAGGCGGACCGTGAGAGGCGCGCCCGGGTCATCAACGCCGACGCGGAGCTCCAGGCGTCGAAGAAGCTGTCCCAGGCGGCGGCCGAGATGTCCTCCGAGCCCGCGGCGCTGCAGCTGAGGCTGCTCCAGACCGTGGTGGCGGTGGCCGCGGAGAAGAACTCCACCCTGGTACTGCCGTTCCCGGTGGAGCTGCTCCGCTTCCTGGAACGGGCCCAGCAGCCGACAGCGCCGGAGGCCGTGGAGTCCCCGCCGCAGGTGCCGAAGGCCCCGGCCGGCACGGCACCGCCGGTGGAGCCGGCGGACCCGGTGGAGTCGGCGGAGACCGCGGAACCGACGGAGCCGACGGAACCCGTGCCTTCGTCCGAGGCTCCGGCCTCGCCCTCGCCCTCGCCTCCGTCTCCGGCGCCCGGCCCGGCGCGGACGGCCCCCGCGCCGAAGCGGGCCCCGGCCGCCGCGAGCCCCCGGCTCCGTCCCGCATCCACCGGCTCGAAGCCGCTCGCCAGGCACTGACGGCACCGCCCACGGGCCAGCCCCCGTACCCCGTCCGGACAGAGGGGGCGGCGGCGGGCCCGTGGGGCGTTGTCAGAGCGCCCGCCTAGACTCGCGAGTCAGAGGGTTCCGGTCCCGGTCGGGGACCGGGGCACGAAGCCCTGACCAGGGCCTTGGACGTGAGGGGAGGGGCCGGTGGCCATCGCATCACCGCCGCGGGACGCGGCTGTCGGCCGTCTGCTGCGCTGTGCGGCCGTCTTCCTTCCCGCACCGCTGCCGAGGGACGGACGCGTCGCGTTCTGGGACCCGGAGGGGGGCCCGCTCCCCGGCCCCGCCACGACGACCGGCCTTACCGCTGCGACCGGCCCCGCCACGACGACCGGCCTTACCGCTGCGACCGGCCCCGCCACGACGACCGGCCTTACCGCTGCGACCGGCCCCGCCACGACGACCGCCCCCGGTGATACGACCGGCGGCGGTCCCGGTGCGGGCCACGCCTCCGGTGCGCGCCACGCCTCCGGCTTCGACGACCGGGTCTCCGAGATCACCGTCGTGCGACGGCACGGCGATCAGGGTGACGTCCGCCGGGAGACCGTGCCGGCCCTCGTGCTTCCCCTGGCCGACGCCGTACCCCTGCTGGCCCGCGCCCGGCACCAGCAGTCCGCCCATCCCGCCACCCGGTGCTGGGGCGCCGCCGCGCTGCACGCGCTCCATCTGGTGGCCGGCGGCCGGATGCTCCCCGGGCTGACGCCCGACGACCACGACGCCTGGCGGGCCGGGCCGCGCGCCGCGGAGGACGTCGCACACCTGCGCGCGGTCGCCGCGGCCATGCCGCCCGAGGGGTACGCGGTGCCGCTCCCCGACCGCACGCCCCTCCAGGTCCCCGAGCCCGAGCCGCTCATCGCCTCCTTCCTCGACGCGGTGGCCGACACCCTGCCCCGTACCCCCGCGGCGGCGTTCGCCATGGGGGCGCCCTTCGCCGCCACGGAGGCCCAGCACCTGCCCGGCGCCCGGGAGTGGGCGGTGGCGGTCGCGGCCGGGCTCGACGCGGGCGTAAGGGTGTCGCTGCGTCTTGACCTCTCCGCGTACGAGCTCTTCGACACGACGGACTCCGGCGACGGCGCGGACACCGAAGAGGCGGCGGAGTCCGACGGACCGCCGGACGCGGACGACGGCGCGGCCGGTCCCGGCCGCCCGGACGCCGCCTCACGGCACGCCGCCGCGGCCGTCACCCAGGTGCACAGCCTCGCGGACCCGACCTACGTCGTCGACGCCGCCGCCCTGTGGAACGGCGGGGCGGGCGAACCCTTCGGCCCACGCGCCCGGATCGACGCGGTGCTCGCGCTGCGCCGCGCCGCCCGCGTCTGGGCCCCGCTGGAACGGCTCCTCGACCAGCCCGTCCCCGATGTACTGGCCCTCACAGAGGACGAGTTGTACGAGCTGCTCAGCGACGCCGGAGCCCGGCTCTCGGCCGCCGGGGTGAGCGTGCACTGGCCCCGGGAGCTGGCCCGCTCGCTCACCGCGGCCGCCGTGGTGCGGCCCGCGCCGGGCAC
The DNA here is from genome assembly GCF_044751215.1 of Streptomyces sp. NPDC088730. Taxonomy (NCBI): domain Bacteria; kingdom Bacillati; phylum Actinomycetota; class Actinomycetes; order Kitasatosporales; family Streptomycetaceae; genus Streptomyces; species Streptomyces sp. NPDC088730. The sequence continues at coordinate 1,282,414 of NZ_JBIVLK010000001.1, forward strand.
CGCCACCGACGGCACGGCGTTCTTCGACGCCGAACAGCTCTTCGCCTTCAACTGGCAGCTCTCGCTGGGCGACCAGCAGCTCACCGAGGCCGAGATGGACGTGCTGGCAGAGGCCCACCGGCCCGTCGTGCGGCTGCGTGACCAGTGGGTCGTCGTCGACCCCGCGCTCGTACGCAAGGCGCGCAAGCGGGAGCTCGGCCTGCTCGATCCGGTGGACGCCCTCGCCGTCGCCCTGACCGGCAGCGCAGAGGTGGACGGCGAACAGGTCGACGCCGTGCCGGTCGGCGCGCTCGCCGCGCTCCGCAGCCGCATCGTCGACGAGGACACCACGATCGCACCGCCGCCCGGCCTCGACGCGACGCTCCGCGACTACCAGCTGCGCGGTCTCGCCTGGCTGGACCGGATGACCGCGCTGGGCCTCGGCGGCTGCCTGGCCGACGACATGGGCCTCGGCAAGACGATCACCCTCATCGCCCTCCACCTGCACCGCGCCCACCCCGCGCCCACCCTGGTGATCTGCCCCGCCTCGCTGCTGGGCAACTGGCACCGGGAGATCAACCGCTTCGCGCCCGGCGTGCCCGTGCGCCGGTTCCACGGCACAGACCGCAGCCTCGCCGAGCCCGACGGCGGCTTCGTCCTCACCACGTACGGCACGATGCGCTCCAGCGCCGCCGAACTGGCCGCGCACAGCTGGGGACTTGTCGTGGCCGACGAGGCGCAGCACGTGAAGAACCCGCACTCCTCGACGGCGAAGGCACTGCGCACCATCCCGTCCCCGGCCAGGGTCGCCCTGACCGGCACCCCCGTCGAGAACAACCTCTCCGAGCTGTGGGCGCTGCTCGACTGGACGACCCCCGGACTGCTCGGCCCCCTCAAGGCGTTCCGGGCCCGGCACGCCCGGATCGTGGAGAACACCGGCACGGCCGCCGGGATCGGCAACGACGAGGCGGTCGAACGGCTCTCCCGGCTGGTCCGCCCGTTCCTGCTGCGCCGCAAGAAGTCCGACCCGGGCATCGCACCCGAGCTGCCGCCCAAGACGGAGACCGACCACCCGGTCTTCCTCACCCGCGAACAGGCCACGCTCTACGAGGCCACGGTGCGCGAGACCATGGCGTACATCGAGGCGTCGGAGGGCATCGCCCGGCGCGGCCTCATCATGAAGCTGCTGGCCTCGCTCAAGCAGATCTGCAACCACCCCGCGCAGTATCTGAAGGAGGAGCCGACCCGGCTCACCGGCCGCTCCGGAAAGCTCGCCCTGCTCGACGAGCTGCTCGACACGATCCTCGCGGAGGACGGCTCCGTCCTCGTCTTCACCCAGTACGTGACGATGGCCCGGCTGCTCTCCGCACACCTCACCTCGCGGGCGATCCCCTCCCAACTCCTGCACGGCGGTACGCCGGTGGCCGAGCGGGAACGGATGGTGGACCGCTTCCAGTCCGGCGAGGTGCCGGTGTTCCTGCTCTCGCTGAAGGCGGCCGGCACCGGGCTGAACCTCACCAGGGCGGCCCACGTCATCCACTACGACCGCTGGTGGAACCCGGCCGTCGAGGAGCAGGCCACGGACCGCGCCTACCGCATCGGGCAGACCCAGCCGGTCCAGGTGCACCGGCTGATCGCGGAGGGCACGGTCGAGGACCGGATCGGCGAGATGCTGCTGGCCAAGCGGGCCCTGGCCGATGCCGTGCTCGGCACCGGGGAGACCGCGCTGACCGAGCTCAGCGACCGCGATCTGGCCGACCTCGTCTCCCTCCGGAGGCCGTCATGAGCCCCCGCCCCGACTCCCTCCCGCCGGCCCGCGGGGCGAGGCCCGTCGCCCGGTCCCGGCCCGGCCCCGACGACCTGCGGCGGACCTTCGAGGCGGTACCCGCGCGGACGTCCGGGGACGATGAGCCGTTCGCGGACAGCTGGTGGGGCCGGGCCTGGGTGGCGGCGCTCGAAGCCCTGTCGATGGACGCGGCGAGGCTCGCCAGGGGCCGCGCGTACGCGGACGGCGGGCATGTCGCCGCGGTCACCGTCACCCCCGGCCGCGTCGTCGCCTACGTGCACGGCAGCCGGCCCCGGCCCTACCGTGCCGAACTGCGGCTGCGCACCTTCACCGACGCCGACTGGGACACCTTCCTCGCCGCGGTCGCCGCCCGCCCGGACCACCTGGCCGCGCTCCTCGGCAAGGAGATGCCGCACTCCCTGGTGGACACGGCGGCCGCCTCCGGGGTCGCGCTGCTCCCCGCGTCGAACGACCTGGACCCCAGCTGCTCCTGCCCCGACCGCGGCTGGCCCTGCAAACACGTCTCCGCGCTCTGCTACCAGATGGCCCGGCTCCTGGACGCCGACCCGTTCGTCCTGCTGCTGCTGCGCGGCCGGGGCGAGCGCGAACTCCTGGAGGACCTGGGCCACCGCAACGCCGCGCACTCCGCACGGGAGCGGCCCGAGGCCCCCGCCACCCCCTCGGTACCGGCGAAGGACGCGCTGGCGGACCGCTTCCTGCCGCCGCTGCCCGCCCCGTTCCCGGTGGCGCCGCACCCCGGTCAGCCGCCCTCCTACCCGAGCCTGCCCGGCAGCCGCGACCCGCTCGCCCTCGATCAGCTCGCCACGGACGCGGCCGCCCGCGCCCACGCCCTGCTCATCACCGGCCGCGACCCGCTCGCCGGGCTCACCCCCTGGCAGGACGCCGTCCGGCTGGCCGCCGCCCGTCCCACCGCGGGGCTGACCGCCACCACCCGTGCCCTCTACCGCGAGCTGGCCTCCGCGACCGGCCGCAACATCACCGATCTGGCCCGCGCCGTCGCCGCCTGGCGCCAGGGCGGGGCCGAGGGGCTGGACGTCCTGGAATCGCAGTGGGACCCTCCGGCGGGCCCGTTCGACCGGGCCCGCCCGGCTCTCGCCGCCGCCGGCTTTCCCCGCTTCCAGCCCTGGCGCAACCACCTCACCCACCCCGGCGGCACGCTCCAGCTCCGCTTCGGCCACGACGGCCGCTGGTACGGCTACGAGTCCGACCCCGGCCAGGACGAGTGGTGGCCGCGCGCCGCCCCGGACACCGACCCGGTGGGCGCGCTCCTGGAGCTCAGCGGCGGCTGACCGCGCAGCCCCTTCAGCCGGAACAGCAGCCCTTCAGGCGGAACATCGGTCCTTCAGGAGGAACAAGCAGCCCATCCAGGAGGAACAGCAGCCCTCCAAGGGGGCATCAGCCCTTCAGCAGGAACAGCAGGCCGATCAGCACCAGGGCGACGACGGGCAGCACGACCAGCCGCGCCTTGCGGAACGAATCGTCCTCCTGCTGCGCCAGTCCTCGGTCGGCCCCGTGCGCGCCGGCCAGGTGCTCCCCGGCCATGTCGATGATCCGCTCCGTGGTCAGGAGCGACGGACGCCAGTCGCAGTGTGCGCACACCAGGAAGTCGCGGTACGGGTCGTACCGGAAGTCCCGCTCGATGTTGACCGTGAAGACCTGCCCCTGCCCGGTCGTGGCGGTGAAATGACGTATCGCGGCGCCCATGCGGCCTGCTCCCTGCTGATCGGTATCCGGTGCCCTGCCCAAAAAGCCCTGGTGCGGCGGGTGTTGATGTTGCTAGCTTCCTGGGTGTGGCGAAACTCAATCAGATCATCGCAGTGGAGAAGGGCGTCAAGTCCAAGGCTCACCAGGACCTGACGGCGGCGCATCACGGCCTCCAGAAGGCCGGTCTGCTGGCCGGGATCTCCCGGACGTACCAGCCGAAGGACGAGGAGGGCGAGCAGCTGCCGCCCGAGTCGACTCCGGTGCAGATCAAGGCCGAGGACGTGCTGCGCCGGACAGCGGCGACCCTCACCCGGCTGTTCGACGTGACCGCCACCAAGGACTGGGCGAACTGCGCCGCCCGCGCCGACATCTCGGTCGACGGCCGGGTGCTGGTGGCCGGCGTGCCGGTGTCGTATCTGCTCTTCCTGGAGAAGCAGCTCACCGACATCACCACCTTCATCCGCAAGCTGCCGGTGCTCGAAGCCTCCGAGGCCTGGGCCCAGGACCCGTCCACCGACTCCTGGAAGACCGAGCCGGTGCGGACCCTGCGGACCAAGAAGGTGCCCCGCAACCACGTGAAGGCGGAGGCCACCGAGAAGCACCCGGCGCAGGTCGAGGTGTACTACGAGGATGTCCCGGTCGGCTACTGGACGACCGTGAAGTTCTCCGGGGCGCTGCCCGCGCGGCGGATCAACGAGCTGACCGACCGGGTCGAGAAGCTCCAGCAGGCCGTCAAGTTCGCCCGCGAGGAGGCCAACGGCGTGGACGTCACGGACCAGCGGGTGGGTGATGCGGTATTCGGTTACCTCTTCGGGTGACCGGCCAAGGAATCCCCGGCGGCGGTCGAAGCCGCTGGGGTGCGCGAGGAGCGCAAAGCTGAAACTGAAGTTTGTCGTGACGACGCGGTCACGGTGGAGGTTCGAGTCCTCCCCCCGGCACTTCCGCAGCTCTTGCGGACGCGGGCCGGGGTGGCCCAACTGGCAGAGGCAGACCGCGATCAATCTCAGACTCTTGCTCCAGACTCAGCATGCGCCGCCTATCGCCGGATCGACCGGGCCCGTGCCCGTGTGCGTCGAGATGCCGGTTCGACTCCGGCCCGCGGAGCTTCGGTCCGCGGTCGTCTAAAGGCAGGATGCGACGACATAAAACTGATACGGGACCTTAAACGTGTCGGCGTGCAAGTCAGGCGGCATCACAGGGCTCGGGGGTCGGCTACACCCCCGGGCCCGCTCCCGTTCCGGGGCCGGCGCGTCACCCCCGCGCGGACAGCGACACCCCGCGCCCGGCGAAGAAGCGCGCGAACTCGGCCAGCGGAAGCTCCGCCGCCCGGGTCTCCGCACTCGTGCCCGACGGATTGTGGAAGTGCACGCCCCTGCCGTCGGCCGTACGCGAGGTCAGCAGCACCAGATGGCCGCCGCGCCCCGGTGCGGGCCGTCCGGGACGACGGATCGCGTAGTGCACCGACGCTATGACGGACCGGCCCTCGTCCAGCAGGTCCGGGATCTCCTCCGGCGAGAGGTGCCGGTGGACGGTGGCGTCGAGGCCGTGGCTCTCGCGTACGTAGTCGGCGAAGGGGGCGTAGACCAGGCCGTGGATCGCGCCGTCCGGGTCCTCGGTATACGCGCCGTACCCGAGCGCCCCGTCGCGCAGCGCGAAGAGGGACGGCGCGTCGGCGCCCAGGGCCATGCGCAGACAGGTCATGCCGCACAGGTGCCCCGCCCAGCGCGCGTACTCGGCGGGCGACTTCGCGCCCGACTCCGCCCACCCGGGGTCGGAGGCCGGGTCCAGCCCGCCCTCGACGATCGGCCCGACCAGCTCGAACGAGGCGAACTGGGTGTGGACGGGGAACCGGCAGGCGGCGCAGGTGGAGCGGCTCACGATCGGTATCCGTTCATCTCCGGCGTCCGTTCGTCTCCAGGTCCGGTCACTGCCGGTATCCGGTCAGGAAGCGGCCGATCCGGCTGATGGCCGCGTCGAGATCGTCAGCGTACGGGAGGGTCAGGATCCGGAAGTGGTCGGGCCGCGGCCAGTTGAAGCCGGTGCCCTGCACGACCTGGATCTTCTCCCGCAGCAGCAGGTCCAGGACGAACTTCTCGTCGTCGACGAGGGGGTGCACCTTCGGGTCGATGCGCGGGAAGGCGTACAGCGCGCCCTTCGGCTTCACGCACGACACCCCGGGGATCTCGTTCAGCTTCTCCCAGGCGCGGTTGCGCTGCTCGTACAGCCTGCCGCCCGGCACCACCAGCTCCCGGATCGACTGGCGGCCGCCGAGCGCGGCCTGAATGGCGTACTGCGCCGGGGCGTTGGGGCACAGCCGCATGGAGGCGAGCATGGTCAGCCCCTCCAGATAGCTGCGCGCGTGCTGCTTCGGACCGGACACCACCATCCAGCCCGAACGGAAGCCGGCCACCCGGTACGTCTTGGACAGGCCGCTGAAGGTGAGGCAGACCAGGTCGGGGGCGAGGACCGCCACGCTGTGGTGCTCGGCGTCGTCGTACAGGATCTGGTCGTAGATCTCGTCGGCGAACACCATCAGACCGTGCCTGCGGGCCAGATCGAGGATGGCTTCGAGGACCTCGCGCGGGTACACGGCGCCGGTCGGATTGTTCGGGTTGATGATCACGACGGCCCTGGTCCGGTCGGTGATCTTCGATGCCATGTCGGCCAGGTCGGGATTCCAGTCCGAGGCCTCGTCGCACATGTAGTGCACGGCCCTGCCGCCGGCCAGCGTCGTCACCGCGGTCCACAGCGGGTAGTCCGGCGACGGGATCAGCACCTCGTCACCGTCCTCCAACAGGCCCTGCACGGCCATCGAGATCAGCTCGGAGACCCCGTTGCCGAGGAAGACGTCGTCCACGCCGACCTCGGTGAGCCCCATCGCCTGGTAGCGCTGCGCCACGGCCCGGCGGGCGGAGAGGACGCCGCGCGAATCGGTGTAGCCGTGGGCCTGCGGGAGCATCCGGATCATGTCCTGGACGATCTCCTCCGGCGCCTCGAAACCGAACTGCGCCGGGTTGCCCGTGTTGAGCCGGAGCACGCTGTGGCCCGCCTCCTCCAGGGCGTTGGCCTGTTCGATGACCGGGCCCCGGATCTCGTAGCAGACCTCGTTGAGCTTGCTGGACTGGCGGAATTCCATGCGGTGCCTCCCCGACCCGACTGTGATACTTGGTTTTACCAAGCTTGAGCTTGGAAAGTCCAACAACATGTCTAGACTGCGTCGCATGCCACGTGAGCAACAGCCCGCAACCCGCCCGGCCCGCCGCCGGAGTTACGACCAGTTCTGCGCCGGCGCACGCGCCCTGGACGCCGTCGGTGACCGGTGGACCCTGCTGATCGTCCGTGAACTGCTGGCCGGTCCGCGCCGGTACACCGATCTCCACGCGGACCTGCCCGGCGTCAGCACGGACGTCCTCGCCTCCCGGCTCAAGGACATGGAGCAGGGCGGACTGGCCACCCGCCGCCGGCTTCCGCCGCCCGCCGCCGCCGCGGTGTACGAACTCACCGAACGCGGCCACGGCCTGCTGCCCGTCCTCGCCGCGCTGGCCGAATGGGGAGCGCCCGCCCTCGTGGAGCGCCGGCCCACGGACGCGGTCCGGGCGCACTGGTTCGCGCTGCCGCTGCTGCGCGCACTGGACGGACCCGGCGGACCGGCCGGTGACGGAGTGCTCGACGTGCGGCTGGACGAGGGTGAGTTCCACGTCCGTACGGGGATGCGGGAGCCCGGCAGCGCGGTCTACGGGGACGGCCCCGCGGACCGGGCCGACGCGCGCATCGTGCTCGACGCCGAGCTCTGCCTCGCGCTCGGGCGCGGCGAGGCGACCTTCGCGGAGGCGGTCAGGGACGGACGGATCGAGGTGTCCGGCGAAGGACCGCTGGCCGCCGGGCTGCGGGGTGATTGACGGCGGCGGGACGGTTCACCCGGCCGACTCGTGGGTAGCGTCGGGGCATTTGGGATGCCAGGGGCACCAGATGATGCCCGGGGCACTGATGCGGAGGAGTGTCCATGAGGCGTGGCGGACAGCAGGGGCGGCCGGTCAAGGCGCTTGTTCTCGGGGGCTGTGTGGCAGCGCTCTGCTTCCTGCCGTCGGCGGCCGTCGCCACCCCGGGCAGCGGTGTGAGCGGCACCGTCGTCGCGGAGGGCACATCGCCGGGCAAGCTGAAGGTGAAGACGCCGAAGGGCCGCACCGACGTCACCTTCCGGAAGATCACCGTCGCGCCCGGCGGCTCCACCGGCTGGCACACCCACCGCGGTCAGCTGGTCGCCGTCGTCAAGAAGGGGACGCTGACCCGCACCCTGGACGACTGCTCGGTCGAGGTGACGCCCGCCGGAACGTCCTTCATCGAGCCGTCCGGGGCGGACCACCGTCACATCGGGCGCAACCTGGGGACCGTGCCCGTCGTCCTCTGGGTGACCTATCTGCTGCCCGAGGGCAGCGAACTCTCCGACGACGCCGACGCCGTGGACTGCGGCGGGAAGGGCGAGGGGAAGACCGGCGGGAAGAGCTGAGGCGAGGCTCGCCCCTGCCGTCAGCGGGCGAGCGTCTCCCCGTACGCGCCGAGGCCGCCGATCACCAGCCCGTCCCGGAACGTCAGCACCTCGTACACCCGGCCGCCGATCTGGTTGCGGTAGTCGATCACCAGGGTGTCGACGCTCACCCGGACGTCCATCACCTCGAACTCCAGATCGGGGATGAGCTCAAGGCCGCGCGCCCAGTACGCGCGCAGCTGGTCCTTGCCGCGCACGGTGCCCGAGGGGTCGCCGGTGAACCGGGCGATCATAGGGGAGCTGAACGTCACGTCCTGGTGATAATGCGTCAGGATGCGTTCCAGGTCATGGGAGTTCCAGTCGTCCTGCCACCGAGAGGCGAACGTGCGGGCGAATTCGAGGTCCATGGGGAAGATCGTACGAGGTGGCGCCGGAAGGTGGCAGGAGTGAGTGTGGCGGGCAGTGAGTGAAGCGGACCCCGACGACCTCGACCCGGCACGCCGGGCCGCGCTGGCGCGGCTGCTCCTGCGCGCGCTCCGCTCCCACTGCGCCGGGTCGCGGGCGGAACCGAGGGGGTCGCTCGCGGCGGGGACCGCCGACGCGTACAGCGATATCGACCTCCGCTGGACCGTGCCCGACGACCGGTTCGCGGACTGCGTGACCGCCGTACCGGAGCTGCTCGGCACGGTCCGGCGGCTCGCCTCGCTGCGGGTCGACCCCGAGCTGGGGAACTCCCTCGGCAGGCGGCTGCTCTTCGTCGACTTCGACGGGCTGCCCCTCTTCTGGCGGCTCGATCTGGAGATCGTGGCGCTGTCCGTCGCGGACCGGCCCGGCTACGACCAGGACAACCCGGCGGCGCGCAGCGACGACTGGTCGAGGCCCGCCAGCGCGCTCGCCAACGCCGTCGCCACCGTGAAGGCGCTGCTGCGCGGGCGGCCCGAGACCGCCAGGGGCCTGCTGCAACGCGGCTTCGCCCGTATCGGGGTGGCTGACACGCTCTCCGGCGACTGGTTCGCCGACATCACCCGCCTCGCCGCTGCCGCCGCCGCGATCGAGCCGGCCAGGGGCCCGCTCGCCGAACGCGTCGTGCGGCTGGCGGCGGACCACCGGTCGGACCTCGGCCCGCCGGGGCGATGATGGTGACGTGCGATTCGAAGCGATCACCTGGGAACGGCTGGCGGACGCCCTCGCCGCGCACGCCGACGCGCTGGAGCCGTCCGACGGCGGGCCCTGGCTCAAGGTCGCCGTCGACGGGGCGCCCGCCGCCGGGACCGGCGAGCTGGCCGAGTCGCTCGCACAGGCCCTGCGGCTGCGCGGCCGGGCCGTGCTCCCCGTGTCCACGGCGGGGTTCCTGCGGCCCGCCAGCCTGCGGTACGAGTACGGGAAACGGGACCCGGACTCGTACTACGGCAGCTGGTTCGACACCGGAGCGCTGTGGCGTGAGGTGTTCGGCCCGCTGGAGGCGGGCGGCAACGGGCGGGTGCTGCCCGACCTCTGGGACCCGGCGACGGACCGGGCCACCCGGAGCCCCTACCGCCACCTGCCGGAGGGCGGGGTGCTGGTGGTGCACGGGCCGTTGCTGCTCGGGCACTGGTTCCCGTTCGACCTGAGCGTGCACCTGCGGCTGTCGCCGGGCGCGCTGCGGCGGCGCACGGAGGAGGCCGAGCAGTGGACGCTGCCCGCCTTCGCACGGTACGAGGACGAGGTGGCGCCCGCCGGGAGCGCGGACGCGGTCGTCCGGGCCGACGATCCGCGCCATCCCGCCTGGACGGGGCTGCGCCGAGGTACGGACGAGCCCCAGTAGCGGCGCTGGGGCGCGTGCTGTCTGCGGGGCCGATGCCGGGGGCGTACGTCGATCCGGCCGTTGGCCGAGCACCTGCCGGACGGGAACACGCAGGCTCCGCAGAAGTTCGTGAACCAGTCGCCGTGGGACGTCGCCGGTGCGGCGGCGGATCGCCCGGAGCCTGTCCGAGGCGGTCACGCCACAGGTGCGGGTGGTCGAGGGCGATCGGGTGGGATGCCGTGATCGTGGAGAACCTGTCCGGCGCACCCCCGTTTGACGGGTTCTTGGCCAGGTTGCCGCCGCGGCACGCGTTTTTCCTTCATCGTCGGTCGGTGAGTGGGATGAGGGGCGTCCCGCACGTCTGAACACAGCGGAGTGATCATGGACTTGGGAATTGACGGCAAAGTCTTCCTGGTTACCGGCGGCACCAAGGGGCTGGGCCTCGCGGCCGCCCTCGTGCTTCTGGACGAAGGCGCGCGGGTGGTGGTCTCCTCGCGGAGCCAGGACGCTGTCGATGAAGCCGTCTCGGTACTGGGCAGCCCCGAGAGCGTCTTGGGCCTGGCCGCCGACAACGCCGACGCCGGTGCGGCAGACCGGCTGGTTGCCGCGGCGCTGCGGCGCTTCGGCCGTCTGGACGGCCTGCTGATCAGTGTGGGCGGGCCGCCTTCGGGGCCGATCACCGGGATCACCGATGAGCAGTGGCGGGACTCCTTCGAGTCGGTCTTTCTCGGCGCACTGCGCTTTGCCCGTGCCGCCGCGCCCGTCCTCCCGGCCGACGGGTCGATCGGCTTCGTGCTGTCCGTGTCCGTGAAGTCCCCGTTGCCGAACATGGGAATCTCGAACGGATTGCGGCCGGGGCTTGCCATGGCGGCCAAGACGCTGGCCGATGAACTGGGCCCCCGTGGCATCAGGGTCAACGGCTTGGTCGTCGGCCCGATCGCGACCGATCGGCTCGGACGACTGGAGCGGGCGCACGGCGGTTCCGAGGGGGCGCGCGCCGGGCGAATCGCCGCAATCCCGCTGCGACGCTACGGATCGCCCGAGGAGTTCGGACGCTTGGCCGCCGTCATCCTGTCGCCGACCGCGTCCTATGTGACCGGCAGCATGATCCATATCGACGGCGGCGCGCTGCGCACCTTGTGACGCGTCCCCCGGCATGGCGCGAGTACCTGTCCGGAAGTATGCCGCAGGCGCGTGAGGTGCACCCTTTCGGAGGATTGGAATACCTTTCGCCGTATAGGGACTGATTCGGCCTTGATGATGCTCGTCACGGAATACCTACCTCTGGGAGGCCCGACGTGACGGTGCACGACGAAGACACCACCAGTGCGGCAGACGGCGAGTTGCTGGACCTGGCCGACCAGGAACTGGTCCGCGACCCGTTCACCGCCTACGGTCCCGTTCGTGAGCGGGAGCAGATGGTGCGGGGACATGTACAGGGGGTCGACCCCATGTGGGTGGCCACCCGCCACGACGACATCCGCACCGTCATGAGCGACCCCCACTTCACGATTGACGCCACACAGGTTCCCGGCGCACCGGTCGCCCACCGCACCGAACAGACCTGGCAAGCCCGCGGTATGTACACAGGGCACGAGAAGTACCTGCGCGCCGGGATCTTCGACGCGGACGGCCCGGACCACCGCCGCTTGCGCGGTCTGGTCACCGCGGCCTTCTCCCCGGGCCGGGTGGCGGCGTTGCGCCCGCGGATCGAGGCCATCGCCGCCCAGTTGCTGGACCGGCTTCCCGACCACGCCGAGAACGGCGTGGTCGACCTGATCGAACACTTCGCCCGCCCCCTGCCCATCACTGTCATCTGCGAACTCATCGCCGTACCCGAGGCAGACCGCGATCGCTGGCGTGAGCGGAGCGCCACGCTGACCGCCGGCGTCTGCGGTGACGAGCTGGGAGCCGCGCTGGCCGGCATGGTCGAGGACGCGCACGCCCTCGTCGATCTCCACGCCGCCCATCCCGGCAGCGATCTCATCTCCGAACTGCTCGCACCCCATCACCGCGACCGGCTGAGCACGGACGAGCTGGTCGCTCTCATCACCAACCTGGTCGTCGCCGGGCACATCACCACCGTCAACCTCATCGCGAACAGCACCGAAGCGCTCCTCAGCAACCCCGGCCAGATCACGGCTCTGCGTGAAGACCCCACGCTCATGAACCACGCCGTCGAGGAACTCATGCGCTACTGCGGACCCGTCGTGCGCGCGCTGCCGCGCTACGCCACCTGCGACACCACTGTCGGTGGCACCCCGGTCCGGACCGGGGAAGCGGTTCTGCCGATCGTGTCCGCCGCGAACCGTGACCCCGCCGCCTTCACAGAACCCGACCGGCTCGATGTCGGCCGCTCTCGGCACAGCAGGCAGTCTCATCTCGGATTCGGCCACGGCGCCCACCGCTGCCTGGGCGCGCACCTCGCGCAGGAGGAGGCAGCCGTGGCCTTGGCCGCCTTGCTCGACCGCTTCCCCGGTCTGGGCTTCGCCACCGACCCGGCAGATCTGCCACGCGGTGCCAACCCCGTCAACTGGCACCTCAAAGCACTTCCCGTACGCCTCTTTGCTGACGCCCCGGCGACCGGCGCCCCCGGCCCCCAGCGGTAGGACCTGGTCCTGTCCGGCTGGTCAGCCTCGGGTGCCCTTCGCCGAACACGGGGTGCACCCCGGGCCGGTGGCGGGTCGCTGACAGGCGAACCGGACGCTCACCGAGTCAGCAGTCACTCCTGCCGTCTTCCCGGCGCTTTCCCATGAGCGGACTCGGCGGGTTGCAGGGCCAACGGAGCGTGCTGCCTGGCCACAGCGGCCAGGCAGCACGTTCCGCCACACGTCCCCGGATCACCCGCCACGGGGGCGCTCGCCCGGCGCACTCTCAGGTCAGGTCGCCGAGGGTGAGGTCGGGGCGCAGCCGGTGCCAGGAGGGGTGGCGCAGGCGTCCGGCACGGGTGCGGGAGGTGTAGCGGACCTCGCCGGCAAGGCGGGGGAGTACCCACCGGGCTCCGGTCACCGGCGGGACCCGCGCGAAGGGGCAGGCATCGGTGGCCGCCGCTTCGAGGAGCCCGGCGAGGCGGGCGCGTTCGGCCTCGCTCCAGCCGGTGCCGACGCTGCCGGCGTAGTGCAGGAGTCCGTCGCGCCACTCGCCGACCAGGACCGCCCCGGGCAGACCGGTCAGCCGTCCGCGCCCGGGTACCCACCCGCCGATCACGACGTCGGCGAGGTGGTGGACCTTGATCTTCACCCACGTTCTCGTACGTGCCCCGGGCTCGTACCGGGAGGTGAGCCGTTTCGCGATCAGCCCTTCCAGTCCGGCGTCCCGGGCCGTCTCCCACGCCTGGGCGCCGTGTCCGACGATTGCCGCGGGCGTCGACCAGGCGGCTCCGGCCAGCTTGAGGCCTGCCAGCAGTTCCCGTCGCTCCGCGTACGGCAGTCCGGTCAGGAGCCGGCCGTCGAGGTGTACGGCGTCGAAGAGCATCAGGTGCGCGGGCACCCGGGCCGACATGCGCGCGGCCCTGGCGGGGGAGCCGGCAAGGCCCATCCGGTGCTGGAGGCGCTCGAAGTCGCTCCGGCCGTGATCGTCGAGTGCCACGATCTCACCGTCCAGCACGGCGCTCCGCGCGCCGAGGGCGCGGGCGAGGGGGAGGAGTTCGGGGTAGGCGGCGGTGATGTCCGTACCTGAACGTGCGCGCAGGAGGATGCTGCCGTCGCCCGGCAGGTAGACCATGGCCCGCTGGCCGTCCTGCTTCACCTCGAACGCCCACCGGTCCTCCACAGCTGCCGGCGGCAGGGGACCGGGAGTTGCGAGTATCGGCTCGACCCTCGGCAGGACGGCACCCGCAGCAGGAGGAGGGTCAGAAGGCACTGTTCGCTGTCCTCGGGGTACGTCGCGCGTTGGGGGAGTGGGGCCGACGGCCGTCGGCCCCGGGGGTTCGGGGCCGACGTGGTGGGGGCGGGTCAGTCGCTGAGGCTTCCGCGGTAGCCGACCGGGCCCTCGCTGGGGAACTGCGCGGTGCCCTGGAAGCTGCTTCCGTCGTCGAAGAAGGTGACGTTGCCGTCGTTGCTGGTCCAGTTGACCGTGGTGCCGATGTTGCCGTCGGCGTCGCCCCGGTCGTCGGCGGTGGCGGCTCCCGCGCCGGCGAGGGACAGGACGGCGGCCGAGGCGGCGAGAGCGGTCAGGCGGGTATTCGTGCGCATCAGGGACTCCGGGGTGTGGGGGGCGTCCGGGCCATTCGACCAGCTCGCCCGGACCGTGCCGCCCCGACACACGGGCGACGACGGGGTCAGCCGTCGCAGTCATCCGTGTGCCCCTGACGGACCACCACCGGGAGCGCGCCCGCTGCCGTCCCTGGGCAGCGGCGGTCGTCCGCCCACCGCCATGACGGCCCGTGCTCCCGCGAGGCAGCCGGCCACGGCGGCCGTCGCGGGGTCCTCGCCCGCCAGCAGCCCGGCGAGGAAGCCGCCGGTGAAGGCGTCGCCCGCCCCGGTGGAGTCCACCGGGTCCCGCACCGGCTCGGCCGGGATCCGGCCTGTCACCATGCCCCCGGCGGCGAGCAGGGCGCCGTCCCGGCCCAGGGTGACGACGACCCGGCCGGCCAGCAGGCTCAGCTCGGCCGCCGCGTCGGCCGGTCCGGGCAGGCCGGTGAGCAGCCGGGCCTCGTCCGCGTTGGGCAGCAGCAGATCCACCTCCCCGACGAGCTCCAGGAACCGGTCGACGCCCAGCTCGGCCAGGAACCCGGTGGAGGCCGGGTCGACGCTCACCGGGATGTTCCGCCGCCCGGCCTCGCGCAGCGCGAGCAGTGCCGTCGCGCGGCTCCTCGCGGCGAAGAGCAGGTAGCCGGAGAGGTGGAGACGGCCGATCCCGTCGAGCATCGACGGCGACCAGTCCTCCGGCGCGAGGCGCACGGCCGCGCCGCTGTCCGTCAGGAAGGTGCGTTCGGCGGCGGAGTCGACCAGGGCGACGACCGTCGCGGTCGGGGCCCCGTCGTCCACGGCCAGCAGGTCGCGTACGCCCGCCCGGCGCAGCCGGTCGCGGTGCCAGGACGCGGAGTCGGCGCCGACCCGGGCCAGCAGCCGTACCTCCGGGCAGCCCGAACGTACCGCCCAGCACGCCACGTTGGCTCCGGCCCCGCCCGGCAGCGTCCGGATGCCGGCCTTCGTGTCCGTGCCGTGGACCAGCGCCGTTCCGTGCCGGGCCACCACGTCCGTGACCACGTCCCCGACGACGAGAAGACCACCGGTCACCGGGCGGCCCAGGCCGTGGCGATCCGGGCGGCGAGCGCCACGTTGCCGCGGACCGCCGCCAGGTTGGCCTCCAGCGAGGCACCGCCGGTCCGCCGCGTCAGCTGGTCCAGCAGGTACGGCGTGACCGCCTGCCCGACGATGCCGCGCTCCCGGCACGCGTCCAGTGCCTCGGCCAGCACCCGGTCGTGCAGGGCGGGATCCAACTGCTCCTGCGGCGGTACGGGATTGGCGACGATCAGCGCGGCCCCGGGCCCGCCGAGCGCGTCCTGGGCCCGCATCACCCCGGCGACCTCCTCCGGGCTGTGCACGGTCCAGTCGACCGGCTCGCCCGAACTGCTGAGGTAGAAGCCCGGGAACCGGTCGGTGCCGTAACCGAGCACCCCGACGCCGAGGGTCTCCAGCCGCTGGAGCGTGGCGGGCACGTCCAGGATCGACTTCACGCCCGCGCAGACCACGGTGATGCCGGTCCCGGCCAGCAGCCGCAGGTCCGCAGACTCGTCCTGGGTCTCGGTCCAGCCCCGGTGCACCCCGCCGAGCCCGCCGGTCGCGAAGACGCGCAGGCCCGCGCGTGCGGCCAGGAACGCCGTCGCGGAGACCGTCGTCGCCCCGCTCGCGCCCGCCGCCAGGGCCGGGGCGAGGTCCCGGTGGCCGAACTTGCGCATCGCCGGGTCCTGGGCGACCCGCTCCAACTGGTCCTTGTCCAGGCCGATCCTGGCCCTCCCGTCCAGCACCGCGATGGTGGCGGGCACGGCGCCGCCGGACCGCACGAGCCCCTCCAGCTCCTCGGCCACCCGCAGATTGCGGGGGCGGGGCAGGCCGTGGGCGATGATCGTCGACTCCAGCGCGACGACCGGCCGGTGCGCGGCGAGGGCGTCCCGTACCTCTGCCGAGAGGACGGGCGCGTGCGGAGCGGGCGGCGGGGGAGCGGCGCCGAACGGCGCAGTCTGTGACATGTCCACATCCCTGTCGCGGCGGGGACGGGCTCAAACGTTCCCGGCGGGGCCGTACGGGATCCGGACCCGGCCGCCCGCGATGACCCGCCGTTTCCTGCGGGGAGCGGGAACGGGAATGCGAGCGCCGGGCCGGGCGTGCCCGCAGGGCGAGACCCCGCGTTCGAGGCCGTCCGCGCGGGAGCGAAAGCGAAAGCCCGCAATTCGCCGCGCTGATTCCGTGCGGGAACGAAAACCCGTGTGGGAGCGAGAATCTGTGTGGGAACGAAAGCCCGGGGTGGTACGAGAATCGGTGGGGAACGGAGATCTGTGCGGGTACGGATTTCCGTGCGGGCGTGAAAGCGCGATATCCGCTGTCCGCGAGGAATTCGGGCCGAACGAATCCGCGGAGCGACAGTCCGGGGCCGGGACTTCCGCCTGCCCTGAACTATCGCTCCTCCCGCTTACGTCTCACTAGCGTTTCACTAACGTTTCGCTGACGTGGCACCCCTGGGCTGCGGACTTGTGGAATTGGGTGCCGGCCGGGCTTGCCCGGTCCCGGGAATTCGGTACAGCATGGCCGCCTCGCGTCCGGCCGCCGGTGCCGGCCGTCAGGCCAGTGAGGCGGCGTGCGCGGGATCGATGGCATGGCGGAGCGGCCGGTCCTGTGTGAACCGGTGGAGTTCGTCGAGCACGAGCTGTCCGAGGCGCCGGCGTTCGGCACCCAGGGCGCCGCCGAGGTGCGGTGTCAGGACGACGTTGGGAAGGGTGAAGAGTGGCGAGTCAGGAGCCGGGGGCTCGGGATGCGTTACGTCGAGCACGGCGGTGAGGTCCGGCCTGGCCAGCAGGGTCTGAGCGGCGGCCGGCTCGTCGATCAGCGCGCCCCGTGCGGTGTTGATCAGCGTCGCGCCGGGCCTCATCGAGTTCAGCAGCCGCGCCCCGATCGTGCCGCGGGTCTCGGGCAGGAGCGGTGCGTGGAGGCTGACGACGTGGCAGGTGGCGAAGAGTTCCTCGACGGGGACCAGCCGGACGCCCGCCTGCCGGGCGGCGTCCGGGGAGGCGACGGGATCGGTGGCCAGGACCTCGACGTCGAAGCGGCTGAGGTGGTCGGCGACGAGCCGGCCGATGTGCCCGAGCCCCAGCAGGCCCACCCGTGACCGGCAGGCGCCCGGGACGTCGGGGTTGTGCGGGAAGCGGCGGCTGCTCGCGACCTCCCGCGCGATGCGGTGTGCCTGCTTCAGGCCGAGGAGGACCTGGGCAAGGGTGAACTCCGCGACCGGGACCGCGTTGGCCGAGGCGGCGGAGACGATCGGGATGCCGCGCTCCCAGAAGGCGGGCGTGGTCAGGTGCCGGACGGACCCCGCCGCGACGAGAACGGCCCGCAGCCGCGGGGCCCGGGACAGGAAGGCGGTATCGAGGACGGGCGCGCCCCAGCCCGTGAGCAGGATCTCGACGTCCCTCAGGGCCTCCGGGCCCGCGGCCAGCTCCTGCCGGGTGCGGGGCGGTCCCTGCCAGCGCGCGAGCCGGCCGATCCCGGCCAGTACCTCGGGCGGGTAGACGTCCGCCCGGCGTTCTTCCTCCATGACCAACAGGGCTGTCGGTGCGGTGGGCGGTTCGTTCATGTCGGGTCTGGCTCCTCGGCCTGTCGGGTGCCGGGCGGGCGGGCGGCCGCCCGGCTCGGATCTGTGGGTGAACGCCTGACTGGATGTCGTGCGTTGGTGTGGCGTTTTCTGGTTCTCAGGTCGGATGACTCGCAGGGGACGATACATCCGATCACTGGAATGTCCTCGGGTGCGGGTCGGATGTCCAGACCCTGTTGTCCGGCAGTTTCTGCCGCGACCCGCGCGTGCCCGGATCGCGAGAGTCGTCCGTGTGGATTACTGAACTGGCCGGGTATCAGGCGATTTCTGAAGGTGATATCCCCCTCGCGCGTTCCGGATTGCCGGAAGCGCACCCAGGAGGCCGTTCGGTTGCCGCTGTGCCGGTCCGTCGGAACTTTTTGTATTCATCGGAGTATTGACCGCTGAATCCCACCCCGTTAACGTCCCAGAAAGCGCTTTCCAGGCCAACTGTGATGCGGCGAAAACAGGAGTTGTGATGCAGAGATCGCGATGGATCGGTGCGGGTGTCCTCGCCTCGACACTGGTCCTCACCAGCTGTTCGTCCGGGCCTGCGGGAGTGGATGCCAAGCAGGACCCCAAGGCGCCGCTGGAGCTCTGGACCAGGACGACACCGGGCGGACCTGGGGAGCAGGGCGCGCTCAAGCTCGCCACCGCCTTCGAGAAGAAGACGGGCTACAAGGTCGAGGTCACGGCCATCTTCGACGACTTCGAGACCAAGCTCCAGCAGCGGGCCGCCCAGAAGAACCTGCCCGACATCGTCATGAACGACGTGACCCAGCTCGGGGCCATGCACAGCCAGGGCCTGCTCCGGGAGATCGACCTGGACAAGATCGAGAACAGCGGGGAGATCATCGGGCAGGGGCTGGACTCCGGGAAGGCCGTGGACGGCAAGCAGTACGGACTGCCGTACTCGGCGCAGGCGTCCGCGCTGCTCATCCGCAAGGACTGGCGGCAGAAGCTGAAGCTCGACACCCCTCGGAACTGGGACGACTTCGCCGCGATGGCCAAGGCCTTCACCACCCGGGACCCGGACGGCGACGGCAAGCGGAACACCGCCGGGCTCGCCGCCCCGCTGTCCACCAAACGCGGCTACGCCTCCTGGTACTTCTCTAACTTCCTCTGGGCCGCGGGCGGCGACTTCATCACCGAGACCGGCAAGGGGACGTACAAGCCGGCCTCGGCCACGAGGGCATCGGTCGAGGCCATGCAGTGGTTCCGCGACCTGGGCTGCGAGGACAAGGCCATCCAGCCCGGCGCCGTGACCATGGACACCCCGCCGACGAACGAGACGTTCGAGGCGGGCCGGACCGGCATGTTCGTCGTCGGCCCGTACCTGCTGCCGCGCTTCGACGAGACCCTCGGCAAGGACAAGTACGAGGTCGTACCGATGCCCAAGGGCCCGAAGGACGCCACCGTTCTCGCGGAGGGCGGTTCCGTCTATCTGATGGCCGGCTCCGCCAACCAGGCCGGCCAGGACGCCTTCGCCGGCTTCGCCGTCTCCGCGGCGGGCCAGAAGACCGGGATGGAGGGCGAGACCGGCTACACCGTGCAGCTCCCCGTCAACAAGACGGTGGACATCTCCCAGGTGCGGCCCGACCCCCGCTGGAAGACCTACGCCCAGGCGTACCAGGACTCCGGGCGGTACGCGCCGTCCATCCCGAACTGGACCCCGGTGCGGCAGGCGACGGCGGACACCGTGAACGCGCTCATGGCGGACTGCGGCCTCGACACCGGGGCCGAGCTCCGTGAGCTCGACAAGCAGCTCGCCGTGATCCTCAAGGAGCAGGGGATCGCCGCGTCATGAGCCTCGACCAGGCGACACCGGCCGCCCCTGCGGCAGTCGGCCCCTCCCCGCGGAAACCGGGCCGCGGGGACGGCGGGGCCACCGGCCTCCTGGGGCGCGGCCGCAGATCGGGCCGGTGGTGGACGCCCTGGCTGTTCCTCGCCCCCGCGCTGCTTCTCTTCCTGTACTTCAAGTTCATCCCCATGGCCAACGCGCTGACCATGTCCTTCCAGGAGGTTCAGCCCTACCTGGGGAACAAGTGGGTCGGCACGGACAACTACGCCACGGTGCTCCAGTCCCACGGATTCCGCACGGCCGCGTGGCACACCGTCGTACTGGCCGCCGGGCAGACCGCCGGCTCGATGGCGCTCGGTCTCGCCCTCGCCCTGCTGATGGAGGGGCAGAGCCGCCGGCTGAAGGTCGTGCGCTCCGCGGCGTTCCTCCCGGTGGTGGTGCCGCTCGCGGTCGTCGCCGAACTCTGGCGGATCATGTACCACCCGACCGGCGACGGCATGCTCAACTCCCTGCTCGCAATGGTGGGGATGGGGCCCTCGGGGTTCATCAACGACCCCGACACGTCGATGGCCTCCATCATGCTCACCGGCGTCTGGCGGGGCGCCCCCTACGACATGATGATCATCCTCGCCGGTCTGACGAGCGTGGACCGCGGCCTGTACGAGGCCGCGAAGGTCGACGGCGCGTCCAGGTGGCAGCGGGTGTGGCACGTGGCCGTGCCCGGACTGCGGTCGGTGTTCTCGATCCTGTTCATCCTCGCCGCGATCCGCGGACTGCGGGTGTTCACCGAGGTGTTCCTGCTCACCAACGGCGGGCCCGACGGTTCCACCGAGGTCGTCATGACCCTCATCTACAAGCTCGGCCTCGAACAGAACCGGCTCGGGGTGGGAGCGGCGGGAGCGGTCCTGCTGTTCGCCGCGACGCTGGTCCTGACCGTCGTCGTCCAACTGCTGCGGCGGAGGGAAAGCAAGTGAGTGAGCGGACCGAGACCGCGCTCGGACTGACCGAGAGCCGCACCCTCGGCGGCCGGATCCTGCGGAACGTCGTCCACCTGCTGGTCCTGATCATCTTCGCGGGGCCCCTGCTCGCCCTGCTCGTCAGCGCCTTCGGACACGTCAAGGACCCGACGCAGCTGAGCATCATCCCCTCCGGCGTCACCCTGGACAACTTCAGGATCGCCTTCGACCAGGGGGTGCTCACGTACCTGCTGAACTCGTTCTTCGTGGTCGGCGGCGGGCTGCTGCTCCAGGTGGCCGTCTCCGTCCTGGCCGGGTACGCGCTGGCCAGGAAGGTGTTCCCCGGGATGACGCTGGTGCTCGTAGCCGTCCTGGCGACGCTGATGCTGCCCGAGGAGATCCTGGCCCTCCCGCTGTCCCTGATCCTCTCCGATCTGCCGGTCGTCCACTTCAACCTCATCGGCACGCTGGCCGGAATGATCGTCCCGCTGGGCGCCTGGGGGTTCTCCATCCTGGTGATGACGGAGTTCATGAAGGACGTGCCGCGCGAACTCGAAGAGGCCGCCCGCATCGACGGGGCCGGAGACCTGCGGATCTTCGCCCAGATCATCCTGCCGATGTGCAAGCCCGCGCTCGGCGTCATCGGGGTCTTCGGCTTCACCATGATCTGGGACCAGTACCTGCTGCCCCTCCTCGTCTCCACCGACTCCTCCTCGTACACGCTCCCGCTGGCGCTGCGGACCCTGCGGATCGACCCCTCGGTCACCCCCGGAGTGGTGATGGCCGCCTCGCTGCTGGCCCTGCTGCCCTCCGTGATCGTCTTCCTGTTCTTCCAGCGGTCCTTCGTGAGCGGTCTGTCCTCCGGCGCGCTGAAGGGCTGACCCCGCCGTCTCCTCCGCCCCACCCGCACCCACACCCCCGCAAGGAGCGCACCCCCATGACCCCGTCCGTGAGCCCGGCTCCCGCAGGAGCCCCGGAGACGACCTGGTTCACCGAAGCCCGGTTCGGCATGTTCGTGCACTGGGGCCTGTACTCCCTGGCCGCGCGGCACGAGTGGGTCAAGAACCGGGAGAAGCTGACCGACGAGCAGTACCAGGTCTACTTCGACCACTTCGCCCCCGACCGCTACGACCCGGTCCGGTGGGCCAGGGCCGCCAAGGCGGCCGGCATGCGCTACGTCGTCCTGACCACCAAGCACCACGACGGCTTCTGCCTCTGGGACAGCGCCCTCACCGAGTACAAGGTCACCAACACCCCGCACGGCCGCGACCTCGTCGGCCCGTTCGTCCGGGCGTGCCGCGCCGAGGGGCTCAAGGTCGGCCTCTACTACTCGCTGATCGACTGGCACCACCCGTCCTTCCCGGTGGACGGCACCCACCCGCAGCGTGACGACGAGGAGTTCAAGGCCGCCCACGCCGGCCGGGACATCCGCGACTACCAGCGCTACCTGCACGGACAGGTCCGTGAACTGCTGACGTCGTTCGGCCGCGTCGACTACCTCTTCTTCGACTTCTCCTACGCCGGGCGCACCTGGTGGGGCGGCAAGGGGCCGGACGACTGGGACTCCCCGAAGCTCCTGGAGACGATCCGGGAACTCCAGCCGCACGTCCTGGTCAACGACCGGACCGGACTGCCCGGGGACTTCGTGACCCCCGAGCAGTACCAGCCCTCGGGGCCGATGACGGAGGACGGGCGCCCCGTCCTCTGGGAGGCCTGTCAGACCCTCAACGGGAGCTGGGGCTACGACCGCGACAACCTCGACCACAAGAGCGCCGACCTGCTGATCCGGATGCTCGTCGACGGGGTGTCCAAGGGCGGCAACCTGCTGCTCAACGTGGGGCCCGACGGCCGCGGCGAACTCGACCCGCGCGACGTGGCGATCCTCGGCGAGATCGGCCGCTGGACGGAACTGCACGAGCGCTCGGTCCGCGGCTGCGGCCCGTCCCCGTACACCGCCCCCGCCGAATGCCGCTACACCCAGCGCGGCGACCGGCTCTACGTCCACCTGTTCGCCTGGCCGCCGCGCCACCTGCACCTGCCGGGCCTCGCGGGCCGGGTGCGGTACGCCCAGCTGCTGAACGACGCGTCCGAGATCATCCCGGTCCACATCGACCCCGACCGCCCCGCCGTCAACACCGAGATGGGCGGTCAGCCCGCCGGAACGCTCACGCTCCGGATCCCGGTGCGCCGCCCCGACACCCCCGTCCCCGTCATCGAGCTGTTCCTGGACACCCCGCTCCCTGACCCGGCCTGATCCGAACGAGAGGCCCTGGGGCCGAGATCCGGGCCCCGATCCACCACTCACTCACGGGAGGCACCATGCAACGCCGCACGTTCCTCATGAGCACCGCGGC
The DNA here is from genome assembly GCF_044751215.1 of Streptomyces sp. NPDC088730. NCBI lineage: Bacteria > Bacillati > Actinomycetota > Actinomycetes > Kitasatosporales > Streptomycetaceae > Streptomyces > Streptomyces sp. NPDC088730. The sequence goes on from NZ_JBIVLK010000001.1 coordinate 1,305,072, forward strand.
AGGGGCGGCACTGGCCGCCGCCCCCGTCGGCGGCCGGCCGACCGCGAGCGCGGCCCCGGCCCCGGCGACCGTCCGCACCCTGGGCGAGCTCCAGGCCGCGATCGACCGGGCCCGGCCCGGCGCCCGGATCGTCGTGGCCGACGGGACCTACACCGTCCCGCCGGACAGCCCCCTCACCATCCGCGACAAGCGGGGCACCGGCCGCGCGCCCGTGACCATCGCCGCGCAGAGCCGGGGCGGCGTCATCCTGGAGGGCGAGCACAGCTTCGTCCTCCAGGCGTCCCACCACATCACCCTCAGCGGCTTCTCCTTCCGCCAGAGCAGCACCCTGGACCTCCCCCCGGACTGCTCGCACATCAGGCTGACCCGCAACGATCTCCAACTGGCCGACATCGAGGGCCTGCACTGGGTGATGGTGCGCGCGGACGACAGCACCGTCGACCACAACCACTTCCACGGCAAGAGCACTCTCGGCATCTACCTCGGCATCGAGGGCGCCGGCACGGACGGGATGGCCCAGCGCGTCCACGTGTACCGCAACTACTTCTCCGACCACACCTTCGCCGGCTCCAACGGCGGCGAACCGATCCGGCTCGGCGTCAGCCCCCGCGCACTGTCCGGCGCCCACGCGGTCGTGGAGTACAACCTGTTCGAGCGCGCGAACGGAGACCCCGAGGCGATCTCGGTGAAGAGCTCCGACAACACCATCCGGTACAACACCATCCGCGACAGCCTGGGCGGCATCGTCCTGCGGCACGGCAACCGCAACCGGGTGGAGGCCAACCACCTCGTGGACGGCCAGGAGGGGGTACGGATCTACGGGAACGACCACGTGATCGTCAACAACTACCTGGCCGGCCTGTCCGGGCGCGCCCTGGTGATCGGCAGCGGTTCCGAGCGCGACCACCTGCCCGGCGAGCCGCCCGGATCGCGCACCGGCAACGACGCCCCGGACCGGGTCCTCATCGCGTACAACACCCTGGTCGGCAACCACGGCACGCTCTCCGGCGAGCCCCAGCGCCCGCACGAGCCGAGGGACGTCACCGTCGCGGACAACCTGCTCGTCGGTGACACCGGCAGCCTCGTCGAGATGGCGAACACCGTGCGCTTCACCTGGTCGGGCAACCTCCTGTGGGGCGCCGCCGCCGACGGCAACATCCCGGCCGGCGGCGGTACCCGCGCCGACCCCCGCCTGGTGACGGACCCCTACGGCATCGCGCGGCCGGCCGCCGACAGCCCCGCGATCGGCGCGGGCACGCTCCGGTGGCCGCCCGTCACCCACGACATCGACGGTCAGCCGCGCGGCCGCACCCGCGACGTGGGCGCCGACGAACACTCCCGCCGGGCTTCCGGCCGCGCACCCCTGACCCCGGCAGACGTCGGCCCGCACGCCGGCTGACCGGACCCGCCCGCATCGACACAGGAGGCACCATGCAACGCCGCACATTCCTCAGGAGCACCGCCGTGGCGGCCCTCGCCGCCGTACCGCTGACCACCTCACTGTCGGGCAGCGCGTCGGCCGCCGACATCCCGGTCGCCACCCTCGCCCAGCTCCAGAGCGCCATCAACAGCGCCGCGCCCGGGGACCGGATCGTCGTCGCCGACGGCACCTACACGGTCCCGCCGGGGAGCGCGATCAGCATCTCCGGCAAGAACGGCACCGCCGCCGCGCAGATCACCATCGTCTCGAAGACCCGCGGCGGTGCCGTCCTGCGCGGCGAACGCGGCTTCGTGCTCAGCGATTCGAGCAACATCACCCTCAGCGGCTTCTCCTTCCGGCAGAGCACCACGATGGAGCTCCCGGCGGACTGCTCGGCGATCCGGCTGACCCGCAACGACTTCCAGCTCGCGGACGCCGGCGATCCGTACTGGCTCGTCGTGCGGGCGGACGACTCGAAGATCGACCGGAACCACTTCCACAACAAGACCACCGCGGGCATCTTCATCGTCGTGGACGGCACGGGCAAGACCGCCATGGCCCAGAACCTGCACATCTTCCGCAACCACTTCTCCGACCACAGCTTCACCGGCGCCAACGGCGGCGAGCCGATCCGCCTCGGCGTCAGCGGCCGGGCCCTGTCCGACGCCAACGCGGTCGTGGAGTACAACCTGTTCGAGCGCTGCGACGGCGACCCCGAGGCCATCTCCGTGAAGTCGTCGAAGAACACCATCAGGTACAACACCATCCGCGACAGCCGCGGCGGCATCGTGCTGCGCCACGGCAACCGTTCCGTGGTGGAGGGCAACCACCTGATCGACGGCATCGACGGGGTGCGCGTCTACGGCAACGACCACCGGATCGTCAACAACTACCTCAGCGGGCTGTCCGGCCGGGCCCTGGTGATCGGCAGCGGCACCACCCGTGACCACAACTCCGGCGAGACACCGGACGAGCGGACGGGGAACGACGCCTGCGACCGCGCGGTGATCGTGCACAACTCCCTGATCAACAACGCCGGATCGCTCTCCGGCGAGACCCGGGCGTACGAGCCGAGGGACGTGACCGTGGCCGACAACCTGCTGGTCGGTGACGCCGGCAGCCTCGTCGCGATGGGGGCCACCACCGGCTTCACCTGGCAGAGCAACCTGCTGTGGGGCGCGGCCGCGAACGGCAACATCCCCGCGGGGGGCTTCACCCGGGCAAACCCGCTGCTCAGCCAGGGCGCGGACGGTGTCCTGCGGCTCTCGTCGGGCAGCCCGGCGATCGGCGCCGCCACCCTGGCGGGGGCCGCCGTCGCCGACGACATCGACGGCGACCAGCGCGGCAGCGTACGGGACATCGGCGCCGACGAGTACGCGACAGCGCCCGCGCTCCGGCACCCGCTCACCGCCGCCGACGTGGGCCCGAACGCCGCCTGAACGACACGGTGACGGGGAACCGCCCGGTCCGGTTCGTGCGGTCCGCCCGCCCCGTCCGGGCGGACCGCACGAAGAGCGCACCCACCACGGGAAGGCAGTGACATGACCGACGAGAGCAGCCGGAACGCGGCGGGAGGAGCCAGGCTCGGGCTGTGCTCGGTCACCTTCCGTCGGCTGCCCGCCGCCGAGGTCGCGCGCCGCGCGGCGGAGACGGGCCTGGAGGTGGTCGAGTGGGGCGCCGACGTACACGCGCCCGCGGCACAGCCCGACACCGTCCGCGCGGTCCGCGAGGCCACCGAGCGGTACGGCATGGCCTGTTGCTCGTACGGCTCGTACTTCCGTGCCACCCCGGGCGAACTGGCGGGATTCCCCGCCGTCGCCCGCGCGGCGGTGCTTCTCGGGGCGCCACGCGTACGGGTGTGGGCGGGCGCGGCCGGATCGCGGTCAGCGCTGCCCGGGGAGCGGCAGGAGACCGTGCGCTGTCTGCGGGAGGCGGCGCGGATCGCCGCGGACCACGGACTGCTGCTCGCGCCCGAGTTCCACGGGGGAACGCTCACCGACACCGTCGCCTCGACCGTCCGGCTGCTGGACGAGGTGGGCGCGGACAACGTCCGCACGTACTGGCAGCCGCCGCTCGACGCCCCGGACGAGGAGGCGCTGGCGGGGCTCGCGGAGCTGGCGGACCGGGTCTGCGCGGTGCACGCCTTCTCCTGGTGGCCGGGCAACAACCGGCTGCCGCTGGCGGACCGTACGCGGCTGTGGGCCGCCGCACTCCGCCTGCTGGACGGCCGGGACGCCGAGGCGCTCCTGGAGTTCGTGCCCGGCGACGATCCCGAGGTGCTCGCGCGGGAGGCCGCGGCACTGAGGGAGTTCGCGGGCCGGACCGCGTAGGGCCGAACATGGTCGGCTGAACCCCGAAGGCCGCGAGGGGCGTCTCGACGCCCCCGACGTCAGAATGGCAGACATGCGCATCAGACACGACGACACGCTCCTGTTCATCGGAGACTCCATCACCGACGCGGGCCGCGACCGCGCGGACGCCGCATCGCTCGGCGCGGGTTACGTCCACGAGATCGCGCGGACCCTGCGCGACCGGGCGGCCGAAGGACCCGGGCCCCGTGTCATCAACAGGGGGATCAGCGGCAATCGTGTCTACGACCTCGAAACCCGCTGGACCACCGATGTCATCGATCACCGGCCCACCGTGGTCACCGTGAAGATCGGCATCAACGACACCTGGCGGCACTACGACAGCGGACTGGCCAGTCCGGTCGACGTGTTCGAGGCCTGCCTCGACGGCCTGCTCGCGGACACCGCACGCGGGCTGCCCGCACGGCTGGTCGTCATCACCCCGTTCCTGCTCCCGGTCGCGCCGGAGCAGGAGAGCTGGTTCGAGGACCTGGCTCCGCGCACCGACGCCGTCCTGCGGGCAGCCGCCAACAACGGTGCCCAGGTGGTCCGGGCCGACCACGTGATGGCCCGCGCGGTGCGGGAGCGCACACCGGCGGAGCTGGCCCGGGACGGCGTCCACCCGACCCCGCTCGGGCACCGGCTGATCGCCGACGCCTGGCTGGCCGTGGTCGACCCCGCCGCCGGCCCGCGCGGTTAGGGGGTAGCACGGGACGCTCATGGGCGGTCGCTAGAGTGACCGCCCATGACCACAATTGATCAAGCTCCCGCCTCTTTTGCCGTGCATATTCCGGACGCCGTGCTCGAACCGGAACCGCTCGATCCCGCGCAGATCGTGTCGGGCGACCCGCAGGTCACCGGCAAGGTGCTGTGGGAGTCGGCCGACGGAAAGCAGCTGCGCGGGATCTGGCAGATCACGCCCGGCGTGGTCACGGACACCGAGGCCAACGAGCTGTTCGTGGTGGTCAGCGGGCGCGCGACCGTGGCGGTCGAGGGCGGCGCGACACTGGAGCTCGGACCGGGCGACGCCTGCGTGCTGCGCGAGGGCGACCGTACGACGTGGACCGTGCACGAGACGCTGCGCAAGGCCTACCACATCACCCTCTGAGGCTTGGTGGCCCGGAGGCCGGTGGCCCGAAGGCCCGGTGGCCCGATGGCCCGGAGGCCCGGAAGTCCGGAGGCCCGCGGGTGTCCCGTCGGGGTTCAGGCCTCGGTGGGGCGGGTGAGGGACCGGCGCAGGGCCAGCGCGGCCATCGGCAGCAGCAGGCAGGCGCCGGTGAGGTTCAGCCAGCCGTAGCTCGCCCGGGAGACGATGACCCCGGCGACCGCGCCGCCGATGCCCGCGGAGGCGTTCATGGTCAGGTCCGACAGGCCCTGTACGGCGGCGCGGGCGGGCTGCGGTACGGAGTCGGTGAGCAGTGCGGAACCGGCGATCAGCCCTGCGGACCAGCCGAGCCCGAGCACGAAGAGACCGGCCGCGGTCCTGCCGTGAGCGGCGCCCGCGGTGCCGGCCAGCAGTGCGGCCAGGGAGAGCAGCCCGACGGCCAGGCCGATGACGGCGAGCCGGCCGAAGCGGTCCGACAGCCGGCCCATCACCGGCGAGAACGCGTACATCCCCGCGATGTGACCGCTGATCACCAGGCCCACCAGCTGGAGGTCCGCGCCGTGGTGGCCCAGGTCGATCGGGGTCATCACCATGATCGAGACCATCGCGGTGTGCGAGACGGCGACGGTCACCAGGGCCAGCCGGGCCATCGGTGACGCCCGCACGGCCGCGACGCCCGCACGCAGGGAACGGTTCCCGGCCGCACCGCTCTCCCGTGGGGCCAGCGCGCGTGCCGTGAGCAGCGGGTCGGGCCGCAGCAGAACCGCGATCACGAGGGCGGCGAGGAGGAAGATGCCGGCCGCCCAGACGAACGGCCCGGCCGTCTCGGACACGGCGGTGCCGCGGAAGACCCGGCCCGCCGGAGCCGCGATGTTGGGCCCCGCGACCGAGCCGATCGTGGTGGCCCAGACGACGGTCGAGATCGCCCGGCCGCGCCGCTCGGGCTCGGCCAGATCCGCCGCGGCGAAGCGCGCCTGCAGATTGGCGGAGGAGCCCGCGCCGAACGCGGCCATCCCGAGGAGCAGCAGCGGAAAGCTCTCCACCAGGGTGGCCAGCACCACCAGGCCGGCCCCGAGCGCCCCGATCAGATACGCGAGTACGAGACCGGGGCGACGGCCGCGCGAGGTCATCAGCGCGGCCAGCGGCAGCGACAGCAGGGCCGTGCCCGTCACCGACGCGGTGGGCGCGAGGCCCGACAGCGCCTCCGATCCGCTGACCTGCGTCGCCAGCACGGGGGCCAGGGCGATGCCGACGGGCACGCCGAGGCCGCCGAGTATCTGGCCGGCGATCAGGACGGCGGTCGTCCTGCGCCGGAGCCCCGGCAGGTCGGCCGCGGTGACCCGCTCGGTGGGAGCGGGGCCGCCAGGGGTGTCGGACGCGTCGAGGGTGATGGTCACCGAGGCAGTGTGCCAGCCCGAATTCCGGTGCGAGAACGGGAATGGGGGCCGGCCGCTGCTATGGCTGGAACAGCGGCTGCGGCAGCACGCCCTCCAGCGCCAGCAGCTGCCGTTTCGTCTCAAGACCGCCGCCGAAGCCGCCGATCCCGCCGTCGCGCTCCACCACCCGGTGGCAGGGCACCACGACCGGCAGCGGATTGGACCCCATGGCCGCCCCGACCGCCTGGGCCGCCCCGGGCTGACCGACCCGCTCCGCCAGCTCCCCGTAACCGGCGACCGCGCCGTACGGCACACCGGCCGCCAGCTCACGGAGCACCTGGCGGTTGAAACCGCCCGACAGCGACCAGTCGAGATCGAGCGAGAAATCCCGCAGGATGCCCGCGAAATACGCCGCGAGCTGGCGTATCGGCTCGGCCAGCCGGGCGGAGTCCGGCGCTTCGACCGGCTCCGCGCCGAGCCGGCTCCGCAACCGGTCCAGCGCCCTGTCCCGTACCTCCGGACTCGCGTGGAAGACCACGCTCACCAGCCCGGCACCGGTCACGGCCAGCAGCAGCGGACCGATGTCGCTCTCCACGACGGTCCACTCGACAACCCCGTTGTTGGTCATGGCACCCACCGTACGGCCGGCCACTGACAACGGTCGGTGGCCGGCCGGGGCAACGGCCCCGGAACGGTCAGCCGGCGGCCTCACGCACCGCTTCACGCACTCCCGGCGGCCCTCACATGCCCCCGGCGGCCTCGCGGGCCCCGGTGGCCGCGCGGACCACGTCCGGCGCGTTGGTGATGATGCCGTCCACGCCGTAGCCGGCCACCCGGAGCGCGCGCGCCGCGTCGTTGACCGTCCACGTGTCGACCTGGAGCCTTTCGCGGTGCGGCCCCTTGAGCGCGTGCACCGCCGCGACGTACTCGCCGGAGACCGAGGTGTACTCCGGGTTGATCCGGTCGGTGAACTCGGCGTACGCGGGCAGCTCGGCGACGGCCGGGGCGCCCAGGAAGCCCGTGATGACGTCCGGGCGCTGCTTGTGCACCGTGCGCACGCTGTCCGCGCCGAAGCTCTGGATCACGAGGCGGTCGCGGACATGACCGGTGTCCAGCCACCCCTCTTGGTCCAGCACCTGAAGGGCCGCCCGCTCGATCCCGGGGTAGGTCTCGGGGCTCTTGATCTCCATGAGCAGGCTCTGGTGGTTGTGCTCGACGCGCTCCAGGTACTGCCGGAGCGTGGGCACCCGGGTACCGGCGTACCGCGCACCGAACCAGCTCCCCGCGTCCAGCCGGGCGATCTCGGCGGCCGTGAAGTCCTTGACCGCCCAGGGCGCGCGGTCCGGGAAGACCTCCTCGGCGTCGGTGGTCCGCTTCAGACCGGTGTCGTGGATGACGACGAGAACGCCGTCCTTGGTGAACTGGATGTCGTTCTCCACCCACTCGAAGCCGAGCGCGTGGGCCCTGTCCACGGCCGCGAGGGTGTTCTCGGGGGCGTAGGCCGACGCGCCCCGGTGGGAGATGACGAGCGGGGCGCCGGCCGGGGCGGTGGCGGCGCGGGTCACCGGCACGGCGTGCCCGGCGGCAGCGGCGGTGGTGTCCGGGACGGGGGCGTCGGTGTTCGACAGCAGGAACGTGCCGGCGGCCAGCAGGGCGGCGGCAGCGACGGAGGCGGTGGCGGTAGCGGTGCCTGCGTGCACGTGGACTCCTTGCGTGGGGTACGGAGCGTCGGAGTTGCGGACGGCCCGAGCGTCGCAGCCGCCGCCGAACAGGGGAGAGTCGAAGGGTGGCCACCGTGTGAACGGCCCCCGGGGACCGCGTCATGAACCGGTGCCCCTGTCGATAAAGTGCAGTTCTTCTGTTTGTTTGCCGGGCCTCGCGCCTTAGGGTCGTCCGCACCCGGGCTTCTGCGAAGGACGTGTGTATGCAGGGCACAATCGACGGTTTCAGCTATGGGGCGGTGACCCCCGTCGCGGCGTTCCTCATGGCCTGCCTCGGCGCGGCACTCGGTCTGCGCTGCACCACCCGGTCACTGCGCACGGAACGTTCCTTCAAGGCCGGCTGGCTGGCTCTCGGTGCGACTTCCATAGGCTCCGGAATCTGGACGATGCACTTCATAGCGATGATGGGTTTCTCCGTCGAGGAGGTGCCGATCGGCTACGACAAGCCGATCACCTTCGCCAGCCTCGCCGTCGCGATCGTCGTGGTCGGTGTCGGGATCTTCCTGGTCGGGTACCGGGGCGCCACCCCGATGGCGCTGGTGACGGGCGGCACGATCACCGGACTCGGCGTGGCCACCATGCATTACCTCGGCATGGCCGGGATGCGACTTGATGGGCAGTTCGAGTACGACACGATCACCGTGACGCTCTCCGTGGTCATCGCCGTGTCGGCCTCGACCGCCGCGCTCTGGGCCGCCGTCTCCATCCACGGCTTCCTGCCCAGCCTCGGTGCCGCCGTCGTGATGGGCGTCGCGGTCAGCGGGATGCACTACACGGGCATGGCGGCGCTCCGGGTCCACCTGCACGCGGCCGCCGTCACCGGCTCCGGCGGGGGCGACACCCCGACCGGCCTCCTCGTGCCCATGCTGATCGGCCCGGCCTGCTTCCTGCTGGTCGCCGGGGTCGTCGTGATGTTCGACCCGCTGGTGGTGATGGGCACCCCGGACTGGGAGGACGCCGCGGCCGGACGGGCCCTCGGCATCCCCGCCCAGCGCCAGGTGCCCCGGTTCGGCACCCACGCCGACCCGGCGTCCTTCCACTCGCAGCGGCGCGATCCCGTCGAGCACCACGACCGCTGACCCGCCCCGTTGTCAGTGGAGGGTCGTACGGTGGTTGCATGCGGCCAGTCTCGAAGATCGAACGTTCGGTGGCGCCTTTCGAGGTCGTCAGTCCCTACCAGCCCAGCGGCGACCAGCCGACGGCCATCGCCGAGCTGGAGCGGCGCGTCAGGGCGGGTGAGAAGGATGTCGTGCTGCTCGGCGCGACCGGCACCGGAAAGTCGGCGACCACCGCCTGGATGATCGAGAAGCTGCAGCGCCCCACCCTGGTGATGGCGCCGAACAAGACCCTCGCCGCCCAGCTCGCCAACGAATTCCGCGAGCTCCTGCCCAACAACGCCGTCGAGTACTTCGTCTCGTACTACGACTACTACCAGCCCGAGGCGTACGTCCCGCAGTCGGACACCTACATCGAGAAGGACTCCTCGATCAACGAGGAGGTCGAGCGGCTGCGCCACTCCGCGACGAACTCCCTGCTCACCCGGCGTGACGTCGTCGTGGTCGCCTCCGTCTCCTGCATCTACGGCCTCGGCACACCGCAGGAGTACGTGGACCGGATGGTCCAGCTCAAGGTGGGCGACGAGATCGACCGCGACCAGCTGCTGCGCCGCTTCGTCGAGATCCAGTACAGCCGCAACGACCTGGCGTTCACCCGCGGCAGTTTCCGGGTGCGGGGCGACACCATCGAGATCTTCCCGGTCTACGAGGAGCTCGCCGTCCGCATCGAGATGTTCGGTGACGAGATCGAGGCGCTCTCCACCCTCCACCCGCTCACCGGCGAGGTCATCAGCGAGGACGAGTCCCTCCACGTCTTCCCCGCCAGCCACTACGTGGCGGGTCCGGAGCGCCTGGAGAAGGCCGTCGGCGGCATCGAGACGGAGCTGGAGCAGCGGCTGGCCGAGCTGGAGAAGCAGGGCAAGATGCTGGAGGCCCAGCGGCTGCGGATGCGCACCACGTACGACATCGAGATGCTCCGCCAGATCGGCACCTGCTCGGGTGTCGAGAACTACTCGATGCACTTCGACGGCCGCACCCCCGGCAGCGCGCCGAACACCCTCCTGGACTACTTCCCCGAGGACTTCCTGCTCGTCCTCGACGAATCGCATGTCACCGTGCCGCAGATCGGCGCGATGTACGAGGGCGACGCCTCCCGCAAGCGGACGCTCGTCGACCACGGCTTCCGGCTGCCGTCCGCCCTGGACAACCGCCCGCTGAAGTGGGAGGAGTTCCTCAAACGGATCAACCAGACGGTCTACCTCTCCGCCACCCCCGGCAAGTACGAGCTCTCCCGCGGCGACGGCTTCGTGGAACAGATCATCCGCCCGACCGGCCTCGTGGACCCGGAGATCGTCGTCAAGCCCACAGAGGGCCAGATCGACGACCTGGTGCACGAGATCCGCAAGCGCACCGAGAAGGACGAGCGGGTCCTGGTGACCACCCTGACCAAGAAGATGTCGGAGGACCTCACCGACTACTTCCTGGAGCTCGGCATCCAGGTCCGCTACCTGCACAGCGATGTCGACACCCTGCGCCGCATCGAGCTGCTGCGCGAACTGCGCTCCGGCGAGTACGACGTCCTGGTCGGCATCAACCTCCTGCGTGAGGGCCTCGACCTGCCCGAGGTGTCGCTCGTGGCGATCCTCGACGCCGACAAGCAGGGCTTCCTGCGCTCGGGCACCTCGCTGATCCAGACCATCGGCCGTGCCGCCCGTAACGTGTCCGGGCAGGTCCATATGTACGCGGACAAGGTCACCCCGGCGATGGCGCAGGCGATCGAGGAGACCAACCGGCGCCGCGAGAAGCAGATCGCCTACAACACCGAGCGGGGAGTCGACCCGCAGCCGCTCCGCAAGAAGATCAACGACATCGTCGCGTCCATCGCCCGCGAGGAGGTCGACACCGAGCAGCTGCTCGGCACCGGCTACCGCCAGGCGAAGGGCGCCAAGGCGCCTGTGCCCACGCTGGGCATCAAGAGCGGTTCCGCGAAGACCAAGGGGGACAAGGCGGCGGTCACCGACCGCCCGGCCACCGAGCTCGCCGGGATCATCGAGGAGATGACCGACCGGATGCGCGCGGCCGCCGCGGACCTGCAGTTCGAGGTGGCCGCCCGACTGCGCGACGAGGTGGGGGAGTTGAAGAAGGAGTTGCGCCAGATGCGGGAGGCGGGCCTGGCCTGACCCCTCGGTGCGGGGGTGTGTTGCAGAAACGACACAGAACGGTCCGGACCGGATGCGCCGGCGGAGCTCATGCGTAGGGTGCTGGAAACCGCGCAAGGACGGTTTGCGGGGAAGCGGAGAGGGGACAGCGCGTGACGGTCAATATGACCAAGGGCCAGGCCATCAGCCTGCAGAAGAGCGACGGGGGGACCCTGACCGCGGTACGGATGGGGCTCGGCTGGCAGGCGGCGCCGCGACGCGGCCTGTTCGGTTCGCGCACCCGGGAGATCGACTTGGACGCCTCGGCGGTCCTGTTCGCCGACAAGCAGCCGGTCGACGTCGTCTTCTTCCGGCACCTCGTCAGCGACGACGGCTCTGTCAAGCACACCGGGGACAACCTGGTCGGCGGCGCCGGCTCGGGCGGCGACGACGAGGCGATCCTGGTCGACCTCCAGCGGGTGCCGGTCCACATCGACCAGATCGTCTTCACGGTGAACTCCTTCACCGGCCAGACGTTCCAGGAGGTGCAGAACGCCTTCTGCCGCATCGTCGACGAGACCAACGGCCAGGAGCTCGCCCGCTACACCCTGGACGGCGGCGGTCAGTACACCGCCCAGATCATGGCGAAGGTGCACCGCTCGGGGAACGGCTGGCAGATGACCGCCATCGGCACCCCGGCCAACGGCCGCACCTTCCAGGACCTCATGCCGGCGATCCTGCCGCACCTGTAGGCGGAGCCGGACCAGCCGGTCCGTATCGGTAACGCGCAGCTCCCGGAGGCATCGGCCGCCGGGAGCTGCACCGCATCACCACCGCGGCACCGCGCCGCGCGGCAGCAACTCGTCGAGGGGACAGGGCAATGACGGCCGAGCTGGTCCGGGGGCAGAACCACACCTTGCCCCAGACCCGTCTGGAGATCCGGATTTCGGCGGGCGCGCCGGTCGTCGCGGGAGCCACGCTCGGGGACGAGCACGGCACGGTGCACGGCGTGGAGCGGATCGCCCACCCCGGCTCCCCGCAGCTGCCGGGGCTGGAGGTCTCCAGGCAGGCGGCCGCAGAGCACCGGCTCGCCGTCGACCTCGACGCCCTGCCCGAAGGCGTGCACCGGGTCACCGTGCTCCTCGCCCTGCCGCTGGGGGCGGGCGGCCCGGCCCGGTTCGGAGCGGTGGCCGCTCCCTTCGTCGCCGTCACCGGACTCGAAGGCACCGAGATCGCCACCTTCACCCTGACCGGACTGGACAGCGAGTCCGCGGTCGCCGCCCTGGAGCTCTACCGCAGGCAGGGCGCCTGGAAGGTCCGCGCGGTCGGCCAGGGCTATGCGGGCGGTCTCGCCGCGATGCTCGCCGACCAGGGCGTGGACCGGGCGGCCGAACTGGCCGGTTCGATCCAGGAGGCCGTCGCCCGGGGTCTGGCCCGCTCGGTGTCACCGCCGCCGCCCCGCGCCCCGGAGGGCGACCGGGTCCGGCACCCCGCCCGACCGGCACCCGCCCCGGACGGCGGGCAGCCCGCCGTCGGGCAGCCGCCAGTCGGGCCGCCCTCCGCAGGGCCGTCCCCAGTCGGGCAGCCCCCCGTCGGGCCGCCGGGCGCCCGGCAGCCCGAGAGCCCGGCCGCCGTCCCGTCCGGCCCCATCGACTACGCGCACCCGCGCCGCCAGTCCGCCGCACCCCCGCCGCCCCCTCCCGCCGCGCCGCCCGCCGGGCCCGGACAGCCGGCGCGGCCCGTTGCCGGGGACGCGACCGGCTGGTCCATGGACGAGCGCCTCTACAACCAGATCTGGGGGATGTTCGAGGACCTGGCCAGGACCATCGCCGCGTACCGCAGCGCGGTCGACTTCGCGGACTCCCGGATGGACCAGGAGCTGGAGCGGACCCTCTCCGACCCGCGCAGCCGGATCGGGGGTGCGGGCAGCCTCGCCCGTGAGCAGGCCCGCGCCAAACGCGACGAGCTGACCGGCCGGGCCCGCGAGGCGCTGGACCGCGACCTCGCCCAGCTGACCGCCGAGTCCGCCGTGGTGGAACCCGCGCTGCCCGCCCCTTACGCGGGCTGGGACAACCCGGTCTGGCACGCCTACCGGGTGCCGATGGAGATCCCGATGGCGCTGCGGATCGGTGACCTGCACCTGCCGGAGAGCGCCGCGCTGCGCATCCCGCTGCTGGTGCGGCTGCCGCTGGAGCGCGGGATCTGGATCGACAGCGGGCGCACGGCCTCCGAGGCGGCCGCCCTGACGGACGCCGACCAGCTGCACCGGCTGGCCATGGAGAGCGCGGTGCTGCACGCCGCCCGGCTGCTCGCCGTCTACCCGGCGGGCGAGTTCTCGGTCCATGTCATCGACCCGGCGGGAGCCGCCTCGGCCGCGCTCGCCCCGCTGGTCCGCGCCGGGGTGCTGGCGGGGCCGCCCGCGTCCGGTGCCGGGGGAGTGTCATCCGTCCTCGCCCAGCTCACCCGGCGGGTCGATCTGGTGCAGATGGCGATCAGGGCCGGCGCCGCGGATTCACTGCCGCCCGACCTGGACCCGGCTGAACAGCTGCTGATCGTCAACGACTTCCCGCACGGCTTCGACGACCGGGCCGTCAACCAGCTCCGCTACCTCGCCGACGAGGGGCCGTCCGTCGGCGTGCATCTGCTGATGGTCGCGGACCGGGAGGACGCCTCCGCGTTCGGGCCGGTGCTCGATCCGCTGTGGAGGTCGCTGCTCCGGCTCACCCCGATTGCCGACGACCATCTGGCCGACCCCTGGGTCGGCCATGCCTGGACGTACGAGCCGCTGACGACGCCTCCGGGCAGCCGCGTCCTTGAGCTGGTGCTCGCCCAGGTGGCGGCGGCCCGCCGCGGCGGGCCCCGCTGACCTGCTCCACCGCTGCTCGCTCCCTACCCCTCTGAGCTGGGGCTTTGATTCTTCTTTAGCCTTCCCTTTACCTTTCCTTGGTAATTCCTGTACTGTTCTTTGGGCGGAGGGGAGTACTCCCGATCGCGGCGTTCCCGTCAGTACGGACTGTGACCGGTCCCGGGGCGCCGGCCAGGCGCGCAGCCCGCGCGTCCAGGTGGAAGAGACCTCCGGCAGCGACGACGCTGATCAGTAGCCGTAGCGAACTGCCGGAGGCGCAGTGGACGTTTCATGGACCCTCTGGGCGCTGACCATCCTTGGTCTCAGCGCCCTCATCGCCGTCGACTTCTTCATCGGGCGCAAGCCCCATGACGTGTCGACCAAGGAAGCCGGAATCTGGACGGTCGTCTGGATCGCCCTGGCCGCCCTCTTCGGGCTCGGGCTGCTCGTCTTCGGCGAGACCCAGGCCTCCGGCGAGTTCTTCGCCGGTTTCATCACCGAGAAGTCGCTGAGCGTCGACAACCTCTTCGTCTTCGTGCTGATCATGGCGAAGTTCTCGGTGCCCTCGCACCTCCAGCAGCGCGTGCTGCTCTTCGGCGTTCTGATAGCGCTGGTGCTGCGGGCGATCTTCATCGCGGCCGGTGCGGCGGTCATCGCCAACTTCTCGTGGGTCTTCTACATCTTCGGCGCGTTCCTGATCTTCACCGCCTGGAAGCTCATCCAGGAGGCGCGGGCCGACGAGGAGGAAGAGGAGTTCGAGGAGAACCGTCTGCTGAAGACGATCGAGCGCCGCTTCGGTGTCGCCGACAGGTACCACGGCACCAAGCTCTTCATCCGGAACAACGGCAAGCGCGTCCTGACACCCCTGATGGTCGTCATGCTCGCCATCGGCACCACCGATGTGCTGTTCGCGCTGGACTCGATCCCGGCCATCTTCGGGCTGACCCAGGACCCGTACATCGTCTTCACCGCCAACGCCTTCGCCCTGATGGGGCTGCGGCAGCTGTACTTCCTGATCGGCGGTCTGCTGAAGAAGCTGGTCCACCTGAGCTACGGGCTCTCGGTGATCCTCGGCTTCATCGGCGTCAAGCTGGTGCTGCACGCCCTGCACGAGTCCGGGGTGCACGTCCCGGAGATCTCCATCCCGGTCTCGCTCGGCGTCATCTGCGGCGTGCTGGTGATCACCACGGTCACCAGTCTCCTGGCCACCAGGAAGCAGGCCGCCGCGGAGAGTGCGGAGGCCAGGGACGGTGCGGACAAGGGCGCCGGAATCGACGCCTGAACGGCCGCGAGGCGGTGACGCCCGCGGCGCGGCCCCGGTGCCCCTCGCTCGGCGAGGGGCACCGGGGCCTTTTCACCAGCCGCGGGCGCGCCACTCGGGCAGTCGCGGGCGCTCGTCGCCCAGCGTGGTGTCGTTGCCGTGGCCCGGGTAGACCCAGGTCTCGTCCGGCAGCGGGGCGAAGAGCTTGGTCTCCACATCGTCCAGCAGGTTCACGAAGGCCTCGGCGTCCCCGAAGGTGTTGCCGACCCCGCCCGGGAAGAGGCAGTCCCCGGTGAACAGGTGCGGGGCGCCGTGCGGGTCGTCGTAGAGGAGCGCGATCGAACCCGGTGTGTGCCCGGTCAGATGGCGGGCGGTCAGGGCGACCTGTCCGACCCGGATCATGTCGTCGTCCTCGACGAGCACATCGGTGGGGACCTCGATCCCCTCGGCGTCGTAACGCCCGGCGTACGTACGGGCGCCGGTGGCCGCCACGACCTCGCCCAGCGCCTGCCAGTGGTCGCCGTGCCGGTGGGTGGTGACGACCGAGGCGATCGAGTCGTCACCGATCAGCCGCAGCAGGGTCCCGGCCTCGTTCGCCGCGTCGATCAGGAGCTGCTCGCCGGTGGCCCGGCAGCGCAGCAGATAGGCGTTGTTGTTCATCGGGCCGACGGCGACCTTGGAGATCATCAGATCCGTCAGCTCGTGTACGTCCGCCCGCCCGCCGACCTTGACCACTCCGCTGTACGTCATGCGGCTCAGCCTATAGCGGGGGCAGTGCGGGCAGGGACTGTCCGCCCTCGACGGTCAGCGAGAAGCCGTCGCGGCGCCCGCTGAGCCAGCCGAGCAGCTCGGGGGCCGGCCCTCGGACCGCTACCGGTCCGCCTTCCTTCCCGCCCCCCGTCGTCCAGAGGCGGCCCGTGTCGTCAGCCACGCCCATGGACACGACATCCGGGTGTCCGGCGAACCGCTCGGCCAGGAAGTCGATCTCCCGGGCGGTGAACTCGTCCGGGAGATCCTCCAGCTCGTAGCCGACCCCCAGGTCGACGTGGTGCAGCTCGACCTCGATGCGGCGGCGGAAGGGGATCCGGGAGGCGGAGTCCGTCACACCGTTGCGCATCGTGACCGTGCGTGACCAGTCGGCCGGGGCGGCGGCCGCCGCCACGAAACCGGCCGCGCTCTCCGCCAGGTCGGCCAGCTGTTCGGCCTGCGGCCGGGGGGCGTCGCGCTCGATCTCGCGGGCGCGGGTTTCGCTGTCTGCGTACATCGGCCGACCCTGGAGAACATTTACCAGCGCGTCGGCGTTACGTGAAAGGTGCGCGAGGACATGACCCCGGCTCCAGCCGGGCAGCCGCGACGGCCGGGCCAGTTCGGAGTCGTCCAGTTTCTCCGTGGCGCTGAGCAGCCGGGTGGTCGCTTCGCGCAGTGCGTCCAGGTCATGCACGTGATCAGTCATGGGGCTGAGAGTAGCCCCGCCACTCATTCGGGTGAAGGAGTCATCAGCCGTCCGTAAATCGAATGCGCGTGCTATACGCTCGGAGATGAAAGCTCCGTACATCGCTGTGGCACCCCCCATACCCTGGGGCAGGGGCTCAGTTCCCCCGCTTCTCTCTAGAAAGGTGCGGACCGGCGTGGCCGACCGTCTCATCGTCCGTGGCGCTCGCGAGCACAACCTCAAGAACGTCTCGCTCGACCTTCCCCGCGACTCCCTCATCGTCTTCACCGGGCTCTCCGGGTCGGGCAAGTCGTCGCTCGCGTTCGACACGATCTTCGCCGAGGGGCAGCGCCGCTACGTGGAGTCGCTCTCCTCGTACGCCCGGCAGTTCCTCGGTCAGATGGACAAGCCGGACGTCGATTTCATCGAGGGGCTGTCGCCCGCCGTCTCGATCGACCAGAAGTCGACCTCGCGCAACCCGCGCTCGACGGTCGGCACCATCACGGAGGTCTACGACTACCTCCGGCTGCTCTTCGCCAGGATCGGCAAGCCGCACTGTCCCGAGTGCGGGCGGCCCATCTCGCGCCAGTCGCCGCAGGCCATTGTGGACAAGGTGCTCGGCCTGCCCGAGGGCAGCCGCTTCCAGGTCCTCTCCCCGCTGGTGCGCGAGCGCAAGGGCGAGTTCGTCGACCTCTTCGCGGACCTGCAGACCAAGGGCTACAGCAGGGCCAGGGTCGACGGCGCGACCGTCCAGCTCTCCGAGCCGCCCGCGCTCAAGAAGCAGGAGAAGCACACCATCGAGGTGGTCATCGACCGCCTCACCGTCAAGGACAGCGCCAAGCGCCGGCTGACCGACTCGGTTGAGACCGCGCTGGGCCTCTCCGGCGGCATGGTCGTGCTCGACTTCGTCGACCTCCCCGAGGACGACCCCGAGCGTGAGCGGATGTACTCCGAGCACCTCTACTGCCCGTACGACGACCTCTCCTTCGAGGAGCTGGAGCCGCGCTCCTTCTCCTTCAACTCGCCCTTCGGCGCCTGCCCCGACTGCACCGGCATCGGCACGCGCATGGAGGTCGACCCGGAGCTGATCGTCCCCGACGAGGAGAAGTCCCTCGATGAGGGCGCGATCCACCCCTGGTCGCACGGCCACACCAAGGAGTACTTCGGCCGCCAGATCAACGCGCTGGCCGAAGCCCTCGGCTTCCGTACGGACATCCCCTGGGCCGGGCTGCCGCAGCGTGCCAAGAAGGCCCTGCTGCACGGCCACAAGATCCAGACCGAGGTCCGCTACCGCAACCGGTACGGGCGCGAGCGCGCCTACACCACCCCCTCCTTCGAAGGCGCGGTCCAGTTCGTCAAGAGGCGGCACTCCGAGGCGGAGAGCGACTCCAGCCGGGAGCGCTTCGAGGGCTACATGCGCGAGGTGCCCTGCCCGACCTGCGAGGGCACCCGCCTCAAGCCGATCGTCCTGGCGGTGACGGTGATGGAGAAGTCCATCGCAGAGGTCTCCGCGATGTCGATCAGCGAGTGCGCCGACTTCCTCGGCCGGATGAAGCTGAACGCCCGCGACAAGAAGATCGCGGAGCGGGTGCTCAAGGAGGTCAACGAGCGGCTGAAGTTCCTGGTCGACGTGGGCCTGGACTACCTCTCGCTGAACCGCGCGGCCGGCACCCTGTCCGGCGGCGAGGCCCAGCGCATCCGGCTCGCCACCCAGATCGGCTCCGGCCTGGTCGGCGTGCTCTATGTGCTGGACGAGCCGTCCATCGGCCTGCACCAGCGGGACAACCACCGGCTGATCGAGACCCTGGTCCGGCTCCGCGACATGGGCAACACCCTCATCGTCGTCGAGCACGACGAGGACACCATCAAGGTCGCGGACTGGGTCGTCGACATCGGCCCCGGCGCCGGTGAGCACGGCGGCAAGGTGGTCCACTCCGGTTCGCTCAAGGAACTGCTGGCCAACGAGAAGTCGATCACCGGTCAGTACCTGACCGGCAAGAGGTCGATCGCGATGCCCGACGTCCGGCGTCCCGTCGACCCCTCGCGCCTGCTCACGGTGCACGGCGCCCGGGAGAACAACCTCCAGGACATCGACGTCTCCTTCCCGCTCGGGGTGCTGACAGCGGTCACCGGTGTCTCCGGCTCCGGCAAGTCGACCCTGGTCAACGACATCCTCTACACCCATCTGGCGCGCGAGCTGAACGGCGCCAAGTCGGTCCCCGGCCGGCACACCCGGGTCGACGGGGACGATCTCGTCGACAAGGTCGTGCACGTCGACCAGTCGCCCATCGGCCGTACGCCCCGCTCCAACCCGGCGACGTACACCGGCGTCTTCGACCACGTCCGCAGGCTGTTCGCGGAGACGATGGAGGCCAAGGTCCGCGGCTACCTGCCGGGCCGGTTCTCCTTCAACGTCAAGGGCGGCCGCTGCGAGAACTGCTCCGGTGACGGCACCATCAAGATCGAGATGAACTTCCTGCCGGACGTGTACGTCCCGTGCGAGGTCTGCCACGGAGCGCGCTACAACCGGGAGACCCTGGAGGTCCACTACAAGGGCAAGTCCATCGCAGAGGTGCTGGACATGCCCATCGAGGAGGGCCTGGAGTTCTTCGAGGCCGTGCCGACCATCGCGCGCCATCTGCGCACGCTCAACGAGGTCGGTCTCGGATACGTCAGGCTCGGTCAGTCCGCGCCGACGCTCTCCGGCGGTGAGGCGCAGCGCGTGAAGCTGGCCAGCGAGCTCCAGAAGCGCTCGACCGGCCGCACGGTCTACGTGCTGGACGAGCCGACCACCGGTCTGCACTTCGAGGACATCTCCAAGCTCATCAAGGTGCTCTCCGGTCTGGTCGACAAGGGCAACACGGTGATCGTCATCGAGCACAACCTCGATGTCGTCAAGACCGCCGACTGGGTCATCGACATGGGTCCGGAGGGGGGCAACGGCGGTGGTCTGGTCATCGCCGAGGGCACCCCGGAGTACGTGGCCGGAGTCCCCGCCAGCCACACCGGCAAGTTCCTCCAGGGCATCCTGGACGCGGACCGGGTCAGCGAGGCGGCGGTTCCCGCAGCCCGTAAGCCGGCCCGGAAGACGGCCGCGAAGAAGGCGGTCGCCGCGAAGTCCGCTCCCGCCAGGAAGACGGCGACGGCCAAGGCGGACCGGAGCGAGACGGCGAAGGCCACCGGCAAGGCAGCGGCGAAGAAGGCCGCCACCAGGAAGCCCGCCGCCAAGAAGGCGGCCCGCGCGCGCAAGGCCTGACAGCCCGGCGGACACCCAGCGCCCAGGGCGTGACGGCAGGCGAGGCGGCGGTTCCCGATTACGGGAGCCGCCGCCTCGCCGCACGTACGGCACCCCCGTACGGCACCCCTCCTACCGCAGCCGCCCCGCGCGACCTGCCGCACCGCCCCCGGGCGCCGGGGCATCCGTCCCCGCCGGTATCGTCGGTTACGTCACCGATGCCTCCGCTGCCGCTGCTGTCCCAGGCACCTCTGGCACCGCACCGAATCCCTCAGACCAGTGGAGACCGCATGCCCGGCCAGCCCGCCGCCCGCCGTACCGTGCTGAAGGGCGCCGCTCTCGTGGGCGTCGCCGGGCTGGGGACGGCCGCCTGCTCGACCGACTCGAAGCTCGGGCACGCCGAGACGCCGACGCCCACCGCACCCGTCGAGCTCGGCGCCCCGGACGAGGTGGCGGTGGGCGAGTCCAAGCTCTTCCGTGAGCAGCGCGTCATCGTCAGCTGCCCGGCCAAGGGCCAGTACAAGGCGTTCAGCGCCCAGTGCACCCACGCGGGCTGCCTGCTGGACAAGGTCGAGGAGAACGAGGGGCACTGCCCCTGCCACGGCAGCCGCTTCGACACCACCACCGGCAAGGCCGTGCACGGTCCGGCGACCGTACCGCTGCCCTCCGTCCCGGTCAGAGTCGAGGGCGGCCGACTGGTCGCGGGCCCCGAAGCCTGAACCGGCCTGGACCGGCCGCACATCTGAACCGGCCCCACCCGGACCGGCCCGACGTCTGACACCGCACCGCCCACACCGTCCGCACCCCCGCCCCGCACCGTCCCGTCCCGGTGGCGGCCCGGCTCACTCCCAGTCCCAGTCGATGCCGACCAGCCCCGGCCGCACCCCCTGCTCCACCAGGTGGACCGTCCGGTGGCGGCCGGTGAGGGTGAGGTCCGTCCGGGCGCCGCGCGGCGCCCCCGCGGACACCTGGACGAAGCGCCGGCACCGGACCGGCAGCGCCTCCTCGTCGAACCGGACCTGGAGCACGTACTGCCCGCCGCCGAAGCTGAAACCGCGCACGTACTCGCCGCAGGGCCCGCCCGTACCGTCCTCGAAGCCGTAGCCGAAGAGGTACGTGTCGCCCGCCCGCAGCCGGGTGTCGAAGAGCAGCTCCGCGACCAGTACCCCCGTCTCCGCGTCCCAGCGGACCCGCCCCGTCCGGCAGTTCTCCCGCGCGCTCACCCCGACCCGCGCCGGGTCGCAGCCCGGATCGCCCCGGTACACGGCGAGGTAGCGGTCGATGCCGTCGCGGTGGGCGCGCACCACGTGCTGGGAGCTGCGCCGCTGCATCCGGCGGCCGGGTCCGATCCGTACCCGCTCCTGGTGCCCCACCGTGTGCAGCCCGCCGTCCGCGGGTGACTCCATCGCCGTGAGCAGCCGCTCGACCGCGCCGGACGCGTCCACCAGGGAACGGTAGGAGCGGCCCTGCGGGCGGTCGGCCTCCGGGCGGGGCTCTCCGGCCCCCAGCAGCCCGAGCAGGGAGTTCCCCGGCAGCTCCAGCACCTCCTCCAGCGCCTTCACGGCCCGCAGGGACTCCGGGCGCTGCGGACGCCTGGCGCCCTGCTGCCAGTAACACAGGCTGGTCACACCGACCTTCACCCCGCGGTGCGCCAGATGGTGCTGGACCCGCTGGAGCGGCAGCCCGCGCACCGAGAGCGCGGTGCGCAGAGCCAGATGGAACGGGCCGGTGTGCAGCACCTGCGCCAGTTCGGCCTCGGTGTGCTGCATGGGTCCTCCAGGTGAACGTTCACGTCGCGCGGGGGCGGGGCCGCGCCGGTGGATGCCGGTCCGCAGGTGGCCGGGGGGAGGCGTTCACGGAGCCGCCCCCGGGCGTTCACACCGCGATGTTCCCCCGCATTGAAGCGTGTTGACCCGTTCCCGACAACGGTTGATGCTCCTCGACAGCGTCCGGACGCGCTCCTTGGAACCCCACCCCCCGCCCCGGGAGGACCACCATGCGCAACCGAAGAGTCAGGCCCAGAAGGCTGTCGGTCACAGCCCTGCTCGCCGCCGTACTGCTCGCCGTACCCGCGGCGACCGCCACCGCGTCGGACCAGAGCCGCTCCGCACCCACCACCACCCTCGCCGCCGCCCAGCGGCTGAACATCACCATGCAGGCCCAGCAGAAGACCAACTGGTGCTGGGCCGCGGCGGGCAACACCGTCGCCACCTGGTTCGGCCGGAACTACAGCCAGAACGAGTTCTGCAACGCCTCCTTCGGCCGGGCGCAGGGCTACGAGTGCCCCAACTCGCAGGCCTCGCTCGGCAACGTCCAGGACGGTCTGTACTGGGCGGGCATCAACCCCGGCTCTTACGTCACCGGCTGGCTGCGCTACCCCACCGTGCAGGCCGAGATCAGCGCCGGGCGGCCGGTGGAGACCCGCATCCAGTGGTCCTCCGGCGGCGGCCACATGCACGTCCTGTACGGCTACGACGACGCGAACAGCTGGGTCTACTGGGGCGATCCATGGCCCTCCAACAACCGCTACAACTGGGCCTCGCACGCCTGGTACGTGAACAACGGCGAGTTCTCCTGGACCCACTCGCTCTACCGGATCGGGGCGTGACGGCATGACCTCCACCCGTACCGCGCGCGGCGCACGTCCCTTCGCCGCCGCCCTCGCCGCGAGCGGGGTGCTGGCGGGCGCCGCCCTGCTCACCGTCGCCCCGCGGGCCGAGGCCGCCACCGGCCCCTCGGCCACCCCGGCCTCCCTG
Source organism: Streptomyces sp. NPDC088730 (assembly GCF_044751215.1). Lineage (NCBI taxonomy): Bacteria > Bacillati > Actinomycetota > Actinomycetes > Kitasatosporales > Streptomycetaceae > Streptomyces > Streptomyces sp. NPDC088730. Next base: position 1,327,764 of record NZ_JBIVLK010000001.1, read on the forward strand.
GCGGCGGCCCACGAGGCGGCCACCGACGCCGCAACCCTGGACACCCTGTCCCGGTTCTTCGCCCGGGAGGGCGCCGTCACCAGGGCGGCCGCCGCCCCACGGATCGAGGGCGCGGCCGTGCCCGTCCGCACCCTGTCCGCCGATTTCGTCGCCGGCGAACCGGGGGCGCCCGTCGCCGTGCTCGACTACCTGGCCAGCACCGCCGTCTCCTCCGACGGCCAGAAGGCGTCCCTGTGGACACTGCCGGAGCCGGGCAAGGACGGGCACTGGCAGGTGGTGAACATCGCGACCGGCGACGACGAGACCCGCTACGCCGCCGCGGGCGCCCGCGCGCTGCCCGGCGGCACCGTCTTCCGGGAGCCCCAGATCGACGCCTGGTACGTCCAGAAGGGCAGCCGGGTGCTCCCGCTGGACCGGGACGCGGTGGGCGCGGTCGGCAAGGAAGGCACCACCCTGGCCGGCTACCGCACCCGGGTACGGGCCGCGTACGCGGACAAGCTCCCCGGCTCCGGGTACGCCCGCTCGGGCCGGGCGGGCGGCTACGGGCCGTCCGGCGAGAAGGCCGCGGCGGTGCGGTCCGGACCTGCCATCGCGGCGGACACCGGCCCGGCCACCGCCCTGACCGCCACCTCGGGGGCGGCGGCCGCGGGCGCCGCCGTCGTACTCGCCCTGTGCGCGGCCACCGTCCTGCGCAACCGCGGACGCCGCCGCGGTCAGGGCTGACGGCGGGCCCCGCCCGCGCCCGAAGACCCCGGACTCCGGGACACGTGCCCCAACCCGTGTCCCGGAGCCCGGCGCCACCCGTGCGCACGCCGCGTTGTCACCGCCCGCAAGTAGGGTGGGAGACATGGCAGACCCCTCCAGCTACCGCCCCAAGCCGGGACAGATCCCCGACTCCCCGGGGGTCTACAAATTCCGCGACGAACACCGCCGGGTGATCTACGTCGGGAAGGCGAAGAACCTGCGCCAGCGCCTGGCCAACTACTTCCAGGACCTGGCGGGCCTCCATCCGCGTACGCGCACGATGGTGACCACCGCCGCGTCCGTGGAGTGGACCGTCGTCTCCACGGAGGTGGAGGCGCTCCAGCTGGAGTACTCCTGGATCAAGGAGTACGACCCCAGGTTCAACGTCAAGTACCGCGACGACAAGAGCTATCCGTACCTCGCCGTCACGCTCAACGAGGAGTTCCCGCGCGTGCAGGTGATGCGCGGGGCGAAGAAGAAGGGCGTGCGCTACTTCGGTCCGTACGGCCACGCCTGGGCGATCCGCGAGACGGTCGACCTGATGCTGCGGGTCTTCCCCGTCCGCACCTGCTCCGCCGGTGTCTTCAAGAACGCCGCCAGGACCGGCCGCCCCTGCCTCCTCGGCTACATCGGCAAGTGCTCGGCCCCCTGCGTCGGCCGGGTCACCCCCGAGGAGCACCGCGAACTGGCCGACGACTTCTGCGACTTCATGGCCGGCCGCACCGGCGCCTACATCCGCCGCCTGGAGAAGGACATGACGGCGGCGGCCGAGGAGATGGAGTACGAGCGGGCGGCCCGCCTCCGCGACGACGCGGAGGCGCTCAAGCGCGCGATGGAGAAGAGCGCCGTCGTGCTCGCCGACGCCACCGACGCCGACCTCATCGCGGTCGCGGAGGACGAGCTGGAGGCCGCCGTCCAGATCTTCCACGTCCGGGGCGGCCGGGTGCGCGGCCAGCGCGGCTGGGTCACCGACAAGGTGGAGAACGTCGACACCTCCGGACTGGTCGAGCACGCGCTCCAGCAGCTGTACGGCGAGGAGGCCGGGGACGCGGTCCCCAAGGAGGTCCTCGTCCCGGCCCTCCCAGAGGACCCGGACGCGGTCTCCCAGTGGCTGGCGGACCGCCGGGGCTCCCAGGTCAGCCTGCGCATCCCGCAGCGCGGCGACAAGAAGGACCTGATGGCCACGGTCCAGCGCAACGCCCAGCAGGCCCTGGGGCTGCACAAGACCAAGCGCGCCTCCGACCTGACCACCCGCTCCCGGGCCCTGGAGGAGATCGCCGAGGCCCTCGGCCTGGACACGGCTCCGCTGCGCATCGAGTGCTTCGACATCTCCCACCTCCAGGGCGACGACGTGGTGGCGTCCATGGTGGTCTTCGAGGACGGGCTGGCCCGCAAGGGGGAGTACCGCCGCTTCCAGATCAAGACCTTCGAGGGGCAGGACGACGTCCGCTCGATGCACGAGGTGATCGGCCGGCGCTTCCGCCGCTACCTGCACGAGAAGGAGGCCACGGGGGAGTGGGAGGAGACACCCGCCGGGACCGGGCCCGCCCGTGCCCCCGCGCCCACCGGCCCGGTTCCCGCACCCACCGGCCCCGCCCCGGACTCCGCGGCCGAGCCCCGCGAGGACGACGGCCGGCCCAAGCGGTTCGCCTACCCGCCGCAGCTCCTGGTGGTCGACGGCGGCCAGCCCCAGGTCGCCGCGGCCAAGCGGGCGCTCGACGAGCTGGGGATCGACGACATCGCGGTCTGCGGCCTGGCCAAGCGCCTCGAAGAGGTCTGGCTGCCCGATGACGACGACCCGGTGGTGCTGCCCCGCTCCAGCGAGGGCCTCTACCTCCTCCAGCGCATCCGTGACGAGGCGCACCGGTTCGCCATCACCTACCAGCGCGCCAAACGGGCCAAGCGCATCCGCTCCAGCCCCCTGGACGAGGTGGCCGGTCTCGGCGATACCCGGAAGCAGGCGCTGATCAAGCATTTCGGCTCCGTGAAGAAGCTGCGGCAGGCGACAATCGACGAGATCTGCGAGGTTCCGGGGATAGGCCGCAGAACGGCGGAATCAGTGGCCGTCGCGCTCGCCTCGACCACCCCGGCCGCGCCCGCCGTGAACACGGCCACAGGAGAGATCATCGAAGAGGACGACGGGGGCAGTACGACATGACTGAACGCGAACATGAACAAGGGCACGACCGCACAGACCGAGCAGACGGAGCAGGACACGTGAGTACGGGCACCCCGGCGGGCACCCCGGCCGAGACGGCCGACAGCGCCGCCGCCATCCCCGAGCTGGTGATCATCTCCGGCATGTCGGGCGCCGGGCGCAGCACCGCGGCCAAGTGCCTGGAGGACCTCGGCTGGTTCGTCGTGGACAACCTGCCGCCCGCGCTGATCCCCACCATGGTGGAGCTCGGCGCCAGGTCCCAGGGCAACGTCGCCCGGATCGCCGTGGTCGTGGACGTCCGCGGCCGCCGCTTCTTCGACAACCTCCGGGAGTCCCTCGCGGACCTGGAGGCCAAGGGCGTCACCCGGCGGATCGTCTTCCTGGAGTCCTCCGACGACGCCCTGGTCCGCCGCTTCGAGTCCGTCCGCCGCCCGCACCCCCTCCAGGGCGACGGCCGCATCGTCGACGGCATCGCCGCGGAGCGCGACCTGCTGCGCGAGCTGCGCGGCGACGCCGACCTGGTGATCGACACCTCCAGCCTCAACGTGCACGAGCTGCGCGCCAAGATGGACGCCCAGTTCGCCGGTGACGAGGAGCCGGAGCTCCGGGCCACGGTGATGTCCTTCGGCTACAAGTACGGTCTCCCGGTCGACGCCGACCTCGTGGTGGACTGCCGCTTCCTGCCCAACCCGCACTGGGTCCCCGAGCTGCGCCCCTTCACCGGGCTCAACGAGGAGGTCTCCGCGTACGTCTTCGACCAGCCGGGCGCGAAGGAGTTCCTCAACCAGTACACGGAACTGCTCCAGCTCATCGCCGCGGGATACCGCCGCGAGGGCAAGCGCTACGTGACCATCGCCGTGGGCTGCACGGGCGGCAAGCACCGTTCCGTCGCCATGTCGGAGAAGCTGTCGGCGCGGCTCGCGGCCGAAGGGATCGAGACCGTGCTCGTACACCGGGACATGGGGCGCGAGTGACCAGTCGCAATCTGCGTCTGCGCCGGCTGAGCAGGGCCACCTCCGCACTGTCCGGCCGCAAGCGCGGCGCACAGCCCAAGGTCGTCGCGCTCGGCGGCGGCATGGGGCTGTCCGCCTCGCTGGCCGCGCTGCGGCGGATCACCGGTGATCTGACCGCCGTGGTCACCGTCGCGGACGACGGCGGCTCCAGCGGCCGGCTCCGCGAGGAGCTGGGCGTCCTGCCGCCCGGCGACCTGCGCAAGGCGCTGGCCGCCCTGTGCGGCGACGACGACTGGGGCCAGACCTGGGCCCAGGTCATCCAGCACCGCTTCCAGTCCAAGGGCGATCTGCACGAACACGCCGTCGGCAATCTGCTGATCGTCGCCCTGTGGGAGCAGCTGGGCGACCACGTCCAGGCCCTGGACCTGGTCGGCAAGCTCCTCGGGGCACACGGCCGGGTGCTCCCGATGTCCGCCGTGCCGCTGGAGCTCCAGGCGCTCGTACGGGGACACGACCCGAAGCGCCCGGACGAGGTGGACACGGTCCGCGGCCAGGCCACCGTGGCGCTCACCCCGGGCGAGGTGCAGTCCGTGCACCTCGTCCCGGCCGACCCGCCGGCCGTCCCGGAAGCGGTCGCGGCGGTCCTGGACGCGGACTGGGTGGTCCTCGGCCCCGGGTCCTGGTTCTCCTCGGTCATCCCCCATCTGCTCGTCCCCGATCTGCTGGACGCGCTGATCGAAACGAAGGCCCGGAAGGTCCTCTCGCTGAACCTCGCGCCACAACCCGGTGAAACAGATGGCTTCTCTCCGCAGCGTCATTTGGAGGTTTTGGGACGACACGCCCCTAAACTCGCCTTGGACGTGGTGCTGGCCGACGAGGCTGCCGTGCCCGACCGCGAGTCCCTCGCCGATGCCGCAAAACGGCTCGGTGCCGCGGTCGAGCTGGCGCCCGTGGCCTCACCCGACGGCGTTCCGATTCACGATCCGGAGCTGTTGGCCGCCGCGTACGACCGTATTTTTCGGATGCATGGAAGGATCGGCCCATGGCGATGACGCCAGCGGTGAAGGACGAAATCTCTCGGCTTCCCGTGACCCGGACCTGCTGCAGGAAGGCAGAGGTCTCGGCGATTCTTCGGTTCGCGGGTGGGCTGCACCTGGTGAGCGGCCGGATTGTGATCGAGGCGGAGCTGGACACCGCGATGGCGGCGCGCCGGCTGAAGCGGGACATCCTCGAAATCTTCGGGCACAGCTCGGAGCTGATCGTGATGGCACCCGGCGGGCTGCGGCGGGGCTCCCGCTACGTCGTACGAGTGGTGGCGGGCGGCGATCAGCTGGCCCGGCAGACGGGTCTGGTGGACGGCCGCGGCCGTCCCATCCGCGGGCTTCCCCCGCAGGTGGTCTCGGGGGCCACCTGCGATGCGGAGGCCGCCTGGCGCGGGGCGTTCCTGGCGCACGGCTCGCTCACCGAGCCCGGTCGCTCCTCGTCACTGGAGGTGACCTGCCCGGGACCGGAGGCGGCCCTCGCGCTGGTCGGCGCCGCCCGCCGGCTCTCCATCGCGGCCAAGGCCCGCGAGGTCCGCGGCGTGGACCGGGTCGTCGTCCGCGACGGCGACGCGATCGGCGCCCTGCTCACCCGGCTCGGCGCCCATGAGTCGGTGCTGGCCTGGGAGGAGCGGCGGATGCGGCGCGAGGTCCGCGCCACCGCCAACCGCCTCGCCAACTTCGACGACGCGAACCTGCGCCGGTCCGCCAGGGCCGCCGTGGCCGCGGGTGCCCGGGTGGGGCGCGCGCTGGAGATCCTGGGCGAGGAGGTGCCGGAGCACCTCGCGGCGGCCGGACGGCTGCGCATGGAGCACAAGCAGGCCTCCCTGGAGGAGCTGGGCGCCCTGGCCGATCCGCCGCTGACCAAGGACGCCGTCGCGGGCCGCATCCGCCGGCTCCTGGCGATGGCCGACAAGCGGGCCCAGGACCTGGGCATCCCGAGCACGGAGTCCACCCTCAGCGAAGAGCTGGCCGACGGGCTGGTCGGCTGATCAGGGCGGGTCCGCAGCACCCCCGCCGCCGGGCGGCGCGGTACGCGCCTCGGTCCCGGTGGCGTTGACACCGCGTAATCGTCGCAGCGGACGGGGCCGGACAACCGGAGGCCCGTGCTCCTACCGGGGAGTACGGGTCTCGGTCGTTCTTCCGGCCCCGCTCGATGTCACCCCGGCCGCCTCGGAGAGGTAGGGTCGTAGGCGGTCGGGGACATCCCATACACACTCGCCGGCGTCTAAAAGCCGGCGTCCCTAACGAGGAGATCGGTTCGTGACGATCCGCGTAGGCATCAACGGCTTTGGCCGCATCGGTCGTAACTACTTCCGCGCGCTGCTGGAGCAGGGTGCGGACATCGAGATCGTGGCTGTCAACGACCTGGGTGACACTGCGACCACGGCTCACCTGCTGAAGTACGACACCATTCTGGGTCGTCTCAAGGCCGAGGTCAGCCACACCGCCGACACCATCACCGTCGACGGTCACACCATCAAGGTGCTCTCGGAGCGCAACCCGGCGGACATCCCCTGGGGTGAGCTGGGCGTCGACATCGTCATCGAGTCGACCGGCATCTTCACCAAGAAGGCCGACGCCGCCAAGCACATCGCGGGCGGCGCGAAGAAGGTCCTCATCTCGGCTCCGGCCAAGGACGAGGACATCACCATCGTGATGGGCGTCAACCAGGACAAGTACGACGCGGCCAACCACCACGTCATCTCCAACGCCTCCTGCACCACCAACTGTGTGGCGCCGATGGCCAAGGTTCTCGACGAGAACTTCGGCATCGTCAAGGGCCTGATGACGACGGTCCACGCGTACACGAACGACCAGCGGATCCTGGACTTCCCGCACTCGGACCTGCGTCGCGCCCGCGCCGCCGCCGAGAACATCATCCCCACCACGACCGGCGCCGCCAAGGCGACCGCCCTGGTCCTCCCGCAGCTCAAGGGCAAGCTCGACGGCATCGCGATGCGCGTCCCGGTCCCGACCGGTTCCGCCACCGACCTCGTCGTCACCCTGCAGCGCGAGGTCACCAAGGACGAGGTCAACGCCGCGTTCAAGAAGGCGTCCGACGACGGCGACCTCAAGGGCTTCCTGACGTACACCGAGGACCCGATCGTGTCCTCGGACATCGTCGGCGACCCGTCGTCCTGCACCTTCGACTCCTCCCTGACCATGGTCCAGGAGGGCAGCACGGTGAAGATCCTCGGCTGGTACGACAACGAGTGGGGCTACTCCAACCGCCTCGTCGACCTGACCGTCTTCGTCGGCAGCCAGCTCTGACCCTCGAATCGGCAGGCACCTCGATGTGAGCACGGGGCTCGAACAGCGCAACGAAGCGCCGTTCGAGCCCCGTTGCATGCTCTCTCGTCCCTCCAAGGAGTGCAGAAGATGAAGACGATCGACGAACTTCTCGCCGAAGGGGTCACCGGCAAGCGCGTATTCGTCCGCGCCGACCTCAACGTGCCGCTCAGCGGCACCACCATCACCGACGACGGCCGCATCCGCGCCGTCCAGCCGACCGTGGAGAAGCTGGCCGCGGCCGGCGCCCGGGTCGTCGTCGCCTCGCACCTGGGCCGCCCCAAGGGCGCCCCGGACCCGGCGTTCTCGCTGGCGCCCGCGGCCACCCGGCTGGGTGAACTGCTCGGGACCGACGTGGCGTTCGCGACCGACACGGTCGGCGAGTCCGCCCGCGCCACGGTCGCCGCCCTCACCGACGGCAAGATCGCCGTCATCGAGAACCTCCGCTTCAACGCCGGTGAGACGTCGAAGGACGACGCCGAGCGCGGCGCGTTCGCCGACCGGCTGGCCGAGCTCGCCGACGTGTACGTGGGTGACGGCTTCGGCGCCGTGCACCGCAAGCACGCCTCGGTCTTCGACCTCCCGGCGCGGCTCCCGCACTACGCGGGCTACCTCATCGCCACCGAGGTCGGCGTCCTGAAGAAGCTCACCACCGATGTGCAGCGGCCGTACGCGGTCGTGCTCGGCGGCGCCAAGGTCTCCGACAAGCTCGGCGTCATCGACCACCTGCTGGAGCGCGCCGACCGCATCCTGATCGGCGGCGGCATGGCGTACACCTTCCTCAAGGCCCAGGGCCACGAGGTCGGCAGCTCGCTGCTCCAGGAGGACCAGATCCCGGTGGTGCTGGAGTACCTGGAGCGCGCCAAGGAGAAGGGCGTGGAGTTCGTGCTCCCCGTCGACGTCGTGGTCGCCCCGGCGTTCCCCGACCTCAAGACCAAGGCCCCGGCCCAGGCCACCACCGTCGCCGCCGACGCCATGCCGGCCGGCCAGATGGGGCTGGACAACGGTCCGGAGACCAACAAGCTCTACGCATCGAAGCTCGCCGACGCGGCCACCGTCTTCTGGAACGGCCCCATGGGCGTCTTCGAGCACCCCGATTTCGCCGAGGGCACCCGGGCGGTCGCCCAGGCACTCGTCGACTCGTCCGGCTTCAGCGTGGTCGGCGGTGGCGACTCCGCCGCGGCCGTCCGCATCCTGGGCTTCGACGAGAACGCGTTCGGACACATCTCGACCGGTGGCGGCGCCAGCCTCGAATACCTTGAGGGCAAGACGCTTCCCGGCCTCGCCGCACTGGAGGACTGACCTTTCATGACTGCTACCGCCCAAGGCCGGACCCCGCTGATGGCGGGCAACTGGAAGATGAACCTCAACCACCTTGAGGCCATCGCGCACGTCCAGAAGCTCTCCTTCGCCCTGGCCGACAAGGACTACGACGCCGTAGAGGTCGCCGTCCTGCCGCCCTTCACCGACCTGCGCTCCGTGCAGACGCTGGTCGACGGGGACAAGCTGAAGATCAAGTACGGCGCCCAGGACATCTCGGCGCACGACTCCGGCGCGTACACCGGCGAGATCTCCGGTCCCATGCTCGCCAAGCTGAAGTGCACCTACGTCGCCGTCGGTCACAGCGAGCGACGCCAGTACCACGCGGAGACCGACGAGGTCTGCAACGCCAAGGTGAAGGCCGCGTACAAGCACGGCCTGACCCCGATCCTCTGCGTCGGCGAGGGCCTGGACATCCGCAAGGCCGGTGAGCAGGTCTCCTACACGCTCGCCCAGCTGGACGGAGCCCTGAAGGACATCCCGGCCGAGCAGGCCGAGTCCATCGTGATCGCCTATGAGCCGGTCTGGGCCATCGGCACCGGCGAGGTCGCCACCCCGGAGGACGCGCAGGAGGTCTGCGGTGCGATCCGCGGCCGCCTCGCCGAGCTGTACTCGCAGGAGCTGGCCGACGCGGTCCGCATCCAGTACGGCGGCTCGGTCAAGTCCGGCAACGTCGCCGCGATCATGGCGCAGCCCGATGTGGACGGCGCGCTGATCGGCGGCGCCGCACTGGACGCCGACGAGTTCGTCAAGATCGTCCGCTTCCGCGAGCAGTGAGTATGCCGTAGCGCGGATCCGTCGTACCCTTGCGGGGGCCGGGGAGGCTGAGCCTCCCGGCCCCCGTTGTTCTTATACGCAGTCCAGGAAATTCCGAAAGTAGGGACCAGCCGTGATTTTGGCGTTCGAGATCGCCCTGATCGTCTTCAGCCTGCTGATGATGCTGCTGGTGCTGATGCACAAGGGAAAGGGCGGCGGTCTCTCCGACATGTTCGGTGGCGGCATGCAGTCGTCCGTCGGTGGCTCCTCGGTCGCCGAGCGCAACCTCGACCGGATCACCGTCGTGGTCGGTCTTGGCTGGTTCGCATGCATTGTGGTGCTTGGTCTGCTCATCAAGCTGGACAACTGACCCGTCGTACGCGATTCCTGTGAGGGTGTAACTCCTTTCACTGGACGCGCGTTGGGCCTTACGTAGACTGGGGCATCTTCGAGCACCATCACGCAGGGAGTTACGACCGTGGCAAGTGGCAACGCGATCCGGGGAAGCCGGGTCGGAGCGGGGCCGATGGGGGAGGCCGAGCGCGGCGAGTCCGCGCCACGGGCCCGCATCTCCTTCTGGTGCTCCAACGGGCACGAGACGCAGCCGAGCTTCGCCCATGACGCGCAGGTACCGGAGACCTGGGACTGCCCGCGCTGCGGTTTCCCGGCCGGCCAGGACCGCGACAGCCCGCCCGACCCGCCGCGCACCGAGCCGTACAAGACGCACCTCGCGTACGTGCGCGAGCGGCGCAGCGACGAGGACGGCGAGGCGATTCTCGCCGAGGCCCTCGCGAAACTCCGCGGCGAGATCTGATGGTTCACCGGCCGGACACCCCACGGGTGTCCGGCCGGAATGCTTCCGCCGTGCCGCAGCCCGCCGCCGTCCCGTCCTCCCCTCTGATCAATTAGGTTGGAGGGGCAGCGGGGAACTGCGGTGACGAGGAGAAATGGGCTGATGTCCGGGATGAACGCACAAAGTCGAACCAGGCTCAACCAGACGCCGGAATGGACCGCGCTGGGAAAGCACCGTGAGCAGCTCGGGGCGACCCACCTGCGCGAACTGTTCGCGGACGATCCGGAGCGCGGCACCGGATACACCCTGCGGGTCGGTGACCTGTACATCGACTACTCCAAGCAGCTCGTCACCGACGAGACGCTCCGGCTGCTGCGCGAGCTCGCCGGAGCCACCGGAGTGGCCGCCCTGCGGGACGCCATGTTCCGCGGCGACAAGATCAACACCACTGAGGACCGCGCCGTCCTGCACACCGCGCTGCGCGCCCCGCGGGACGCCGTGATCGAGGTCGACGGCGAGAACGTGGTGCCCGCGGTACACGCGGTGCTCGACAAGATGGCCGCCTTCTCGGAGCGCGTCAGGTCGGGCGAGTGGACCGGTCACACCGGCAAGCCGATCAAGAACATCGTCAACATCGGCATCGGCGGCTCCGACCTCGGCCCCGCGATGGCGTACGAGGCGCTGCGCTCCTTCACGGACCGCTCGCTCACCTTCCGCTTCGTCTCCAACGTCGACGGCGCCGACCTGCACGAGGCCCTGCACGGCCTCGACCCGGCCGAGACGCTGTTCATCATCGCCTCGAAGACCTTCACCACGATCGAGACGATCACCAACGCCACCTCCGCCCGCGACTGGCTGCTGACCGGTCTGAGGGCCGGTCAGGACGCGGTGGCCAAGCACTTCGTGGCGCTGTCGACCAACGGCGAGAAGGTCGCGGACTTCGGTATCGACACCGCGAACATGTTCGAGTTCTGGGACTGGGTCGGCGGCCGCTACTCGTACGACTCCGCCATCGGCCTCTCCCTGATGATTGCCATCGGCCCGGACCGGTTCCGCGAGATGCTCGACGGCTTCCACCTCGTCGACGAGCACTTCCGCACCGCCCCGGCCGAGGAGAACGCCCCGCTGCTGCTGGGCCTGCTCGGCGTCTGGTACGGCGCGTTCTTCGACGCCCAGTCGCACGCGGTGCTGCCCTACAGCCACTACCTGTCCAAGTTCACCGCGTACCTCCAGCAGCTCGACATGGAGTCCAACGGCAAGTCGGTGGACCGGGACGGCAATCCGGTGGACTGGCAGACCGGACCGGTCGTCTGGGGCACCCCCGGCACCAACGGTCAGCACGCCTACTACCAGCTGATCCACCAGGGCACCAAGGTCATCCCGGCCGACTTCATCGGCTTCGCCGAACCGGTCGACGGACTGCTGCCCGGCCTGGTCGCCCAGCACGACCTGCTGATGGCCAACTTCTTCGCCCAGACCCAGGCGCTGGCCTTCGGCAAGACGCCGGACGAGGTGCGCGCCGAGGGGGTTCCCGAGGAGCTGGTGCCGCACAAGACGTTCCGGGGCAACCACCCGACGACGACGATCCTCGCCGACCGGCTGACGCCGTCGGTGCTCGGCCAGCTGATCGCGCTGTACGAGCACAAGGTCTTCGTCCAGGGTGCCGTCTGGAACATCGACTCCTTCGACCAGTGGGGCGTGGAGCTCGGCAAGGTCCTCGCCAAGAAGATCGAGCCGGTGCTCACCCGGGACAAGGCGGCCGGGGGCGAGGACGCCGAGCAGCTGGACAGCTCGACCGCCGCGCTCGTCGCCGCCTACCGCGAGCGCAGGGGGCGCTGAGCCCGTGCCCAGGGGGGAGGGGACGGTACGGCTGCGGCCGCCGGCCCACACGCTGGACCCGCGGGCGGTGGGCTGGTGGCGGGCCCGGTGGCTGCTGCTGACCGCCGGTCCGGTGGTGGTCCTGGCCGTGCTGGGCGTGTTCCTCACGTCCGCCCGGTCCTGGCTGCTGCTCTGCGCCGCGGTCCTGGCGGTCCTCGGCGCCGGCTGCGCCGTCCTGCTCCCCCTCTGGTGGTTCCGCACCCACCGCTGGGAGGTCACCGACGAGGCGGTGTACGTCCGCACGGGGGCGCTGTGGCAGGAGTGGCGGATCGCGCCGATGTCCCGGATCCAGACCGTGGACACGGTGCGCGGGCCGCTCGAACAGCTCTACCGGCTCGCCACGGTCACCGTCACCACCGCCTCGGCCAAGGGCGCCGTCCGGATCGGGGGCCTCGACCACGAGCTGGCCGCCGAACTCGCGGAACGGCTGACCCGGATCACCCAGGACACCCCCGGGGACGCCACATGAGCACCGCGGACACGGCGGAGACGGCGGACACGGCAGAGACACCCGGCACCGCCGGCCCCGCGCCCGCCGAGTGGCGGCGGCTGGACCGGCGTACGGTCCTGCTCGCCGCCCTCGTCACCGCGGGCGTGGCGGCCGGTGCCGCCGTACCGACCGCGCTGGGGCTCTCCGGCCGCCTCGGCTACGGCCCCGCCATCGCCTGGGTGCTGACGGGCATCGCCCTCCTGACCGCCTTCGGCGCCGGCACCGACTACATCAGGTGGCGCCGCACCCGGTACCGCGTCGGCGCCGACCGCGTCGAACTCCACACCGGCCTGCTGCTGGTCAAGAAGCGCTCCCTGGCCCGGACACGCATCCGGAGCGTCGACCTCAGCGCCCATCTCCTCCAGCGCGTACTCGGCCTCGTCACCGTCCGGATCGGCACCGGCGAGCACACCGACGGGGAGTCCACCCTGGAGCTCGACCCGGTCCCGCGCGCCGAGGGCGAACGGCTGCGCCGCGCACTCCTGGAGCGGGGCCTCACCGCCACCCCGGGCGGCCACCGCGAGGGCGAGCTGGTCTCCCTCGACCCGCGCTGGATCCGCTACGCACCGGTCTCCTTCGTCGCGCCCGCGCTCGGCTGCGCGGCGGCCGGGGCGGTGATGCAGGTCAGCGACTGGTTCGGGGCACAGGGCCAGGTGATCGACTGGGTCGGTGACCGCTACCGGGACACCTCGCTGCTCTCGGTGATCGTGCTGCTCGTCGTCGCCGGGGTACTCGTCGGGGGCGTCGGCGCGCTGGGCCGCTGGGCGCAGCTGTGGTGGAACTACAGCCTGGAGCGCGAACCGGGCGGCACCCTGCGCGTCCGGCGCGGACTCCTCACCACCCGGTCCGTCTCCATCGAGGAGCGCCGGCTGCGGGGCATCGACCTCGTCGAGCCGCTCGGCGTCCGGCTGATGGGCGCCGCCCGGGTCGACGCCATCACCACCGGACTGGCCAAGGACGACGAGGAGGAGCAGGGCGACCTCAGCACCCTGCTGCCCCCCGCGCCGCGTCCGGTGGCGGACCTGGTCGCCGCCGCCGTGCTCCGCGAGACCGCGTCCCCCACCGGGGCCCCGCTGACCGCGCACCCGGCCGCCGCCCGCGGCCGGCGGCTGCGCCGGGCGCTGTGGACGGTCCTCGCCCCGGTCCTCCTCCTCGCGCTCCTCGGTGCCCTGCTGACACCCGTGCTGCTCTGGATCGCGTTCGGCTGCGCGGCCGTGGGACTGCCCGTCGGGGTGCTGCTGGCCCGGGACGCCTACCGCTCGCTGGGGCACACGCTCAGCGGCGCGTACCTGGTCACCCGCTCGGGCACCCTGCGCCGCTCCACCGCGGCGCTGGAACGGACCGGGGTGATCGGCTGGACGGTGCGCCAGTCCTACTTCCAGCGGCGGTCCAGCCTGCTGAACATCACCGCCACGACGGCCGCCGGAGCGGGCGCGTACACGGTGCGCGACGCGGACGGGGCCGAGGGCCTGGAGTTCGCGTCCGAGGCGGTCCAGGGACTGCTGGAGCCCTTCCTGGAGCGGGTCCCGGCGGGGGAGTGAGCCCCCCGCCCCCGCACGGCATGGGCCCGGCCCGCTCCGAGGAGCGGGCCGGGCCCATGCCGTGTCGTGCCACCGGGTACCGCTCAGGCGGAGGCCGGGGGGTAGAGGGCGCGTGGCAGCTGGGAGGCCGCCGCCGCGTCCAGCAGCCACAGGGTGCGGCCGCGGCCGTACGCGCCCGCCGCCGGTGCCTGGATCTCTCCGGCGCCGGACAGGGCGATGGCCGCGGCCTCCGCCTTGTCCTCGCCCGCCGCGAGCAGCCACACCTCGTGGGCCGCCCGGATGGCGGGCAGCGTGAGCGTGACCCGGACGGGCGGCGGCTTGGGCGCCCCGTGCACACCGACGACGGTGCGCTCGGTCTCCCGTACCGCGGGCAGCTCAGGGAAGAGCGAGGCGACATGCGTGTCCGGGCCGACGCCCAGCATCAGCACGTCGAACACCGGCACCGGACCGTGGTCCTCCGGACCGGCCGCCGCGGCCAGCTCGGCGGCGTACGCGGCCGCCGCGGCCTCGACGTCCCCGCCGTGCGGACCGTCCGACGCGGGCATCGCGTGCACCCGGGACGGGTCCAGCGGCACCGAGTCCAGCAGCGCCTCGCGGGCCTGCGTGACGTTGCGTTCCGGATCGCCCTCCGGCAGGAACCGCTCGTCGCCCCACCACAGGTCGAGCCGCGACCAGTCGACCGCGTCCCGGGCGGGCGCCCCGGCGAGCGCGGCCAGCAGGCCGTTGCCGTTGCGCCCGCCGGTCAGCACCACGGAGGCGTGACCGCGTGCGGCCTGGGCGTCCACGATCTTCGTGATCAGCCGGGCCGCCGCGGCCTGCGCCATCAGCTCCTTGTCGCGGTGCACGACGAGCTGGGGGACGACGGTCACTTGGACGCCGCCTTCTTCGCGGCCGCCGTCTTCTTCGCCGCCGGAGCGGGCGACGAGGCGTCCGGCTTCACGGCGGCGGCCTTGGGCGCCGCCGCCTCCCCGAGCCGTTCCACACCGAACTTCACGGCGGACTCGTAGGTGTTGTCCGGGTCGAGCCTGCGCAGCTCCTCGGCCAGCAGCTCCGCGGTCTCCCGGCGCTTGAGCGCCACCGCGCGGTCCGGCTGCCCCACCATGGAGAGGGTGGCGAGCGAACCGTCGGCCCGGTCCAGCACGATCGTGCCGGTCTTCGTCACCATCCGGACGGCCGTCAGACCGGGTCCGCCGGAGTCCGTACGCTCCACCGGGACCTGGAGCCGGTCCGCCAGCCACATGGCCAGCAGTTCGCAGCTCGGGTTCTCGGACTCGCCCTCGACCGAGGCCGAGACGATGTCCACGGCCTGCTGGTCGAGCGCCGCCGCCAGCATCGAACGCCAGGGCGTGATCCGGGTCCAGGCCAGATCGGTGTCACCGGGGTTGTACGACTTCGCGCGCACCGCCAGTTCGTCGATCGGGTGCTCCGCCGAGTAGGTGTCCGTGATCCGGCGCTGGGCGAGTGCGCCCAGCGGGTCCTTCGCCGGGTCGGAGGGCGCGTCCTCCGGCCACCAGACCACGACGGGCGCGTCCGGCAGCAGCAGCGGAAGGACGACCGACTGCGCGTGGTTGGCCAGTTCGCCGTGGAGCCGGAGCACCACGGTCTCGCCGGTGCCCGCGTCGGAGCCGACGCGGACCTCGGCGTCCAGCCGGGCGTCGCGCCTGCTGCGCGGCGAACGGCTGACCCGCTTGATCACCGCGATGATCCGCGAGGGGTGCTCGCGGGACGCGTCGCCCGCCGACTTGAGGGCGTCGTACGCGTTCTCCTCGTCGGTGACGATGACCAGGGTGAGGACCATGCCGATCGCCGGGGTGCCGATGGCACGGCGGGCCGACACGAGCGCCTGGTTGATCTTGCTGGAGGTGGTTTCCGTGAGGTCGATCTTCATGGCCGGCGCCAGCTCCGTCCGTCTCGTGCGAGCATCTCGTCCGCCTCGGCCGGGCCCCAGGTGCCCGACTGGTACTGCGCGGGCTTGCCGTGCTTGTCCCAGTACTCCTCGATCGGGTCGAGGATGTCCCAGGAGAGTTCGACCTCCTGGTGGCGGGGGAAGAGGTTGGCGTCGCCGAGCAGCACATCGAGGATGAGCCGCTCGTACGCCTCCGGGCTGGACTCCGTGAAGGACTCGCCGTAGGCGAAGTCCATCGTGACGTCCCGGACCTCCATCGAGGTGCCGGGCACCTTGGAGCCGAACCGCACGGTGACGCCCTCGTCCGGCTGCACCCGGATGACCAGGGCGTTGCTGCCCAGCTCCTCGGTGGCCCCGGACTCGAAGGGCAGGTACGGGGCGCGCTTGAAGACGATCGCGATCTCGGTGACCCGGCGGCCGAGGCGCTTGCCGGTCCGCAGGTAGAACGGCACGCCCGCCCAGCGGCGGTTGTTGATCGTCAGCTTGATCGCGGCGAAGGTGTCGGTCTTCGACTTGGGGTCGATACCGTCCTCCTCCAGGTAGCCGAGGACTTCCTCGCCGCCCTGCCACGCGTGCGCGTACTGGCCGCGCACGGTGTGCTTGCCGAGGTCGTCCGGCAGCTCGACGGCCGTGAGCACCTTGAGCTTCTCCGCGACCAGTGCCTTCGGGTGGAAGGAGCCGGGCTCCTCCATCGCGGTCAGCGCCAGCAGCTGGAGGAGGTGGTTCTGGATGACGTCACGGGCGGCACCGATGCCGTCGTAGTAGCCGGCCCGGCCGCCGATGCCGATGTCCTCGGCCATCGTGATCTGGACGTGGTCCACGTACGACCGGTTCCAGATCGGCTCGAACATCGTGTTGGCGAACCGCAGCGCCAGGATGTTCTGGACCGTCTCCTTGCCGAGGTAGTGGTCGATCCGGAAGACCTCGTTGGGCGGGAACACGTCGTGCACGAGCTGGTTGAGCTCCTGCGCGCTCTTGAGGTCGTGGCCGAAGGGCTTCTCGATGACGGCACGCCGCCAGGAACCCTCCTTCTGGTCGGCCAGCCCGTGCTTCTTGAGCTGCTGGACGACCTTGGGGAAGAACTTCGGCGGCACGGAGAGGTAGAAGGCGAAGTTGCCGCCGGTCCCCTGTGCCTTGTCGAGCTCCTGGATGGTCGCCTTCAGGGTCTCGAAGGCGTCGTCGTCGTCGAAGTTGCCCTGGACGAAGCGCATCCCCTGGATGAGCTGCTGCCAGACCTCTTCACGGAACGGGGTACGGGCGTGCTGCTTGACGGCGTCATGGACGACCTGGGCGAAGTCCTCGTCCTCCCAGTCGCGGCGCGCGAAACCGATGAGCGAGAAGCCCGGCGGCAGCAGGCCGCGATTGGCCAGGTCGTAGACGGCGGGCATCAGCTTTTTACGGGACAAATCGCCCGTGACGCCAAAGATGACCAGGCCCGACGGCCCCGCGATGCGCGGGAGCCGTCGGTCCTGGGCGTCACGGAGCGGGTTGGCTCCGGGAACACCAGACAAAGTGGTCAGCCCTCCGAAGGGGCGAGGCGCTTGAGTTCCGCCTCTGTGGAGTTGAGCAGGTCGGTCCAGGCCGTCTCGAACTTCTCGACGCCCTCGTCCTCAAGGATCTGGACGACGTCGTCGTAGCTGACCCCGAGCTCCTTGATCGTGCCGAGGTCCGCACGGGCCTGGTCGTAGCCACCGGCGACGGTGTTGCCGGTGATCTCACCATGGTCGGCCACCGCGTCCAGAGTCGCCTCCGGCATGGTGTTGACCGTGTTGGGCGCGACCAGGTCGTCGACGTACAGGGTGTCCTTGAGGGACGGGTCCTTCACACCGGTCGAGGCCCACAGTGGACGCTGCTTATTGGCGTGCGCCTTGTCGAGGGCGGCCCAGCGCTCACCGGCGAAGACCTCCTCGTACGCCTCGTAGGCCAGGCGCGCGTTGGCGAGGGCGGACTTGCCCTTGGCGGCCTTGGCCGCGTCGCTGCCGATCGCGTCGAGCCGCTTGTCGATCTCGGTGTCCACCCGGGACACGAAGAACGAGGCCACCGAGTGGATCTTGGAGAGGTCCAGGCCCGCGGCCTTCGCCTTCTCCAGGCCCGCCAGGTAGGCGTCCATGACCTCGCGGTAGCGCTCCAGCGAGAAGATCAGCGTGACGTTGACGCTGATGCCGCGGCCGATGGTCTCGGTGATCGCGGGCAGGCCGGCCTTGGTGGCCGGGATCTTGATGAGCGTGTTCGGCCGGTCCACCAGCCAGGCGAGCTGCTTGGCCTCCGCGACCGTCGCCAGGGTGTTGTGCGCCAGGCGCGGGTCGACCTCGATGGAGACCCGGCCGTCCTGGCCGTCCGTCGCGTCGAAGACCGGGCGCAGGATGTCGGCGGCGTCGCGGACGTCGGCCGTCGTGATCATGCGGAGGGCTTCCTCGACGGTCACCTTGCGGGCCGCGAGGTCGGTGAGCTGCTGCTCGTAACCGTCGCCCGAGGAGATCGCCTTCTGGAAGATCGACGGGTTGGTCGTGACACCCACGACGTGGCTCTGGTCGATCAGCTCGGCCAGGTTGCCCGAGGTGATCCGCTTGCGCGAGAGGTCGTCGAGCCAGATCGCCACGCCCTCGTCGGAGAGGCGCTTGAGTGCGTCTGTCATGAGAAATGCATCTCCTACTAGTCGTATAACGGCGTCAGCGCGCGGCGGCCGCGAGAGATTCCCGGGCGGCGGCGGCGACGTGCTCGGCGGTGAAGCCGAACTCGCGGAACAGGACCTTCGCGTCGGCCGAGGCACCGAAGTGCTCCAGCGAGACGATCCGGCCCGCGTCCCCGACGTACCGGTACCAGGTCAGCGCGATGCCCGCCTCGACGGCGACACGCGCCTTCACGGAGGGCGGCAGGACGCTGTCCTTGTACGCCTGGTCCTGCTCCTCGAACCACTCGACACACGGCATCGAGACCACCCGGGTCGGGACGCCGGCCGCCTGCAGCTCCTCGCGCGCCCCGACGGCGAGCTGGACCTCGGAACCGGTGCCGATGAGGACGACCTCGGGAGCCGCGCTCTGCCCGTCGGACGTCTCGGCGTCGAACAGGACGTAGCCGCCCTTGGCCGCGTTCTCGTTCGCCTCGTACGTCGGCACGCCCTGACGGGTCAGCGCCAGGCCGTGCGGGGCGCCCTTGCCGAACACCTTGGTGTAGCGGCGCAGGACCTCGCGCCAGGCGATGGAGGTCTCGTTGGCGTCCGCCGGGCGGACGACGTTCAGGCCCGGGATCGCGCGCAGGGAGGCCAGGTGCTCCACCGGCTGGTGGGTCGGGCCGTCCTCGCCGAGACCGATCGAGTCGTGCGTCCACACGTAGGTCACCGGCGCGTGCATCAGCGCGGACAGCCGTACGGCGTTGCGCATGTAGTCGGAGAACACCAGGAAGGTGCCGCCGTAGATGCGGGTGTTGCCGTGCAGCGCGATGCCGTTCATGGCGGCCGCCATGGCGTGCTCACGGATGCCGAAGTGCACCGTGCGGCCGTACGGGTCCGCGCCCGGCAGCGGGTTGCCCGCCGGGAGGAACGACGACGTCTTGTCGATCGTGGTGTTGTTCGAGCCCGCGAGGTCGGCGGAGCCGCCCCACAGCTCGGGCACGATCTCACCGAGCGCCTGGAGCACCTTGCCGGAGGCCGCACGGGTGGCGACGCCCTTGCCGGGCTCGAAGACCGGGAGCTTGTCCTCCCAGCCCTTGGGCAGCTCGCCCGCACGGATGCGGTCGAACTCGGCGGCGCGCTCCGGGTTGGCGGTGCGCCACGCGGCGAAGGTCTTCTCCCACGCGGCCCTGGTCTCACGGCCGCGGTCCAGCGCCTCGCGGGTGTGCGCGATGACCTCGTCGGCGACCTGGAAGGACTTCTCCGGGTCGAAGCCGAGGACCGTCTTGGTCGCGGCGACCTCGTCGGCGCCGAGCGCGGAGCCGTGCGCGGCCTCGGTGTTCTGGGCGTTCGGGGCGGGCCAGGCGATGATCGAGCGGGCCGCGATGAACGACGGGCGCGTGGTCTCGGCCTTGGCCGCCTGGAGCGCCTTGTACAGGCCCGCGGGGTCCAGGTCGCCGCTGGGCAGCTGCGCGACACGCTGGACGTGCCAGCCGTACGCCTCGTAGCGCTTCAGGGTGTCCTCGGAGACCGCGGTCTCGGTGTCGCCCTCGATGGAGATGTGGTTGTCGTCCCACAGGAGGACCAGGTTGCCCAGCTTCTGGTGCCCGGCCAGCGAGGACGCCTCCGCGGAGATGCCCTCCTGGAGGCAGCCGTCACCCGCGACGGCCCAGATCATGTGGTCGAAGGGCGAGGTGCCGGGGGCGGCGTCCGGGTCGAACAGGCCGCGCTCGTAGCGGGCGGCCATGGCCATGCCCACGGCGTTGGCGACACCCTGGCCCAGCGGGCCGGTGGTCGTCTCGACGCCCGTGGTGTGGCCGTACTCCGGGTGCCCCGGGGTCTTCGAGCCCCAGGTGCGGAAGGCTTCGAGATCCTCCAGCTCCAGGCCGTAGCCGGCCAGGTAGAGCTGGATGTAGAGGGTCAGGCTGCTGTGGCCCACCGAGAGCACGAACCGGTCGCGGCCGGTCCACTCCGCGTCGGCGGGGTCGTGCCGCATCACCTTCTGGAAGAGGGTGTACGCGGCGGGAGCCAGGCTCATGGCCGTACCCGGGTGGCCGTTTCCGACCTTCTGTACGGCGTCCGCGGCGAGAACGCGGACGGTGTCCACGGCCCGCTGGTCCAATTCGGTCCACTGGAGGTCTGTGGTGGTCGGCTTGGTGCTCACCCTGAGTCAGGGCTCCTCTCCACTGTTGTAAACCGGTGGCTGTGACCGCACCGGGCGTTGTCGAGCCTACCCCCGTCGCCACCCGCTATTTCCGGCTAATCCCAGGGTGCGGGCGGGCCGCCGGATTCGCCTCCCGTATGAGCGCGCGGGCTCACCGATGCGCCTCTCCGATGAGCGCGGCGACCCACTCCTGAGGCACTCCGAAGAGCGCGCCGGAACACCCCTGAGCGAGTCCGGCGAGCGGCCGGAGATCCCGGCGTGTCACCCGGATGAGCGAGCCCCTTCGGGTAGCCGCCGCAACGGCTCCGCACGCCACATCAACACGACCCCACCCCCGCGAAGAACGGCATGTCCCCAACGTCTACAGTGGTCTGGTTCGCGCAAGTCTTCACCGGGCCCTTAGGCCCGGAGCTTGCTGGGATTTCTCTGTCAGGGGTGTGCGTGACGGCCGTCGAGTCCCGACCCGCAGGGGTCGCCTTGACTCCGAGCCCAGGGGGCCATCGCCCATTCGGGGCCCGTGTCAAGGCATTCGTGGCACTGACCAAGCCTCGGATCATCGAGCTGTTGCTGATCACCACTGTTCCGGTGATGTTCCTGGCCGCTCAGGGTGTACCCGACCTGTGGCTCGTGCTCACTACCACCATCGGCGGCTACCTGTCCGCCGGCGGTGCCAATGCACTGAACATGTACATCGACCGCGATATCGACGCGTTGATGGACCGTACGTCGCAGCGACCGCTGGTCACCGGCATGGTGAGCCCGCGCGAGTGCCTGGCCTTCGGTATCGCCCTCGCGGTGATCTCGACGGTCTGGTTCGGGCTGCTGGTGAACTGGCTCTCGGCGGCGCTGTCGCTCGGGGCCCTGCTCTTCTACGTCGTCGTGTACACGATGCTGCTGAAGCGCCGGACCTCGCAGAACATCGTCTGGGGCGGCATCGCGGGCTGTATGCCGGTCCTCATCGGCTGGTCGGCCGTGACGAACTCGATGTCCTGGGCCGCGGTGATCCTGTTCGCCGTCATCTTCTTCTGGACGCCGCCGCACTACTGGCCGCTCTCCATGAAGGTGAAGGACGACTACGCGCGGGTCGGTGTCCCGATGCTTCCGGTCGTCGCGACCAACCGGGTGGTCGCCCGCCAGATCGTGCTCTACAGCTGGGTCATGGTCATCGTCTCGCT
The DNA here is from genome assembly GCF_044751215.1 of Streptomyces sp. NPDC088730. Lineage (NCBI taxonomy): Bacteria > Bacillati > Actinomycetota > Actinomycetes > Kitasatosporales > Streptomycetaceae > Streptomyces > Streptomyces sp. NPDC088730. Next base: position 1,349,582 of record NZ_JBIVLK010000001.1, read on the forward strand.
GCTGCTGACCCCGCTGGGCTACACCGGCTGGTTCTACACGGCCGTGGCCCTGCTCACCGGCGGCTTCTGGCTCTGGGAGGCGCACGGCCTGCAGAACCGCGCCAAGGCCGGGATGGCCGGGGCGAAGCTCAAGGAGATGCGGCTGTTCCACTGGTCGATCACCTATGTGTCGCTGCTGTTCGTCGCCGTCGCGGTGGACCCCTTCCTGAGGTAGTCCGCCCCTTCGACTTCCGCCGACGGGCGGGGTGCGTGGCCCACGCCACGCGCCCCGCCCGTCGCCAGTTGGTTTACCCGTCGGTAGCATCCTGTCCATGGCAGAGACGGCGCAGACCCAGCAGGTGGACGGCAAGCAGGCGGACGGCAGGCAGGCGGCGCGCGCGGAGCGCAGGGCGGCCCGGCTGGCCAAGCAGATCGGCGCGTTCGCGAAGGCCCACGGCGGCGCCGAGGGGCAGCTCGCCTACATCGGGCAGATGGGCACCCGCATCGTGCTGGTCGGCGAGGACGGCGGCTGGGGCGATCTGGTCGCCCCCTCGTACGCGGTCGCGGAGAGCGCCGCCCAGAAGTCCGGGATCACCCTGCACGAGTCCTTCGACGGCGAGTTCGCCGCGAAGGTGCGCACCGGTCCGTACGAGTGGACGCGGATGGCCGGCATGCAGATCGGCGGCCCGGCCGGCAAGGCCTGAGGCGGCCGCCGGCCGGCAAGGCCGGATGCGGCCCGAACGACAGAGCGGCGGAGGCCGGTCGGACACCTGTCCGACCGGCCTCCGCCGTTTCCGTGTCCGCCCGTTGTCGAGCCAAGTTTCACTTAATTAGTAATTAATCTTGACGGGGGGTCGGGTGAGCCGTCACAGTCCTGTGCGTGGCGCCGCCCCGTGATCTCCGGAGGCAGGGCGCCTGACATCCCCAACTTCTGGGAGAATCAGTTGATTTCGCAAGGTGCAAGGACGACGCCTGCCCGGCGTGCCGCAGCCGTGCTGGGCGCCGCCGTCCTGGTGGCCGTCTCGGCCCCGGCCGCGGACGCCGGACAGCGGCCCGCCGAGGGCGCTCCGCCGTACTACGACAGCGGCCTCGCGCCGACCCCGTACATGGGCTGGAACACCTACTACGGGCTCGGTGCCCCGACGGAGGACCAGGTCAAGGACGTCGCGGACCATCTGGTCGGCAGCGGCCTCAAGGGCAGCGGCTACGACATCGTCTGGCTGGACGGCGGCTGGCAGGCCGACACGCCGAGGGACGCGCAGGGGCGGCTGGTCGCGCACCCGGACCGGTTCCCCTCCGGCATCCCCGCCCTGGTGGACTACCTGCACGGGCGCGGGCTGCGCGCGGGCATCTACACCGACGCGGGGACCTACGACGGCGGCAAGACCTGTGGCCTCGGCAGCCGCGGCCACTACCAGCAGGACGCCCGGCAGTTCGCCGGCTGGAAGGTCGACGCGATCAAGGTCGACTTCCTCTGCGGGATCACCGAGAAGATCGATCCGGGACCCGCGTTCAAGGAGTTCAGCGACGCCGTCGCGAAGTCCGGCCGGCGGATGCTGCTCAACCTCTGCAACCCGCTGACCGACGACTGGGGGGTGCCGCACACGCCGGCCCAGGACGCCCACAACGCCTATGTGTACGGCCCGACGACCGGCGACTCCTGGCGCACCGGCACCGACATCGCCTGGGGCACCCCCACCGCGGGCCAGTGGCCCAACATCCTGCGCAGCGCGGACGCCAACGCCGGGCACCCGGAGGCGCAGGCGCCGGGGCGCTACAACGACCCCGACTACCTCATCCCGATGCGCAAGCTCGATGACGGCTCGCTGGAGCTGACCGAGGAGGAGTCCACCAGCCAGCTGGTGCTGTGGGCCGAGATGGGCTCGCCGCTGGTCATCGGCTCCGACCCGCGCACCCTGCCGAAGCGGATGATCGACACCCTGCGCAACCCGGAGATCCTCGCGGTCGACCAGGACCCCCTGGCGATCCAGGGCGTGCGCGTCGCCTCCGACGCCACCGGGGACGTCTACAGCAAGGTCCTCAAGGGCTCCGGCAAGCGGGCCGTGGTCCTCCTCAACCGCTCCGAACAGGCCGCCGAGCGCACGGTGGACTTCGCCGACGCCGGGCTGTCGGGCCCGGTCACCGTGCGGGACCTGCGGGCCAGGAAGGGCGCGGGCACGCACTCCGGTTCGTACACCGTGAAGGTGCCGGCGCACGGCACCGCCTTCCTCGGTCTCGGCGGCCGGGACGAGGCGCCGGGCACCTCGCTGTCCACCCGCTCGGAGGCGAGCCCCGCGCTGGTGCGCGACGGCGGCCGGCTGAGCGTCTTCACCCGGGGCGCCGACGGCTCGCTCCAGCAGCGCGAAGGGCGCGACGGCCACTGGAGCGGGCGGGCCACGGACCTCGGCGGGCCGACGCGCGGCCGGATCGCCGGGGAGCCCGCCGCCTACGCGGCCGGGCCCGGCCGGATCGACGTGTTCGCCCGGGGCACCGATGACGCGGCCTACCGGATCTCGTACAGCGGCGGCCGCTGGGGCCGCTGGCAGAAGCTCGGCGGCGCGCTCGCGGACGGTCCGGCCGCCGCGTACGACCGTTCGGGTCACTGGACCCTCTACGCCCGGGGCACGGACGGCCGGATCCACACGCGCGGCGAGCGGACCGGCTGGAGCACCCTCCAGGGGCCGGACGGCGTCGGGCTGTACGGGCGGCCCTCCGCGGTCACCGACGCGGCCGGCCGCACCCGGCTCGTGGTGCGCGCCGCCGACGACTCCGTGCGCCTGCGGGTCCGGGACGCCTCCGGGGGCTGGTCGGACTGGTCCTCGCTGGGCGGCACGGTGAGCGGCAGTCCCACGCTCGTCGCCACCGGGGGACAGCTGCGGCTCTACGTCCGCGCCGGTGACTACACCCTGTGGCAGCGCACCCTCACGGCCGGGAGCTGGGGCGACTGGTCCCGGGAGAAGAGCTTCCCCAGCGGCTCCTTCGACGGTGAGATCGCCGCCGTGGCCGGGCCCGGCGGGACAGTCCTGACCGCCTTCCGCGGGGTGGCCGGGGTCATCCGTCAGGCCTAATAAAAAATAAATTAGTAATTAATCTTGACGGTGGATCACTCGCACCGTCACTCTGTATCAGCCGAACGAGGGCCCGGCCGTCAGAGGGCCGGGCCCCGTTCCGTGGGCGCATAGGGAGTCCCATGAACACCTCAGCACAGAGCCGCCGTACCTTCCTCGCCGGTGCCGCGGCCGTCGGCGCCACCGCGTTGGCGAGCGGTTGCGTCGCCTCGTCGTCCAGTGGCGGGAAGGGGAGCTCGGGTGGTGCGGTCACCCTCCAGTCCAACCTCTCCGCACCCCAGGCCAAGTCCGCGATGCAGGAGGTCGTCAACGCCTTCAACAAGCGCGGCGGTGCGAAGGGTTCGCTGAACACCGTCGCCTCGGAGACCTTCCGCACCCAGCTGCCGACCTACCTCACCTCGGCCACCCCGCCGGACCTCTACACCTGGTACCCCGGCTCGGTGGCGGAGTCGTACGCCAAGAAGAACCTGCTGCTCGACGTCAGCGACCTCTGGGCCAAGCCCGAACTCGCCGGATACTCCGACGCGCTGAAGAAACTCTGCACCGACTCGGCCGGCAAGAAGGTCTTCGTACCCACCACCTACTACTGGTGGGGCGTCTTCTACCGGAAGTCCAACTTCGCCAAGTGGGGCGTCAAGGAGCCCAAGACCTGGGACGAGTTCCTCGACCTGTGCGACAAGCTCCAGAGCAAGGGCGTCGCCCCGATCGGCCTCGGCGCCGGCGGCGGCACCCCCTGGGTCGCCTCCTCCTGGTTCGACTACCTCAACATCCGGATCAACGGCGCGAAGTACCACCGCGACCTGCTCGCCGGAAAGCACCGCTTCGACGACCCCGAGGTCCGCAAGGTCTTCGACCGGTGGAACGAGGCCCTGCCCTTCTTCGACCCCAACTCCACCGCGCTGCCCTTCCAGGACGCCACCACCGCGCTGCTCCAGGGCCGCACCGGAATGATGCTCATCGGCACCTTCTTCGCGGACGCCGCGCCCAAGGACCAGCTCGACGACATCGACTTCTTCCGGTTCCCCGTCATCGACCCGAAGGTCCCGCTCGCCGAAGAGGCCCCGACCGACGGCTACTTCGCCAGCGCCCGGACCGGCCGCAAGGACGAGACCAAGGAGATGCTCCGCTACCTCGCCACCGCCGAGGCCCAGGAGATCTACCTCAAGGGCTCCTCCGGCACCTCGCTGCCCACCCACCCCGACGCCAAGGACAGCGGGACCCCGCTGGTCGTCAAGGGCCGCAAGCTCATCGAGAACGCCGCGGACATCACGCAGTTCTTCAACCGCGACTCCAGCGACGCCCTCGCCCCCACCGCCGACACCGCGCTCACCCACTTCCTGTCCAAGCCCAAGGAGATCGGCTCGATCCTCACCACGTGGCAGCGGGACGCGCAGAAGATCTGGAGCCAGTGACATGGCGGTACTGACCGCGCCCCGGAAGGAGACCCGGAAGCGGACCGAGGGCCGGCCCCCGGCCCGCAAGCGGGCGACCCGGGTCCCGCCCATCGTCCTGGCCTTCGTGCTGGTGCCGCTGCTCGCCGAGGCCTTCTGGGTGTTCTGGCCGGCCCTCCAGGGCTTCTACCTCGCCTTCACCAAATGGGACGGAGTCTCCGCCCCTGAGTTCATCGGACTGGGCAACTTCCGCGAGATGTTCGGCGACGCCGTCTTCCGGACCGCCGCCCTGGACACCGTCATCTGGCTGCTGCTCTTCGGCGGCCTCTCCGCCGCCCTCGGGCTCGGCGCGGCGCTGCTGCTCCAGCAGGAGCGCCGGGGCGTCGGCTTCTACCGGGCCGCGCTCTTCCTGCCCGTGGTGTTCTCGCTCGTCGCCACCGCACTGGTCTGGCAGGCGATGTACCAGCCCGACGGGCTGATCAACAAGACCCTCGAAGCGGTCGGCCTCTCCGGACTCACCCACGCCTGGCTGGCCGACCAGGACACCGCCCTGTACGCCGTGATCGTGCCCGCCCTGTGGCGCCAGATCGGCTACGTGATGGTGCTGTACCTGGCCGGGCTCAAGGGCATCGACCCGGTGCTCTACGAGGCCGCCAAGGTCGACGGCGCCACCCGCTGGCAGCAGTTCCGCCACATCACCCTGCCGCAGCTCAGCAGCGTCAACGCGGTCGTCATCTCGGTCATCGTCATCGACTCGCTGCGCTCCTTCGACGTCGTGTGGGCGCTCACCCGAGGCGGCCCGTACCACTCCTCCGAACTCCTCAGCACCTACATGTACTCCACCGCCTTCCAGTCCCTGCGACTCGGCTACGGCTCCGCCCTCGCGGTCGTGATCTTCGTACTCGCCTTCGGCGTGATCGCGTCCTACCTCGTCCGCGCCTTCCGGGAGGCCGACGCATGACCGCCACCCACACCCCCACCCCGCGCCCCCGCCCCGGACGGCGCCGGATCTGGGGCACCGCCGGCTTCCACGCCAGTGCCGGACTGCTCTCCGTGCTCTGGCTGCTGCCCATCGCCCTGGTCCTGGTCACCAGCGTCCGGTCCTTCGATGACGTCGCCGCCCACGGGGTCGGCAGCCTGCCGCACTCCTTCACCCTGGACGGATTCCGCCAGGCCTGGGTCGACGGCGGCCAGCAGCGCGCACTGGTCAACAGCCTCCTGGTCACCATTCCGACCGTGCTGCTCTCGCTGCTCCTCGCCTCGACCGCCGCGTTCGCGCTCAGCCGCTACGACGTACCGCTGCGCCGCACCCTCCTGCTGCTGATGCTCGGCGGCAACCTGCTGCCCCCGCAGATCCTGCTGGTCCCGGTCTCCAAACTCAGCGAGATGCTGGGCCTGTACGACTCGCTGTACGCGCTCATCGGCGTCCAGGTCGGCTTCGGCATCGGCTTCTACGTCTTCGTCCTGCACGGCTTCATGCGGTCCATCCCGCCGGAGATCCAGCAGGCCGCGGTCATCGACGGCGCCGGGCCCTGGCAGATCTACACCCGCATCATCCTGCCGCTCGCCAAGCCCGCCATGGCCGCGCTCAGCGCCCTGTCGTTCACCTGGATCTTCAACGACCTGCTGTGGGCCATCACCGTGCTGCGCACCGACACCCAGATGCCCATCACCGCGTCCCTCATCGGACTCCAGGGCCAGTACGTCTCCATGTGGAACGTCATCGCGGCCGGCTCCGTCATCGCGGCGGCCCCGACCGTCATCGTCTTCCTCAAGTTCCAGCGCCACTTCGTGGCCGGCCTCAACCTGGGAGCAGTGAAGTGACCCCGCACGACCAGTGGCTGCTGCGCACCGAGCACACCACCTACGCGGTACGGCTCGCCGGCGACGGCCGCTGGGCCGAACTCACCGCCTGGGGCCCGCACGGCGTCGAGACCGGCGAATCGCCCTTCGAGCGACCGCTGCGCACCCACTTCCTCACCCCCGCCGACGCCGCCCCCGCCGAATACCTCCCGTACGGCATGCGCCCCTTCACCGGCGCGGAACTCGTCGTCCGGCGCGCCGGACAGGACCGCGGCACCTGGTGGACCTTCGACTCCGCCACCGCCGACGGCGACCGGGCGCTGCGCCTCGCCTTCACCGACGAGCTCCAGGGGCTGCGCGCCGTCCTGTGCTACGAGACCGTGCCCGGCACCGACGTGATCCTGCGCTGGACCGAGCTGACCTGCACCGGTCAGGACGAACTGCGGCTGGAACGCGTCGACTCGGCGGCCGTCAACGTGCCCGTCACGGGCGGCGCCCGGCTCACCTCCCTCACCGGGCAGTGGTCCCAGGAGTTCACCCGCACCCAGCACGAACTCACCCGGGGCCGCTACGAGATGGCCTCCACCCAGGGTGTCGCGGGCCACGCCTACGCACCCTGGCTCGCCGTCCAGGACGCCGCGGCGCCGGACGGGAACGACACCCCGACGTACGGTGTCGCCCTGGAGTGGTCCGGCAACTGGCACCTGACCGCCGACGCCGAACCCGGCGGCGCGGTACGGATCGCGGCCGGCCGGGTGCCCCACGAGGGCGCCGTCCGGCTCGCCCCCGGAGCCACCCTCACCACCCCCCGGCTGGCCTGCGCCTTCAGCCCCGGGGGACTGGACGGCCTGGCCCGGGTCTGGCACCGCTACGAGCGCCTGCTGAGCGGCGACCGGATGGACCGCATCCGCAAGGTCCTCTACAACTCCTGGGAGGCGACCGGCTTCGACGTCGAGGCGTCCGCCCAGCTCGAACTCGCCAGGATCGCGGCGGACATGGGCGCCGAACTCTTCGTCGTGGACGACGGCTGGTTCACCGGACGGCACGGGGAGACCGGCGGACTCGGCGACTGGCACCCGGACCCGGCGAACTTCCCGGACGGCTTCGACGCCTTCATCGCCGAGATCCGCGCCACCGGAATGGACTTCGGCCTCTGGGTCGAACCCGAGGCGGTCAGCCCGGCGTCCCAGCTCTACGCCGAGCACCCCGAGTGGGTCTACCGGATCGACGGCCGCCCCGCCACGCTGGTGCGCGAACAGCTGCTCCTCGACCTCGGCCGCGAGGACGTCCAGGACTTCGTGATCGCCACCCTCGACCGGCTGCTCGGCGACCACGCCATCAGCTACCTCAAGTGGGACATGAACCGCCCGCCCACCGAACGCGGGCGGCCCGGCGGCGCACCGCTCGGGGAGCAGGACCTGGACGCCGAGCACGTCGCCGGGTACCTGCGGGTCCTGGACCACCTGCGCGCGCACCACCCGCACGTCACCGTCGAGGGCTGCGCCGGGGGCGGCGGCCGCGTCGAGCACGCCACCCTGGCCCGTACCGACGTGATGTGGCCCAGCGACAACACCGCCCCGCTGGACCGGCTCGCCATCCAGTACGGCTACCTGCACGCGCACGCCCCGCACACCATGAGCTCCTGGGTCACCGACGCGCCCGGCGTCTTCGACCCGCGCCCCCGCTCGCTCGGCTTCCGCTTCGTCCTGGCGATGTCCGGGGTGCTGGGCATCGGCGCCGACATCCGCACCTGGTCCGCCGCGCAGCGGACGGAGGCGGCCGGCTGGGTGAGCCGTTACAAGGAGATCCGCGACCTCCTGCACCACGGCGAGATCCGGCTGCTGGGCTCCCCGGCCGACGCCACCTGCGGCGTCCAGTACGAGGAGGAGGGCGGCGCCCGCATCGCCGTCACCGCCTGGAACACCGGCCGCCTCGACGGGGCGCCGCTCGTCCCGGGACGCCCCGCCCGGCTCCGGCTGCGCGGCCTCGACCCGGCCGCCCGCTACACGGACCGGCGGGGCGCGGCCGAGTACAGCGGAGCCCATCTGCTGCACTACGGACTGCCGTTCGCCTGGACCGCGCGGTACGACGCGGAACTCGTCGTACTCGTCCGGCGGTAAACCGCCCTGCCCGACGCACCGTCACTAGAGTCACGACAGCACCGTTGAACCCGAGGAGTCGACCGCACGATGAACGGAAACCCCCGCTTCGCAGACAAGGTGGCCGTGGTCACCGGAGCCGCCTCCGGCATCGGCGCGGCCACCGCGGAACGGCTCGCCGCGGAGGGCGCCGCGGTGATCCTCGCGGACATCTCGGAAGGCCCCGGCGAGAGCGTCGCCGAATCCATCCGCGCCGCCGGCGGCCGGGCCCGCTTCGTGCGCACGGACGTCTCCGACGAGGGCGACTGGCGGCGGGCGGTGGCCGCCGCGCACGACTTCGGACCTGTCGGCGTCCTGGTGAGCAACGCCTACACGGTCGACGTCACCCCCGCCCACGAGATGACCGTCGCCTCCTGGGAGCGCCAGCTGTCGGTCAACCTCACCGGCACCTTCCTCGGCTTCCGGGCGGTCCTGCCCGACCTGCGGGCCCAGCGCGGCGCCGCCGTGCTGACCTCCTCGGTCCACGCCCACAAGGGCATCCCCGGACACCCCGCCTACGCCGCGTCCAAGGGCGCGCTGCTGTCGCTGTGCGGACAGCTCGCGGTGGAGTACGGGCCCGAGGTGCGGGTCAACGCCGTACTGCCCGGCCCCATCCTCACCGGGGCGTGGGACCGGGTGGGGGAGGAGGACCGCCGCAAGAGTGTCGCGGAGACCGCGGCGGGCCGGTTCGGCACCCCGGCGGAGGCGGCCGCCGCCATCGCGTTCCTCGCCGCCGACGAAGCGTCCTACATCACCGGATCGAGCCTGCTCGTGGACGGCGGCTGGTCCGTCGTCAAGGCCTCGGCCTGACCGTTGCCCGGCCCCACCCCGTCGCACAGCACAGCAGAAAGGCACACAGACATGACGCCATACGCGCGCCGCGGAGTGCACGGCCAGACCGTGGAGACTCTCGCGCGCCGGGTCCTGAGCGGCGAGATCCCCGAAGGGGCGACACTCGACCTCGTGGCGCTCCAGGGCGAGCTTGACGTCAGCCTGACCGCCCTGCGCGAATCCCTCAAGGTCCTCGCGGCCAAGGGGATCGTCGATGCCCGCCAGAAGCGCGGCACCTTCGTCAGAGCCCGCGCGGACTGGAACCTGCTCGACGCGGACGTGCTGCGCTGGCAGTTCGCCGACGGCACCGAATCGGGCGCCGACCTGGGGCTCCTGCGCAACCTCGGGGAGGTCCGGGGCATCATCGAACCGGCCGCCGTCCGGCTGGCCGCGGTCCGCCGCACAGCGGCGGACCTGGCCACCCTCGAAGCCGCGATCACCGCGATGGGCGAGCAGGAGGGCGGGCCCGCCCACGCGGTCGAGGCGGACCTCGCCTTCCACCGCGCCCTCCTCGCGGCCACCCACAACGAACTGCTGGAACGACTGGAGATGGTCATCGAGTCCGGCCTCGCCCACCGGGACGAGATCGTGCACAGCTCGCAAGCCGGAGAGGACCCGGTCCCGAGCCACCGGGCCGTCCTGGACGCCGTCCGCGACCGGGACCCGGCCGCCGCGGAGCACGCCATGCGCGCCCTGCTCGACCAGGCCGTCCGCGACCTCGACCGGGTGCACGGCACGACCCCGGGGACCGAAGACGCGTCCGCCACCGGCGAGGGGACCGAAGACGCGTCCGCCACCCGCGAGCGGACCGAGGACGCATCCGCCACCCGCGAGCGGACCGAGGACGCATCCGCCACCCGCGAGCGGACCGAGGGCGCGTCCGCCACCGGCGAGGGGACCGTGAACCGGTGAAGATCACCCGTATCGAGACCTTCCTCGTACCGCCGCGCTGGCTCTTCTGCCGGATCGAGACCGACGAGGGCGTCGTCGGCTGGGGCGAACCCGTCGTCGAGGGCCGCGCCGAGGTCGTCCGGGCCGCCGTCGACGTACTGGCCGAATACCTGGTCGGCCAGGACCCGCTGCGCGTCCAGGACCACTGGCAGGTGCTCAGCAAGGGCGGCTTCTACCGGGGCGGCCCGGTGCTCTCCAGCGCCGTCGCCGGAATCGACCAGGCCCTGTGGGACATCGCCGGGAAGGCGTACGGCGCCCCCGTCCACGCCCTGCTCGGCGGCCCCGTGCGCGACCGGGTCCGGGTCTACGCCTGGGTCGGCGGCGACGAACCCGCCCGCCTCGCGGAGGAGGTCACCGCCCAGGTCAAGGCCGGCTTCACCGCCGTCAAGATGAACGCGGCCGGACGCACCTCACCGCTGGCCAGCCCCGCCGAGACCGCCGCCGTGGTGGAACGGGTCGCCGCCGTCCGCGACGTGCTCGGCCCCGGCCGCGACGTCGCCATCGACATGCACGGCCGGTTCGGACCGGCCGGCGCACGCCGGGTGCTGCACGCCATCGAACCGCTGCACCCGCTGTTCGTGGAGGAACCCCTCCTGCCCGAGCAGGGGCATCTGCTGCCCGCCCTCACCGCCGCCACCTGCGTCCCCATCGCCACCGGCGAACGGCTCTACGGGCGGGCCGACTTCCTGCCCGTACTGACGGCCGGGATCGCGGTCGCCCAGCCGGACCTCTCGCACGCCGGGGGCATCTCCGAGGTCCACCGCATCGGCTCCCTCGCCGAGACCTTCGGCGTGCAGCTCGCCCCGCACTGCCCGCTCGGCCCCATCGCGCTGGCGGCCAGCCTGCAGATCGCCTTCGCCACCCCGAACTTCCTCATCCAGGAGCAGAGCCGGGGCATCCACTACAACAAGGACGCCGACCTGCTGAGTTACGTCGTGGACACCGAGCCGTTCCGCTTCGACGCCGGCCACGCCCGGCGAACCGCCCTGCCGGGGCTCGGCATCACCGTCGACGAGAGCGCCGTCCGCGCGGCCGACCGTTCCGGCCACGCCTGGCGCAACCCGGTGTGGCGGCACGACGACGGATCGTTCGCGGAGTGGTGAGCGCCCCGGTCCCGGTGCGGATCGAGACGGACCCGGCGCACGGCGGCCGGTGGACCTCGCTGCGGGCGGCCGGCCGCGAATGGCTCTGGCACCGGCCGGAACCGCGCCGTCCCGGAGTCCGTCCCGGCGACGGCTTCGCCGACGCGGGCGGTCTGGAGGAGTGCGTGCCGACCGTACGCGGCACCCCCGACCACGGCGACGCCTGGGCCCGGCCCTGGCAGCGCGCGGCCGACGGCACCGAGTCCGCCGACTGCCCCGACTTCCGGATCAGCCGGCTGATCCGCGCCGACGGGGACGGGGCGGTGGCCGAGTACCGGCTCACCGCCGAGCCCGGTTACCGTTTCCTCTGGGCCGCCCACGCCCTGCTCGACCTGGCGCCGGGCGCCCGGATCGGGATCGCGGACGGCACCCCGGTCCGCCGCTACCCCGACGGCGGCGACCGCTACGTCACGGGCGCCTGGCCCTCCGGCCTGGACCGGATCGGCCCGGACGACGGAACGGCCACCGGCGCGGTGGCCGACACCGGGCAGGTGTCGGTCCAGGACGGGACGGCCGTGCTGCGGCTGGCCGTCGAGGCGGCGGGCCAGCCGGTGTCCGTCGCGCTGTGGCGCAACCTCGGCGGCTTCCCCGAGCAGGACCCGTACCGCTCGGTCGGCGTCGAACCGATGCTCGGCCGGGTCTTCGGCCTGGCCGCCGCGGGGGAGGGCGACGCCGCCGTCGTCCCGGCCCGCGGCGAGGTCCGCTGGCGCCTCACCGTGACGGCGCACACCGCGCCGGACGCACAGGCCGGCCCCGTACAGCCCGACGTCATCGACCACACAGCCGTGCAGAACAACCAGAAGGGAACCCGCACGTGGAACTGCTGACCGCGCTGCGCACCCACCGGATCGTCGCCATCGTGCGCGGCGCCGACGCGGACGCCGCACTCAGGACCGTACTCACCCTGGCGGAGGAGAGACTCCCGCTCATCGAGGTCTCCCTCAGCGGACAGGACGCGCTCGGCGTCATCCGCCGCGCCCGCGCCGCCCTCGGCCCCGACGCACCGCTCGGCGCGGGAACCGTCCTGACCGCCGAGGACGCCCAGGCGGTACGGGACGCGGGAGCCGACTTCGTCGTCACCCCGGCCGTCTGCGAGGGCGTCACCGAGGCCAAGCGCCTCGGACTGCCGGTGCTGGCCGGAGTCATGACCCCGAGCGATGTCGTCGCGGCCCAGCGGCTCGGCGCCGACGCCTGCAAGCTCTTCCCGGCCGCGCAGGCCGGCGGCCCCGGCTACCTGACGGCGCTGCGCGGACCCTTCCCCGGCCTGCCGTTCGTCCCGGTCGGCGGAGTGGACGCCGAAGCGGCCCGCGACTACCTCGCCCGGGGCGCCACCGCGGTGGGCGTCGGCTCCCCGCTGATCGGCGACGCGGCCGACGGCGGCAGCACCGACGCGCTGCGCGAGCGCACCCGCGCCTTCCTGGACGCGGTACGCCTCCCGTCGGACGCCGGGCGATGAGCGCCGGGACACCGGCCGTCCAGTGGGCCGACCGGCTGGAGCTCGGTGAGGGCATCCGGGCGGTCGACGGCCGCATCGTCCTCGTGGACATCCTGACCGGCCGGCTGCTGACCGGCCCCGCGGACCGCACCGCACCGCTGACCCGGCTGGCCCGGCTCGACGAACCGCTGGGCGCGGTCGCCCCCGTCCACGGGCGCCCGGGGCACTGGATCGCGGCCGCCGGCACCGGCATCTGCCTGATCGACCCGGACGGCGCCGCCGAGTGGCTGGCCCGTCCCGAGGAGGGGGCGGCGCACGCCACGCGGATGAACGACGCCGCCGCCGATCCCGGGGGACGGTTCTGGGCGGGGAGCATGGCGTACGACGCCGCGGAGGGCGCCGGCTCCCTCTACCGGGTCGGCCACGACGGCACCGTGGAGCGGGTGCTGGACGGGCTGACCGTGCCCAACGGCCCGGCGTTCGCGGCGGACGGCTCCGCGATGTACCTCGCGGACAGCGCGAAGGGCGTCATCCGCCGCTACCCGGTGGACCCGGACAGCGGACTGCCGGGTGCGCCGGAGACCTTCGCCGTGTTCGACGAGGGCAGCCCGGACGGGATGGCGGTCGACGCGGAGGGCGCTCTGTGGACCGCCGTCTGGGGCACCGGAACCGTCCACCGCCTCCGCCCCGACGGCGCTCCGGACCGGCGGCTCCGGCTCCCCGCCGTCCAGCCCGCCGGGCTCTGCCTGGACGGCGACACGCTGTACGTCACCAGCGCCAGGACCGGGCTCGCGGCGCCCGGTCCGCTGGACGGTGCGGTGTTCTCCGTACGGGTCGACGTCCCCGGCCTGCCCACCGCCGCCTACCGGCAGGAGAACCCCGCATGACCGCCGAGTCCGCCGCCCGGACCGGGCAGCCCGCCCGCCCCCCGGTGGCCTGCGTCGGGGAGACGATGGCCGCGCTGGTCCCGGACCCCGTCGCCCCGCTGGAGGGCGCCGCGCGGCTCGGCGTCCGGATCGCGGGCGCCGAGTCCAACGTGGCCGTGTACCTCGCGGACCACGGGGTGCCCGCCCGCTGGGTCTCCGCCCTGGGCGACGACCCCTTCGGCCGCCGGATCCTCGGCGAGGTGGCCGCGTCCGGGGTCGACGTCAGCGGGGTGCGCACCGACCCGCACCGGCCGACCGGGCTGCTGGTCAAGGACCCCGGCACCGAGGCCACCCGGGTCCACTACTACCGGCGCGGCTCGGCGGCCTCCGCCCTGACCGCGGACGTGCTGGACGACGACGCGGTACGCACCGCCGGACTGGTCCACCTCAGCGGCATCACCCCGGCGCTCTCCCCGGACTGCCACGAGCTGGTCGCGGCCCTGCTGGAGGTCCCCGCCGCCGAACGGCCCCGCCCGGTCAGCTTCGACGTCAACCACCGGCCCGCGCTGTGGCCGGACGGCTCGGCGCCCGGGGTGCTGCTCGGCTTCGCCCGGCAGGCGGACATCACCTTCGTCGGCCTCGACGAGGCGCAGGCCCTGTGGGGCGCCGGGCTGACCGACGCGGCCGCCGTGCGCGCACTGCTGCCCCAGCCGCGGGTCCTGGTGGTCAAGGACGGCGGACGGGCCGCGACCGCCTTCGACGGCGACCGGGCGCACACCGTGCCCGCGCCCAGGGTCGCGGTCGTGGAGCCGGTGGGCGCGGGCGACGCGTTCGCCGCCGGGTTCCTGGCCGGGCTGCTGCGCGGCGAGGACACCGTACGGGCGCTGCGGCTCGGGCACCTCACCGCGGGCGCCGCGCTGCGGGTCACCGGGGACCACGGGCCGCTGCCGGACCCGGACCGGCTGGCCGCGCTGCTGGACGCGGGGCAGGAGGAGTGGGCCGCGGGTGAATGACAGGACACAGCGAAGCGATCCGCACGTTGCCAACTCTTTACAAGCGCCCGGCAATCGATCTTTAATGAGCCACACGGCGCAGCCGGAACCGGACGGTCCGCTACACCCCGTCCCAGCCGCGGATCGCCGTGACGCAACTCTGTGACGCGATTTCCGCGGCACTGCTTCCGTGACACCGCTTCATCGTCCGGCAGCCGCCGGCCCCACCAGGGCCGGCCGGCGTCGGCGGGGCCGACGGGCCCACCCCTCCTTCCTCGGCCTCAGGGCCCGCCCCTGAAGTCTGACAACGTTGTCATCCTTATCTCGTCCTTGTCGTCGTTGTGCTTTCTCTTCTCCCTTTCCCTCAGCCAGGAGGCCGGAGTGCCGGAACAACCCGCTGACACCACGCTGGACAGCGACCTCAGGTCAGCAGCCGTCCAGGACGGACCGGACGGGAGCGGTCCCGCCGGGCCGGGAGGCATCTCCCCGGTCACCCGGCGCCGCTTCCTGGCCACCAACACCACCCTGCTGGCCGCCTTCGGCATCAGCGCAGCGCTGCCCGCCACCCTCGCCGCCGCGGACGGCAAGGGCAGGCCCGGTGCGGCGGCGGCCGAACTCGCCGCCGCCCGCCCGGTCAAGGTCTCCTCCACCGCGTACGCGGCCACTTCGCCGGAGTTCGCCGTGGACGGGATCGCCGTGCCCGGAGTCCGGGGGACCGGCTGGCGGGCCGAGCCCGGTGACCCGCAGTGGATCGCCGTGGACCTCCAGGGCCGGTGCACCGTGGAGGCGGTGGAGCTGGTCTTCGAGGCGGCCGTCTCGGACCCGCCCTTCGTCCCCGGCACGGGCGGCAACCCCCGCGACGGCACGGACGGCAGCGAGATCCTGTCCAGCTGCGCGGTCGCCTTCACCCTGGAGGTGTCGGTGGACGAGCGGAAGTGGACCACGGTGCACCGCGCCACCGACGGCCGGGGCGGTGCCACGACCATCACGCTCGACAAGCCGGCCACCGCCCGCTGGGTCCGGCTGACGGTCACCAGGCGCTCCAACGACAACCCCCTCGGCCTCAACGGCTTCCGCGTCCACGGCCGTACACCGGACCGCCGGCCCGCCGCCGGGAGCTGGACCGACTGGTCGATGCCCCGCACCCCCGCCCCCGCCCTGGCGGTCGCGGCCGACGGCACCGTGCCGCTCGAATCCGGCTGGGCGCTGACCATGGACGACTTCGCACCGGCCGACGACGGCAAGGTGGTCTCCGGCTCCGGCGTGGACACCGCCCACTGGCTCCCGGCCACCGTCCCCGGCACCGTCCTGGCCTCCCTCGTCGAACAGGGGCATCTGCCCGACCCGGTGACCGGCCTCAACAACCTCAAGGTCCCCGAGGCGCTCTCCCGGCACTCCTGGTGGTACCGCAGGGCGTTCCGGCTGCCGCGCGGACTGGACACCGGACGCGGCCGCCGCGTCCGGCTGGAGTTCGACGGCATCAACCACGCCGCGCAGATCTGGCTGAACGGCACCCGGATCGGCACGATGAGCCGCCCCTTCGCCCGCGAGTCCTTCGACATCACGGACGCGCTCCACGACGACGCCCGCGCGGACAACGTGCTGGCCGTGCGGATCAGCCCCATGCCGCTGCCGGGCAGCCCCGCGGACAAGGGCCCCGGCGGTGAGTCCTGGCTCGACGCCGGCGCCACCATGATGATGCGCAACGGGCCGACGTACCTCTCCGTCTCCGGCTGGGACTGGATGCCGCCGGTCCGCGACCGGGCCGCCGGCATCTGGAACCACGTACGGCTGCGCTCCACCGGCACCGCGCTCCTGGGCGACCCGCAGATCACCACCACCCTGCCCGGCCTGCCCGCGCTCGACGTCGCGGAGGTCACCCTCACCGTCCCGGTCAGCAACACCGGCGCGGAGGCGGAGCGGGTCACCGTGCGCGCCGCGTTCGGGGACGTCCGGGTCGCGAAGACCGTGACCGTGCCCGCCGGGAAGAGCGCCGACGCGGTGCTCGCCCCGGCGGAGTTCCCCGCGCTGCGGGTGCGGCGGCCGAAGCTCTGGTGGCCCAACGGCTACGGGAAGCCCGATCTGTACGACCTCACGCTGAAGGCCGAGACCGGCGGCGCGGTCGCCGACCGGCGCGGGCTGCGCTTCGGGATCAGGGAGTTCGGCTACAGCTACGGCATGCCGGTCGACTTCGCCGGCGGGCACGGCAGCCAGACCGTCGAGTTCGAGGCACGCCCGGCCCGCTACGTACGGCTGGTGGGCACCCAGCGGGCGACCGACTGGGGCATCTCCCTGTGGTCCATGTCGGTGTACGGCGACGCGGACCCGGACAAGGACCTCGCCAGGGGAGCGAAGGCCGAGGCCTCCACGTCGGACGGCACCGGGCCCGCCTCCGCCGTCTTCGACGGCGACCGCACGACCCGCTGGTCCTCCGAGTTCGCCGACGGCGAGTGGATCCAGGCCGACCTCGGCTCCGAGCTCCCGGTGAACCGGGTGGTGCTCGACTGGGAGAGCGCGTACGCCAAGAGGTTCGTCATCCAGGTCTCGGCGGACGGCAAGGAGTGGACCGACGCCAAGAGCGTCGAACAGCCGCCGGTGCGCCAGCTCCAGATCACCGTCAACGGCACCCGGGTGTTCTGCCGGGGCGGGAACTGGGGCTACGACGAGTTGCTGCGCCGGGCCCTGGACGGCCGCACCGAGGACACCGTCCGGATGCACCGGGACATGAACTTCACGATGATCCGCAACTGGGTGGGCAGCAGCAACCGCGAGGAGTTCTTCGCGGCCTGCGACGAGAACGGCCTACTGGTCTGGAACGACTTCTGGAACGGCTGGTCGATGGACCCGCCGGACCACGCCGAGTACCTGCGCAACGCGCTGGACACCGTCCGCGCCTACCGCCACCACGCGTCCGTCGTCGTGTGGTGCGGCTCCAACGAGGGCACCCCACCCGCCGACATCGACGCCGGAGTACGGGAGCTGGTGGCCGCCGAGGCACCCGGCATCCTCTACATGGGCAGCTCGGCGGACGGCGTCGTCAAGGGCCGGGGCCCGTACAACTGGGTGGACCCCGCCTCCTACTTCCGTACCGGCGACTTCGGCTTCCACACCGAGATCGGGATGCCCGTCCTGCCCGTCGAGGAGTCGATGGAGAACCTCGTCGGCGACGAGCCGGCCTGGCCCATCGGCAATGTGTGGGGAGCCCACGACTGGGCCCGCAAGGGCAACCAGCAGCCGCAGGGCTACCAGGCGGCGATCGAGGAGCGGCTCGGTACGGCGACCGGCCTGGCCGACTTCACCCGCAAGGCCCAGCTGGTCAACTACGAGAACGGCCGGGCGATGTTCGAGGCGTGGAACACGCGCCTGTGGGACAACGCCTCCGGGCTGCTGCTGTGGATGTCGCACCCGGCATGGCACAGCACCGTCTGGCAGACGTACGACTACGACCTGGACGTCAACGGCTTCTACCACGGCGTCCGCAAGGGCACCGAGCCCGTGCACGTCCAGGTCAACCCGGTCGACTGGCGTACCGGCGCGGTCAACCACACCACCCGCGCGATCGAGCGGGCGACCGTCACCGCGACCCTGTACGACCTGCGGGGGCAGCGGCTGGGCAAGCCGGTGCGCAGCACGGTCGACCTCGCCCCGTCGTCCGCGGCGGCCGGGGACGTGGTGCCCTTCGGCGACTCGCTGCCCGCGGCGCACCTGCTGCGCCTCGAACTCCGGGACGCGCACGGCACCCTGCTGTCGCGCAACACCTACTGGCGCTACCGCGCCGCCACCGACCTGTCCGCGCTCAACAGGCTGGCCCGCACCCGGGTCACGGTGCGCTCGGTCTCCGACGTCTCCGGGCACGGCCGGGGTCCCGGCGGAAAGCTGAAGGCGGTCCTCCGCAACGACGGCGCCACCGTCGCCGCCATGGTGCGCCTCTCGCTGCGCGACCGGCGCACCGACGAACGGGTGCTGCCGGCCTACTTCGACGACAACTACCTCTGGCTGCTGCCGGGCGAGCAGCGCGAGATCGAGGCGGAGTGGAGCCACGACACCAGGGGCCGGGCCCGCCCCCGGCTCGTGGTGGAGGGATACAACGTGTCGCGCTCGGCCAACGGGTAGCGACCGCCCGCCGGTCCCGTGCGGGTCAGGCCGCACGGGACCGGCGAACGGCCCGGTCCGTACCCCCGAGCGGGGTACGGACCGGGCCGTTCGTGTTGTTCCGTGCGGCGGGGCTCAGGCGGTCGCGGGCTCCGGCTGCCCGGCCGCAGGTCCGGGCACCCGCGGGGCGTCCACCGGCCGCTCGCGCTGCGACAGCAGTACGCGCACCACGCCGATCCACACCAGGCACGAGCCGAACATGTGCAGCCCGACCAGGATCTCCGGGGTGTCGGTGAAGTACTGGACGTACCCGATCACGCCCTGCGCCATCAGGATCAGGAAGAGGTCCCGGGCCCGGTGCAGCGGTCCGACGGGCGCGTCGACGGCCTTCAGGACGAACCAGAGCGCGACGGTCAGCGCCACCACGACCCAGGCGAGATCGGCGTGCAGCTGCGCGATCGTCTTCCAGTCGATCGGGATGCGGTGGACGTCGCTGGAGTCCCCGGCGTGCCGGCCGGCCCCGGTGACCACGGTGCCGACGGCGATCAGCAGCCCGGCCGCGACGACCAGCAGCCAGGTCAGCTGCGAGACGGCCTTGCCGACCAGCGGACGCGGCGCCGTGTCGCCCTCCCGGGTCCGCTGCCAGGTGACCAGGGCGAGGGTGAGAAGGGCGGTGGAGAGCAGGAAGTGCGCCGCGACGGTGTACGGGTTGAGGCCGACCAGTACGACGATGCCGCCGAGTACGGCGTTGCCCATGACCACCCAGAACTGCGCCCAGCCGAGCCGGGTGACGCTGCGGCGCCGGGGCTTCGCGGAACGGGCGGCGATGATCGCCCAGCCGACCGCCGCGCACAGCACGTACGTCAGCATCCGGTTGCCGAACTCGATGGCACCGTGGAAACCCATCGCGCTCGTCGCGGTGAGGCTCTCGTCGGTGCACTTGGGCCAGGTGGGGCAGCCGAGACCGGAACCGGTCAGCCGCACCGCACCGCCGGTGACGACGATGGCGACGGCCATCACGACGGCCGACATCGCGGCACGGCGCACCGTCCGGGGGGACGGCGTCCAGCGATCGGCGATGTACTGAAGCGGGTTCCGCACGGCTTGAGCGACTTCGGCTCGGTTCAGCTTGGGCACGCGCACCATCGTAGGCGGCCGCTTGTGCAAGCTTTCACGAGGGGGACGAATCGTGCCCCGCGAGTGTCCGGCGTCACTTCCGGCGAGGGTCACCACGGCGGCCCGGGGTCACTCCCAGCGGCCAGGGGACACCGGGAGTGACCCCGGCATCACTCCCAGCGGAAGAACCGCGCCGCCGCGCCCAGGCCCAGCACCGCCCAGACGGCCAGGATCCCGAGGTCGCCCCACGGCATCGCCGCACCGTGCTGGAGCACGTCGCGCAGCCCGTCCGACAGGGCCGCGATCGGCAGCAGCCCCAGCACCGACTGGACCGCGTCCGGGAACTTGTCGAGCGGCACGATGACCCCGCCGCCGACCAGCAGCAGCAGGAAGACCAGGTTGGCCGCGGCGAGGGTCGCCTCCGCCTTCAGCGTCCCGGCCATCAGCAGCCCCAGACCGGAGAACGCGGCGGTGCCGAGCACGAGCAGCAGCAGGACGGCGAACGGGTTGCCGTGCGGCGACCAGCCCAGCGCGAAGGCGATCACCGTCAGGAGCACCACCTGGAGCACCTCTGTGACCAGTACGGCCAGCGTCTTGGCGGTCATCAGCGCCCAGCGGGGGAGCGGGGACGCGCCGAGCCGTTTCAGCACCCCGTACCGCCGCTCGAAACCGGTGGCGATGGCCTGGCCGGTGAAGGCGGTGGACATCACGGCGAGCGCGAGGATGCCGGGGGTCAGGAAGTCGACCGACTCGCCCGAGCCGGTGTCCACGATGTCGACCGCGCTGAACAGCACGAGGAGCAGGGCCGGGATGACCACCGTCAGCAGCAGCTGCTCGCCGTTGCGCAGCAGCATCCGGGTCTCCAGCGCGGCCTGCGTGGCGATCATCCGGGGCAGCGGGGCGGCCCCCGGCCGGGGGGTGTACGTACCGGCGCTCATGCGCGCAGCTCCTTGCCGGTCAGTTCCAGGAAGACGTCCTCCAGGGTGTGGCGCTCGACGGAGATGCCGGAGGGCATCACGCCGTTCTGCGCGCACCAGGAGGTGACGGTGGCCAGCAGCTGCGGGTCGACGTCGCCGGTGATGCGGTACGTGCCCGTGCTGAGCTCGGCCGCCTCCGAACCGTCGGGCAGCGCCTTCAGCAGGGAGCCGAGGTCGAGGCCGGGGCGGCCGGTGAAGCGCAGGGTGTTCTCGGCGCCGCCCCGGCAGAGCGTCTCCGGGCTGCCCTGGGCGACGATCCGGCCCGCGTCGATGATCGCGACGTCGTCGGCGAGCTCCTCCGCCTCGTCCATGAAGTGGGTGGTGAGCACGACCGACACGCCGTCGGCGCGCAGCTCCTTCACGAGGTCCCAGGTGGAGCGGCGGGCCTGTAGGTCGAGGCCCGCGGTCGGCTCGTCGAGGAAGACCAGCTCGGGGCGGCCGACGACGGCCATCGCGAGGGCGAGCCGCTGCTGCTGGCCGCCGGAGAGCCGGCGGTAGGTGGTGCGGCCGCAGCCGCCGAGCCCCAGCCGCTCGATCAGGGCGTCCACGTCGAGCGGGTGGGCGTGGAGTTTCGCCATGTGGCGGAGCATCTCGTCGGCGCGGGCGCCGGAGTAGACGCCGCCGGACTGGAGCATCACACCGATCCGGGGGCGCAGCCGCGCCGAGTCGGTGACCGGGTCGAGACCGAGGACCCGGACCGTCCCCTCATCCGGACGGCGGTAGCCCTCGCAGGTTTCGATCGTGGTGGTCTTGCCCGCGCCGTTGGGGCCGAGGACCGCGGTGACCGCGCCGGCGCTCATGCACAGGTCGAGGCCGTCCACCGCCGTCCTGTCGCCGTACCGCTTCACCAGGCCGCGGACCTGGACAGCCGGGCCGGACGGGGCTGGGGCGGACTCGCTCTTCATGGGCGGTAAGTCTAGGCAGCCGCCTCCGGAGCCCCTGTCCCGGGGCTTGATTAGGTAACCCTAAGTGATCGATTCCACGGTAGATCGTTTCGGACCGTGGTTGTCAGGGCCGGATGAATTACGCAACAATGGCGTTGTGAAATACGTTGGCGAGGCTCCGCAGGAGGAACTCGCGACCGGTGAGCGCTCGACGCGCAACCGGATCGCGCGCTCCGTCCTGGACCACGGCCCGTCCACCGCCGCCGATCTCGCGAAGCGCCTGGGGCTCACCCAGGCCGCCGTCCGCCGTCAGCTCGACGCCCTCGTCTCCGACGATGTCGTCGAAGCCCGCGAGCAGCGGGTGTACGGCACACGGACCCGTGGCCGCCCGGCCAAGGTGTTCGCCCTGACCGACTGCGGCCGGGACGCCTTCGACCAGTCCTACGACGAGCTCGCCGCGGACGCCCTGCGCTGGATCGCCGAGAGCGCGGGCGAGGAAGCGGTGATGGCGTTCGCCCGTGCCAGGGTGGCCGGCCAGTCCGCGGCCTACCGCGCGGCGATCGAGGCCGCGGAGCCCGGCACCCGTACGGATGCGCTGGCCAAGGCCTTGTCCGCCGACGGGTACGCTGCTACGGCGCGCAGCGCGCCGGACCCCCAGCAGGGTGAGCAGTTGTGCCAGCACCACTGCCCGGTCGCACACGTCGCCGAGCAGTACCCGCAGCTGTGCGAGGCGGAGACGGAGATCTTCTCCAGCCTCCTGGGGACCCATGTGCAGCGTCTCGCCACGATCGCCCACGGCGACGGGGTGTGTACGACCTACATTCCGCGCAGCGGTCACCCCACCACGCAAACCACTGATTCAGCATCCACCAGCAAGTCCGGGAGGAACCCCGCATGACGCTCCCTACGGAGACTGCCCACCCTGAGCTCGATGGCCTGGGCACGTACGAATTCGGCTGGGCCGACTCCGACGCGGCAGGCGCGGCGGCCAAGCGCGGCCTCTCCGAGGCTGTCGTCCGCGACATCTCGGACAAGAAGAACGAGCCCGAGTGGATGCTGAAGCTGCGGCTCAAGGGCCTCAAGCTCTTCGGCAAGAAGCCCATGCCGAACTGGGGCTCCGACCTGTCGGGCATCGACTTCGACAACATCAAGTACTTCGTGCGTTCCACGGAGAAGCAGGCGGAGTCCTGGGAGGACCTGCCCGAGGACATCAAGAACACGTACGACAAGCTCGGCATCCCGGAGGCGGAGAAGCAGCGCCTGGTCGCCGGTGTCGCCGCCCAGTACGAGTCCGAGGTCGTCTACCACCAGATCAACGAGGAGCTGGAGGCGCAGGGTGTCATCTTCATGGACACCGACACCGCGCTGAAGGAGCACCCGGAGCTCTTCAAGGAGTACTTCGGCACCGTCATCCCCGTCGGTGACAACAAGTTCGCCTCGCTGAACTCGGCCGTGTGGTCCGGCGGTTCGTTCATCTACGTGCCGAAGGGCGTGCACGTCGAGATCCCGCTCCAGGCCTACTTCCGTATCAACACGGAGAACATGGGCCAGTTCGAGCGGACGCTGATCATCGTCGACGAGGACGCCTACGTCCACTACGTCGAGGGCTGCACCGCGCCGATCTACTCCTCGGACTCGCTGCACTCCGCGGTCGTCGAGATCATCGTGAAGAAGGGCGGCCGCTGCCGCTACACGACGATCCAGAACTGGTCGAACAACGTCTACAACCTGGTGACCAAGCGCGCCGTCGCCTACGAGGGCGCGACCATGGAGTGGGTCGACGGCAACATCGGCTCCAAGGTCACCATGAAGTACCCGGCCATCTACCTGATGGGCGAGCACGCCAAGGGCGAGACCCTGTCCATCGCCTTCGCGGGCGAGGGCCAGCACCAGGACGCCGGCGCCAAGATGGTCCACATGGCCCCGAACACCTCGTCCAACATCGTCTCCAAGTCGGTGGCACGAGGCGGCGGCCGCACCTCCTACCGAGGTCTCATCGAGATCGGCGAGGGCGCGCCGGGCGCGAAGTCCAACGTCCTCTGTGACGCGCTGCTGGTCGACACGGTCTCCCGCTCCGACACCTACCCCTACGTCGACGTCCGCGAGGACGACGTCTCGATGGGGCACGAGGCGACCGTCTCCAAGGTCTCCGAGGACCAGCTCTTCTACCTGATGAGCCGCGGCATGACCGAGTTCGAGGCGATGGCGATGATCGTGCGCGGCTTCGTGGAGCCGATCGCGAAGGAGCTCCCCATGGAGTACGCCCTTGAGCTCAACCGGCTGATCGAGCTGCAGATGGAGGGCTCGGTCGGCTAGTACGCCGGAAACCGAATCCCCCGACATCTGTCCGACCTGAGAAAGCGAGCACTACGACAGCCATGGCTGAGGCTCAGAACATCCCGGTGGGCTCCACCACCACCGGCTCTATCGCGGTGGCCGCCGAGTCGACCGTCGCCACGCGCATGAGCGCGCCCCCGTCCTTCGACGTCGCGGACTTCCCGGTCCCGCACGGCCGTGAGGAGGAATGGCGGTTCACGCCGCTGGAGCGGCTGCGCGGCCTGCACGACGGCACGGCCGTCGCCACCGGCAGCGCTGTGAAGGTCGCGATCGAGGCCCCCTCGGGCGTCACGGTCGAGACCGTCGGCCGCGACGACGCCCGGCTGGGCAAGGCCGGCAAGCCGGTGGACCGGGTGGCCGCACAGGCCTACTCGTCCTTCGAGCAGGCCTCCGTCGTCACCGTCGACAAGGAAGCCGTGCTCACCGAGCCGATCCGGATCACGGTGCACGGCGAAGGCGGGGTGGCCTACGGACACCAGGTCATCTCGCTGGGCGCCTTCGCCGAGGCCGTCGTCGTCATCGACCACACCGGTGACGCGGTGCTCGCCGCCAACGTCGACTACGTCCTGGGCGACGGAGCGAAGCTCACCGTCGTCTCCGTCCAGGACTGGGACGAGAACGCCGTCCACGTCGGCCAGCACAACGCGCTGGTCGGCCGGGACGCCTCCTTCAAGTCCATCGTCGTCACCTTCGGCGGCGACGTCGTCCGCATCCACCCGCGGATCGCCTACGCGGGCCCCGGCGGCGAGGCCGAGCTCTTCGGCCTGTACTTCACCGACAAGGGCCAGCACCAGGAGCACCGCCTCCTGGTCGACCACAACACCCCGCACTGCAAGTCCAACGTGGCCTACAAGGGCGCGCTCCAGGGCGAAGGCGCGCACGCCGTGTGGATCGGCGACGTCCTGATCCAGGCCGCCGCCGAGGGCACCGACACCTACGAGATGAACCGCAACCTGGTTCTCACCGACGGTGCGCGGGTCGACTCGGTGCCGAACCTGGAGATCGAGACCGGCGAGATCGTCGGCGCCGGACACGCCTCCGCGACCGGCCGCTTCGACGACGAGCAGCTGTTCTACCTCCAGTCCCGCGGCATCCCCGCGGAGGAGGCCCGCCGCCTCGTCGTGCGCGGCTTCTTCGCGGAGCTGGTGCAGCAGATCGGCCTGCCGGACGTCGAAGCCCGGCTCCTCGACAAGATCGAGACCGAGCTGAAGGCGTCGGTCTGATGGCCTTCGTCAAAGCCTGTGCGCTGAGCGAGCTGGAGGACGACACCCCCAAGCGGGTGGAGCTCGACGGCACGCCGGTGTCCGTCGTCCGCACCGAGGGCGAGGTGTTCGCGATCAACGACATCTGCTCGCACGCGAACGTCTCACTGTCCGAGGGAGAGGTCGAGGACTGCATGATCGAGTGCTGGCTGCACGGATCGAGCTTCGACCTGCGCACCGGCAAGCCGTCCGGCCTTCCCGCGACGCGCCCCGTCCCCGTATACCCCGTCAAGATCCAAGGGGACGATGTGCTCGTCTCCGTCACCCAGGAGACCTGAGTCACCCATGGCAACGCTTGAAATCCGCGACCTGCACGTCACCGTCGAGGCCGACAACGCCACGAAGGAGATCCTCAAGGGCGTCGACCTGACCGTGAAGCAGGGCGAGACCCACGCCATCATGGGCCCCAACGGGTCCGGCAAGTCCACCCTCGCCTACTCCCTCGCAGGCCACCCCAAGTACACGGTCACCAGCGGCACCGTGACCCTGGACGGCGAGGACGTCCTGGAGATGACCGTCGACGAGCGCGCCCGCGCCGGTCTGTTCCTCGCCATGCAGTACCCGGTCGAGATCCCCGGTGTCTCGGTCTCCAACTTCCTGCGCACCTCCGCCACCGCCGTCCGCGGCGAGGCGCCCAAGCTGCGTACCTGGGTGAAGGAGGTCAAGGAGGCCATGTCCGAGCTCCAGATGGACCCCGCCTTCGCCGAGCGCAACGTCAACGAGGGCTTCTCCGGCGGCGAGAAGAAGCGCCACGAGATCCTTCAGCTGGAGCTGCTCAAGCCGAAGATGGCGATCCTCGACGAGACGGACTCCGGTCTGGACGTCGACGCGCTGAAGACCGTCTCCGAGGGCGTCAACCGGGTCCGCGAGTCCGGCGAGGTCGGCACGCTGCTGATCACGCACTACACGCGCATCCTCAAGTACATCAAGCCCGACTTCGTGCACGTCTTCGCCAACGGCCGCATCGCCGCGTCCGGCGGCGCCGAGCTGGCCGACAAGCTGGAGAACGAGGGCTACGAGGCCTACACGAAGGGTGGCGCTTCCGCGTGACTGACGCCCGACAGGGGCTCTCCGGCCTCCTCGACACCGAGGCGATCCGCAAGGACTTCCCGATCCTGGACCGCACGGTCCACGACGGCAAGAAGATCGTGTACCTGGACAGCGCGGCGACCTCGCAGAAGCCGCGCCAGGTGCTCGATGCCCTCAACGAGTACTACGAGCGGCACAACGCCAATGTGCACCGCGGCGTGTACACGATCGCGGAAGAGGCCACGGCGCTGTACGAAGGCGCCCGTGACAAGGTCGCCGCGTTCATCAACGCACCCAGCCGCAACGAGGTGATCTTCACCAAGAACGCCTCGGAGTCGCTCAACCTCGTGGCGAACATGCTCGGCTGGGCCGACGAGCCCTACCGGGTCGACCACGAGACCGAGATCGTCACCACGGAGATGGAGCACCACTCCAACATCGTGCCGTGGCAGCTGCTCTCGCAGCGCACCGGCGCGAAGCTGAAGTGGTTCGGCATCACCGACGACGGCCGGCTCGACCTGTCCAACATCAACGAGATCATCACCGAGAAGACGAAGATCGTCTCCTTCACGCTGGTCTCGAACATCATGGGCACGATCAACCCGGTCGAGCAGATCGTCCGGCGCGCCCAGGAAGTCGGCGCGCTGGTCTGCATCGACGCCTCGCAGGCCGCCCCGCACATGGTGCTCGACGTGCAGGCGCTCCAGGCCGACTTCGTGGCCTTCACCGGCCACAAGATGGTCGGCCCGACCGGCATCGGCGTGCTCTGGGGACGGCAGGAGCTCCTGGAGGACCTGCCGCCGTTCCTCGGCGGCGGCGAGATGATCGAGACCGTGTCGATGCACTCGTCGACCTACGCTCCCGCGCCGCACAAGTTCGAGGCCGGTACGCCCCCGATCGCCCAGGCCGTCGGCCTCGGCGCGGCCGTGGACTACCTCTCGGCGATCGGCATGGAGAACATCCACCGCCACGAGCAGGCGATCACCGAGTACGCGGTGAAGCGGCTCCTGGAGGTCCCGGACCTCAGGATCATCGGTCCGGCCACCGCCGAGGACCGCGGGGCCACGATCTCCTTCACACTGGGCGACATCCACCCGCACGACGTGGGCCAGGTACTCGACGAGCAGGGCATCGCCGTCCGGGTCGGGCACCACTGCGCACGGCCGGTCTGCCTGCGGTACGGAATTCCTGCGACGACGCGAGCGTCGTTCTATCTGTACTCCACGCCCGCCGAGGTCGACGCCCTGGTGGACGGCCTGGAACACGTCCGGAACTTTTTCGGTTAGACAGCGGCGAGGGTTGACTGGTGAAGCTTGATTCCATGTACCAGGAAGTGATCCTGGACCACTACAAGCACCCCCATGGGCGCGGCCTGCGGGACGGCGACGCCGAGGTGCATCACGTCAATCCGACGTGCGGTGACGAGATCACGCTGCGCGTGCGGTACGACGGCGAGACCATCGCCGATGTGAGCTACGAGGGCCAGGGCTGCTCCATCAGCCAGGCCAGCGCCTCCGTGCTGAACGAGCTGCTGGTCGGCAAGGAACTGGGCGAGGCCCAGAAGATCCAGGCCGCGTTCCTGGAGCTGATGCAGTCCAAGGGACAGCTGGAGCCGGACGACGCGATGGAGGAGGTGCTGGAGGACGCGGTCGCGTTCGCCGGCGTCTCCAAGTACCCGGCCCGGGTCAAATGCGCGCTGCTGAGCTGGATGGCGTGGAAAGACGCGACGGCGAAGGCGCTGTCCGAAGGGAAGACGGCATGAGCGACAACGAGACTCTCACCACCAAGCCGGCCTCCGAGGAGGAGGTCCGCGAGGCGCTGTACGACGTCGTCGACCCCGAGCTGGGCATCGACGTCGTCAACCTGGGCCTGATCTACGGCATCCACGTGGACGACGCCAACATCGCCACCCTCGACATGACCCTGACGTCCGCGGCCTGCCCGCTGACCGACGTCATCGAGGACCAGGCGAAGTCCGCCACCGACGGCATCGTCAACGAGCTCAGGATCAACTGGGTCTGGATGCCGCCGTGGGGCCCGGACAAGATCACCGACGACGGCCGCGAGCAGCTGCGCGCGCTGGGCTTCAACGTCTGAGTCCCACCCGTACGACGTCCCACCTGTACGGCCCCCGGCGTGAATTCGCCGGGGGCCGTCCGGTGTTGTTCGCTCGTTGTACCCCTGGTGTGTACCGTGCGTTGGCGGGGGAACCGGAACCTACTTCTCGACACCACGCCGACGAGAGGCACACCGTGCTGCATCAGCTTGTCCTCCCTCACCGCCGGACCGTCGCCGCCGCGGGAGGTGCGCTGGCGCTGGCCGCTCTCGGACTCGGCGCGCCCGCGCACGCCGCGAGCTACGGGACGCCGACGATCGCTCTGTCGTCCGGCTACCTGTCCGGAGCCGTCGGCGCGACCGCCGACCCCGTGGTGACGGTCACCGTCGGGCAGAGCGGAGCCGATGTGTCGGCCCTCGGTGTGGCGGCCTCCGCGAGCTCCAAGTCGTCCGTCGCCGCGACCGGCGATGTGACGGTGACCGGCACGGGCGCCACCCGGCAGCTCCGGGTCGCCGCCCACGCCCGCGGCTACACCGACCTCACGATCAAGGTCACCGGCCTCGGCGGCAAGACCGCCACCAAGTCCCTGCACTTCGCGGCGTCCGCCGCCGTCGAGAACGCGGCCGACACCCGCTACCTCACCGGTTCCTCGGACGCCTCGGCCGCCGTGGACGTGGGCGGCGGTTACGTGGTGGTGGCGGACGACGAGACCAACACCCTGCGCCTCTACGACAGTTCGGTGTCAGGCGCCCCCGTCCGCACCTGGGACGTCGCCTCGAAGCTGGGCGTCTCCAAGGAGGTCGACATCGAGGGCGCGGCGCGGGTCGGTAACACGATCTACTGGACCGGTTCGCTGGGCAACAACAAGGACGGCGAGTACAAGTCCGACCGCAACACCGTCTTCACGACCACGGTGAGCGGCTCGGGCGCCGCCACCCAGCTGACGGTCGGCGGGAAGTACAAGAAGCTCCGCGACGACCTGGTCGCCTGGGACAAGTCGAACGGCGACCGCTACGGTTTCGCGGCGGGGACGAAGGACGGCGAAGTCCCCAAGCAGATCGACGGATTCAACGTCGAGGGCCTGGAGTTCGCCCCCGGCTCCACGACCACCGCCTACATCGGCTTCCGCGCCCCGCTCGTCCCGCCGAAGAGCGGCGGCAAGGCGCTGATCGTGCCCGTCACCAACTTCGACAAGGTGGCCGGCTCAGGAGCGAAGGCGACGATCGGCACCCCGATCGAGCTGGACCTCGGCGGGCTCAGCATCCGCGACATCCGTAAGAACTCCGCCGACCAGTACCTGATCGTGGCCGGTTCCTGGGCGGCCGATGACAACTCCGACCCGTACGCCCTCTACTCCTGGGACGGCATCGCGGGCCACGCACCGGTCAAGCGGCTCGACCTGCCGACCTCGGACCCGGGCGGCTGGGAGGCCGTCGTCGCCGTCCCCGACCTGAACACGCCCGGCGCACGCGCCCAGCTGATCACGGACGCGGGCTCGGCCGACCTGTACGGGGACGGTACGGAGGCCAAGGACCTCGACCACGACGAGTGGAAGAAGTCCCGCGCCACCTGGTTCACCGTCAACGGCTGATCCGCAAGGGCGAATCCCACGGTTCGCCCTCCGCACGGCCGTGCCCGCCGGTCCGCCCGGTGAGCACGGCCGTTTCGTCTGCCGTCCTCTGCCCGCCCCGACCGCACGCGCCGCCCGGCGAACGTCACCAGGAGGCCGAGGGCGGGGTCGACCACGGTGAACAGGTCGGGGCACCCGGACTCCAGCCGGGCCATGGCGTGATCCTGCTGGCCGAGGTCGTCGCTCCAGCTCCGGAGCGCGTCCCGCACACCGGAGCTCTGACGGATCACGGACCGCAGGTCCCTCCCGCCGCCGGACCACGCGGAGCCCCACACGGCGTCACACCCGTCCCCGAGACGGAGCGCCTGCCGCCGCAGCCACCGTAGGGCGAGCCGGCGATTCCTCACCACGGCCCCGGCGAGCGAAACGGCGCGCTGCCCGGTCGTCGCGGTGACCTCCACCGCGTATCCCGCACCGGTCACGCGGCACGCTCCCCGCCCGGGTGCGGCTTCACGGCCGTTCCCCGTGCTCGGCGGCGAGATGCCGCCTGCGCAGCACCCGGCAGTCGGTCGCCCGGCTCTCGTCCCTCACGCGCCGGGCCTCGGCCTCGGCCACATCGAGTTCATGGCACTCACGGCACTCGGCTTCACTGCTGGAGTTCATGCCACCTCCCCCCGGCTCCTGGCGTTCTCGTACGCGGTACGGGCGCGGAGCCGCTCGTCGCGGGTGGCGGGCCGGACGTACGCGGGGATGGCCTCCCACTCGGGACCCCCGCCGATCGGCCGCAGCGACCAGTAGGGGCCGGAAACCCCTCGGAACTCCCCGACGCGGTCGTTACGGCCCCGGTCCACCAGGATTGCCCCGGCGGGCGGGGGTTGGGCGCGCTTCTTTTCAGGCATCGCCGCACCTCTCTGTAGTCGCTCCACTACCAAGGGCGTTCAGCGTGGCCTAGGGTTGGAACCGGTTCAACTTGCAGTAACTGAGTGAGGAGTTGGGTTTCCGCATGGTGAATCGGAAGGAACTGGACCCGGATAAGTCCCCCAGTGCGCGCTTCGGTCAGCTTCTCCGTACGCTGCGGGATGCGCGAGGTTGGACACAGGATGAGCTCGCCGAGCGTATGGGGTGCTCAGGTACACATATTTCTGCCGTTGAAACTGGTCGTCGCCCGCCAACTCTTCATTTTGCGAGGAGTGCTGACAGGGTGTTCGGTACAGGAGAGCGATTCGAACGCTTGAGTCGGGCGGTGAGGTACACGGCATTACTTGAAGGGTTTCCGGAGTACGTTGCGCATGAGGCACGTGCCACGGAGATCCGGCTGTACGAAGTGGGTGTCGTTCCTGGTCTGCTCCAGACGCCGGAGTACGCGGCAACGCTGGAAGCCGATGCGGTCCGACGTGAAGCAATCACCCCTGAACAGGCCGACGAACGAGTGGAGCTTGTGGTGCGGAGACAGGCCGCGCTTGCCCGCATTCCGTCGCCCTTGATCTTTGCTGTGCTCGACGAGAGCTGTATTCGTCGACCGATGGGTGATCCCGCGATCATGAAAGCGCAGTTAGACCGCCTGTTGGCGTTTGCTGAGCGGCCGAACACTGTGTTGCAAGTGGCGCCGTTCTCCATGGGGGCGCGGCGACCGTTCAGCCTGCCCATCACCGTGCTCACGATGCCGGACCGCTCCCTCATGTCCTATGCGGAGTCGGCCCAGCGGGGGCATTTCGAGCGTGAAACGGCCTTCGTGCTGCCCATGTTGATGGCCTACCATCAGCTACAGGCCGAAGCGCTCTCTCAGGCGGCATCCGTGGCCATGATCGAGCAGTTACGAAAGGGCACTCCGTGACGACCGAATCTCCCCGCTGGTTCAAGTCCTCATACAGCGGCAACGGCGGCCAGTGCATCGAGGTCGCCACCAACCTCGTTGCCTTGCGCGGCGTAGTCCCCGTCCGTGACTCCAAGAGCCCGACCGGCCCGGTCCTGAACGTCGCCGTCGGTTCGTTCGAATCCTTCGTCGCAGGCGTCAGCGCTGGCGCATTCGGCACCGTCTGACCCGTCCGGAGTCCGGGTTGGCCTACGACAGCGAGTTGCCGAGGGGGAACTGAGCCGGGGTGTGGCGGCCACGGCCGGCTCCTCCTCGGCGGGCAAACCCGCTCGACCTGAACGCGTCGTTGAAGAGATCATCAAGTATGGACTTTCTCTGCTACCACCGTGACCGGCCCGGCTCCTTGGCGCTTCGCGAGGAGCTGTCGGAAGAGCATTGGGCCTATATGGACCAGTATGCGAAAGAGATGATCGCCCGGGGTCCGACCTTCTCCGACGACCGTGAAACCCTCACCGGAAGCGTGCACGTCCTCGATCTTCCCGATCCCGCCGCTGCCCGTGCGTTCGCCTTCGACGAGCCGAACTACCAGGCCGGGGCCTACCGGGACGTGCTGTTGCGACGGTGGCGCAACATGCTCGGACGCACCATGTGGGACTTTCCCGGCGGGCGGGAAGGCGAAGACCGGTACCTGGTCCTCGGCCTGGGCACGGGGCAGGCCGCAGACGTCGCGCTGCCGCCCGACCGGGACGAGCTGATCGCCTACGGCCCACTGCTGTCCGACGACGGGGCCGTCTGGCTGGGCACGGCAGCGCTCGTCCGGGCGCCGGACGCGGACACGGCGCGCGCCATCCTGACCCAGGGTCGGTATGCAGCCATCGAGGTGCACAGCTGGTATTTCGGCGGGCGCCCCTCCTAAGGACTGTCGTACCATCGGCTATCGCCCGAGGCGGGGCCTCGGGCGGCGTCCGTGGGCACGATCGACCGGTTAGGAAAGGGCACTCCGTGGCGAACGAATCCCCCCGCTGGTTCAAGTCCTCGTACAGCGAGAACGGTGGCGCCTGCGTGGAGGTCGCCGCCAACCTCATCGCTTCGCGCGGTGTCGTTCCCATCCGTGATTCCAAGAGTCTGGCCGGTCCGGTGGTGAAAGTCGCCGTCGGGTCGTTCGCGTCCTTTGTTGCTGGCGTCAAGGGTGACGGGTTCGGCACGGTGTGACCGCTGCCGCCCGTTAGAGTGCCACCGCCGCGTGTCGGAGGATCGCGGCCCCGGTGACGCTGTCGC
This sequence comes from Streptomyces sp. NPDC088730, assembly GCF_044751215.1. Classification (NCBI taxonomy): domain Bacteria; kingdom Bacillati; phylum Actinomycetota; class Actinomycetes; order Kitasatosporales; family Streptomycetaceae; genus Streptomyces; species Streptomyces sp. NPDC088730. The sequence continues at coordinate 1,382,592 of NZ_JBIVLK010000001.1, forward strand.
GATGTCGCACTACCATCAACTACGGTCCGGGGGCCGGTTCCGGGCACGATTGGCCAGTTGCGAAAGGGCACTCCGTGGTGAACGAATCCCCCCGCTGGTTCACGTCCTCCTACAGCAACAATGGTGGTCAGTGCGTCGAGGTCGCCACCAACCTCGCCGCCTCGCGTGGCATCGTCCCCGTCCGTGACTCCAAGAGTCTGGCCGGTCCGGTGGTGAACGTCGCCGTCGGTTCGTTCGCGTCCTTCGTTGCGGGCGTCAAGGCTGACGAGTTCGGCACGGTCTGACCACTGCCGTAGCAAAGTCGGCAACACCGCGCTGGTGTCCGTTCCGCCTGTCGCATCATCACTCCGTTGGACTGCCACCGCCGCGTGTCGGAGGATCGTGGCCCCGGTGACGCTGTCGCGATGTCGCACTACCATCAACTACGGGCCGGGGGCCGGCTCCGGGCACGATTGGCCAGTTGCGAAAGGGCACTGCGTGGTGAACGAATCCCCCCGCTGGATCACGTCCTCGTACAGCGACAACGGTGGTCAGTGCATCGAGGTTGCCGCCAACCTCATCGCTTCGCACGGTGTCGTCCCCGTCCGTGACTCCAAGCGTTCGACCGGTCCGCTCCTGATTGTCGCCGCCGGTTCGTTCGCATCCTTCATTGCGGGCGTCAAGGCCGGGAAGTTCGGCACTGCCTGACCGCTCGGCGGTTGCCCCGTCCCGTGCCGTCCCAGCAGACCGGGTCTCCGCCTGCCGTGAGACGCGCTATTGCCCCAGGCCCCGGATGCCGGCTCCGATGTCGGTGATGATCTCGACCCACTCGGAGTGCTCGTCACCGAAGGGGCGGGGATCCTTGCTTCTGATCTCGTTTCTGAAGGTGTCCAGGGACTCTGTCAGGGCTTCGATGAGCTCTTCGTCGTCCTCGTAGTCCTCTGGGAGGCTTGCGACGATTCTTGTCAGCCTCGTCATGGTGTGGACCAGCGAGGAGAGGTCGCGGTGAAGCGGGATCGGGCGCATGACGCCTTCGGCGAGTTGGTGCAGCTCACCTGATCGCGTGTCGACCACGACGGCGCTGACCTCGAAGTTCCCGAGGAAGACCCAGTTGGCAGCGGCGGCGGGCAGGTTCCACGTACTGCCGAGTTCGCCGACCGGGACGGCGCGGAATCCGAAGCCCTCTGCGTTGAGCCGGGGAACGGAGATGAACTCGCTGTCCGGCAGCCCGATCGTCGTGAGGAATGTCAGGGCATCGCCGCTGAAGCCGGCCGCCCGTGCCGTATCTGAAGGTGCTTGATGGACTCGCTCCTCGCCAAAGGTGTGAATGAGTTCATCGCGAGAGAGTTCGAAGATCATCTCAACCGTCCTGTCGTGTTCCGCTTGGCTCCGGCACGGCGTCCGGGGTGTGCTCGGACATCAGGCTCCCCGGTCGTATGAGGCGAAATCGGATAGAACCCAGTTCGTTCCGGTCGCCGTCCAGAGCCTTCGGCGGGACTCGGCGGCGGGCGGGGCGGTCGCTTTGGTGCGCGTGCTCCGGGCGAGACGGGCGGGATCATTGATTAGCTCATATGTTCGATTGATGCGTACACTGGACGCATGGCAACGCACCAGCTTCAGGGATCGCTCTTCGATCAGAGCGACGACGTGTCCCTGGGGCCGCTGGGCGGGATCCGGCGGACGGTCCTCGGGGACGGGGCCTGGATCGACCTGCTGCCGGGGTGGCTGAGTGGCGCAGGGGTTCTGTTCGAGCGGCTGGCCGCCGACGTTCCGTGGAAGGCGGAACGGCGGCAGATGTACGAGAGGGTCGTGGACGTGCCCCGGCTGCTCGCCTTCTACCGGGCCGGTGAACCGCTGCCGCACCCCGTTCTCGATGAGGCGCGCCGGTCCCTGTCCGCGCACTACGCCGCGGAGCTGGGGGAGGAGTTCACGACCGCCGGCCTGTGCCACTACCGCGACGGGCGCGACAGCGTGGCCTGGCACGGCGACCGCATCGGCCGGGGTGCCCGCGAGGACACCATGGTCGCCATCCTCTCCGTCGGCGCGCCCCGCGACCTGCTGCTCAGGCCCCTCCACGGTGGCGAGACCGTCCGTCGGCCCCTGGGTCACGGCGACCTGATCGTGATGGGCGGCTCCTGCCAGCGGACCTGGGAGCACGCCATCCCCAAGTCCGCCCGGACCGCCGGTGGGCGCATCAGCATTCAGTTCCGGCCGCGCGGGGTGCGGTAGCCGGCCCCGGCGTCCATGGGTGGCAGACGTCGCCCGCCGTCCGTCGGCCGGGAAAGGCGATTTCGGCCCGGCGACGGACCGGTCACCCCTCGCCGCGCAGCTGAAGCAGGTACGTCGCGGTCAGGGCCACAGCCCGGTCCCCGTCCCGCGCCAGCTCCACCAGCGCACGTGAGGCCCTCGTTCCGGGGACGCCCGCCAGCGCCTGGGTCAGCCGGCCGCGTGCGGGCGCCTCCATGGTGTCCTCGGCGAGGCGGTCGACGAGAGCGGCGGCGATCCGGTCCGCCTCGGCCGTGTCGTGCGCCAGCACGCCGAGTGCGTCGGCCGCGTCCGTGTCTTTCCTTCCCTCCACGATCATGTCGATGAGTGTCGGAACCGCCTCGGCCTCGCCGCGTGCACCGAGTGCCGGCGCCGCGTGCCCGCGCACCACGGCGTCGGGGTGGGTGAGGGCGTCCCGCAGTCGCGCTGCGGCCTCACCGCCGGGCAGCTCGGCGAGGGACTGAACGGCGCGCTCCCGCACGGCCGCCTCCGGGGAGTCGAGGCCCGCCGCCAGCAGCGCGGGACCCCGGTCGCCGGAGCGTGCGAGCGCCCAGCGAATGGCTCCGGCGACGTTCGGTTCCGTCTCGCTCAGCGCCGCCTCCACCAGGGCCTCCACCGGTACCGGCACCTCGTCGCCCGAGGACAGGGCCGCGCGCTGGCGCGCGTCGGCGTTCTTCGAGCCCAGCGCCCGCAGGAGGGCCACGACCCGAAGGACGTCGTCCCAGCCGGCCGGGTCCGTGGCGTCGACCCGGCGCAGCACCGTGAGCAGTTCGGTCTCCGCCGCGATGCGTTCGCGCGTCTGGCGGACGAGGTCGTCGACGAGCAGCGAGGGCGTGAAGCCGGGGTCGTCGAGTGCGCGCCCGATCTCACGCAGCGACAGCCCCAGTGACCGCAGGCTCTCGATGTGGAAGATCCGCCGGATGTCCTGCCCGGAGTACTCCCGGTAGCCGGAGCCGGTGCGGCCGGAAGGGCTCACCAGGCCCAGCGACTCGTAGTGCCGGAGCATTCGGGCGCTGACCCCGGACCGCCGGGCGACCTCACCGATCAACACGCCTCATCATCCCTCCTGGCCGGACCCGCCCAGGGCCACGACGCGCTTCGCCTCCTCGATCGCGTACTCGAATCCGGCGTCCGGATCGCGCAACAGCCGCTGGGTGGCGATGGCGTGCGCACGCACCCGCGGCTCCGGGGTGGCGGTCGCGGCGAGCAGGGCCGGCTCGGCCGCTTCCTCCAGCGCGACCAGGGACCGGCTCAGGCTCAGCTGCGTCTCCCGCCCACCGCGACCGAGCTGTGTCGCCAGCACCGTGGCCAGTGCGGATTCCCCGCCTTCCGGCACGAGCGCGACCGCCGTCCGCCAGGCGGTCCGCGCCACGTCGTCGTCGGCGTCGCACAGAAGCGCGAGGCTGATGGCCGGCCACGCCTGACGGTCCCCGATCTTCGACAGCGTGTGCAGCGCCTGGCTCCGTGCCTGCGCGCGCTCCGAGCCGAGTTCGCGGAGCAGCCCGGGAAGCGTCAGGGGTACCGGGTGCCGGGTGAGCGCCCAGGTCAGCATGTCGCGAACGAGGAACTCCGGCTCGACCGCGCATCGCTCGATGAGTCCGTCGACGAAGCGCGGGTCGGGAGCCGTGCCGGCCGCGAGCGCCGCCCGCAGCCGTACCGACGAACGCTCGTCCGCCAATCCCCGCAGCGCTCGTGCCGTGTCCGTCTCCCCACCCGTGCTCGTAACCGTGTTCGTGCCCTGCCCTGTGATCGCCATGGGGGCCACCTCCTTGGCGGGCAGTCAAGACCTTGTCACCGTGTCAAGGTCAAACACGAGGGCCGCCTCAGCCCGCGTACTGCGGCGGTGCGGCGGCGGCCTCGGCGAGGACCGGGCCCAGGTTCTCGGTGCGGATGCGGCGGTCCACGTACAGCAGGCCCGTCACCAGCGGCGGGAACGTGGCCACGATCATCTGGCTGACGAGCTGGCCGACCAGCAGGGCCAGCAGGTAGCCGCTCATGGCGATGACGATCGACGCCGCGTTCGGGTCGTCGCTCAGGCTGGCCGAGCCGAGCATGCCCGAGAACATGCCGAGGAACGTGAACGGCAGCTGGATCACATAGCTCGCGACCGCGGCCATGGCAGCCGCCAGCAGGCTTATGCCGAGGATCCGCCACCAGTCCCCGCGCACCAGCACGGACGAGCGGCGCATCGCGGCGATGGGGCCCTGGTTCTCGAAGACCGCGGCCGAGGGCGCCAGGCTGAACTTCACCCAGAGCCAGATCGCCAGCGGCGCGGTCGCCAGTGCGCCGAGGATGCCGATAATGATCAGCGTGACCGAGGCACCCCCGCCGCCCGAGCCGGTCAGGCCGACGATGAGGGCGACGACCCCGGCCCAGGCGAGCACGAGCGGGACCATCGCGATCAGCGAGGTCAGGAAGACGGTTCCGATCACGGCGGGGACCCGTGCCCAGGCCCGGCGCCAGACGGCGGAGAAGGTGGTCGGCCGGCCCAGCACCGCTTGCTGGAGGACCGAGGGCACGGCCGCGTACATCAGGGCCGTGGCGAGGACACCCGCGATCAGGCACACCAGGGCGATCAGGCAGAAGGCCACCAAAACCGGTACCCAGTCCTCGGTTCTGGCGTCCTCGTCGGCGCTGAGCGAGACCAGCCGGTCCAGATGGCCGGCCGTGGCGGAGTAGGCGATCGCGATCGCCGCCGCGATCACGGCCAACCCCCCGCCGTAGGCGGCCGCGCCGATGCCGAACAGCTGCTTGCCGTGCCGGCCCACGGTGGAGAACGCGCCGTTGAGTATGTCCCCGAGCCTCAGCGGCCCCAGGGGTATCACCCCGGGTCTGGGCGGCATCCAGCCGCCGCCCCAGCCGCCCCAGTTGGGCGTCCCCCCGTGCGGTGCGCCCCCGTGCGACGCGCCCTGCGGCCCGCCGCCCCACCCTGCGTCCTGCGCCACTGCGGTTCCGCCTGTCCCTCGGTCATGTACATGGACGGACCACGGTAGCGCCAGGTGAGTCCTGGTGACTCCGGACATGTCCCGCCCGCCGATGCGTACACTCGTACACATGGGATATGGACTGCTGGCCGCGGCCATCGCGGCGGAGGTGGCCGGGACGACCGCCATGAAGTACAGCGAGGGTTTCACCCGGCTCTGGCCCTCGCTGATCACCGTCGTCGGCTACCTGCTCGCCTTCTCGCTGCTCGCCCAGACCCTCAAGACCCTGTCGATGGGCACGGCGTACGCGATCTGGGCCGGCATCGGCACCGCCGCCGTCGCCGTCATCGGAATCCTGTTCATGGGGGAGTCCGGCAACCTGGTCAAGGTGGCGGGCATCGCGCTGGTCATCGCCGGTGTGGTGGTGCTCAATCTGGGCGGTGCGCACTGATGGTGCGGCGGTACGACCCCGAGCGGCGCGCCCGGATCATCGACGCGGCGATCCGAGTGGTCGGCGCCAAGGGCATCGCCGGGCTCAGCCACCGCTCCGTCGCCGCTGAGGCCGATGTGCCGCTCGGCTCGACGACGTATCACTTCGCCTCGCTGGACGAGTTGCTGATCGCCGCGCTCCGCCGGTCGAACGAGAACTTCGCCGCGCTCATGCGGGACAGCGCCGCCCTCGCCGACCCGGCCGCCGACCTCGCGGCCGAACTCGCCAGACTGCTCGGGGAGTTCTTCGGCTGCGGCCGGGGCCCGGCGGAGCTGGAGTACGAGCTGTACCTCGCCGCCCTGCGCAGGCCCGCGCTGCGGCCGGTCGCCGCCGAGTGGACCGACGGCACGGCCGGACTCCTCGCGGCGCGCACCGGTCCGGCCACCGCACGGGCGCTGGTCGCGCTGATGGACGGGATCTGCCTCCAGGTCCTGCTCACCGGCGGGGACTACGACGAGGCGTACGCCCGGGAGATGCTGGGGCGGATCGCGGGGTGACCCGGCGCGGCCGGGGCTGGGCCGAGTCGGGGGCACGCGCCTGGCGTCGGGCGGCGCGGCACCGCGCCCGCGGGGCTGTGCTCAGTCCGCGCCGCGGACCGCCGCCAGTGCCGCCCGCACGCTCTCTTCGATGTCGGTGATCGGATACAGCGCCTCGCGGACCGTGCGGTCCCGGTCCACCACCAGCGTCAGCCGCTTCAGCCGGCTGATCCCCGCCGCCCGGAAGGTGGGCAGCCGCAGGGCCGCCGTCAGCGTCAGCTCCGCGTCCGACAGCAGCGGGAAGCGCAGCCGCTCCGCCTCCGCGAACGCCCGCTGCTCGTCCGGGCGTTGGGTGGAGACGCCGTGCACCGTCGCGCCCGCCGCCGTGAACTCGGCCAGCTGGTCGCGGTACGTGCACGATTCGAGGGTGCAGCCCCGTGCGCCGGGAATGCCCGCCCAGCCCGGCGGATAGGACTCCGCGCGGGCGTAGGCGCCGGGGAAGAAGTACAGGACGGTGTACGGGGTGGCCGCGGCCACCGGGTCGTGCTCGCCCCCGGTGTGGAACGGCAGGCTCAGCTCCGGCACCCGGGTGCCCACCAGTGCGCGCACCCGCGCGGCCTCGTGCGAGGACTCCTGTGTGGTGGCCATGGTCGCCCCGTCTCCCGTCACCCACGCGTCGCCCCAGTCCTGGAGCGCGATCAGTACCGGCAGCAGGGCGCGGCCGCGCGGGGTCAGCCGGTACTCGTACCGGGCGGGCCGCTCCTGGTACGGCTCCCGGGACAGCACGTCCGCGTCGACCAGCAGCCGCAGCCGCTCCGTCAGGACCTTGCGGGACACGCCCAGCTCGTGCTGGAGCGCGTCGAAACGGTGCACCCCGCGCGCCGCGTCCCGCACGATCAGCAGGGTCCACCAGTCCCCGACCACGTCGAGCGCCTGGGCGATCGCGCAGTCGGCGTCGGCCAGGCTGGTTCGCTGGGGCATGGGGTTCCTCCGTCACGTCGGACGGCCATTCAACTGGATTGACCTGCGGAAAGCATGCTGCCATAGTCCGTTCCCAAAAGGAACTCACGAGTGGGTGCCTGCGGAATCGGGGACGGGGCGGGAATCGGCATGGGGACGGGTACCGGAACGGGGATGGTGCGGGGGGTGCCGCGTACGGTGCGGCTGCTGGCCCTCGGCGCGTTCTTCAACGGCGTGGTGAGCTTCACCTTCGTCTATCTCTTCGTCTACCTGACCGGGCCGCGCGGACTCTCCGTCGCCCAGGCCGGACTGCTCAGCGGTATCGGCGGCCTCGGACTCGTCGCGGGCAACTTCACCGGCGGCTGGTTCGGCGACCGCTACGGGCACCGACGGGCGCTGCTGGCCGGCGCCTGCGTCAGCGGGGTGGTGCTCGTCGGCCTCCCGCTGCTGCCGCTCACCGCCCTGTACGGCGTGCTCCCGCTCGCCGAGTACGCGACCGGGGTGGTGCGCGCCGCGAACGCCGCGCTCGTCGCGGTCTCCGTCCCCGAGGGCCGCCGGCGCCAGAGCTTCGCCCTGACCCGGTTCGCCGGCAACGGGGGCTTCGCCCTCGGACCGCCGCTCGGCGCGCTGATCGCCGCCCGCTTCTCGTACGACTGGCTCTTCGTCGTCGACGGCGTCGGCACCCTGCTGTACGCCGCTTACGCGGCACGCATCCTGCCCGCCCGTGGCACCGCGCACTCCCGTCCCGTGCACCGCCCGGACGCCCCCGGGCTCCGGAGCGAACTGCGGGCCAGGCCCGCGGTACCGGTGCTCCTCGCCGCGATCGTCTGCGTCGACCTGGTCTACCGCCAGCAGTACTCCACCCTGCCCGTCTTCCTGGCCGACCACGGCCACGGCACCCAGTTCTACGGCTGGCTCATCGCCGTCAACGGCGGCGTCATCCTCTGCCTCGAACTCCCCGCCGCCCACGCGCTGCGCGACCGGGCGCCGCTCGCCGTCGTAGGCACCGGACTGCTGCTGGTCGGGGCCGGCTACGCGGTGCTGATCCCCGGCGCCGGGGCGCTGTTCGCCGTCACGATGATGGTCTCGCTGACCCTGGGCGAGATCCTCTACAAGACCCCGGCCACGGCCTACGTCGCGGACCAGGCACCCGCCCACGCCCAGGGCCGGTTCCAGAGCCTGTACGCGGGCGCCTCCATCAGCGGACAGGTGCTCGCACCCCCGCTGGGCGGCGCGCTCTACACCACCGCGCCCGCGCTCCTGTGGCCCGCCTGCGCGGTGCTGGCCTGCGGCGCCGGGGTGGGCGTGCTCGCGGCCCGGCGGCTGCGTGAACCCCCAAGGCCCCTTCGGGCAACAGGAGGTGACCCACCCCGTACGGAGCCGGAGAGGGCGGAGGCACTGTGACCGGACCACCGAGAGACGACGACGCGGCCGTCGTCAGCCGGTCACTGGAACAGCCCGAGACTTTCGCGCTGCTCTGCGACCGGTACGCCGCCGACATCCACCGCTACGCCGCCCGCCGGCTCGGTGAGGGTGCCGCCGACGACACCACCGCCGACACCTTCCTCGTCGCCTTCCGGGCCCGCGCCCGCTTCGACACCGGCCGGGGGAGCGCCCGGCCCCGGCTGTACGGAATCGCCGCCGACCTTATCGGCAGGCACCGGCGCGCCGAGGTCAGGGCGCTGCGCGCGGCCGGCGGCCGGCGCGACGCCCGGAGGATGGGACCGGTTGGCCGGGGCGGGCCCCGGCCGGTTAGGTTCTGGTCATGACCGACACGACTTCCACCCGCACCACCGGCGCCGTCGCCGCCGGCCTCGCCACCATCGCCGGCGACGGTTCCGTTCTCGACACCTGGTTCCCCGCGCCCGAGCTCACCGCGGAGCCCGGCCCGGCCGGGACCGAGCGGCTCACTCCCGACCGCGCCGTCAACCTGCTCGGGGAGGGCGCCGCCAAGGCCATCGGCGTGGACGCCCGCCGCGGGGTCGAGGTCGTCGCCGTGCGTACGGTCATCGCGTCGCTCGACGACAAGCCGCTCGATACGCACGACGTGTACCTGCGGCTGCACCTGCTCTCGCACCGCCTCGTCCAGCCGCACGGGCAGAACCTGGACGGCATCTTCGGTTTCCTCACCAATGTCGCCTGGACCTCGCTCGGGCCGGTCGCCGTGGACGACCTGGAGAAGGTGCGGCTGAACGCCCGCGCCGAGGGCCTGCACCTCCAGGTCACCTCGGTCGACAAGTTCCCGCGCATGACGGACTACGTCGCGCCCAAGGGCGTCCGGATCGCCGACGCCGACCGGGTGCGGCTCGGCGCGCACCTCGCCTCCGGCACGACCGTCATGCACGAGGGCTTCGTCAACTTCAACGCCGGCACCCTCGGCACCTCCATGGTCGAGGGCCGGATCTCCGCGGGCGTCGTCGTCGGCAACGGCTCCGACATCGGCGGCGGCGCGTCCACCATGGGCACGCTCTCCGGCGGTGGCAAGGAGCGCATCGTGATCGGTGAGCGCTGCCTGGTCGGCGCCGAGGCCGGGGTCGGGATCGCGCTGGGCGACGAGTGCGTCGTCGAGGCCGGTCTGTACGTCACCGCCGGCACCCGGATCACGCTGCCGGACGGCCAGGTCGTCAAGGCGCGCGAGCTCTCCGGCGCCTCGAACATCCTCTTCCGCCGCAACTCGGTGACCGGCACCGTGGAGGCCCGCCCGAACAACGCGGTCTGGGACGGCCTCAACGACGTCCTGCACAGCAACGACTAGAGCCTGTCCGGTGGATCAGGGCCGGGGGCTATCCGACCCTGATCCACCGGACAGACGCTAAGCGGCGGCGAGGAGTCCCCCGTACGCCCTTCGCAGCCCGTCGGACGCTTCGCGCCCGGCGGGCTGCAGCGGTTCCCGGACCGGCCCCGCGTCCAGCAGCGCCTTCGCGGTCACCGTGCCGGGCAGCCCGGACGCCATCATCAGCTCGACGAGCGGGGCCAGCAGCCCGTTCAGCCGCGCCGCTCCCGCCGTGTCCCCGGCGTCGAACGCGTCCAGCACGGCCCGCAGCGCTCGTGGTGCCACGTTGGCCACCGTGCTGACGTACCCCGCGCCGCCCACCGCGTACAGCGGCAGATTCAGCTCCTCGCAGCCCGAGTAGTAGGCGAGCGAGGTGGCCGCGATGACCTTCGTCGCGCCCAGCAGGTCCTGCGAGCAGTCCTTCACCGCCACGACGCGCGGGTGCTCCGCCAGCCGCAGCACCGTCTCGGGTTCGATGCGGGTGCCGGTGCGGCCGGGGATGTCGTACAGCATCAGCGGGAGGCCCGCCGCGTCCGCGACCCGCCTGAAGTGCGCCTCGACGGCGGCCTGCGGCGGCCGGCTGTAGTACGGGGTCACGACCAGCAGGCCGTCGGCGCCCGCCCGTTCCGCCTGCCGGGCCAGTTCCACGGTGTGCCGGGTGTCCGAGGTGCCGATGCCCGCGATCACCGGCACGTCCGGACCTGCCGCCTCGCGCACCGCGCGCAGCAGCGTGACCTTCTCGGCGTCCGAGGTGGTCGGTGACTCGCCGGTGGTGCCGCTGAGCACCAGCCCGTCGCAGCCGTCCGCGACCAGGGCGGAGGCGTGCCGGGCGGCGGCCTCCGGATCGAGGGCTCCGTCGGCGGTGAACGGGGTGATCATGGCGCAGAGAGCGCTGCCGAAGGGGCGCGGCCGGGACGCCGCGGGAGATGTCATGACTGCGGGAGATGTCATGTCCGAAGTGTCCGCCCGACAGATCGTGAAGGTCTACTTAGTTCTTCTCCGGGTGAAGCTGAAGGAACGCTCAACGATTCTGCGCTCTGGCATGATCGGCCGCACATGGGGCGGGCCGACCTGGGGGCGGGAACATGGGCGTGCGGGGACTGACGGGGACAGGGATACGCGGAGCTGTCGCCGCGGCCCTGATCATGGCCGGAACACTCACCCTGTCCGGGTGCGCGGGATTCCTCGTGCCGGCGGGGGAGGGCGAGCCGGCCCCGAGCCCGTCGCGCACGGCATCCACGGGGGTGCACGTGAGCCCGCCGTCCCCGCTGGACATCGCGTCGCCGCCCGCCGAGCTCCCGGGGGAACCCGTCCGCCCGAGCCCCGCACCCTCCGCCACCGGCGGCTGTCCGGACTCCGGTCTCGTCGTGGACATGGGTCCCGTGGAGGCGGCGATGATGCACCGGGCCGTCGGGCTGACCCTCACCAACTGCGGCGGCAAGCCCGTCCGGGTCGACGGCTACCCCTCGGTCCAGGCCCTCGACGAGAACGGCGACGCGCTGCCGGTGAAGGTGAACCCGGGCTCGTCCTACATGGGCCGGGACAAGGGCCCCGAAGAGGTCATGCTGGCCCCCGGGAAGACCATGCGGTCGCTCCTGGCCTGGGTCTCCACCCCGACCGGCGGCGACCTGATCGAGGGCGACGCGCTGGAGATCGCCCCGGCGCCGGGTCTGGAGGCGCGCACCTTCCCGCTGGAGGGCGACGTAAGGATGCTCGACGAGTTCAACATGACGGGCTGGCGCACCTCGGCGTCCGGGTGACCGCCGGGGCGGGGCCGTTCAGAGGACGAGCTTGAAGCCCTCGTGGCTCGCGGCGAAGCCCAGCGAGGAATAGAACCGGTGCGCATCCGTCCGGTGCCTGCCGCTGGTCAGCTGGACCAGCGCGCAACCCCGCCGCACGGCCCGCTCGACGGTCCGCTCCATCAGCTCCCGCCCCAGCCCGCCGCCCCGCCGGTCCGGCCTGATCCGCACGGCCTCGATCAGCGCCCGCTCGGCACCGTGTCTGCCGAGCCCCGGGATATAGGTCGCCTGGAGGCAGCCGACCACCGCGTCGCCGTCCACCAGCACCAGGATCTCGTTGCGCGGATCGCCCGCGATATCGGCGAACGCCTTCTCGTAGGCCTCATCCACGACGATCGACGCCGGGTCGACGACCTCGTCCTCTTCGGCGAGCAGGGCGAGTACGGCGGGCAGGTCCTGGCGGGTGGCGGTACGCAGGTTCACACCGCGGATTCTGGCACGGTGGCCCGGAGCGTCAGTATCCGGACAGCACCCCGGCCGCATGACTGACCGGCACGGTGTGGGTCACCCACGCGTCGCCGGCGAGCAGATGCAGCAGGAACGACGTCGGCTCGGGCAGATAGCCGGGGACGGCGTCACGCAACGCCAGGCCGCTCTGCCGGTAGGTGCTGGGCGCCACGGCCAGCACGCCGCCCGCGAAGGCGACGGTGACGGGGCGGTGGACATGGCCGGCCAGCACGCGTACGACTCCGGGGTGCGCGGCGACCACCTCGGCCAGCGCGTCGCCGTCCGACAGCCGCATCCGGTCCAGGAACGGGATGCCCACCGGTACCGGCGGATGGTGCAGGCACACGAACGCCGGCACACCCGGCCTGCGGGACAGCGCACCGTCCAGCCACGCCAGCTGCTCGTCCCCCAGCAGCCCCCCGGGAGACCCGGCCACCCGTGAGTCCAGCACGGCCACCGTGACCTCCGGGTGTTCCACGGCGTAGTGCGTCTCCTCGCCCCCGCCCAGGAAGTCCGTCCCGCCGAAGGCGCCCAGCAGCGCCGCCGGATCGTCGTGATTGCCCGTCACCAGGTGCAGCGGCAGCGGGAAGCGGCCGATCACCTCGCGCAGCAGCGCGTACTCCTCGGGCGTGCCCCGGTCCGTCAGGTCGCCGGTGATCACCACACAGGCGGGCCGCGGGTCGAGGGCGAGCACCCGGCGCAGCGCACGGTCGAGGCCGGCCGCGGGTTCGGCGGCGAGGGCGCCGGTGGTGAGATGCGGATCGCTGAGGTGGGCCACGGAGACGGTCATCCCGACAGCCTGCCCCGTACCGGGCGCCCGTCACAGGGTCTTCGGCGCCCTCGCGCCCGCCCCTCCCGCGGGACAGGGCTAACGCCTGGCCATGTACAGGCTGAACGCCTTGTGCAGCAGCCTGTTGACCGGGTAGTCCCACTCACCGACGTACTCGGCCGCCCGGCCGCCGGTGCCCGCCTTGAAGCGCAGCAGGCCCAGCAGGTGGTTGCTCTCGTCGAGGGTGTCGGTGATGCCGCGCAGGTCGTAGACGGTCGCGCCCCGCTCGTGCGCGTCGCTCATCATCCGCCACTGGATCGCGTTGTTGGGCTGCACCTCGCGCCGGCGGCCGGTGGAGGCGCCGTACGAGTACCAGACGTGCGTCCCGACCGTCAGCATCGTCGCCGCGGAGAGGACCTCCCCGTCGTGGTGCGCGAGGTACAGCCGCATCCGCTCGGGGTCCTCGGCGCGCAGCGCGGTCCACATGCGCTGGAAGTAGTCGAGCGGCCGGGGGACGAAACGGTCGCGCTCGGCCGTCTCGCGGTACAGCCCGTAGAAGGCCGGAAGGTCGTCGTGGTCGCCCTCGACCACCTTGACGCCCGCCTTCTCCGCCTTCTTGATGTTGCGCCGCCACTGCTGGTTCAGCCCGTCGCGTACCTCCTCCAGCGACCGTCCGGCGAACGGCACCTGGAAGACGTACCGGGGCTGCCCGGCGCTGAAGCCGTCCGATTCCCCGTCCTCGCCCCGCTGCCAGCCCAGCCGGCGCAGCCGGTCCACCAGCTCGGCGGCTCCCGGCTCGCACACGTCCGGCTCGACGTCGCGCAGCCTGCGCGCGGCCGGATCGGGGATGGCGTCCTTGACGGTCCGCGCCTCCCAGCGGCGGGCGATCACCGGCGGGCCCATCCGTACCGTGAACGCGCCGCGCGCCTTGACGTGCGCCACCAGCGGATCCAGCCAGGGGCGCAGATCGTCCTCGTGCCACGGGATGACCGGTCCCTCCGGCAGATAGGCCAGGTACCGCTTCACCCGGGGGATCGGCCGGTAGAGGACCAGTGCGGCGCCGACCAGCTTCCCGGCGTCGAGCCAGCCGATACTCTCCGCGCGCCAGTCCGGCTTCACCTCGCCCCACGACGGGACCTGCATATGGCTCGCGGAACCCCGTGCCGCGACGAACGCCAGATGCTGTTCGCGCGTGATGTCCTCGACCCGCAGCGACATGCGGTACTCCGTTCGTTGTCCGGTTCTGTCCGATTCGTCAGCCTAACGACGACAGCGCGGGCCGTAGTTGACCTCAAGCGCACTTGACGTAACAGAGTGGCTGTCACGGGCGAGCCACAGGGGAGCGCCCACGAGGGGAGCAGCCGTGAGCGTGGAGTTCGTGACCCGGCCCGATTTCACCCGAGCGGACGCGGGGATCGTCAAGGCGAGCACCTGGGACGTCGGCACACCGGAGCGGCAGCGGCAGGCCGTCGAGGCCATCCGGGAGGCCTGGGCGAGCCGGGAGTGGCCGCATCCCGGGCTGCTCTCCTACTCGGTCGGCGCGGGGGAGGACGGCAGGACGCTCCTCCACTACTCGCAGTGGTCGGACGAGGAGAGCTACCAGGCCTTCGTCCGGACCGGCCGGGACGCGCGCAACGCCGACATCGACGCGGCCGTGCCGGGCATCGAGCGGCTCGGACTGCACACCTACGAGCTGTACCGCTCCTCGTCGTCCGAGGCGTCCGAGGGGTCCGAGGCACGGGAGCCGGGGTGCGTGGTGACCGTCGACGTCGAGTTCGAAGGAGCGGACGGGGCCCGCCAACGCGACTGGGTGGACAGCGTGTTCGAGGCGCTCGGCACGGACCCCGCGCCCGCGCCCGGCGGTATCGCCGGACACTTCCACGTGAGCACCGACGGAACCCGGGTGCTCAACTACGCGGAATGGGTCAGCGCGCAGGCCCACATCGACGCGCTGGCCGCCTCCGGGGAAGGGGTCGGTTCACGGACACCGCAGTGGGAGCGGGTGCGGGCCTACCCCGGCGTGACCGGTGGCGGCGTACACCGCTACACCCCCGCGCTCAGTCTGCGGCCGGCCGTCCCGGCGCGGTAACCACGCGGGCGCGCACGCCGGTTGCGGGTGCTGCGCGGGAGGGCGGCGGCGGACCTGTCCGGGTACCGGGCGGCGGGGCACGAAATGCGTCTACGCTTGGGCCGCCTGTCCCCGTACGCGCCCGGCGGCGCGGACGACCCGAACTGTTCCTAGGAGAACCCCCTGATGTCCGCAGAGCGCCCCACCCTGCCGCCGGTACGGCTGCACACCGAGGCCGAGCTGGCACGGGACGCGCTTGCCGCGCCGCTGCTCGCCCGCGCCGTCCGGCTCGCCCGCTGGGCCGGGCCCGGCACCAGGGTGGGCGCCGGCGGCGAGCTCGTCGAAGCGCAGCTGCCCGCGGCGGCCGAACACCTCGGCCTCAGCGCGGACGAGGACGGTGCGGCGGAGGCCAGCGAGGCCTGGCGGCTCGCGGTCGACACCGGGCTCGTCGAGGTCGAGGACCCGGAGCCCGGTGCGGCCCCGGCGCTGGAGGACGGCTCCGGCGAGGAGGGTTCCGAGGCGGAGGGCACCGTCACCGCGGGCGAGAACCTCGCGCTGCTGACCGGCGGATCACCGCAGGACGTACTGGCGATCTGGCTCGACGGCCTGGAGGCCGCGCACGCCGATGCCACCGCCCCCTTCTTCGACGACTTCGCGGACCTCGTCGGCGAGGACGGCTCCATCGACTTCGACGCCCTGGACTGGGACCCGGAGACCGAGGCCGAATTCCTCGACGGAGTCCTCGGCAACCTCTACCTGCTCACCGTCTCCGACAGCGCCGCGGGCGACGCGCCGGTACCCCTGCCCGCGCTCGCCGCGTCGATGATCGTGCCCGACGACATGGGCGAGCCCACCGACGACATCCTGGAGCAGGTGTCGGACGCGATGATGCGTCTCGACGACCAGTTCCGGGTGCTGGAGCCCATCGGCATCGTCGAGTACCAGCCGGTGGACGAGGCGCTGCTGGCCGAGGAGGGTGAGGACGCCACCCCGCCCGCCGACGACGACGACGTCACCCGGTACGGGATGGTGAAGCTGACCCCCCTCGGCCTGTACGGCATCCGGGCCAGGATGCTGGACGCGGGCGTGGAGGCCCCGGCCATCGGGGATCTCCTCGACAAGGACGCCGACGCGCTCCTTGGCGGCATCGCGTACTACCCGGAGGACGCGGCCCGCGCCGAGGTCCAGCTCTGGCTCGGCCGGCGCGGCGCGGGCGGGGCCGCCGCCGAACTCCTGGACGCCGCACGCGGCGAGGACCCGCAGGCACCGCTGCGCCGGCTGCACTGCCAGCAGGCGCTCGCCCTGGTCGGCGCGGAGGCGGAGCCCGCCGTGCGCGCCGTGCTCGACGACGGGGAGCTGGGGGGTCTCGCCCGGGTCTGGCTCGCGGAGCTGGG
Source organism: Streptomyces sp. NPDC088730 (assembly GCF_044751215.1). Taxonomy (NCBI): domain Bacteria; kingdom Bacillati; phylum Actinomycetota; class Actinomycetes; order Kitasatosporales; family Streptomycetaceae; genus Streptomyces; species Streptomyces sp. NPDC088730. The sequence continues at coordinate 1,398,936 of NZ_JBIVLK010000001.1, forward strand.
CGCCGCCGACGTGCCCGCGCCGCCGGAGTCGATGATCTTCTGGCTCGCCGTCGACACGATCGCGGCGCAGCTGGAGGCGGACGGCGATCTCGACGAGCTCCAGGGCCTGGTCGAGGGACTCTCCGGCCAGCACAGCGGCTTCTTCGACGAGGTGTGGCGGGTGGATCACCCGGCCACGGCGGACGTCCTTGAGGCGATGGGCCGGCTGCACGGCGACAAGAAGCTGGCGAAGGACGCCCGCAAGGCCGCTTTCAAGGCCCGGTCCCGGAGCGGTTCCGGCAACTGAGCGGGAGACGGTGGGTGGCGGGGCGGACGGCCCCGCCACCGGGGAAGTTCACGGAAAGCATTCCCTGGAAGCCGTTCGCAGTTCAACTGGTGTTGGCGAAGGGGCGGGACGGTGATCCCGCCCACTACCGTCCCCAGCCGCACCAGGAGTACGTGATGGCCTTCACGCGCAGGGAATTCACCAGACAGTCCGCCCTCACCGGTGCCGGCGTCGCCCTCACCGGAACCGTAGCCGCGCTGGCCACCGCGCCCGGTGCCCTCGCCGCCGAGGACTCGAAGCACGGCCACGACGACCACGGCCACGGTCACGACCACGACGGACACGGCCATGGGCACGACCACGGGCCCGGCTACGGGGCGCTGGTCCCCGACCCGAAGGGCATACTCGCGCTGCCCGCCGGATTCTCGTACAAGGTCATCACCCACAGCGGCGTCACCAAGCTGGAGACCGGTGAGTACACCCCCTCCAACCACGACGGCACGGCCGCCTTCGAAGGTGCGCGCGGCGTCACCCTGCTGGTGAACAACCACGAGCTGGCCGGCGTCCGCACCGACTGGGAGCACCCGGTCCCGCTCACCGACGGTCTCGTCTACGACGCGGTCGCGGGCGGCGGCTGCACCGTCGTGGAGACCCGCCGCGACGGCCGCACCGCCGAGTGGGTCGGCATCGCCGGCACCTCCACCAACTGCGCCGGTGGCGCCACCCCGTGGGGCACCTGGCTCACCTGCGAGGAGACCGAGGACAAGGCCGGGACGAAGGGGCTGCTCAAGGACCACGGCTACGTCTTCGAGGTCGACCCGTACGACAAGCGCGCCAACCGCGACCCCCGCCCCGTCAAGGCGTTCGGCCGGTACGCCCACGAGGCCGTCGTCATCGACCCCAAGCAGGGCCACGCCTACCTGACCGAGGACGCGTCCGGTCCCAACGGACTGCTCTACCGCTGGGTCCCGCCGCACGGCTTCAGGCACGGCCGGGGCAAGCTGCGCACGCTGGCCGCCGACGCCGGTGTCCTCCAGGCCACCAGGTGCTTCGACCGAGGCGGCAGGTTCGTGGACGACCTCTCGCGCGCCACGGAGATCGGCACCGTGTACGGCGTGGACTGGGTCGACGTCCCCGACCGCGACGCGAGGACCGTCTCGGTGCGCAAGCAGTTCGGCGACCGGGCCGTCACCCGTGCCCGCAAGCTCGAAGGCATGTGGTGGGGCGACGGCGGCACCTACATCGTCTCCTCGTTCGCCCGTGACGAGAGCCCGGTCCAGCACGACGGCCAGGTCTGGTTCTACGACCCGAAGCGCCGCACGCTGACGCTGAAGGTGCTGCTCGGCGTCAACGCCGACCCCTCGAAGGACGGTGCCTTCGACGGCCCGGACAACATCACCGTCTCGCCCTACGGCGGCTTGGTGATCGCCGAGGACGGCGAGGGCGTGCAGCACCTCTTCGGGGCCACCGAGAGCGGCCGCACCTACCCCATCGCGCGCAACGAGCTGAACGCCGGGACCGACGAGGACCCGGAGTACAGCGAGTTCACCGGCGTCACCTTCTCGCCCGACGGGAAGACGCTGTTCGCCAACATCCAGACGCCCGGGATCATGGTGGCCATCACCGGCCCGTGGAAGCGTCAGCCGCGAGAGCGACGGTAACTCTTACGAGCGATTTGGGCCGGGCCGTGCCGGTGTCCTCCGAGAGGGGGACATCGCGGCGTGGCACCGGCCGGGCGGGGCGGCGGGATGCGTGCGGGCCTCGCGGCCGGCGGACCGGCGCCGGCACCCCATGTCGGAAAGGGATAAGCGCCACATCCCCGGGGGTCGCGCCGGGGCGCGCTTCGGCGCGGCGCCCTTGCCGGGAGCGGGACAGGAGGCCTGCCGGGCGCGGAATCGCTGATTACGAATCCGGCATCAGTGGGGCCCCAGGAGCGGTCGGGCATGGCGTCCGGCGTTTCCAGGGCGCATACTCAAGGTAATGAAACAGTCAGCCGGATCCCGGCGTCACCTGCCTTCCAGTCCCTTCAACCGCCCGGCCCAGGCGGCCCCACCGGTCGAATTGTTCGATGTGGGCGACAGGGTGTCGCACGACCAGTTCGGACTCGGCCGAGTCCTTGCGGTCGAGGGCGACAACGACGCAGTGCTCATCGACTTCTCGGGGCGACAGGGGAGGATCCTGAGCCCGTACTCCAAGCTGACCAAGCTCTGAGAGAAACGACGAGCACGCGCCGCGTCCGCCGTACTCCTCCGCCTTTCTCTCACGCACGGCCTTCAGGGGCACCCGCACCAGCCGGGTGCCCCTGAAGCCGTTCCACCCCTCGGATGCCTAGAGCGACTGGGCGCCGGGCTTGACCATGCCCCGGACGGTGCGCGACTTCACGAAGTCGCCCACCGCGGTCATCTCCCACTCCCCGGAGAACTGCCTGATCAGCTTGGCCATGATCACGCCGGTCTGCGCCTCCGCGCTCGTCAGGTCGAAGCGGACGAGCTCGTCGCCCGTGGCCGCGTCGATCAGCCGGCAGTAGGCCTTGGCCACTTCGGTGAACTTCTGGCCGGTGAACGAGTTGACCGTGAAGACCAGGCCGGTGGCCTCCGCCGGGATCCGGCCCAGATCGACGACGATCACCTCGTCGTCCCCGGCGCCCTCGCCCGTGAGGTTGTCGCCCGAGTGCTTGATGGCGCCGTTCAGGATGGAGAGCTTGCCGAAGTAGCAGCTGTCCAGGTGATTGCGGTCCGGCCCGTAGGCGATCACCGACGCGTCCAGGTCGATGTCCTTGCCCCGGAACGCGGGCTCCCAGCCGAGGCCCATCTTGACCTGCGAGAGCAGCGGCTTGCCGCCCTTGACCAGCGACACCGTCTGGTTCTTCTGCAGGCTGACCCGGCCCTTGTCCAGGTTGATCCGGCCGGTTGCCGGGGGCGCCGGAGGTGCGGCGGGCGGGGCGGCGGGCACCGGCGGGGCGGCCAGCCTCGGGTCCACCGGGGCGGCGGCGGGCACCGGGGGCGCCACAGGTGCGGGCGCGGCGGCGGGCTCGTCCTCGACGGAGACGCCGAAGTCGGTGGCGATGCCCGCCAGCCCGTCGGCATAGCCCTGACCGACCGCGCGGGCCTTCCAGGCGCCGCCCCGCCGGTAGACCTCGATGACCACGAGCGCGGTCTCCGCGCCCAGCCGGGGCGGGGTGAAGGTGGCGAGCACGCTGCCGTCGTCCGCGTTGCGCACGGTGGCGGTGGGCTCGATGCCCTGGAAGGTCTGGCCCGCCCCGTCCGGGCTCGCGGTGATGACGATCTTCTCGATCCCGGACGGCACGGCGGCGGTGTCGACCGTGATCGCGTCGGGCGCGGTGCCGCCGCCGGAGCGGTAGGCCACACCGGGGCCCGTGGGCTGGTTGTAGAAGATGAAGTCGTCGTCGGAGCGCACCTTGCCGTCGGCGGTGAGCAGCAGGCCCGATACGTCGAGCCGCACCGGAGCGGCGACGTCCACCGCCACGCGGGGGGCGGAGAGAGGGATGTTCGAGCCAGGTGTCATAGCGGTCATGCACGAGGTAACGAATGACCCGGCTTTGCCGTTCCCTTACCTTTGGGCGGCTTCGCCCGTGCGGTGCCGGTCGCGCTCAGTGCGGCCAGATCGGCGGGTTGGTGCAGAAGTGGCCGCCGAGGTGGGCGTGGTCCGGGTTGTCCGGGTCGAGCTCGCCCTGCTCGGCGATGAGCTTCGCCGCGTACGGCTCCGAGTCGTCCTTCGGCTCGTAGCCGAGCGAACGCGCCGAGGTGAGGTCCCACCAGAGCCGGGTGTTGTCGGACGAGCCGTGGATGACGGTGTGCCCGACGTTCTGCGCGGTGAGCGCGGCGTCGAAGAGCCGGGCGCCGTCAGCGGGGCTCATCCACACCGAGAGCATCCGTACGGAGGTCGGCTCCGGGAAGCAGGAGCCGATGCGCACGGAGACGGTCTCCAGTCCGTGCCGGTCCCAGTAGAGCTGGGCGAGATCCTCGCCGAAGGACTTGGAGAGTCCGTAGAACGTGTCCGGGCGGCGCGGGGTCCCGATCGGGATCAGCGGGTCGCCGGGGAGCGGGCGGGGGGTGAATCCGACGGCGTGGTTGGAGGAGGCGAAGACGACCCGCCGCACGCCCTCCGCGAGCGCGGCCTCGTAGAGGTTGTAGGTGCCTTCGATGTTCGCCCGCAGAATCTTGTCGAACGAGGCTTCCAGCGAGATGCCCGCGAGGTGGATGATCGCGTCGACGCCCCGCACCGCCTCGCGCAGCGCCTCCGTGTCGCCCAGGTCGGCGGTGATGGCGTCCGGCTCGCCCTCGATGGGGACCATGTCGAGGAGGCGGAGCCGGTAGCCGTGGGCGGGCAGCAGTCCGCGCATCAGGGTGCCGAGTCCACCGGCGGCGCCGGTGAGCAGGACGGTGCGGGGAGCGGGCATACGCGGATCTCCTCGGTACGGGGGCGGCTTCGCTCGCCGGGTTCTTGTGCTGGGTTCACATCCGTGGACAAGTTATGGAGCGGGGTGGGGGTGCGTCAAGGGGTGTCCGGGTCCTTGGTGCGGGCGCTCCGCGTTGTGCGGGGTGCACCCTTCCCGGTGGGTGGGGTTCGGGGTCCCTCCGGGGCGTCTCCTCGGACGACGAACGTGCGGGGGGTACGCAATGAGCACCCGGGTCTGTGTTCGTCGTCCTGCGGGGACGCCCCTGCACGCCCCCGAACCCGGCCGTCGCGCGTCTGCGGCAGTCGTCGGGCCGGTGTGCAGGCGCGAGTGATGCTGGGGTGGGGACGTGCAGGGGGCCCCGCAGGGAATGGCGTACGACCTGGGTCCCTCGCGGTCCGGGGTGAACACGCCATTTCCGAGGAGACGCCCCGGAGGGGCACCACCCCCCACCCACCAGGGCAGGCGCACCCGCAACGCCGGAGCACCCGCAACTCATCTTGACCCGTGCCGAGCCGCTGCCTTAGCGTAGAGACGTTCATGAATATGGACGCCGATCAGAATTGTGCACGCCTGAACCTGCTCAGGGAGCGCCCGTGACCTCAGCCCCTCTTGCCGCCCGACTCACTGCTGTCGCCGGGCCGCTCTTCTTCCCCGTCACCCCTTACGGACCCGACGGTTCCGTAGACCTCGATGTGTTCCGCGCCCATGTGCGCAAGGGGATCGACGCCGGTGCGGCCGCCGTCTTCGCCTGCTGCGGGACCGGTGAGTTCCACGCCCTGACACCCGAGGAGTTCCACCTCGTCGTCGCCGCGGCCGTCAAGGAGACGGCCGGCCGGGTGCCCGTCGTGGCGGGCGCCGGATACGGCACCGCGCTCGCGGTCCAGTTCGCGAAGCTCGCGGAGGAGGCGGGCGCGGACGGGCTCCTCGCCATGCCGCCGTACCTCGTCGTGGCCGACCAGGAGGGGCTGCTGGCCCACTACACGGCGCTCGCGGCCGCCACCGGCCTGGAGACGATCGTCTACCAGCGCGACAACGCCGTCTTCACCCCGCAGACCGTGCTCGCCCTGGCGCAGACACCGGGCGTCATCGGCCTCAAGGACGGCTACGGCGACCTCGACCTGATGCAGCGCATCGTCAGCGCCGTCCGCACCGGCCTGCCCGGCCGGGACTTCCTGTACTTCAACGGGCTGCCCACCGCCGAGCTCACCGGTCTCGCCTACCGGGGCATCGGCGTCACGCTCTACTCCTCCGCGGTCTTCGCCTTCGCACCCGATATCGCCCTGGCCTTCTACCGGGCCCTCGAAGCGGGCGACGACGGACTCGTCAACGCGCTGCTCGACCACTTCTACCGGCCGCTGGTCGAACTGCGGTCCAAGGGGCGCGGCTACGCCGTCTCGCTGGTCAAGGCGGCAGTCCGGCTCCAGGGCCTGGACGTCGGGCAGGTGCGCAGCCCGCTCACCGAGCCGCCGGCCGCGCACATCGAGGAGCTGACCGCGATCATCGCGAACGGCCGTGCGCTGCTGGAGCGGAGCGCCGCCGACGGCACCGGGGAGCGCGGGTGAGGACCTCCGCCTTCCTGTACCCCTGGGACATCGTCGGGGACCCGGACGCGGCCGGCCGTGTCGCGGACCTCGGTGTCCAGCAGGTGACGCTCGCCGCCGCCTACCACTCCACCCGGGCGCTGACCCCGCGCCACCCCGGCCACCGCATCGTCACGGCCGAGCACGCGGCGGTGCTCTACCCGCCGGAGCCCGGACGGTGGCAGGGGCGTCGGCTGCGGCCCCGCACCCAGTCCTGGACGGCCTCCGACGATCCCTACGCCGAGGCCGCGGAGGCGCTGGCCGGCGCGGGGCTCCAGGTGCACAGCTGGGTGGTGCTGGCGCACAACTCCCGGCTGGGCGCGGAGCACCCGGACACCTGCGTGGTCAACGCCTACGGCGACCGCTACCCGTGGGCCCCGTGCATCGCGCAGCAGGCCGTCCGCGACTACCTGGTGGAGCTGGCGGCGGAGGCCGCGGTGCGCGGCGGTACGCACGGCACCGAGCTGGAGTCCTGCGGCTGGTACGGCTTCGCGCATCTGCACGCCCACGACAAGATCGCGGGCGTCGGCCTCGGCGACGCGGCGCAGTACCTGATGTCGCTCTGCTTCTGCCCCGACTGCCGGACCGGGTACGCGGGCCAGGGGCTGGACGCCGACGAACTGGGCCGGGCGGTACGCCGGGCGCTTGAGCCGGCCTGGTCCGGTGCGGGCTCCCCGGAATCCGGCTGGTCCGGCGTCGAGAAGCTCCTCGGCGCGGACCTCGCGGCGGCCGGCCTCCGGTGGCGCACCGAGGTGGCCCGCGGCCTCCAGGAGTCGGTGGTCGGCGCGGTACGGGCGGCGGCGCCACCCGGCTTCCAGGTCCTGCTGCACGCGGACCCCGCGCCGTACCGCTCGGGTGCGAACGTGGGTGTGGACCCGGAGCACATCCTGTCGGTGGCGGACGGTGTGGTGCTGCCGTGCACCGGGGACGACGCGGCGCGCGAGGCGGTGCTGGGCCCGTTCGGCGGACGGGCGGGTGTCCTCGCGGCCAACCTCACCGTGGTGCGGGGGATGGGCGGCAGCCCGGACACCCTGGAGCGCGACACGCGGCACGCGCTCTCGCTCGGGGCGAACCAACTGCGGCTGTACCACGCGGGGCTGGCCTCCGACCCGGACCTGGAAGCCGTCGCCGGAGCGCTCTCACGCCTCGGCCGATGACGGGAGCGGGCCGGCGGGGGCCCCGGCCGGCCGCCCCCGTCGGCCCGTGACCAGGACCACCGCGGCCGCCAGCGCCACCGCGCCCACCAGCGGCAGCAGCACCCGCACGTCCACCACCGCGACGAGCCCCGCGCCCAGCGCCAGCGCCACCGCGTTGGGCGCGAACATCAGCGTGCCGGCGGTCGCCGCCGTGCGGCCCAGCAGCGCGTCCGGCGTCTCCCGCTGCACCGCCGTCATCGCGGCGATCAGCACACAGGGCAGCCCGGCCCCGATGAGCCCGCACGCCGGCAGCGCCACCGCGTCGTACGGCACCGCGCGCAGCCCCACCGCCACCCCGAACAGGGCGATGCCCGCAGCGGTGAACACCCGTTCCGGCAGCCGCCGCAGCAGCGGCCCGGCCAGCAGCCCGACCGCGACGGAACCGACGCCCTGCACCGCGGAGAGCACACCCGCGTACGCGGGGGAGTGGCCGAGCCGGTCCACGGCGGCGTACAGCGTCGCCCCGTTGAGCCCGGCGCACAGCATCGTGACCGATCCGGCGAACACCAGCGGCCGCAGCACCGGCGAACCCCACACCTGCCGCACCCCCGCGGTCCAGCCGCCCGCGCCGTCCCCGACCGCCACCGGGGCCGCTCCGCGCACCGGCAGCAGTCCGTAGAGTCCGGCGGCCAGCGCGAAGGAGGCCGCGTCCAGCAGGGCCACGGAGACGCCGCCGAACCGGGTGAAGAGCGCCGCTCCGGTGAGCGGGGCCACCAGCTTCATGCCCTCGTTCGCCATCATCCGCAGCCCGTTGAAGTCGCCCAGCAGCCGGGCGCCCACGGCCCCCGCGACCAGTGCCGACTCCGCCGAGTCCATCAGCACGGAGCTCGCCCCGTAGGCCATGAGCGCCATGAACAGGATCCAGAGCCGCCCCGCCGAGTCCACCGCGGCCAGCGTGGTCAGCAACAGGGCCATGACGAGGTTCGACCAGACCAGCAGCGGCTTTCTGGGAAGCCGGTCGGCCACCGCGCCCAGGACCGGGCCGAACAGCACCGGCAGCCAGACGGTGAACAGGGCGAGCGCGGCCAGACTGTCCGAGCCCGTCAGCGACTTGACCCACACCCCGGCCGCGAGCGACATCGCGGAGCTGCCGAATCCGGAGACGACGACCGCCGCCAGGAACAGCCCCGCCGTCCGGTCGCCCAGTACCCGTCCCGCCGCGGAACCCGTCATCGTGCCCACCGAACCTCCCTGACCTGCGCGTGTGTTGTGCGGTCAGGCTGGCGGCTGAGGCCGGTCCGGGGCATCGGGAGGATGCTGTAGACCGCCCGGCGGGGCGGCCCGCCGCCGGGACCGGTGTAGGGCGCGCGCCGTAGTCCGGCGAAGTTCTTCTGCCGGAAGCGTTGACGAAACATTCCCGGCGCCTCTAGCTTCATCGCGTCGTACTTCGTACGTCATATATGAGACGCGATACGCGAGATGTGAGAGCTCTTCACCCATGACCTTTGCGCCCACCCCGATTCCGTCCCGCACCCAGTACGTGCTGGAGGCGATCAAGCACGCGATCCTCACGGCGCAGCTGAGACCAGGGCAGGCGCTCGTGGAGACCGAGCTGGCCGCGCAGTTCGGGGTCTCCAAGACCCCCGTCCGCGAGGCGCTCAAGACCCTGGCCGGTACCGGACTGGTCGTCATGAGCCAGTACAAGGGTGTGACCGTGCGCCTGGTCGACGCGACCATGGCCAGGGAGGTGTACGACGTGCGGCTGCTGCTCGAACCGGAGGCGCTGCGCCGCTCCATCACCCGCAAGGCCTCGCTCGACGCGGCCCAGGAGGCCCTGGAGCGAGCCGACTCGGCCGGCGACAAGGCGGACAGGTCGCTCGCCAACCGGGACTTCCACCGGGCGCTCTACCTGCCCTGCGGCAACCCGCTGCTGTCGCGGATGCTCGACGAGGTCCGCGATCAGGCGGCCCTCGTGTCGACCGTGGCCTGGGCGACCATCCCGTCCTGGGAGCGGGAGGCGGCCGAGCACCGGGAGATCCTGCGGCTCGCGCTGGCCGACGACGCGGACGCGGCGGCCGGCGCCCTGCACGACCACATCGCGTCGTTCGTCCGCCGCGCGTTCCCCGACGACGAAGACGGGGGCGGCGCGGCGTGAACCAGCACACCGAAGAAAGGCCAGTCCGCATGGACCTCACACCGCTGAAGACGGCTCTCGCGGACGTCGTGGCGATCCCGGTGACCCCGTTCGCCGCGGACGGCACCATCGACACGGCGGCGCACCGCGCCCTGCTGCGAAGGCTGCTCGACGGCGGCGTGCGCGTCCTCACCCCGAACGGCAACACCGGCGAGTTCTACGCCCTCACCCCCGACGAGCGGCGCTCCGTCACCGAGCTGACCATCGAGGAGGCGGGCGGCCGCGCCACGGTCCTGGCCGGCGTCGGCCACGACGTGCCGACGGCCGTCGCCGCGGCCGAGCACGCCAGGGACGCCGGCGCCGAGATGGTGATGGTGCACCAGCCCGTCCACCCGTACGTCTCGCAGGACGGCTGGATCGACTACCACCGGGCCATCGCGGAGGCCGTTCCCGGACTCGGCGTGGTGCCCTACATCCGCAATCCGCAGCTGGACGGGGAACGCCTCGCCACGCTCGCGGACCACTGCCCCAACGTCATCGGCGTCAAGTACGCCGTCCCGGACGCCGCCCGCTTCGCCGCCTTCGCCCGGGACGCGGGCCTGGAACGGTTCGTCTGGATCGCCGGTCTCGCCGAGCTGTACGCCCCCTCCTACTTCTCCGCGGGCGCCACCGGGTTCACCTCGGGGCTCGTCAACGTCGCCCCGGGTGTCTCGCTGGCCATGCTGGAGGCGCTGCGGGCCGGCGACCACCCGGCCGCCATGAAGGTCTGGGAGCGGATCCGCCGCTTCGAGGAGCTGCGCGCCGAGGGGCAGTCCGCCAACAACGTGACCGTCGTCAAGGAGGCCCTGGCCTCGCTCGGGCTCTGCGGCCGCGACGTCCGCCCGCCCAGCCGGGTGCTGCCGGAGGAGCGGCGCGCCGAGGTCGCGGACCAGGTCGCGGGGTGGTCGATATGACCGGCCGCATCGCCCCGGAGGAGCTGCGCAGCCACCAGTGGTACGGCACCGACGGGCTGCGCTCCTTCAGCCACCGCGCCCGCACCCGCCAGCTCGGCTACCTTCCGGAGGAGCACCTCGGCAAGCCGGTCGTGGCGATCCTCAACACCTGGTCCGACATCAACCCCTGCCACGTCCATCTGGGCGAACGCGCCCAGGCCGTCAAGCGGGGCGTCTGGCAGGCGGGCGGCTTCCCGCTCGAATTCCCGGTCTCCACCCTCTCGGAGACGTTCCAGAAGCCGACCCCGATGCTCTACCGCAACATGCTGGCGATGGAGACGGAGGAGCTGCTGCGCTCCTACCCCGTCGACGGTGCGGTGCTGCTGGGCGGCTGCGACAAGTCGACGCCCGCGCTGCTGATGGGCGCCGCGTCGGTGGACCTGCCGGCCGTGTTCGTGCCGGCCGGGCCGATGCTGCCGGGGCACTGGCGCGACGAGGTCCTCGGCTCCGGCACCGACATGTGGAAGTACTGGGACGACAAGCGGGCCGGACTCATCGGCGACTGCGAGATGGCCGAACTGGAGAACGGGCTCGCCCGCTCGCCGGGGCACTGCATGACCATGGGCACCGCCTCCACCCTGACCGCCGCCGCGGAGGCGCTCGGCGTCACCGTCCCGGGCGCCTCCTCCATCCCGGCCGTCGACTCCGGCCACGACCGGATGGCCGCGCGCTCGGGGCTCGCGATCGTCGAACTGGTGTGGCGGCAGCGCACGTTGTCCGACATCCTGACGGCGGACGCGTACCGGGACGCCGTCGCCACCGTCCTCGCGCTCGGCGGCTCCACCAACGCCGTCATCCATCTCATCGCGATGGCGGGCCGCTCCGGCGTCAAGCTCACCCTGGACGACTTCGACCGCGTCGCCCGTACCGTCCCGGTGCTGGCCAATCTGCGGCCCGGCGGGAAGTACCTCATGGAGGACTTCCACTTCGCGGGCGGGCTGCCCGGCTTCCTGGCCCGGCTCACCGACGTACTCCACCTGGACCGGCCCACGGTCACGCACGACACCCTGCGCGCCCAGCTCGACGGCGCGCTCGTGCACAACAGCGATGTCATCCGGGAGCGTGACAACCCGCTCGCGGACGAGGGCGGCGTGGCGGTGCTGCGCGGCAACCTCTGCCCGGACGGCGCGGTCATCAAGCACATCGCCGCCGAGCCCCGTCTGCTGCGCCACACCGGTCCCGCCGTCGTCTTCGACGACTACAAGGAGATGCAGCGCACCATCAACGACCCGGCCCTGGCCCTCACTCCGGACCATGTGCTGGTGCTCCGCAACGCCGGACCCAAGGGCGGCCCCGGGATGCCCGAGTACGGCATGCTGCCGATCCCCGACTACCTGCTGAAGCAGGGCGTACGGGACATGGTGCGGCTCTCCGACGCCCGGATGAGCGGCACCAGTTACGGGGCCTGCGTGCTGCACATCGCGCCCGAGTCCTATGTCGGCGGTCCCCTCGCTCTCGTCCGCACCGGCGACCCGATCACCCTGGACGTCGAGGCGCGGCTGCTCCATCTCGACGTGAGCGAGGAGGAGCTGTCCCGTCGCAGGGCCCAGTGGACGCCGCCGGCCAACCGGTACGAGCGCGGCTACGCGGCGCTCTACCAGGACCAGATCACCCAGGCCGACACCGGCTGCGACTTCGCCTTCCTGGCCCGGCCGGGAGAAGTGCCCGACCCGTACGCCGGCTGAACGGCCCCACCGGAATTCCGCGCACCGCCTTGTTCGGCAGGTCGAACACCATGCGGCAAGCGCTTGCGCAGTACACGCATCACCGCACCGCACGCACCACTCCAGCACCCCCAGTACCTCCAGAGAACGGAGACGTGTCATGGCCCAAGCCGCCGCTGTGGCCACACCGCCCAAGGTGCCCAGGCGCCGCTCCGCGAGCCCCCGCCGACTGCCGTATCTGCTGATCGCCCCGGCGGGGCTGCTGATGCTCGGCTTCATCGCCTACCCGGTGATCAGCGTCTTCTACTACAGCCTCCAGAACTACAACGTCACCAAGCCGTGGCGGAACGGCTTCGCGGGCCTCGACAACTTCACCCGGATCTTCACCGAAGACGACCAGTTCTGGACCACGCTGGGCTTCAGCGCCCAATGGGTGGTCACCCAGGTCGCGCTCCAGCTCACCCTCGGGCTCGCCCTCGCCCTGATCGTGAACCAGAGCTTCATCGGCCGGGGCATCTCCCGCGCCATGGTCTTCTCGCCCTGGGCCGTCTCCGGCGTGCTGACCAGCACCATCTGGATCCTGCTCTACAACTCCTCGACCGGCTTCAGCCGCTACCTCGCGGACGCCGGCATCGGGGACTACGGCACCTCCGTGCTCTCCGACACCGGCACCGTCTTCTGGGCCGCGACCGTCGCCGAACTCTGGCGCGGGGTCCCCTTCTTCGCCATCCTCATCCTCGCCGACCTCCAGTCCGTCTCCAAAGAGCTGTACGAGGCGGCGTCCGTCGACGGCGCGGGGCGGCTGCGCCAGTTCTTCCACATCACCCTGCCGCACCTGCGGGACGCGATCATCCTCGCCACCCTGCTGCGCGGCGTCTGGGAGTTCAACAACGTCGACCTGCTCTACACCCTCACCGGAGGCGGACCCGCGGGCGAGACCACCACGCTGCCGCTCTACGTCGCCAACACCGGCATCGAGGGCCATGACTTCGGCTACGCCTCCGCGCTCACCACCGTCGCGTTCGTGATCCTCCTCTTCTGCTCGATCGTCTATCTGCGCCTGAGCAAGTTCGGAGGCGACCACAAGTGACTGCCGCACTGGCCGAGAAGAACGGCACCCACTCCGCACACCCGCCCGCGCCGAGCAGCCGGCCGCCCGCCGCGCACCGGCGCCGCCGGCCCGGACGCGAGCGCGCCTTCGACCAGGTACCGCGCTGGCAGATCTACGTACCGCTCGGCATCTACCTGGTCTTCACCCTCGTCCCGTTCTACTGGATGCTGCTGTTCGCCGTGCGCCCCGCAGGGTCCACCTCGCTGGTGCCGTGGCCGATGACCGGGGAGCACTTCGACAAGGTCTGGAACGAGCGCAGCTTCGCCCTCTTCTTCCAGAACAGCATGATCGTCGGGGTCTGCACCCTGGTCGCCACCACGCTCGTCGCCCTGGCCGGCGGCTACGCGCTCGCCCGGTTCGACTTCAAAATCAAGAGCGCCTTCATGCTGGCGCTGCTCTGCTCGCAGTTCATCCCGGGCGCGCTGATGCTCGTACCGCTCTTCGAGATCTTCAAGAACCTCCAGATGATCAACTCCCTGGGCAGCGTGGTCATCGCGGAGACGGTCTTCCAACTGCCGCTCTCCATCATCCTGATCAGCGGGTTCATCAAGAACGTGCCCGTCTCGCTGGAAGAGGCGGCCTGGGTGGACGGCTGCTCGCGCCTCCGCGCCTTCTGCGCGGTGGTGCTGCCGCTGCTGCGGCCGGGGCTGATCGCGGTCGGCTCGTTCGCCTTCGTGCACAGCTGGAACCACTTCCTGTTCGCCCTGATGTTCCTCAGCGAGCAGGACAAGCAGACGATCCCGGTCGGCCTGAACACCCTCATCGGCGCGGACAGCGTCGACCTGGGCGCGCTCGCCGCGGGCGGGGTGATCGCCGCGGTCCCCGTGGTGATCGTCTTCGCCTTCATCCAGAAGTGGCTGATCACCGGCTTCAGCGCCGGCGCCGTGAAGGGCTGACGCGCATGAGCCCGACGGACACCACACACACCACTCCGCTGCCGGTCGTCCTCGCGGGCGCCCGGGGCCACGGGCGCTGGCACCTCGCCAATATCCGCCGCCTCCAGGACCAGGGTCTCGTCCGGCTCGCCGGGGTCTGCGAGCTGAATCCGCTCGACGCGACCGAACTGGCCGCCTTCGCCGCCGAACTCCCCGAGCAGTCGGCCGACTTCGGCGCGCTCCTGGACTCCACCGGGGCCCGCGCCGCCGTCATCTGCACCCCCATCCAGACGCACGCCGAACTGGCCCTCACCGCCGCCGCACGCGGGGTCCACCTGCTGCTGGAGAAGCCGCCCGCCGCGACCCTCGCCGACTTCGAGCGGATCCTGACCGGGGTACGGGACGCCGGCATCGCCTGCCAGGTGGGCTTCCAGTCCTTCGGCTCGCACGCGGTGCCCGCCGTCCAGGCGCTCGTCCGGACCGGCGCCATCGGCACGGTGCGGGGCTACGGGGCCGCGGGCGCCTGGGTCAGGGACGACGCCTACTACCGGCGGGCGCCCTGGGCGGGCCGGCGGCGGATCGGTGACACCGACGTGGTGGACGGGGTACTGACCAACCCGCTCGCCCACGCCGTCGCCACCGCCCTCGAACTCGCCGGCAGCGGCGCGGCCCACGACATCGCGTCGATCGAGACCGAACTCTTCCGCGCCCACGACATCGAGGCCGACGACACCTCCTGCGTCCGCCTCACCACGACGTCCGGGCTGCCGGTCACCGCCGCCGTCACCCTCTGCGCGGAGCAGGCCGGGGAACCCTATGTGATCGTCCACGGCGACCGGGGCCGGATCACCTTCTGGTACAAGCAGGACCGGGTTCTCGTCCAGCGAGCCGGGCACGGCCCGCTGGAGACCGTCCACGGCCGGACCGACCTCCTGGAGAACCTCGTCGGTCACCTGACGCACGGCACCGCGCTCCTGGCCCCGCCGCACCGCACCGGCGCCTTCATGCGGGTCGTCGAAGCCGTACGGAACGCCCCCGAACCCTCCGCCCTGCCGTCCGGTGCCTGGCACACCGCCCCCGCCCTCAGCGGCGACGGCACCCGCCGGGTGGTGCGCGGCATCGACGCGGCCGTCGCGGCGGCCGCGGACGACCTCAGGCTCTTCTCCGAACTCGGCGTCCCCTGGGCGTCCCCCACAGAGGTGAGTTCACCGTGACGACGACCGCACTCCTGAGCTGCGCCGGCCGCCCCGTCGGCCGCTACACCTACCTCCCCGCCCCCGGGGACCGTCCCTACCTGCACCCGGTCACCACCCTCGGCGGCACCCCGGTCACCGAGGAGCACCCGGCCGACCACCTGCACCACCTGGGCACCTCCGTCGCCGTGCCCGATGTCGCGGGGCACAACTTCTGGGGCGGCCGCACCTTCGTCCGCGACCAGGGCCCCACCGTGCTCGACAACCACGGGGTCCAGCGCCACCTGGGCTGGAAGCTCCGTGACCCGGACGGTTTCGTCGAGGAGCTCAGCTGGGAGGCCGACGACACCGAGCTGCTGCGGGAGCACCGCACGGTCGCCACCGCCGAACTCTCCGACACCGCCTGGGCGCTGGACTTCTCCTTCTCGCTCACCAACCGGGGCTCCCGCGGACTGTCGATCGGCAGCCCCGCCACCAACGGCAGGCCGGGCGCCGGATACGGCGGCTTCTTCTGGCGCGCCCCCAAGGAGCCCTCGGCGCCCGCCGTGTTCAGCAACCACGGGGACGGCGAGGACGCGGTGCACGGACGCGTCGCCGACTGGGTCGCGATGAGCGGCGACGGCTGGACCCTGGTGTTCGCGGGGGCGACGGAGGAGACCCGCCGCGACCCGTGGTTCGTACGGAGCACCGAGTACCCGGGCGTCGGCTCGTCCCTCGCCGCCGCCCACCGGCTGTCCGTACCGGCCGGCGCCACCGTGGTGCGCCGCGTCGTCACCGTCATCGCGGACGGCCGGCTCGACCGGGCCACCGCCGCCGCCCACGTCCGCCGGGCGGTGACCGCGTGAGCGCCGCCCGGGACAGCCGGCCCTGGACCGCCGACCTCGGCGACGGCACCTACCGCAACCCGGTGCTCAACGCCGACTGGTCCGACCCCGACGTGGTGCGGGTGGGCGAGGACTTCTACCTCACCGCCTCCAGCTTCGGCCGGGTCCCCGGACTGCCGCTGCTGCACTCGCGCGACCTGGTCAACTGGTCGATCGTCGGCCACGCCCTGGACCGCCTCGAACCCGCGGCCGACTTCACCGTGCCGCGCCACGACGGTGGCGTGTGGGCGCCGTCGCTGCGGCACCACGCCGGGCGGTTCTGGATCTTCTGGGGCGACCCCGACCACGGCATCCAGCAGGTCAGCGCCGAGAACATCCGGGGGCCGTGGACCGCGCCCCATCTGCTGAAGGCGGGCAAGGGGCTGATCGACGCCTGCCCGCTGTGGGACGAGGAGACCGGCGAGGCGTATCTCGTGCACGCCTGGGCCAAGTCCCGTTCCGGCGTCAAGAACCGGATCACCGGCCACCGGATGAGCCCGGACGGCCGGGAGCTGCTCGACGAGGGCAAGACCCTGATCGACGCCGACACGATCCCCGGCTGGTTCACCCTGGAGGGCCCCAAGCTCTACCGGCACGACGGCGAGTTCTGGATCCTCGCCCCGGCCGGCGGGGTCGAGACGGGCTGGCAGGGCGCCTTCCGCTCCCGCGACTTCTTCGGACCGTACGAGGAACGAGTCGTCCTCGCCCAGGGCCGGACCGGGGTCAACGGACCGCACCAGGGCGGCTGGGTGCGCACGGCGGCGGGCGAGGACTGGTTCCTGCACTTCCAGCAGCGCGGCGCGTACGGCAGGGTCGTCCACCTCCAGCCGATGCGCTGGGCCGCGGAGGACGGCGGCTGGCCGGTCATCGGTGACGCGGGCGAACCGGTGTCCGCGCACCCGAAGCCGGCCGCGCCCCCGCAGCCCGCGGAGGCCCCGGCGAGCAGCGACGGCTTCCCCGGCGGCCGGTACGGCAGGCAGTGGCAGTGGACCGCCAACCCGCGCCCCGGCTGGACCGTCGAGCACGGCGGGGACGGGCTGCGGCTCAGCTGCGTACGGACCGCGCACGCGCACGACCTGCGGGTCCTGCCCAACGTGCTGGTCCAGCGGCTGCCCGCCGACACGTTCACCGCCGAGGTGGAGGTCTCCCTGGACAGCGAGGAACCGGGCGCCAAGGCGGGGCTCGCCGTGCTGGGGGACGCGTTCAGCTGGATCGGCCTGGAGCGCTCCGGGGGCGGGGGTGTGCGGCTCGTGCACCGGTACGCGGAGTCCGTCGCCGCACACGAACGGGACGCGGAGCACAGCAGGCCGGCCCCGGAAGGGCGGGCCCGGCTGCGGATCGAGGCCGGCCCCGGTGCCCGCTTCCGCTTCCACGCCGACACCGGGGACGGGGCGGGATTCCGGCCTTCGGGCCAGGTCTTCGCCGCGACGCCGTGGCGCTGGGTCGGCGCGCTGCTGGGACTGTTCGCCACCGCACCCACCGGTACGGGGCCGGCCGGGACGGCCTGCTTCACCGGATTCCGCACCACCGCCTGACCGTACGAACCACCTGACCGTACGAAGCCCCCCACGCAGCAACCTTCACCCGGACCACCCACAGAGAAGAGCCGACCATGAAGATCTCGAAGACGCAGCGGGGGCGTGCCGCGGCAGCCGTGTCCGTCGCGGCAGTACTCGCGCTGACCGCCACCGCCTGCGGTGACGACGGCAGCGACAGCGGAACCGAGGGCAACGGCAAGGGCGAGATCACCTTCTGGGACAACAACGGCGGTCCGCGCACCGCCGTCTGGACCGAGATCATCAAGGATTTCGAGAAGGCGAACCCGGACATCAAGGTCAAGTACGTGCCGATCCCGATCGCCGACGTGCAGTCCAAGTACGACACGGCCATCGCGGGCGGCGGACTGCCGGACGTGGGCGGCGTCGGCACCGCCTACCTGGCCAACATGGTTTCGCAGGAGGCCCTCGACCCGCTCACGGCGCGGATCAAGGACTCCGCCCTCCAGGGCAAGCTCGTCGAGGGCATGGTCGAGAGCGTCAAGGACGCGGGCGGCCGGGGCGACGACATGTTCGCGGTGCCGACCTCCGCGAACAACGGCGCGCTCTGGTACCGCACCGACCTGTTCAAGTCCGCGGGCCTGAAGGCCCCCGCCACCTGGGCCGACTTCTACAAGGCGGCGGACCGGCTGACCGACGGCAAGAAGAACAAGTTCGGCTACACCATCCGCGGCGGCGCCGGCTCCATCGCCCAGGCCATGGACGCCGCCTACGGCCAGTCCGGCATCACGGAGTTCTGGAAGGGCGACAAGACCACCCTCAACGACCCGAAGAACGTCGCCGCGCTGGAGAAGTACGCCGCGCTCTACAAGAAGTCGACGCCCGCCGCCGACGTCAACAACGACTTCACCAAGATGGTCGCCCAGTGGGACACCGGCACCATCGGGATGCTCAGCCACAACCTCGGCTCCTACCAGGACCACCTGAAGGCCCTGGGCAAGGAGAAGTTCGCCGGCATACCGAACCCCATCGGCGACGGCGGCACCCGGGTCCAGGTCTCCAACCCGGTCGACGGACTCGGCCTCTTCCGGTCGAGCAAGAACAAGACGGCCGCCTGGAAGTTCATCGAGTTCGCCGCCTCGCACGCGTCCAACAGCAAGTGGAACGAGTCCGCCGGCGCCATCCCGGCCAACACCGAGGCCGCCAAGGACCCCTGGATCAGCGCCACGGAGCCGACCGAACTGGCCGCGAAGGCCCTCACCGACGGCTCCACCAAGATCGTGCAGCTGCCGTACTACCTGCCCGACTGGAACAACATCAGCAAGGCCGACAACGAGCCGGAGTTCCAGAAGCTGCTGCTCGGCAAGGTCACGGTCAAGGCCTTCCTGGACAAGATCGCCGAAGAGCTGAACAAGGCCCAGGCGGAGTGGAAGGAGATCGGCAACGGCTGATCCCGCCGTTCGCCGGGCCGGCGCACCTGCGGTCGGCGGCGGGGCCCGTCCCGCCGCCGGCCGCCCCCCTTCCCGCACACCCGAACGAGAGCTGAGGATTCGTCATGCCCGCACGCAGATCCCGCACCCGCGCCATCGCCGTCGCGATGGGCTGCGCCTCGTTGGCCCTGGCCCTGAGCGTGCCCGCCCAGGCCTCCGCGCACCACGGTGCCAACGGCGCCGAGCGCTCGGTGCTTCCCGCAGGCGACGGCTGGGCCGCCGCGGAGGGCTCCACCACCGGAGGCGCGGCCGCCACCCCCGACCACGTCTACACCGTGAGCGACCGGGCCGAACTCGTCGCCGCCTTCGCGGACGCGGGCGACGCCCCGAAGATCGTCAGGATCGACGGCACCGTCCACGGGAACTCCGACGCCGAGGGAAACCCGATCGGCTGCGAGGAGTACGAGAGCGACGGCTACACCCTGGACAAGTACCTCGCCGCCTACGACCCGGCGACCTGGGGCCGGGAGGAGGTCCCGTACGGCCCGCTGGAGGACGCCCGGCTCGCCTCCGCCAAGCTCCAGAAGGCGGCCGTGAACGTCTACGTCCCCTCCAACACCACGCTGATCGGCGTCGGCAAGGACGCCACGGTCGTCGGCGCCAGCCTCCAGATCCAGAACGCTTCCAACGTCATCGTCCGCAACATCAGCTTCGAGGACACCTACGACTGCTTCCCCCAGTGGGACCCCACCGACGGCGAGACCGGGCACTGGAACTCCGAGTACGACAACCTCGTCGTCTACGGCTCCGACCACGTCTGGGTCGACCACAACACCTTCAGCGACGGGGACCACCCCGACGCGGACCAGCCCCGCTACTTCGACGAGCTGTACCAGCAGCACGACGGGCTCTTCGACATAGTCAAGGGCGCCGACCTGGTCACCGCCTCCTGGAACGTCCTCAAGGACCACGACAAGACGATGCTCATCGGCAACAGCGACGGTGCCGGGGCCACCGATCGCGGCAAGCTCCGGGTCACGCTCCACCACAACCTCTTCAAGGACCTGAACGAGCGCGCGCCCCGGGTCCGCTTCGGACAGGTCGACTCCTACAACAACCACTTCGCCGCCACCAGGGGCAGCGTCTACGGCTACTCGTACGGGGTCGGCGCGGAGTCGCATCTCGTCGCCGAGCACAACGCGTTCACCCTGGCCGGCGGGTTCGACAGGGCGAAGATCCTCAAGAAGTGGTCCGAGTCCTCGCTCACGGCCGCCGACAACTACGTCAACGGCCGCCGCACCGACCTGATCGCCGTCCACAACGCGGGCGTCCCCGAGGAGCAGCTCACCTCGGGCGCCGGCTGGACCCCGGCCCTACGCGACCGGGTCGACCACCCCCTGCTCGTCCCGCTGCTCGTCGGCCTCGGCGCGGGCGCCGGCCGGGTCCCCGGCGCCTGACCAGCCGACCGCTCCGTGCCGAAGGCCGTCCCCGCCGGTGCCGCGTCCGGCACCGGCGGGAACGGCCGCGCGCCCTCCACGTAAGGAAGACCGCCCATGCCCAGCAGACGCAGCGCCCTGACCCTGCTCGCGGGCGGCAGCGCCGCCCTCGTCCTCCCATCGGCCTCCGCCGCGCACGCCCACGGCCGGCCCGGAGCACCCCGCCCCTTCGGACGCTACGGCTCACCGTCCCGCCGCCTCGACGCCGGGACGCTGTACGTCGACGCCCACGGCCGGGGCGACCACACCGGCGTGCAGTCCGCCGTGGACGCCGCGACCGGCCCCGGCCGCACCCTGGTGATCGCGCCGGGCACCTACCGCGAGACGGTCGACATCCCGGCCGACCGGACCGCCCTCACCCTCATCGGGGCGAGCGACGACCCGCACGACACCGTCATCGTGTACGGCAACGCCAACGGGACGCCCCTGCCCGACGGTTCTGGCACCCACGGCACCAGCGGATCCGCCACCGTCACCGCCCGCCCCGCAGGACTCACCGCGTACGCCCTGACCTTCGCCAACGACTGGCTGCGCGCAGAGCACCCCGACTACACCGGCACCCAGGCCGTCGCCATCAAGGTGACGGGCGACCGTTCGGCGTTCCACGGCTGCCGCTTCCTGGGACACCAGGACACCCTGTACGCCGACTCCGCCGCCCTCACCGAGTTCGCCCGCCAGTACTACCGCGACTGCTACGTCGAAGGGGACGTCGACTTCGTCTTCGGCCGCGCCACCGCCGTCCTGGACCGCTGTCACTTCCGCACCCTGACCCGCACAGACCTGACGGCCCCGCCCTACGGCTTCGTCTTCGCGCCCAGCACCGCCCGAGCCAACCCGCACGGTTTCCTGGTGCTGCGCTCCCGTGTCACCGGCACCGCGCCGGACGGGTACTTCAAGCTGGCCCGCCCCTGGGTGCCCTCCTCCGACCCCACCGCGCACCCGATGCTGACCGTGCGCGAGTGCCGGCTCGGCGCCGGGATCGACGCCGACGAGCCGTACGGGACCATGTCCGCGGGCTTCCCCTGGCAGGAGCAGCGCTTCGCCGAGTACCGCGACACGGGCCCCGGGGCGCGCGTCACGGTACCCGCCAACCGCCCCCGGCTGACCGCCGCGGAGGCCCGCCGGCACACCCCGGCCGCCTGGCTGGGCGACTGGCGCCCGTACCGGTGAGCGGCCGCACCGGGCTCACGTCCCGGCCCGGGCAGTCCCGGCCCGAGCGGCCCCGGCCCCGGTCATTCCGGCCTCAGTGGTCCCGGCCGAAGGCGTCGCGCACCGAGGCACGTTGACCGGAGGCACGGACGGCGTGCGCCGTCAGGTAGTCGCCGGAGGCGTCCCGGGCGCCCTCCGCGTGGTCGTACTGACCGGCGAACGTGTGCGTACCGGCCGGCACCGTGCGCCCCGGCTTCAGGGTCCACCGGTAGACGAGGTAGCCGCCGTCCTCCGTCGCGGACACGGTGAAGTCCCGCTCGGGCAGCGAGCGCCAGGAGCCGGTGCTGGTGACTCCGCCGGTGAGCGCGATCCGCAGCTCGACGGTGAGCGAGGAGAGCGGTTCCGCCGTCCGCAGCGTCACATTGCTCTGCGCCCAGTACGCGTTGCTGTGCGGGTCGACGGCGCCGTCCGCCCACAGCGGGCCGTCCTCGGCGCGCCGCGCACCGCCACCGGGCGCGGGCGGCGTGGTGGCGGCGGACGGCGGGGCCGCCGCCCGCTCCCCGGGCGGCCCGTCCCCGCCCGCGGAGGTGACGGCGAAGGCCCCGGCCGCCAGCACCCCGCAGACCGCCGCCGTCGCCCCCGCGACCCGCAGCCACGGCGTCGCCCCCCTCGGCGGGCGCACGACCCCGCCCGACGGGCGGCCCCCGGCCATGCCGCGCTCGACCCGGGCCCGCATCCGCTCCCGGTCCGGCCGGTAGACCCGGGCGGCGCCCCGCAGCCGCCGGGGCAACTCCTCGTCCATCACTGGCCTCCTCCGGTGCGCTGCGCCGCGACGGCCACGTGCACGTGCGCGGCGGGCGTATCGGGGCCGAGCAGCCGCTGCAGTTCCGCGACGGCGCGCGAAGTCTGGCTCTTCACCGTACCCACCGAGATCCCGAGCACCAGCGAGGTGTCCCGCTCCGAGAGGTCGAAGGCGTGCCGCAGCACCACACAGGCGCGCTTGCGGAACGGCAGCCTGCGCAGCGCCCCCTGGACGTCGACCACCGCCGACACGTCCGGGTCCTCGACCGCGTATCCGTCCCCGCCGCCGCGCGGCGCCCAGAACAGCGCGATCCGGCGGCGCTCGCGCACCGCGCTGCGGATCCGGGTCCTGGCCAGGTTGGCGACCACCCCGCGTGCGTACGCCACCGGATGGTCGGCGTTCCGGACCCGGTCCCAGCGGTGCCAGAGCGCCAGCAGCGCATCGGCGGCCAGGTCGTCGGCGGCATCGGCCTCACCGGTCAGCAGGTGCGCGAGCCGGGCGAGTTCGGCGTAGTGGGCCTCGAAGAACTCGTGGAACTCGGCGGCGGCATCGTCGGCGTCGATGGATGTGCCCACAGCTCCCCCGTTCCCGCGCTCGGATGCCGGTGCCCGCGTCACGGTGGGCGCGAGCGTACCGGCGCACCCCGGAAGCGCTTCGACACGGGTGCGTAACCAAGTAAGGCCTAACGAGGCGAAAACCTGAAGGGGCCGGGACACGTCGAACGCCCCGGTACCCGAACCGGGGTACCGGGGCGTCACGTTCCCGCGGTCAACGCCGGAGCGCGGCCTTCATCATCTTCTGCGCGATCGGGGCCGCGAGGCCGTTGCCGCTGACCTCGGAGGCCGCGGAACCGGAGTCCTCCACGATCACGGCCACCGCGACCTCCTGGCCGCTCGACCTGTCCTTCGCGTACGAGGTGAACCAGGCGTACGGGGTGTTGCTGTTGCCCACCCCGTTCTCCGCCGTGCCCGTCTTGCCGCCCACCTCCGCACCGCCGATCCTCGCGTTGGTACCGGTGCCCTGCTCCACGACGGTCACCATCGCGCTGCGCAACTGCTTGGCGGTGGACGCGGAGACGACGCGCTTCATGTCGCCGTCCGCGAAGTCCTCCAGCGTGCCGCCCTTGGAGTCCGTCACCTTGGACACCATGTGCGGTGCGGCCAGCTCACCGCCGTTGGCGAGGGCGGCGGAGACCATCGCCATCTGGAGCGGGGTCGCGGTGACCTCGAACTGGCCGATGCCCGTCAGCGCCGTCTGCGCGTCGTCCATCTTCGCCGGGTAGACGCTCTTGTACGCCCTGACCGGCACATCGAGGTCCTCCGTGTTGAAGCCGAACTTCTCGGCCATCGCCCGCACCTTGTCCTGGCCCAGGTCGGCGGCGACCTTGCCGAAGACGTTGTTGCAGGAGTACTGGAGCGCTACGCGCAGCGTCGCGTTCTCGCAGGGCGCGGAGGCGCTCTCGTTCTTCAGGGGGGTGCTGCTGCCCGGCAGCGTGTAAGGCATCGGGCTCTTCGTGGCCTCGTCGACCGAGCTGTACAGCCCGTTCTCCAGCGCGGCGGACGCCACCACCAGCTTGAACGTCGAACCGGGCGCGAGGGGTTGCCGCATCGCGCGGTTGATCAGCGGCTTGTCCGGGTCCGCGAGCAGCTTCTTCCAGGTGTCGCCGTCCGTCGTCCCGCTGATGTCGGACGGGTTGTAGGACGGCGAGGAGACCATCCCCAGGATCTGCCCGCTCTTCGGGTCGATCGCGACGGCCGCGCCCTTGTCGTCCCCGAGGGCGTCGTACGCCGCCTTCTGCACGTCCGGGTCGATCGTGGTCAGCACGCTGCCCGGATCGGTCTTCTCACCGGTCACCACGTTCAGCGGGTTCTTCAGCCGGTCGTCGGTGCCGTCCAGCACATGGCTGTAGATCCCTTCGAGCTGGGTGGAGCCGTAGGCCTGCGAGCTGTATCCGGTGACGGCGGCGTAGAGGTCGCCCTGTTTGTAGGTGCGCTTGTACGCGAGATCGCTGCCCTCCGTCCTCTTCGATCCGGTGACCGGCGAGCCGGCCACGATGATGTCCCCGAGCGGCTGCGCGTACTGCGCGATGGTCTTCCGCCGGTTGTGGTCGTCGTCTGCGAGCGCCCGTGCCTGGTACGCCTGCACCCAGGTCGCCCGCCCCAGCAGGGCGAGGACCAGCAGCAGGCAGAAGACCGAGGCGCGCCTTATGGTCTTGTTCATCCCGTACAGGGGACGTGCGGGACGCGGTGCGGCGTTCCCGGTTGTGCCGCTTCTCACCCATTACTCATCGTCCTGTCACCGGGCGTCGCCGGCCCGGCCCGGTGCGATGAACCCCGACTCGTACGCGGCGATGACCGCCTGGGTACGGTCCCGGGCGCCGGTCTTCGCCAGGACGCCCGCCACATGGGTCTTCGCTGTCGCCGCGCCCACCCGCAGCCGGGCGGCGATCTCCGCGTTGCTGAGCCCGGCCGCCATCAGCCGCAGGACGTCCCCCTCCCGCTCGGTGAGCCGGGCCGCCCAGGCGGCGGGCGGCCGCCGCCTCCCGTACTCGGCCGCCAGGCCCCGTACGGCGGCGGGGAACAGCAGCGAGTCGCTGCGGGCCACCAGCCGCACCGCCTGCACCAGCTCCTCGGCCGCCGCCCGCTTGAGGAGGAAACCCGCGGCTCCGGCGCGCAGCGCCTCGTACACGTAGGAGTCGTGCTCGAAGGTGGTGACGACGATGACGCGGGGCGCCGGATCGAGCACGGCCAGGATCCGCTCGGTGGCCCGGATGCCGTCGGTCTCCGGCATCCGTACGTCCATCAGCACCACGTCGGGGCGCAGCTCGCGCACCACCGAGACCGCCTCCGCGCCGGTCGAGGCCTCGCCGACGACCTCCAGTCCGGCCTCGGCGTCCAGGATGACCCGCAGGGCGGTACGGACCATGCGCTCGTCGTCGGCGACGACGATCCGGACCGGCTTACTCATGGCCGCTCCCGTACGCCGGGGTGCAGCGGGAGGCAGGCGGTCAGCCGCCACCCGCCGTCGTGCGGTCCGGCCCCGGCCCGGCCGCCGAGCAGCACGGCGCGCTCACGGACGCCGCGCAGGCCCCGGCCGCCGCCGGGGCGCACCGGGGACGGCCGTGCGGGCAGCGGGCTGTCCATGACTATCTCCACGTCCTCCGCGCGCACCGTGATCCGCAACCGCACCGGCCCACCGTGCCCGCCGTACCGCAGCGCGTTGCTCAGCCCCTCCTGCACGATCCGGTACGCCTCGCGCGCCACGGCGCCGGGCACCGCGCCCCGGTCGCCTTCTGCGGTGTACGAGACGGGCACCCCGCAACGCGCCAGCAGCCCGTCCAGCGCGTCGAGCCCGGGGCCGGTCGGCTCCTGTGCGTGCCCGGCCGCCTCGTCGTCCTCCGCGCTCCGCCGCAGCAGCCCGAGCATCGAGTCGAGCTCGTCGACCGTGCGCCGGGTCGTCTCCTCGATCGCCGTCAGCGCCTCGCGGACGAACTCCGGGTCGCTGTCCAGCACCCTGCGGGCCGCGCCCGCCTGGAGGGTGACGGCGCTGAGCGCGTGGCCGACCGAGTCGTGCAGTTCCCGGGCCAGCCGGTTGCGTACCGCGAGGCCGGCCGCCCGGCGTTCGGCGGCGGCCAGCCGGTCGTCGGGGGTCGGCCCCAGCAGGACCGGCGCCCGGTTCGCCAGCAGCGCCCCGGCCGCCGCCGCGCAGCCGGCCATCGCCGCCAGCATCGCGATACCGGCGAACGGCGCCAGGACCGGGAGCCACGGTCCGTCCAGCGCCTCCGGCACGTCGAGCACCGGGGTCTGGCGAGCGGCGGCGAAGAACGGCAGCACCGTCACACCCACCGCGAACGGGGTCAGTGCCAGCGTCATGCCGCTGACGATGCCGCCGAGCGCCACATGCAGGGTGTACCAGAGCGCCGCGCGGACCCGGGCCTGTCGGGTCCTGGCCGGGCCGTCCGCGAGCGGCCGGTCCGGCGGCAGGCCGCACAGGGCGCGGGCGGCGGACACCGACAGCGGCCGGGTGAGCGGGAAGAGCGCGGTGACCGCGGCCATCGGCAGGGCGAAGGCGAAGGCGGTCAGCTGGCCGGCCGGCGAGCTGAACACATGAGCGCCCGCCCGGAACGAGCCGACGATCACCGTGCCCACCAGGAAGTACGGCATCAACAGGGCGCCGCCGATGATCAGATGGAGCCAGCGCAGCCGGGCCCGCCGCCCGAGCAGCGTCGTCACACCCGGAGGCCGGACGGCGGCCGCGTGCCGGCCGCGCGCTCGGCCAGAAAGTACGCGCCCAGGGCCAACACCAGCGTTCCGACCAGCATCTGCACAGCGTAGGTCAGCACCACGGCGGGGGTGGGCCGATGAGCGAGGTCGTCGACGCTGCTCAGTGCGGCGAGCCCCATCCAGCCGCCCCAGCAGCCCACCGCCCCTGAGCCGCCCCAGGCCAGCGCGAGCGGCACCCGCAGCGGCAGCGCGGAGTTCCGGCGGAAGGCGAGGAGCAGCACCCCGGCGACGGCGGCGACGGCGAAGAGGACATCGACCGCGTCCAGGACGTGGGAGCCGCTGTTGCTCTCCGCTATCAGCGCCGGGTTGAGCCCGGCGGTCGACCCGGCGGCCCAGAGCAGGTGCATGGTGCCGGGGATCAGGGCGGTCAGCGACGCGGCGACGGCGCAGGCGCGCAGGGCGGGAGCCGTGGGACTGACGGGCAGATCACGCAGGGTGCCCCGCCAGAGGTGGCCCCAGCGGTCCCTCGCGTACAGCGCGAAGAGGGTGCCCAGGGCCAGGCCCTGGATGATGAAGCCGGTGTAGACGACGGCGAAGACCCACTGGTCGAGGAAGGGCCGGGTGGATTCGGAGCTGCCGGTGATCTCGCCGCCCAGGGCGTGGACCAGCAGCTGGAGCGGATAGCCGGCCATGATCGGCAGCAGCAGACCGGTCGCCACCCACATCGGCAGGACGAGCAGCCAGGCGGGCACGCGCCGGCCCCAGGCCTGGGTGAGCAGCAGGGCGATGACGACGACCGCGCTGTCCATCAGGACCGAACCGCTGTTGGCGACGATCATCGTGGTGCGGTGGTCGAGCAGCGAGCTGCCGTCGGGAATCCCGAGGCGACTGCCCGAGACCCAGGCGGCCTTGAGCACGATGTAGGGCAGGCAGGAGACGATCGCCAGGGCGCGCAGCACGGTGCGCGCCCTGGTGGCGACCGGGGCTGCGGCCGGTGCCGGGGCCGGTGCGAGCGGTGTCTGTGTCATACCGTCCACGCTCCCGCGCGGGCGGCGAGCGCACGTCATACCGGACGGTGATCCGCCTCCCCCGCGCGGGGGAGGCGGGCCGCCCGCTGCTCAGGCCGGGGTGAACACGGGACTTCGTCCGTCTCCTCGTCCGGTCGGGGTGAACGCGACTTCGGCCGTCTCCTCGTCCGGTCGGGGTGAACGCGACTTCGGCCGTCTCCTCGTCCGGTCGGGGTGAACGCGACTTCGGCCGTCTCCTCGTCCGGTCGGGGT